>CAVXYU010000035.1:0-100561 GCA_963766015.1 uncultured Actinomycetota bacterium | reverse complement strand
GTTTATTGCTATCCGCCGACGTCGCCCGCCGCATCATTCGGGCCATCACGGAGGACGAGGCGGAGGTGCCGTCTTCGGACTTCACGCAGACGGGCGGCTGACGCACCGGCCGTCACACGGCAAGGACCGTGATGACCGCGGATGACGCTCTGTCATCAACGTTGGTGCAGAGTTGACGTGGGTCACACTTTCGGTGGCAAACTAGGGGTCTTCATCCCTTTCGTCCTCACGCATTCGACCGCTACGCTCCCGACAGTGATCACCGATGACTGCCAGCGAGGAGCGACTGTGACGAGTTCGACCACCCCGATGACGAAGGCGACCCTGTACGAGAAGCTGGGAGCCGACCAAGGCATCGCGGGGGCGGTCGACGACTTCTACGGGCGGGTCACATCCGACCCGTCGCTGGCGAGCTATTTCACCGGTGTCGACATGGCGGCTCTGCGCCGGCATCAGACGGCCATGCTGTCCGCGGCCGCCGGCGGGCCACGTCCGTACACCGGTCGCGCCATGGCTGACGCCCACGGCGACCTCGCGATCACCGACACGGCCTTCGATGCCGTGGTCGCTCATCTGGGAGCAACGCTGGCGACGGCCGGCGCCTCGGAGGAGACCATCGGAGCCGTGGTCGCCGCCCTGGCGCCGCTGCGCTCGTCCATCGTGACCGCGTGAGAACGGAGTGGCCGCCATCGATCCGGATCCGTCAGCAGCCCCGGGCCCGGCCGTCGAGCAGGCCGCCGTCGACACCGCCGCGTTGAAGCTGAACTTCGCCCAGGTCGCCGCACATGGCGGCGACGAGGTGGCCCATCACTTCTACAGCTACCTCTTCCTGCGGTACCCCGAAACTCGATCGATGTTCCCGCCGGCCATGACCAGGCAGCGTGACCGGCTGGTGCGCGCTCTCGGCCGGATCGTCACGGACGTCGATGACCTCGGCGCGCTGGTGCCGTACCTGGAGGACCTCGGCCGGGACCACCGCAAGTTCGGCACGGTGGCCGCTCACTACCCCGCCGTCGGCGAGGCGCTGATCCACACACTGCGTCATTTCTCCGGAAGCTCCTGGAACGACCGCCTGCAACGGGATTGGACCGCCGCCTACGGCATCGTCGCGGACACCATGGTCTCGGCCGCCGACAAGGTCGCCGCATCAGAGCCCGCGTGGTGGGACGCCGACGTCATCGATGTCGATGCGCGCACGTTCGACATCGCCGTCCTGACGGTCCGCACGCTGACGCCGCATCCCTACCGTGCCGGCCAGTCGATCTCGGTGGAACCGACCGACCTCCGGCCGCGGGAATGGCGGCTGTACACACCGGCCACCGCGCCGGGTGGGTTGGTCATCGAACTGCACGCCAGGCTGGTCAACGGCGGCCCGGTCTCGACGGCTCTCGTCCGCAGCGCTGCGGCGGGTGACCGGCTGCGCCTCGGCCCGCCGTTCGGCCGGATGGTGCTCGACCAGGACTCCGACCGCCCCCTGCTGATGATCGCCGGCGGGACCGGACTGGCACCGATGAAGGCGATGATCGACCAGCTCGCCCGGGACGGCGGGCGCCGGACCCATCTGTACGTGGGGGCGCGGTCGGCTCGGGAGATCTATGACCGCAAGGGTCTGGAACTGCTGGCGGACCGACATCCCTGGCTGACCGTGGTGACCGCGGTGTCCGACGACATTCGGTGGCCCGGAGCTCGAGGACCCGTCGGTCACGTCGCCGCCGCGGACCGCGACTGGTGCGGGCATGACGTCTTCGTCTGCGGCTCCCCGCCCATGGTGGAGGCAACGGTCACCGAGCTGGTCTCGTCCGGCGTCCGGGCCGGGGACATCACTTTCGAGGAATTCGGCGCGGCGTACCCGTTCGACCCGAGAGGAAACTGATGACCGAGAACACCGGCGCCAACGTCGATCCGGATGCGGTGACGGGCGCCGACCTGCGCACCGCCACGTTTGCGATGTCGACCGCGTTCGGCCGTGGCTACGACCAGCACGAGGTCGATTCGTTTGTCACCCGCTGCGCGGCCGCCGTCGACCACCTGCGCGGACGGCTCCGGGCCGCCACCCAGCAGATCGAGGATCTGCAGGCCCAGGTGGAACGGAGCGGCCGCAGCAGGGACGTCGCCAACGCCATCAACGTGCTGACCACCGCCCAGCGAACGGCCGACAAGACCGTCGCGGAGGCGGACGAGTACAGCACCACGGTGATGGCCCAGGCCCGCGACCTGTACGAGGACGCACGCCGCAATGCGGCGATTCTCGAGCAGGAGACCGAGGACAAGGCACGGTCGGTGTACCAGGACGCGGTCGCCCGTTCGGCAGCGCTGGAACGCGAGACCGAGCAACGGCTCGCCGATCTCACGATGAGCGCGGTGACGGCACAACAGGAACTGGATTCGCAGACCGCGTACCTCCGCACCCTGCGGGACGCCACCCGCACCCAGATGGAGGCCTTTTTGGAGGGTTTGCTGGACCGCGTCGCAGAGGAGTACGGCAAGGCGAATCCGCTGGCGGTCGAGGCGGCCAGGGAAGCCCCGCGAAGGCCGCGACGCAACACCAAGACCACCGTCACCAAGGGCGCCGGCACCAGGGTCAACGGCCGACCCGCACCCCAGATCGGCCGTTCGACCGGGTCGGCGGCGCGGGTGGCCGGCCTGCCGGGCCGGACCCGCGGCGTCAGCTGGGACGGCGTGCCCTATCAGCGTGCGGGTGCCGACACCGGGGACACGTCGACGGCCGACCGGGACGACGCCCTCACGGACTGACCGACCGCCCTGACCCCACGCCGTGCTGACCTCACGCCGGCCCCAAGGGCAGTCCGCCGGCGACGGAACGTGATGCTGAATCATGCCCAGTTGCCAGTTTTTGTCCTTTTTGCACCAAACGCTCGACCCGCCCGCTTCCATGGTCGACAATCAGCGAGAACGTCCACGTCCGGATCACCCCCCGCACATCCCCTGCCGAGGAGCAACGATGGCCCCGTCCTTGCCCCCGTCACGTCGCGCCGCCGGCAGCACCGCGGCTGCCATCAGGTCGGTCCGATTCGGTGTCACCGAACCCTTCGGCCGCGGGTACGACCCGCTGGAGGTCGACCGGTTCCAGGACCATTGCGCAGCCGTCGTCGATGCGCTGTCCAACGGCTGGCTCGCCTGTAGTCAGCAGGTCGACCTTCTCCGCGCGCTCCTCGAGGCGGACGGGTCGGTCGTCACCGGAACAGCCGACGCGCTCGGCGCCGAATCGGACGGCCGGCCGCGCGCCGACGCGCTCATCGCGCAGGCCGAGGAACAGCGCGCCCAGACCATCGCCGAGTGCAACTTGCTGGTCGAGCGGGCCAGGCTCAGCGCGGCAGCCATCATCGAGGAGGCGCAGTCGAGGGCCGCGGCGCTGGAGCGGCAGATCAGCATCCGCGCGCAACGCCTTGCCGATGCCGCCGACCTGGCCCGACAGGAGGTCAGCCGTGAGGTGGCGGCCCTGAACGGTGTCCAGACGGCGGAACGGCACGCCTCAGCGCTCCCCCGCCCGCACGGGCCGGTGAGAGCCGTGAGCACCGTGCGCTGACGACATCAGAAACACACGGCATCAGAAACACACGGCTCAGAAACACACGGCGTCAGAAACACACGGCCCTTTGGCAGCCGAGCCGACCAGCTTCGCGTACTTGCCCAGTCACACCGAAGTTCAGGTTCTGCGGATGCGGCGTCCACGCGTCCCGGCGGGCTGCCAATTCGGCATCGTCGACCAGCAGGTCCAGTCTCTTCGACGCCATGTCCAGCCGGATCATGTCGCCGTCCTGCACGAGCGCGATCGGACCGCCGTTCGCCGCCTCCGGCGCGACGTGGCCGATGCACAACCCGGTGGTGCCGCCGGAGAACCGGCCGTCGGTCAGCAGCAGCACGTCCTTGCCGAGACCGGCGCCCTTGATCGCGCCGGTCACGGCGAGCATCTCGCGCATCCCGGGGCCGCCCTTCGGACCTTCCCAGCGGATGACGATGACGTCGCCGGGCTTGAGCGTGCCGTCGGACGACGGCGTCCATCGCGCCCTTCTCTCCGTCGAACACCCGCGCCGGGCCTTCCCACACCTCGGCGTCGAAGCCGGCGCTCTTCACCACCGCTCCCTCCGGAGCCAGTGACCCCTGCAGCACCGCGATGCCGCCGGTGCGGTGGATGGGATTGGCCATGGTGTGCAGCACATCTCCGTCCAGGGCGGGTGGGTTCAGCTCGGCGAGGTTCTCCGCCAGCGTCTGGCCGGTGACCGTGAGCGCGTCGCCGTGCAGCAACCCGGCGTCCAGCAGCGCCTTCATCACCACCGGGATTCCGCCGATCCGGTCGACGTCGGTCATCACGTACCGGCCGAACGGCTTGACGTCGGCCAGGTGCGGCGTCCGGTCGCCGATCCGGTTGAAATCATCCAGCCCGAGTTCCACCCCGGCCTCGTGGGCGATGGCCAGCAGGTGCAGCACCGCGTTGGTGGAGCCGCCGAGCGCCATCACCACGGTGATCGCGTTCTCGAAGGCCTTCTTGGTCAGGATGTCGCGGGCGGTGATGCCGGCGTCGACCAGCGCTGACCGCGGCCTCGCCGGAGCGCACCGCGAACGCGTCCCGGCGCGCGTCCGGCGCCGGCGGCGCGGCGCTGCCCGGGAAGCGACATCCCCAGCGCCTCGGCAGCCGACGCCATCGTGTTCGCGGTGTACATCCCGCCGCAGGCGCCCTCGCCGGGGCAGATGGCCTTCTCGATCTCGGTGAGCCGGTCACGGGTGATCTTGCCCGCCAGGCAGGCCCCGGTGCCCTCGAACGCATCGATGATGGTGACCGTCTCGCCGTCCAGCTTGCCGGGCAGGGTCGATCCGGCATAGAGGAACACCGCGGCGACGTCGAGCCGGGCGGCGGCCATCAGCATGCCCGGGCAGCGACTTGTCGCAGCCGGCCAGCAGCACCCCGCCGTCGAGTTGCTCGGCGCGGAACACCGTCTCCACCGAGTCGGCGATGATCTCCCGGCTGACCAGCGAATAGTGCATCCCGCCGTGGCCCATCGAGATGCCGTCGGACACCGAGATGGTGCCGAACTCCAGGGGGTAGCCGTCGGCCTCGTGCACGCCCTGCTTCGCGGCCTTGGCCAGCCGGTCCAGCGACAGGTTGCACGGGGTGATCTCGTTCCAGGAGCTGGCGACGCCGATCTGCGGCTTGCGCCAGTCGTCATCGCCCATGCCGACCGCTCGCAGCATGCCGCGGGCGGCGGCCCGCTCGATGCCGTCCGTGACGATGTGGCTGTGCGGTTTGCGGTGCTCACGCTGTCCGGACGCCGGCTGGGCCGGCGTCTGCTGTCCGGTGGTCTCGCTCATGGATCCAGACTGTACGACGGGCGGCGATTGCAGGCCGCCTGCCCTCACCGGCTTCGCTGTCCGGGTATCGTCCCTACCTCGGATCGGCCCCCACCGGAGCCGACCGCCCGCCCGCAGCGTTCACCACCACAAGGTTCACCACCCCGGCCGTCACGCCGTCCACGCCAGTTGGAGCGAACCCCTTCATGACCATGATCGGCTTCCCGCCGGCCGTCGCCAACCGCTGGTCGCTCACCAATTGGCAGCATGCGCCGTACAACCGCTGGTCCTTCCAGCACCTGCGGGAGGTCGTGCCGACCGCACGGGTGGCCAGGGAAGCGGCCGGTCCGCGGCCGATGACCATCGGCACCGGCGTCGACGCTGGAGCAGGTGGTGTGGCGGTTCGACGGCACGTCCGGGTCGGTTGGACGAGATCCTCGACGACACCTACACCGACGGGTTCCTGGTGCTGCAGGACGGGCAGGTGGTCACCGAGCAGTACCCGGGCGGTATGCCGGCGGACCGGACCCACATGCTGATGTCGGTCAGCAAGTCGCTGATCGGCTGCGTGGTCGGCATACTGGCGGACGCGGGCGCCATCGACGTCACTGCCGCGGTGGACTACTACGTCCCCGAGCTCGCCGGCTCCGGCTACCGCGGCGCCACCGTTCGGGACGTGCTCGACATGCGCTCCGGCATCGCGTTCTCCGAGGAGTACCTGATCCCTGCGGCGGAGGTCCGGCTGCTGGAGCAGGTCATCGGCTGGGCACCGCGGACCCGGCCCGGACTGCCCACGTCGATGTACGACTACCTGGCGACACTGCATGGCCAACCGCCCGCACGGCACGGCCTTCGAGTACCGCTCCTGCGAGACCGACATCCTGGGCTGGGTGTGTGAGCGGGCAGCCGGCATCCGGATGCCCGAGCTGTTGTCCAGCCTGATCTGGTCCCGGATCGGCAGCCGAGCAGGACATGGACGCCGCCGTCGACCCGGCAGGTGCCGTCTTCCATGACGGCGGGCTCGCCGCGACGCTGCGCGACCTCGGCCGATTCGGCCAGATGCTGCTGGACGGCGGCACGGCGAACGGCGAGCAGATCGTGCCCGCAGTGTGGATCACCGACAGCTACGCCGCCGCACCCGACACCAGGGAGAAATTCGCGGCGTCCGGCAATGCACTCCTGGCTCCCCGGCGGTGGGTACCGCAACCAGTTCTGGCTGCCCTACAGCGGGCGGGATGTGCTGCTGTGTCTCGGGATCCACGGCCAGCTGATCTGGGTGGAGCCCGCCAGGCGACTGGTCGCCGTCAAGCTGTCGTCCTGGCCGCTCCCGCAGGACGTCGGCCGGCTGCTGGACACGCTTGGCCGCGATCGACTTGATCGGTTTCCAACTGAGCCTCGGCTGAACCTCGGCTCCCGGAACTGGCCACTCAGTCCGCCGGGGCGAGATCGGCGTCCTGCTTCGGCATGGCTGCCGCCAGGACGACGATGCCGAGGCAGAGCACCGCCGGGACGGCCATCGTGTGGTGCAGACCGAGGCGATTCACCAGGAAGCCCACGGTCGCCGGACCCGCGAGGAAGGCGGCATAACCGAAGGTGACGACGACAGCGAGCACCCGGCCGCCACCGATGTGCCCGGCGGCCGCGTACACCTGCGGCGCGATCATCCCCACTCCCAGCCCGACAAGTGACCACCCGACCAGCAACAGCGGAAGCCCGCTGACCAACGCGACCAGGCCGTAACCGATCGCGGCGCAGAGGCCGCCGAACCGGACCACGGCACGACGGCCGAACCGGGCGACCAACCGGTCACCGACCAGCCGGATCACGACCATGAATCCACTGACGGCTACGAGACCCAGCGAACCGGTGGTCGAGTCCACCCGGGCGACCTCGGTGACGTGCAGAGCCGCCCAATCGGTGGCGGTGCCCTCGGCCAGGCCGAAGGCGAGCGCCATGACCGCGAGTACCCACGCAATCGGCGGGATCTTCAGGCGGACGCCGTCGACGCTGTGCGGTACCAGCGCGGTCGGCGGCGTGATCCGCAGCAGGACGACGAAGGCGACGCCCGCCACGGCGGCGACGAACAGCAACAATGGCAGCACGATGGCGGCGCCGGTCAGATCCAGCACAGTCGCCAACAGCAGGACGCACCCGGCACCGACGAAGCCGCCCAGCGACCACAGGGCGTGGAAGGTGCTCATGATGGGTCGCCTGCGCGCAGCCTCAACCTGCACACCTGTGGCATTCATTGCGACGTCGATGGCGCCGTTACCCAGCCCCAGCAGCACTGCCCCGGCAATTGCGACGGGAAAGGTGGTGGCGAACGCGAATGTCACCATCGCTGCGATCAGGAACAGCAGCCCCGTCAACGCCACCCGCCGCGCACCGGTGGAATCGGTCAGCCGTCCGCCGATCTGCATCGACACGATCCCGGCCAGTCCGGTACTGAACAAGAGAATCGCGATGGAGGTCGCGTCGATGTCCAGCCGCTCACGGATGGACGGCAGCACTCCCGCGTAGCCGCCGAAGACGAGCCCGTTCACTGCGAACAGCAGTGCAACGGCGACAACGGATTTGGTACCGGCGAGCCGCGCGGTGAGGTCCTGCGCCGCTGAACTGCTGGGCGAACTCATGAAGCTCACCCTAAAGTCGTGGAACTCCTCAGCCGCCGGACTTGATACCCACCGGCGACACAGGGGCGGTGAACTCAGCGCCGACCGGGGTGCCCGCGTACTGCGCGCGGATTGCCTGGATCAGCCGGATGGCCCGCGGGGTGAGCCGCGAACTGCCGGCCACGGACGGACCACCTGCGGTGGCGGGCGCGTTCCGCGGCGCCGCGTCGGATTCGTGCTCGGACACCAGGTCGATGCCGGCCGGGGGTTCCTTGGCGTCTTCGGTGACCGCCCGCGCGACGGCCGACACATCGACCGGCGTGGTGGACGCGGCGCCGACCAGCGCGCTCGCCAGACCCGAATCTTCCGGTTCCTCGGTCTGCAGCCGGCCCTTGGTGACCAGAACCCCGAGATCTGCTCCCTTCCAACGGTAGTCACCCGGTCCGTAGATACGCAGGAAGAAGCATTCGTCCTCGTTCTGCAGCTGATGCCAGTCCAGCGCAGCCCGCCTGAACCGCAATTCGCCGGCTGAGTCGAAATACCACTGCCCGGTCCTCGCGGCAGCGGTGATCTCCTCGACCGCGGACCCGGTTTCCTTGATGATCATCTGGCTCCACAGGTCGACCGAGGCCAGGTCCTCCCAGCGGCGGTTGATCTCGTCGACGTCGAGGATGTAGTCGACGCCCATGTACTCGAGCAGATGGAAGAGGAACAGCGGCATGTCCGAATAGGCACCGGCGGTGACGTTGGTGATGGAGGATGCGCCGCTGATCCTGGGGTTCAGCTCGCCGAGGTAGACCTCGTCGGCATCGGTGTCGACGAGCACGTCGACCTCGAAGAATCCGCGGTAGCCCTCGCCCGACAGCCGATCCCCCAGCCTGCGCACCAGCTGGTTGGCCTTGACCCGCCGGGCGCCGGACAGGGCGTCCGGAAACATCTCGTTGCCGCACCAGCCGCCCTTGTACGGGGTCAGCTCCGGGTGCCCTGTCAGCTCCGTCATGAAGGGCCCGACGACGGTGCCGTGCCGGGTGAGCACGGCCTCCACCGCGATCGCGCGGTGGTTGATCCGCTTCATGATCTTCTGCTGCTGTCCCACGATGTCGTCGGCGTATCTGTCCCAGTCGGCCTGTGAGGTGAGGAAGAAGGTCGTCTTGCCGCTGTCCCCGTACGGCGTCTGCAGCACCACGTCGGTGCCGAGCCCGGCCGCCGTCGTCTGCTCGACGAGCTCGTCCCACGAGTCGACCGAGGTCAGGATGTTCGGCACGCTGGGCGCCCCCGCCTCGTCCCCGAGCCGGGTGGTGACGATCTTGGAATCGAGGTGTTCGCGCAGTGCCGCCGACGGCAGGATGAGGTCGTAACCCAGTTCGGTGCAGATCTTCTCGGTCTCCTCGTCGAAGAAGACCATCGCCACCTTCGGGCGCCCCCCGGCGCGCTGCATGTGCGCCCGCACCTCGGGATGCAGCAGCAGGTAGTTGTTGATCTCCTCGCCGCTGGAGAATTCCATATAGGGCTTGTCCTGCGGGGTGAACACCCTCGGGTGCGCCCCCTCCCAGGCGTCGTAGTAGGTGATGTAGTCGAAATTGCGCACCCACCGGTCGAGGCCGAGCAGATTGAACGACGTGGCGCCGACAAAGAAGATCGGAGTGGTGTTGGTGCGGAAGAAGTGTCGGATCTCAGCGATGCCGTGCAACGGCCGCCGTGCCGCGCCGCTGGATGCTTCGGACGACTGCTGCTCGACCATGGAATCTCCGTGTCATCGACTCGCTCGAGGTGATCGTTAGTGCGCAGAGCATCCCGCAGCAGGTCAAATGCGGCAAGATGACCACTCGGGATCAAGACCGCGGCACGCACAACGCCAGCAGCGGCACCGACGAACCATCCGGCAGCACGGTCGCCGGAGGACGGGAGAATCCGGCGATGACGCAGGGCGGACGTCGCCGGGCGCTCGACCCGTTCCCGCGGCGACCACCGTTCGATGCCGACGCGCCCATCCCGCTCACCGTCCACGGGATCAACGAACCTGTACCGGGCGCGCGCTGGCAGCGGCTGTTCGCCGCGACCTGGCCCGGTTACCGAACCTGGTATCTGCAGCGCGACGTCCGCCCCCGGCCGACGGACGAACTCGCCACCGAGATGCTCGAGCGGCACATGCCCGAACTGGTGCCGACCTATCGGCGGATGGTGGAATTGGCGGAGGCGGCCGGCGCCGACGAGGTCGCGGCCCGGATGCTCACGCTGTGGGATCCGCCGCGGTTCCTGCCGGGTTGTTCACAGGCTGTGGTGACAGAGCCCGAAATCGCACTGTGCCGCAATTACGACTACTCACCGGAATTGTGGGAGCGGGTGGTGCTGTCCAGCTCCTTCACCGGTCGCAAGGTGATCGGGAACGGCGACTGCCTGTGGGGACTGCTGGACGGGATGAATGCTGACGGGCTGGTGGTCTCGCTCAGCTTCGGCGGCCGGCGCGGGTCGGGTCCGGGTTTCGCGGTGTCCCTCGTCGTCCGGTACCTGCTGGAGGTCGCGACGACGACCGAACAGGCACGGGCCATCCTGTCCCGCATGCCGGTGGCGATGGCCTACAACCTGACCGTCGTGGACGCCGACAGTCAGGTGCTGACGGCATATGTGGGTCCGGGCCGGGCCGCGGAGTTCAGCACGTCACCGGTCGCGACCAATCACCGCGGCGAGATCCCGGACAGCATCGAGCACGCGGAGCGGTACGCCAGCGTTCCGCGACGAGATCGCCTGCTCGAGCTCGTCGCCCGCGACCCGCTGCCGGATCGACTCACGGCGGCCTTCCTCGAACCGCCGCTCTACTCGACTCATTTCTGGCGGGCTTTCGGAACGGTCTACACCGCTCTGTACCGGCCGGGCGCCGGCTCGGTCGAACTGCACTGGCCCGACCGGCAGTGGGTGCGGCGGTTCGACGACCCGGACAGCACCTTCGACGTGGTGCTGCGACCGTCGTAGCGCCTGTCGGCCTCTTTCAGTGGGTTTTCTTCAGTGGATTTTCAGTGGTCGTCAAGCCGCGACTCGCACCATCGGTCTGTCAGCTTTCCCAGCCCTCGCCCCTGGAGTGATCAGTGACCGCCTCCCCCCTGAGCATCCCGTCCGACGCCATCGCCGCGATCGACGCGTACCGGACCTGTGAGTTCCTGACCGTCACCAAGAGCGGCGTCCCGATCGCCTGGCCGACGGTCAGCGCCCAGGACGCCGACGGCACGTTCACCATCACCACCTCCATCGCACTGCCGCAGAAGGCGTTCAACGTTCGGCGCAATCCGCAGGTGGCGTTGCTGTTCTCCGATCCCACCAGCAGCGGCCTGCAGGAGACACCGCAGGTGCTGATCCAGGGCAGTGCTGTGTGCCCGGACGAGATCGTGACCAGCGTGCTGCGGGCCCGCGAGGTCTGGCTGCGCATCTTCGAGCGGCAGCCGAAGTCGGCCGCCGACAGCACCAACCCGATCTCCCGATGGCTGATGGACTTCTATTACATGCGGCTGCTGATCACGACCACACCCACCACCGTCACCGTCCGCCCGGGCGTGCCGACGCCGGGACCGCTCGGCGGGGACCACCCCCCGGTCCGGGTCGATGCCGCCGCGGACGACGCCTACGGTCAGGCGGCGCGCCGGCTTCCCGAGTTCCGCAGCGCGGTTCTGGCCGGTTTCGATGACGACGGTCGCCCGACGATGACCAGGGTCCGTCCGGTCGTCGATCCGCGGAACCGGGCGCTGCTGATCACCGTTCCCGAAGGCTTCTCGCTCCGCCCGGGCAAGGCCAGCCTGCTCTGCCACAGCCACGACGAGCAGCTCTGGAATCTGCACGGCTTCGTCGTCACCGGCGAGCTGACCGGAGAGGGCGACACCTGGACGCTGCGCCCGTCCCGGTACATCCCGGCCGCCGATCCGAAAGGCCCGCTGGGCATGGTCAAGACGATCCGGACCTTGCGCGGGTCAGCGCGGCGGTACCTGGATCGGCGTGGTCTGTCCCGTCCGCGGATCGCCTGGGAGGACATCGAGACCCTCAAGGCGGAGGTGTCTGCGGCTGGTCACCGAAAAGACTGATCAGAACCTTCCGATGATGTCCTCCAGGAGCTTGAGCCGGTTGATCCGGGTCTCCGCGCCGACGCCCGGCCCGAGCGCCTTGTACCAGTTGTAGAGGGCCTGTGCCACGTCCCTGTTCACGCCGATGGCCAGTAGCTGCTGGGTGCTGCGGGTACCGATCCGCGTGAGCGCGTCACGTGGGCCCTGCCCGAAGATCTCGATGCCCCAGCGCTGCCAATCCGTACCCGGGGGCACCAGCCGCTTCACCTCAGCCAGGGTCGGCGCGGCGGTGGCAGCCAATCGACGGGCGTCGGCGAGCCGCCGGATCTCCTCCGCACCGGCTTCCAGCCGCCGGGCCTCGGCCTGCGCTTTGGCCAGCTTCTTCGCCTTCCGCGAATGCATCCACGCGGAAAACTTCTCCGCGACCCAGGCGGCGAAGGCTGCGCCCTTGCCGCCGAGCCAGCCGAAGCCCTTCACCAGGAACCGGAGGCCCTTGCCGACCATCTTCCCGAGCTTCCCGATGATCGGGAGGGCGCCGAGGAACGCGAGCGCGCGCTCCCACCACTTGAGTTTCTCCCCGGTCACCGGATCGGTGCCGGTGACCGCGCGGTACAGGTCCTTCAGCTCCCCGATGAACGGGATGAAGTCCGTCGCGACGTCGGCAGCGATGCCAGCCGTGCTCCGGTCATCGCCCGCGGTGGGGGCCTCGATGGGTTCGGTTCTGGGCCGACGCGGCAGCCGGCGCAGCATGTCCAGGATCGCGGCTTCCTGCTGAGCCGGGGTCAGCGGCAGTTGTGCGTAGTCCGGCATGACGGCCTTCGCCACGGTTCCGAACGAAAGCCCACCAACGGTGTGCGGCGAGTACTCGCTGACGGAGATCACGTCCCCACCGTCGACACGCAAAGTCCGTTGGCT
This sequence comes from uncultured Actinomycetota bacterium, assembly GCA_963766015.1. Taxonomy (GTDB): domain Bacteria; phylum Actinomycetota; class Actinomycetes; order Mycobacteriales; family Nakamurellaceae; genus Nakamurella. The sequence goes on along the minus strand of CAVXYU010000035.1, from coordinate 87,681 downwards.
CAGCACTTCTCGGCCGCGCATCGCCAGTGCGGCGGCTTCGTCGGCCGGCAGTGCGACACCCGGCTGCAGTTTGACCGTTCCCCTGATGTCCAGGTAGACGGTGATGCCGTCGGCGGTCTCCAGTTCGACCTCGCGCCGGTAGCTGATCCGCGGCCGAGCCGGTCCGACCTCCGCCCAGCCCGTCGCCTCGATGGTGGTCGTCCGGTGCATCACCGCTTCTCCCCCGGACTTCTGCTTTTCCTCCCATTTCTTGTTGTCCTCCTCCCAGCGTCTGGTCCGTGGCGGCAGCTCCCGAACCGGTTGACGCTGAACCGGGAGGTTGGCGCCCCACCTACCCAGCAACCGGGTCACCGCCCGATTTCCCGCCGAGCGCTGCAGCCGGGCCACGTCATCAGGCACGAGTGGCTGATGAGGGCGTGAGACACTTCCCGTATCAACATGTGTCGACCGTGCGGGTCGCGGGCGTGTTCGCTCCGCGGCCGTCGGCACTGCCTGCCCGAATTCACGCTGCTCACCCATGCCCAGACCCCTCCTCTCCGGAGCCTAGGAACGGTGACTTCGGCGCGACAGGTTCGCCGGGGATGACCTCCGGTCACCGCGACCTGCCCGATGGGGCAGGTCGACCAGGCTGTGGATCGGGGGCAGGCGTCAGGCGCTGTCGAGGATGACGAGCTGCCGGGTCGCCCTTGTCATGGCGACGTAACGATCCACCGCCCCCTCGATACCGGCACCGAACGACTCGGGATCGATGAGAACCACGAGATCGAACTCCAGTCCTTTCACCAACTCAGGGCTCAGCGACCGGACGCGGGAGTTACCGGGCAGGATGGCGGTATCGATCGCACGCCTGCCGATGACGCAGGCCGTTCCCTCGAGGTGCTCGGCGAGCCAGGCGTTCAGGATCGGGCCCAGTTCTGACACGGGCCCGTGGCCGACGGGGACGCCGGTACTCCGGATGGAGGTGGGCACGTTGGCGTCCGGGAGCACGGATCTGATGACGGGCTCGGCATCGGTCATGATCTCTTCGGGCGTCCGGTAGTTGATACTCAGCCGGGTCTGCCGGACCCTGCCGAGCCCCACCCGCTCCAGCCGGTCCTGCCAGGACTCGGCGAAACCGTGCCTCGCCTGGGCACGGTCGCCGACGATGGTGAAGCTCCGGGACGGGCAGCGCAGCAGCAGCATCTGCCACTCGGCGTCGGTCAGTTCCTGCGCCTCGTCCACCACGACGTGTGCGAACTGCCCGGCCAATAGGTCGACATCCGTTGCCGGAAGAATGGTGTCGTCGATCAGGCTGTTCTGCAGGTCCTCGCCGCGCAGCATCGACATGACGGCCATCTCGGAGTCGTCGGACTCGATCAGGTGCTCGACGACCTGGGTCATCGACTCCTGACGGGCGGCGACGGCGGCGTTCCGGCGACGACTGAGACCCGCCGCGGCCGGATCGCCCAGCCGCTGACGTGCTGCGTCCAGCAGCGGCAGATCCGACACCGTCCAGGCCTGCGGTTCCTCGCGTTGCAGCAGCTGGATGTCGCCGGCAGCGAGCCATGGAGCGCTCAGCCGCAGGTAGGCGGGTACCGTCCACAGGTCGCCGACGAGATCGGCCGCCTCGATCAGCGGCCACGCGCGGTGCAGTGTCGCAGTGAGTTCCGCGTTGTGTCGTAACGCTTTTCGAAGTTCCTCGATCGGGGCATCGCCGTCATATCCGTCGGTCAGTATGGTCAGCAACTCGTCCCAGATCTGCTCGCGCGCCTCGTTGTGCGGGGTTCCGGGCTGCACCGCGCCGAATGCATCCGCCCAGTCGTCCGCGCTGAGCCTGAGGTCGGCCCAAGGTGTCTCAATAGTCATTGCTCTGGTCGGTGGTTCCTCGTAGAACCGGACGGCGGCCTCGATCGCCTGCACCATGACCGCCGACGACTTCAACGCTGCGACGCTGCGGTCGGCCTCGACACCCGCGGCGGCACCCTCGGCGACCAGATCCCGCAGGGTGCAGGTCTGCACCCCCTCCTCGCCGAGGCTGGGCAGGACGTCGGCGACGTAGGCCAGGTACGACTGGTGCGGACCGATGAACAGCAGACCGCCCCGCTGGTGACCCAGCCGGGGATCGGAGTACAGCAAATAGGCGGCGCGGTGCAGGGCGACCACGGTCTTGCCCGTCCCGGGACCGCCGTCGACGACGAGCGCACCCTGGGATCCGGCGCGGATGATGGCGTCCTGTTCGGCGGCGATGGTGCCGAGCACATCGCGCATCCGACTCGACCTGCTGCTGCCCAGGCTCGCGATGAAGGCGGACTCGTCGTCGAGTGCGGCGTCGGATTCCCTACCCTGCTGCAGTGCCTCGGGCGCGAACACCTCGTCCCAGAAGTCGGTGATCCGGCCCCGGGTCCAGCGGTATCTGCGGCGCCTGACCAGACCCATCGGGTTCGCGTGGGTGGCACTGAAGAATGGCGCGGCGGCCGGGGCACGCCAGTCGATCAACAATTGGCGACCGCCGCTGTCGGCGAGACCCAGCCGCCCGATGTAGACCGGATCGGCGTCACCCTCGCCGACCATGCGCCCGAGGCACATGTCCGCACCGAATCGCCGGAGCGTGCGCAGCCGGGCGGTCAACCGGTGGATCTGCTGATCCCTTTCCATCGCCTCCTGGCCCGCGCCGCCGCGCGCCCTGCGTTCGGTATCGAGCCGGTCGGAGATTTCGGCGATCGAGCGCCGGAGGCTTTCGGTGATCGCGGTGAAATGCCTTTCGTCGCCATCGGTGAGGGCCGGGTCGGCCTTGCGGCTGAGGTGATCGGGAAGGTGGAACACACTGGTGGACAATGGGTTCACGTCATCAGCTCCGGACTGGACAATCGCGCGTTCGCCGCATCGGGGGACGCCCCGGTGCGCGGGTTCAAGACCCGGTCGGCGATTCTGCGCCACCACCGGGGTCTTGCCGCAAGCCCCGGGGTGCGCTATACGTTGAAGTGGGAAAGAAGTCAGGGTCCAGAATTCCAGCGCGACGCCCCAGTTCACCGCGCACTCCGACCCTTGCCCCCATCTGGACCCTGCCGCCGCGAGATGCCCCTCACAGTGACCGCGTCGATGTCCGGTGCCGGTCGCAGGATGGCGTCCCCTGATGGCAGGCTCGGTCCGGTGAGGATCGCCCACTCTGTCGCCGCGCTGACTCTGACGCTGTCGGCTGTGCTGCTGTCCTCCACTCCCGCAAGTGCCGCAACCCCGATCCAACAGGCCGTCGACGCCGCCGTGGCTGCGGCGTCCGACGCCGGCATCCAGCAGAGCGTGGCCGTCGTCGACCGGTCCAGCGGCGAGCGGGTGGCGGCCAGCGGCGGGGATGAGCGGTACATCTCCGAATCCATCGTGAAGCTCTTCACCGTTGCCTACTACGAGGTGCAGGCGGGTGGTCATCCCGACCCGGGAATGGCGCAGACGCTGCGCACGATGATCATCAATTCTGACGACGGCATCGAGTCCTCTTTGTGGAACACCGACATCGTGCCGACCATGGCGAACCGCTATGGCCTGCGGAATACCAGCAACGGCCCGAAGACCGGCCCGGACGATTGGGGATGGGAACTGATCACCGCCGATGACGAGGCCGACTTCCTTTTCTCGATGTCGAACGATCCGAACGTGGGACCGCTGTTGATGGACGCGATGGCCGACGTCGCTCCGGTCGGCGCGGACGGCTTCGACCAATCGTTCGGGCTGAACGCGCTCACCGGCGACCACGGCTCCAAGCAGGGCTGGACTGACGTCGGCTCGACCGACCAGGTCCAGATCCACTCCGTGGGCTGGACCGACCGGTATTTCCTGGCAATTCTGGAAACCTCGACCGGCGCCGGGTACGACGCGATGCGCGCTGCCTCCACAGCCACGGCCCAGGCTGTCCAGGGAGCGGGAGGAGTGGCAGAGGCAGTCGCCGAATCGCGTGCCGCTGAATCTGCCGCCGCTGCATCCGCCGCCGCAGCCGCATCGCGGGCGGCAGAATCCGCCGCCGCCGCACGCCGGGCCGCCGCACGCGAAGCTGCTGCGCGGGAGGCCGCAGACGCGGCGCAGGTCGACGCCGACCTACAGGCACTGTTCAGCGAGATGGCCGCCACTCTCGCGCGTCTCATCCCCTAGCCGCCGCCGGCAGGCAGCCTTCGGGCGGCGGCTCAGTCCGGGCCCGATGGTGCGGAGTCCAATAGTTCGAGGGCGAGCCAGAGTTCACCGCGAGTGCCGGGCGAATCGAAGCTCCGGCCCAGCAATTCCTCGGCGGTCCTGATCCGATGTCGCAGCGTGTGCCGGTGAACCCCGAGGGCAGCGGCCGATGGATCCCACTGGCCATGGTGCGCGAGCCAGGTCCGCAACGACACGACAAGGTCACCCCGACCCACCTTGTCGTGGTCCACCAGCGGTTGGAGCAGGGATTCGGCGAATGCCATCGCCTGGTCGCGGCCCAACATGCCGGTGATCCCCGGCATCGAGATCTCGCGGAAGCCGGTGACGGGCCTGCCGTGTCGGCGGCCGAAGTCGGCCGCCTGCAATGCCTGCCGGTAACCGGCGGGAATCTCGGAGACGTCCACCGGCCCGGCCAGCCCGATCACCACGTCCGCCTCCGCCGCGAGGATCCTGGCCGCGTCGGCGACGGCCGCAGGATCGCCGCCGATGAGGGCGACGAGTTCCCGGTCGACAACGGCAGCAAGCGCCGGGCCCCCGAAGCTCACCGATGGGTCGTCCACGCCCACCCGGGCGACGCCCTCCCCGGTGGCGACGAGCACCGTGACCGGTCCCGCAGGCAATGGCGCAGAGATCGTGTCGGCGATCGGACCGGCCAGTTCACTTCGCCCGGACAGCACCAGATGCATCAGGGCCGACCTGACCTGATCGAGCGCGGCGTCGGTGCTCCGCGATTGCTCCAGCATGATCGTCAGCAGCATGACGGCGGCGTTCACCAGATGACGCTGCGCGGCGGTCAGGCCGCCCGGCCGACCCACCGCCAGAAAGCCGCGGCCGCGAGGCCCGGCGCCCACGGACTGCAGGCTGACGGCATCGGCTCCCGCGTCGAACGCAGCGCCGACCGGGCCGCGATGCGCGGCGAGAACTGCAACTTCCGCTCGCACCGCGGCCAACCTGGCGCCGGCGATGTCCGGATGGGCCGCCAGAACCGCGCCGGCACGATCGAACAGGGCCACCCAGGCACCGACCTGCTGGGCGAGCTGCCGCACCAGCCGGTCAGGCCCTGCAGCGGAGAGCGCGGCCCGGGTCAGGGCCTGTTGCGCGGCGAACGTTTTGGTCACCGCGGCGTACTCGTCGGCGGCCAGAGCGCGGGAGACCGCGCGGCTGATCGCGATGAACGGGGTGCTGTGCGGCACCTCGAGCAGCGGCAGCCCGCGCCGGCCCGCTGCGGCGACGAGCTCTGCCGGAACCTGATGATGGCTCAGGCCGATCCCGAATCCAAGCCCGACGACATCGGCATCGGCGAGCAGCCGCACGTACTCGTCGACCGAGGCGCCCTCCAGATCGCCGGCACCGGTGACGATGCCCGTGGTCAGCAGCAACTCCCCGCCCGTCAGGAACGGTGTCGGATCCCGGAGCTCGCTGACGTGCACCCAGGTGATGGCGCGGTCGACCCGGGTGTTCTCCGTGAGGAGCCGTAGGCCTAGCTCAGGAGTAGAAATCAGGGCACCGATCGTCAACGGCACGACAGCTCCGATCGCAGTGCCAATCTGTCCATGTCCGGGAAGCTTAACGCTCCATACCTGCTATTTCGCCTCGACCGCGGGTGGGCGAGGCTGATGTCTTACCGTCGAGAGGAGCCGTACCCCATGACTGTCGCGCTGCAGGATCTGGTTCAGGAACGCCGTCTGGTCACCGAACTGCCCGGTCCCCGATCCAAGGAACTGTTCGCCCGCCGTCAGGCCGCCGTCTCCAACGGGGTGGGAACCACCTTCCCGGTCTTCATCGAGCGGGCGGGAGGCGGTGTGCTGGTCGATGTCGACGGCAACTCACTGATCGACCTGGGCTCGGGCATCGCGGTGGTCAGCGTCGGCAACTCCGCGCCGCACGTGGTCGAGGCCGTCACCGACCAGGTCCGCGCCTTCACCCATACCTGTTTCATGGTCACGCCGTACGAGGGCTACGTCGAGGTCTGCGAGCAGCTCGCCGCCGTAACACCCGGGAACCATGCCAAGAAGTCGGCGCTGTTCAATTCCGGCTCGGAGGCCGTCGAGAACGCCGTCAAGATCGCCCGGCATGCGACCGGCCGGACCGCGATCGTGGTTTTCGATCACGCCTACCACGGCCGCACGAACCTGACGATGGCACTGACTGCGAAGAACATGCCCTACAAGGAGGGCTTCGGCCCGTTCGCCGCCGAGGTCTACCGGGTGCCGATGTCCTACCCGTATCGGGACGGCGACATCACCGGGGCGCAAGCCGCGAAGCGCGCCATCGACATCATCACCACCCAGGTCGGTGCGTCGAACGTCGCCGCCGTGCTGATCGAGCCGATCCAGGGCGAGGGCGGCTTCATCGTGCCCGCCGAGGGTTTCCTGCCGGCGATCTCCGCGTGGTGCACCGACAACGGCGCGCTGCTGATCGCCGACGAGATCCAGACCGGTTTCTGCCGGACGGGCGCCTGGTTCGCTTCCGAGCACGACGGTGTGGTGCCCGACCTGATCACCACCGCGAAGGGCATCGCCGGCGGTTTGCCGCTGGCCGCGGTGACCGGTCGGGCCGAACTGATGGACGCGGTGCACACCGGCGGCCTCGGCGGCACCTACGGCGGGAACCCGATTGCCTGCGCGGCCGCTCTCGGCGCCATCCGCACGATGCGCGAACTCGACCTGGCCGGTGCCGCACGGGCCATCGAGACGACGATGCTGCAGCGGCTGCGCGCCGTGCAGGCCCGCCACGACGTGATCGGCGACATCCGCGGACGCGGCGCGATGATCGCCATGGAACTGGTCAAGCCGGGCACGAGCGATCCCGATCCCGCGCTGGCCGGCGCCATCGCAAAAGCCTGTCACGCCCAGGGTGTCGTCGTGCTGACGGCGGGTACCTACGGCAATGTGCTGCGATTCCTGCCCCCGCTGGTGATCCCGCAGGAGCTGCTCCGCGAGGGCTTGGACGTTCTCGAGCAGGTCATCGACACCCTGGCGTCTTGACGCCATTTCGCAGTGCAGACCCGAGTTCAGCTGTAACGAAGCCTTGAGAGGAAAGACGCCATGGGTGTGACGGACGAGCAGATTTCGCGTGTACTGAACGCGGTCCCGAAGGGACTGCTGATCGGCGGCAAGTGGATCTCCACCGAGCAGACGGTTCCGGTGGAGGACCCGTCGACCGGTGAGGTCATCGCCTCCGTCGCCGACGCCTCCCCCGAACAGGGCATCGAGGCCCTCGACGCGGCCGTCGCCGCCTCGGCCGACTGGGCGGCGACAGACCCGCGCGCTCGCGGCGAGATCCTGCGCAAGGCCTTCGAACTGCTCACCGAACGCTCCGAGGACATTGCCCTGCTGATGACCCTCGAGATGGGCAAGCCGCTGGCCGAGGCGCGGGGCGAGGTGACCTACGGCGCCGAGTTCTTCCGCTGGTTCTCCGAGGAGGCCGTCCGGATCGCCGGCCGTTTCTCCGTCGCACCGTCCGGCGGAACCCGGCTGCTGACCATGAAGCAGCCGGTCGGCCCGGTCTACGCGATCACCCCGTGGAACTTCCCGCTGGCGATGGGTACCCGCAAGATCGGTCCCGCACTGGCCGCCGGCTGCACGGTCGTCATCAAGCCCGCCGCCCAGACCCCGCTCACCACACTGGCTCTCGCCGCTGTGCTGATCGAGGCGGGACTCCCGGACGGGGTGCTGAACGTCATCACCACCAGCCACTCCGGCGCCGTGTCGGGTCCGATCATCGCCGACCCGCGACTGCGGAAGCTGACCTTCACCGGTTCCACCGCGGTCGGCCAGAAGTTGATCGAACAGTCTGCGCAGCAGGTGCTCAAAGTGTCGATGGAACTGGGCGGCAACGCGCCGTTCCTGGTCTTCGGTGACGCCGACCTCGACAAGGCCGTCGACGGCGCGATGCTCGCCAAGATGCGCAACATCGGCGAGGCCTGCACCGCCGCCAATCGGTTCATCGTGCACGAGTCCGTTGCGAAGGAGTTCTCCGCGCGACTGGCCGAACGGATGGGCGCGATGAGCATCGGCCGGGGCATCGACGACGGCGTCACCGTCGGCCCACTGGTCGATTCCGCCGCGGTCGACAAGGTCACCGAGTTGGTCGCCGACGCGGTCGACAAGGGCGCCACGATCGTCACCGGCGGCACCGCCATCGACGGCCCCGGCCACTTCTACCCGCCCACCGTGCTGACCGGGGTGCCGACGAGCGCGAAGGTCTTCCGCGAGGAGATCTTCGGGCCGGTCGCGCCGGTGATCACCTTCAGCACCGATGCCGAGGGAATCGCCAAGGCCAACGACACCGAGTTCGGTCTGGTCGCCTATGCCTTCACCGAGAATCTCACCCGCGCACTGACTGTCGCCGAACGCCTGGAGACCGGGATGGTCGGCATCAACCAGGGCATCGTCTCCAACCCGGCCGCCCCGTTCGGCGGCGTCAAGGCTTCCGGCCTCGGCCGCGAGGGCGGCACCGAGGGCATCGAGGAATACCTGGAGACAAAGTACGTCGGCATCAAGCTCTGACTCCTCCCATCGTACGGAACGGCTGAGATGACACAAATGTGTGTCATGTCAGCCGTTCCTGTTATGGTCGAGACATGTCCACCGACGCTGAACTGACCTTCGCCGATCACGTCGGCCGGTTCTATGCGCGTCAATACGCCTTTCCGCCGATGGCCGGACGGTTGCTCGGCTACCTGCTGGTGTGCGACCCACCGCAACAGACGATCGACGAACTCGGTGACGCACTGCTCGCCAGCCGGAGCGCCATCACCGGTGCCGTGAAGCTCCTGGAGGGCTACGGCGTCGCGCGGCGGACCCGGATCGCGGGCGAGCGGGTCGACCGGGTGAGCGTGAATGCGGCCAGTCAGCAGCCGCAGAACTTCGACGCCGCCATCCATCTCGAGCATGCAGCGGTCTTCCGTGAAGGCTTGGTATTGCTCGCCGATGCTCCTCCGGAGCGACGGGCACCGCTCGAGGAGATGGTGGCGCTGGCCGAATTCCTGAGCGAGCGGCTTCCGGCGCTGCGGCATGAATGGCTGGCGCATCGCGACCGGCTGAGGGAAACCGGGGCGCTTGCTGCATCGGGCGGCTGAGGCTGTGACGGTGCAGTGCTCGACGGCGGCCACCGATCCGGGGACCATCGCGAACGATCGAAAGGGCGATGCACCATGACCGATCCGGAACTTCTCTCCCTGCGAATGCGCGCCGACGGCGGTGACCGGGACGCACTGGACGAACTCGTGCAACTGGCCGGCGAGCTGGGAGACATGGACGAACTCCGCCGCCTCGCCGACCGGGGGAGCTCGGACGCGGCGGACGAACTGATCCAGCTGGCCGGTGAACGCGGTGACATCGGCGAGCTCCGGCGGCTCTCGGACCGCGGTAACGGCACGGCGACCGACGAATTGATCCAAGTCGCCTTTGAGATAGAAGACCTGCAGGAATTGCGCCGGCTTGCCGAACGGGGCAACCGAACCGCGGCCGAGCAACTCGCGGAGCTCACCGGGGAATAGCAGTCGGGTAACAGAGATCCGGTCTTGGGCCGTGTGGGTTATTCCCTGACCCGCTGAGTGAAAACTCGCACGCCGGGTCTGGTCATGAGGGCGCCGCAATCAGCATGATGGAGGTGAGCCCAGGAGGCATACATGGCGAACGATCGGCACAAAGTTGTCGTGATCGGCGGCGGATTCGGCGGCCTCAATGTCGCGCGTGCGCTGGCCAAGGCGCCCGTGGACGTGACCATCGCGGATCGCACCAACCACCACCTGTTCCAGCCGTTGCTGTACCAGGTGGCGGCCGGCATCATGTCGCCCGGGTTGATCGCCCCCGCGCTACGCAGCGTGATCCGCAAGCAGAAGAACGCGCGGGCCCTGCTGGCCGAGGTACACGACATCGACATCGACAACAAGGTCGTCCGCGCGTCCGCGCCCGACGGCCGGCCGGTCGACCTGCCGTACGACTCGCTGGTCGTCGCGGCCGGAGCGTCCCATTCGTACTTCGGGAAGGACCAGTTCGCGGAGTACGCACCCGGGATGAAGACCGTCGAGGACGCTCGTTACCTCCGGGACGGGATTCTCTCCAAGTTCGAGATGGCCGAGCTCGCTACGGATCCGCAGGAGCGAGCGGAGTGGTTGACGTTCGTCGTCATCGGCGCCGGGCCGACGGGTGTCGAATTGGCCGGGCAGCTCTCCGAACTGGCGCACAAGGTGCTGCCGGAGGAGTACCGCTCGGTGAACACCAGCGAGGCCCGGATCCTTCTGCTCGAAGGTGCGCCGACGGTACTGCCGCCCTTTGCGCCCAAGCTGCAGAAGTACACCAAGCGTCAGCTGGAGAAGATGGGCGTCGAGGTGCGGGTCAACACCCTCGCCGTCGACATGGACCATGAGTCGATCACCGTCAAAGGTCCGGACGGTATGGAAACCATTCGCGCCCGGACCCGCATCTGGGCCGCCGGAGTGCAGGCGTCGCCATTGGCGACCCTGCTCGCGGAGAAGACCGGCGCCGAACTCGACCGGGCCGGCCGGATCGCGGTCAATCCCGATTGCAGCCTCCCCGGCCACCCGGAGGTGTTCGCCATCGGCGACATGGTGTCGCTGAACAAACTTCCCGGCGTCGCCCAACCGGCCATGCAGGAAGGCACCTACGTCGGTGAACTGATCGAGTCGCGCATCGCCGAGAAACCGGCGCCTGCGCCGTTCAAGTATTTCGACAAGGGCAGCATGGCGACCATCGGCCACAAGGCTGCGGTGGCCGACGCGTTCGGGCTCAAGTTCACCGGCTTCATCGCGTACCTGATGTGGGGCTTCATTCACGTCGCCTACCTGATCGGCTGGGGCAACCGGTTCGGCACGATGTACAACTGGGCACGCGCCGTCTGGTTCTCCAACAACCGGGCGCACCGGATCATCACCTTCGAGCGTGCGGGTACGGAACTGCCGCAGGGCGTCACCCGGAGCGGACGACCGTCGCCGATCATGCCGGCTGGGTCCTCGTCCACTGCAGCGGTACCGGCCGCGGCCGAACCGCCGATCGGTCAGCCGGCCGCCGAGGAGTCGGCCAGGTCGGCTGCGAGTGAGACCGCGCGGTCTACGGCCGCGATCGAGGCAGCAGCTGCCGCCAGATCGGCCCGCATCTCGAAGGCCAGCTGACCCAGCGGAACGCCGTCCGGCCGTAGCACGATGCCGGCGGCCCGGCCGGCGCCCACTGCTCGCAGCGTCATCCGGTCGACCCTCCGGACGGTGACCGGCGCGCCGCCGTCGTCGATTGTTGGCATCGAGAGCCTGTGCGCGACAACGTGATCGGCGGACTGGGTGATGACAGTCAGCCCATCCGTCAGGAGGTCCAGGGTCGACGCACTCTGAAGTCCGACGGGATCTGCCGGGTCCGATCGCAGCCAGACGTGCGGGATCCGCGGGCCGAGGTCGACGTGCACCTCGTCGGCCGCCCGGCGCCGACTGCCGGCCGGATCGAGTGACCGCTGCAGGTTGTGCTCTGCGACCGGACGACGTTCGGCCTCGTAGCTCTCGAGCAACGCTTCGTCGGCCCAGCCACGCAGCACCCAGCCGAGCTTCCAGCCGAGGTCGAACCCGTCGGCGACGGCCGTGTTCAGCCCGGTGCCGCCGCGCGGGGTGACCCGGTGGGCAGCGTCCCCGAGGAGGAAGATCCGGCTGTCCCGGTAGCGATCGGCGATCCCGCCGACGAACGAGAACGCGCCGACCCGGCCCAGTCGTACGACCAGCGCTGGCTCACCGGCCGCGGCGCGGATCAGGTTCGCCAACCGGTCCGGTGGGTAGTCCGCCACGGTTTCCCGGGCGGGGTCCCAGCCGAAGCTGTACACCCAGCGGTCCGGTCGGCCGGCGGGCAGGAACGTCCCCGGCGCATCGGGGCCGCCCACCGCGTAGATGCCGTAACGGTGCCGCCCGACGACGTCCCAGAGCGGCGCGTGGAACACGACACTGAGCGCCTCGTACAGGCTGCCGGTGGTCGGCATCGGGATCCCGGCCAGGGTCCGTACGGTGCTGTGCGCCCCGTCCGCTGCGAGCACGTAGTCGGCGTGCTCGACGGCCACGCGTCCGGTCGACCGGTCGCGCAGGACGACGCGGCAACCCGCCCCGTCCTGGATCACGTCTTCGACGTCTTGGCCCAATCGCACCTCGGCGGCGGGCAATGTTCGCAGGTGATCCAGCAGCACCTTTTGAAAATGGTCCTGCGGCACGCACGCAGGGCGGCACGGGCTGATCAGCGCACTCTGCGCAGCCGTGGGATAGCCGACCTCGATCCTGTCTCCCCCGCCCACCTCACGCAGCGTCGGACTCAGGGACAGCAGCCACTCGACGTCATGCCCGCCCCCGAGTGCCCGCTCGTCCAGGCCCCACCGGCGGAGCAGTTCCATGGTGCGCACGCTGAGCACGGTGGCCCGCGGCAGGGTTGACGGGCACTCGCGACGATCCACGACCAGGCAGCGGACGCCGAGCCGCGCCAGGGTGATCGCCGCGGTGAGACCCGCGGGCCCGGCGCCGACGATGAGGACGCGGCCGGAACGGTGGTTGGCGGCGATTTCAGTGAACATCATGTAGTTCAGAATACGATCCGTCGCCCGAAAGACAACCTGTTTTCTGAAAGTAGACTGGCCGGCGTGACGAACACCCGCCCCTACCGGCAACGACTGCGCGCCGAAAGTGCCGAACAGACCCGACAACGGATCCTGGACGCCGTCGCCTCCTGCCTGCGGGACAGTCCAACCGAGCCGGTCAGCCTCGATCGCGTCGCCCAGTTGGCGCGGGTCGCGCGCTCGACGATCTATTCGGTGTTCGGTTCACGGGCAGGCCTGTTCGACGCATTCGTCGACGACCTCTGGGCCCGGACCGGTCTACCGGAGCTCACCGAGGCAGTGGCGACTCCCGACGCGCGGCAACATCTTCGGGCGGGCATCACCGCCGCCAGCGCGATGTACGCCCGCGACCGCGACATCTACCGGGTGCTGCACTCCATGGCCCAGCTGGATCCCGCCTCGGTTGGTGGAGCCGTGCAGAAGATGGAGGCCGAGCGCGCCGGCGGGATGGCCCACGTCGCATCACGGCTGGCCGAGGACGGGCACCTGCGGGACGGCATCAGCGTCGAGCGGGCCACCGATGTGCTGTGGATGATCTGCAGTTTCGACGCCTTCGATCAGCTCTTCACCGGCCGTCAGCTGGGCCTGGACGCCACCGTCGACATCCTGGTCGGGACGGCTGAGTCTGCGCTGTGCAGGTGACCGGGTCAGCGCAGAGGCAGTCCGCGCCGTTCGGCGACGACGTCAGAGCGAGCGGAGGATCGCCGGTGCTCGTCGCGAACGCGCGGCAGCGACATTCGAGGATCATCGCCGCTGGCCGCGCTTCGGGAACCGCTGACCCGGATGGCGGCAACCCGCTTCGCGTTTTGAAAAGGAGACTTCGCAAAAGACGCATTGGGGTGTAAACCGTACCGATCGGCCTGGCGGTGGGCCGCTCGAGAAAAGTTGTGCTCATGGGGAAAGCGATGCCGCTGAAGGTGCTGGGGACCCTGACTGTTGCGGTCGCGCTTGCGCTTTCGGGTGGTACGGCGATGGCTGATGTGTGCAAGCCACCGAAGCCCTACACCTGCACCGGTGGCGAGATCCCGTCGGGAACCTACGCCAGCATCACGGTCACGGGGGCGTGCGCAGTACCGGCCGATGCAGTCATCCGCGTCGTCGGCAACGTGAAGGTCGCGGCCGGCGCGGTGCTGGACGCGCAAAGTGCGCCGTCGACGATCACCGTCGGACGCAACGTCACCGGGGCTTCGGGCTCGCTGGTGGGGCTGGGCTGCCAGCCCCCCTCGTACACGGGCAATTCGGCGCACGAGTGCACCGTCGAACCGAAGGGACACTCCACGATCACCGTCAAGGGGAACATCACCGTCAAGGACGCGCAGGCGGTTCTGCTGAACGGAATCACAGTCAAGGGCAACGTCACGCTCACCGGCGGGGGCTCCGAGATTCCCTGGTCGATCAAGAACAACACGATCGGCGGCAACCTCACGGTCAGCGGGCAGACGAACCGACTGGCTGGGCGTGCTCTTCAACAACATCGGCCGGAACGTGACGCTCACCAACATCGCGCTGAGCGACCCACACCCTGACGCCCCCGGCGTCTACATCGTCCGGAACACGATCGGACGGAACCTCACGTGCACGGGACTGACCCCGGGAGTCTCCGGAGGCTTCGTCCCCGGCAGCGTCAACGTCGTCGGCCGCCACGCTCTCGGCCAGTGCGCATCCCTGGTGTGACCCCGATCTGACGACCGTCCGTCTGCCGCCCGTGGGCTGGAGCGGGTGGCAGACGGGCGGGGTCACGCGTTGGGCGCGCTCCACCGGGACCAGGCGGCCTGCCGGGACGTCCCAGCCACCTCCGCGACCTTGGCCCAGGACCCTGATACCGCCAGCGCCCTTGCGTTCACCCCGAGGGACTCACCGACCAGCGCGCTGAGCCGGAGCAGCGCCTGGAACGCCTCGGGGTCGGCACGCTCCGCGAGCGCACGCACCGCGTCCGCCGCCGTGCGCTCGAGATCGGCCAGCAGGAGACCGGCGTCGCCGGTGCTGTCAGATGTCACGCCGTCACCTTGCCAGTCAGTCGCCGATCAGCACCACCGTTCGGGTCGCATCGGGGTCGTCGAACCGTCGCCGCCACGTCCCGTCCGGCCACACGTAGTCGACCGTTCCCTCGGTGGGCCGGTAAAGCGCCGTGTACAGAGTGCCGAACGCGCCGGAGTACTCCCGGTTGTAGAGCGGATCGCTGACGAAGGCGCGGGCGAGGTCGTCCGGGCTCGGATCCTGGGTCACCAGGTCGGTCAGCCGGTCCAGCCGGGGCACGCTGCGCAGCGACGCAGCGCGTTGCGGGTACTCGGGCACGACCCCGTGATGATTGGTGGCGACCGGCGTGGCGCTGAACTCCGGCGGCTGCCCCGGCGCGACGAATGCAGTGCACGCATCGCCGCTCGCGTCGACCATCGTCAGGTTGTAGGACATGGCAATCGGGATGGTGCGCAACAGTTCCCGGGCCTGCTGCACGGTGCTCGCCACCTCGAGCAGGTACCGAACCACGATCGGGATCGCAAATCCGGGGCCGGCACCGGGGCGACCGCCGAACGTCAGTGACACCGCGAGCCCAGCATCGTTCATCCCGTCGAGCAGCCCCCACAGGCAGTCACCGGTGCCGATCACCCGGCGGCCGCTGAAGGCGCTGGAGTAGACGGTGCACTCCCAGAGGTCCGGGCTGTAGTCGTAGTTGCGGCACAGCGCCGGCGTCGGCCCGGTGACGACCGCCTGCGAGCACGCAGGGAGGAAGGCCGGGGCGTTCCACATCGTCAGCATCCGCGCGGCGACGTCATCGCCCCCGGCAAGTTCGACCAGCCGACGGTAGGTCGGCATCAACTCCGGCATGTGCCGCGCGAGCTGCGCGGTCGCCGTCGCGAGGTCCGGCCGGGCAGCCTCCCCCTCGCTGAGGTACCAGGCTCGGTACGCCGGCCACGTCGCATCGAACAACGCCTTCCAGCGCCACCCGGGGGTGGGTTCGTTGATGCCGTACACGGTGACGGGGATGCGGCGGGCGTGATGTGCCGGAGGTTCCGGCCGGACCTGCTGAGCAACGGCGGACCGGGAAGAGGGCGCCTGCTGCGGTATGGCGGCGAGCGCGACGGACATCTGGGGACACGCGAAGTCTTTGTTCACGCCGTCAATGTTGCCTTGACGATCTGTTTTTTGTCAAGCTTTCCTTGACGTACCGCTCCGGCAGTCACCGGCTCGGCACACTCCACTGAACCCCTCCCTCCCGAAACACCCGCCCCGCGGCCATTCCACGAGGCAGAGGTTCAACCGGCGCCCCGCCACGCCGCTGCCGACCCCGCCGCGGCACGCCCAACGCCCGCGCACAGCGGAACCTCAGTGGCAGCTCGGCCCCGGACCGGCGGTTCCCAGGGAGGTGCCCTCGCCCACCGCATCGCCGTGTCCACCCGCGGCGACGGAATGGCCACCGTGACCCGGCTGCGGCGGCACGTCCAGCGACGGGTTCCGGTCGAAGAACCCGAACGGCTTGAGCCAGAACGACACGGTGTCCACCGGCATCACCGGCCATTCCTCGGGCCTGGTGATGTGGTGGATGCCGAAGACGTACCAGAGCACGATGTCGGTGTTGACCAGCGATTCGTCGTCCGAGATCCACCGCGTCAGGCCGTCATCGGCGTCACTCTGTGTCGGATACGTTCCCGCCGGCCACTTCTCGTCGTCGTGGTGGCGCGTCACCCACAACGTGTGCCCCATCACCGGAGCACGCTTGTACTGCGGTGTCGAGGGGTCCATCATCACCGGGAACGCCGCTCCGGGGACCAGCTTGTAGCCGACCGGCGTGCCGAGCCCGTTCAGCTTGCCGGGTTGATCACCTTCCAGCCCCGCTGGGTGTCCCAGTTGAAGTCACGGGCCGACTGGGCCTCCGACTCGATCGGCGTCGCCTTGGTGACAATCGCCAGGCCGTACGGGTTCTCGGGTCCGAGCGGGGCGGCCTCCGAGTCGACCTCCACCACGGTGTTGTCCTGCCGTCGACGTCGAGGTCGAGCCGCGCCACCAGGAAGTGCTGGTGGTAGGGCGCGTAGGTGCGCTGGTCGACCACCGTCCCGGTGGGCGGGGCGGTGTCGCCCTCGGGGATCGGCGTGGTCACCATGATGCCGGTCGCGCGGACCTCGCACTCGATGTTGCCGTCCTGGTAGAAGCGCCAGTAGACGATGTACTCGTAGTTCGCCACGGTGGCGTGGATCGAGACCACCATGCGCCGGGCGCGGCGCACCTCGGCGCCGGCCGTTGATCGAATCGATGTGCTTCCAGAGGATCGCGTTGTCCTCCTCGTGCAGGCAGATGGCGTTGCGCGATCGTCGACGGCTCGCCCAGGCTGTCCGGGCAGGACGGCGTCCACGTACACGGATCTCACCGAGGCAGTCGCACCCCAGCGCCAGCGACGTCGTCATGTACCCCAGGCCCCACTCGCCGATGTCGTAGGCGGTGCGGCGGTAATGATCGAAGCTCGGATCCCGGTAGGGCACGATCATCTCGGCGAACGACATGCGGTAGGCGATGTCACGTTGGGTGCCGTGGTCGTTGTACTTGACCTGGTGGATGACCGGGCCCTCGCGATAGTTGAAGGCCAGCCGGAACTCCCAGTTCTGCCAGCGGATCACGTTCCCGTCGACCTCGAACGACGGCCCGCCAGGCTGGGTGATCTCGAGCGGCTTGATGTCGGTCCGCTGCGTCTGACCCGGCACCAGATCGGGCTCGTACTCGCCCATCACCGGGGCCGGTGACGCGACGACGTCCGCCCGGTCGATCTCCAGCAGCTCCATCGTGTTCATGTCGACGATGAGCTTCATGCCCGACACCGGGTTTGCGTACGGGTTGCCGGTCGGGCTGGACCGTACCCAGATGTCCGCCCAGCCCAGCCGACGATCGCGGTACTTCTCCGGCATCAGCGCCTTGCCGTACGTCCAGACGTCGATCAGCACGAGATCGAGCTCGGTGATGCCCCGCTCGGCCAGCGCCTCGACCACCCTTGGCTCCGCCTTCATCGCGACCTCGCAGTCGTGCCACTCATCGACGGTGAAGTTCGGCGTGACGCCCGGGATGTGGTCGAACGACAGCACCGCGTCGGCAGCGGCACCGTCCTCGGACAACACGACAAGGGCTTCATAGGTCTTGTTGTCGGCCCGGTCCCACAGCACCGACAGCGAACGCCGGACGATCGGATCGCCCTCGTTCCAGGCCAGCACATCGGCCTTGGCAGGCTCGTCCAACGTGATGGAGGCAAAACGTCGTGACGGGGTGAGCCGGCCGGCCGCCTTCAGTGCCTCGGTGGTGCGGCGGAACTCCTCGGTGCTGAGCGAGTCGAGCGGGTGACGGGACACGAAACGGGCTCCTCGGGCTGCAGGCGGCACGGGCGGACTGCCGCCCCGGTTCGAGCGGCCGTCGATCGCTCCGACCGTAACGTCTCGCGCCCGATCCGGCAGGGAGAACCAGACAATCCACCCGCGGGGCGGACCCGGCCAACGGTGCCCGCACCGACCCACCAGGACCCGGCGCAGGTTGCGTTGGGACCCGCCGTCCGGTGATGATCTCGTGGTGCCTACTCCGGTGAATGTGACGCAGCATTACGACGCTCCCGTGAACGACGTCTTCGCGCTGTTCAACGATCCCGACTTCATCGCGGGACGTCTGGAGGATTCCGGCGCGCCTGACGCCCAGG
Organism: uncultured Actinomycetota bacterium; assembly: GCA_963766015.1. Classification (GTDB taxonomy): domain Bacteria; phylum Actinomycetota; class Actinomycetes; order Mycobacteriales; family Nakamurellaceae; genus Nakamurella. Next base: position 69,254 of record CAVXYU010000035.1, on the reverse strand, counting down.
TCATCGACGTGGACAGCACCGTCGACGGGGTCCGGCTGGTCACCCGCCAGTCCATCCCCGCGTCGATCCTGCCGTCGATGGTCGCCTCGATGATGCAGGGCGACCCGGTCACCGAACGGACAGAGGACTGGCATGTCGACGGTGACGGTTTCACCGCCCAGTTCTCACTGGTGGTGAAGGGTGCGCCGGCGTCCATCAAGGGCACGATGACGCTCACCCCGAACGGAGAGCACTCCACCCTCGTCGTCCAGGGTGAGGCGACCGTGCCGATTCCACTGTTCGGGTCGAAGATCGAGGCCGTCATCGCCGAGCAGATCGGCCATCTGCTCGCCAGCGAGGAGAACTACACCCGCGAGCATCTGGTCACCGACTGACCGTTGCGACGCCGGCACCCGAGCAGTACCCGGTCGCCGGTTCACGGCATGGCAGCATGACACCCCGTGACCGCCAACGACCGCCTGCCGGACGATCACCGGTACGTGCTCACCCTGAGCTGCCCGGACCGTACCGGCATCGTCGCGCGCATCACCACCTTCCTGGCCGAGATCGGCGGCTGGATCACCGAGGCCGCCTACCACTCCGATGACGAATCGGGCCGGTTCTTCACTCGTCAGGAGATCCGTGCAAACTCGGTCGGGTTCGGCATCACCGAACTGCGCGAGCAATTCTCGGTGATCGCCGGGGCGCTGGAGGCCGACAGTTGGCAGGTCACCGACAGCACCGACCGCAAAACGGTGGTGCTTCTGGTCTCGAAAGAGGGCCACTGCCTCTACGAACTGCTGGCCCGCTGGCACTCGGGCGAAATGCCTGCGGACATCGCCGTCGTCATCGGCAACCATCCGGATCTCGCGCCGGTCGCCACCCTGTTCGGCCTGCCCTTCCGGCACATCCCGGTGCCCCGTGACGACGCCGGCAAGGCCGCGGCGTTTGCCGAGATCCGCCGCGAGGTCGACGCACACTCGCCCGACGCCATCGTGCTGGCCAGGTACATGCAGGTGATCCCACAGGATCTGTGCGAGGCCTGGGACGGCCGGCTGATCAACATCCACCACGGCTTCCTGCCGTCGTTCCGCGGCGCCCGGCCCTACCACCAGGCCTACGTCCGCGGCGTCAAGATGATCGGCGCGACCTGCCACTACGTCAGCCCGGAGCTGGACGCGGGACCGATCATCGAGCAGGACGTCATCCGGGTGGATCATGCCGACTCACCGGCCGACATGGTCAGGCTGGGCCGTGACATCGAGAAAGCTGTGCTGGCAAAGGGTCTGAGCTACCACCTGCAGAACAGGGTGCTGCGCGACGGCCTGCGCACGATCGTTTTCGGATGATCGGAACGGCCCCCGGGGAATGACTCCTGTCACCCCGGCGTTGCCAGCGATGGAGTGCGGGGCGACCATGGAACTGCCCAACAGCAGGACACCAGCACGGCGACACACGATCCCGCACCATACGACGCTGCACCACACGATGCGATCAGGACGGACACGATGACCGGCGAACCGGGCGAGCTGTACGAGCTGCACCTGGAGCGTGCCGAAATCGAGCAGCTGGCCGAGCCGGTGCTGATCATCGCGCTCGACGGATACATCGACGCCGGTTCCGGCGTGAAGCTGGCGGTCGACCACCTGTTGTCGACGCTGGAGCACACTGTGGTCGGCACCTTCGACGTCGACCAGCTCATCGACTACCGGGCCCGCCGGCCGACTTTGACGTACCAATCCAACGCCTTCACCGATTACGCGGCGCCGGAACTTCTCGTGCACCAGCTGTCCGACACCGACGGCACGCCGTTCCTGCTGCTGTCCGGACCAGAGCCGGACACCCAGTGGGAGCGGTTCGTCGCGGCCGTCGGTCAGGTCGTCGACCGCTTCGCGGTGCGGCTGACCGTCGGGTTGATGGCGATTCCGATGGGCGTCCCGCACACCCGCCCGACCGGCATGTCGTCGCACGCGACCCGGCCGGGCCTGCTGCCCGAGCAGGAGGACTGGCTGGGAATCATCGCCGTCCCCGGTCATGCGGTCGGGCTCCTCGAGTACCGCTTCGGCCAGGCCGGACGGGACACCATCGGTTTTGCTGCGCACGTCCCGCACTACATCGCCCGCTCCGACTACCCGGAGACCGCGCGGACGCTCATCCAGGCGACCGCTGACGCCACCGGTCTGCTGCTCCCCACGAGCGGACTGGACGAGGCTGCCGCCACGGTTCGGGCAGAACTCGCGAAACAGGTCGAGGAGAACACCGAGGTCGCCGAGATCGTGCACGCGCTGGAGCAGCAGTACGACGCCTATGTCTCGGCCACCGGGCGTGGCCTGCTCGCCCAATCGGCCCCGCTGCCGACCGCCGACGAGCTCGGCGCCCAGTTCGAGGCCTTCCTCGCCGACCGGGAGCGACCCGGCAACTGATCTCCGCCGGCAGGTGTGACGCGGCCCCGACCACCCGCGCGGCTTCGATGCTCGGTCGCTGTCGGCTCCGGCGTAGGGTGCCGCTTTGTGGCGAATGAGAACCCGCGCCTGGCGTTGCCCGCTAAGGAGCATGGTCCGGTCAGGGCGATCAGCTTCCGCGTGTTCATCGCCCTGCTCTGCGTGGTGGTCACCACGGTGGTCGTCTACATGGAGCGGGCGGACTACCGCGATCTCGAAGGCACCATCGACACCTGGCTCGACGCGCTGTACTACGCGACCGTCACCCTGTCGACGACCGGCTACGGCGACATCACACCGGTGTCCGAGTCGGCCAGGCTGACGAACATCCTGGTGATCACGCCGCTGCGGTTCGTGTTCCTGATCGTGCTGGTCGGGACCACCATCGAGGTGTTGACCGAACGAAGCCGCCAGCAGTTCCGCACCAACCGCTGGAGGAAGCGCGTGAAGAAGCACACCGTCGTCATCGGCTACGGCATGAAGGGCCGGTCCGCGGTGTCGGCGTTGATCGATCAGGGCTACCCCGCGGACCACATCGTCGTCGTGGACTCCGACGGCGCCAACATCAAGGCGGCCACCGGCGACGGTTGTGTCGCGGTCCTCGGCGACGCCCGGCGGGAGGACGTGCTCCGGCAGGCCGCCGTGCCGAACGCGAACAGAATCATCGTGGCTGCCGACCGGGACGACACCAGCGTGCTGGTCACCCTCACCGCTCGACGGCTGGCACCCAACGCCACGATCGCCGCGGCGGCCCGCGAGGAGCAGAACATCGCGGTGCTCCGGCAGGGCGGTGCGGATGTCGTCATCCCGACGGCGGAATCCGCGGGTCGGCTGCTGGGACTGGCGATCATCGCGCCCAATGCCGGCGAGGTGATCGAGGACCTGCTGGAGCCGATCGCCGGCCTGCAGATCGCGGAACGGGAGATCAAGCCGGAGGATGTGGGCCTGTCCCCAGCGCGGCTGACCGCACGCGGCGAGATCGTGCTGACCGTGATCCGCAACGGTGTATCGCACAGGTTCGACTCCGGCGGGGTCAAGGTGTTCCAGCCGGGCGACCGCATCGTCGTCATCAAGGCCAACGCGGAGAACCCTGACCCGGGCAGCATGCGGTCACGGAACCGGCGCCCGCAGGACCGCGACGGGTCGGGATTCGACCGATCGCTGCTCCCCCCGCGCGGCTGAGCGAGCACGCGGCCGACAACCGGGGGGCCGGACTACCAGGCCGTTTCGCCGCAGGAGCTGTGATCCTCCGGCTCCACCTGCAGCGTGGCGTGATCGATGTTGTGGACGCTGGCGAGCACCAGGGTCGCGGCGTCGAGCACCGCATGGTTGTCGGCGTCCGGTGCCGACACCAGGTGCGCGGTTGCCACGTTCATCCCGGAGGTCAGCGCCCACAGGTGCAGGTCGTGAACGGCGAGCACCCCCGGCACCGCTGCCAGATCCGCTTCGACGGCCACCGGGTCGATGCCCTCGGGTGTGTGCTGGCCGAGCACCCGGAGCACGGACCGGCCCAAGCTGACCGCCCTGACCAGGACGAACACGCCGATGATGACGGCGACCACCAGGTCCCAGACCGAGGACCCGGTCCACCGGATCAGTAACCCGGCCACCAGCACACCGACCGAACCCGCCGCGTCACCGAGGACCTCGAGGTAGGCACCCCTGATGTTGATGGACTGTTTCGATCCGGTTCGCAGCAGGATCAGCCCGACGCCGTTGACGAGCAGGCCGATCAGCCCGACCACCACCATCGGCGTGGAGGCGACCTCCGGGTCACCGCCGACCCGGGACATCGACTCGACGACGATGAAGGCCCCGACCCCGACCATCAGCAGCACCGCGAACCCGGCGGCGAAGACCTCCGCGCGGTAGCGGCCGTAGGTGCGGCGTCCCGATCCGTCGGGCCGGGCGGCGAGGTGCGTGGCCACCAGCGAGGCACCCAGCGCCAGCACGTCGGTGGCCATGTGGCCGGCGTCGGCGATCAGCGCCAGCGACCCCGCGAGGAGGCCGACGACCAGTTCGACGACGAAGAACGCCGCCGTCAGCCCGAAGGTGATCGCCAGCCGGCCACGGAATCGGGCGGCCGAGTGTGGCGTGGCGCCGGCCCCCTGCCCGCCGTGCTCGGCGTCCGCGCCGTGTCCGGCGCCGCCGTGCTGGTGCCCGATCACAGCACGGCACCGTCCTCGGCGTCACTCTCGGCGTGAGCGGTGTGCTGCCAGGCCAGTGTCAGCAGTTCGGCGACATGTTCGTCGGCGATCCGATAGTGCACCGTTCTGCCGTCCCGCCGGCCGATCACCACACCGGCCGTCCGCAGCAGCCGGAGCGCCGCGGAGACGGTCGTCCGGGATGTGCCCGTGCCGGTGGAGATGTCCTGGACCCGCAGGTCCGGTTCGGCAACGAGTGCGTACAGGATGCGGCACCGCGTCGGATCCCCCAGGAGCTTGAACATCTCGGCCACTCGGCCGAGGTCGTCGTCGTCCGTTCGGGTCGGCGTCGACCCCGGAACGGTGAACTCCTCTTCGACCAGCATGACCTGCACCATCCGCTTCAGGCCAGTGAATCCCGGAAGATCCGCATCCGACGACATGTTGATACGTGTACACACGTTGACATATACCCGTGTGCCGCCGCAAACGGACGTACGGGATCCCGACAGGGGGGACAATGCTGGATGATGCTCGGTGATATGAGGGAGACCCTGGTGACATCGTTCGATATGGCGCCCGCATCGGACGAACCGGCCGGTGCAGGCGGCGCGCCCGATGCCGAGGCGGTGTCGGAATCGCAGCTGGCCGAGGCCGCACGGAAGGTGGCCGGGAACTCGGAGGTGCAGGCGGCGCTGCAGTCCGTCGTCGACCTGGCGGTGGCGAGTTGTGGGTGTTCCGGCGCCAGCGTCACCCTCGTGCGGGCCGACGGCGGGGTGGAGACCACCGCGAGCTCCGGCGGCCTTGTCGAGCAGGCCGACGAGCTGCAGTACTCGCTGGACGAGGGACCGTGCCTGCGGGCGGCGGAGAACGGCGGTGCCTACCTGATCGTCGACACGCGCACCGACGCCCGGTGGCCACGATGGGGGCCTGCGGTCGCTGACCTGGGCCTGGGCAGCGCGCTGAGCATCCACCTGTTCACCGACGCGCGGGTGCTCGGGGCGCTGAACCTCTACTACGAATCGAAGGACGACTTCTCCAGCGACGAACTCGAGGTCGCCCGGGTGGTCGCCGCGCATGCCTCGGTCGCCTTGGCCAAGCTGCGCTCGGAGCGGGATCTCTGGCGGGCGATCGACTCGCGGCACCTGATCGGTCAGGCCCAGGGAATGTTGATGGAGCGGTTCAAGCTGTCGCCCGGAGAAGTCGTTCTCGGTGCTGCGTCGCTACTCACAGCAGCACAACATCAAGCTCCACGAGGTGGCGGGAGAGCTGATTCGCACGGGCCGACTGCCTGCTGAGGCGGAGGAAGATCCCGATCGGAAACTCGGGCCGCCGTCATCCCGAACCCGCGGTCGGACGGACCGGACGACCCGACGGACTCACCGCTGGCCGGCTGACCGGAGAAGTTCAGCCGGCCGACGGCGTCACATCTCGATCGAGCCGCGCAGCTTTTCGGCGATCGTCCGCAGCCAGCGGGAGACCTGCATCTGGCTGACGCCGATTTCGGCACCGATCCGCGACTGCGACCAGCCGTTCTCGAAACGCATGCGCACGACTTCGCGCTCACGCTCGGTCAGCGTGGCCAACAGCCGTTCGCACGGTGACCCTGTCCTCGACGCGGCGCAGTTCGGGATCCTCGTCGCCCCAGCCGAGCGCCAGCGCGAGCCCGACGCCCTGACCCTCGTCCAGCGACCGGGGTCGGCAGCACGCCGCGGCCGCGCTGGCCTCGCCGATGTCGCGGGACGACACACCGGTCGCCGCAGCCAGCTCCGACTCGCTGGGACCGGTGCCGTCGGCGATGCCGGTACGTCTGCTCGGCCTCGTTGATCGCTGCCCGCAATTCCTGGATACGGCGCGGTGGCCGGACCAGCCAGGAATGGTCGCGGAAGTATCGCTTGATCTCGCCGACAATCGTCGGAACGGCGAACTGCAGGAAATCTTCGCTCCGACCCGGCTGCCATCTACGGACGGCTTTCACCAAGCCGAGAAACGCGAGTTGTTCCAGATCGCTGCGCTCGACGCCGCGACCCGAATACCGGCAGGCCAGCGATCGCGCGACCGGCAGGTACTCGGTGACGACGGACCTGCGGTACTGCTGCTGCTGGGTCGGATCGGTGCACTCCGCGGACCGTTCCAGCAGTTCGCGGACCCGCTGCGCACGGTCGCCGGTCGGTGCGGCAGCGATGGTCGGGCTACCGGGGCACGCCGGGGAGGAAGCACCGCGGTGCCGGTGAAGCTGGCCGAATCAAGATCATCAGGTGGCACAGGAATCTCCCTGGAACATCAGGAACTTTCCTGGCGCCTCTGCTGGACCAGAACCCCATAACATCACAAGCTGCACGCCGATTCAAACGAACGCTCAAGTTTTCTCGGCTTTTGTGCCCGCACCCGTCTCCGAACGGCGACGGCGGCACTCGCATTCGAGCAACACCCTACCCGTCCCCACAGGATCGATCAGCGGCGCCCGATCGCGGCCCAGCCGAACCGGTCTCCGGAACCCGGGTCGGCGTTTTCTGACACGATCGGCGCAAGCCCTGCCGGAACCACCCGACCCGACCCCCGGAGCCCCCTTTGCCCTATTCCCGCACGCTGATCCTGATGCGCCATGCCAGCGCCGGCCATCAGGGCGGTACGCGTGACCATGACCGCCCTCTGACATCAGCAGGTCAGCGGGACGCCGCCGCCGCCGGGGCCTGGATCGCCCGGAATCTGCCCGCTGTCGATTCGGTGCTGTGCTCCACCGCCACCCGCACCAGGCAAACGCTGGCTGCAACGGGCACCGACGCTCCTGTCCGGTTCGCGGAAGATCTTTACGGTGGGGGACCGAGGACATCATCGATCTGATCGCGCAACTGCCGACCGCCGTGCACACCGTTCTGGTCGTCGGGCACGCACCCGGTATCCCGGCCACCGCAGCCCAACTGGCCGCCACCGGCAGCTCACATTCGGGTGCCGACAACGTCGGACGAGATCACCCGATCGGAGTCCCGCGGACCGACCCCACCATCGAAGACCTGCGGCACTTCACGGCCGGTGCCATCGCGGTGCTCGAGACCGACGTCCAGCTGGGCCCACCTGCCGGACGCAGGGTGCGGACCTGATCGACGTGTACCTGCCCGGCGGGTGACGACCCGGGCGGACCCACAGGCCGACTGCCGGACCGTTTCCTGCTCGGCACGGCCGGATCGGCGGGCCGGATCGAGGGCGCCGCAGCCCTGGACGGCCGGACACCCGTCGATCTGGGACGTCTTCGGCGCGATCCCGGGACGGATCGCCGACGGCAGCTCCCGCTCCGTCGCGGTCGACCATTACCACCGGTGGGCACAGGATCTCGACCTGGTCGCGGAGCTGGGCGCCTCTGCGTACCGGTTCACGCTGTCCTGGTCGCGGATCCAACCCCGGGGGTCCGGTGCGGCCGACCCACGCGGCGTTGCCTTCTACGACCGGCTGATCGATCGGCTGCTGGAACGCGGGATCGCGCCGTTCGTCGGACTGCACCACACCGACATGCCGTTGGAAGTCATGGAGGGCGGTGGCTGGCTGACCAGGGCGACCGCCGACGCGTTCGCGGACTACGCGCAGCTGGCGGGAATCGCTTTCGGTGACCGGGTGGCCGCCTGGACCACTGTGGACGAACCGTTGCTCCCGACGGCCTACGGCTATGCGGTGGGCATCGATGCGCCCGGCCTGACGTTGCTCGGCGGAGCCTTCCAGGCCGCTCACCACCAACTGCTGGCCCACGGACTGGCCACCGCCGTACTCCGCTCCACAGCGAAGGGCGCCGTCGGCATCCTGAACCAGCACACCGCCGTGCGACCGGCGCGCCCGTCAGCCGCGGACCGCGCGGCGGCGCGCTGGTACGACGCCTACCACAACCGGCAGTTCGCGGACCCCGTCCTACTCGGCTCGTATCCGCCGTCGATTCTCGACATGCCGGGCGCTGCCGTGGATGTCGTCCTGGGCGGTGACCTGGCCACCATCTCGGCGGCCCTTGACTTCTATGCCGTGAGCTACGCGCACCCGACCACGGTCGCGGCGGCGCCGGAGAACTCGCGCATCCCCTTCACCCTGGAGGTTCCGGCGACCGCCGAACTGACGGCGGCGGGCTGGCCGGTCGACGCCGATTCCCTGACGTCCACACTCGTGACCCTCACCCGCAGGTATGCCGCGCTGCCCCCGATGTACGTGATCGCGACAGGTGGGGCGTTCGACGACATCGTCGTCGACGGCCGCCTCCAGCCTGATCTGGACCGGATCGGCTATCTGGAGGGCCATCTCGCAGCCGTCGATGCGGCCATCGGGCGCGGCTGCGATGTCCGCGGCTACCTGCACTCTTCGCTGCTCGACTCCTGGGAATGGACCGAGGGTTTCACCAGGCACTTCGGGCTGGTCCGGGTCGGCGACGACCTGCAGCGCCACCCGCGAGCATCGTTCGGCCGGTACCGCGAGATCATCGATGGCCGGCGCTGACGATCGCGGAACGCCGGTCAGGACCTGAACCGTCCCGACAGCGCGTACCTGAGCAACACCACGTCGTCGATCTGCCTGACCTCGGCCAGCGTGGCGCGGCGGTCCGCGTTCCACGGGAAGCGGCCGTCACCGACGAACCTTCGGGCCCTGGAGTCGCCGACGAAGAACGGCGCAACAACCAGGTGGAGTTCGTCTGCCAGGTCCGCGGTCAGGAACTGGGTCAGCACCGTGCCGCCGCCCTCCACCATGAGCTGCCGGACGCCGCGATCCCACAGGTCCTCACTGACCCGGCGCAGGTCCACCGTGGCACCGCCGTCGACGACCGTCGCGACGGGTCCCAGCCGCCGGCAGGCGTCCGAGACAGTGCCGCTGGGACAGTAGACGAGCTTGTCGGTCTTGCCCATGGCGAAGAAATTCGCGCACGGATCGAGCTGGGCTCCGCGGGTCACCGTCACCTTGATCGGGGTCGGCCGCAGGCCCCGCGCCACCCGCTCGTCGCGGCGGGCGGCGGTCCGCACCAACAAGCGCGGGTTGTCGTTGCGGACGGTGGCGGCGCCGACCAGGATCGCGTCGCTCGATGCCCGTACCGCATCCACCCGGTCGAAGTCGGTCGCATTGGACAGCATCAGCCGGCGGTCGGTCGGACCGCCGACATAGCCGTCGATGGACATGCCGCAACTCAGCAGGGTGTACGGGCGGTCAGCCACCGGCCACCTTCCCCGTACGCCGCAGTCCGGTGACAGCGAGCACCGCGGCTCCGGGCAGGCTCGCCACCAGGACGATCACGCCGTACACGACGGCGGTCGAGAAGCCCTGTGCCGCACCCATTCCGGCGGCACCGAAGGCCCAGGCCGCGACCCCTTCCCGCGGACCCCAACCACCCACGTTGACCGGGACCGCCATGGCCAGCAACACCAGGGCGGCCAGCGGAACCATCCGATCCAGCGATTCCGTCGAGCCCGCGGTCCGGGCGGCGATCAGAAAGGTGGCACCGTGACCGGCGACAACCAGGGCTGACGCGATCACGATGCCGGGCCACGCCTGCCGGGCGACGAGGGCGGCCCGGATGTCCGACCTGGCCGTCCGCACCCAGCGCACCCAGCGGGCCGACCCACCGCGCCGCCGGGTGGGCAGGACCAGGAGCGCGACCACGATGGCGGCCGCCGCCCCTGCCACCATGAGGAACACCGGCATCAGGGCGCGCACGGGTGACGGCAACGCGACCAGCACGGCCACCGTGACCACGATCTGGACGAGCTGACCGGCGGAACGTTCCCATCCGACCGCCCGCAGACCGCGGCCGACATCGCCGGCATCCCGGCCGTGCAGCACTCCCCGGTGCACGTCACCGACGACGCCGCCGGGCACGGTGACGTTCAGGAACTGCGATCGGTAGTACGCGGCGACGGCCGCCGGCAGCGACAGTCCGACGCCCAGGCCACGGGCCACCAGTCGCCAGCGCCACGCGCAGCAGACGGTGGTCAGCACAGCGATGCCGCTGCCCGCGGCCAGCGTCCAGCCATCGATGGTCCGCAGACCGTCGATCACCGGCCCGCTGCCGAGCCGCCAGCAGAGCAGCACGAGCAGCGCTCCGCCGCCGAGCACCCGGAGTCCGGTCCACTGTCGGGGGCTCATCCCGGTCGCCCGCCGCTGTCGCCCGACCTGACCCGCGCCGGGCGGAGGCTGCCGACCGCGGGCAGCACGAGCAGGTCGCGGTGCTGCACGGTTGCCCGCAGAGCACCGTCCGCGGCCTCGGCGGCGCGCCGGCCGGCGTACCCGGTGGCAGCGCCGGTGAGCGACGGTTCCTGCTCGCACGCCGCCCGTACCCAGCCGGCGAACCACTCGGCGAGCAGCGGAGCATGCGAGGCGTCGAGCCGCCACGTGCTGTCCCGGACCAGGACGTCCGCCCCTGCCCGCCGGAAGGCGTCCGCCGCCCGCCCGGCCGCGTCCGGGCCCACCAGCCTGCCCCCCTCGGTGCGGCGGCGTTGATGCGCGTTGAACGCGTCCGCGATCTCCCCGTCCAGCGGGTCGGCTGGCAGGAGCTGGACCTGGCCGGTCACCGAGAGGGTCAGCAGCACAGGGCATCCCGCTCGGCGGCAGGACGCTACCAGGCGGTCGAGTTCGTCGCCGGTGAGCATGTCGAGCAACGCCGACGCGGTGATCAGGCAGGCGCCGGCGAGTTGCTCGTCAGAGAGCCTGGTGATGTCCTCGAGCCTGACCTCGCTGGAGATCCGCTCGCCGGCGGGGCCGCTGGTGGGCAGGCCGGCGGCGGCCGCGGTCAGCAGTTCTGGCTCCCGGTCGTAGAGCACCCAGTGCTGGCGACGGCTCAGTTGCGGCGCCAGCCAGCGACCCATCGACCCGGTGCCGCAGCCGAGATCGTGGATCACCAGCGGCCGGTCGGCCGGCAACCATGGGCGGACGAGTTCGACGAGTTCGACCGAGCGGGCCTGCGCGTCGGCCGGCTCCCGGAGCGCCAGCCAGTCCGCGCTGAGGTCCGCGGCTCGGGTGGTCATGCCGACACCGCCGTCAGGACGCGCGATATGTCGGCGGACGCGTCCGCCCAGCTCCGCAGATGCTGGCGCCGCTCGCCGGCGGCATGTCGGAGCCCTTGACGCAGGTCCGGATCGCCGAGCCATCGGCGCAGCGCCGCTGCGAGCGCGTCGGGACGCTCGGGCGGCACCAGTAGTCCTGGCGGCACGCCGTCGGAGGCGATGCCCAGAGCCTCCGGAACGCCTCCGACCGCTGCTGCCACGACGGGAATCCCGCGGGCGAGGGCCTCCGTGACGACCATCCCGTAGGTCTCCATACGGGAGGCGACGACCAGCAGATCACTTGCCGCGTAGACACCGTCGAGCGCCGCGCCGGCCAGCGGGCCGGTCAGCTGCAGCCGGTCCGTGAGTCCCATGGTCCTCACCTCGACGCCGATCTGATCGGCGAAGGCCCGATTGCGCGCCAGCGACCCGACGCAGAGGCAGCGCCACCGGAGGTCGGTGATCGTCGCGAGCGCCGCGACGAGCACATCGTGCCCTTTGAGTGGGGTCACCGCGGCGACGCTGAGCAACCGCCCGCCTTCGCCCGTTGCCGTTGCGGGCGCTGCCGGGTCGGCTCCGGGTTCTGCAACGTGCACTCGCTCACTCCGGAGCGCGTACGTGGCCACCAGCCGGTCCCTGGTCCAGCCGCTCGTCGTCATCACCGCGGCGGACGCTTCCAGCACCGCCCCCTCCCGGGCCCGGGCGCCAGGCGGCTCGCCCGCCGTTGCGGACGTCCCGAGCGGCAGGTGGACCAGCACGACCAGGGTGATCCGGGCGGCTTCCGGCACCAGCACCTGCGGTGCGGCCGACGCGATCAGGCCGTCGATCAGCACGACACCGCCGTCCGCGACGTCGGCCAGAGCCGTGGACAGCGCGGCGAGGGCCGGGGTGTCCGGCACGGGCCAGCCGCCCGGGACCTCCCGCAGCCGGACCGACCACCCGAGGCCGGCGAGCCCGCCGGAGATCCTGAGGTCGTACAGGTTCCCACCGCTGGGCCGTGTGGGGTCACAGATGCCTTCGGGCACGATCAGGTGCACCGCGCCGGGGCCGGGGGGTGCACGCAGCGGCCCCGTGTTCACAGCGGTCGCTCGTAGCCGGCCGACGCCACGTGCGATTCGTGCAGTGTGACGGCGATCGTGTCCAGTGCCCGCGCGCCCGGTCCGAGCTCGCCCGCCTCGATCCGCCCGACCAGCCGATCTGCGATCACCCGGGCGAGCGCCTCCGTCGAGGTGTTGATCCCGGCGAATTCTGCGAGCTCGTCGAGATTGCGATAGCTCAGTTCCCCGACGATCACCTTCAGTACCTCGGTCGCCCGGCCGATGTCGACGAGAATGTTGTCACTGTCGAGGGTCTCACCCTTGAAGGTGGCGTCGACGACGTACGTTGCGCCGTGCAACCGCTGCGCTGGACCGAACACCTCGCCCCGGAAGCTGTGCGCGATCATCATGTGATCGCGCACCGTCACACTGAACATCTCGGCACCCCCACTGTTCGTCATTCGGGTCCACCGGAGCCCGTACCGTCCGCGGTGCCGACCGGACGATCGGTGCCGACCGGAGGATCGGTGTAGTCGATGGTGTGGCACAGGGCCCCAAGCCGCGCGTCGGACAGCGCCGCCATCACCGTCGGCAGATCCTCGAACGGCGATGAACCGGTCAGCAGCACGTCGAAGGCGGGATCCCGAAGGAGTTCGAGCGCAAGTCCGAGCCGGTCGGCGAAGCTGCGGCTCCCCCGCCGCTGCGGCGCGACCATGCCGACCTGACTGGACCGGATGGCCAGCCGGCCCGAGTGGAACCGGCCGCCGAGTGACACCTGAACCGGTGCGTCGCCGTACCAGCTGAGGTCGACGACCGTGCCCTCGTCGGCAAGCAGGTCGAGCGCGCACTGCAGACCGGATGACGTCGCACTGGTGTGCAGGACGAGGTCTCGATCACCCTCGGCGTCGGCCGGAACCGCGAATCTCACCCCGAGGCCGGACACGAGTCGCTCCCTGCTCGAGTCGACGTCCACCACGGTGACGTCGACACCGGGAAACCGGGTGAGCAGGCGCGCGAGGCAGCAACCGACCATCCCGGCCCCGACCACGGTGATCCGGTCCCCGATCAGCGGCGGCGCATCCCACAGCGCGTTGACCGCCGTCTCCACAGTCCCGGCGAGCACGGCACGGCGGGCGGGAACGCCGTCCGGCACGGGACGGACCGCGGATGACGGCACCACGTAGCGGGTCTGGTGCGGGAACAGGCAGAACACCGTCCGACCGGTCAGCCACGGCGGCCCGAGCTCGACGACGCCGACGTTGAGGTAGCCGTACTTGACCGGACCGGGAAAATCGCCTTCCTGGAAGGGCGCCCGCATCGCGGCGTACTGGCCGGCCGGCACGCCGCCCCTGTACACCAGCGCCTCCGTGCCGCGGCTCACCCCGGAGTACAGCGTCCTGACCACGACGTCGTCCGGTCCGGGGTCGGGGAGCGTAGCGGTCCGGATCTCGCCGACGCCGGGTTCCCGCAGCCAGAACGCGCGTGCGACACCCGACACCGCTACACCCTTTCATCGCCTGACATGAACCGCACGCCCGCTTTTGTCGTATTACGTGCGTAGGCATCGACACGGGGACACCAACCCGGCATCACGATCTTGCAAGCACGATCTCGACTGAGACTGACCGGCTGCACACCTACTTGATAGACACCTACTCGATAGACAACTACTTGATAGACACCTACTTGATAGACACCTACTTGATAGACACGGAGGTTGGGGTGCGGACGGTTCAACGCGGCCCCCTCATCGGCATGGCGGCCCAACTGGCGTTGCTCGGCGTTCTTGCGGCGACTGTCGGGATCGGAACGGCCGGCTGGGTGGTCGGCATCCTCGTCGGCATCCTCGTCGGCGCCGTCACCAACGGTCTGCTTGCCCGCGCGCTGCACCGGAACTGCTGCACTGCTCTGGGTCCGGCGAACGCCGTCACCCTGACCCGGGCCACTCTGGTCGGCGGAATCGCGGCACTGATTGCGGCGTCGACGGAACCCGTCGGATCTGTGGGACCTGCCGGGGCGGCGACTCCGGCCATGGTGCCGGTGCTGGTCGCACTGTGCGCGGTCGCTCTGCTCCTCGACGGCGTCGACGGGCAGGTCGCGCGACGCACTGGAACGGTGTCCGCGCTGGGCGCCCGGTTCGACATGGAAGTGGACGCGTTCCTGATCCTGGTGCTGAGCCTGTTCGTGGCGGAGTCGTTCGGTGCCTGGGTGCTGATGATCGGCGCGGCCCGGTATCTCTTCGTAGCGGTTGGAGCGCTGGCGCCGTGGATGCGCGCATCCCTGCCGCCCCGCCACTGGCGGAAGGTGGTCGCCGCCGTCCAGGGGGTGGTGCTCACCGTCGCGGCGGCCCAAGTCCTGCCACACCCGGCGGTCGTGGTGCTGCTGCTTGCCGCGCTGGCGCTGCTGGGCGAGTCGTTCGGCCGGGACGTGTGGTGGTTGTGGCTCCATCGGACAGCCGAGCGGGCCGAGCTCATGGTCCTGCCTCACGCAACCGTGACTGAACCCTCGCCACTCACCCGGAGCGCAACCGATCCCACGGCGCAAAGGATCGGTCCAGCCGATGGACCGCGCCGCGTTGTTCAGGTCTCGCCCGCACGACCGAGCGCGGCCAGCAGTTCCTCGAACAAAGCCGGACCGGCCGCCAGGCAACCCGTCTCGGCGCCGGTCGGCGTGACGACGGCATATCGGGCACCCGCCTCGCGCGCGATCAAGCCACCGGCCGCCACATCCCAGGCCTGCACGCCTTCCTCGAAGTAGCCGTCCACCGCTCCGGCCGCCACAGCGCACAGGTCCAGTGCGGCCGAGCCGATCCGGCGGATGTCCCGCAGCTGCGGCAACAGCGTGGCGATCAGCGCCCCCTGCCGCCGGCGGCGTTCGGCGTCGTACCCGAACCCCGTTGCGATCAGCGCACCGGCCATCGGCACCGGGTCGTTCACCCGCAGGGGGCGCCCGTCGACCGCCGCACCCTCACCACGGACGGCGTGATAGGTGCGCCCGTTGGTCGGGTTGTGGACGACACCGACCAGCGGTCCGTCGCCGTCCTCGACGGCAACACTCACCGAGAAGTTGTCCAGCTGGTAGAGGTAGTTGACCGTCCCGTCGAGCGGGTCGATCACCCATCGCAGACCCGAACGGGAGACCCGGCTGGCGCCCTCCTCGCCGAGCAGCCCGTCGTCCGGCCGCTCCCCGGTGATCAGGTCCACCAGGATCTGCTCGGCCGCCCGGTCCGCGTCCGAGACCGGGTCCGTCAGCGACGATTTCGTGTCCAGGCCCTGGATGACGCCGTACCGGGTCATCAATTCCGCGCCGGACGCCCGGGCCCCGCGCATCGCGAGGTCGAGAAGTGCGGAGGTATCGATGGGCCCAGGGGAATCAACAGGGGAGGTCATCGGGCCATCAGATCAGTCGGTGTGCAGTGCCCGGTCGGCCGGTCCCGCCTCCCAGCGGGTGAACGTCACCGACAGCCCTTCGCGGGACGGAGCACAGCTATACGGCCCGGCATAGGCGACTGCGTCCGGATCGACCGGCGCGAGCCGCAGGAACCGCCACGGGTCGGTCCCGCGCCTGATCCGGAACGTCAGGGCGTCACCGGACCGGCTGACCCGCAGCGTCACCTCGCTGCCCGCCCAGTCGGGAACCCAGGCCACCGACCAGTCGGACCTGCCGTCGGTGACCACCACCGACGCCTGCATCGCTCCGTCGCAGAACTCGAGACCGCCTTTGGTCCAGCGATTCTCATCGATCCTGACCATGATGCCGGCCTGGTCGAACTGCTGGTCGAAGTCGGCGATGAAAGACGTCTGGACGGCCCACCCGTCCGGGAGATCGCTGAGCAATGCATGCGCGCTGTCACGGACGAAGCCGTAGGAGGTGGCCCGCCAGGCGTCACTGCCCTCCGCCGCGCGCATGACGAGCCGGCCGCGACTGATCGCGACGTACGGAGGGCGGTTCAACCACCAACCCTGCTGCCACGGGATCGACGTCGTGCTCTCCATGATCGCGGAGCCTGCCACAGTCGGCCGGGCCGGGCCGTTTGTGCCGGATCGATGCTGGCAACCTGGCGGGTATGGATCTCCGAATCTTCACCGAGCCGCAACAGGGCGCTTCCCACGCCGACCTGCTGGCGGTCGCCCGCGCGACGAGGGAAGGCGGCTTCTCCGCCTTCTTCCGCTCCGACCACCTGTTGCGGATGGGCGACGGGACCGGGTTGCCGGGCCCGACGGAATCCTTCGTCAACCTCGGCGCGATCGCCGCCGTGGTCCCGGACATCCGGTTGGGCACGCTGGTCACATCGGCGACCTTCCGGCACCCGTCGATGACGGCGATCGCGGTCGCCCAGATCGATGACATCTCCGGCGGCCGCATCGAGCTCGGCCTTGGGACCGGCTGGTACGAGCACGAGCACTCCGCCTACGGGATCGACTTCGGCCGCTCGTTCGGGGAGCGGTTCGACCGGTTGACCGAGCAACTCAAGGTGATCACCGGGCTGTGGGCGACCCCGGAGGGCGCAACGTTCGACCACAGCGGCACGCATTACACGCTGGCCGGAGCTCCCGGGCTGCCCAAACCCACGCAGAAGGGGGCGGACGGCACACCCCGGGTGCCGATCATCGTCGGCGGTCACGGACCGAAGAAGACACCCGCGCTGGCCGCCCGGTTCGCGGACGAGTTCAACGTCGGCTTCGTCGACCTGGACAGCACCACCAGGCAGTTCGACCGCGTGCGCACGGCGTGCGAGCAGGCCGGGCGGGACCCGGGATCACTGGTCTACTCAACGGCGCACCCGGTCTGTGTCGGTCGGGACGAGGCCGAGTTCGAGCGGCGGGCGGCCGCGATCGGCCGCGAACCCGAGGACGCCCGCAGCAGCCCGTTCGCCGGAACGGTCCAGCAGGTCGTCGACACCATCGGCAGGTGGGGTGCTGCCGGGGTGCAGCGGAGCTACCTGCAGGTCCTGGACCTGTCCGATCTCGAGCACATCGCGCTGATCGCCGACGAGGTCCTGCCCGCGGTGCGCGACGCCTGACGATCCAGACGGCGATTTCGGTCCCTGCGAGTGAGCAATCGCAGCCGAAACCGCCGTCTCGATCGCCGCGCGACTACCGGGTGCGCGCGACTACCGGGTGCGACGGGTGAAGATCAGGTGCACAACCCCGCTCGGGGAAGGGGTCGTCTCGACGTCAAACCGTTGGTCGAGCCCCTCGAGTCCATCCCAGAGCCGTTCGCCCCGGCCCAGGATGATCGGCACGAGGACGACGTGCATGTGGTCGATCAGATCGGCATCGAGGAACTGCCGAACGGTGCTGACGCCGCCGCCGATCCGGACGTCCAGGTCGCCGGCGAGGGCGCGCGCCTGCTGGAGCGCCGAGACAGGGTCGGCGTCGACGAAATGGAAGGTCGTCCCACCTTCCATCTCGAGCACCGGCCGAGGGTGGTGGGTCAGAACGACGACAGGGGTGTGGAAGACAGGGTCGTCCCCCCACCAACCCTTCCATTCCTCGTTCTGCCATGGGCCGCGTTGAGGTCCGAACTTGTTGCGCCCCATGATCTCCACGCCGATCCCGGGCGCCCAGGTGCCGGCGAACGCCTCGTCGACGCCGAAGGATCCCGCCGACTCCCCGTGGATGCCCATCTCGCGGAACGTGCGCGTCTCGAAGGCCCACTCCAGCAGCCTGGTGCCCGCGTGACCGAACGGAGCGTCCAGTCGCTGGACCTCGCCGGTGCCGAAGCCGTCGAGTGAGACAGAGAAGTTGTGCACGCGGACAAGGGACATGTTCATCTCCTGAAGTGCTTGCCGATCTGCAAAACCTCGTAGGCACCCTATGGCGACAAGGGGCCGACGCACAGCGGTCATCGCGGGGGCACGGCGGGTGGAGGAGAGATCAGACCGGCGTCGCCAGCCCCTCGATCACCTCGGCGCCGGGCAGCCGGCCCAGGTCAGCGCCGTCCAGGATGATCTTCGAGCCGCGGATCCCCGACCCGATCACCACCGGCCCGGCTGCGGCGACCGCCGAGTCGATCAGGATCGGCCAGCCGGCGGGCAGGCCGATCGGGGTGATCCCGCCGTACTCCATGCCGGTGATCCGGACGGCCTCGTCCATCGGTGCGAACGACACCTTGCGGACGTCCAACCGGCGCCGCACCACACCGTTGACGTCCGCCCTGGTGGTCGCCAGCACAATCGCCGCCGCCCACCGTTGCTCGCCGGCGCGTTTGCCGGTGACCACCACACAGTTGGCCGAGGCGGCGGGCTCGACGTCGTAGGCCTCGCAGAACGCTGCCGTGTCCGCCAGTGCGGGATCGATCGGCGCCACGAAGACGCCGCCGCCCCAGCCGTCCAGGGCGGTCCGTACCGGTAGGGCGAGCAGCTCGGGGCGCTCCGCGGCAGCCGCGGCGTCGAGCCGACCGAGGCTCATAGGGGTGCTCATGGCGGACACCCTGCCAGCTGCCGGCGGGGTTTCGACAGGCAGCGCCGGGCGGAGCGGCACGAAGCGCGCCGTCCACCGGGGACAATGACCGGGTGAGTTCCTCTGTTGCACCGGCCCGGCCGGGCGCGCTGGCCATCGGCCCTTACCCGGTCTGGCCGCCCGTCGTGCTGGCGCCGATGGCCGGCATCACGAACTCCTCGTTCCGTTCCTTGTGCCGGGGCTTCGGCGCCGGCCTGTACGTCTGCGAGATGATCACCACCCGCGCACTGGTCGCTTGCGACCCGAAGACGAGGGAGATGATCCGGTTCGGGGCCGACGAGCTCCCGCGGTCGGTGCAGCTCTACGGGGTGGATCCGGTGGTGGTCGGGCAGGCCGTGCGGATCGTCGTCGAAGAGGACCTGGCCGATCACATCGACCTCAACTTCGGCTGTCCGGTCCCGAAGGTGACCCGCAAGGGCGGCGGGTCGGCTCTGCCGTACAAGCGCAAGCTCTTCGAATCGATCGTCCGGACGGCTGTACGGACCGCCGCACCCGCCGGCGTGCCGGTGACGGTCAAGATGCGGATCGGGATCGACCCCGAGCACGTCACCTACCGGGACGCCGGCCTCATCGCCGAGGACTGTGGAGTCGCCGCTGTCGCCCTGCACGGGCGGACCGCCGTCCAGCACTACTCGGGGAAAGCGGACTGGGACGCCATCGGCACGTTGAAGCAGCTCGTGACCAGCATTCCGGTGCTCGGCAACGGCGACATCTTCGCAGCGTGCGACGCGCTCGCGATGATGGCGGCGACGGGCTGTGACGGCGTCGTCGTCGGCCGCGGCTGCCAGGGCCGGCCGTGGTTGTTCGCCG
This sequence comes from uncultured Actinomycetota bacterium, assembly GCA_963766015.1. Taxonomy (GTDB): domain Bacteria; phylum Actinomycetota; class Actinomycetes; order Mycobacteriales; family Nakamurellaceae; genus Nakamurella. Next base: position 49,378 of record CAVXYU010000035.1, on the reverse strand, counting down.
AACTGGCTGCCGCCTTCGACGGCAGGCCGGCGCCCACCCCACCCGATCTCCGCGCCGTCGCGATGATTCTCCGCCGGCACGCCGAGCTGTTGTGCCAGGAGATGGGACCCGACCGCGGCATGCGCGACCTGCGCAAGCACATCGCCTGGTACCTCAAGGGTTTCGCCGTCGGCTCGGAGCCGCGCCGACTGCTCGGCATGGTGTCGACGCTGGACGAGCTGGACGACCTGCTGGCCGGATTGGATCTGGACCAACCGTTCCCGCTCGCCGGTGACGGCCCGCGCGGGCGGCAGGGCTCGCCGCAACGCAGGGTCGTCCTGCCGTACGGGTGGCTGGACGACCCGGACTCCGAGGTGGTTCCGGAGGGGGCGGAGCTGGATGACGGCGGCGGTTGACCGTCATATGGTCGCGCTGTGTGCCGCCCTGCTGGGCATCGCCGCCGCCGTGAGCGCCGGGTGCACCGCCGCGGTCCCGGCTCCGATCACCGCCGTGGCTCCTGCCGTACCCGTCGCCGACCTGGACGCCATCAGGACGACAATCGATCGGTTGAACGGCTCGGCCGCCGGCACGGTCGACGAGCAGCAGAAGGTGCTGGCGTCACTGGTCGACCCGGGTTCCGCCGCCGCCCTGGGCAAGTGCCCGACGGCGACCAGCACGCTCCGCTTCGAGCCGGTCTATCCGGCTCTACGCACGGCACCGGAATGGAAACCGACCGAAGGCACGCTCGCGGGAACGGTGTACGCGGTACCCAGCCTGATCCGGATCTACACCGGCGACCGGGTCACCGGGACGGACCTCACCACCCTGCACGTCGGTGTACGCGACGGTGAGGCGTTGCTCACAGCGGTGTGCGTCAGCTGAACCCGACCGGCGGCTCTGCGTCATTCGGGTGAAGCCGTTCGATGGACGTCATTCGGGTTGCTGCGGGGTACTTCTCCCGCCAGAGCATCCCAACCGGGGCAACCGCTAGGCCGGTCGGGATACATTCTGCCCAGATCAGCACCGTCCGTACGATCGGTAGCGGGCAGCGGCGCGCATGGGCCCCATGCGCATGCATGCACCGATCAGCGGTCGAACGACGGGTTCTCGCAGCCCGGACAGCACCACCACACTGGACAGACGAGGAGGTCGCGTGACGGACGAGGCGCGCGACCCGACCCCCGGACCGACCCCAGCCCGGCGACCGACCCCAGCCCGGCGACCGACCCCAGCCCAGCGACCGACTCCACACCCCGCCACCGCGCACCGGAGCATCACCGGCTGCTGATCGCCGCCCGGGTCGCCATCGCCCTGGTCGCGATCCTGGTGCTGACGGCCACCGGGTGGGAGTGGGCGATCAAATCCAGGGCCGATTCCGGCATCATCTCCCGCAGCGTCCAGGCCGTCGTCACCGACGACACCAACATCGTCACCGCAACCGCGGCTCCGCCACCGGCCGATTCGACGACCCCCTCCTACAAGCCGGAGAACATCTTGCTGCTGGGCTCCGACACCAGGGTGGGTGCGGCAAACACGGCAGCCGGCGGCGTCGACGACAGCACCAGCGACGACGTCGCCAACTCGGACACCCAGATGATCGCCCACGTCTCCGGCGACCGGCAGCACGTGACCGTTCTGTCGATCCCCCGGGACACCATGATCGACGCACCGACCTGCAAGAGCTGGGACGCCAAGACCGGCAAGCTCTCCGAGGAGAATTACCCGGTTCAGCCCGGCGACCGCTGGCACGTCAACTCGGCCTATTCCGTCGGCGGGCCGCAGTGCTCGGTGCGCGCGATCCAGGATCTGACCGGCCTGCGGATCGACCGGGTGATCGGGATCGACTTCGCCGGCTTCCAGAACATGGTGGACGCCCTCGGCGGCGTGACGGTCAACGTCTGCGGCCGGATCGACGACGCCGAACTAGGCCTCGTGGTGGCCGGCGGCGGCGTGCAGACCATCAAGGGCGACCAGGCGTTGAGCCTCGTCCGGGCCCGAAAGGTCAAGGGCGACACGGACTCCGACCTGGCCCGCATCCGCCGGCAGCAGATCGTGCTGTCCGCAATTCTTCAGCAGGTGACCAGCGCCGGAACACTGCTGAACCCGGTGAAACTGGATGCCTTCCTGCAGGCATTCGTGGCGAACACCTTCACCGACAACGTGAGCATCGACGACCTCGTGACACTCGCCCAGTCGTTCGGCAACCTGGACCCGAGCCGGGTCACCTTCTTCACGCTGCCCACCGTGCCCAGCGCGAGCAATCCCGATGCCCTCGATGTCGACAAGACAAAAGCGGCCGCCGTCTTCGATGCGTTGATCAACGACCGCCGGCTGCCCGGGGAACCGTCGGCCGCCGAGACGCCGTCCGCGTCGCCGACCGAGACCTCACCGGCCACGTCCGCCGCTCCGAGCAGCACGCCCGATTCGGCCACCACCGTGGATCCGGCTTCGGTCGACCTGACGGTGGTGAACGTCAGTGGCCGGTCCGGGGTGGCGACGGAGGCGTTGGGGCTGCTGAACGACACGGGCTTCGGCGTCACCGATGCCGACCTGCTGGCGCCGGACGGCGACGTCCGTCCCGGGGTCACCGTCGAGTACGACCCGGCCAACCTCGCCGCAGCGCTCACGGTCGCGGCCACCGTCAAGGGTGCCGAACTGGTGCCGACCGACGGGCTCGGTAAGAAGGTCCGGCTGCTGCTCGGCAAGGGGTGGGACGGCACCATCACGGCGGTGACCGCCGGGGCGAAGGTGACCGGGACGGTTGCGACCGGTTCAGCGGCCGCCCCCAGCGGGGCGCCGCCCACGCTGACCTCCGGGGAGCTCCCGTCGATCAACGCCGGTCAGCAACTCTGCGCCTGATCAGGCGCAGCCCGGCGGTCCGCCCATTCCCGGCGATGGTCGCCGGGCGTTCACCGGCCGTTCACCGGAACGGTTCCCGCAGAACGAGCGGGGGGAACTATCGTTGACGGTATGAGACAGGCCTACCACCTCCGGCTCGCCGATCTGGGTGATCACGGTTCGGCCATGTGCCAGGTCGCCAGTGACCTGCTGCGCGATGCCACCAAGGCCGTCCTCGACGCCGATCTGACCATCGCCGAACAGGTCATCGCCTCCGACGTCCAGCTCGATCAGATGCGTTCGAATGCCGAAAAGGTTGCGTTCGAATTGCTCGCCCTCGAGGCACCGGTCGCTTCCGACCTCCGGACGGTGATCTCGGCCATCTGGATCGTCGCCGACCTGCAGCGGATGGGTGCGCTCGCTATGCACGTCGCCAAGGCGGCCCGGCGCCGGCACCCGTTGCACGCGGTACCGGCCGAGGTGCGACCGATCATCGAACGGATGGGCCGCGTCGGCGTCCACCTCGCCGACCAGGCCGGTGTCGTCCTGCGCGAGCGCGACGTCGAACTGGCCCGCCGGCTCGAGGTCGAGGACGACCTGATGGACGACCTGCAGCGCGAACTGTTCGTCGCACTGCTCGACCCGGCGTGGCGGCACGGCGTCGGTCCCGCCGTCGACATCGCCCTGCTCGCCCGGTTCTACGAGCGCTTCGCGGACCACGCCGTCTCGGTCGCCCGCCGGGTCGTCTTCCTGGTGACCGGAGAGAACGTCGGTGGCGACACGACTCCTGCGCTGACCTCCGCACCCGAGAGCTGACGTTCCCCGCACGACCGCCGGCGGCCCGTTCGGGAGCCGACTGTCCCGAAATGTGAATAGTGGGTCCGGCCCGGGCAAACAATGGATGAACGCCGGGACGGACCCAAGATCACGGTGCGACAATGAGCGCCCATTGATTGTGCCCACCATCGGGACGGAATCATGACACTGATCGACAAGGCAGTATATGTCGATGGTCAGCGCGCCCCGCAGGCATTGCCGACGCACGAGACGCACGAGAGTTTCACCCGCAGCCACGGAATGGCCTGGATCGGTCTCTATCGTCCGGAGGAAGGCGAGATCCTCGCCATTGCAGATGAGTTCGACCTGCACGCGCTCCCGGTCGAGGACGCGATCGTGGCGCATCAACGGCCGAAGATGGAGCGCTACGGCGACACGTTGTTCGTCGTCGTCCGCCCGGCGCGATATCTCGACGACGTGGAAAAAGTCGAGTTCGGCGAGCTGCACATATTCGTCGGCCGGAATTTTGTCATCACCATCCGGCGCGCCGAATGCCCAGATCTCGCCAAGGTCAGGCGGCGACTGGAGACGACTCCGAAACTACTGCGCCTGGGCACCGAAGCGGTGCTCTACGCCATTCTCGACGAAGTCGTCGACGAGTACATCCCGGTTGTCGCCGGCCTGCAGAACGACATCGACGAGATCGAGAACCAGCTGTTCGAGCGGGACCCGGGTGTCTCCCGGCGGATCTACGAACTCACCGGCGAGGTGATCGAATTCCAGCGGGCCACCCATTCCCTGCGGGACATCCTGGACGGCCTGGCCGGCGGCTTCGACAAGTACGGCGTAGACGTCGAACTCCAGCACCACCTCGGCGATGTCGCCGACCATGTCCAGCACCTGGCGGACAGGGCCGACGCCTATCGAGCCCTGCTGGCCAGTGCACTGTCGGTCAACGCCACCCTGGTGGCGCAGCAGCAGAACGACGAGATGCGCTCGCTGACAGAGGCCAGCTACGCGCAGAACGAAGAGGTCAAGAAAATCTCTGCCTGGGCGGCGATCCTGTTCGCGCCGACGCTGGTGGGCACCGTGTACGGCATGAACTTCGCCGCGATGCCCGAACTGCAGTGGACGTACGGCTACCCGTTTGCCATCGGGCTCATGCTGACATTGGGGATAGTCCTGCACCGGGTGTTCCGGGCCCGGCGCTGGCTGTGACGTCGGCAAGGCTCTCGTCGGCGAGCGCAGAGTTGCGGTCCGCGACCACCGATTCCAGCATTCGGCTCAACATGGCAAGTGCCGCATCCCACTCCGGACGCGGTATCCGCCACAGGACTGCTGCGACTCCACGCCAGGCACCGGTCAGCGCGGCGGGCAGCGCGGTCCCGTCCCGGACCCCGTCGGAGGCCGCCAACCGCCCGATGGCGTCGTGAACCGCTGCGTTCTCTGACGCCGATGCCTGATCGCGGGCGGCGGCCGCCGCGGCGTGAAAGGCGAAGATCCAACGCGGAATACTGCCCCGGCCGCCGCACCGCGGACACGGTCCTGCTGAAGAGCGGTAGCTGGCGGCCTCGCCGCGCCGCTCCGCCACCACCTCGCTCGACGGGAAAACCGTCCCACAACTGTCACAGACCGCGGGTGAGAACAGCACAGTGCTCCTTCGGCTCGTCGGCCGGCTCACCCCTCCGGCCCTCCGGCTCAGCGTCGCGAGTGGAAGCGAACGGAAGGTGAACGGGCCGTGAACAACAGGCCAACCAGCCGCCGGGGAAGATGGGACCGCGAGGTGCGGTCAGCCGAACCGTCCCGAAATGTAGTCCTCGGTCGACTTCTCCACCGGATTCGAGAAGATCTTGGCGGTGTCGTCGTACTCGACCAGCCGGCCGGGCTGGCCGACCCCGGCCAGGTTGAAGAAGGCCGTCCGATCGGACACCCGGGCCGCCTGCTGCATGTTGTGGGTGACGATGACGATCGTGTACCGCGTCTTGAGCTCGCTGATCAGGTCCTCGATGGCCAGGGTGGAGATCGGGTCGAGCGCCGAGCACGGCTCGTCCATCAGCAGCACCGACGGTTCGACGGCGATCGCCCGCGCGATGCACAGCCGTTGCTGCTGGCCACCGGACAGTCCCGCCCCCGGCCGGTTCAGTCGCTGCTTGACTTCTTCCCAGAGGTTGGCCCCGCGCAGCGAACGCTCCACGATGTCGTCGAACTCGCTCTTGTTCTTCCGGGTACCGGCGATCTTGTAGCCCGCGATGACGTTGTCGTAGATCGACATCGTCGGGAACGGATTCGCCTTCTGGAACACCATGCCGACGGTGCGCCGGACGTTGACCGGGTCGACGCCGGGGCCGTAGAGATCCTCGCCGTCGAGCATCACCTTCCCGCTCACCCGACCGCCCGGGATGACCTCGTGCATGCGGTTGAGGATGCGGATGAAGGTGGATTTGCCGCAGCCCGACGGGCCGATCAACGCCGTCACGGAGAGCGGCGCAATATTGATGGAGGCCCCTTCGACCGCCAGGAAGTCGCCGTAGAAAACGTTGACGTCCTCGACGTCGATGCGCTTGGCCATATCTCAGATTCCTTGTCGCTGATGCGTGTCGATGCTGCCGGATGCAATTGTCAAAGGGCGTGCCGGGCGGATCACCGGCGGATCACCGGCTCCTGGGTTGCGCGAGTTTCGCGAGCAACCGGGCCCCGATGTTGAGGATCAGCACCAGCAGGACAAGCGCCAGTGCGGCGCCCCAGGCGCGGCCCTCGGTGAAGGCGTTCGAGGTCGTGCCGGATCGCTTCCCGAGCTGGTCCCAGACCATCATCGGCAACGTCGCCTGGTCCCCACTGAAGGGATCGGTGTTGATCGACGCCGTGTAACCGACGAGCAGGATCAGCGGGGCGGTCTCGCCCGCGACTCTGGCGATTGCCAGCAGCGCAGAGGTGATCAAGCCCGACATCGCCGTCGGCAGAACGACTTTGACGATCGTCCGCCACTTCGGGACGCCGAGTGCGTATGACGCCTCGCGCAGGTCACGGGGCACCAGCTTGAGCATTTCCTCCGAGGCACGCACGGACACCGGCACCATCAGGATGGCCAGCGCGATGGCGCCGGCCGCGCCGAAGGGCCGCATCCCGAACCCGAGCAGCAGGAATGTGTAGACGAACAACCCTGCGACGATCGACGGAACACCGGTCATCACGTCGACGAAGAAGGTCACCGCCTTGGCGAACTTCCCGCGGCCGTACTCGACCAGGTAGATCGCGGTGAAGATGCCGATGGGGAGCGCGATCACTGCGGCGATCCCGACGATCTCGAGGGTCCCGATGAGGGCGTGATACAGCCCGCCTCCCTCCTGCCGGCTGGTCACCCCATTCATCGACCGCAGGAAGAAGTTGGCGCTGAGCACCGGGAATCCCTTGACCGCGATGTAGCCCAGGATCAGCACCAGCGGCACGATCGCCGCGACGAAGGACGCATAGACCAGGGTCGATGCGAAACGGTCCTTGGCCCTTCGCCGACCCTCCACCGAGAACGACCATGCCGTCAGGGCGATCACGAACAGTACGGCGGAGCTGAAGAACCAGGTGTACCAACCGGTCCAGCCCAGTATCGCCTTAAGTCCCAGTGCGACCAGCGCGCCCACCGCGCCGGCCGCGAGTGGCGCCCACCCCGGCAACCTGGCCCCGACGAGTTCGGACGTCGTCGGCGGTTTCACCGGTGGTGGCGCGACGGCCACGGCACCGGCAGCGGGCGATCGGTGCTGCTCGCTCATGCGGTGAACTCCTTGCGGCGGGCGATGACGATGCGGGCGATCGAGTTGACGACCAGGGTGATGACGAACAGGAACAGGCCGGCCGCGATGAGCGCGGCGATGGCCGTGGGCGAGCCACCCGCCTCGCCGAATTTCAGTGCGATGGTCGAGGCGAAGGTGTCGCCGCCCGGCTCGGTGAGATGCCAGTTGATCCGGAAGCCGGAATTGAGCACCAGTGCGACGGCGATGGTCTCGCCGAGCGCGCGGCCCAGCCCGAGCATCGCGGCGGAGATCATGCCCGGCCGCCCGAACGGCAGCACCGCCGTGCGGATCATTTCCCATTTGGTCGCGCCGAGCGCCCAGGCCGCGTCGATGGTTTCCCTCGGCACCTGCAGGAAGACCTCGCGGCAGACGGCCGAGACGATCGGGATGATCATGATCGCCAACACCATGCCGGCGATCAGCAGTGACTTACCGAATTGCCCGACCGTGGTCGCCGTCGTGTTGTCGAAGATCGGGATCCAGCCGAAATAGTCGGACAGCCACTTCTGGAACCCCTGCGTCTGTGGGATCAAGAAATACAGCCCCCACATGCCGAACACCAGGGACGGGACCGCAGCGAGCAGGTCGACCAGTCCGCCGAGTGTGGTGGCCAGTCGCCGGTTCGCGTAGTGCGAGATGAACAGGGCGATGCCGATGGCAATCGGAACGCCGACGATCATCGCGATGAAGGCGGCGACGACCGTACCGAAGAACACCGCGGCCATACCGAAGACCGGGGGGTCGCCCTGCGGGTTCCAGGTCTGGGTGGTGAACAGGTTGCCGGTGTTGCCCGTGAAGGCCGGGATCGCCTTCCAGATCAGGAACCCGGCGATCGCGGCCATGACGACCAACAGCAGCCCACCGGAACCGGCGGCGAGACCTTTGAAGATTCTGTCACCCAGCCGAACCGACCGTCCGGTGATACCGGCCTCCGGGCGACCGTCCGGGGTTCGCGAGCCGGGCCGGTCGATCCGGTCCTCGCTGTCCGGGTCACCGGGACCGATGGGCATGGCACCGGGAACGCCGAGGGCGGCCACCTCGAACCGGTCGTCCGTCATCGGGGCCCCAGCCGTGGAATGCGCACCAGTCGGGTCCGCATCTGTGGAGTACGCATCTGTCGGGTTGGCCATGTCTCCTCGACCGGTCGTTCGACTGAGAGTGGGCCGCCGATCGTCATGCTGCTCATGGTGACCGATCCGGCGGGGAAAGCAGAAGGGGTGGCTGAAGGAGACAAATCGGGGACAACGCCACCGGGCCGTCCGGCCGGGGAAACGATCCCCGGCCGGACGGTGGGAAGGGCGGCAGATGCCGTCACGACGTGGTCCCGACTCTGTTCACGGCAGTGCTCAGCTGCTGATCGTCTGAGCAGCGGCGATCACCTTGGTCTGGATCTCCGCGGGGAGCGGTGCCGCACCCAGTCCCTCGAGGCTGGCCTGGCCGTCCGTGGCGGTGTAACCGAGGAACGACTTGAGCAGTTCGCCCTTGTCCCCGTTGCCCGCCGAGCAGACGATCTCGTACGTCACCAGGACGACGGGGTAGACGCCCGGCTCCTGGGTTGCATAGTCGAGCTTGAGTGCCAGATCGGTTCCGCTGCCGACCACCTCGGCCGCGGCGACAGCCTTGCCGGCCGACTCCGCGGTCAGCTCGACCGCACCCGCGCCGTTGTCGATCTTGGCCACCTTCAGCCCGTCATCGACCGCGAAGCCCCATTCGACGTAGCCGATGGAACCGTCGGTGCTGGCGACCTGCTTCGAGACGCCGTCGCTGCCCTGTGCTGCGACCCCGCCCGGCGCCGCCCACGCCTTGGCCGGCTCGAAGGTCCATGCACCGCCCGCCGCGGCCTTGAGGTACTTGGTGAAGTTCTCCGTCGTTCCGGAGTCCTCGGCGCGGTGCACCGCCTGGATTCCGAGATCGGGGAGGGTCACTCCCGGGTTCACGGCGGCGACCTCAGGCGCGTTCCAGTTGCTGATCTTCCCGGCGAAGATGCCGGCCAGCACCTCGGGGGTGAGGGTCAGGTTGTCCACGCCGGAGATGTTGTACGCCAGCGCGATCGGTCCGGTCACCATCGGAAGATCGAGCGCGGCATTGCCGGCGCAGCGGTCCGCCTTGGCTGTCGCTGCCTGGTCCTCCTTGAGCGCGGAGTCAGAGCCGGCGAAGTCGACCTGGTTGCCCAGGAAATCCTGCACGCCCTTGCCGGAGCCACCACCGCCGTAGGCGTTCAGGTTCGCTCCACACTTGCTGTTGAAGTCGGCGATCCACTGCTCCATGACCTTGCCCTGCGCGGTGGAGCCGGAGGACCGGAGTTCACCGGTGGCACAAGCGAATCCGGCGCCCTCGAAGGTGGTGTCCCCACCACCGGCCACCGAACTGGCGGCCGAGCCTGCCGAGGATGCTGCCGACCCTGCTGCTGAGGTGGCCGAACCGGCGGCGGAACCGGCGCTGTTCGCTGCAGATGATGTGGCGGCCGCGGCGGCCGAGGTCGTGCTGCTGGTCGTGTTGTTGTCGCTGCCGCAGGCACTCAGGGTCAGTGCTCCCGCGGCCAGCAGGGCCATCAAGCCGCCCATTCGCGTGATCTTCACGCAGAAACCTCCATTGCTCGGAAAACATGACCTGGATGGTGCGCCCGTCCGGGCACGGCGAATCACAGGTGGTGACTGCCAGAACTGGACGCTAGAGGCCCCGTATGGACAGCAGACCCCGCCAAAGTGAACGGAGAATGAACCTGGCCGGTGCTGATGCGGCGTGATGGCCCGCTGCCCCGATCCGGCCTTCGCTGCGCGGATCGGATGCCGCCGCTATGCCGGGGTGGTGCTGCCGCTGCGCCGCTGCGGTGATCGGCCGGTCGGCCTCCGGGACACCGACAACTGGTATCCGAAACCGCGCACCGGCCGGATCCAGGCCTCTCCGGTGGTGTCGCAAAACCGTCGGCGCAGGCGCGCAATGTGCACCGACAGGCTGTTGCTGTGCGGTGCGACCGGCTCTCCCCATGCGGCGGAGACGAGTTCGTCGCGGGAGATGATCTGGCAGTGCCGTTCGGCGAGGTATCGCAGCAACAGGAACTCCATGGGCGGAATCACCCACTCCGTACCGTCGATCCAGATCCGCGGGCCGGCGCCGTCCACGCGCAACCGGCCCAGATCGAGCGCCATCGGCCTGGCATGGAATGCCGATCCGTCACCGACGGAACCCTCGATTGCCTGCAGAACCGGGAGCGGCTCCAACGGCACGCCGACGATGGGGGTCGAGCTGCCGGAGACCACGGTGTCGGGCTCCTGCGATGCCGGGGCCACACCGACGATCACCGGCGTGTGGCAATCCACCTGACGGAGGATCCGCAGGAAGTCGCCCACCCGCAGGCCGGTGGTCCTCCCCACGACGATCACATCAGGGGCTGCCCGGCCGGCCAGGTACAGCACCTCTCCGAGGTCGCATCGCTGCTCCACGTCCATCGACTGTCCGACCCAGCCGGCACGAAGGACGGACGCCTCATCGTCATCGCAGGCGAGCAGAACCAGCAGCCGACCAGCTGCACGCAGTCCCCCGGGCCGCAGCTGCTCGGTGCGGAGCTGACCCGTCCGGACCCTGCCGACGGCAGCGATCGGCCGGCTGTCGACACCCGTGCCGGCTGCGCTCATCAGGGGTTCACCGGGGGCTCAGTGGAACTGCGGGATGACGAGGTAGAGGCCGTAGAGCACCAGCAGGCCCGAGACTGCGACGCACGCGTACCCGGCGAACCTGGCGGTCGGCCGGACCGTCCCGGAGGTGTCGCCGTTGCCGCCGGTCAGCGTCAGGACTCCCAGCGAGAAGATGCCAACGATGGCGATGGCAGCAACGACCGTGGTGATCGCGACCAGCACCAGCGAGTTCCAGTCGATGTTCATGCCGCCACCTTCGTGCGCTCGGCCGTGACCGTGACGTCGGCCGCGTCGTTGACGTTGGAGCTGGACACCGGCGCGCGCTTCGAAATCGCATAGATCGCGCCGGATCCGGCAAGAAGTGCGACGAAGACCAGCACGATGCCGACCGTGCCGGTCAGCGCGACGGCCGCCGCCAACCCGCCGACCAGTGCCGCAGCCGGCAGCGTCAGCAACCAGCCGTAGAGGATCCTGCGGGCGGTGGTCCACCGCACCTTGGCCAGCTTCTTCCCGATCCCCGAACCGAGGATCGAGCCGGAGCACACCTGCGTCGTCGACAGCCCGAACCCCATGTGTGACGAGGCCAGAATGGCTGCGGCCGAGGTGGTCTCGGCAGCGAATCCCTGCGGCGCGTGAACCTCGACGATGCCCTTCCCCATGGTCCGCATGATCCGCCAGCCACCTGAATAGGTCCCGAGTCCGATCGCGATGCCGGCGGCGGCGATGACCCACAACTGCGGTCCGGAGCCCGACTCCTGGTATCCCGCGGTGATCAACACCAGGGTGATGACGCCCATCGTCTTCTGGCCGTCCGAGGTCCCGTGGGCCAGCGCGACCATCGACGCGGACACCGTCTGGGCTTGGCGGAACCACCCCGCGGCCGGCTCCCGGTCGGCCTTCCTGATCATCTTGTAGAGGAAGAACGTGGCCAGGCCGGCAGCGATGGCGGCAACGACCGGTGCGACGACCGCCGGCAGCAGAATCTTCGACAGCACGACCGAGACGTTCACGCCCGACGCGCCCGCCCCGATCCAGACCGCTCCGATCAGCCCGCCGAACAGGGCGTGCGAGGAACTCGACGGCAACCCGAACAACCAGGTGGCGAGATTCCAGAGGATGGCGCCGACCAGCCCGGCGAAGATCATGGTGGGAGTGACAAGGTTGTCGTCCACGATTCCGCCGGAGATCGTCTTGGCAACCTCGGTGGACAGGAAGGCGCCGGCCACGTTCAGCACGGCTGCGATCAGAACCGCCCTTTTCGGGGTCAGCGCGCGGGTGGCCACCGAGGTCGCCATGGCGTTCGCGCTGTCGTGGAAGCCGTTCGTGAAGTCGAAGAACAGTGCCGTGATGATGACCACCGACACCATGAGAAATGTTGTCGACATGACGGAGTCGCTTTCGTCCGCGGGAGTGGACTCCGGCAGTCGCGGGCGGCCGTCGGTTCCAGGAACGACGGAAAGATAACGCCGCTAAATGAACGAAAGGTGAATGCTCCGCATACATCGAGAGCGTCGGAGTGAATGCTGGATCCGTATCGCTCATGTGGAGACAAATGCGGAAATCGGCTCCCCCTGGACCACGGCGACGGGACACCTTGCCTGTCGGACGAGCGAAAGCCCGGTACTCCCGGCCAGCACGGTGGCGAGCGAGCCGTGCGGACGGCTGCCGACGACCGCCAGCTGCGGCCGGCCGTTCGGCGCGTCGGCGAGATAGCGCATCAGCGTGCGGATGGGCCGTCCGTGCAGCACCACAGAGCGCACCGGAACTGTCGGGTACTTGGCCGCCCACCGGGTGGTGAGTTCCACCAGGCGCCGGAGCCGCTCACCGTCGGTGCCGTCGTCCTCGGTGCTGCCGTCCTCGGTGCTGCCGTCGACAGCGCCAACTGTGTGCGCCGCCGGGCCGTGGCCGACGTGGACCGCGACCAGCAGCGAATTGCGGATGGCCGCCTCCTGGAACGCGAAGGCGATCGCCGGCTCGGTCCTGGCCGAGCCGTCGATGCCGACGACGACCGGCCCGTCCGCTCCGGCCCAGGGCGACGGCCCGGCTGCGGACGGGACGGGAGCCGGCACGAACACCACCCGACCCCTCGCCAGGGCTGCCAGCTTGGCGCCCACCGAGCCGAACACGGTGTCGGAGATCCTGCCACCTCCCGAGGTCCCGACGACGGTGACCGTCGCCCGCCGGGACTCCTTCAGCAGGACGGTGAGCGGGGATCCGACATGGCTGACCGTCTCCACCTGCAACCCGGGATAGTCGGCCAGCAGGGACGACCGTGTCGTGTGCAGCAGCGATCGGGTCCACCGCCGGGTGGCGTCGCTCACCCGCGACGCCACCAGTTGCGGCTCCAGGTAGCCGCCCTCCGGACTCGGCGTCATGACGTGGACCAGACGCAGCGGCACCGACCGGCGCAGAGCATCCTCGGCCGCCCACTGCGCGGCGGCGGCGGACGCATCCGATCCATCCACGCCCACCACCACGATCTCCGGGTAGGACATTTCCATCCTGACGCCTCCTCGCTACCGCGGTACGGCGAGAAGCCGCGCCACCGCAACGAGCATCCCCACACGGAGTGCCGGGAAGGCGAACCGCAGATGAACAGTCGGCATCGAACGGACAAAAGCCCCACGCGTTTGTCCTGTCAGGCCCATCCGCGGCAGTCACGGCCGAACTGACCTCAGACAGAGCTCAGGCCGAATCGACCGGGACCTGCGGCCCGCGCACAACGGCGACCGGGCAATCGGCGTGGGCGACCATTGCCATGCTGGTGGATCCGAGCAGCATGCTGGCGAACCCACCGCGGCCGCGGTTCCCGACGATCAGCAGCTGCGGGCCGCCGTCCGGCGCGGCCGAGAGGTAGGACAGCAATGTCGGAGCGGGCCGCCCGCGCAGCACCCGCTGCTCCAGCTGGACGTCGGGATAGCTGCGCACCCAGCGGGCCAGGTGATCCGCGAGCCGCCGGCATTCCTCCTTGTGCACGACGTCGGCGTCGATGGCCAGTGGATAGTGCCCGAAGGCGTGTTCCAGCGGGTTGTCGTTCCAGGTGTGGATCGCCACCAGTGGCGTCGACCGGATCCGCGCCTCCAGAAAGGCGAAGGACACCGCCGCATCGGCCTCCGGCGAGCCGTCGATGCCCACCACGATCGGTCCGGTGGTCAGGGGGTGGGGCCGGACGGTGGGGTCGGGCGGCTCCTCGGAGCGGGCGCGCCGTGATTTCTGGCCGCCCGTCGCCGGCGGGTGCACGATCACCACGCACCCGTGCCCGTGCGATGCCAGCCGGGACGCCACGGAGCCGAAGATCGCGTCGGCCAGCCGGCCACCGCCGTGCGATCCGACGACCGTCAGGATGGCGGCCTCCGACTCCCCTACCAGCACCGCCCACGGGGTGCCGTCATGGGCCGCGGTCTGGACGACCAGCTCCGGGTGCTCATCGGTGAGTTCGGAGGCCGTCGCCACCAACATTTGCCGAGCCCACTTGCGCATCTTCTCGGTGACCGGCGGCTGGACCAGGACGGGTGCCGGATAGCTCGCCGGCTCCGGATGCGCCACCGCATGGACCAGCCGGAGCGGCACCCCGCGCCGGACCGCATCGGTGGCGGCCCAGTGCGCCGCGTAGCGGGCAGCTCTGGATCCGTCCACCCCGGCGATCACCACGCCGGTGTTCGCAGCCGTCATCAGGTGCCTCCTCGAGCGTGCACCGGGCCGGAAGGAACCGGCCCGGGAAACAGGATCATCGTTGTGTCACCGATGGCAATGGGATCATCGTCGGCGGTGACCGCCCCAGCCTCCAGCACGATTGCCGGATTCGCCTGTATCCGCCCCTCCGAATTGGTCATTGCCCAGTCCCACAGAGGGTCAGAAGCCACCGTCGACCGCGTTCGGACCCTGCAAGGTCGTGGCGAGGATCAGCAGCAACCACGCCCACAGGGCCAGACCCGTGACACCTTCAATGCCGAACCACCGAATGGCATACCCCGCGGCTGCGGCACAGGGAAACGAGAAAGCACCCGATGACGGGTGTTGGCTCCTGGGCGGTTTCGATGTGGTGACGATGACGATGCCGACCCACGCGCCCGCACATCACCCGGACTGCCCTGGAACCGAGTAGGGCGAGCCAGATCTCACCGGCCGTCGGAACCGGCGAGTAGAGGTTTACGGATAGCCCTACCACGGGAGCCACGGTCCGTGGGACCCTCGAACGATGGCCCGCGAAGTGTTGATCGTTGACGACGACGACGCCTTCAGTGACCTGGCGGCAAGGGTGGTGGCCGCCTGGGGTCACGTCGTGGTCGGTCAGGCAGGCAGCGTTTGCCGTCCTTGCGTGCGCCTCGGCGCTGCGCCCGGAGGTTGTGCTGGTCGACATAGGGCTCCCGGACGGCAATGGCTTCGCGCTGACGGAGAAGCTCATGGCGATGCCCTGGGCGATGTGCGTGGTGCTGATCTCGTCCGACTCGGACCCGGCGAATGTCTCCGCTGCCCTGCGGGCCGGCGCCTCCCGTTTCGTCCCGAAGTATGAACTCTCGGGCACTGAGCTGCGCGACTTGATCGAACGAGGTTGAATCGCGCTGGGCTACCGCTCGACGCCGAGTCCTCGACACTGCTGGCGCCGCAGGCCTCCACGCGCTGATCGCGCCTCACCGGTAAGGCTGTCCCGACGCCGCATACGGAAATCCCGACGTCAGATGTACGGCCAGCGGGGCTGTCCCGGGTCCCCCCGGTTGCGAGTATTGGTCCAGCACAACCGGCGCAACAGGACGTCGAAAGTTCTGCAGGACAATCGATCTCATGTCTCGGCAGTCCAGGTGATCCACGCCGCCGCCGTCATCCCGCGTCCGGTGTCCATTGTCTTCCCTCAACGGGGAGACGCAGCAGAAGGCAACGCAATGCCACACGTCACCGTCGGCCAGGAGAACGGCCATGACATCAACATCTTCTACAAGGACTGGGGCAACGGGCAGCCGGTGGTCTTCAGTCACGGATGGCCGTTGACCGCGGACGTATGGGACGGCCCCGCCAACTTCGTGGCATCGCACGGATTCCGTGCGATCGCTCACGACCGCCGCGGCGGTGGCCGGTCCAGCCAGCCGTGGGGCGGCAACGACCTGAACCACTACGCCGATGACCTCGCCGCGGTGATCGAGACGCTGGACCTCGAGAACGTTGTGCTCGTCGGTCATTCCACCGGCGGCGGAGAAGTCACCCGCTACATCGGCCGCCACGGGACTGCCCGGGTGGCCAAGGTCGTTCTGCTGAGCGCCATCCCACCGTTGATGCTGAAGACCGAAGCCAATCCCGAGGGCCTGCCCATCGCGCCCTTCGACGAGATCCGCGACGGTGTCCTGGCCGACGGTCGCAGTACTACCGCGATCTGGCGTACCCGTTCTACGGCGCAAACCGCGACGGGTCCACCGTCTCGCAGGGTGCCGGGATGCATTCTGGGTGATGTCGATGAGCGTCGGCGTCAAAGCTGCCTACGACTGCGTCAAGGCATTCTCCGAAACCGACCTGACCGAAGACCTGAAGAAGATCGACGTGCCGACGCTGATCCTGCACGGGGATGACGATCAGATCGTCCCCATCCAGGCTGCGGCGCTGAAGTCGGCAAAGATCGTGCCGAACGCGACTCTCAAGATCTATCCCGGCGGTCCCCATGGCCTGACGGGCACGCACGAGCAGGAATTCAACAAAGACCTGCTCGGCTTCCTCACCGGCTGATTTCACCCCGTGATTGCCGCAGTGACCAGGTAGCCCACGGTCACCGCGGCGAGGCCGGCCAGCACACTGCCGAGCACATTCGCCGCCGCGTACAGCAGCGCACGTTGTTCGATGAGCGACGCGGTTTCGTAGGACAGCGTGGAGTAGGTGGTCAGCGCGCCGCAGAAACCCACCCCCAGCAGGAGTCCGAGTTCCGACGAGGACGCCCCGACCAGCGCCGCCCCGGCGAGCAGGCCGAGCACCAGCGAACCGATCACGTTGACGGTGAACGTCCCCCAGGGTAACAGCGAGTCGTGCCGGCGCTGCACCATCCGGTCCGTCAGGTACCGCAGCGGCGCACCCACCGCGCCCCCCGACGCGACCAGGACGTACTCCACGGCCACCGTCATGTTCCTGCTCAGTGCTCCCGGCCGACGTACCGCAGCACCGTGACGTCGTCCAGGATGACCAGGCCCTCGGTGATCAGCTCGTCCAGTTGCGGCAGGAAGGCGCGGACCTTGTCCGCGGCGTCGACGATGATCACCGCCACCGGCATGTCGCCGGACATGCTCAGCAGCCGTGAGGTGTGCACGACCGACGAGGCACCGAAGCCCTCGACGCCGCGGAAGACGCTGGCACCGGCAAGGCCTGCGACGTGCGCCCGGTGGACGATCTCCGAGCACAGCGGCCGGTGGTGCCACCGGTCCGAATCACCGATGAAGATCGTCAGCCGGAGCGCGGCGGCCGGTGCATCGGTCGTTGCGTCGTTCATGGCGACCTCCTGGAGGAGAGCAGCACCCGGGCGCCGACCATGCCGAGCGCGACCGCGAGCAGGGCGCCGACGGCCGTCATGAGCAGGTAGAGCAACGCCTCGGCCGGTCGGCCGAGCCTGATCAGGTTGACGATATCCAGGCTGTAGGTGGAGAACGTGGTGAAGCCGCCGAGCACGCCGGTCCCGAAGAACGGCCTCAGCAGCCGATGCGGCGTCCAGAGCTCGATGATCACCACCAGGAACACGCCGATGACAAGGCACCCCAGCAGGTTGATCGTCAGCGTGGTGGTCGGGAAACTGCCCGGTGCGGTCGGCCAGATGAGACCGGCTTCGTACCGCAACAGGGCACCCATCGCACCGCCGAAGGCGACCGCACCGAGCACCGGTAGCTCCTGCCGCGCGCGGCGCCTGCGCCCGGTCGCCGCAGCACTCATCGGGCAGCACTCATCGGGCAGCACTCATCGGGTAGCACTCATCGGGCAGCACTCATCACACCGGGCGGACGTTCATCGAACAGCGCTCATCGGGCAGCCGACGACGGCGGCGCGTAGACGGTGCTCGTGACGTGGACCCGGAAGCCGAACCGTTCGTACAGCCGCAGCGCCCGGTCGTTGTCACCCTCGACGTACAGCATCACCGTGCGTGCCCCGCGATCGCGGAGGTGTTCCACACCCGCTGTGGTGAGCGGGGCCCCCAACCCGCGGATGCCCGCGGCGGGGTCCACCCCGATCACGTACACCTCGCCGAGCGGGGTCGACGGACCGTCGGGTCCGGGCGTCGGGTCGACCCGGTGGATCTTGGTCCAGTGGAAGCCGAGCACCCGGTCGGGGTCTTCCTCCGCAACGGCGAGGAAAAAACCCTCCGGGTCGAACCAGCTCTGCGCCATCTCGGCCCGGAGCCCGGCAAGGTCCAGCCGGCCCTGTTCCGGATGCCACGCGAACGCCCTGCCGTTGACGGCCAGGAACGACTCCTCGTCCCGACCCGGAACGAAGGTCCGCAACCGCACGCCGGGCGGCAGCGGCCGGGCCGGTGTCTTCTCGGCCACCATGTGCTCCGGGCCGGGCCGGTCAGGGGTGAGCCGCATCTGCAACAACACCCTGACCCTGGCAAGGCCCAATCGTCGCGCAATCGCACCGGCGGCCGGCAGGTCGCCGTAAGCCCAGACAGCGCCCTGCCGATCCAGCGCAGCCTCGACGAGCCCCGTTCCGTGCCCACGGCCACGGAGAGCGGGATTCACCACCACCTCGGCAGGATCGTTGGCCACAGCCACCGCGACGCCGGCCAGCTCAGGTCCCGCCGGTTCACCGGCCGGCGCGCCCTGCAGGGTCAACCAGTCCGCCGACCCGGCGCCAACCGCATCCAGCACGTGCCCGGACACCGCAGCCACGCCGTCGACCGCCAACGCCCGGGCCACCAACTCGCGGATTGCGGGCGCCATTGCTGTCCCCCGCCCCCAGCCGGCCAGGGCGGGCCGGACAGGCGGCGTCACGCCGGAGTGCCGGCAGACTCGTCCCGCAGCACCGTTCGGGACGGCGGGACCATCTTGTAGCCGACGTTGCGGACGGTGCCGATCAACGCCTCGTGCTCGGCCCCGAGCTTCGCCCGCAGCCGGCGCACGTGGACGTCGACAGTCCTTGTGCCGCCGAAGAAGTCGTAACCCCACACCTCGGTGACCAGCTGCTCGCGGGTGAACACCCGGCCCGGGTGCTGGGCGAGGAACTTCAGCAGCTCGAACTCCTTGTACGTGAGCTCGAGCGGTCGGCCCCGCAGCCGTGCCGTATAGGTGTCCTCCTCGATCGTCAGGTCACCCAGGCTGATCATCCCGGAGTTGGCCGAACTCGTCGTACGGGCGGCCAGCAGGCGCAGCCGGGCATGCACCTCCGCGGGGCCCGCGGACGACAGCACCACGTCGGAGACGCCCCACTCGGGACCGATGGCGACCATTCCGCCCTCGGTGACGATCGCCAGGATCGATACGGCGAGACCGTCGGCACCGAGCAGTCGGCACAGTGTGCGGGCCGCGGCGAGATCGTGCCGGGCGTCCAGCAGCAGCAGGTCGTAGGGACCGGAGGTCACCAGCGAGGCGGCCTCCGGGGGGGCGGACCGGATCCGCACGGGCAGCAGATCAACGGCGGGCAACACCGACGCCGGCGTCGGGTCGGTGGTCAGCAGCAGGAGTTCCATGTGTCTCCTCACTCATCCGCGCGGGTCACCGACGAGCGAAGTCTAACGTCGGCAGAACGGCGATCATGCTGCGTGCGGGAGCCAGGGGGCCCTGGCCCTGCTCAACTCCAAGCCCGTTCCTCATGCTGAACCAGAGTCGGAATTATCATGTGCGTGTGACGGCGCTGTAACAACGCCTCCACAGCGTGCGGCGATTGCGTCTGAGGTCACAGTCAATCCACGCCTTGACGACAACGTTGGCGGCCGCGGCGTCGCCGCTCCCTGCCACACTGGCCGGATGCGCAAGCTGCTGATCGGCCTCGTCATCGTGGCGGCCCTGCTGGTCGCGGCCGACTTCGGCGCCCGCGCGTATGCCGAGTCCAGGGCGGCGACGGCGGTGCAGGCGGAATTGCAGATGCTCACCACCCCCGATGTCTCCATCGAGGGATTCCCATTTCTCTGGCATGCCGCCACCGGCGAATATCCGCAGGTGATCATCACGGCCTCCCAGGTGGACAACACGGCGCTCCCGGGCATCAGGGCCGTCGCGGGCCTGGCCCGGGTCGCGGTGCCGCCCGGCGACCTGATCGATCAGGACACGTCCGCACTGACAGCGCAGTCGACGCGGTTGCAGGCGCTGATCCCACTGAGCTCACTGGCCGACGCACTCGGCCAGCCCGGACTGACGCTTTCCGCGACTGCCGACGAAGCGCTCGCGGTGACGGCGACGGTGCCGCTGCTCGGGCAGCAGGTCCCGGTCACCGGAACAGCCGTGGTCACCGTCACCGGCGACACACTGACCATCGGGATCCGTTCGCTGACGGCCGCCGGGTTGGACGTCTCCCCCGCCCTCACCGCGGCCGCCGACAGCTTCGCGGGCGGGCTGAGCAGATCCTTCCCGTTGACCGGCCTGCCGGTGCGGATCACGGCAGCCGACGTCACCGTGCAGGGATCCGACCTGGTTCTCACCGCAACCACCGGGCCGGTCGCGCTGGCCGACCTGCAATGACCCCGATCGGCACGATGTCCGCCGGTTGCCGTCGCGAGTACCGTCACTTCACCGCTGTAGTCGCACTGTCGCACCGATCGAGGACGGGTATGCGTTGTTCGACACCATTGCCGTGGGGGTTGACGGCTCCGAAGCGAGCCTGCAGGCACTGAGCTGGGCACGTGACTGCGCCGCCCTGCACAGCGCCTCGGTGACCGCCGTGATCGCCAGCCCCATTGCCAACAGGGCGGGCGCGACGTCCGCCGCTGCCAAGCTGTCCCAGACGATGGCGAACGAGTACGTGCAGGACGTTCGGGAGGCGATCCGCCGATCCGGGCCGGTCCCGAACCTTGACGTGATGGTGATCGAGGGCAGTCCCACCGACGTGCTGCTGAACATCTCCGGGCGGGTCGACCTGCTCGTCGTCGCAGGCCAGGGGTACAGCGGCTGGCGCGAGTCGCTGACCCCCTCGTTGTCCGGCCAGTTGGCGGCGCGGACGAGGGCGGCGCTCTGTGTCGTCCGATCCGTCCCCGAGCGGCCCTACGGGCGGATCGTCGTCGGCTATGACGGTTCGTCGAGCGATGCCGCGGTCCGGTTCGCCGCCGACGAGGCCGCACTGCGAGCGGCGCAGTTGCTGCTGGTGACCACCTGGCGCTATCCGCGGGACACCAGGGCGACGTCATGGGAAGCCGCCGGCCTGCTCGAGGAGGGGGCGGCCGCAAGTCAGGCGACCATCGCCGACGAGTTGCGACGTTCGAATCCGGCCGTTGTCGTCCAGTCGACCGTGCAACTCGGGAACCCCGTGGAGGTACTCGCTGAGGAGGCCGAGGCGGCGGACCTGGTCATCGTCGGCTCGCGCGGGAACAGCGGCGCACTGGCCGGCGGGCTGCGACACAGCGGCCTCGGCCGACTGGTGATCGGATCGGTCGCCCTCGGGCTGTTGCGCCGGCCCACCTGCCCGCTGGCGATCGTGCCGCACGACTGCTGACATGCCCACCGACCACAACTGCTGACCACCGGTACGGACGACCGGTACGGACCACCGGTACGGACCACCGGTACGGACACCGGTACGGACAACCAGTGCCGACCGATGGGTGCCGGTCACCACGTCCCGTGACTGCCCGGCGTCGCTCCGTCGCTGGTCAGAAGGGGTGGACGGGTCCTGCTACCGTTGTCGCATGGGCCCGATGCTGACCAGTCGGCGTGCCGTCGACCTCGTCCGTGTCGGTAGCGCGCTCTGTTGCGTCACTCCTGGGTGCCCTTTCGCCTGCTGACCTGACCGGTCACAGCCGCACCCCTCCCGCCCGATCCGCCGTCCCGCCCTGCGCGGGCCGTGCCGATCCGGCCCAGGGTTTGAACCTGTTCCCCACCAGAAGTAGATCCGGATCTTTCCGGACGCCCTCTCCCTGTCGCCGCCCCCGGCGCTCGAGTCAACACCCGCTAGGAGCACAGCATGAGCCGCGAGGATTCCCTCGTCACCACCGAATGGGCAGAGCAGAATCTGTCCACCCCCGGCCTGGTCTTCGTCGAGGTCGACGAAGACACCGCCGCCTACGACACCGGGCACATCCCGGGCGCCGTGAAGATCAACTGGAAGACCGAGCTGCAGGACCCGGTCCGCCGCGACTTCGTCGACAAGGCCGGCTTCGAGAAGTTGCTGTCCGCGAAGGGCATCTGCAACGACGACACCGTCGTGCTGTACGGCGGCAACAACAACTGGTTCGCCGCCTACGCCTACTGGTACTTCAAGCTCTACGGCCACACCGACGTCAAGCTGATCGACGGCGGCCGCAAGAAGTGGGAACTCGACGGGCGCGCCCTGGTCACCGAGGTCCCGGACCGGGTCGAGACCAGCTACACCGCGAAGGACCAGGACCTGTCCATCCGCGCCCTGCGCGACGAGGTCGTGTCCGCGATCGGCACCCAGAACCTGGTCGACGTCCGCTCCCCCGACGAGTTCTCCGGCAAGCTGTTCGCGCCGGCGCACCTGCCGCAGGAGGCCGCCCAGCGCGCCGGTCACATCCCGACCGCGCTGAACGTGCCGTGGTCCAAGGCCGCGAACGAGGACGGCACCTTCAAGTCCGACGCGGAACTGACCGAGCTGTACGCCGGCGTCGGCCTGCAGGACGACAAGGACACCATCGCGTACTGCCGGATCGGCGAGCGCTCGAGCCACACCTGGTTCGTGCTGACCGAGATCCTGGGCAAGCGCAACGTCAAGAACTACGACGGCTCCTGGACCGAATACGGCTCCCTGGTGGGCGTTCCCGTCGAGGTCGGCGCCTGAGCCCGGCCGGTTCCAAATCCGGTTCCAACGCCGGTTCCGCCGCCCCACGGCGCTCCCGCGAGTTCCCGCCGTTTCCCGCCGCTCCCGGCCACGGCGGCCGTCCCAGAGTACTTTCTCGAGAGGAAACACTGAGATGTCTTGTGCAGCACCAGAACAGGGCGCGGCGATCCCCGCCGGCGTCGATGTCGAGCAGCAATCGGTTGTCCAGGGCAGGGTGCTCGCGGGCGCCGACCCGGTTCGGGGCGCCTACGTGCGGCTGCTCGACTCGACCGGTGAGTTCACCGCCGAGGTCGTGACCTCCGACGGAGGCGATTTCCGCTTCTTCGCAGCCCCGGGCTCCTGGACGGTGCGTGCACTGTCCCGCGCCGGCAACGGCCAGGCCAGCGGCGACGTCCGGCAGGGCGTCAACCAGCTCGACATCGTCCTGGCCTGACGCCACCCCAAGCTGCGGCCGGCTCCGATCGGGGCCGGCCGCTGCCATATCCCGCGTCGGGTTACTTTGACTGAACCTCACCCTCGCACTAGCTCGTCACAACGCCCTGCGCCGCGAGTAACGGGTTCAGCGGACGGGCGCTGCGCCTCAACGAACCCCCAACCAGCCGAATCGGCACATGTGACGTGCTCGCCTCCGCCGGTCGGCGGACAGTTGCCCAGGCTAGGCTTGAAGCGTGGAGATCTTCTATACCGGACTGCTCATCCTGGTGGCGCTGCTCGTCACCTGGTTCGCGTTCTATGTCGTCTACCGGCTGGTGCACGAGGACAAGTGAGCGGCCAGCCCGATCCCGCGCGGCACACCGGCCCGACGGCCGAGGAGATCGCCGGCCTGGTCAGCGCCGAGCGCACCGCCGGTGAGTACGTGCCGGTGCCGACCAGTGGCACCGAAGCGGTCGCCGCCGCGGAGCTCCGTGCCGAAGCCACCCGCGGTCTGGACATCGTCGACGTCGCCGCGCCGCCCATTCCGGCGGACACGGCCAACGTTCGGGCCCGCCCCGGCCTGCATCCCGACTGCCTCTCGCTGCTGCCACTCATCGGCGTCTGGCGCGGAACCGGGCTGTTCGGGAACGACCCCGGCGCCAAGGATCCCCAGTTCGGCCAGCAGATCACGATCTCGCACGACGGCCGGCCCTTCCTGCGGTACGAGTCGATCAGTTGGTTGCTGAACCCTGACGCCACGGTGGCCGGCCCTGCGAGCCGGGAGCTCGGCTTCTGGCGGCCCCAACCCGACGGCTCGATCGAGTTCCTCGTCGCCCACTCCGAGGGCCGGATCGAGGTGTTCTACGGCCAGCCGAGATCGGTTGCCAGCTGGGCACTGTCGACCGACGTCGGCTGGCGGACCCCGACGGCCCCTCCGGTGGTCGGCACCACCCGGCTGTACGGAATCACCCCCGACGGCAGGCTTGCCTACGTCGAGGAACGGGCACACTCCGACGTGGAACTGGCTCCCCATGCCTCGGCCGCACTGGACCGCGTCGCCGGCTGAGCCGGCGTCGGCGCGGGTGATCGGACCTTCCCGACCTTTCGTATGCTGGACGGATCAACTACCCCTCACCATCCCCGCCGGGAGCTGTTGTGACGCCTGCCTCTCACCGCCGTCTGTTCGTCGCCGCCGGATCGTCGCTGGTCGTCCTGCTGGCGGCCTGCGGCTCCTCCAGTGACACCGCATCGTCCAGCAGCGCATCGTCCGGCACCGCATCCAGCAGCAGCAGCGCATCGAGCAGCACCGCGTCCAGCGGCACCGCGGCGGGGTCCTCGTCCGCAGCGGTATCCAGCGGGGCCGGCGGTTCGAGCGGTTCGGCCGCCCCGCTCGCCTGCGCCGACCCGGCAACACTGGACACACTGGCCGACAAGACCCTCACCATCGCGACCAGTGAACCCGCGTTCGAGCCGTGGATGGTCGACAACGACCCGACCAACGGCAAGGGCTTCGAGTCGGCAGTGGCCTATGCGGTGGCCGAGCGGCTCGGGTACGAGCCGGCGCAGGTGACGTGGACCAGGGTCGGGTTCGACGAGGCGATCGCCAAGCCCAGCGGGTTCGACTTCGACATCAACCAGTTCACCATCACCGACGACCGCAAGAAGGTCGTCGACTTCTCCTCCGGGTACTACACACTGGCCCAGACAGTGATCACGGTCGCCGGATCGCCGATCGAGAACGCCACTACGGTCGCCGCTCTGAAGGATGCCAAGCTGGGCGCCATGAACGGCACCACCAGCCTGCAGGCCATCGACGACGTCATCGCACCGTCCACGCCGCCGCAGGTCTTCGAGGACAACGCGCTCGGCGCCCAGGCTCTGCAGAACGGTCAGATCGACGGCCTGGTGGTCGATCTGCCCACGGCGTTCTACATGACCGGGGCGCAGCTGACCGACGGCAAGGTGGTCGGGCAGCTCGCCCAGACCGGGCCGGACGCCGAGCAACTCGGTCTGCTGCTGGCCAAGGATTCGCCGCTGACGGATTGTGTGACGCAGGCGGTCGACTCGCTGCGCGAGGACGGCACGCTCGACCAGCTGACGACGGAATGGCTCAGCAGCGACAGCACCGCGCCCGTCCTCGGCTGACCAGCGAAACTCAAGCCTGACCAACACGAAACGGCGGTCGACCGGATGGCCACACCGCACGCCGAACGGCAGCAGGACAACTGGCAGCCCTCGCCACTGGCGTTGCAGCGAAAGGCCTTTCGGCGTCGCCGGACCATTCGGTCGGCGGTCGCGGCGGGCGTTTCGACAGTGGTCGTGGTCCTGGGTGCCGGGCTGTTGCTGGTCAATGCCCCGGGTTGGCCGCGGCTGCGGAGCACCTTCTTCGACGTCGGCTACGGCTGGGAGGTACTGCCCGAGATCGCCGCCGGGCTGTGGCTGAACCTGCGGCTGATGGTGATCTGCGAGGCTGTCATCCTGGTTCTGGCGCTGGGCATCGCGCTGATCCGCAGCCTCCGGGGGCCGGTGTTCTTCCCGCTGCGAGCAGCCGCAACGGTCTACGTCGACATCTTCCGGGGTCTGCCGCTGATCCTGGTGCTGCTGCTGCTCGGCTTCGGGATGCCGAGCCTGCGGCTGAGCTGGCTGCCGTCATCGGCGCTGTTCTGGGGGTGTGCGTCGCTGATCCTGGTGTACGGCGCGTATGTGGCCGAGGTGCTGCGGGCCGGCATCAATTCCGTTCACCCGTCACAGCGCGCCGCGTCCCGGTCACTGGGTCTGTCGCACGCCAAGACGATGCGCTTCGTCGTCGTGCCGCAGGCCTTCCGGCGGGTGATGCCGGCCCTGATGAACGACCTGGTCTCCCTGCAGAAGGACACCGGGCTGATCTCCATCCTCGGCGTGGTCTACGACGCCGTGCTCGTTGCGAAGATCAACACGGCGCAGACGTTCAACTACACGCCCTACGTCGTCGCGGGCCTGCTGTTCGTCTTCGTCACCGTCCCGATGACGAGGCTCACCGACTGGGTCGCCCGTAGGCAGGGCTGGATCGGCGCGGGAACCGTATGACCGGCAGCGCATCCACACCGGACGGATCCCTGCTGGAGATCTCCGGTGTGCGTAAGGCCTATGGCGAGAATGTGGTGCTGCGGGACGTCTCTCTGTCGGTGCGGTCACATGAATGCGTCGCGTTGATCGGGGCCTCCGGCTCGGGGAAGTCCACCCTGCTCCGCTGCGTCAACCTGCTGGAAATCGTGGACGACGGGATCATCACGCTCGAGGGACGCGACATCACCGACCCGGCGGTCAGCGACCTGCGCGCCGACGAGGTGCGGGCCCGGATCGGGATGGTCTTCCAGTCGTTCAACCTCTTCCCGCACCTGAGTGTGCTGGACAACATCACGCTGGCGCCGCGCCGGGTACACGGCGTCCGGCGCGAACAGGCGGAGAAGGACGCCGCGGCGATGCTCGATCGGGTCGGCCTGGGCGACAAGGCGTCGGCGAAGCCGGACCAGCTCTCCGGCGGCCAACAGCAGCGGGTGGCGATCGCCCGCGCCCTGGTGAACCGGCCGGTGCTGATGCTGTTCGACGAGGTCACCAGCGCGCTGGACCCCGAACTGGTCGGCGAGGTGCTCAACCTGCTCGCCCAGCTCAAGACCGACGGGATGACGATGATGGTCGCCACCCACGAGATGGCCTTCGCCCGCGAGGTCGCCGACCAGGTGGTGTTCCTGGAGGGCGGCGTCGTCGTCGAGGTCGGGCCGCCCGAGCAGGTGCTGGGCGACCCGATCGACCCACGAACGCGTCGGTTCCTGCGCCGGGTGGGGCCGGCTTCGACGCCGCCCCCGGCCGGCTAGCCGGCCAGCGCGGCCGACACCACCTCGCGCGCCTCCTCCTGCACCTGCTTGAGATGCTCTGGGCCCTTGAACGATTCCGCGTAGATCTTGTAGACGTCCTCGGTGCCGGACGGTCGTGCGGCGAACCAGGCATTCTCCGTCGTCACCTTGAGACCGCCGATGGCCGCACCGTTTCCGGGCGCCGTCACCAGCCTGGCGGTGATCTGCTCGCCGGCGAGCGAGTCGGCCTTCACGTCCTCCGGCGAGAGCTTCGCGAGCTTGGCCTTCTCTGCCTTGGTCGCCGGCGCGTCCACCCGGGCGTAGGCCGGGTCGCCGAACTGACCGGTGAGTTCCTTGTACCGCTCGCTCGGCGACTTGCCGGTGACGGCGGTGATCTCGGAGGCCAGCAGGGCCAGCAGGATCCCGTCCTTGTCGGTCGTCCAGACGGTTCCGCGCTTGCGCAGGAACGACGCACCGGCCGATTCCTCGCCGCCGAAGCCGATCGATCCGTCGATCAGCCCGGGGACGAACCACTTGAACCCGACCGGCACCTCGACCAGCCGACGGCCGAGTTGGGCCGACCACCCGATCGATCATCGACGAGGACACCAGCGTCTTCCCGACCCCCATGTCGGCGCCCCACTCCGGGCGGTGGCTGTAGAGGTAGTCGATGGCCACGGCGAGGTAGTGGTTGGGGTTCATCAGCCCGGCGTCCGGGGTGACGATCCCGTGCCGGTCGGCGTCGGCGTCGTTGCCGGTGGCCATCGTCATAGCCGCCACCCTCCCGGCCTTGGCGACCACGGAGGCCATCACGTTCGGCGACGAGCAGTCCATCCGGATCTTGCCGTCCCAGTCCAGCGTCATGAACGGACCAGGTCGGGTCGACGGCCTTGTTCAGCACCGTCAGGTCCAGGCGCAGCCGGTCGGCGATCGCCGCCCAGTAGGCCACCGACGCCCCACCCAGCGGGTCCGCGCCGATGTGCACGCCGGCGTCCCGGATGGCGTCGATGTCCAGCACGTTCTCCAGGTCGCCGACGTACCCGCAGACGAAGTCGTAGTAGCCGGTGGTGTCGGCGTTCTTCGCGGCCTGGTAGCTCATCCGCTTCACGTCGGTCAGCCCGCCGGCCAGGATGTCGTTGGCGCGGGCGGCGATGACCGACGTGGCGTCGCTGTCGGCCGGCCCGCCGTTCGGCGGGTTGTACTTGAAACCGCCGTCCCGGGGCGGGTTGTGGCTGGGCGTGACGACGATGCCGTCGGCCAGCCTGCTGGTGCGCTTGCGGTTGGCCTTCAGGATCGCGTGCGAAACCGCGGGCGTCGGGGTGTACCCGTCCGCCGCATCGAGCATCACGGTGACGCCGTTGGCGGCCAGCACCTCCAGCGCGGTGGCGGTGGCCGGCCCGGACAGTGCGTGCGTGTCCGCGCCGATGAACAACGGCCCATCGGTGCCCTGGTCCGCGCGGTACTCGCAGATCGCCTGGGTGATCGCCAGGATGTGGTCCCGGTTGAAGGCGGTGTCCAGACTCGAACCGCGGTGGCCGGAGGTGCCGAACACGACCCGCTGGTCGGGATTCGAGACATCGGGGTGCAGGTCCTCGTACGCCGCCAGCACGGCGTCGACGTCGATGAGATCGCTGGCCTGAGCAGGCTGTCCTGCGCGTGGATCCATGCGGCGTATTGAACCGGACCCGGCCGGTTGCGGCATCACCGAGCCCCCGACCGGCGTGAGCGAAGCCGCCGGCCCGGGACCCGATCATCACCAATCGGCGATGGCCGGGACCACCTCGCGGCCCAGCGTGGTCAGCGGGTCGAGGTCCACACCCGGGGCACGATGCCGTGCGCGTGCGTGATGCCGAGCTTCGCCATCTTCTGCAGGGTCTGCAGAATCGTGTCGATGTTCTCGCCCTTCTCGCCCGGGTCCAGCCCGCACATGACGGTCTTCTCGATGTCGTCGTAGTTCCGGCCCTCCCGCTCGCAGTGCCCGCGCAGCACGTCCAGCTTGTGCTCCAGTTCCGGGCGTCGGGAACAGGTTGCAGGCCTGCGCGTATTTGGCGACCAGCCGGAGCGTCTTCTTCTCGCCCGCCCCGCCGATCAGGATCGGCGGATGCGGCCTGTGCAGCGGCTGCGGCGAGTTGAGCGTCCGTCCCAGCTGGTAGTGCCGGCCGTCGTACGGCCCGTCGTCCTCGCTCCACATCTGCAGGCAGATCTGCAGCGTCTCCTCCAGCCGCTCGAACCGCTCCGCGGTCGGCGGGAACGGCAGGCCGAGGCCGGTCGCCTCCTCCTCGTTCCAGGCCGCGCCGATGCCGAGCCACGCCCGCCCGCCGGAGAGCACATCCAGGGTGCTGACCAGCTTGGCCAGCATCCCGGGCTGCCGGTACGTCACCGCGGTCACCCAGGAGACCAGTTCGACCGTCGATGTCCGGGCGGCCAGATAGCCGAGAGTGGTGTACGCCTCGAGCATCTCGTGCTCCGGCGGGCCGAGCAGGCCGATCTGCCAGAGGTGGTCCATCACGCTCACCTTGGTCGAAACCCGGCCTCTTCGGCCGTGGTCACGATGCGGTCGAGGTCGTCCGCGCAGCCCGGCCGGCCCGTCGGGAAAGGTGAAATCCGCGATGTGCAATCCGATGTCCATGATCTGCTCCTTTCGGGACGGCGCCCGACCCAACTTTTTCGAGAGTAATGACCGTTGAGCGGGTCGACGATCGCTGCGCCCGTCCAAAGTCGCGGCCGGGTCTTGCGTGCGATGTCTTCGGTGACGACCCTGGAAGGCATGTGTCGCAACATTCGAACCCTGCACAACTTCGACCCGCCCGCCACCAATGACGAGGTGCATGCCGCCGCGCTGCAGTACGTCCGGAAGGTCAGCGGCAGCACCAAACCGTCCGCCGCGAACCAGGCGGTCTTCGACCGCGCGGTGGAGGAGATCGCGCACATCACCCGTCATCTGCTGGAGGACCTGGTGACGACGGCGCCGGCCAAGGACCGCGAGGTGGAGGCGGCCAAGGCACGTGCCAGGGCGGCCGAGCGGTACGGCCGCATCGCCGGTTGACCCGCCGGGCGGTTCGGACGCCCCGGACATTCGGGATTACACAGGACTTTTGCCGCGGAGACTCTCACACCAACCCTGGCTAGTATCCGTCCGTGACCGCCGCCAAGCACATCGTCCAGGTCGACCTCACCGACGTGGAAACCTTCACCAGACAGTTCCTCGAGGAACTGCAGTTCGGGCAGGGTGTGGCCCTGGCCCGTGCGACGACGAACGACCTCTACATGGCGCTGGCCCGCACCGTCCGCCAGCAGCTGCATGTCCCGCTGGCTGGACACGCTGGACACGCAGCTGCGACGCGAAGGCCAAAGCCGTCGCCTACCTGTCGGCCGAGTACCTGCTCGGCCGGCAGCTGGACAACTCGCTGCTCGCCGTCCGGCCTGACGACGATCGCCGAGGAAGTCGATGGAGTCGCTCGGGCTCGATCTGGACAGCCTGCGGGAGGCGGAGGTCGAGCCCGGGCCTCGGCAACGGCGGCCTCGGCCGGCTCGCCGCGTGCTTCATCGACTCGCTCGCGACGATCGGCGTCCCGGCCGTCGGCTACGGCATCCGCTACGAGTACGGCATCTTCCGGCAGACCTTCGTCGACGGCTAGCAGGTCGAGCAGCCCGACTCCTGGCTGGCCAACGGCTCGCCGTGGGAGTTCCCGCACCCGGAGATGGCCGTCACGGTCGCGGTTCGGCGGGCAGCACCGAGCACTACGTGGACGCCGACGGCGTCGACCCGCTCGCGGTGGGACCACGGCTGGGAGGTCCTCGGCGATCCCCTACAACTACATGGTCCCGGGCTACCGGCAACGGCAGCGTCAACACCCTGCGGCTGTGGAGCGCCAAGGCGACCCAGGCGTTCGACCTCGAGGTGTTCAACGCCGGCGACTACCTGCGAGGCGGTCCGCTCGCAGACCTTCGCCGAGAACATCTCCAAGGTGCTCTACCCGGAGGACTCCACGCCGCAGGGCAAGGAGCTGCGCCTGCAGCAGCAGTACTTCTTCGTCGCCTGCTCGCTGCGCGACTTCATCGACCACGTGCTGCCCCGCGACTTCGACCTGCACGAGCTGCCCGAGCGGGTGATCTTCCAGCTCAACGACACCCACCCGGTCATCGCGATCCCGGAGCTCATGCGGATCCTCGTCGACGAGCGGCAGATGGAATGGGACGAGGCCTGGGCGATCACCCAGCAGTGCTTCGCCTACACCTGCCACACGCTGCTGCCCGAGGCGCTCGAGGTGTGGCCGGTCGAGCTGCTCGGCCGGCTGCTGCCGCGGCACCTGGAGATCATCTACCGGATCAACGACGAGTTCCTCGACGAGGTGCGCGAGGCCTACCCCGACGACGAGCTCCGCGTCCGCCGGATGTCGATCATCCAGGAGTACCCGAGCGGGCCGTGCGGATGGCGTACCTCGCGACCGTCGCCGGCTCGAAGGTCAACGGCGTCGCGGAGCTGCACAGCGCAGCTGCTGCGCGACAAGGTGCTGTCCGACTTCTCCGGCCTACTGGCCGGAGAAGTTCACCAACGTCACCAACGGCGTCACCCCGCGCCGGTTCGTCGCGGCTGGCCAACCCGGGCCTGTCCGGGCTGATCACCGACACCATCGGCGACGGCTGGGTCACCGACCTGGACCGGCTGCGCGGAGCTGGAGCCGTTCGCCGACGACGACGGCTTCCGTCGATGCGTTCGCCGCAGATCAAGACGCGCCAACAAGACGCGGCTGGCCGACGCCTGCTGGAGCGCCGCGACGGCATCACGCTCGACCCAGACGCGCATGTTCGACGTGATGGTCAAGCGGCTGCACGAGTACAAGCGGCAGACCCTCAAGCTGCTGCACGTCATCACGCTCTACCAGCGGATCCAGGACGAACCCGGAGATCGACGACTGCGCCGCGGGTGTTCGCTGTTCGGCGCCAAGGCGGCGCCCGGCTACCGGATGGCCAAGCAGACCATCGCGCTGATCAACGCGGTCGGCCGAGGTGCTCGACGCCGACCCGCTGGTCGCGGGCCGGCTG
This sequence comes from uncultured Actinomycetota bacterium, assembly GCA_963766015.1. Taxonomy (GTDB): domain Bacteria; phylum Actinomycetota; class Actinomycetes; order Mycobacteriales; family Nakamurellaceae; genus Nakamurella. The sequence continues at coordinate 17,167 of CAVXYU010000035.1, read as the reverse complement.
ACGCATCGCGTTCCCGGCCAACTACAACGTGACGCTGGCCGAGACGCTGATCCCGGCCGCCGACCTGTCCGAGCAGATCTCGCTGGCCGGCAAGGAGGCGTCCGGCACCGGCAACATGAAGCTCGCGCTGAACGGCGCGCTGACCATCGGCACCGACTGACGGCGCCAACGTCGAGATCCGCGAGCCTGGTCGGCGACGACAACTTCTTCCTGTTCGGGCTGCACCGAGCCGGAGGTCGCCGCGATCGTCGACCGCCGGCTACCACCCGCACACGCTACTACGAGTCCGACCCGACGCTGCGCAGGGCGCTCGACGCTGATCGCCTCGGGCGAGTTCTCCGACGGCGACCGCGACGCCGTTCGCGCCGCTGGTCGACTCGCTGCTGCACCGACGACCGGTTCCTGGCGCTGGCCGACTACCAGGCCTACATCGACGCCCAGGACGCGGGTCGACGATCGCCTACGCGGACCAGCGGGCCTGGACCCGCAGCGCGATCCTCAACGTGGCCCGCTCGGGGTTCTTCTCCAGCGACCGGTCGCATCCGCGACTACATCGACCGGATCTGGCACACCTCCGCCGTCCCGATCGACTGACGCTCAGCGTCGGCTGCACCCCTCCCTCGCACCGACCGCGTCCGACTGACGCCGACCCCCGCAAGCGAGACCGCGCCTCAGCTGGAGCCCGTCACGGCGCCCCCGGCACGCGCCTCCGGGCGCCGGCAGGGCGACACGTCCAGCAGAAGTGCCAGTCGACGGCGCGAACTGAGGCACCTCAGACCACCTCAGCCCCCCATCTGAGGCATCCGCGCTGTCGAAGGGTGCTCGCTCGACCGATGCCGGCACCGGGTCCTCAGCAGCACTGTTCCCCTTACGACGACGAGCAACCGGTTCGCCGACGTTTCGAGGGAGAGCCCGATGAGCATGTCCTGGGGACCGGCAATTGACGCCGAACTCGGCTACCGCCAGCAGCAGGTGCGGATCGGCGTGCTGCGCGCCACCAACCGCCGCGCCGCCCGCAGCACGGCCCGCACCAACCGGCGAAGCGCCGCCCAGCGGGCGGAGCGTTCTGCGTCCCGCGCTGTCCGACCGCGCTGCCGGAACGGCCGCAGCCGCGATCGACGACGCATGAGCGTCGGTCCCGCACCGTCGCAGGTCACGCAAACCGGGCCGCGGTGTCGGTGCCAGCTGACACTATGGACACTGTGGTTCGGTCCGCGGCCGGTGCGCCGTTCGTCGCTCGCTCCGAGCAATTGGGGCAGTTCGAACAAGCGCTCACCCGCGCCCGGGCCGGTGAGCCCGGAGCGCTGCTGATCTCCGGCGATGCCGGCGTCGGGAAGACCCGGCTGCTGGCCCGGATGGCGGAGATCGCCGTGTCCGACGGCGCACTGGTCGTCACTGGTCACTGCATCGACCTCGGGGACGTGGGCCTGCCGTACCTCCCGTTCACCGACATCCTCGGCCAGCTCCGGGGCACCACCGACACCGTCGAACGGGCCATCAGCGCCCGGCCGGCGCTGGGCCGGTTGCTCGACGGCGGGCTCGCCGAGGCATCGGTCGGCGCCGAGAACCAGGCGGCCCGGCTGCAGTTGTTCGACGGTGTGGCCGCCGTGCTGGGCGCCGTCGGGAGCCCGGATCGGCCCCTGGTGCTGATGGTCGAGGACCTGCACTGGGCTGACCCGTCCAGCCGTGACGTGCTGCGGTTCCTGCTTGCGCGGCTGCGCTCCGAATATCTGCTGGTGGTCGGCACCTATCGAACCGACGACCTGCACCGCCGTCACCCGCTGCGGCCGGTCCTGGCCGAGCTGTTGCGCCACCCGAAGGTCGATCACCTCGAATTGCCACCGTTCAACCACGACGAGCTGGCCGAGTTCGGCGAGGCGGTCACCGGCCTCGCGCTGCCGGAGGCAGCCCTGCAGCGGGTTCTGGCCCGGTCGGAGGGCAACGCCTACTTCGCCCAGGAGTTACTCGAATCCGGGTCCGATGCCGCCGCCCTGCCGGGCTCGCTCGCGGACGTGCTGCACGGACGGCTGGAGAGGCTCGAACCGCCGGTGCAGACGCTGGCCCGGATCGCTTCGGTGGCGGGACGCAGGGTGTCGGAGCCGTTGTTGTGGGCGGTGGCCTCCCAGGATCCCTGCTTCCCTGATCCGGCCAACGTTCGACGCCGCACTGCGCGAGGCCGTCACCCATCACGTGCTGGCGGCCGAGGATTCGCAGTGGATCGCGTTCCGGCACGCGTTGCTGGCCGAGGCGGTGTACGCCGACCTGCTGCCCGGCGAACTCGCCGTCCCTGCACCGCGCCTACCTGCGTCAGCTGACCGCCGATCCATCGCTGGGCTCCCCCGCGCAGATCGCGCACCACGCGCTGCGCAGCCACGAGTTGCCCGCCGCGCTCGCGGCGTCCCATGCCGCGGCCCGGGAGGCGGCCGAGGTGCTTGCCCCGGTGGAGGAACTTCGGCACCTGGAGACGGTGCTGCAGTTGTGGGACGCCGTCCCCGATGCCGCCGGATTGGCCGGCCAGGATCGCATCGAGGTCGCGATGGCTGCGGCGGCCGCCGCCAGCAGGGCCGGTCAACCGGCCCGCGCCGCCGCCCTCGCACGGTCCGCGCTCGCCAAGGCCGACCCGGTCCGCGCTGCCCGGATCACCCCGGCCGCCGTCACCGTACCTCATCGACGAGGACCATGCACCGGAGGCCTTGGTGCTGGCGAACCGCGCGCTGGAGGTACTGGACGCAGACGCTCCGTCGCCGGACCGCGCGCGGCTGCTGGCCGCGCACGCCAGGTCGGCCCTGAACACCGACCTCGACGACGAGGCCCGGCGCACCGCGGAACGCGCGATCACCGAGTCCCGGCTGCTCGGGGTGGCCGATGCGGAGGCGGACGCACTGACCACGCTGGCGGTGCTCTACGTCGACGACGCGGACCGGGCGGGGGCACTGCTCCGCGGCGCCCTGGAGACCGCGAGAACCACCGGAGACCTGATCGCCGAGCTACGCGGCGTGCACAACCTGGTGGCCAACCGGTACTACGCCGGCGCGCTGCGGGAGGCGGCCGAAATCTGTGACGACGGCATCGAGCGTGCACGTGCGACCGGTGTTCTGTGGACCGGTTACGGAGTCGGGCTGTTGATCTTCCGGGCACTGAACCGTTATGTATCAGGCGATCTCACTCCGTCGGCGCCGGATCTTGATTGGGTGCCCGAATCCGCCACCTGGATCATGTCGGTGGTCGATCTGTACGCCGCTGCGGCGCGGGGTGACGCCGATGTGATCGCCAGGGGCCGTGCGGTCAAGGCGGATTGGCGCCGGGATCCCATGGCGGCGCTCATCTCCGGTGGTTGCACGATCGACGCACTCACCTGGGCGGGCGACCAGCAGGCGGCCATCGACCTGACGCTGCAGGTGATCGAGTTCATGCAGGGTGCCTGGAACGACTACTTCCTCGGCGGCATCTGGCTCTCGGCGCTCGGCCTCACCGCCCTGGCCGACCGGGCGGAACAGACGCGGCTGGCAGGCGGCGACCCGTCACCGGACATCGAGCTCGGCGAGGTTCTGCTCGATCGGGCGATCGAGACCGCGCGACGCGGACGCCCACGAGGTGGGCGGCTAGGCCCGGAGGGCAGGGCCTGGATGGCGCGGGCCCGGGCGGAGCACGGTCGGCTCACCGGCGACGACGACCCCGTCCGGTGGGCAGAGGCCGCCCGCGAATTCGGTTACGGCTACCGCTACGAGGTGGCACGCAGCCGTTGGCGGCGTGCGGCCGCGCTCGCGGCGGTGGGCGACCAGCCGGCGGCGCAGTCGGAAGCACTGGCAGCACTGGCGGAAGCGGTCGAGATGGGCGCCCGCCCGCTCGCCGACGCCATCATGGACCTTGGCCGGCGCGCGAGGCTCGATCTCCCCGGCATCCGCCCGACCGTCGGCATCCTGACCGAGCGTGAGGAAGCGGTGCTGCGGCTGGTCGCGACCGGAATGACGAATCGTCAGGTGGGCGAACGCCTGTTCATCAGCGGCAAGACCGTCAGTGTCCACATGTCCAACGTTCTCGCCAAGCTCGGTGCGAGCGGCCGCGCCGAGGCTGTCGCGGTGGCGCACCGCCGGGGATTGCTGGCCGAGGAACGCAGCGGCTGACAGAGACCGGCGGGCCCGGGGAGGAACGCTGGTAAAGGATGAGCGGGTGGCCCAGACCGACGATGCCCTCCGTGCGGCGACGGACGAGCTCTATTCGGCCGATCCCGACGCCTTCATGACGCGCCGGGGCGAACTGGCCGCCGTGGCAAAGAAGTCCGGAGACACGGCCACTGCCAAGCGGATCGCCGCCCTGCGCAAGCCGACCCGGTCCGCGTACGCCGTCAACGCGCTGGCCCGTTCCGATCCGGACGGTCTGGCCGAACTCGTGGATCTGGGCGAGCGGCTGCGGGAAGCCGAGCGCACCGTCGACCCGCGCCAGATCCGCGAGCTCACCAAGCAACGTCGCCGATTGGTGAACGACCTGACCCGCCGGGCATTCGAGGCCGTCGGCGACAACTCGCCCAGCTCCGCGGTCCGCGACGAGGTGGTCTCGACGCTGACGGCGGCGCTGGCGGAAGAGAGCATCGCCGAGCAGGTCGCCGACGGCACGCTGGTCAAGCCGGCCCGATGGGAGGGCTTCGGAAGTGTCGGGTCGCCCGAGCTCACCCTGGTGCCGTCCGGTGCCGACCCGGGCGACACTCGCCCGAAGAAAGAACCTGCGGCGAGACAGGCGGCGGCGCAACGACCCGCTGCACCGGCACGGTCCAAGGAGGACCGCGCGGAGGCGCGGCGCAAAGCCGAGGAGCAGGAAGCCGAGCGCAAGGCACGGGAGAAGGTTGCCGCGGAGGAGGCGCAGCGCGCGCGGCTCGCGGAGGCGCGGCAGGCCGTCGACGATGCAGAGGAGGCGTACCTGCTGGCTGCGGACGAAGAGCAGAGCCGGGTGGACCGGCTGCGCGAACTCGAGGAGCAGGTCGCCGAGGCCCGCAAGGCCGTCGACGAGGCCCGCGTCCAGCTCCGGCGCGCGGAGATCAGGCAGCGACGGGCCGGTGATGCGCTCACCCGGTTGGGCGGCTGAGCCTCATCGCGCCAGCTCGCGGGCGACCACTGCCAGTGTCGGCGAACCCACCGATTCCAGTACGCACCGGGCGCAGAGCCAGTCCCGCAAACGCTCCGGATCCAAATCCAGCAGCGCGGCCACCCGCCGGACGAAGCCGCGCGCATCGGTGGCCAGCCGGTCCGGGCAGTTGAGCATGTGCTGCAGCGGGTCGTACGTGGGATCGCCGACGTAGGGCTTCGGGTCGATCACCAGCCACGGTTCCCGCTGCGCGGCAAGGATGTTCCCGGCGTGCAGGTCGGTACACAGCAGCACTTCCGACGGCGCTTCGAGCGGTAGCTGTCTGAACATCTCGATGCCGTCACGGGCCAGGCCCGGGTCCAGCGGTCCGGGCAGATCGGCACCGTCGAGCGCTGCCGCGTACCGTGCCTCGAAGGAATCGGCCCACCAGTCGCACATCCCGGCCAGGGACCGGAATGGATGTCCTACCGGTGGCTGGATCCACAACCGATGCAGCAGTGTGGACACCACCTCGTCCTGCCCCACCGGCGGGACCACGTGGGCGAGAACCGTTCCGGGAGTGCATTCCTCGAGCAACAACGCACGGCTCGAACCGACGGCAGCCGAATCGAGCAGCCGGACGGCGCCGTCGCCCGCCCACACCCGGAGGCCGTCCGCCTCGTGCAGACCTTCGTCCTTCAGGGATTCGGCACTTTGCCGGACAATCTTCAGCACCACGCTGCGGCCGACCGGGTCGACGGCGGGTGCAACCCACGCGGTGACGCCGCCCGGCTGGTAGGGCCGACCGCGCCTGAGTTCCCAATGCTCTGCGACCACGCCGACGATGTCGGCCAGATCGGCGAGCCAGGCGTGAGCAGGTGATCCCGGTGGCTCATGACGTTCGATCCAGCCGGCCAGGTTGGCCGGAATCTCGAACGGATGCATGGTCGCATCCTGCCGGAACGGCTTTCGATCGCCGGTCTCCGGTGGCCTCGTGCGATGAACACAGTGCTCTGCACTCCTGGGCCTGTACGGAGCCCAGAAGCCCCATTACCGTCACGTCGACGACGGGTGTCCCTCCGGACGACAGCACGCCGGCACCGCGGGACGCCGAAGGGAGCTCCGGTCACCGTGACCGTCATTCTGGACACCGACCTGCTGCTCCCACACGAACGCGCCGATGCCATCGAGCACGCAATGCAGCTGTCGGGGATCCCCGCACTGCTCACCCATGAGCCACCGATCGACGAAGTGTTCGCCCGCATCGAGCTGTGGCCGCTCGGCGGCGGCACCACCCTGATGCACCGGGACGGCTCAGGTGTCTGCCTGACCAGGACCCCGCAGCAGGTTCGCGCGGTCGCACCGGAGCGCGTCGCCGTGACGGTGCTCGGACCCGGTCGTTGGTCCTATGCGCAGGGCAGGCACGACGAGCAGGTCGAGTCGCACAGGCCGGAAATGGTGGTGACCGATCACGCCGTTCCTTATGAATTCACCAGGATCGGTGGCGGCGAGACTTTTTCGCTCAATCTGGATCACGCCGCCCTGGGCCTGCCGATCGATCGGGTTCACGCTGCCGTCGGGCACATTGCGTCGAGCCCGGTATACCGACTGGTTCGTGACACCATCATCCAGCTCAACTCGACCGTGACCGCGGATCCGGCAGGTCGGACCTGGGGGTTGCTGGGCAACGCCGCGACCGAACTGGTCCGCGCACTGATCATCAGCGCGACGGAAGATCAGGAGCGACAATACGTTTGCATCACCGACAGCCTCGGTTTGCGGATCAAGCTGTACCTCGAGGCGCATCTGCGAGACCGGAATCTGACGCCGTCCCGGATCGCACACGACCACCACGTCTCACTCCGTCAGCTCTACAACGTCTGGTCGAGAACCAACGAGCAACCGCTCGGGCAGTGGATCATCGCGCAGCGACTCGACGCCGCCCGGCGCGATCTCGCCCGGCCGGACTCGCGGATTCGCACCATCGCAGCCGTGGCCAGGGATTGCGGGTTCGTCGACACAGCCCATTTCGCCCGCACGTTCCGCCAGGCGTACGGCATGTCGCCGCGCGAGTGGCGTGCGATCACGCGGTCGGACAGCGCCGCGGGCATCCAGCGCTGATGTCCTGCGCGCTGAGCACACAACGCTGCACGAATCGGAGATTCGTGCAGCGAGCGCCGACTTACGGTCGAGCGGTGCCCGGACGGCCGAAGGGCACCACCACCGCTTCCAGAAAGGCTCCACATGACCGAAGGCGCCGCCCCGTCCCTGACCGACCGTGAACTCGCCGAGATCGAGCGGGCGAACGCCTCGGGACTCACCCCGGTCGCTTTTGTCCACGGCCTGTGGTTGCTTTCCAGCAGCTGGCAGAAGTGGCGCGACTTCTTCGAAGGGCAGGGCTACGCCACCATCGCCCCGGGCTGGCCCGATGACCCGGCGACTCCGGAGGAGGCGTACCAGAATCCTGATGTATTCGCCCACAAGATGGTCCAGCAAGTCACCGATTACTACCTCCACGCGATCTCCCTGCTGACGAAGAAACCAGCCGTCATCGGGCATTCCTTCGGTGGGCTGATCTCGTTGAAGATCGCGGGCGAGGGCTCGTCGTTCGCCACCGTTGCGATCGACAACGCCCCCTTCAGAGGGGTTCTGCCCCTCCCGCTGAGCGCATTGAAGTCGGCGTCGCCCGTTCTGGGTAACCCGGCAAATCGGGGCCGCGCCATCTCGCTGACGCTGGAACAATTCACTTTCGGCTGGGCCAACAACCTTGACGAGGTCGAAACCAAGGAATTGTACGAGACCTACCATGTACCCGCTTCGGGTGCACCGCTCTTCCAGGCCGCCGTCGCGAATTTCAACCCGTTCGGCGGCGAGACCAAGGTGGACGTCAACAATCCCGACCGGGGACCCGTCCTGGTCATCGCCGGGGACAATGACAACACGGTGCCTCTCGCCATCACCCATGCGACACAGAAGTATCTCGCGAAGCACAGTGCGGACGTCACCGAAGTGGTCGAAGTGCCCGGTCGCGGGCATTCACTCACGATCGACCACGGCTGGCAGGAAGTCGCGGAACTCGCTCTCGGGTTCGTCAAGCGCTTCAGCTGAACCCGAACGCCGTCCGGACGACACCGCGGGTACCGCCGCCGTGATGGCTGCACCGGCTGCCGGCGACCATCACCTCACTGGTGACGCCGTCCGAACGCGCCATGGCCAAGCGCGCTCATGCGAAGGCAGCGGAGATCCGCAGTTCACATGCCGTCATGAGGAGCCACCCGCACGCCGTCACCGCCCTGATCCTGGCCGCCGTTCGCGGCAGCCGCTGACCTGCTGATCGCAAACGGCCACCACCGGACAGTGCCGTTCCAATGGCGCCGTTTCTGCCGAAGCTTCGATGCGGTTCAGCTGCCGACGGTCTGCAGGGTCCACCACCACGGGGCTCGGATGACAAAATGACAAATGTCGGGAGTGCACCACTCTCGAGGAGTCCGGTATGTCCGAATGAGGCGGAAAGCGCAGGACATGCCGTTCGCCGGAAGCGGCCCATACTCAACTGCGGTCCACTTGTCTGTTCTGCCATCACCCGGATGGCCCATCATCTTGATCAGCGCAACCAGCCCTGAGCCCCTGAGCTGGGGCTATTCAGTAGTCAAACGTTCATCTACAGTCCGCGTCATGACAGTGCCAGGCCACGTGCCCTCGGTCGACGAAGTGCTCGAGCTCGACCTCACCAGCGATGCTGTCGAGGAAACGGCCCATCTCCAGCGGCACTTCGGCCGTCGCGAGATCCTGCTCTTCACGATCTGCACGCTGGTCGGCGTCGACTCGATCGGCGCCATCGCCGCCTCCGGTGCCGAGGCGTTCAGCTGGCTGATCATCCTGGGGATCATCTTCTTCATCCCCAGTGGTCTGCTCTTCGCCGAACTGGGCACTGCGTTTCCCGAGGAGGGTGGGCCTTACCTGTGGGCCCGCCTCGCCTTCGGCAGACTCGCCGGTGCCGTCAACAACTTCCTGTACTGGGTGACGAACCCGGTCTGGTTCGGGGGGACACTGGCCACCCTGGCCATCGCCACCTACGAGATCTTCTTCAACGACGGAGAGCCGCTGCCCGCGTGGGGCTTCTACCTGCTCGGGATCGTCTTCATCTGGATCGGGACCTTCTCGGCGATCCTTTCGTTCTCGGTCGGGAAGTGGATACCGATCTCCGGAGCCTTCGCCCGCTTCGCGCTGCTGGGTTTCTTCACATTCTCGGTGATCGTTTTCGCCTTCAAGAACGGTGTGAACGGCGTCCAGCCCGGCGATTTCAGCATCTCCTATCCGGGCTTCGTCGCGCTGCTCGGGCTGATCATGTTCAGCCTCGTCGGGTTCGAGCTGCCGAACACCGCGGGCGACGAGATGAAGGACTCCACGAAGGACGTGCCCTACTCGATTCTTCGATCGGCCATTTCCGCCATTCTTCTCTACGGCGTCCCCGTGCTGGGAATCCTGGTGGTCCTGCCGACGGACCAGGTGACCAACCTGGGCGGATTCATCGATGCGATCAAGTCCGTTTTCACGGTCTACGGCGGGGAGATCGCCGAGGATGGGACGGCGACGCTGTCCGGAGCGGGCGCCGTGCTGGGCGGCATCGCGGCGGTGCTGTTCATCCTGTGCGCGCTGTCCTCCGGAACCACCTGGATCATGGGGTCGGACCGCGCTCTGGCGGTGTCGGGCTACGACGGCGCTGCGCCCCGCTACCTCGGTCGGTTCAGCCCCAGGTTCGGCACTCCCGTGCGAGTGAACGTCCTGTCCGGTGTGCTGTCCACCGCCGTGCTGATCATGGTCCACGAGATCAGCGACGGCGATGCGGCCAAGTATTTCGGCGCAATCCTCGGCATCGCCGTCTCGACCACGCTGATCTCCTACATCGGCGTCTTCCCCGCCCTGTGGCGGTTGCGGGTGAAGTTCCCGGACCACCCACGTTCCTTCCGCGCTCCGTGGGCTCCGTTCCTGTCGATCTGGTTGACGATTCTGGTGCTGTTCGCCTCGGTGCAACTGGTGGCACCGGGTTTCGGCAGTGACTGGTTCGGTGACGATTTCCGTCCCGACGGCTGGGAGGCGGACGAGAAGTGGACCTACCTGCTGACCGAGCTGATTCCGCTGCTCGTCTTCATCGGCATCGGCGTGATCTTCTACGTCGTCGGCGCACCCACCAGGCGCGACCGCGGAACTGTGGCGCGTCAGGCGGCCGACCATGAGGCACTTCCCGACGATGAGCGTGATCCCGAACGCGCCTGAGCCGCCATCAGACTCGCCGTCCTTCGGAGGCCCACCTTCTTCGGGACTTCGGTTCAGCTGCTGACGATCTGCAGGTCCAGCGTCGGGTCGCACACACTGGAGGTCAGCGTGCCGTCCGCGCCGACGGCCACCGCGAACGGCACCCCGTTCACCTTCAGCCCGGACACCGAGAGCGCACCGACGGACGGCGACGGGCTCAACCGGACGACGCCGCTGGGCACATCGGGATCGAGACCGAGGAAGGCCTGGAGCATGACGACCACCCCGGCCGCTGCCCACGCCTGCGGCCGGCAGGAGGCCGGGTACGGAACCGGAACGCTGAGGTCGATCGCCGCGAAGCCGCCGAAGAGTTCGGGAAACCTACCGTCGAAGGCGGTTCCGGCTGCCAGCAGACCGCCGGCCAGGACGGCGGCGTGCCGCACCAGGCCGGCTTTGATCAGCCCGTGGACGGCGATCGCGGTGTCATGCGGCCAGACCGATCCACAGTGATAGCTCAGCGGCGAGTACCCAGCGGCCGTGTCGGCCATCGTCCGGAGCCCGAAGCCGCTGGACATGCTCGGGTGGATCAGCCGATCGGCCACCGCGCCCGCCTCGTCGTGCGTCAGGATCCCGGTGGCGAGAAGGTGCCCCATGTTCGATGCCGGGGAATCGACCGGACGCTTGTCCCGGTCGAGCGCGAGGGCGGGAAAGCGTCCGAGATCGTCGGACACCCAGAACGTCGCGCGGAATCGGTCCGCCATCTCGGCGGCATACCGGCGCCACCGATCTGCTCCTGGGCGGCCGAACGCGTCCAGCAATTCCGCGCCCGACACCGCGGCCTCGTAGGCGTAACCCTGGACCTCGGCCAGAGCGACCGGGCCGAGGGCGATCGTGCCGTCGGCGAATCGGATCGAATCGTCGGAATCCTTCCACCCCTGATTGGCCAATCCGCGACCGGAATCGTCGTGGTAGTCGAGAAATCCGTCGCCGTCGGCGTCGCCGTACTCGGCGACCCATTCCAGTGCGCGTTCCAGGTGCGGCAGCAGGGCCCGCACCTCGGCGGCGGGCATCCCCCACCGCCATGCGTCGGCCAGCAGGCAGACCCACAGCGGTGTCGCATCGACGGTCCCGTAGTAGACCGGCGGCAACGTCACGGACGCCGCTTCCTGTGGACCCAACGTCGTCACCGACCTGCGCACCTCGTGCGGGATCTTGCCCGGCTGCTCGTCGGTGTCCCGGTTCGTGGTCGCGCCCTGCAACGACGCGAGCGTCCGCAACGTTCCGGCGGCGAGTTCGGTGCCCAGCGGCAGCGCCATCCTGGCCGCCCAGATCGAGTCCCGGCCGAAAAGCGTGAGATACCAGGGTGACCCGGCCGCGGGGAACTCGTCGGCCGGCGCTGTTGCCAGGGCCATCCGCAGAGCCTGCAGATCGGCGACGGATCGGCTGACCAGCGGTCCCAGCCGGTGATCGCCGGCCAGCACTGACGGGAGCCCAGCCGCCGACGTCGACCGCGCCGGCACCACGACGGCGTCCCGGTCGCGGACGGCGAGCGACCAGGTGACCGTGACGTCCGACCTCGCGCCGATCACGAGCGGCCACTGCGCCACAACCCCGGAACCATCCAGGTCGACCCGTGCTGCAGGGCAGCCGATCTCGACCGTCAGCCACTCCGTTCCGAAACGCACACCCGTCGCCGTCAACTCCGGCCGCACCGGCGTCCCCCGCCGACCCGCCTTCACCCGATCCATCTCGAGCAGGTCCGAGGCCAAGCGGAGGTCGATCACGGTGCGGATTTCGGAGCCGGACCGGTTGACCACCGTCAGGCTCTCCGCCATCCCGGCCACGTCGGCCGTGCGGCGGCGGCGAAGCCAGACGGACGGGTCGGGCGACGAATCACCCAGGGACCGGATGACGCTGACGAACTCCGCGCCGTCCGGCCCGACAGGTGATGAGGAGATCGCGGCGGCCTCGGCACCGTCGAACCGAACGACCGCCTCGGCCAGCGCGCGAACGTCAGCAACGAAAACGCCTTGAGCACCCTCTGGCCGAAGCTGGCCGTCCCGCCCGGACAACACCGTGCACGGCGCGGCGAGGCAGGTGACGAGCTCGTGAAGTTGCGGCTGCAGGGCGATGGGCGTGTCGCTGATCGTGTTGTGGGACAACGTGTCCGCGTTCGTCCCGTTCTGTCCTGATCGATCGGATGCCGTGCGTGCAAGTGATGAAATTGTGACCGCCTCCTGAAAACCCGAGCCTTGACACCTGTCGTGACCGCGGTAACACTACGACCATCCTTGGATCGATCCAATACCGCCGCCAAGCCGAATTTGATCGATCCAAGCCGCCTGGATGGCCAACTCGATGAGGAGACTTCCGCGTGACGACGCCCGAGCAGACATCGACGCCTTCGCCGGCGGTCGGCTCGGACGAACCGTCTGCGGGTCAGCCCGTCGGCGCCGGCAGGACGCGGGGCGAGCGGGCCACCCTCGGATCCGTCGCCGCTCGCGCCGGCGTGTCCAGGCAGACGGTGTCCAACGTGCTCAACTCGCCGCAACTGGTCCGGGCGGACACCGCGGAGCGGGTCAGGGCCGCCATCGCGGAACTCTCCTACCGTCCGCATCTGGCGGCCCAGCAGCTTCGCACCCGCCGTTCACAACTCCTCGGAATGCGGATCCACCAGGCGCCGGAACCGACGGTGTTCGACCGCTTCCTGCACGCCGTGACGCAGGCCGCGGCCGCCGCCGACTACCGGGTCATCCTGTACACCGCCGACGATGACGACCGTGAGATCGACGCCTACGACGAACTTCTCGACAGGTGGAACGTCGACGGGCTGCTGCTCACCTACACCCACTCCGGTGACCGCCGCACCCGGCACCTCGGTGCGGCGGCCGTCCCCTTTGTCACCTTCGGCCGCCCCTGGGACGGCGGCAACGGACACTCATGGGTAGATGTCGACGGTGCCGCCGGCACCAGGGCGGCCACCGCACACCTGCTGGCGTCCGGACATCGACGCATCGGCTTCGTCGGCTGGCCCGGAGACTCGGATGTCGGCAACGACCGACTCTCCGGCTGGGCGGCCTCGATGAGCGCAGCAGGTTCACCCGCTCCGGCACCACGACGCTGCCTCAACGACATCGATGCCGGCCGGGCCGCCGCGGCGGACCTGCTGGGCGACAACGATGTCACCGCGGTCGTCTGTGTCTCGGACATCATCGCCCTCGGTGCGATCGCGGCGGTGCAGGACCGCGGCCTCCGGGTCGGCAAGGACGTCGCCGTCGTGGGATTCGACGACAGCGACAAGGCGCAGGGCGCAGACCTGACCTCGCTCACCCAGCCGCTGCAACAGGTCGCCGAGCACTGCCTGCGCATCGTGCTCGACGAGATCAATCATCCCGGCGAGGGTCCGCCTGCCGAACACGTTCTATTGGCTCCCACCCTTGCGCTCCGCGGCTCGACCGGCCGAACCTCCTGACGCCGCATTCCCGAACGGGCTGCACCCTCGAAGACCTTCCCGATCCTGTTCTGCACACCGCCTGCCGAATCCATCGCGCCGGCTGACCCACTCTGGAGGAATACCTATGTATGCCAACAGATTCCGGCGCACGGCCATGGCCGTCACCGGCATCGCCACGCTGGTTCTCGCCGCCGCGTGCGGCGGCGCCAGCAGTTCGACCCCGGGCGCCGGCAGTGCGACCTCGGCCGAGTCGGCCCCGGCCGCGGAGGCGTCGGGCGGCGCCGCATCCGGCAGTGCGGGTGGGGACGCGTCGGGCGGCGGCGCGGCCGCCGGAGGCGGGGAGATCACCCTGCTCTACGGGGCGTCCGGCCCGGCGGAGACCGCGGCCATCGACGAAGCATCGGCCGCCTTCACCGAGAAGACCGGCACCAAGGTCACGGCGACACCCGCACAGGAACTGGTTCAGCAGCTGGCGCAGGGGTTTTCGTCCGGTGACGCACCGGACGTCTTCTATGTCAGCACAGATCAGTTCGCAAACTACGCGAAGGCGGGCAACCTGCTCCCGTACGCGGACTCCCTCTCGAACGCCGAGGACTTCTATCCCGCCCTGAAGCAGACGTTCACCTATGAGGACAAGTTCTACTGCGCACCCAAGGACATGTCCACGCTGGCGCTGTTCATCAACACCGACCTGTGGACCAAGGCCGGTCTGACCGATGCGGACATCCCGACCACCTGGGACCAGCTCGCGGAGGTTTCCAAGAAGCTCACCAGCGGTGATGTGGCGGGGCTGGCCCTCTGCCCCGGAGGGCGACCGGCTCAATGCGTTCATGGTGCAGAACGGCGCATTCCTGGTCGACCAGGACGGCAAAATCACCGCGAATGACCCGAAGAATGTCGACGCCCTCAAGTACGTGCAAACCCAATTGCAGGATGGGTCCTTCAAGACGCCCAAGCAACTGGGTGCCGGCTGGGCCGGTGAGGCATTCGGCAAGGGCGCCGCAGCCATGACGATCGAGGGCAACTGGCTGCTCGGAGCGCTCCAAAAGGACTTCCCCAACACCAAATACACGGTCGCCGAACTCCCGGCCGGACCGGCGGGTGACAAGGGCACCCTGGTGTTCACCAACTGCTGGGGCATCGCCGCCACGACCAAGAACCCGGACCAGGCCAAGGCTTTCGTCGAGGCAATGACCGCCAAGGACCAGCAGCTGACCTTCGCCAAGGACTTCGGCGTCATCCCGTCGATCCAGTCGGCGGAGGCCGATTATCTCAAGGAGTTCCCGGAGAACGAACCCTTCGTCAAGGGAGTCGAGTACGCCAGGGGTGTCATCGGAGCAGCCGGGATCACCGACGTACTCGCCGATTACAAGGCGCAACTGGAGGGCCTGCCAACCGGCGGCGACCCGAAGACCATCCTCGACTCGGTTCAGCAGAACTTGACCGACGCCATCGGCGGCTGATTCCGCCGGGTACGGCCGGTGCGGGCGCGCACCGGCCGGATCCCCGTGGGATCAACGCGACAGCCCTTCTCATCCCATTCCCGCTCATCCCATCCCCGCTCATCCCATCCCCGCGCGCGACATCGGTTGCGCCGCAGGCAGGAGCAACAATGACAACCATCGGCACCGGCGGCGTCGAGGAGTCGATTGCCGAGGTCGAACGAGCCCGGACGCTGCCGGACAAGCCGGTGCGACGCAGGCCGCGCGGCAGTCGGAACCGCGACGCAGTCCCCGGCTGGCTGTTCATCGCCCCGGCGGTCCTCGTGATCATCATCTTCGTCCTGCTGCCGGTGGTCTCGGCGCTGTGGGTGTCGCTGTCCGACTGGACCGGCAAGGGTTCCCCGCTGAGGGCCAACTTCATCGGCGTCGACAACTACCAGGCCCTGCTGACCAAACCTGGCCTGGCGCAGCGGGACCTGGCCACGTCGTTGCGGAACAACATGTACTACGTACTGCTGGTCGTGCCGCTGCAGACAATTCTGGCGCTGGTGCTGGCCACCACGCTGAATCGGCGTCGGTTGCGCGGCAAAGGATTCTTCCGTAGCGCCTTCTACTTCCCGTCGGTCACCGTCGTCGGTGGCGATCTCCATCGTCTTCCTGTTCCTGTTCAACGCCGCCGGGGTGGTCAACGCGATCCTCGCCTGGTTCGGGATCAACGGGCCCAACTGGTTCGCCGACCCCCGGGGCGTCGGGCACATCCTGCTCGGGTCTGGTCGGAGTCGATACCGAGATCGCCGCCCGAGTGGCTGACCAGCCACGACTTCCTCGGGCTCACCTGGTGGCAGTGGTGGTCCGGGCCGTCGGTCGCGATGTGCGCCCTGATCGCGTTGGCGGTCTGGACCACCTCCGGCACGTTCATGCTGCTGTTCCTCGCTGCCCTGCAGGACATCCCCGACGATGTGCAGGAGGCGGCGATGGTGGACGGCACCACAGCCTGGCAGCGGTTCAGGGCCGTCACACTGCCGGCACTCAAGCCGACGATGTTCCTGGTGCTCACCCTCGGCCTGATCGGCACCTGGCAGGTCTTCGACCAGGTGTACATCATGAGCCAGGGCGCACCGGCGAAGACCACCCTGACCCCGGCGTTCCTGTCCTACCAGACCTCGTTCACGAACGGGAAGTGGGGCCAGGGTGCCGCAATCGCCTTCATCCTCTTCGCCATCATCGTCGTCTTCAGCCTGGTCCAGCGGTTCGTCATGCGAGATCGAACGACGCTGCCGCGCCGCCGCCGGATCGCCACCTGGGAGGGAAAGTGAGCACCACACTGTCCGGACGCCCGCTCTCGGGTCCCGTCGACCAGACCGAACCCGAGGTCGTGAAACGCCGCTGGCGCCTGGGTTGGCTGATCTACCTGGTGTTGATCTTCTTCTCGCTCATCTATCTCTACCCGTTCCTCATCCAGGTCGGCACCTCGTTCAAATTCGACCCGGATGCCGCCGCCAACCCGCTCAACCCCATCCCACAGGAATGGACGTTGGACGCCTATCGGAACCTGGCGTCCCGCGATTTCCCGCTGTGGTTCATGAATTCGGTGATCGTCACCTTCTTCGTCACCATCGGCCGGGTGTTCTTCGATTCACTGGCCGGCTACGCACTGGCCCGACTGCACTTCGCCGGGCGGACGGCGATGTCGGCACTTTTCATCGCACTGCTGGCCGTGCCCGGCGTGGTGCTGCTGATTCCCAAGTACCTCGTTCTCGTCCAGCTGGGCATCTTCAACACCTACTTCGGCATGATCATCCCGCTGATCGCCGATGCCGCGGGTGTTTTCATCATGCGGCAGTTCTTCATCAGCATCCCGGTCGAGGTGGAGGAATCGGCCCGGCTGGACGGTGCCAGCGCCTTCAAGACCTTCTGGTCGGTGGTCCTGCCGATGGCACGGCCGGCTGTCATCACC
>CAVXYU010000034.1:0-82211 GCA_963766015.1 uncultured Actinomycetota bacterium | reverse complement strand
AACGAGTACATGCAAGACCATTGCTGTCAGGGAGGTCGAATTGGTCTGCGTGGTGACGTTGCGCCCCGCCAGGTCCTCCACGCGGGTGATGTCGGTGTTGTCTGCACGGACCATGATGGCGGCGCCCGGAGATCAGGTACCGGCCGGCGACGCGACCTTCTTCGGCACGCTCCGGCGTGATCGAATAGGTCGCGAAAACCCCGTCCACCGACCGTTCTGGATCAGCGTCTCGCGGGTGTCGACCGTCGTGACGGTCAGCTCCGTGGTCGGTTCGCCGATGATGTACTGGGCCAGCATCTGGGACAGCCCGGCGTCGAACCCGACCACCTTCCCGGTCTCCAGGTCCAGCAGCGAGAACAGTGCGCCGGTCTCCGTTCCGCCGGTGCGGAGCACTCCCCTGTCTTTGATCGCCTTCGCCCAGGGGCTCGCCTCGATGGTGGCGTCGTCGGCCTTCGGGGCGTTGGCGATCACGCCGTCGTAGGTGGCCACGTCGATCTGCCCGAACCACTGCCGGTGATCTGGGCGACCGAGGCCGAGCCGCCCGACGAGCCGCCCGACGAGCTCCCGGCCGATGCACCGGCCGATGCACCGGCACTGCCGGAGCCGGTACTCACCGCGCCGGCACCGGTCGATGTCACCGCCGCAGCGCTGCTCGCCGGCCCGTTGTGCCGGTCGCCGATGTGCTGGACCCGGAAGACGGTTCTGCGCCCGACGAGCACGAGGAGAACAGGAACGCGGCCAGCAGGGCAACAGCGCCGGCGCGCATCCGTCGGGTCGAACCTGGCATGGTTTCCTCCGGTAATTTTCCGTTGCCGGCAATGGCCGGACGATGGGTCGATTGGGGAGACAATCGACGTGGGCGGGCGACGTGGCGGCTTCGGACCGCAGAAGAGATACCCGCCATTAGCGCGGCAAACAACGACTATGGAACCGCGGAAGGAGAATCGATGCGAATTGCGGCAACGATCGTGGTGGTCTTCGCGAGCCTCGCCGTCATTCTCGCCCTGATCGGCACCATGCTCTTGCACTGGCGGCGATTCCGGGCGGAAACCGATCGCTACCGGGCATGGCAGACCGTTTACGGGCGGCGCGGCGCAAAGGTCGCCCTGACGGCCGGATTCGTCGCGCTCGCGGTGCTCGTCGGGGCGCTGCTGGCGTTCCAGTCCCAACCACTGCCGTGATGAATCACGACGAATAGCCCGGTCCTGTGCGGGTACAGCACTGGAAGGCCGTACTCGACGACCCGGTGGAAGGCGGACCGTAAGTGACCCACCTGCAACAGTCCCCGACCGAGCCGAGCCGAGCCGACCGCCAGAGCCGACCGAGCCGACCGAGCCGACCGAGCCGACCAGCCGATGCCGACAACGACGACCAGCCGACTGAGCCGGACGGCGGCGCCGAAGAACCCGACCCCACCGGATCATCCGGAGCGGCGGCCATCGCCGACCGGGCGGCCGGCAGGGTCGCTGCCGGATCTTCGCCTGCCGTGACCGATTGGGTGCCATGGCATTTCGCCGGGCGGGGCCCGGTGCCGACGGCCACGGGACGGGTCCGCAAGCGGTGGCGCAAGGTCGCCGCCCGGACGCTGAGCAAGGCCGGGCGACTCGCTGTTCGGCATGAGCTCGCAGGCCGCCTTCTGGTGTGCGCTGTCCACCGCACCGCTGCTGCTGGCGCTGCTCGGGCTGGTCGGGTACGTGGCGAACTGGATCGGGCCGGAAACGATGGGCGACATCCGCGAGCAGACCACCGTTTTCCTGCACACCGTCTTCAACGAAGAGGTCGCCGACAATCTGGTCGGCAACACGGTCGACGTCATCCTGAACAACGGCCAGGCCGACGTAGTCTCTATCGGGTTGGTCATCAGCCTGTGGGCCGGATCCTCCGCGATGTCCGCCTTCATCGAGTCGATCACCATTGCCTACTGCCAGCACGAGGTGCGGCACCCGGTGATCGAGCGCTTCTTCGCCCTCGGCCTCTATGTCGGTGCCCTGACGGCGGGAATTCTCATTGTTCCGCTGCTGGCGATCGGTCCCGACTACCTGCCCGGCATTTTCCCGGTCGCGCTGCGCCCGACCGTGAGCACCGTCATCGGCTGGGTTTACTACCCCGGCCTGGCGATCGGCATGATCCTGCTGCTCACCACCCTGTACAAGGTGGCACCGAAACGCCGCCACACCTGGAAAAGGGGGTTGCCCGGCGCCGTCCTGGCCGCCGCCGTCTTCTTCGTCGCGAGCTCGGGGCTGCGGCTGTACCTGTCGTACGTCTACAGCCACGGCCTCACGTACGGGGCACTGGCGACGCCGATCACCTTTCTGCTGTTCTACTACTTTGCATCGATGGCGATCATCATCGGTGCCCAGTTCAACAATGCGCTGCTGGAGTTCTACCCGCCGCGGCTCCCCCGCCGGCTGCGGCGCAGATATCAGGCCCGCAGGCCCACAGGCCAGGAATCGGACAGGCCGGGAATGTTCAGTGGGGCACCCGGCCGGGCGGGCGATCCGCAGACCGGTTCGGCAGCCCGTGAGGTGGTCACAGGCGCACGTCCCCAGGCCCGTCCGTGACCGGCAGCCCCGCGGTGAGCCAGCCCTCGACCCCGCCGATCAGGTCGGTGGCCCGCCAGAGACCGAGCGACCGCAGGCTCGACGCCGCCAGCGAGGAGCTGTAGCCCTGCCGGCAGACGACGACGATCTCCAGGTCGTACCCGATCGCCTCCGGGATCCGGTCGGGACACACCGGATCGAGGCGCCATTCCAGTACGGTGCGGTCGATCACCAGGCCGAACGGCAGTGTGCCCTGGCTCCGCCGCTGCAGATCGGTTCGGGTGTCGACGATCAGGGCGCCCCGCGCCACGGCCGCCGTCAGGTCGACAGGCGCAACCCTGCACAGGCCCGATCTGGCCTTTTCCAGGACGGCGTCGACACCTCCGGAATCCACGGTGCGGCTCGGGTCGGTCATGCACGCAGTGTTCCGCCCCGACCGACCGGCCAAACCGCCACCGCCCGATCAGCGGACGGTGATGCTCCGACAGCCCAATGGTGTGTTACCGGTGCCGCCGCCCACCGTGATGGCGAAGGCACAGACCTGGTGCACGCCGGCCCCTGTGGTCGGCACCGAGGCCGAGAAGCCCGGCGTTCCCCGGTATCCCGCATACGCACGGAGAACGTCGGGACGGGCCAGCGTGGTCATGATGCCGGCCGTTCCCTTTTTTCCGGCCGGACCGGAATCGTAGACGTGCACCTGTACCGGGCCGGATGGTCGATTCGGGTTCAGTGCCCAACCCGACACGGTGAGCCGGCGGCCGACGACCGTCACGCCGTCGAGGTGCCCGAAGGCGTTGCGCACGGAGACAGTCCGGCAGCCCAGAGAGGTGTTGGCCAGCGGTGGGTACACCGACACGATTGATGCGCATACCGTGTTCACTCCGGCACCGGCGGTGGGAACGGAGGCGGCGAAGCCCGAGTTGGGCCCGGCCCAGGTATAGATCCGTGCGACATCGGGCCGGGCGAGCGCGGTACGGCCCGTGCCCGACAGCTTCCCGGCGGGCCCGGTGACAGTGAACCGGAGATTCTGCGCGGCCGTCGGAGCACTGGGATCGGCGGCCCAACCGCCGACCTGCAGTATTCGGACGGCGGCCGAGCGGACAGTGTCCAGGCGTCCGGTCTGCGCTCCCACCGCGACATTGCGACAGCCGAGCGGGCGGTGCCGGCCCGCCCCGATGTTGATGGCGTACAGGCAAACGCTGTGCCGTCCGGGGCCGGTGAGCTGCAGCGTGGTGGAGAAGCCGGTGTTCGGCCCCGCCTCGGAATGGGCGCGCGTCACATCCGGTCTCGCCCCGCCGGTCGTGAGCCTGACACCAACCTTGGTGCCGTTCGGCCGGGTGTCATAGGCGTCGACGTTGATGGCCTGCTTCGGGCTGCTGGGGTCGTAGGCCCACCCCGAGATGCGGTACCGGCTCCCGGACAGGGTTCCCACGTCCCACGAGCCGATCGGATCGCCGGCCGTGCTGGTCACAACCGGCCCGCCGACCACGAGCACCCCGCCGGCATAACCACTGGTGACAGCGCTGCCCCTGCTGATCCGGAGGCAGAGCCAGTAGCGGCCCTTGGGAGCGCTCGAGGTATTCCAGACGGTGGTGTTGGAGCCCTGCGCCACCGGCACGCCCGACGCGACCGTGATGCCGTTGCAGCCGCTCCGGTCGGTGTCGGCGATCAGCGTCGCCGTGCCCCCGGGTTGGTAGGCGGCGTCCTGCCAGACGATCGGGAAGGACCCGGTGGTGGCGAAATCGGACCGCAGCGTGACGTTGTCGACGTACCAGCGGCGCGCTCCGCGGTCCTCGTTCGGATCCCACCGGAGCTCGGTCAGCCGGCTCGCTGAGGTGAAAGAGGCATTCGACACTGCTTTCTCGACGATCTGGTCGTCCGGCAATCCCATGTCGAAGCTCAGGGTTCGGGTACCGCTGTAGGTCAGGATGTCGCTGGTCTGACCGGTGCTGCCATCGGCACGGCGCCACTGAACGCGGGCCATGGTGCCGCCGCCCGCGACGTCCCGTAGGTCGAACGGGCCGTCGTAGCGTGAGGTGATCGTCAGATTGCGGTACACCCTGGTGTCGATGCCGCCGGCTCCGATGCGGAGATTCGCGAATGGATCATTCGTGGTGTTGGTGGCCGCAACGCGGCCGCCGCTGAAGGCGACATTCTTGGCGTTGCCGATGCGGCTGAGGTCGTCGGTGCCGTTCATGTCCCAGGGGTTTCGCAACGCCGTTGCGGCGTAGTCGCGGTCGCCGACGGCGTTGGGGGTGATGAATCGGGGTAGCGGCGCGGCCAGCGTCACGGTGGCCCAGGACGGGACGGCACCGGATCGCTTCACACCCAGCCGGTAGGTGCCCGGCGGCAGGGCAGACAGGTCGACGGCGCCGTACGGTGCGGTGATCTTCTCCACGACGCCCCAATTGCCTCCGGCGCCGTTGTTCGCTGGGTCGGCGTCGCCGTCCCAGACCACCTCGGCCGGCTGAGCACCGGGATTCGAGTAGTTGTATTTGGCGCCGGAGTTCGGTTCGTAGGCGCGGAACCAGTCCAGGTAGAAATTGCTCCCGGCGCCTCCCGGGGAAACGGCGAGCCGGAGCCCGGTGAGCGACCCGGCCCAGGCCACCGGCCAGCCGGCGAACGTGGACGCGCCGGGCCGCAGCACGTAGGTGTTCCAGCCGGCTTTCAGCGTGAACGACATGCCCCCGCCGCAGGTGTTGTTGACCGGGCAGGTGAACCAGAACAGTCCGGCGGCCACGGTCCTGCTGGAGTAGGCGCGGAACGAGATTCCCCGGTACCGGGCGGCGTTCAGCGCGTTACCGCGCTTGAGGCCGTCCCTGGCCAGCGACATGCGGTTGTTGTAGCCACCCCACAGCGGTGACAGGTAGCCGTCCGACGCGAAATGCATGATGGCCGTGCCGCCCTCGATGCGGGCGGAGCTGAGACTCATTGCCGGCCCGGAGTTGTCGAGCAGCAGATCATCGCTGTTCGAGTAGTCCCACGGATCGGCGAACAGGTCGGTCGCGTAGTCGTGGCCCGCCGCTGCGGGGCCGGGCACGGCCAGAGCGGCAGCGGTCGGCGGGGCCGCCGACGGCCGCGACGACGAGGCCGCCGCGCTGATCGGGTCGGCCGACACCAACACCATGAGCACGACTGCGAGACCGATGCGGGTACGGCTGAGCACGGTGCCTCCAGAACGTCCGCGCGCGGCGGACCGGGATAGCGGATCACGTGGGACTCCGCCGTGGTCGGACGATGTTCCGGCCACCGCGTCAGCGAACCACGGCTTGGTCGCTTTGGGGTAGCGGAACGCGACAACTTGACTACAAAGAGTTACTCTCACTCCATCGTGAGCGGACATCGGACTACGAGCCCGACACCGCTGACCCAGTCGCAGTTCTGCGGCCCGGTCGTCAGCGGTATCGCCGCAAGGGAAGCGACCCTGAGTCGATCGCGTCCCCGATGGCATTCCGGACGGCGACAACCCGCCGCGGATCGGCGGCGGGGGCGCCTGCGTCGCCGGAGGAACCCGTACCGACGCTGACGACCAGATCGCCCCGGCGGAGCACAGCTGGCGACCGTGCACTGCCGGCCGCCGCGTCGTCTGCCCGGATGCAGAACGAGCGCTGATCATGCGCGGATGCCTCTACCGTGCGGTCGGTGTCGGGGTCCCCGGTCGCGGCAACGACCAACCACGCACCATCGAGGTCACCGCTTCGGTACGGACGGCGATACCAGGTCAGCATTCCGGCACGGTGCCGTTCGGCGAGTTCCGGGCAGGCCTACAGGCGCCACCATGATCACCTCTGCGCCCGCCTCCAGGAATCCCGACACCTTGCGCGCTGCAACACCTCCGCCGCCGACCACAACAACCCGCCTGCCGTCCAGGGACAGGTGCAGCGGGAGGACCGCCGCTGTTAGAGTGTCCGCCGTCGCCATCGGGATCAGACGCCTTCCAGCTTGCGCGGGGATTCCCGGATGTAGACGAACCAGGTGACCGCGAAGCAGATCGCGTAGAAGACGATGAACGCGATGTACGCGGCATCGGCGGACTTGGTCGGCGAGGAAGGACTGCCGGAACGCCAGGTTCACCAGCACACCGCCGAAAGCGCCGATGGCGCCGGCGATCCCGATCAGCGCGCCGGCATGCCGCTGCGAACTTGGCCATCGACGACGGTCGGGTCCGCGCCGTTGATGATCTCGGTGCCGGACTTGGACCGGAAGATCGCCGGGATCATCTTGTAGACCGAGCCGTTGCCGATGCCGCTGAAGGCGAACAGCATCACGAAACCGATCAGGTACAGCGGCAGCGACTGCATCAGCGACGCGGCCAGCACGACCGAGGCGCCCAGCGCCATCGCGACGAAGTTGACGAACGACACCCTGGCGCCGCCGAGCTTGTCCGCGAGATGCCCGCCGACCGGCCGGATCAGCGAACCGATCAGCGGGCCGATGAACGTCAGGTAGGCGGCCTTCACCGGGGTGGAGAAGGTGTCGGCGAACTGCACCTGCAGCACCTGGCCGAACGCGAAGCTGAACCCGATGAACGAGCCGAAGGTGCCGATGTAGAGCAGCGAGATGATCCAGGTGTTCCGGTCCTTGGCTGACGTCCCGCATGGCCCGCTTGCTGTTGCGTCATCTGCGGTCAGGTTGTTCATCTTCCGGGCGGCGCCGATGGCCGCCAGCGATGATCAGCGGGATGTAGATGACCACCAGCAGCCGCGGGTACGCCGGCACCGACGGTGGCCAGGATCAGCAGGCCGACCAGTTGCACCACCGGCACACCGAGATTGCCGCCGCCGGCGTTGATCCCGAGCGCCCAGCCCTTGAGCCGCTGCGGGTAGTAGGCGTTGATGTTCGTCATCGACGAGGCGAAGTTGCCGCCGCCGACACCGGCGAACGTGGCCGACGATCAACAGCGTCGTGTACGAGATGCCCGGCATCAGGAAGATCGCGATCAGGGTGGTCGGGATCAGCAGCAGCAGCGCGCTGACGATCGTCCAGTTCCGGCCGCCGAAGGTGGCCACCGCGAACGTGTACGGCAGCCGCAGCAGCGCCCCGGCCAGCGTCGGCAGCGCGGTCAGCAGGAACTTGCCGGCCGGGTCGATGCCCGTACTCCGGGCCCATGAACAGCACGATGACCGACCACAGGCTCCAGACGGAGAACCCGATGTGCTCGGACAGCACGGAGAAGATCAGGTTCCGCTTGGCGATCGGCGCGCCGGTTGTCGCGCCAGAAGTCCGGGTCCTCGGGCCGCCAGTCGTCGATCCAGTACTTGCCGTGGTGTGTTCGGCGGAATGGACGGGTCGGTGGGGCGAGGTCGCGCAGTTCGGTCTGAACGCGGCGTCATGTCCGATGGTGTGCTCATGATCGTGTCCTTCGGTCCGCGGGGACGCCGCCGGTGGGCGCGCTCGGTCAGTGCGAGTGCAGCACGATCTCGCCGGCTCTCGTCGATCTCGACCTGCCAGACTGCAAGGGGCTCCTGGCCGGTGGTCGAGCATCCGGTGGACAGTTCGAACGCGTTCATGTGCAGCGGGCACAGCACGATGGAGCCGTCGATCTGGCCGTCCGCGATCGGGCCGCCGCGGTGCGGGCAGACGGCCGACACGGCGTGCACGGCACCGCTGCGCAGCCGGAAGACGGCGACCTGCTGGCCGTCGACGCCGAACGCCCGGCCCTCCCCGATCGGGATCTGGTCGATCGGGCCCAGTCGGTGTGCCGCTGCATCGATCGTTTCCGCGGCCACCGTGACAGGACCACTCGGAGCGGTCATCGGACCGGCACCTGCGGCAGGACCTCCAGCGGCAGGGAGGTGCGGAACTGGCCGGGAGTGGCCGGCGCCGCGCCCTCCTGCCAGGGGTCGCGGTAGTTGTCGATCGACGCCTGCATCCGGGCGTCCAGGTCGGCGGCGATGCCCAGGCTGTCCTCGACGATCGACCTCGCCGCAGGAAGTCGATGCCCGACCCGTGGCACGAACGCGTACGTCCGCTCCAGCCATTTCGCGTTCTCCCGGTAGTACTGCATGAAACGCCCGGTGAGGGTCGACCACCAGGTCCGGGTCGTCGACGGTGGCGAGCAGGTCGCCCTTGCGGATGTGCGCGCCGGCCGCGCCGCCGATGTAGATCTCCCAGCGGCCGCCGTCGATCGGCCACCACACCGACGTCCTTGCAGAGCGACTCGGCGCAGTTCCGCGGGCAGCCGGTGACCGCCAGTCTTCATCTTCGCGGGCGATTCCAGGCCCTGGAACCGGGATTCGATCTTGATGCCCAGCGTGGTGGAATCACCGACGCCGAACCGGCAGAACTCCGATGCCCACACAGGTTTTCACCGTCCGGAAGCTCTTGCCGTAGGCGTAACCGGACGGCATCCCGAGGTCGGCCCAGACGCCGGGCAGGTCCTCCTTCCTGATGCCGAGCAGGTCGATCCGCTGGCCACCGGTCAGCTTCACCATCGGCACGTCCCACTTCTCGGCGACGTCGGCGATCCTGCGCAACTGCGCCGGGGTGGTGACGCCGCCCTTCATCTGCGGGACCACCGAGAAGGTGCCGTCCTTCTGGATGTTGGCGTGCACCCGGTCGTTGATGAACCGGGCGTCCTTCTCGTCGATGTACTCGTCGGCCCACATCATCTTCAGCAGCGACGCGAGGCCCATCTTCGACTTCGCGTCCTCCGCGCCGTCCGGCGCGAGTGCGGCGAACACCGAGGACACCGACCTCAGGCCCTTGCTCCCTGATGGCCGCCATCAGCTCCGGCTTGTCCATCGGGATGCCGGGCACGTACCAGTTCGCGCTGACGGGTCCACCTGCGACCGCGCCGCCGGCCGCCCACTCGACGATCTGGCAGACCATGGTCTTGCAGGAACCGCAGCCCTTGCCGGCCCTGGTCTTGTCCATCACCCCGGCCACCGACTTCACCCCGCTCTCCACGCAGGCCACCAGTGCGCCCTTGGAGACGCCGTTGCAGTTGCAGACCTGGGCGTCGTCGGCCAGTTCGGCGGCGCCGACCTCGGCGGCCGGGGTGCCGAGGTTGAACAGCATCTCCAGCCGTTCCTCGGGCAGCGGCAGGCCCGCGGTCGAACGCCTGCATCAGGAAGGCGACCTTGGACGTGTCGCCGAGCATCGTTGCGCCGATCAGCTTCTCGTCCCGGATCACCAGCGACTTGTAGACGCCGCGCCGCGGCTCGGAGAAGACGATGTGCTCGTCGGTGTCCCGCTCCGGACCCTGCACACCCATCGAGGCGACGTCGACGCCGGCCACCTTGAGCTTGGTCGCGGTCCGCGAGCCGTGGTACGCCGCGGCCGGGTCGGCGCCGGTGACATGGTCGGCCAGCACCACCGCCTGCTCCCACAGCGGCGCGACCAGGCCGTAGACCTCGCCGCGGTGCTGCACGCACTCGCCGACCGCGTACACGTCCGGGTCGTCCACGGTCCGCATCTGGTCGTCGACGATGATCGCCCGCTCCACCGTGAACCCGCTGGTGACCGCCAGGTCGATGTTCGGCCGGATGCCGGCGGCGACCACGACCATGTCGCATTCGAGCAGCGGATGGTCGAGAAGGTAGACACCGCGAACCTTGTCCTCGCCCATGACGGCGGTGGTCCGGGCCTTGGTGTGCACCTCGATGCCGAGCGCCTCGACGCTCTTGCGCAGGATGTCGCCGCCGGCCGGGCCGATCTGCGCGTTCATCAGGTGCGGACCGGCGTGCACGACGTCGACCTGCAGCCCGTAGGCCTGCAGCCCGCGGGCGGCCTCGAGCCCGAGCAGTCCGCCGCCGATGACGACCGCCCTGCGGTGATCGTCGTGCTGGGCGTAGGCGATCATCCCGCGGGTGTCGTCGATGGTGCGGAACGCGAACACCCCGGGCAGCAACTCGTCGTCGTCGGTGCGCAGGCCCTCGATGGCCGGCATGAAGGACCGGCTGCCGGTCGCGATGATCAGCGTGTCGTACGGCGTCACCTGACCGTCATCTGAGAAGACGACCTTGGAGAACCGGTCGATCCTGGTGGCCCGGACCCCGGCGTGCAGGGTGATGCCGTTCTCGATGTACCACGGCAGGCTGTTGAGGAAGATCTCCGCGTCGGTCTCCTCGCCGGAGAGCACGTGCGAGAGCATGATCCGGTTGTAGTTGCCGTACGGCTCGTCGCCGAACATGGTGATGGTGAACTGCTCGGCGCCGCCGCGGGCGAGAATCTCCTCGACCGTCCTGGCGCCCGCCATGCCGTTGCCGATGACCACCAGATGACGCCGGGTGTCACCGCCGTCCGCCTCGGGGGACTGCTCGATGGATGCGGTCGGGTCTGTTCCGAGATCTCTGTCCAGGACTGTCATCAGACCTCCACGAGGCCGATGTCGACGATCACGGAACCGGTCAGGCCGTCCGGCGCCGCAAGATGCAGTTCGACAACCGTTCCGCCCTCGAGGTCCTCGACCACCCGCAGCGGGACATGCACGTCCGACTTGGCGCCGATCGGGAAGTAGCGCATCGGAACCCCGTCACGCATCAGCACCAGAGCGATGAGCTCATCTGCGGTGTTGCCGCCGCGGAAGTACAGCGCCTGAGCGACCGAACCGTCCGGGACGACATAACTCAGGGCGGTATCCAGCGGCGCAGGCCTTGTCGATGCCGGTTCCGGTGAACTGGTAGATCCCCTGCAGAAATCGATTCTTGGTGTGCATTCGGGCGTCCTTCGGGCTCGTCGGGCGGGAACGGGTCGGGCGGCGGGTCGGACGGGGTTTGTCGCACGGGTGACGGACGGGCAGGTGTGAACCGGCCGACGGCCGGTTGCCGGGGAACCGTCGTCAGCAGTGCAAGATCATCGGGACCGCCGACCCGGGTCAGGCTCACGGCGCAGGACTTGAACTCCGGCATCTTCGACAGCGGGTCCAAGGTCGGGTCGGTGAGCGAGTTGGCATTGGACGCGCCACCCCAGTGGAAGGGCACGAACAGCACGCCCGGCCGGATCGCATCGGCCAACTGCACCCGGAAAACCGCTGCGCCCCTGCGCGTTCGGAGCTCGACGATGTCGCTGGCGGCAAGATCCAGCCGCCGTGCGAGGTCGGGGTGGATCTGTACGTGCGGGTCCGGGACCATCGTCGGATGGAGCCGGCGGGTCTGGGCGCCACTCTGGTACTGGGTCAGCAGCCGGCCGGTGGTCAGCACGTACGGGTAACCGGCGTCAGGCTTCTCGCCGGGCGGCTGGAAGGCCACCGGGAGGAACCGGGCGCGGCCGTCGGGTGTCGGGAATCGGTCGGCGAACAGCCGCGGCGTTCCGGGGTGATCAATGCCGGGGCACGGCCAGAAGACGCCCTTCTCGGCGTCGATCCGGTCGTAGGTGATGCCGGAGTAGTCGGCGATGCCACCGGCGCTGGCCCGGCCGAGTTCGGCGAACACCACTGCCGGGTCGGCCGAGAAGTACTGCCCCCGGCCGAGTCCGACGGCCAGCCGGGCCAGCATCTGCAGGTCGTCCAGCACGCCGGCGGGCGGTGGCAGGGCCTTCCGGCGGCGGATGACCCGTCCTTCGAGGTTGGTCATCGTGCCGTCCTCCTCGGCCCACTGGGCCGTCGGTAGCACGACGTCGGCCAGCGCGGCCGTCTCGGACAGGAAGATGTCGGACACCACCAGCAGGTCCAGCGCGGCCAGCCGGTTTCGGACCCGGTTCGCGTCGGGGGCGGACACCGCGATGTTCGACGCGAGGACGAGCAGGGCGCGCACACCACCCTCGCTGCCCAGCCGGTCGATCATCTCGAACGCCGACTTCCCCGGCCGCGGAAGATCTTCCGGCTCGACGCCCCAGACCGCGGCCACATGTGCGCGCGCCGCCGGGTCGTCGAGCCGGCGGTAGCCGGGCAGCTGATCCGCCTTCTGCCCGTGCTCACGACCGCCCTGGCCGTTGCCCTGCCCGGTGATGGTGCCGTACCCCGATGCTTGCCTGCCTGGCAGGCCAAGGGCGAGCGCGAGGTTGATGAAGGCCTGCGCGGTGTCCGTCCCGTTGCTGTGCTGCTCGGCACCGCGCGCGGTGAGGATCATCGCCGACGGTGCCGACGCCAGTGCGTGCACGGTCTCCCGCAAGTGCTCGACGGAGATGCCGGTGATCCGCTCCACCCGGTCCGGCCAGTAGGCCCCCACCGCTGCCCGTAGTTCGTCGAAACCGGTTGTCCGGTCGGCGATGTAGTCCGTGTCGATCAGCCGGTCGCGAATGGCGATGTGCAGCATTCCGTTGGCCAGTGCCAGGTCGGTGCCCGGTAGCGGCGAAAGGTGGAGGGAGGCACCATCAGCCGTGGCGCTGCGGCGTGGGTCGACCACGATGAGCTGCGCGCCGGCGGATCGTCCCTGGTCGAAGTACTGCATTGCCGGTGGCATGGTGTCCGCGGGATTGGCCCCCACCAACAGGATCGCCGCGGCATCGGCGATGTCGGCGAGCGGGAACGGCAGCCCGCGGTCCACACCGAAGGCCCGGTTCCCGGCCGTTGCGGACGAGGACATGCAGAAACGGCCGTTGTAGTCGATCGCCGACGTCCGCAGCGCCACGCGCGCGAACTTGCCGAGGGTATAGGCCTTTTCGTTGGTCAAGCCGCCGCCGCCGAAGACGCCGACCGCGTCGGGACCGTGGTCCCGTTGAGCCCGTTGAATTCCACCCACCACGACTGCCATCGCCTCGTCCCACGACGCCGGTCGAAGTGGGCTCGATCGATCTCCCGGTATCTCGCGGACGAGCGGGGTGAGTAGCCGTTCGCGGTGGTCCAACAGCTCTGCGGCCGTCCAGCCCTTCGAGCAAAGGCCACCTCTGTTCGTCGGGAAATCCTCCTGCGGCTGCAAGGTTGCCGGCCTGTCCCCCGCCACCATCAAAATCCCGCACTGCAGCGAGCAGTACGGGCAGTGGGTCGCGGTGGGACCGGTGGCGCTCGCGCGTCGGCCGGCTGTGCCGAGAGGAAGGCTCACCCGGCAAGTGTCGGGACCGGATGTTTCAGCAGCTAACCGTCCGTGTTACGTCGGCGATTGCAGATACGTGATTCCCGTCATTTCACAGAAACATGAATTGGGCAGTGCTAGAAATCGGTCGAATTGCCCGAAATGCGCTCGTCTGTCAGGACGGCGGCCAGTCCCTCGGCCTGGTCCGCCGCGTCCTGCAGGACCGCGGCGAGCCCGGTCGCCTGCGCAGCGGCGTCGGTCAGCAACCCGGCAAGGTGCTCGGCCTCCGCGTCGGGCAGCATGGCCGCCGGGTCCGGCTCGCCGGCCAGCAGTATCGCCGGGTCCGACTCGTGGACCAGCGGACCCACCACTTCGGCGATCGAATCGACCGTCGCGCGCAGCTCGGGAGTCGCGTGTTCCAGCTCTTCGGTGGCCGCATAGAGGGTGTCGGCGATGGCAGGCTCGCCGTCGATATCGGGAACCGCGCGCTCCCACCGATCGGGTCCGGTCCCGCTGGTCTGCTCACCGCTCATGACCCCATTGTGGCGCGGCCAGCCCCCCGTGACCACCGTGCCCAATGACCACCGCCCCGATGACGACAATCCCCGTGACCACCGGTCGGCGACGGTCACGGGGACGTATCGGTCGCGGCCGTTACGGCTTCAGGACCACCTTGATGCAGCCGTCGGACTTCTCCTGGAACACCTTGTAGGCCTGCGGTGCCTGGTCGAGCGGGACGGCGTGCGTCGTCAGGTCCAGGACGCCGAGCGGATCCGCCGGGTCCTCGACCAGCGGGAGAATGTCGTCGATCCACTTCTTGACGTTGCACTGGCCCATCCGAACCTGGATCTGCTTGTCGAACAGGTCCATCATCGGCATCGGATCGGCGGTGCCGCCGTAGACGCCGCTGATCGAGACGGTGCCGCCCCTGCGCACGATCCCGATGGCGTCGTGCAGTGCCGTCAGCCGATCGACGCCCGCGGTCTCGATCAGCTTCTGTGCGATGGCGTCCGGCAGGATCCCGACGGCGCTCTGCGCGAGCTTCCCGGCGGTGGCACCGGCGGTCCCGTGCGCCTCCATGCCCACCGCGTCGATCACCGAGTTCGGCCCGCGGCCGTCGGTCATCTCCTGCAAGGCCGCGGGCAGATCATCGATCCCGCTGGGGTCCAGCGTCTCGATCCCGTGCCGTTCCGCCATCGCGCGGCGCTCCGGCACCGGCTCGATGCCGATCACCCGGTTGCCGAGGTGACGGCCGATCCGCGCCGAGAACTGGCCGACCGGACCCAGCCCGATCACGGCCAGCGTCTCGCCTTCCGGCGCATCCGCGTAGGCCACCGCCTGCCACGCGGTGGGCAGGATGTCGGACAGGAACAGGTAACGCTCGTCCGGTCCGTCCGGGCTGACCTTGATCGGGCCGTAGTGCGCCTGCGGCACCCGCAGGTATTCCGCCTGCCCACCGGGCACCGAGCCGTACAGCGATGTGTAGCCGAAAAGCGATGCGCCCTTACCCTTCTCCCGCACCTGGGTGGTCTCGCACTGCGACTGCAAACCGGCAGAACACATGAAACACGTTCCGCAGGAGATGTTGAACGGGATGACCACCCGGTCACCGGGGGCGATGTGGGTGACGTCGGACCCCACCTCCTCGACGATGCCCATCGGTTCGTGGCCGAGGATGTCCCCCTTGGCCAGGTACGGGCCGAGCACCTCGTACAGGTGCAGGTCCGACCCGCAGATGGCCGTCGAGGTGATCCGGACGATGGCGTCCGTCGGCTGCGAGATGATCGGGTCCGGAACGTCGGTCACCTGGACGTCCCGTTTGCCCTGCCACGTCAATGCCTTCATTTCGAGCTCCTCTTCAGTCGGTACCGCGTTGACCCTGTACCCGTGCAGCCATGTGGAAAACGTCTCGGCCGCAACGGGATCGGGCAATCGCCCGTTCCGGCCGATACCCGGCAGCACGCATCCGGCAGGGCCGCCGGGCCGGTAGAAAGGCGGTAGACACCCTGGGACGCAGGCAGCAGAGAGGCAACCCGTGGCACTTGGATCTGGGATGGGCGACTCCGAGACGCGCCGACAACTGGCCGTGGTCACCGGCGCCTCCAGCGGCATCGGTAGGGCGACGGCGATCGCACTGGCCGGGCAGGGTTGGAACCTCGTCCTGGTCGGTCGTGCGCTGCAGAGCCTGCTGGCGGTCGAGGCGGACTGCCACGAGTTCGGCATCGAGACCCTGGTCGCCGTGGCCGATGTCGGCGAGCAGGAAGAGGTCAACCGGGCCATCGACGCGGCGGTCGAGCGGTTCGGGAGGGTCGACGCGGTGATCAACTCGGCGGCCGCCGTCGGCTACGGGCGCTTCGAGGACGTGCCGGCGGAGGTCTTCGACCGGGTGATAGTGACGAATCTGTTGGGAACCGCCAACGTCGCCCGGGCGTCGCTGCGCCGGTTCCGCGAGCAGGGCGGCGGGCACCTGGTCCTGTTGGGTTCCCTGCTCGGGAAGATCGCCGTGCCGTTCATGAGTCCGTACGTGACGGGCAAATGGGGCGTGCACGGGCTGGCCCGCATCCTGCAGATCGAGGCGCGACAGACGCCGGGCATCGACGTCAGCGTGGTCTCCCCCGGCAGCGTCAACACCCCGGCGTATCTGCAGGCCGCCAATTACGCGGGCTGGGAGGGCCGGCCGCCGCCGCCGATCGACCCGCCGGAAAAGGTGGCGCGGGCGATCGTCCGGACGCTCGGCTCACCTCGGCGCGACCGCTCTGTCGGGGTTGCCAACCATGTCGTGGTGCTCGGCTTCCGGCTGCTGCCCGCCGTGTTCGACGCGCTGGTGACGCCGCTGATGCGGCTCGGTGGGCTCTCCAAGCGGCCGCTCGCCCCGCACAGCGGCAGCGTCCTGGAGCCGCAGCCGGGGGGCGACGCCGCGCACGGACCCTGGGCTCGATCGGGTCGGCGAACAACTGACCAAAAGCCCACCCCGGTACACACCGGCTGACGGTCGCGAACCGCAGCCGCCCGGATCAGAGATCCGGAGCCTGCCAGCCGGAGGCGTCGCGGGGCAGCTCGATCACCGCGCTGACCGCGGCGACCGGGATCGGTCCGTAAACGTGCGGGAAGAGCTCGTCGCCGCCGGTCAGGTTCTCCGCCACCACCGGCGCCGCCACGAGTTCCGGGTCGATGACCAACAGGCAGAGCGGTTCCTCCAGGTCGGCGTAAAACCGTTGGAGCACACCGGGAACCTGCTCGGCGTAGGAGGCGTGCACAAAACCCTCCTGCTCGAGGGTGCGGCCGCGGGACGAGATGGCATAGGTGCCCGACCGCTGCGCGAGCTCCCAGTCGCTGACCAGGCTGCAGTGGTAGATCGGCCTGCTCCCGACTGGTGGCGCCACCGGTCAGACCGCCAGGACGGTCGGCACGATCATCGGCCGGCGACGGTAGGTGTCGCCGACCCAGCGACCGACGATCCGGCGGACCGACTGCGCGACGCGGTGCGGATCGGTGACGCCGTCCGCCTCCATCCGGGCAAGTTCGGCCTCCACCAGCGGTACGACGGCATCCAGCGCCTTCGGGTCGGCGGAGAAACCGCGCCCGGAGATCGTCGGTGACGCGACCGCGCGTCCGGTGTGCGAGTCGATCGCGACGGTGATCGAGATGAACCCGCCCTCGCCCAGGATCAGCCGATCCGACAGGGTGTCCTCGCCGACGTCACCGACGGCGTTGCCGTCGACGTAGACCATGCCGACCTCGATGTGGCCGCTGATCCTGGCCTTTCCGTTGATCAGGTCGACGACCGTGCCGTTCGGCGCCTGCACGACGCGCTCCGGCGGCACCCCCGTGGACATCGCGATCCGCGCCTGCGCGCGCAGGTGCCGCCATTCGCCGTGCACCGGGATGACGTTCTTCGGCCG
This sequence comes from uncultured Actinomycetota bacterium, assembly GCA_963766015.1. Lineage (GTDB taxonomy): Bacteria > Actinomycetota > Actinomycetes > Mycobacteriales > Nakamurellaceae > Nakamurella. The sequence continues at coordinate 64,877 of CAVXYU010000034.1, read as the reverse complement.
GACGGCGTTGTAGAGGAAGAGCAGTTCACCGGCGGATGCGTGACCCGAGACGTGCACCTTGGCGACGCCCTGGTGGACCACCGTCACGCCGACCCTGGCCAGCTCGTTGATCACGGTGAAGACGCTGGTCTCGTTGCCGGGGATCATCGACGACGCCAGGATGACCGTGTCGCCGGAGCGGAGATTCACCTGACGGTGTTCGCCGCGGGACATCCGGGACAGCGCCGACAGCGGCTCACCCTGCGAACCGGTGGAGATCAGCAGCACCTGGTCCGGCGGCAGATCCAGCACCTTGTCGAGCGAGCGGACCAGCCCGTCGGGAACCGTGAGCAGGCCGAGGTCCTGCGCGATCTGCATGTTGCGGACCATGGAACGGCCGACGAACGCGATCTTGCGGTTGTTGCGGTACGCGGAATCGATCATCTGCTGCACCCGGTGCACGTGCGAGGCGAAGGACGCCACGATCACCCGCTGGGTCGCCTTCGAGATGAAACTGTCGAGGACCGGACCGATCTCGCGTTCGGGGGCGACGAATCCGGGGACCTCGGCGTTGGTCGAGTCGACCAGGAAAAGGTCGACACCCTCATCGCCGAGCTTGGAGAACCCGCTCAGGTCCGTGAGCCGGCCGTCCAGCGGCAACTGGTCCAGCTTGATGTCGCCGGTGTGCAGCACCGTGCCGGCGGGGGTGCGGATGCCGACCGCCAGGGCGTCCGGAATCGAGTGGTTGACCGCGTAGAACTGCAGGTCGAACGGGCCGACGGTACGCCGGTCGCCCTCGGCGACGACCTCCAGCTTGGGGGTGATGCGGTGCTCGCGGGACTTCGCGGCGATCAGCGCGAGCGAGAATCGGGCGCCGATGACGGGCAGGTCCTTGCGCAGCCGGAGCAGCCACGGCAGGGCGCCGATGTGGTCCTCGTGGCCGTGGGTGATGACGACCGCCTCGATGTCGTCCACCCTGTCCTCGACGAGCCGGAGGTCGGGCAGGATCAGGTCGACGCCGGGCTGTCCGTCCTCGGGGAACAGCACCCCGCAGTCGACGACCAGCAACCGGCCGTTGTACTCGTAGACGGTCATGTTGCGGCCGATCTCGCTGATGCCGCCCAGCGCCACCACCCGGAGCGCGCCCTTGGGCAGCCCCGGCGGCGGGTCGAGCTTCGGTGTCGGAGGTACATACGCGGCGGAGCCGCTGGACGGAGTCACAACAAAGGCCCGATCTCGTCGAGGTCCCGGGCAATCTGCTCGGTTTGGTGGTGGGTGGCGGGGATCTGCGGCAGCCGGGGGTCACCGACACCGAACCCGCGCAGCCGGAGAGCTGCCTTGGCGAACACCAGGCCGGCCCCGCCGCCGCAGCGGCCCATCGCGCGATGGGCCGGCAACAGTTCCATGTGCAACCGGCGCGCGGTGACGTAGTCGTCGGCCTCGGCGGCATCGACCATCGCGCGGACGTGCGGCCCGACGACGTGCGCGATGATGCTGACGATGCCGACCGCGCCGACACTCATCCACGGCAACGTCAGCGGGTCGTCGCCGGAGTAGTACGCCAGATCACAGCCGGCCATCACCTGGGAGCCGGCCAGCAGATCGCCCTTGGCGTCCTTGACGGCGGTGATCCGCGGATGTTCGGCGAGCCTGAGCAGGGTGTCCGGGGCGATCGCGACGACCGACCGCGGGGGGATGTCGTACAGCATGATGGGCAGGTCCGAGGCGTCGGCGATGGCTGCGAAATGAGCCAGCAGACCCTCCTGCTGCGGCCTGGAGTAGTACGGCGTCACCACGAGAGCCCCGTGCGCGCCTGCCTTCTCGGCTGCCTTGGCCAGTCGCACCGAATGCGCGGTGTCGTAAGTGCCGACCCCGGTGACCACCGTCGCACGGTCGCCGACCGCGTCGACGACCGCCCGGATGATCTGTTCCTTCTCGGCGTCCGTGGTGGTGGGTGATTCACCGGTGGTGCCGTTCACGACGAGGCCGTCGTTGCCCTCGTCGACGAGCTTCTCGGCCAGCAGACCGGCGGCCTTCACGTCCAGTTCGCCGGTCGCGGTGAAGGGTGTGACCATGGCCGTCAGGACCGTGCCGAACGGTCGACCTTGCCGCCCTGCGGGGCCGGCGATGAGCGTCGTCATATCTGAGAAACCTACCGGGCGGGTGGCGCCCGGTCGGCCACGACCCGGTGGCACCGGGAAAAGCAAGGCCCTCAGACGCCGCGCTTGAGCTGTTCGAGGGTGCGAACGGCCTCCGGATCGCCCGTCAGCTCGACCCGGCAGGCGTCCCGCCCGGACAGCCAGATCAGGATCTCCCCCGGCTCACCGCTGATCGTCACGGTCGGCTCACCCGACTTGAGCTCGATCGGGCCGCTTCCCGGCACCTGGGCGACAACGCCGACCGGCGACTTGCGGACGGCGAGTTTGGAGATGCGGGAGTCCAGCATGCCGGTCAGCGTGCGGGTGGTCTCCTCGTCGAAGGTGCGCGGCGCCCAATCGGGCTGCCCGCGCCGGGCGTCCTCGTGGTGGATGAACATTTCGCCGCCGTTGGCGATCTCGTCGACCTTGTCCCAGCTCATCGGGTTCCACCTCTGTGGGCCCGCCCGGTATTCCTCGATCAGTTCGGTGAAGGGCCGGCCGCTGTACCCGGCGGCGACCTTCCTGGTCCACCCTTCCAGCGGCTTGACCATCGTCCCGACGGCGGCATCCGGCCGGCGTTCGCGGATCAGCAGGTGGGTGAGCAGGTCTCGGGTGTCCCATCCTTCGCACAGCGTCGGCTGGTCGGGACCGAGGGTGACGAAGAGATCGGCGAGGGCCGCTCGTTCGGATTGAGCGAGATTCATGTCCTGCACCGTACGTGGCGACCCGCGGCGGTCCCGCGGGATGACCCCGGTTTGACTCTGCGGCGGCCATAAGCTGGCCGGGCGGAGCTGCCTGCAACCCGACATGGGCCGGCGACCGTCTGTTAAGTGACGTGACGTGCCGGGCCAGCACCAGCACCAGGGGAGAAAACGTGACGAAGAAACCGACAGGATCCCTCCGCCGGGCGCTCACGCTCGCCGCTCTGCTGACCTGTGCCGGGGGCGTCGCTGCATGCAGTTCCAGTGAGCCGAGCACCCCGGCGCCGTCCGGCGGATCCTCGGCCGGCTCACCTCTCTCTTCGCCTGCCTCGTCGGCGCCCACCGGCACGTTCTCGTCGGTTTCAGCCCTCTCGACCAGACCGTCGATCCCGGGGACACCCCCGGCGCCGCCGTCCGTTCCCGTCGCCCCGCCTGCCAGCGGGTCGTTCGTTCCCAGCTCGGCGCAGGCCGGCGGCACGGTGTCCCAGCTGCGCGGCACCCTCGAGGCGGGCGTCGAATCCGGGTGCGTGGTGCTGACCGACGACAGCGGCACGGTGCTGGCCAACCTGATCGGCGTGGACACGGCGACCACGCCGCTGGGAACCGCGGTCGTCGTCACCGGGAAGTTCCAGCAGGATCTGATGACGACCTGCCAGCAGGGAAAGCCGTTCGCCGTCGCGTCGGTGGAACTGCCCTGATCCCGCGGGCCGATCTCCTCTCAGCCCTCGCCGACCAGCGGTGACGCCGCCACCGCCGTGCCGTCCGGCAGCTCACTGACCCTGAAGTCGGCGAACACGTTGGGCGCCAGCGCTTTCAACTCCAGCAACAGGGCGACCGCGAGGGCCCTGATGTCCACGTCGGCGGCCTCGGTAGCCCGCATTCCGATGAAGTGCCGCCAGGCCCGGTAGTTCCCGGTGACCACGATGGCCGTCGTCATCGCGTTCGGCAGCACCGCCCGCGCGGTCTGCCTGGCCTGCTTACGGGCCAGCGTGCCGTCCGGCGCGGTGGCCGTCCGCTCCTCCAATGCGGCGAGCAGCGCATCGTAGGCGGCAGTGGAACTGGCGGCTGCCGCCGCGAAGATCCCGTGCAGCTCGGGGTCGTCCGCGATCACCGCTGGTTCGACCAGCTCGGGTCCGGCGGGCGGCACATAGCGCTGGGAGAGCTGGGAGTAGGAGAAGTGCCGGTGCCGGATCAGCTCATGGGTGACGGACCGGGTGATGCCGGTGATGTAGAACGTCGCGCTGCTGTGCTCGAGCACCGACAGGTGGCCGACCTGCAGGATGTGGTCGAGGTAGCCGGCATTGGTTGCGGTTGCCGGGATCGGCTTGGACCAGGACTGGTAGCAGGCCCGGCCGGCGAATTCGGCGAGCGCCTGCCCGCCGTCGGCGTCCGTCTCCCACTCGATGTCGTCCGGCGGTAGGAACTCGGTCCGGCCGATCAACCGGACGCGGAATCTGCCCACGGAGCTCAGAGTCCGCCTCCGGCGGCCGCGGGCGCACCCGAATCGTGGCCCGAGTCCCCCACGTCCTCGCGCGCGAGGTAGGTCTCGACGTCGAACCAGTCGTTACCGGCCCGCTGGGCGACGTTCAGCAGGGTCGTCATCGACGCCACTTCCTCGACCTGCTCCTTGAGGAACCACAGCATGAACTGCTCGCCGAGGAAGTCGCTCTCCGCCCTCGCCGTGGCGAAGAGGGTCTTGATCTGATCGGTGACGGTGCGTTCCTGGTCGAGCGCGAGTGCGATCGGCTCGACGATGGTCAGGAAGTCGCCCCTGACCTCGTCCACCCCGGGAATGGTGATCGACAACTCCCGATCGAGCATCCACTGCACGATCATCATCGCGTGGTGCCGTTCCTCGGTCGCCTGCCGGTAGAAGTGCCCGGCCAGTTGAGGAAGGTCGTGGGCGTCGTACCAGACCGCGATGGCGATGTACTGCTGGCTCGCGTTGAACTCGTGACGCACCTGCTCTCGCAACAACGAGACGAACTGGCTGGGACTGTCGGTCACCGGGGCGGTCATGACGGCAGTTTAGGGGTGACGTCAATTCCCCTTGAAGTGGCGTCATAATGGTGTCATAATGGCGTCATGGACCTCACAAAGTACCTGCAGAACCTGCGCGACGACCTGATCACCGCAGCGTCCGTCGGCGACGAGAACGCGCGAAACGCGGCGGCCATGCTGGCCGGCGCCCTGGAGCCGGCCGCCCGGCTCGCCATCATGAACGCCCTGTCCGACCTGGCCGCGGAGGTGACAGGCGCTCTTGGGGACACCACGGTCGAGCTGCGGCTGGACGGCCGCGACGTCCGGGTAGCGGTGACCCGGCATGCCGAGGACACGGCGAGCTCGTCCCGCCAGGACGACTCCTATTTCACCAAGCGCACCAACGATGCCCGCAACGAATCCTCCGACACCACCACCGGGGATGCGTCTGCGGACGATCTCCGGCACGCCGTGCAGGACGCCGGCGGCGAGCTCTCGCGGACCACCGTGCGACTGTTCAACGAACTGAAGACGCAGGCGGAGCGTGCGGCCTCGGAGCAGGGCGTCTCGCTCAACACCTACATCTCCAGGGCCGTCTCCGATTCCGTGCGCTCGGCGGTCCCCGGCGGCAAGCCGGGCTCGCGCGGACCGGGGTCCGGCGGGCGGCACGTCACCGGGTACATCCGCGGCTGAGCTCCGGCGCCGCTCCCGGGCGGTTCTCCTGTCGAGTACGAAACCCTTTCAGCACAGATGAGGAAACAGACATGCACACCTTCCTGACCCCGGAACCCATCACCGTCGAGATCCGCAATGCCTCCGGCGAGATCCGGGTCGACCTGGCCGACGTCGCCTCCACCACGGTGGACGTGGTGGCCAGCACGTCCCACCCCCTGGGCTTCCTCGACGACGTCATCCGCGCCGCCAAATCGCAGTTCAGCAACAAGGCCTTCGCCGGCGGTCGCCCGGGGTCCGACGCGCCCGCTGACGCCGGAAGCGACTTCGCCGACGATCCGGTCGAGCGGGTCCGGGTGGACCTGCGCGATGCCGTGGACGGGCAGGCCGGAACGTTGATCGTGGACACCGACCCGGCGCGCAACGGCTGGAAGTCCTCGTTCACCGTGCACGTGACGGCGCCGCTCAACTCCGGTATCCGCATCCAGAGCCAGTCCGCCGATGTCTCCGTCACCGGTCGGGCGGAGCGCCTCGAGGCAAGGACCGCCTCGGGCGAGGTTCGTGTCGATGACGTCACCGGACACTCCGTGGTGCAGACCGCGAGCGGTGACATCCAGGTCCGGTCCAGCGGCAGCTGCGATCTGCGGAGCGCATCGGGGGAGATCCGCGCGAGGGCGGTCACCGGGGAAGCCGTTGCGCACTCCACCTCGGGCGACGTCGCACTGGACGCCACCGGCGGAAACGTCAACGCGCGCACGGTGTCCGGCGAGATCCGGGTGCTCGACCTGACAGCCGGCCGGGTCGAGTTGACGACCGTCTCCGGCGACGTCGAGATCGGGCTGCACACCGGGTCACTGGCGGCGGTGGATCTGAGCACGGTGTCCGGACGGACCGACACCGACCTGCCGGTCAGCGACGCTGCGCCGGCAGAGCAGGACGACGATGCGCCCCGGCTCGAGCTGAAGGTCAAGACGACGTCCGGCGACATCCGGATCCGCCGGGCAACGACCGTCTAGCAATGGGTTCGCGCCCCGGACCGGGCGTCGCGGCAGGCGTCTCTTTCCGCGAGCGCCCGGTTCAGGGCACCAGCCGCAGGGCCAGCCCGCCCCGCCGCGGGTCCGCGGCCGGACCGTCCGCGGCAACGACGGCGACTCCGCCGAAGTACGGCCGCTGCTCCGGCCACTGGACAACCTCCTCGCCGTCCTGCTCCAGCGCGGCGATGACGTCCTGGCCGAAGCCTGGCTCCAGGTGCACGGTGTGCGGTGCGACCGACATCCGCGGCGCCGCAACGGCTTCCGCGGCGGCGTGCCGGTCGACGACAATCTTGGTCAGCACCTGCAGCAGCGCGGACCTGATCCTGCCGCCGCCGGCCGCGCCACCCGCGAACAGCAGACCACCGGCCGGGTCGGTGACGACCATCGGCACCATCATCGATGGCATCCGCTCCCCGGGCAGCAGCGCCGCACGCAGCAGTTCACCTTCCCCCAGCATCGAGTTGCCGTGCACCCCGCCGGTCCAGATCCCGGATCCGAGGCCGAGCGAGTGTGTTGCGGCGCAGGCATTTCCCTGCTCGTCGACGGCCACGACGGTGGTCGTCTCCGAGCGAACCGCCGTCGCCCGCAGTGCCCGCACCATGCTGCGGGCCCGCTCGACGGCCCCGGTCCGGTGCAGCGTTTCGTTGAGCACCGCGGCCGTCCGGCCGAAGCGATCAAGGTCATCGGCCCGCACATGGATGACGCCCGGACCGAAGGCAACGTGCTCGACCGGCAGTTCCCTGACGTGGTACTGCGACATGTCGTCCTCGGACAGCGCGCCGCCGTCCGCGCGCACCGCCGCGACGAAATCCCTGCCCCTGCTTCCCGTTGTCAGGGCTTCCGGTCCGAAGTTGAGGTAGTCGTCCAGGGTGTCCGCCAACCCCTCGTGGTGCAGGAGTTCGCCGCCCGCCAGGGTCCGGCGGCCGCCGTTGCCGTCCGGCTTGGAGTAGATGGCGACCCCGTCACCGAGCACCATGGCCGCCGCCACATCCGGCAGCAGCTGGGCGTGCTGCAGCGGAAACGGCGTTCCCTCGTGCGCGAGCCGGCGGGCAGGGCCGACGATCTCTGACCAGGGCAGCCTGCCGAAGGCGTCGTGCAGAGCCGCGACCCCACGCGGCGTGCCCGGCACCGCGACGCTGGGTCCGCCCACCGCGTAGGGCACCTCGACCTCGCCGAAAGCAACCCGGATAGCCCTCGCCGGTTCGGGCACGGTGCCGTCCAGGCCGGGCACGGCCACGAAGAAGTCCAGACAGTGCACGTGACCGGTGGCCGCGTCGTACACGGTGGCGAACCCGCCGCCGCCGAGCCCGGTGAACAGCGTCTCCGCGACGCAGCCGGCGAGGATCATCGCGGCGACGGAGTCGGCCGCCGAACCGCCCGCGACGAGGATGTCCCGTCCGACGGTCGCGGTGGACGGGTGGCCGGCAGCGACCGAAGCCGGCAGAGTTGTCACCCGGGCAGGCTACCGACCGTCATCCCGGGCCGCGCCGCGAGCGTCTGCCACAGATCGCCGCGCGGCATCACCACGATCTCGTCGAGCGCGAGCCACTGCGCCATCCTGGCGAGTTCGACGGCCGCGGCGTCCGCCGCGTCGACCGGATCGGCACCTTCTTCGATCCAGGACGCCTGGACCAGCAGGCGCGACGTCGCACGGTCGGCCTTGAGGTCGACCCGGCCGACCAATTGCTCCCCGACCAGCAACGGGAAGACGTAGTAACCGAACCGCCGCTGCGGCTCCGGGGTGTAGATCTCGATCCGGTAGTGGAAGCCGAACAGCCGCTCGCGTCCTGGCCCGTTCCCAGACCAGCGGGTCGAACGGGCAGAGCAGGGCGGCGCCGGCGACCTTCCGGGGAATCCGGGCCTCCGGTGCAGGTAGGCCTGCTCCTTCCATCCGTCGACCCGCACCGGCCGTACCCGGCCGTCCTCCACCAGCTCCTGCAGACCGCGGCGGGTGGCGGCGACGCTGAGCCGGTAGTAGTCGGCGATGTCGCCGGCCGTCCCCACTCCGTGTGACCGGACCGCCAGCGCGGTGAGCTCCCGTTGCGCATCCTCGATCGACGGAGTCGCCGCGGCACTGACCGCGCGCGGCAGAACGCGTTCGATCAGGTCGTAGCAGCGTTCGAATCCCCGCCGGTAGGACACCCCGATGGCTCCGGTGAGGAACAGGTACTCGCACGCCGTCTTGGTGATCGACCACTCCCACCAGCCCGAGGTGCCCCGACCCGGCGCCTCGAGCGCCTCCTCGATGTCGCCGGCCGAACTGGGCCCGCGCTCGTCGATCACCCCGAGCACCGTGTCCAGGAACCCGGGGTGCGACCGATGGATGGCGTCGACCCGTGGTGCCGGCCGCCGCGCCCATTCCTGCTGACGCCAGCGCAGCAGCGGGTGCACCTGCACCGGGATCAGCGAGGCGACGTGCGCCCAGGCCTCGACCAGCAGTCGCTCGCTGCTGCGTGTGGGCCAGGCAGCGCCCTCCAGCAGTGAGTACGGGTAGGGCCCGAGCCGGCTGAAGACGGGCAGCAGGTGGGCGCGGGCCAGCACGTTGACCGAGTCGATCTGCAGCAGGCCGATCGCTCTGACCAGCCGGCTCAGGTGGCCGCGGTTGACCGGGCGGCCGGCGGGCGCGGAGTGGTCGGAGATCCCCTCGCCGGGCAGCCCGACCGGTGGCAGACGGGTACCGAGCTGTTGGGCGGCGATGGCGATCCGTCTGGCCTGACCGGCGGTCAGCACGTGCTCGGCCGAGCGCGATGACCGCCGCGCGGTCAGTGGCGAACTCATCCCCGGCATGCTGCCACCGTGCACCGACAGCCCGACCGCCGGACCGGGACCAGGTCGACGCACTGGAGGTCGGGCTACCCACCGGGTGCTGGCATGCTGAAGCCGACCGGCGGTCCTGCAGGACAGCCGCAAGAGGGGGTTCGGTGGCGTCGAGCACGGTACGGCGGGCAACAGCCCTCGACGCGGCCACCATCGCTGATCTACAGATCCAGGTGTGGCAGCAGGCCTTCTCGGACCTGTTGCCCGCCGAGGTGGTGCTCGCCGATCCGAGGGCGCACGCTGCGGTCTGGGATGCCCGCCTCCGCCAGGGCGGTCCGGTGCTCATCGCTCACGAGGGCAGCGAACCGGTCGGTTTCGCCGCCGTGTCCGGGGACGTCGACGACCACAACCTGCTCGCGCCGATCGGCGAGATCGAGGTGCTCTACGTGGTTCCGCGGTGGGGGCGGCGCGGACATGGCGGACGGCTGCTGGCCGGTACAGCCGCCGAACTCCGCCGGTTGGGCGCGACGACAGCAATCTGCTGGATACCGCAGACGGACAAGGCGAGTTCGGGATTCCTGGCCTCCGCGGGCTGGTCCGCCGACGGCCTGCGCCGGGAACTCGACACCGGCGGGGAGCCGATCTTCGAGATCCAGTTCTCCGGCAGCGTCGACCTGGTCGCCGTCTGAGCCCGGTCGTCGCTGGCGTGTCAGCCGGCTGGTGGCACGTCCGCCGAGCCGGCCAGCTCGATCGCGTGCCGCATCGTGGAGCGGGCGCGCTTGCGGTCACCGGCGATGTCGTAGGCATGCGCGAGCCGGTACCACCCCCGCCAGTCCTGCGGCGCGGCCTCGACCTGCGCCCGGACAACCTCGAAATGCGCGTCGGCGGCGTCCCTCTCGATCCGGCCGGACGCCCGTCGCGGGAGATCCGCGTCATCCGGCAGGGCGTCCTGCGCGGCCAGCCGGCGGGCCAGCCGCTGCGTCTGCAGCCCGAACCGGAGCTCGTAACCGACCAGCACGATCCCGATGATCGGCAGGATCAGCACCCCGATGCCCAGTGCTATCCCGGCCGCGGTGCCGGTGGTGATCAGCGCGACGGCGCGGCCGGCGAGCAGCCAGAAATAGACCAGCAGGACCGCGACGAGAATGCCGACGACGATCCGGACCCGGACGCCCTTGTTCATGAGTCCGCCACGTTCGCGACAGCAACAATTTCAGGACGCGCCAAGTCAGTCCAGACCCAGCAGTTGCTCGAGGCCGACGGTCAGCCCCGGCCGACCGGACACTGCCCGGACGGCGGTCAGCACACCGGGCATGAAGGACGAGCGGTGCAGCGAATCGTGACGAATGGTCAGCGTCTCGCCGGCACTGCCCAGGATGACCTCCTGATGCGCCACCAGGCCGGGCAACCGCACCGAATGCACATGGATGCCGTCGATGGTGGCGCCGCGCGCGCCCTCGGTCTCCAAGGTGGTGGCATCGGGCACGTCGCCGAGGCCGGCGTCCTTGCGGACCGCGCCAACCGCCCGGGCCGTCGCGACCGCCGTGCCGGAGGGGGCGTCGGCCTTGCCGGCGTGGTGCAGTTCGATGACTTCGGCGGATTCGAAGAAGCGGGCCGCCTCACGGGCGAAACGGGTGGTCAGGACCGCTCCGATGGCGAAGTTGGGCACCACCATGACGCCGATCTCCGGCTTTGCGGTGAGCCATTGCCGGATGGTGTCCAGCCGCTCGTCGGTGAATCCGGATGTGCCCACCACCGCATGGATGCCGTGGTCGATGGCGAACCGGATGTGCTCCATGACCGCGTCCGGGTGGGTGAAGTCCACCACCACCTGGCTGCCCGCGTCGGCGAGGAGAACAGCCACTCCCGGGCATCGACGGTGGCGACCAGATCCATGTCATCGGCCTCGTCGATGGCCTGGGCGGCCTCGGTCCCCATCCGGCCCCGGGCGCCGATCACCCCGACGCGCAACAGCTCGTCGGTCACTGGACATCTCTCGATGTCTGCGTCATCTGGGCGCGCCTCGTCTCGTTCGTACCGCGGACCGACCCTGATGGGTCGACGGTTTGCTCAGCCGACGAGTTGGGTCAGCTCCGCGGGCAGATCATCGCTGGAAGCGTACGGCCCGACCACCGCGGCCGACATCGGGCGGCCCAGCAGGTGCTTGGCCAGCGCGCCGACGTCGGCCGGCGGTGACCGCGCGGATGGCGGCGAACTCGTCCTCGATGGTGCGGAACTCCTTACGCACCAGCATCGTCTTGCCGATCCTGCTCATCCGGGACTCGGTGTCCTCCAGCGAGAGCGCCAGCGAACCGGTGAGCTGGCCCTTGACCCTGGCCAGTTCGGTGGGCTGCAGACCCGACTCGGCGATCAGCGCCAGTTCCTGGCCGATCAGCTTCGAGACCTCGCCCAGGTGCTCCGGGTGGCAACCGGCGTAGACCGAGAAGGAGCCGATGTCGGCGTAGGCGGACGTGGCCGAGTAGCAGGAGTAGGCCAGGCCGCGTTCCTCCCGGATGCTGCGGAACAGCCGGGAGCTCATCCCGCCGCCGAGCGCGGCCGACAGGACGGCCAGCACGGTCCGCTGCGGATCGTTCCGGTCGCCGGCGGGCACCCCGATACACAGGTGCGCCTGTTCGGTGTCCCGCTGCTCGACCAACGGGCGGCGGAGCGGGACGACGGTTCCGCCGGCTGCCGGTGCGGAATGCCGCCGGCGAGGCAGCCGCATCGGCGGCGGACAGCCGCTCGCGGAACGCGGCCCGGACCCAGCGCAGGACGTCCGCGTGGTCGACTCCCCCGGCGATGGCGATCACCATCTTGTCCGGGCTGTACCGGCGGCGGTAGTACCCCGCCACCTGGGTGCGGGTCATCGCACTGATCGTGTCGACGGTGCCGATCACCGGCGCGGCCACCGGATGACCGGCGAAGACCGCGCCGGCGAACAGATCGGCGAGGGTGTCCTCCGGGTCGTCGTCACGCATGGCGATCTCTTCCAGGATCACCATGCGTTCGGTGTCGACGTCCGCGGCGGCGATGGTCGCGTCGAGCACCACCTCGCAGACCAGCCCGACCGCGAGCTCCGCCTCCTCGGCGAGAATCCTGGCGTAGAAGCAGGTGTACTCGTGCGAGGTGAAGGCGTTCAGCTCACCGCCGACGGCGTCGACCGCGTCGGCGATGTCGTAGCCGGAGCGGTGCTTGGTGCCCTTGAACAGCAGGTGCTCCAGGTAGTGCGAGGCGCCGGCCAGGCGTGGGGTCTCGTCGACCGAGCCCACGCCCGACCCACACACCCACCGAGGCGCTGCGCGCACCCGGGACGCTCTCGGTGACCACCCGCAAACCGCCGGGCAGCTCCGAGGACGTCACCGTCGAACCGTCGGCCCCGCGTTCGAGAACCCGGGTCTTCCGCGTCCGCGGCGCGCAGCCACCCGAGTCAGACCTGCGCGGCTACGGCTTCGGCCGCACCGTTGCTGCGAGCCGGCAGCATCGTCCTCGGCACCGGCCGCACCGGGACCAGGCTGATCTTGCCGCGGGCGTCGATCTCGGCGATCTCGACCTGCAGCTTGTCGCCGACGTTGACCACGTCCTCGACCTTGGCGATCCGCTTGCCGCTGCCCAGCTTGGAGATGTGCACCAGGCCGTCACGGCCCGGCAGCAGCGAGACGAAGGCGCCGAACGCGGTGGTCTTGACCACGGTGCCCAGGAACCGCTCGCCGACCTTGGGCAGCTGCGGGTTGGCGATCGAGTTGATGATGTCGATCGCGGCCTGCACGGCGATGCCGTCCGGCCCGGACACGAAGATCGTGCCGTCGTCCTCGATCGCGATGTCCGAGCCGGTCTGCTCGGTGATCGAGTTGATCATCTTGCCCTTCGGCCCGATCACCTCGCCGATCTTGTCCACCGGCACCTTGATGGTGGTGATCCGCGGCGCGTAACTGGCTCATCGGATCCGGCTCGTCGATCGCCTCGTTCATCACCTCGAGGATGGTGAACCGGGCGTCGCGGGCCTGGACCAGCGCGCCGCGCAGGACCTCGGACGGGATGCCGTCCAGCTTGGTGTCCAGCTGCAGCGCGGTGACGAAGGACTTGGTGCCGGCGACCTTGAAGTCCATGTCACCGAAAGCGTCCTCGGCGCCGAGGATGTCGGTCAGCGCGACGTACTGCACGGACGAGGTGCCGTCCTCGCCGGTGACGGTGTCGGAGACCAGACCCATGGCGATGCCGGCGACCGGCGCCTTCAGCGGCACGCCGGCGTTCAGCAGGCTCAGCGTCGAGGCGCAGACCGAGCCCATCGAGGTGGAACCGTTGGAGCCCAACGCTTCCGAGACCTGCCGGATCGCGTAGGGGAACTCCTCGCGGGTCGGCAGCACCGGCACCAGGGCGCGCTCGGCGAGCGCTCCGTGGCCGATCTCCCGGCGCTTGGGCGAGCCGACCCGACCGGTCTCACCGGTGGAGTACGGCGGGAAGTTGTAGTTGTGCATGTAGCGCTTGCGGTTCTCCGGCGACAGCGTGTCCAGCTGCTGCTCCATCCGGAGCATGTTCAGCGTGGTGACGCCCAGGATCTGGGTCTCGCCGCGCTCGAACAGCGCGCTGCCGTGCACCCGCGGCAGGTAGCCGACCTCGGCACCCAGGGTGCGGATGTCGGTCAGCCCGCGGCCGTCGATGCGGACCTTGTCCTTGCAGCACCCGCTGGCGGACCAGCTTCTTGGTGACCGAGCGGAAGGCGTTGCCGATCTCGGAGCTGCGGCCGGCGAACTGCTCGGCCAGCTGCTCGTAGACGGCGGCCTTGATCTCGTCGGTGCGGTCGTCCCGGTCCTGCTTGCCCGGGATGGTCAGCGCCTCGGCCAGGCCGGCGGACTCGGCGGCCGCGGTCGACGGCCTCCAGCACGTCGTCCTGGTACGGCGGGAAGACCGGGAAGTCGGCGACCGGCTTGGCGGCCTTGGTGGCCAGCTCGGACTGCGCCTCGCACAGCAGCTTGAGGAACGGCTTCGCGGCCTCGAGGCCCTCGGCGACGACCTCCTCGGTCGGCGCGGTGGCGCCGCCCGCGATCAGCTCGATCGTCTTGTCGGTGGCTTCGGCCTCGACCATCATGATCGCGACGTCGTCACCGGCGATCCGGCCGGCGACGACCATGTCGAAGACGGCCTTCTCCAGCTGGGTGTGGGTCGGGAACGCGACCCACTGGGTCCACCGATTCGTCGGCGATCAGCGCGACCCGGACACCGGCGACCGGCCCGGAGAACGGCAGCCCGGAGATCTGGGTGGACGCGGACGCGGCGTTGATGGCGAGCACGTCGTACAGCTCGTCGGGGTTCAGCGCCATCACGGTGATGACGACCTGGACCTCGTTGCGCAGGCCGGCCTTGAAGGTCGGGCGCAGCGGCCGGTCGATCAGCCGGCAGGTCAGGATGGCGTCCTCGGACGGGACGGCCCTCGCGACGGAAGAACGAGCCGGGGATGCGGCCCGGCGGCGTACATCCGCTCCTCGACGTCGATCGTCAGCGGGAAGAAGTCGAACTGCTCCTTCGGGTGCTTGCCGGCCGTGGTGGCGCTCAGCAGCATGGTGTCCTCGTCGAGGAACGCCGCGACGGAACCGGCGGCCTGCTGGGCGAGCCGTCCGGTCTCGAAGCGGATGGTGCGGGTGCCGAACGCGCCGTTGTCGATGACGGCGGACGCGCTGGTGGCGGTGGGATCTGACATGGGTCTCCTTGTTCTGCCCAGCCGGAATCGGCTGGATGGAGGCCACGGACGTGTCACGGCAGCGGCATCGGCGTGTTCGGCGGCGTGCCGGCCTTCGATCGAAGCCGTCGGAACGTCGGGCGCGGCGATGCGCGCCGCGGACGTTCCGGTGGCCACTACCGAGGACCGGCCGTGATGGTCGCCGGCGAACTCAGTCACGCTGAGGATGCGGGCGGGCACGTGGGTGGCACTGGTGTTGTTCAGTTGTCGGTCACCGGGGTGACCGTGCGGAAGGGAGGCGAGCGTGGTCCGTCGTCCCCCTGGACGTGCGCCCGGCCCGCTGCGGCGACCGATCGCCGCAGACGATCGGCGCGCGTCGGCGGGAGGCAGGCGTGTGCGCTGTCCCGACGCCGGCGGAGCACTATCGGCGCAGGCCGAGCCGCTCGATCAGTGAGCGGTAGCGGTTGATGTCGACGGTCTGCAGGTACCGCAGCAGCCGGCGACGCTTGCCGACGAGGCCGAGCAGGCCGCGACGGGTGTGGTGGTCGTGCTTGTGCTCCTTGAGGTGCTCGGTCAGATCCGAGATCCGCTTGCGTCAGCATCGCGACCTGGGCCTCGGCCGACCCGGTGTCGGTCTCGTGCAGGCCGTACTCGCTCAGGATTTCCTTCTTCTGCTCAGTGGTCAACGCCACAGGTGGTACTCCTCGATGTGTCTGTCACGTGCACGTCCCGCTCCGGACGGAATCTGCCGGGGGGATGACGGTACCGGCCGCCACGGACTGCAGCCGGACCCAACAGATGATCCTACCAGCGGCAACCGTCCGTAACGATCACCCACCAGCGCGATGCCGCGGTCGCGGCCTGTCAACGGCTCGTCAGCGGCCCGTGAGCGCCTCGGACGGCGCGGAGCCGGCCCGCTCGTTCGGGTCGACGTTCGCACCCAGAGCGTAGGTGAGGTGTCCGCCGAGGTAGCCACCCGCGCTCAACAGGGTCGCCCCGACCAGGGCGAGGACGGCGCCACGGCGGTGACGCCCTGCGACCCGGGCGCGCCACGACGCGAAATACAGCGCGAGAGCCGCCGTGTTCGCCGTCATGTGCACCAGGCCCACCCGGCGCGCGCGGCCGGTGATCCCCCGCCAGTCGGACAGGCCGGTGACGGCGGCGCCGGCGGCGCACACGATGCCCAGACCGACCAGCCGGCGGGCGGCGACCTCGTTGCCCTTGGTCGCGTCGAGCGCGCTGGCCGACACCCACGCCCCGATCGGCGCCGTCACCAGCAGCGGGTGAACCGGGTGGCCCAGCCAGGCACCGCTCAGCGCGGAGCGGACCGACGGTTTCAGCACGCCGTCGACTCCGGCGGCCAGCCGGTCTGCCGGCCCGTCGAGCGCGTCGGCGTTCTCGATCGTGGCAACCACGTTCTGGAAGAGAGGCACGGTCGGGTAGTTCCCCGCCGGCGGGCCTTTCTATCTTGCCGGACCGTCTTGCCACGGCAGTTACCGGTCTCACGGCGCCGGCCATGGCGGGAAAGCACCGATCGCTGGCAAGATGGACGGATAAGTTACTGACCAGTAGGAGTGTTTTCCATGGCCAAGCTGGGATGGCGGGTGCGGTCGCTGGCGTGGATCCTCGCGCATGCGCCCGGCGGATCCGTCGACACGATGACGCCCGAGCAGGTGGTCAGGGCGCAGCAGCGGCTGGCCGGGCACGGCAGGCTCGCGGTGGGCGTGACGGGCACCGTCGCGAAGGGCGTGACCACCTCGAACCGGTTGATCGAACAGGACGGCGCCCGGGTGCCGGTGCGGATCTACCGATCGGACGCTCAGCCGGACGGCAGCCCGGTGATCGTGCACTTCCACGGCGGCGGCTGGACCCTGGGCGCACTGGATCAGTCGGACTGGCTCTGCAGCGAGGTGTGTCTGGGTGTCGGCGCTGTGGTCGTCTCGGTCGACTACCGGCTCGCGCCCACGCACCGCTTTCCGACAGCCGTGCTGGACAGCCTGGCCGCGATCACCTGGGTCGCCGGCCACGCCGCCGAACTGCGCGTGGACATCGACCGGCTCGCCGTGATGGGAGACAGCGCGGGCGGGAACATCGCGGCAGTGATCACCCAGCTCCTGCGCGACCGCGGTGGTCCCCGGATCACCCATCAGGCCCTGATGTACCCCGCCACCGACCTGCGGACCCCCGAGGACTTCGACCCCAGCAATCCGGCCCGATCCGACTGGCCGATCCTGTCGTCGGCGAGCATGCTCGGCTTCCGCAACCACTACCTCGGGCCGGACGGCGACGCGAACGACCCGATGGCCTCGCCGATCCTCGCGGCCGACCTCTCCGGGCTTCCGCCGGCACTGATCCAGGTGGCCGAGTACGACCCACTGCGCGATGACGGCATCCGGTACGCGCGGGCGCTGCAGGCCGAAGGCACCCCGGTACGGCTGACGGAGTACGTCGGAATGCCGCACGGCTACTTCAGCTTCCCGAAGGTCGTCCGCGGCAGCACCATCCAGGCCCTGGCCGAACTCTGCGCCGAGCAGCGCTATGCGCTGCACGCGGTCCCGGTGCTGGATCGCAACGTTCCGCACCACCCGGCCCGCCGCGGCGAGACACCCGTTCCCGCAACGCCTCCCGACCCTGCGGCGTCACGTCCGGTGGAAGGCCACCCCGTCGGGCAACACCCCGTACCGCAGCACACGGCGGACGCGCTGGCCGACTGACGCCTCCGCCGACCGTCCGCCGCGGGTCACTGCAGGTAGTGCTCGACCTCGTCAACCGGCCGGGCCTGTGCGTCCTCCGGGTTCTGGCCGAATTCCCGCTTGGCCCGGCGCTGGCGGAGCAGGTCCCAGCACTGGTCGAGGGCGCCCTCCAGCTGGGCCAGCCGGTCGCGTTCCTCGTTGGCCGACAGTTCCCCGTCCCGCAGCTTCGTCCGGAGCTCGTGCTCCTGATCGACGAGAGTGGTGATCTGGGACAGGATCTGGTGCTCATCCACCTGGATGCTCCTTCTTTCTTCGCGGGCCGTCACGGTCATGATCCAGCGGACCGCACCTTACGCTCCGGCCTAGATCTCGATCACCGTCACCAGGTGGTCGATGCCGTGGAAGTCGGCGCCGTTGCGGGTGTACAGGTCGAGCCCGTTTGCATGGGCGGAGGCGGCGATGAGCAGGTCGGCGAATCGGCTCCGCGGCGTGCGCCCTTCGGCCAGGACGGCGGCGACCACGAGGCCGTAACTGCGCACCGCCGCCGCGTCGAAGGGAATCGGCTCCAATTTCGACTCGACCTCCTGCAGCCGGGCCTGCCGCCGCGCGGCTTCACGCGGCTCGTGCGCCAGGTGCGGGCCGGCAGCGAGTTCGGCCGCGGTGATGGCAGAGATCGCGCCCTCGTCCGGCAGGGCATGGATGACTGCCGGATCGTGCCAGTCGATGACGACCGACGTGTCCAGCATTCCGGTGGACATTCACCACCCCTGATCGATCGCGGCATCCAGATCGGCACGGAACCGCTCGCGGTCGATGCGCACGTTCGCAGCGGCCAGCACCGCGACCTCCGCCCGGGAGATGAAGGAGCGCCGACCTGCACGTAAGGGTCGAAGCTCGGCGACAGGCTCTCCGTTGCGGGTCACGATGAACGTCTCGCCGGTCGACACCGCGTCGATCACCTTCGCGTTGTCGTTACGCAACTCACGCTGCGCGATGGTTCTTGCCATGCCCGACCGTAGCGCTTTGTGCTACGTATGGCTACGCCTGCTCAGTGGGCCATCGGTCGGGACAAAGCGCACCTCAGCTGCACGCGCCCTCAGGACACCCCGAGGACCGTCCTGGTCCGCGCGACGTCGTCATCGATCTGCGCGATGAGAGCGTCGACGGAGTCGTAGCGCACGGTGTCGCGAAGCCGCTCCACGAAGTCGAAGGCGACCCGCCGACCGTAGAAGTTGCCGCCCTCGTCGATGACGAACGCCTCCACCGTCCGGACCCGCCCGGAGAACGTCGGGTTGGTACCGATCGAGATCGCCGCCGGCGAGCGCCTGGTGCCGAGGACGAACCAGCCGGCGTAGATGCCGTCGGCCGGGATCGCCGCGTGCGCAACGGTGTCGAGATTGGCTGTGGGATATCCCAACTCGCTGCCGCCTCGGCCCTCGCCGTGCACCACGAAGCCCTCGACCCGGTGCGGCCGGCCGAGTGCCTCGGTGGCCGCCGTGACGTCACCGGCGGCCACGCACGAGCGGACGTAGGTGGAACTGACAGTGACCGCGTCGGGTTCGGTGACCAGGCCGATCCCATTGACCGTGAAGCCGAACCGCGGCCCGAGCTCCCGCAGCAACTCGACCGAACCGGCCCCCCGATGCCCGAACCGGAAGTTCTCCCCCACGACGACGTTCGCCGCGTGGAGCCGGTCGATGATCACGTCGTGCACGAATTCCTCGGCAGTGACCTGGGACAGCGCGACGGTGAACGGCAGCACGAGAAAGGCGTCGACACCGAGCTCCGCGACCAGTTCCGCCCGCCGCCGCAGGGTGGTCAACAGCGCTGGGTGGCTGCCCGGCCGCACCACCTCCGCGGGGTGCGGGTCGAACGTCATCAGGACGGTCGGCATCCCCAGCGCCCGGCCGGTGCTGACCGCCTCCCGGATCAGCGCCTGGTGGCCGCGGTGCACGCCGTCGAACACGCCGATGGTCAGCACGCAGCGCCCCCAGCTCGCGGGAATCTCGTCGGTGCCGCGCCAGCGCTCCACGCCATTGCTCCCTCGGGGTCGGTGCCACTCGCCGCTCAGCGTGCCACGAGCGCCGATCGGGGATGCACCGGGCGGCGAACGGCGTACGGCGGCGCAGGGTCACCCCGCGGTGTGCCAACCCAGCACGGAGCGGGCGACGCCGTTCGTTTCCACGACCAGAGCGATCAGGGCGCCCGCCGAATCGAAGGCGCCGTAGGTGCCGGCGATCCCGGCGGCCGGGATGGTCCGGCCGTGCCGGAGGTCGAGCGCCTGCGCGTCCTCGACGAGGCGGCTGGCGAAGGCGGCACGGACCGCGTCGGCGGCCGGCAGCACCCGGGCGGCGATCGCCGCGGCGGCCTCCTCGGTGACCGGCGGCCGCTCCCCCGGTTCGCGCCCGCCGTACACATCGACCGCGTCGGCGACGTCGAACGGCCCGACTCTGGCCCGACGGAGCGCGGTGAGATGACCGCCGACCGCCCAGCGCGGCACCGAGATCCCTTGCCAGCGAACGGATGTAGGTTCCGGTCGTACACTCGACCAGGACATCCAGATCGATCACCGAGCCCGCACGGCGGATGGGGCCGATGATCTCGAACCGGGCGATCGTCACCGGCCTGGCGGCCAGCTCGACGCCGACCCCGCTGCGTACCAGGTCGTAGGCGCGGCGGCCGCCGACCTTGATCGCCGACACCGAACTGGGTACCTGAAGGATCGGTCCGGTGAGAGCGGCGATTCCCGCCTCGATGTCGGCGTCGGTGACGCCGTCCACCGCGGCCGACGCCACGAGAGTGCCGTCGGCGTCATCGGTGTCGGTCTGACGACCCAGCCGGATGGTGCCGCGGTAGGTCTTGTCGGTCAGCGCGAGGTGGCCGAGCAGTTTCGTCGAGCGGTCCACCGCCAGCACCAGCAGGCCGGTGGCCATCGGATCCAGCGTGCCGGCATGCCCGATCCTGCGGGTGCGCAGCACATGGCGGAGCCGGCCGACGACGTCGTGCGACGTGCAGCCCGAAGGCTTGTCGACCAGCAACAGGCCGCCACCGGCCGGCAACGGCGGCGCGGGCCGGTCGTCGACCGGTCGGGGCGCCCTCACTCCGAGTTCTCCGAACGGGCCGATAGCACGCCGCGGCCGGGCGAGGTGCCGGGTGGCATGTCGACCAGGTCCCACCGGTGCGCGGTCAGGTCGACGGGTACATCCTCGCCGCGGGCAGCCGCCTGGAGAACGCCGGCCCGGGTGCGGAGCAGCCAGGTGACCATCCGGAAGATGCCCAGCGCGGTCACGGTTGCGATGGCGACGAAGGCCAGCCGGTACGCGTCGACCGAGTGGGTCTCCACGCCGGGTTCGGCCCAGTCCAGAATCTGCCCGACCGCGAACACCATCGCGACGGACCCGAAGAAGCCGCCGATGTTGACCAGTCCGGTCGCGGTCGAGATGCGGTGCACGGGGTTGTAGTCGCGAGCGAGCATGAAGCCGACCGAACTGGCCGGGCCGCCGACCGAGAAGATCGCGACGACGAGCACCACCACCGCGAACGGCGGCCGGCCCGCTGGCCAGAGGATCAACGTCAGCCACCCGGAAAGGCACGACAGGGCCACTCCGACGGCCAGCGGCCCGCGGATCACCGGCCGCCGGCTCAGCAGCGGCCCGATGACCAAGTTCGCCACCAGGCCGCCCACGACCAGTACCAGCAGCAGCGTTGACGCCGTGGCCGGGGCGTACCCCAGGGCCTGCGTCAAATATGGAAAGCCCCACAGCACGGCGAACGCGGTGGGTCCGGCCATCGTCGACAGGTGTACCCAGAACGCCAGCCGCCCGGCCGGCAGCCGCCAGGCGCCGCGCACGTCACGCAGCACGCGGCGACCGCCCGGCACGCCGTCGGTGCGGACCGGATGGGCGTAGGGAGCGGCCACCCCGGGCCGCAGCAACAGCAGGGCGTAGGCCAGCGAGATGCCGCCGGCGATCGCGAAGGTGGTGCTCCAGCCGAAACCGGACAGCATCAGAGTGAGCGGGACGGTGGCCACCACGTTGCCGGCCATCCCGGCCAGCCCGGTGAACGTCACCATCAGCGGGTAACGCCGACCCGGGAACCATCCCGCAACCAGCCGCAGCACGGACACGTACGTCATGGCGTCGCCGCAGCCGAGCAGCCCGCGCGCGACCAGCGCCATCGGATAGTTCTCGACCTGCGAGAACAGGATTTGGGCGGTGCCCATCGTGAGCGTCGCCGCCAGCAGCATCCGGCGCGGCCCGAATCGGTCGACCAGGATCCCGGTCGGCACCTGCATGGCCGCATAGACGCCGAGCTGCAGCATGACGAACGAACTCAGCTGGGCGGCGGACAGGTCGAGCCGCTGGACCGCCTGGGGACCTGCTACGCCGAGCGTGCTGCGGTGGAAGACGGCGAGGAAGTAGACGCCGGCCCCGACGGCCCACACCCAGCCCGACGCTGCTCTGGCCCTGCCCAGCAGGGCGGCGGGCGTCATGCCGTCACCCCACGCAGCAACCGGTCGGCGTTGGCCAGGTGTTCGTCGGTGAGTCGCCGGGCGAGCGGCAGATCGGCCGCACCGATCGCGGCGGCGATCGCCTCGTGGTCGCTGATGGTGA
Source organism: uncultured Actinomycetota bacterium (assembly GCA_963766015.1). GTDB lineage: Bacteria > Actinomycetota > Actinomycetes > Mycobacteriales > Nakamurellaceae > Nakamurella. Next base: position 42,636 of record CAVXYU010000034.1, on the reverse strand, counting down.
CCGCCATCCGAACAGAATCAGGTTGTCCGTCGGCGGTACGCATGGTCGTCGCCCCCATCCGCAGCTGCCGGTCACGCAGGCCCGCATAGACCTTGATGAGAATGGAGTTGCCGTCAGCGGCGACGATGGTGGCGTGGAACTCCCGGTCGGCGGCGGTGTAGCCGGCGATGTCACCGGCGCCGGCGGCGGCGCGCAGGTCGGCCAGTGGCGTGGACAGCGCGAGCGCAACGGCGGGACCACGCCCGGACGTGATCGCCGATGCGGTGCAGTGGTTCTCGATCAGCAACCGGGTCGCGAGAACGTCCCGCCACTCCTGCGCCGTGACCGGCAGCACCAGCGCGCCGCGCTTGGGCAGCAGCCGCACCATCCCGTCGGACTCCAGCCTCAACAGGGCTTCGCGAACGGGCGTACGGGACACCCCGGTCTCGAGGGCGATGTCGCCCTCCGAGAGCAGGTCGTGATCGGCATAGCGGCGATCGAGAATTCCTGCGCGCACGTGGTCGTACACCCGGTCGGCGGCTGATGGGTGGCGGGTTGCATCCATGATGTATCTATCCTGCGGGAAGTGCCGTCCGCCGATCAAGCTCGTCGAGTGGTTCAGTGGGACATCTCACCGAACGGACGTCACCTGTTTAGCACGTCGCGCAGCGCATCGATGGCACGTTGCGGATCTCCGTGATGGGTGAAGCCGGCGGCGCGGACGTGGCCGCCGCCGCCCAGCAGCTCCGCGGCCGCCGCCACGTCCACCGGTCCCCTGGACCGCAGCGACACCTGCCACTGTTCGTCGTGGGTCTGCTTCAGAACGGCGGCGACCCCGGCTTCCTGCGAGGTTCGGATGATGTCGATGACGGAATCCAGTTCCTCGGCCCGAAGGCCCTCCCGGGCGTGCGTGTCGATCACCGTGTACACCAGACCCTCGCCGCAGGCTGCGTCCCGATCCAGCACGGCCGCGCCGAGCACGTCGGACAGCATGGACAGCCAGCCGAACGGGTGGGAATCGGTGATCGCGTGCATCAGCTCCGGCGGGCGGACGCCCGCGTCGATCAGCCGGGCCGCCAGGAGGTGCGAGGCAGCGTCGGCGTGCCGGAAATGATGGGTGTCGGTGGCGAGGCCGGCGTACAGGTTCTCGGCGATGTCCCGGTCCATCGGCACCGCGAGTCGGTCGAGGATCCGCGCGACCAGGATGACGGTCGCCTGCGCGGCGGCGTCGACGAGGTGGAACTGCCCGAACCGGGTGTTCGACGCGTGGTGGTCGATCACCAGGCTCTGCCTGCTGGTGTACAGCAGTGACGCGAGTGAACCGAGCCGCTCCGCGGAGCCGACGTCCAGGCTCACCAGCAGATCGGGCTGGGCGGGCAACCGGTCGACGGGCACGACCAGGTGGCCGCCGGGCAGCCCCTGCAGCGATTCCGGAATGCCCTCGGGCTCGGCGAACGAGACGGCGACCGGGATCCCCCGTCGGGACAGACCGAGGCCGAGCGCGAGGGCGCTGCCCAGGGCGTCGGCGTCGGGTTGGATGTGCGCCAGCAGTACGACGTCCTTCGCCCGCAACAACAGCTCGACAGCGGTGTCCAGATCGGTGTCCAGCGAGCCGTCGATCGGCAACGCGACGTCCTGGAGGGGTGGCACGATCGTCGGCGTCCGGCGCGGCCTGGTGGTGCGGGTGCGCGACCTGGTCGCACGGGTATCCGTCACGTCACCTCCCGGTCGCGCTCCCCGGCAGCCCGGGCGGTGTTGCTGGCGATGGTGTCATCGTTCTCGAGCGGCGTCCATGCCTGTCCCGCTGGCTGGACCCACGATTCGGCGGTGCCTGCGAGGCGGCACCGCCATGTCACCGTACCCGTCGGCTCGCGGGCTCGGTGCTGCCCGCGTATCCGTCGTGGACAACCCGCGGAGCACCGTCGACCGAATCGGGAGTGGATGCGTCCGCATCGACATCTTCCGGGTACCGGTCGTCGGCCCCGGTGGTGTCCCGGCCGTCCGCCTCGTCGTCCGCCTCGGCAGCCCTCGGCACCCGGTACGGATCGGGCTCACCTGCGTAGGTTGCCCCAGCGGCACGCTCGGCCACCTGCGCATCGGCCGAGCGGGCCGCCTCCAGCAGTTCGTTGATGCGGTAAGCGTTCTCGGGAACGGTGTCGAGCTTGAAGATCAGGGTGGGGGTGAATTTGATGCCGGTCTGCGCGCCCACTGCCGAGCGCAGCACGCCGGTTGCACTGGCCAGCGCCATCGCGGTGCCCTGGATCTCGTCGTCGTCCCCGTAAACCGTGTAGAAGACGGTCGCCTCACGCAGGTCGGGGGTGACGGTCGCGGCGGTGATGGTGACCATGGCCAGCCGGGGATCCTTGACCTGGTGCTGCAATTCGGTGGCCACGATCGCCACGATGCGCTTGGCCAACCGACGGGCCCTCGCGGAATCTGCCATGGCTGCTGGTCCTTCCTCTCGTACCGGGCGCTTCTTGGCGCGCGTCCGTCCTGGTTCTGTTTCGGGCTAGTCGTCGTCCGTGCCGACCAACCGCCGCCGGGTCGACAGCAGTTCGATCTCCACCTCACCCGCCACCTGCCGCTCGCAGGTGTCCAGTACACGGTGCACGTGGGCAGACTCGCCCGCGACGGTGGCCACCGCGATCAGCGCCCGACGATGCCGGTCGGGGTCCCCGGTCTCCGCCACCGCGACGTCGAGCCGCCGCAGCCTGGCGATCACCGGCCGGATGACGGCACGTTTGTGCTTGAGCGAATCCACCGCACCGAGCAGGACGTCACACTCGAGGATCCCCACCCAGGTCGCCCCGCCGCTGTTGCTGGTACTGCCGCCGCCCCCACCCGGAATGATCATGACGAAACTCGCGCGAAAGCGGCCCGACACGCCGGGTGGAGCGCGAGTTTTGCCATGGTCAACACCGGCTGGATCAACACCGGCTGGGCGGCGCGGGCCGCCGTCAGCGACGACCCCCGCGCACCCAACCTGGTGATCGCTACGCGCGCGGCTTCTCCCGCGTTTCGTAGGTCTCGATGGTGTCCTCGATCTCGATGTTGTTCCAGGAGCCGAGACCGATACCGCACTCGAAGCCCTCGCGGACCTCGGTCGCATCGTCCTTGAACCGGCGCAGCGAATCGATCTGCAGGTTGTCATTGATGACCACCCCACCTCGCAGCAGCCGGGCCTTGGCGTTGCGGCGGATCTCTCCGGACCGCACGATGCAGCCTGCGATGTTGCCGAACTTGGAGGACCGGAAGATCTCCCGCACCTCTGCGGTACCGGTCTGCACCTCCTCGAACTCCGGCTTGAGCAGACCCTTGAGCGCGTTCTCGACCTCGTCGATGGCCTGGTAGATCACCGTGTAGTACCGGATGTCGACACCCTCGCGGTCGGCCAGTTCCTGCACGCCACGAACCGGCTTCACGTTGAAGCCGATGACGATGGCCTGCGTCGTCGCCGCCAGGTTGATGTCGTCCTGGGTGATGCCACCGACGCCGCGGTGAACCACCCGCAGGTCGACCTCGTTGCCGACGTCGAGCTTGAGGAGGGAATCCTCGAGAGCCTCGACGGTGCCGGAGTTGTCGCCCTTGATGATCAGCGTCAGCTGCTCGATCTTGCGCTCGGCCAGGGCGGCGCCCAGGTCCTCCAGCGAGATCCGCCTGCGGTTGCCGATCTGTGCCTTGCGGGCACGGGCCTGCCGGCGCTCGGCGATCTGCCGGGCGACGCGGTCCTCCTCGACGACCATGAACGAGTCGCCGGCGCCGGGCACCGAGGTGAACCCGAGAACCTGCACAGGACGTGACGGGGTCGCTTCCGACGACCTGTTCGCCGTGGTCGCCGAGCATCGCCCGGACACGGCCGTAGGCATTGCCCGCGACGATCGAGTCGCCGACGTGCAGCGTTCCGCGCTGGACGAGGACGGTTGCGACGGCGCCGCGGCCACGGTCCAGGTGTGCCTCGATGGCCACACCCTCGGCGTTCATGTCCGGGTTCGCCCGAAGGTCCAGAGCCGCGTCGGCGGTCAGCAGCACGGCCTCGAGCAGACCGTCGATGTTCGATCATTGCCTTCGCGGAGATCTCGACGAACATCGTGTCGCCGCCGTACTCCTCGGCGACGAGCCCGTACTCGGTCAGCTGCTGCCGGATCTTGTCCGGGTTGGCGCCTTCCTTGTCGATCTTGTTGATCGCCACCACGATCGGCACGTCCGCGGCCTTGGCGTGGTTGATCGCCTCGACCGTCTGCGGCATGACGCCGTCGTCGGCCGCGACCACCAGCACCACGATGTCCGTGGACTGTGAACCGCGCGCACGCATGGCGGTGAACGCCTCGTGACCGGGGGTGTCGATGAACGTGATCAACCGCTCCTGGTCGTTCAGGTGGGTGGCCACCTGGTACGCGCCGATGTGCTGGGTGATCCCGCCCGCTTCCTTGTCCACCACGTGGGTGTTACGGATGGCGTCGAGCAGCTTGGTCTTGCCGTGGTCGACGTGACCCATGACGGTGACCACCGGCGGTCGGATGACCAGATCGCTCTCGTCGCCCTCGTTCTCGCCGTAGGACAGGTCGAAGGAGTCGAGCAGCTCGCGGTCCTCGTCGTCCGGGGAGACGATCTGCACCTCGTAGCCCATCTCCGAGCCCAGGAGCTCGAGGATGTCGTCCGACACCGACTGGGTCGCGGTCACCATCTCGCCGAGATGGAACAGTGCCTGCACCATCGAGGCCGGGTTGGCATCGATCTTGTCGGCGAAGTCGGCCAGCGAGGAACCCCTTGCGAGCCGCACGACACTGCCGTTGCCACGGGGCAGAGCCACGCCGCCGATCGACGGGGCCTGCATGTTGTCGAATTCCTGACGGCGCTGCTTCTTGGACTTGCGACCCTTGCGGGCCGGTCCGCCCTGACGCCCGAAGGCGCCGGCAGCTCCACCGCGACCACGACCGCCGCCACCGGGACGGGCACCGCCGCCGCCGGGACCACCGGTCGAACCGCCGGGACCACCGCGGTAACCGCCGCCGCCACCGGCAGGTGCGCCGCCGGGACCGCCGGGGCCGCGGTAACCGCCGCCACCGCCGCCGGGTGCACCACCGGGACGGGCACCGCCCGGTGCCGGACGTCCGCCCGGGGTGCCGGGACGCGGGGCGCCGCCGGGCGTCCCGGGACGCGCGCCGCCTGGACCGGGCCGGGTGCCGGGTGCGCCGGTACCCGGAGCGCCGCCGGGGCGGCCTGCAGGCGGGCGGGGCACGCCGGGAACGCCGCCGGGCCGCGGCGGTGCACTTCGCTGTTGGGTGCCGAACGGGTTGTTCCCCATCCGCGGCGGGCGCGGAGCTCCTGGAACACCGCCGACCGGACGTGCCGGACGGGGAGCCGGCGCCTCCGGACGGGCCGCGGGCGCGGCCGATCCGTTCGTGTCGGCGGCCGGGGCCGGGCGCTCGGTGGTCGCGGGTGCCGAAGAGGCGGCGGCCGGGGCCGTCGTCGGTGCCTGGAAGCCGGGACCGGCTGATCCGGTCACCGGAGCTGCGGATGCCGCTGCGGCAGGAGCGACGCGCTGCGGGGCCGCTGGTGCTGCGGCAGCGGGTGCTGCCGGTGCTGCCGGCGCGGGTGCCGCGGCGGCCGGTCGGGCCGGAGCGGGCGACGCCGGACGGGCGGCCGGGGCCGGGGCGGCAGCTGCTGCCGGCCGGGGGGCTGCACCGCCGGGACGTCCTGGACCGCCGGACGGGGCCGGTGAGGTGCCGGGGTGCCGACCCGTTGGTCGGCTGGTCCGACTTCGCGGCGGCCGGCGCGCTGGCCGGGAACGCGTCTCGAAGCTTGCGGACGACGGGGGCCTCGATGGTCGAGGACGGCGACTTGACGAACTCACCCATGTCGGTGAGCTTCGCCATGATCTCTTTGCTGGTCTTGCCGAGCTCTTTCGCAAGCTCGTGTACGCGGGCCTTGCCTGCCACTGCTCTCCTTAGGGATGAGGGTGGCGGCCGGTCGTAACTGCCCGCGCGCCCTCTAGATGTGCCGGTTGCTGCTCATTGCTGCTTCACGGCGTGCTCACGTTGGGTCGACCTGCTTTCTTGTTCTTCAGGCGGCTCTGCGATCGGCTGCCTGTGGCGATCCGATCGTCGGTTCCGATGTTCCCCTGAGGATCCAGGAGTACGCGAACCCGGGTCGTGTCGAGTTGTCCGGAGACCCTGAGGGCCCGACCGAACGCCCGACGGCGCTCTGCCGCGTCGAGGCATTCTGTTGAGGAATGCAGCCACGCTCCCCGACCGGGAAGGCGGCGCCGAAGATCGGGGATGACAACCCCGTCGACAGCCACGACGCGCAGTAGATCAGTGGAACGTTCACGCCCCCGGCAACCGATGCAGGTCCGGACCGGAACATGAGGTCCGGTGGGATCTGCGATGACACTCGAAGCGGCGTCCGGGATAGACGAACGTGCCGACATGGAAGTCTACCGCCTCTGTCGTTGTATCGACGACGTCGTCACCGGGGGCTTGGAAGGTCGGCGGGGTCGTCGGAGGCGGCGTCGCTGCGGATGTCGATCCGCCAGCCGGTCAGCCGGGCGGCCAGCCGGGCATTCTGACCCTCCTTGCCGATGGCGAGGGAGAGCTGGAAATCGGGCACCACCACCCGCGCGGCACGGGCCGCGGCGTCGACGACGGTGACCGAGAGCGCCCTGGCCGGGGACAACGCGTTACCGACGAACGTCGCCGGGTCGTCGTCGAAGTCGATGATGTCGATCTTCTCGCCGCCCAGTTCGCTCATCACGGCGCGGACCCGCGAACCCATCGGTCCGATGCAGGCGCCCTTGGCGTTGACCCCGGGGACCGTCGGCCGCACGGCGATCTTCGACCGGTGGCCGGCCTCCCTGGCCACCGCGGTGATCTCCACCGAACCGTCGGCGATCTCCGGGACCTCGAGCGCGAAGAGCTTGCGGACCAGGTTCGGGTGGGTACGGGACAGCGTGATCTGCGGTCCGCGCGGACCGCGGGACACCGACACGACGTAGCACCGCAGCCGCTGGCCGTGCGTGTAGGTCTCCCCCGGCGACTGCTCGGCGGCCGGGATGATGCCCTCCACGTCGCCGAGGCTGACCACGACGACGCCGCGCGCGTTGACCTTGGCGTCGGCCGAGACGGTGCCGGTGATCAGGTCGTGCTCACGCCCGGCGAAGTCGCCGAAGGTGCGCTCGTTGTCCACGTCACGCAGCCGCTGCAGGATCACCTGGCGGGCGGTGGTGGCCGCGATCCGGCCGAAATCCTCCGGCGTGTCGTCCCACTCGCGGACCACGTCGTCGCGGAGAGTCGCCGGTTTCCTGCGCCCAGACCCGTGATCTCGCCGGTCTTGCGGTCGATCTCCACCCTGGCGTGGCCGGCATGGCCCAGGGTGTGCCGGTAGGCGGTGAGCAGGGCGGTCTCCAGGGTGTCGATCAGCGACCCGAGCTCGATGCCCTTCTCCTTCTCGACGGCGCGCAGGGCGGCGATGTCGACGTTCATCGGGTCACTCTCCTCGTCTTTGTCTTCGTCGTCGTCGTCGGCATCGTCTTCGGTGTCGTCGTCTTCTTCGCCGAACTCGGCGTCCTCGTACTTCGCCGGTGTCGGGCTCCGCCGGTGGCACGACGCCCAGCAGTTCGAGCACAGCGGCCGAGGGCGGGCTGAACTCGACCTCGACCTTGCGCCCGGGCGATGTCGGCCAGCGGCACCGCGACCTGACCGACGCCCTTGCGACCGGAGAGCACCAGGGTCACCGCTGCATCGTCGACACCCAGCACGTGACCGGCGGTTTCCCTGCCGTCCACGGTGGAAACCGAGACCAGCCGGGTGCGGGCCCGACGGAAGTGCCGGGGCAGAGTCAGCGGCCGGCCGACACCGGGCTGGTGACCTCGAGGGTGTAGGGAGTGGATCCCGTCGGGTCGGCCTCCCCGGCAGCGTCGAGCCGCTCCGAGATCGCCCGGCTGACGTCCGCTGCCGCGTCCAGCGTCACGCCGTCGTCGCCGTCGATCACCACCCGGACGATCCGCCGGCGCCCTGCGGCCCGGACGACGAGTTCCTCGAGGTCGAAGCCGGCAGCGGTGACGACCCCGTTGACGACCTCGTGCAGCTGACGTTCGTCGCCGGTCCCCATCGCTGCCTCCTCTGTGCGCCATCGGCGACCGAGCAGCCCGCGGTGTGCAGTTGTCGTGGTCCGAAGGCCGACAGCACGTGCCGGCGATCGATCCGGAAGCCTATCGGGCCCGGGCGGCGGAGTTGTCCGATACGACGGGGCGGACGTTCCGCCAGGCCCGGCGTGCGGACCCCGCCGTGGCCCGACCGACCGCGAACCGGGCGGCACCCGGCGTCTGCGCGGTCGGCACGGTGGTTCGCCTGTCATGATGGCCGGGTGGCAACAAGCTCCGGGCGCGCCGATGTCGCGACGCACGTTTCTCGCCGGAATCGGCGTGGTCGGCGCGACTGCGGTGCTCGCCGGATGCAGCTACTTCGGCTCGGACGAGCCGGCGGCCCCGACCGTCGCGTTGACGCCGGCCGCACTCGACCCGATCAACGGACTGATCGCGACCACCCGGCTGCACCTGCTGCGATTGGACGCCGCGATCGCCGCGGACCAGGCCGATGCCGCCCGGTTGAAGCCCGCTGCGGGACGACCGGCAGGCACAACTGACCGCGTTGCAGAAGGAGTACGCCCGGGTGAATCCGTCGGACCCGAGCGCCAGCGCCGTTCCGAGCCAGGCGTCGCCGACCACCGGAGCGGTGACCCTTCCCGTCGAGCCGGAGGAGATCATCTCCGCAGTGCGTGGTGACGCCGCCACCGCGCAGGTGCAGTTCACCGACGCGATCTCGTCGGCCTCCCGCTACCGCGCGGCGCTGTACGGCTCGATCGCGGCGTCACTGGCCAGCCACCGGGCGGTGCTGGCATGACCAGCCCCCCGCCCACGCCCGGCAGCCTCCGGCAGCCGATCCCGGCAGTCCTGATCCCGGCAGTCCGATCCCGGCAGTGCAGATCCCGGCAGCGCAGATCCAGGCAGCGGGGGCGCCACCAGCGACGCCGGCCGGTACGCCGCAGCCCAGCGCGGCCCACCCGGGCCGCTGTCCCCGGACGCGCTGGAGGCGCTGCAGTCCGCACTGGCCGCGGAGCAGGCCGCGGTCTGGGCCTACGGCCTGGTCGCCGCCTACGCCCGGGAACAGGCGGACGATGATCACCGAGGCGCGGTCCGGACACCTGCTCCGGCGCGACGCGACCACCGCCAGACTGATCGACGGCGGCGCCACCGCACCGGAACCGGCTGCGGCGTACAAGGTCTCGGTCGACGTCAAGGATCCCGCGTCCGCGCTCAAGCTCGCGCTGGACATCGAGACCGATGCCGCGGCGGCCTGGCGGGTGGTCATCGGATCCACCGATGACGCCGAACTTCGCGGGTTCGCGCTCACCGGCCTGTCAGATGCCGCGGTCCGGCTGGCGATGTGGAAGCAGGTCGCCGGCGTGAAGCCGACGACCATCCCGTTCCCAGGCCAGGAGTGAGCGTCAGGCCTGCAGCTCCCGCAGGTGGCCGGTCCGGACCACAGTGACGACCTCACCGGCCACCTCCGCCAGTGAGATCTCCCGCCGGTCACCGGTGAGCCGATCACGGAATTCGACGACACCGGTTGCCACGCCGCGGCCGACGACCACGATCGTCGGCACGCCGAGCAGCTCGGCGTCGGTCAGCTTCACCCCCACCGAAGCGGTGCGGTCGTCGAGCATCACCGAGATGCCGACAGCGTCCAGTGCCCGGGCCAGGTCCTCGCCGGCGTCGATGATCTCCTGCGTCTTGCCGGCGATCACGACGTGCACATCGGCCGGCGACAGCTCGCGCGGCCAGATCAGACCCCTGTCGTCATGGGAGTTCTCGGCCACCGCCGCAACGGCCCTGGACACGCCGACGCCGTACGAGCCCATCGTGACGGTGACGAGCTTGCCGTTCACGTCCAGCACCTTCAGGTCGAGTGCATCGGCGTACTTGCGGCCCAGCTGGAAGATGTGCCCCATCTCGATGCCACGGGCGCTGACCAGCGGATGTCCGCACCGCGGGCAGGCGTCCCCGTCGAGGATCTCCGCTGCCTGGATGTTGCCGTCGGCGGTGAAGTCCCGGCCGGCGACCAGTCCCAGCACATGGCGGCCCGATTCGTCGGCGCCGGTTACCCAGGCCGACCCCGGACCCGACCCGGGGGTCCAGCAGATAACGGATGCCCGAGGATCGCCCGGTGCCCAGCACGCCGGGTCCGATGTAGCCCTTCACCAGTGCCCGGTTGGCCGCGAAGTGCGTCTCGGTGAACGGCTCCACCTCGGCCGGCGCGACCTGCGCCTCCAGCCGCTTGGGGTCGACCTCGCGGTCACCCGGCAGGCCGATCGCGAGGGGTTCGGTGCTGCCGTCGGGGTGGCGGAGCAGCACCAGCACGTTCTTCAGCGTGTCGCCCGCCGCCCAAGGCCGGTCCGCCCGCGGGAACCGCTCGTTGAGCATCGTCACCAGCGTCTCGATCGTCGGCGTGTCGGGGGTGTCCTCGACGTGCGCGGCTGCCAGCCCGGAGGCATCGATCGGCTCAGCGGCGGGCACGACGACGGCCTCCACGTTGGCCGCGAAGTCGCAGTTCGTGCACTTGACGTAGGTGTCCTCGCCCACCTCGGAATCGGCCAGGAACTCCTCCGAGGCCGAGCCGCCCATCGCCCCGGACATCGCCGCGACGATCACGTACCGCAGACCGAGCCGGTCGAAGATCCGGATGTAGGCGTCCCGGTGGCGCAGGTACGACGCTTCCAGCCCGGCGTCGTCGAGATCGAAGGAGTACGAATCCTTCATCACGAACTCCCGGCCGCGCAGGATGCCGGCCCGCGGCCGCGCCTCGTCCCGGTACTTGGTCTGGATCTGGTACAGCGCGAGCGGCAAACCCTTGTAGGACGAGCAGATGTCCTTGACCAGCAGGGTGAACATCTCCTCGTGGGTGGGCCCGAGCAGGTAGTCACCACCCTTGCGGTCCTTGAGCCGGAAGATGTTGTCGCCGTACTCCGTCCAACGACCGGTGGCCTCGTAGGGCTCGCGGGGCAGCAGCGCGGGAAAGTGCACCTCCTGGGCGCCGATGGCGTCCATCTCTTCGCGGACGATGCGCTCGACGTTGCGCAGCACGCGGTAGCCGAGCGGCAGCCAGCTGTAGATGCCGGGGGCCGCCCGGCGGATGTACCCGGCGCGCACCAGTAACCGGTGGCTCGGCACCTCGGCGTCCGCCGGATCCTCCCGCAGGGTGCGAAGGAACAGCGTGGACAGGCGTGTGATCACCGCGGTACTCCCTGGAGCTCGGACGTTCGAAGCGCCCGCCACGTGCTCCACCTGGAAGCGCGGACAGAGCGCGGCTGCCGACGGGCAGCGCCGGTCAGCCTAATGGAGTGCGACCGGGGGGCCGACGGTCGTCGGCGACACCTGAACCGAGCCGGTGCGGGCGCTCAGAATCGCTTGCCGACCACCCTGCCGCGATCCGCCACGGTGAACCCCAGCCGCTCGTACAGCCGGCCGGCGCCGGTCGGCGAATCGGCGTCGACTCCCAGCTCGGCGCGGCGGTAGCCGTCGGCGGCCATGCTCTGCAGGCTCCTGGAGATGAGTGCCGCGGCGATCCCGCGGCCCCGCGCGCGGCGAAGTGTGCCGATCCGGGCCAGATAACCGGTGCGGAACCCGCGGAGCTCTGTGTCACCGTCGAATTCGGAATTCAGCGCGAAGCCGACGATCCGTCCGTCGACCACGCCGACCCACGAATGGGCCGGCCGGAAGGACGACGACGCGCTGAACTCGGCTCGCCATCTGGGCAGGTCCATCGGCGTGGACCCCCAGTGATCGGCGAAGGACTCGTTCGACACGCTCAGCAGCTCTTCCTCGTCCGAGGCCTGATAACCCCGGATCGTGACGCCCGACGGGTCCTCCACAAGCGGCAGCGTCCCGTCGAACCCGCGCACCATTCGGAAGAAGTACCGCCAGGTGTCGTAACCCGACGCGGACAACAGGCTCCGGGCCCGTGCTCGGTTCTCATCGACCCATACCTTGAGCTCGCCGGGACGGCCCGGAGCGTCACGGTCGCGATCACGAAACGCCATCGCCTCCAGGTTGCCGATGATCCTTCGGCCGATGCCCCGGCCGGTGTGGTCCGGCAGCACGCCGCCGAGCAGCACGGCCTTCCAGCTCGCGTTCGGCACGCTCACGGTCAGCAGGCCGTATCCGACCAGGTCGCCCCCGTCGAACACGCCGACGCTGGAATGCTCCAGGTCGACCGAGGGTGCCGTGAGCTGCTCGAGCACGTCGGTCTCGGTGTACAGCTCGTCGACCGGCTCGGCTTCCTCGATGGCGGCGTTCAGGGCCGCGATCGCAGCGGCATCAGCGGTCGTCAGTGCTCTCTCGGTCAGGGTGGTTGCCACCCCGTGCACGCTAGTGCGGGCCGGCACGGGAGGCGACGGGATAAACCCGCCAGAGGCAGCCGGGTCGTTCGGCCCTGGCGCATCGGTCCACCGGCCACCCACAGTGGTTTGCGGGGCAACAACGTCGCTCATCAGGGCGACGTGGACGTGCCGGGGCCCGCATCGGAAGGGATCTGGAAGATGTCAACACGGCAATTGGATCGTTCGGGCCTCGGTGTGCTCACCGTCCAGGAGTGCGTCGACCGGCTCCGCACGGCCCGCGTCGGCAGGCTCGCATTCTTCGACCAGGGCGAGCCGATGATCCTTCCGGTCAGCCACGGCATGGACGGAAACGCGGTCGTGTTCCGGACGGCGCCGGGTTCCAAGTTGCTGGTCGCAGAGAACGAGATGCCCGTCGCGTTCGAGGCGGACGGCATCGATGCGGACCGGCGGGCCGGCTGGAGTGTCGTCGTCCGCGGTATCGCCCGGACCGTCGAGGCACGCGCGGATATCGCCCGTTTGGCCCTGCTCGGTGTCTGGCCGTGGGCCGACATGGCCGAGCGCAACCATTGGATCAGGATTTCCCCCACCTCCGTCACCGGCAGGGTCGTCATCCACCCGGCCTGGTAACCCGTCCGGATTGCCGGCCGGCTGTCCCATCCCCCGCGTCGCGCGGCAAAACCCCTCGCGGGTGTGTCAGATGCTGTGTGTTACCCGAAGTCCGGTTGTGTTGTCACCATTTCTTGTGACGACGGTGACAAGCGTGGATCCAGCTGGTTAGCTGAGGGTCAGCTAACGTGCTAATCAACGCGTGTTCATCGACGCGCCGGCCCACAGGAACGGCGCAACCACCGACCTGCACGGCAACAATCGGGGGAACCAATGGCGTCACGAGGTGGTTCGACGGGTTCAGTGGCACTTGCAACCCGCGGGAACGGCACATCCGATGCCGGACAGGCACTGTCGACGCATTGCCGGACGGGAACGACTCCACCCGCTGACGTGGACGCTGCCCTTCGCGCACTGCCGTCCCACGGCTGGCGGCTCGGCTGGACCGGCCGGCGCGATCGCGCTCTGTTGGTGCTGTCCCAGATGGGCGGCCTGACCTACCAGAGCATCGCCGAGTTGACCGTCGGCGACATCTCCATCGACGCCGGGGTTGCCATCGTCCGCACGCCGGGGGGTACGACAACGCTGCGCCGCGCCGATGACGTCGTCATCTGCGGCCCGTGTGCGCTCGCCCGGTGGATTCATGCGATCGATCTCACCGCGCTGTACCCGTCCGGCCAGGTGGCAGCTGCGATCATCGCCAGGGCCGCTCCGTTGACGTCGCGCTCGCCACACCTGTGCGAGAGCCGTCTGGAGGTGGCCGGTGCCACGAGGCTGATGCCGGTGATACCCACGACGGACGCCTGGGGCCCGCACCCACTGCCGGCTGCCTCCGAACCGGTACGCGCCGGCGAAACAATCCGACCCACTCGAGAAGCCCGGGTTTCCCGAAAAGCGATCGACGCAGGGTTTCCAGCGCCCGACACCTCGACCGGTCGGGACTCCGGGCCTCGCGCGGCACCGTTCGGTCCACTCACCGCGGTCCCGGCGCAGCGTTCCCAGCCGGCCCCGGAGAAGAGGTCCCCGCGGCTCAGCCTCCGGTTGTCGAGGTACCCATCGGCGGGCGCGCCAGCGGCCAACTGCGACCCCAGCGACCATCTGGAGGAGCGGGTCCTGCGACTTCTCGGGCAGTCAGCCGGACCAACGCGATAGGTCCTTCATGGGCACCCTTCCCGGCCATCACGGCCGATCCCCAGGCACTGGGGGGCAACGTGCACCACCCGCGGTGAGTGTCCCAGCACACCTGTCCGTGTGGCGAAAACCGCCTATTTGTCTTGATCGTGCGTGTGACTACCGTCACCGCGACTCCCGGAGCCCGTTAAGTCCGTCACAGCTAGCCTGCTGGGAGAAAGCGTCGGAGGCCATCACTTTCGGGCCTCTCAGTGCCGGGGGCGGGCCTTTCGCCCCTAGCTGATCGGCGCTTCTGGACGGCAGGCTCACAAGCGTCCACTCCTCGGACGCGGCCACCGCCACCGGTGGTATCCACGCTCAACTCTTCGGAGGCCCACACTATGACTTCAACCGTGATCGTTGCCGGGGCACGGACGCCGATCGGCCGATTCAACGGCGGATTGTCGTCGATCAAGGCGACCGACCTCGGCGGCATCGCCATCAAGGGCGCGCTCGAGCGCTCAGGTGTTCCCGCGGAAGACGTCGAGTACGTCATCATGGGCGAGGTGCTGCAGGCCGCAGTCGGGCAGATCCCAGCCCGCCAGGCCGCCGTCGCCGGCGGCATCCCGATGTCGGTCCAGGCCGTGACGATCAACAAGGTCTGTCTCTCCGGCATGAATGCGATCACCATGGCCGACCAGATGATCCGCGCCGGTGATGTGAAGATCGTGGTCGCCGGTGGCATGGAGTCGATGAGCCGGGCGCCGCACATGCTGACGGGTTCGCGAGCCGGCTACAAGTACGGCGATGTCACGATGCTGGATCACCTCGAGTACGACGCACTGCACGACGTCTTCACCGACGCGCCGATGGGCATCTTCACCGAGGACGTCAACGATCGCGACCCGATCAGCCGCGTCGACCAGGACGCCTACTCGGAGCGCTCACACCGGCTCGCTGCCGCAGCCGCCGCTGCTGGGACCTTCAAGGAGGAGATCGAGCCGGTCACCATCAAGAGCCGGCGCGGCGATGTGGTGATCGACACGGACGAGGGCGTTCGGCCGGACACCACGCTGGAGAGCCTGGCCAAGCTGCGGCCGGCGTTCCGCAAGGACGGAACGATCACCGCCGGAAACGCGTCGCAGATCTCCGACGGCGCCGCAGCGCTCGTGCTGATGTCCAAGGACGAAGCGGAGCGCCGGGGACTGGACTGGATCGCCGAGATCACCACCCACGGCGCCATTGCGGGGCCGGATTCGTCGCTGCAGGACAAGCCCGCCCGGGCCATCCAGCACGCGTGCGACAAGATCGGCATCTCTCCCACCGACCTGGACCTCATCGAGATCAACGAGGCCTTCGCCGCGGTCGGCGTGGCGTCCGAACGCCTCCTCGGAGTCGATCCGGAAAAGGTGAACGTCAACGGCGGTGCCATCTCGATGGGTCACCCGGTCGGCATGTCCGGTGCCCGGCTGACGCTCCACCTGGCGCTGGAGCTGCAGCGGCGCGGCGGTGGCCGCGGCGCGGCGGCATTGTGCGGCGGCAGCGGCCAGGGTGACGCCATCCTGATCACCGTGCCGAAGTCCAAGGCCTGATCACTGCACTGAGCTACGGCGCCCGGTGGATCACTCCACCGGGCGCTGTCGGCTGTTCCGGCCGGTTCCGCTGCGGGTGGACGGGGACGGCGAACGGCGTCGGGCGATCGTCGCTGTGAGCCGCTGCCAGGTCCGCGGACTCAGCCCGCCGAGAAGGTGCATGACCCGCGCATCGGCGCCGACGAGCACCCTGGGCCGGCCGCGGGCGGCGCCGCGCAGGATCAGCTCAGCCGCCCGTTCCGGGCTCGTCCGGGCCAACGTGCGCTCGAAGATCTCCACCGAGCCTGCCGGGTCGTCGCCCTCGTTGACCGTTCCGTTGCGGGCGATCGCCGTCGCCACCCCGCCGGGGTGCACGCAGGTGACGGTGACCGGGTGCCCGGCGGCGAGCATCTCGATACGGATCGACTCGGTGAATCCGCGCACGGCGTACTTTGCCGCGACATAGGCGCTCTGGCCCGGGAACGGGACGAGCCCGAACACGCTGGAGATGTTGACCAGCGTTCCGTGCCCGGACGCGATCAACTGCGGCAGAAAGGCTTTGGTGCCGTTCAGCACACCGTTCAGGTCCACCGACAGCACCCGGTCGATGTCGGCGTAGCTCATCCCGGTGAACATTCCGCCGTGCGCGACACCGGCGTTGTTGATCAGCACGGACGCCTCGCCGGCGGCTGCCGCGAGGACGGCCGCGTACCTGGCCATCCCGGCGCGGTCGGCCACATCGAGACGATCGACGGCGATGACGTCGCCCAGCTGCCGGGCCTGATCGGCCGTCGCTGACAGGGCCGCCTCATCCACATCCGAGATTGCCACCCTGGCACCGTCGCTCGCGAGCCGGCAGGCGAGCGCCCGGCCGATCCCGGAACCCGCACCGGTGACGACGGCGACCCGCCCGGCGAACGGACTCATCCGGACGCCGACCCACTGCCGACCAACGACGGTTCCTGCGGCCGGGTCGAGCGGACGTCAGCGTCGGGCCTGGGCGTACCGCGGTAGGCGTGCAGGTCGAACCGGCGCGTCAGCGTCCGGAAGGCGAGGGCGAATCCCGGCCACAGCGAGGTGTTCCGGCCCCGGCGGTCCAGGTACCAACTCGCGCAACCGGTGGTCCACACGGTCGTCCGCATGCGCCGCTGGAGTGTGCGGTTGAAGCTGTCCTGCGCGCGGCGCCGCACCTCGAGGGTCGCCAATCGGTAGCGGTCCATCGCGCGCAGTGCAGCGAGCAGGTAGTTCAGCTGCGACTCGATCATGAATATCAGCGACATGTTCCCGGTGCCGGTGTTCGGCCCGACCAGGGAGAACAGATTCGGGAAGCCGGCGACCGTGGTGCCTTTGTAGGCCTCCTGCCCCGTCGTGCGCCACTGCTCCCCCAGCGTCCGGCTGTCGGCCCCAGTGATGAGATCGGCCGCCGGGCTGTCGGTGGCCCGAAAACCCGTTGCGACCACGATGATGTCGATCTCATGGCGGTGCCCGTCGGCGGTCAGGACGGCGTCCTCGGTGATCTCGGCGATCGGCGCGGTGACCAGTGCGACGTTCTCCCTGGCCAGCGCGGGGTAGTAGCTGGTGGAGAACAGGATGCGCTTGCATCCGAGATGGAACCTCGGCGTCAGCCGCTCCCGCAAGGCGGGATCGACGATCTGATCGCGCAGCAGTGCACTGCCCTGGCGTGCGGCGAGACCGAGAAGTCCTGGGAAGTAGGAGAAGCCGACCGATGTCGCCTCCAAACGGGCGAAGATCAGCGCGCGGCGCAGCCGCTGATATCCGGGAATCCGGCGGAAAGCGGCTCTCTGCAGGCCGGTGAACCGGTGGTTGCTCCTCGGCAGGATCCATGGCGCCGTTCGCTGGAACACATCGAGATGACCGACGTCATCGGCGATCTCGGGAATGACCTGGATGGCGGACGCGCCGGTGCCGATCACGGCGACCCGTTTCCCTGCGAGATCGACGTCGTGGTCCCAGCGGGCGGTATGGAACAGCGGCCCCGCGAACCGCTCGATACCGCGTAGTGCCGGCATCCTCGGCTCGCTCAGCCCACCGAAGGCAGTCACCAGGATGTCCGCGGTGAGCGCTCCCCCGGTGGTCCGCACGATCCAGCGGCGGACATCGGGATCCCAACGCGCGGACAGCATCTCGCAACCGAAGAGATGCCGGTCGAGGGTGCCCGATTCTTCGGCGGTCCGGCGTAGATAGGCGAGTATCTCCGGCTGCGGTGGGTATTCCCGCGACCAGTCGGGATTGAGCGCGAAGGAGAAGGAGTACAGCTGCGAGGGCACGTCGCAGGTCGCCCCCGGATAGGTGTTGTCCCGCCAGGTACCGCCGACCTCGCTGCCCCGTTCGATCACCAGGAAGTCCCGCACGCCGGCCCGGTCGAGGCGAATGGCTGCGCCCAGCCCGGCGAACCCGCTGCCCACGATCAGCACCCTGGAATGCCTCGGCTGCTGCATCCCGACAGATTAGTCCGGCCGTGAGCCCGGGTGGCGGCAGCGGCCGGATCGCGGAAATCCGGTTGCGCACGGGGCCGCTGAGCCGGACGCTGATAGTCGCTGGACCGCCACCGACGGACCACCGGCAGAAAGGGGAGACGACATGACCGCGGTTGCCGTGCTGTGCCACCACCGGCCGACCATCCCCCCTCACCCGGGCCCTCACTGACTCTTCGCCGAGGTCGTGCACCCGGGTGCCATCCGTTCAGGAGAACCCGAAGTGCCACGTTTCCGCCTCACCGGCATCAACAATGAACTACCCGACCACGACAGCGAGATCGACGACCTGCACGACGCTTTCGACGATCAGCGCATCCCGCGACGCCGGCGGCCGACCGCCGACAGCGGCCCCCGGGTCGTCGCGCAGGGCAAGTCCGGGCGTTCCGTCGTCGAGATCGATTTCCCAGTGGACGAATCAGGCCACCACCCGGCCGATGACGACGCGTCCACCGACGGGCCACCCATCGAAGGGCTTGCCTACTCCAGCTACGACGTTGCCACCCGCGGCCCCGAGCCGGTGCCGGACTGGCTGGTGACCTCGCTGTCCGCGCTGGACACCCGGCTCGGCACGATCAAGTCCGGCAAGGAGGCCGACGTCGCCCTGCTGGACAGGTCGTTGCCCGGCGGGCCAGGGTGCCTGATCGCGGTCAAGACCTTCCGCAGCGCCGAGCACCGGATGTTCCACCGGGATGCCGGCTACCTGGAGGGCCGGCGGGTCCGGCGGTCGCGTGAGACGCGGGCGATGGCGGCTCGCACCGGGTTCGGTCGGGAATTGCTGGCCGGCCAGTGGGCAGCCTCCGAATTCACCGCGCTGTCGTCGATCTGGAAGGCCGGGGCCAGGGTTCCATACCCGGTTCAGTTGATCGGCTCCGAGGTGATGATGGAGTTCATCGGCGGCCCGGACGGCAGCGCCGCGCCCCGGCTCGCCGCGTACGACGCCGACACCGCAGAGTTCACCGATCTCTGGCACGACCTGGTGACGAGCCTGGAGGTGATGGCCGAATCCGGCGTGACCCACGGCGACCTGTCTGCCTACAACGTGCTCGTCGACGAGCAGGGCTGCGTGCTGATCGACCTGCCGCAGGTCGTGGACCTGGTGGCGAACCCGCAGGGAATGGAGTTCCTGGACCGGGACTGCCGGAACATCGCAGAGTTCTTCGCACGGCGCGGCGTGCTGGCCGCGGACGCCGAGACATTGGCGCTGCACCTGGGAACGCTGGCGGTTCCCTGACGGGCGGGGCGGAACGGCTGGCGGTAGCGTTCGGCGGGTCACCTGGATCTCCGCATGCCGAAGACCGAGAGGATCGCCGTGAGCCTGGACCGCCCCGTCGCCCCGGATCCGTACGACCTGCTTCCCATGGTCGGTTCCTTCACCGTCACCAGCCCGGACGTCACGGACGGCCGCACCGTCGACCGGGAGTTCGTCTACGGGCCGGACGATCCCGGCGGGCAGAACCGGTCGCCGGCCCTCGCCTGGTCGGGGTTCCCCGATGGCACCCGGTCGTTCGTCGTCAACTGCTTCGATCCGGACGCGCCGACCCCGTCCGGTTTCTGGCATTGGACGCTCGTCGACATTCCGGTCGAGGTCACCGAACTCGCCTCCGGAGCGGGGAACTCGGCGGCGGCGATCCCGGCCGGCGCGTTCCACGTCGCCAACGACTTCGGCACCGTCGGCTACGACGGGCCGGCCCCGCCGCAGGGCGATCAGGTGCACCGGTACTACTTCGCCGTGCACGCGGTCGACGTCCCGACTCTCGGGGTCGACCGTCGGCGGGCCCGACGGTCGTTGCCTTCAACCTGGCTTTCCACACGCTGGCGCGGGCGCTGATCGTTCCGGTCTTCTCCTACTGACCTCGGCGGCGCCGCGGCAAGTCAGCCTGGTTAGCCTGATGCAGCCTTTCGACCTGGTGGTCGTCGGCGCCGGATCCGGCAACAGCATCGCGGGCAAGGAGTACAGCGGCCTGTCGTGGCGATCGTCGAGTCGGGCCCGTTCGGCGGCACCTGCCTGAACGTGGGCTGCATCCCGACCAAGATGTACGTCTACCCGGCCGACGTCGCGGAGGCCGCGCGGCGGGCCGGCGAGCTCGGCGTCCACGCGCGCGTCGACCGGTCGACTGGCCGGCGATGCGGGATCGGATCTTCGGCCGGATCGACCAGAACTCGGCCGAGCAGCCAGGCGTTCCGGGAAGGCCCGAAATGGCCGAACATGACGGTGTTGTCGGGCACCGGCCGGTTCACCGGGCACAAGGCGATGACGGTCGAGCTGAACGGCGGCGGCTCGGCCGAGATCACCGCCGACCGGTTCGTGATCGCCGCCGGCGGACGGCCGGTCATCCCGGACATCCCCGGGCTCGACGAGGACGAGATCGGCCGCGGCGCGTGCACACCTCGGACACGATCATGCGGATCGACGAGCTGCCGCGAGCGGCTGGTGATCGTCGGCGGCGGGTACATCGCGGCCGAGTTCGCCCACATCTTCGCCTCGTTCGGCACCGCAGGTCACCCAGCTGGTGCGCGGCTCCCGGCTGCTGCGTCATCACGACGGCGACATCGCCGACACCTTCACCGCCCTGACCGCAGCGGCGCTACGACCTGCGCCGGGACACCGACGTGTGCGGCATCAAGCCGGCCACCGCCGAGGGCGACGGGGTGACGGTCTTCGTCGAGGGCCCCTACGGCGAGGCGACCGTCGACGCCGACATGATGCTGCTGGCCACGGGTCGGCGGCCGAACTCGGACCTGCTGAACGTCCAGGCGACCGGTGTGACCGTGAACGCACGAGCACTGGTCGTCGTCGACGACTACCAGGAGACGGTGGTGCCCGGCATCTACGCGCTGGGCGACATCAGCTCGCCGTACGCGCTCAAGCACGTCGCCAACCACGAGGCCCGGGTGGTCCGGCACAACCTGATGCACCCCGACCAGCGGGTCAAGCACCGATCACCGGTTCGTCCCGGCCGCGGTGTTCACCGAACCGCAGATCGCCGCCGTCGGACTGACCGAGGAGCAGGCGCAGCAGCGCGGGATCGCCTACGTCGTCGGGCCGCCGCGACTACGGCGGCACCGCGGCGGGCTGGGCGCGGGAGGACACCACCGGATTCGTCAAGGTGCTCGCCGATCCCGGCCACCGGCCTGCTGCTGGGCGCCCACGTCATCGGTCCGGAGGCTGCCACCGTGATCCAGCCGCTGATCCAGGCGATGTCCTTCGGTCAGCGCGCCCATGATGTCGCCCGCGGGCAGTACTGGATCCATCCGGCGTTGTCCGAGGTCGTCGAGAACGCCCTGCTGGCCGCTGCCCCGGCCGACCGGCTGACGCGGATCCGCACGTCGCGGCGCGGCCGTGTCGGAGTCGGACGCTTGGGTAGGCTAGCCTTACCTCGCTGACGACCGGTGCCGCTCGAGCGGCTCACCCACTGCCATCAGGTCGTCGCGACCCCCGATCCGCTGGAGGATTTCGCGTGTTCCGTCGTGGCCGTCCGCTCCGAATCGCCGCGTGTGCCGCGGCCGCGCTCGCCCTGCTGAGCGCCTGTGGCTCCGGGGCAGCCGCGAGTTCATCGAGTCCGCCGCACCGGTGCTCAACGCCAGCCGCTGCGGGTTCGGCCAGCATCCGGGCTCGGCAGCATCCGTCGGCCTGCGTCGTCCAGCGAGGCCGAGGAACCCGAGCCGACCGGCACCGGGTCCGGCGGGATCGTCGTCTACAACGCGCAGCACGAGAACCTCACCCAGGCGTGGGCCGAGGAATTCACCAAGGAAACCGGGATCGCCGTCGAGATGCGCAACGGCAGCGACAACGAGCTGGCCAACCAGCTGGTCGCGGAGGGCTCCGGCTCCCCGGCCGACGTGTTCCTGACCGAGAACTCGCCGGGGATGAACATCGTCGAGAAGGCCGGTCTCTTCGCGCCGGTGGACGCCGCCACCGCGGCCCAGGTCCCGGCGCGGCTTCAACCCGTCGACCGGCAACTGGGTCGGCATCGCCGCCCGCTCGACGGTCTTCGTCTACAACACCGACCTGCTGCAGGAGTCGGAACTGCCGGAGTCGATCATGGACCTGCAGGACCCGGCGTGGCAGGGCAAGTGGGCGGCCTCGCCGAGCGGCGCCGACTTCCAGGCGATCGTCAGCGCGATCCTGGAGCTCAAGGGCGCCGACGCCACCACGGCCTGGCTGGACGCGATGCAGAGCGACGCGCGCGCCTACCGCGGCAACGGCACCGTGATGAAGGCGGTCAACGCCGGCGAGATCCCGGGCGGTGTGATCTATCACTACTACTGGTACGGCGACCAGGCCGGAACCGGGCGAGAACAGCGACAAGACCAAGCTGCTGTACTGGGGCGACAAGGATCCCGGGCGCGTTCGTGAGCGTGTCCGGTGGCGGCGTGCTCGCCTCCAGCACCAAGCAGGCCGCAGGCCCAGCAGTTCCTGAAGTTCATCACCGGGAAAAGCGGCCAGCAGATCGTCGCGGATACGGTCTACGAGTACCCGATCGGTAGCGACGTGCCGGCCAATCCGGCGCTCAAGCCGATCGAGCGAATTGCAGCCGCCGACCATCGACCCGGCCGAGCCTGAACGGTCCGGAGGTCACCGACTTGATGACGCAGGCAGGTCTGATCTGAGCAACACCACGCGCGACGACCCGATCGCCGCCGGCCCGGTGCCGGACGATCGGGCTCGTCGCGCGTCGGCTGCATGGCGGCCGGTGCGCGATCCCGCGCGGCCGCGGCTGTCGGCCGGAGCGATCCGCCGTTCCCGCCGCCCCTGCTGGTGGTGATCGCGGTCGCGGTCACCGTGCTGTGCCTGATCCCGCTCGGCTTCATCCTGTTCTCGACCGTCACCGCGGGGTGGGACACCGTCCGCAAGCTGATCTTCCGGCCGCGGGTGGGCGACCTGCTGGTCAACACCGGCCTGCTGGTCCTGCTGTCCTGCACGGCGACCGCGGTGCTCGGCACCGCCGCCGCGTACCTGGTCGAGCGGCTCCAGGTGGCCGGTTCCAGGATCTGGAGCGCCGCTGCTCGTCGCGCCGCTGGCCATCCCGGCATTCGTCACCAGTTACGGCTGGGTGTCGGTTTTCCCCGGCATCGACGGGCTGTTCGGCGCCACCCTGATCATGACGCTGGCGTACTTCCCGTTCGTCTACCTGCCGGTGGCCGCCGCTCTGCGCGGGCTCGATCCCGCCTGGGAGGAACAGGCCCGGACCCTTGGACTGCGCCCGGCCGCGGTGTTCCTCCGGGTGGTGCTGCCGCAACTGCGGCCGGCCATCCTGGGCGGCGCACTGCTGGTCGGGCTGCATTGCCTGTCCGAGTTCGGCGCGTTCAGCATGCTCCGGTTCGCGACCTTCACCACGGCCATCTACGACCAGTACTCCTCCAGCTTCGCCAGCACCGCCGCCAACATGCTGGCTGTCGTGCTGGTGGCGTGCTGCCTGATCCTGGTGGCCACCGAGACCGGCCTGGCGGGCCGCGCCCGGCAGGCCCGCGTCGGAGCCGGTGTGGCCCGGAAACCCGAACGGCCGCGCTTGGGTGCAGGTCAGATACCGGCGGTCGGATTCCTCGTGCTGCTGATCGGCGCCGCCCTGGCGGTGCCGTTGTCCAGCGTGGCCTACTGGTTGGCGCGTGGTAGCGATTCATGGGCGCAGGCCCTGTCGACGTCCCTGACGACCATCACGCTGGCCGCGGCCGGCGCGGTGGCCACCGTTCTGCTCGGCTTCCCCGTCGCCTACCTGGCGGTCCGCTACCGGGGCCGGGCCACCGTGCTGATGGAGCGGCTGACGTACGTCTCGGGCGCGTTGCCGTCGATCGTGGTGGCGCTGGCCCTGATCACCGTCACGATCCGGTTCGCCCGGCCGATCTACCAGAGCGTCATCACACTGATCGCCGCCTACGTACTGCTCTTCCTGCCGAGAGCGATGGTCACCCTGCGGGCTGCGCTGCTGCAGGCACCGCCCGAGCTGGAGGATGCCGCTCGCGCCCTCGGCGTCGGACAGCTGGAGACGCTCCGCCGGGTGGTGCTGCCACTCGCCGCACCCGGCATCTTCTCCGCGGCCGCGCTCGTGTTCATCGCCGGCGCGACAGAACTGACGGCGACATTGCTGCTCTCGCCCACCGGGACCACGACGCTGGCGACCAGGTTCTGGAGTTTGGCCAGTGGCATCGACTACGTCAACGCCGCGCCGTACGCGGCGATGATGATTCTCATCTCGGCCCCCGTCACCTACCTGTTGCTGCAGCAGTCCCGTAGGGTGCGTGGCCGATGAGCACGCAGCAGGCGGCCCCCCTCCCCACCGGGCAGCGGCCGGATACCGCGCCGGTGAGCGCCCTGACGGTGGCCGGCGTCCACAAGTCCTTCAACGGGGTGCAGGTGCTGCGTGGCGTCGGTCTCGACGTAGCGGACGGCGGCATCACGGCCATTCTGGGGCCCTCCGGATGCGGGAAGACGACGTTGCTCCGGCTGGTCGCCGGGTTCCTGCGCCCGGACGCGGGGTCGATATTCATCTCCGGTCAGCAGGTCAGCGGGCCCACCGGTCACCTGCCTCCCGAGGAGCGGCGACTGGGCTACCTGGCGCAGGAAGGCGCGCTGTTCCCGCATCTGTCGGTGGCACAGAACATCGCGTTCGGCCTTCCCCGCCGAGAACGGAAGGACCGCGCACGGCTGCACCGACTGCTCGAACTGGTCAGTCTGGATCGCGCCCTGGCGGACCGCTTCCCGCACGAACTGTCCGGCGGGCAACAGCAGCGCGTCGCTCTTGCCCGCACCCTTGCTCCGGAGCCCCGACTGGTGCTCCTCGACGAACCGTTCTCCGCCCTGGACGCCTCTTTGCGGACCGAGACCCGGTCGCTGGTCGCGGCCGCGCTCGCCGCCGCCAAGGTGACCACGTTGCTGGTCACCCACGACCAGGCCGAGGCCCTGTCGTTCGCCGACCAGATCGCCATCATGCGGTCCGGTGTGCTGGCCCAGGTCGGCGATCCGCGTCAGGTCTACGACGAGCCGGTCGACCTGCCGACCGCCGAGTTCATCGGCGACACCTGCACGGTCCCCGGATTCGTCGCCGGGTCGGCGGCGCACGGGCCGCTCGGGGATCTGGCCATCAGGCACCCCGGGGGCGCCGAGCGGTTCGACGGGCCTGCGCTGCTGATGCTCCGGCCGGAACAACTTCAGATCCGCACCGAACCAGCGGCCGGCACGCCCGGCGTTCGGGCCGTCGTCTCCTCGGTGGAGTACTTCGGGCACGACTGCGTCGTCACCGCGGAATTGCCGGGCGACCCGCAGACGCCCGGCACCAGCGTGACCTGCCGACTGCTGGGCGGCGAGCGGTTGGCGGCCGGTTCGACGGTGGCCATCTCGGTTTCCGGCGCCGCGCTGGCCTACCCTCCCCGGGCCCCTGCGGCCGCCGGCTGACAGCGCGCCGAAACGCGTCCATGCAGGAATCCCCGCCCGGCGGGGAGGCGCCAAACGGGGAGTCTCACTGTGCGAGTGTCGACTGTGCGGGTGGCGACTGTGCGGGTGCCAACTGTGCGGGCGTCAACTGGCGAGTGCCAGATCGTTGCCCATGTAACAGAAGTCGGACGTCTCCGAATACTCGTAGTCGTAATACTGCTCGTACGTCTCGACGTACTCGCCGGAGAAGTCGTAATCAACGCCATTCCACTGCGCGTAGGCGACATAGACCATGTAGTAACCGGTCTCGAAGGTCAGGTCGGCGACATTGAAGGTCGCGTCAACATTGGCGTCGACCCAGAGGTCATCGGTCACCCATTCCTCGGTGGCTGCGTCGTAAACCCAGATCTGCGCATAGCTGCCGTCGTCGTAGTCGGAATTGACGGTGAACAACAGGGTGTCGCCGCCACATTCCACGGTGCTGGTGAAGAAGGCGTCACCGGCATAGGTGTCGGCGTGGGCGGTTGCGGCCGAGCCCGCCACGGCGAACCCGATCACCATCGCGGCGGTGGCGACGATGATGCCGGTGATCTGCCGCAGCACCCGGCGAGGGCGCGAAACGGTCCGGCCGGAAGCGGTCTGATGGGAAGCGGTGCTGAACATGATGTCCTCCAGGGAATCGGGGTGATGGGCCGCTGGGACAAAGGTGCGCCCCGGCCCTGAAAGGACCCCAAAACCCCGCTGAAACGCGGCTGACCGCAATGTCCTCCAGGTCAAAACCCGGCTGACAGCCTTTGTTTCGCCGGCCTGAGGCGGCTGCTATTCCTCGAGCCGGAACGTCATCCGGACGCCGCCGATCTGGATGACGTCGCCGTCCCGCAGCACGTGACTGTCCAGCACCCGGTCTTCGCCGACCAGGATGCCGTTGGTCGACCGCAGGTCGTTCACCGCGAATCCGTACGCCAGCGGCGCCACGACGGCGTGGTACCTGCTGACCTTGCTGCCCTCGATCACCAGATCGTTGTCGTCCATCCGGCCGATCCGAAGCCCACGGGACGGCACCGGGTACGACTTCCCAGACGGCAGCAGCACACTCGCCCGGCTCAACACGACAGCGGTGTCGCTGACGGTCCGCTGCATGGCCGGCGACGGCGGTGGAGCAGAGTCGAGCGATTCCTGGCGGAGGATCCGGCCCTCCAGTTGCTGTAACGCCGGACTGGGGTCGATGCCCAGTTCGTCGCCGAGCAGTTCACGGATCCGCCGGCCGGCGTCCAGCGCGTCGGCCTGACGACCCAGCCGGTACAGGGCGGTGATCAGCTGGATCCAGAATGGTTCACGCAGCGGGTGGCGGCCGGTCAGCGCGGTGAGCTCGCCGACGATGGCGGAGTCGAGTCCCCGCCGCAGGTCCGCCTCGATCCGGCTCTGCAGCGCGACGAGGCGTTCCTCCTCGACCGCCGCGGCGAAGTCGTTCGCGAACCGGAGCCCCTGCAGGTCGGCCAGTGCGGGGCCGGTCCACTCCGCGAGCGCGGCGCCCAGCGCGGCCGATGCCTCCGCATACTTCTGGGTCCGCAGCAGTTCGCTTCCGGTCGCGACACCGCGGGCGAACCGCCCGTAGTCCAGACAGCTCTCGTCGACGAGCAGGCGGTACCCCGGCGCCTGGGTGGTCAACACGGCCGGCGACTCGATTCCGGCCGCGCGCAGCGACCGCCTGAGGGTGGAGATGTACACCTGCAGGATCGCCTGATAGGTGTCCGGGGTGTTGCCGTCCCAGATGGAGTCGGCGATGGCGGCCGACGGAACCACCCGATTGCGGTTGATGAGCAGAACCGCCAGCACACCTTTGGGTTTCCCACCCGGAATCGGTTGCGGCGCGCCGTCGACGAGGATCTCCAGAGGTCCGAGGATGCGGAAGCCGACCGTCGACGGCGGGGTGTCGATCACCCGGGAAGGGTAGCGGCGAGCCTGCGTGTGCCGCCCGGCTCCACCGCAACCACGGCTGCGACCGTGACGGCTGCCGACCTGCTGGGGACAGTGCGGACACGCCGGAGACTGCCCCCGTCAGCCACACACCGATTGACTGACGGTCTGACTGACGGACAGGACCTTCGGCACTGCCTAGGGCGCTGCGGCATTTCTACGATCATCAGATCCCAGAGATACATTCCGAGAAACGCGGAGCATCGGATGAAGCTGCCTCCACCGAGTTGTCCTGCACCGGCCCGTTTCTCATGACGACCGTCGGGGATCTGATGGGCCCGCCTTTTCCCTCGGTCCATCACGCCGAGTCGGTGGTCGCCGCAGCCCGCCGGCTCCGGGCGCACGCCGTGCCGACGGTTCCCGTGCAGGGCGACAACGGCGAACTGCTCGGGATGTTGTCCGCGCGGGCGATCGTGGACCGGTGGGTCGCAGATGCGCGGGACCCGCGAACGACGAGCGCCGGCTCACTGATCGGCTCCCCGGGCCCGGCAGTCCGCCCGGATGACGAGGCCGGTTTCACGGTGCTGAACCTGATTCTGGGACTCAGCGAACCGGTGCTGCCGGTCGTCGAAGAAGGTCAACTCGTCGGTCTCATCACCCTTGACGTGCTGGCGGACCATCTCGTCGACACCTTCGATGACGACCGGATCAGCATGTCGGAGCCTGGCCGGTCCTGAACGACGGTGCGTCTCCGACGTCACGCAGGATCATCTCCCGCAGCAGGTCGTTCGCAGCGTCTACCCCTTCGCGGTCGCCGGTGACCAGCAGGTCGAGCAACAATCCGCGCGCGGCCGCCAGTCCCAGCCGGGCGTGCACAGGTGCTCGCGCGGGACTGATCCCGACCCGTTCGTAGAGCCTGGCAAGTGGCTCGATCCAGCTGTTCACCATGCCGTCGAGCAACCGAACGGTGTGCGGTCGGCCCTGCAGCGCCTGGCCGGTCAGTTCGAAGAACAGCGGCCCGAAGACCGTTGCGTTGTCGACGATCTCGGCCCAGAACCGGTTCACCTGCTGCAGCGCGGGCATGTCGTCGTCCGCCAGCAGCCTGTCCAGCGCCGCCCGTTGCTGCGCCTCCACCACGCTCACCACCTCGGCGATCAGGCCGTCCTTCGAGCCGAAGTGATAGATGAGCATGCGGTGGCTGGTGCCCAATTCGTCGGCCAGTCGGCGCAGGCTGAGGTGACTGATTCCACCCCTGCCGGCCAGGTCGGCCGCCGCCAGGATCAACCGATCACGCGGGGCGGCAGCGGATTGCGGAGCGATGCCGGAATCGGCTTCGGTCATGCTTCGCAGAGTTGTTTCAGCCCGGCGCCTTCCATGGCCAGGTAGCGACGGGTCAGCCCCTTCGTCAACAGCCCGACCGGGCCGCTGAGCGGCCCGGTGTGCTCGATCGACAGCGTCACCACGGCGCTCTCGCCTGACGGCACGACGACGTGCCGGCCGGTGGTGGTCACCCCCGGGGCGCGCGACACCCAGCTGAACCCGCGGCCGTCCTCGAGTTCGGTGACGGTCCATACCGTTTCGCGCAGCCGGGGCTGCTTGACTCGTGCCCGGGAGCCGACGACCAGCGGTCCCTGGTCCAGCCGTTGTATCCGGGTCATGGTCTCCGACCATTCCGGCCAGCGTGCGACGTCAGCCAGCACGTCGAACACGACGCGAGCGGGAGCGGCAATGGTGACGGTCGATTGCAGCAGCATGTACCAAATGGTACAGGGATCAGCAGCAATACAGCGCGGGCCGCGTCGATGCGCCCACCGACCTCCGGAACAGCGGCTGGGGGATCGCCTGCCCCGAGACCACCGACCGCAGAACCGGCGGCCGGGAAACCACCGGACGATGAGCCCAGAAGTCGACCACGATGGTTGCCAGCTTGATGGTCGACGTCCTTCCCTCCAGCGCGGTCCGGTGCAGCCAGCGCTCTGCGGCAGCCTCGGGCAGCCGCAGGTGCGTCATCAACAGGTTCTTCGCGCGTTCGATCAATTCTCCGTGCTCACCAACGCTCTTCGCCTGCAGTGTCGCCGTCAGCCGCGAGAGGTTGTCCGCCTGCCTGGCCAGGACCATCTCGGCAGCCGCGACCACGGACGACGGATCCGATTCCACCAGAGCTGCCATCGCTCCGGCGTCGATGGCCTGGTCGACAAGATCGGTGTCCGACCCGGTCATCACCATCACCACCGGGGCGATGCCCTGCTCGGTGATCCGGCCGGTGACACTGATCCCGTCCAGGCGGGGCAGGGCGGAATCAACGATGACGACATCCGGCCGCAGTCGAGCGGCCAGCTCGACCGCCTCCGGGCCCTCGAGGGCGACGCCGACAACACTCAATCCGGCAACGCCGAAGTCGACCAGCAATTCGGGCGCCGGTGCCGGCTGTGCCACCAGCACCCGCTGACCCGCGCCCGCCATAGTCCGTCTGCCCATGCCCGGTCTTCACCATCCGCTCGACGCGCCGTCATCGACCGGGCGCAAGGACTGCGGCCGGTCCGTTCTGACCGCTACGTACCCCTTCCGGCGGATTGCAAACACCGACATCACCCCCGAATCGGCCCACCCGCCGGTCGGCTCTTCCGGCCGGGCCCGTGCGCTGCCGGCTCATCTGCTGCCGACTCTTCCGGTGCCGGCTCCTCGGGTGCCGACTCTTCCGGTGCCGACTCTTCCGGTGCCGACTCTTCCGGTGCCGACTCTTCCGGTGCCGGCACGGTCCGGCTGCGCACCTGCTCGGTGCGGCCCACCACGTCGAGCAGCACCGACAGCACGGTCCTGGCGGTCTGCAACGCCTCCTCCCCGACCGCGCCGCGGAGTTGCCCGTCGATCTCCGCGCGGACGGATCGAGCGATGGCGATGACTTCCCTGCCCTGGGCGGACAGCCGGACCCGCCGAATCCTGTTGTCCGAAGCATCGGCCACCCGCTCCACATACCGGAGGCGCTCGAGCTCGGCCACGTGCTTGGAGGCACCCTGCTGGGTCATCCGCAGCGCCGCGGCGAGTTCGCCGATGGTCGGCTCGTTGTTGATGAGTCGCTGGAACACATATCCGTGCGCGTCGCGCACGGCCGGGTGACCGGCTTCGGCGATCCGCCGTCGGACCAGCCCCAGCGCGGCCTCCCCGCCGATGCTCGCCAGCGTGGTGATGTCGAGCGCGGTGATGTCCAGCGCGGTGATGTCGAGCGCGGTGATGTCCTCTGTCGCCGTATCGATCTGAGTGCCCACGTCACTATTGCACCATTGACAACCACTGTTGTGCAACTATAGTTGTGGAATGACCAAACAACAGCTGCTGCTGGATCTGTACGCTGCCATCTCCGCCGGTAAGACCGGTGACGCGCTCGCCCGGTTCTTCACAGCCGATGCCCAACAGGTCGAGTACCCCAGCTTGATGCGTCCGGCCGGCTCGACCCGGGGAATCGCCGCGATGCTCGAAGCCGCCGACCAAGGCACGGGCGCCATCGTCGACCAGCGCTACGACCTGCACACCTTCCTCGAGCAAGGGGAACGCGCGGCGGTCCAGTTCACCTGGTCGGGCAGGTGCGCGATCGATCTCGGCCCGCTCCCTGGCGGAACCCGGTTGACCGCCCATATCGCGGCGTTCTACGAGTTCGAGCACGGGTTGGTGAAGCGGCAGAGTTCCTACGACTGCTACGAGCCGATCGCCCCGACCGGCGTCGTCACGGCAACGTGAGCACCTCTGCGCCGGTGTCGGTGACGACGAGGGTGTGCTCGAACTGCGCGGTCCAGGACTTGTCCTTGGTCGTGACGGTCCAGCCGTCGTCCCACACGTCCCACTCGATGCCCCCGAGGGTGATCATCGGCTCGATGGTGAAAGTCATGCCCTTCTCCAGAACTGTGGTGACGCTCGGGTCGTCATAGTGCAGGATCACCAGCCCGGAGTGGAACGTGCGGCCGATGCCGTGCCCGGTGTAGTCACGGACGACCCCATAGCCGAACCGCTTCGCGTACGACTCGATCACCCTGCCGATGACGTTGAGCCGGCGGCCGGGAGCGACCGCCTTGATGGCCCGCCGCAGAGATTCCTCGGTGCGCTCGACGAGCAACCGGTTCTCCTCCGAGACGTTGCCCGACAGGTACGTCGCGTTCGTGTCCCCGTGCACACCGTCGATATACGCCGTGACGTCGATGTTGACGATGTCGCCGTCCTCGATGACGGTCGAATCGGGGATGCCGTGGCAGATCACCTCGTTCAGCGATGTGCAGCACGACTTCGGAAAGTGCTTGTAGCCCAACGTGGATGGATAGGCGCCGTGGTCGCAGATGTAGTCGTGGACCACCCGGTCGATCTCGTCGGTGGTCACTCCGGGCGCGATCGCCTTGGCGCCCTCTGCCATCGCCCGCGCGGCGATCCGGCTCGCGACGCGCATCTTCTCGATGATCTCCGGCGGCTGCACCCAGGGATCGGTGCTCTTGGCCGGGCGGTCACGGCCGACGTATTCCGGCCGGGCGATGGAGGCGGGCACGGACCGGATCGGGCTCTGCCGTCCCGGTGTCAGGGCAGTGCGCAACATGGCTTCGAGACTACGGGCGGTCGACGGCCGGATCCACGAACCCTTACGGGAGCGTCGGTCAGGACTTGAGCGCGGCCAGGAACTCGCCGACCATGGCGGTGGTGACGTTGGAGCTCTCGCCGCCGACGAGGAGGGCGGCGAAGGCCACATCGCCCAGATAACCGACTGTCCAGGCATGTGCGTGTGTCTTCCCGTCCTCTCCGGTGAACTCCGCCGTGCCGGTCTTGGCACGCACGTCACCGAAGGCCCTCAGTTGCGTGGCGGTTCCTTCGTCGATCACGGCCTTCAGGTACAACTGGATGTCCTTCTGGACCTGCGCCGATCGCACCGGTGCCGGCCTGTCGACCGTGGTCTTCGTGCCGCGGATGAGCACCGGCATCGGCATCGTCCCGTTGGCTGCGGTGGCGGCCATCAGCACAGCCGAAAACGGTGTGATCACCACCTGGCCCTGGCCGAAGCCGTTCTCCGCCCGCTGCACCTCTGACTGGGCGTCCGGCACCTTGCCCGTCAGCGTGGTCGCCCCCGGCATGACGAAGTCGAGTCCGATCCCGTAGTCGGACGCGGCGGCCGGCAGCGCATCGGCCGGCATCTGGACCGAGAGGCCGGCGAACGTGGTGTTGCACGACTTCGCGAACGCGACCGTCGAGTCGACCGTCCCGAGATCGAAATCATGGGAGTTGCGGATCTGCCGACCGTCCACGGTGAAGATGCCGGGGCAGTCGACGGGGCGGCCGGGAACGATCAGACCCCGGTCGAGGGCGGCCGTTGCGGTCACCACCTTGAAGGTCGATCCCGGAGGGTACTGCCCGGTCAGCGCGATGCTGCCCTGCGCGTCGGCGGCGGCGTTCTGGGCGATCGCCAGCAACTCCCCCGTCGAGGGCTGCATCACCACCAGCGCGGCCGGCTGCGGCCGCTCGGCGAGGACGGCCTCGGCACTGCGCTGCATGTCGCTGTCCAAGGTGAGCGTGACCCGGGCCCCGGCGACCGCCGGGTGGTCGGCGAGGGTCTCCAGCGTCCCGCCGGTGGTGTCCACGATGATGACCTTCCAGCCCTTGGTGCCGGTCGTCATCCCGGCGGCAACCGGCGTGACCTGCGCAAGCACGGCCTTGGCAAAGTCCTTGGTAGGCGGCAGGTTTCGCGTCTGTGAGGGAAAAGTGAGCCCACCGACGGCGGCAAGCTCCGGCGCCAGCCGGCGGTAATCGGGCTCGCGCAGATTGATGACGGTGTAGGTGACCTTCGCCGGATCGACTGCCGGATCGACGGGCGCTGCTGACGACGGGCTCGCACCGGCGGACGGCTGTGCCTGCTCGTCGGGTGCGGCCGCTTCCGCCAGTGCCTGGGTCGCGCCGGCGACGATGCTCTCTGCGGTGACCGTCTTGTCGACCGGCGCGAGGATCTGCGACAGCGCTGCCGCTGCGGCCTGCAGGTCGGGGCGGGCCGCCTTCAGTTCGACGGCGAAGACCCGGATCGGTGAGACGAGCCGGACGTTGTCCCGATCGACCAGCACGCCCTGCTGCGCGTCTGTCGTCCTGATCGCCAGGGTCTGCCGCTCCCCGAGTCTGGGGTGCACCACCGTCGGCGACCAATCGAGCGTCCAGTCGTCGCCCGCTCGTTCCCAGGTCCAGGTGGCCGGGTAGCTCAAGGTTCCGGCGTTGGCGAACGTCCAGGTGTAGGTGACAGGTGTCGTGGCCGTGTCAGCTCCGGTCCGGTCGGTCGAGCCGGCGGAGATGCCGACCGAGTCGGGACCGAGATTGCTCGTGACCTCGTCGAGGAAGAGTGTCGCGGCCGCTGGATTGGACGTCAGGTCGCCCGCCTTCTCCGCATCGAATTCCTGCACGGCGTCGATGAACGCGGCGATCTGCTGGTCGGGTCCCGGGGTGCTGGTGGGCTGCGCTCCGGTGCACGCCGTGAGACCGACGAACAGCGCGACGGCCAGCGCGAACCGGCGGTATCCCACTCCCTTACGCAGCGGAGGTCGTCGGCCGGCGTGCGTCATGGGCCCCAGTATCCCCAGCGGCGCCCGGTTGCCGGGTCAGGATCGCTCCCGGCGCGCCCCGGCATGGCCGTGACCCTGCACGTGTGATCATCTTGCTGAGCCGACGGCGAAATGACGTCAGCGGCCGGTGTCGGCAGTTCCTTCCCGGGGGGCAATGTGACCGCTGAATCCTCCGGCCCGCCTGCACCCGGCGGACAGCACACTGCCCGGTTCACCACCGCGCGCAGCAAGGGCATGGCGCTGACCGCAATGCTCTTCGCCGTCGCGATGACCTTCATCGACCAGACCATCGTCGCCATCGCCAGCCCGAATATCCAACAGGAACTCGACCTGAGCCGCAGCGGCGTCCAGTGGGTCATCAACGGCTACATCCTCGCCCTTGCCGCCGGATTCGCCCTTGGCGGAAGGCTCGCCGACGTCCTCGGCTCCAAACGGGTCGTGCTGGCCGGCATCATCGGCTTCGCCGGCGCATCCGCCCTCTGCGGCGCCACCCCCAAGGGTGCGTACGCCGAAGCGTGGATCGTGTTCTTCCGGGTGGTGCAAGGACTCTCGGCGCGCCGTTGATGATCCCGGCCGCGCTCGCCGTGGTGGTGGCCGCCTTCCCGCTCGGCGAGCGCGGGCAAGGCACTGGCGATCTTCTTCGGCATCTCCGGCGGACTGACCGCGATCGGACCGATCGCGGGCGGCTTTCTGACGCAGTGGACCTGGCGGGCGATCTTCTGGATCAACATTCCGGTCGCCATCGTCGCGGTCGTGCTCACCGTCATCGCGGGTATTACGTCCAGGCCACGACGCGAACGCATCGACTGGATCGGCGCAGCCCTCATCGCAGCCGGGATGGCGCTGAGCGTGCTCGGATTCGAGCAGGCGGCGGGTTGGGGTTGGGGCAAGCGCGCTGACCTGGCTGTGCATCATCGGGGGGCTGCTGATCCTGGTGGTATTCGTGCTGGTCGAACTGCGTGTGACGCAACCACTGATCAAGATCCGGATCTTCGCGGACCGGGCGTTCGTCGTCGACAACGCGGTGCTGTTCTTCTCCATGGTCGCGTTCGTGCCGGTGTTCTTCTTCGCCAGTGTCTATTCGCAGGTGTCGCTGGGGTATGACGCCAACAACGCCGGGCTCTACCTACTGGTGTTGTTTGCCGGTTTCGCGCCGGCAGCCCAGGTCGGTGGGCGCATCCTCGATTCGCGCGGCCCCAAACCGGCGATCGTGCTGGGCAGCGCTCTCGGCACGGCCGGGTTCCTGCTGTGGGCCTGGAAACTCACCGACCTCGGCCTGGGAGCGCAGTGGTGGTGCATCCTGCTGGCCGGCGCCGGGATCGGCCTGCTGCTCGGTCCCGCCAGCACCGACGCCACGAACCGGTCGATCAACGCCTCCTACGGTGAGGTCACCGGCATCACCCAGACCGTGCGCAACTACGGCTCCGCCCTCGGCCTTGCAGTGCTGGGAACCGTGCTGGGCAACGTCTTCACCGCCAGGCTGACCACCTCGTTCGAGAGTTTCGGTATTCCGCCCGAGCAGGCCGCCGGGTCCGCCGCTGCCGCCGCGGCCGGCGGCGGCGGGTCCGAGGCGTCGATGGCCGGCGTGCCCGCAGCGATGACGGAGCGGATCAACGCAGCCGTCGCCGCCGACTTCGCGGTGGCGACCAGGGCCGTGCTGATCGGCATGGCCATCGCGCTGGGGATCTCGCTGCTCATCGCACTGCTGCACCCTGGCGGCCGGGTGCTGGTGGAACGCATCGAGGAGGACCCCACCGACGCCGGCAACAACATGGGCGCAGCGAACGCCAAGGACGCGGCGAATCAGAACAGCACAGACGCGAACGTGCCGACCTGCTCGAACCCGATCCGGGTGTAGGTCCGGCGGGCCGCCACGTTGTAGGCGTTCACGTAAAGACTCGGCACCCGGTGCAGGTCGTCCTGGATCGACCGCACCACCGTGGCCATCGCCGGTGACGCAAGCCCCCGACCGCGCAGGTCCGGGTGCACCCACACGCCTTGGATCAGCGCGACACTGTTGGACAGCGAACCGATCTCGGCCTTGAAGATCACCGTCTGGCCTCGAACCGCGCGTAGGCGCGGCGGGAGCCGATCAGCTCGGCGATCCTCGCGCGGTAGCCGCGGCCGTTGTCACCGGTGCGCGGGTCGATGCCCACCTCCTCGGTGAACATCGCCACCGCGGACGGGAAATAGGTGTCGATCTCGTCGGGTCGCACCGGCCGGACGTGCGGGTCGAGCGGCCCGAGGCACCGCTGCGCAGGCCATCAGCGGTTGGTCGGCGCGGACGTCGCGGGCCGGCCCCCATTGGGGCTCCAGTCGCTCCCAGAGCGGGAGCACCAGGTCGGCCTGACCCAGGATCGTCGCGCACTTGCGGCCGCGGCGGGCGGCTATCTGGGCGAACGAGCGCATCGAGGATGCGTCGCCGGACAGCGGGACCATGGACGCCCCGGCGAACAGCAGGCCGTCCCGTCCGCCGCCGACACCCCAGAACTGGCCGCCCATGGCTGCCTCGTTCATCCCGACCTGCTCGAACCTGGCGGCCACCATGCAGGACGAGATCGGGTCGGCGGCCAGCACTCTCGACACCTGTGCGGTGTGCGAGGAACTGAGCACCCTGGCAAAGCTGGCCGTCAGCACGGCGACCGCCCGGCGCCGCAGGTACGCGCGCGACCGTCCGCCCACGAACGGAGTGGCCGTGCACAGGTCGTCAACGGATTGCCTTCGCGATCTCGGCGGAAACTATGCGCACACAATGCCAGACCACCCCGGTACGGATTCCGGTGCCGTCCGAGGCCGAGTCCGACTCTCAGGCCATCGTGACGGACGGCTCGCCGCTCGTCACCCCCGCGTCGCGCATGAGGTCGGCGAGCCGCATGGCCTCCTCGATCAGCGTCTCGACGATCTGCGACTCGGGGACGGTCTTGATGACCTCGCCCTTGACGAAGATCTGGCCCTTGCCGTTGCCCGAGGCCACGCCGAGATCCGCCTCACGCGCCTCGCCCGGCCCGTTGACGACGCACCCCATGACGGCCACCCGCAACGGGACGTCCAGCCCCTCGAGACCGGCCGTGACCTGCTCGGCCAGGGTGTACACATCCACCTGCGCCCGCCCGCAGGAGGGGCACGAGACGATCTCCAGTCCCCGCTCGCGCAGGTTCAGCGACTCGAGGATCTGCAGGCCGACCTTCACCTCTTCGACCGGCGGGGCGGACAACGAGACCCGGATGGTGTCCCCGATGCCCTTGGACAACAGAGCGCCGAACGCAACCGCCGATTTGATGGTGCCCTGGAACGTCGGGCCCGCCTCCGTCACACCCAGGTGCAGCGGGTAGTCGCACTGCTCCGCCAACAGCTCGTACGCCCGGACCATGATCACCGGGTCGTTGTGCTTGACGGAGATCTTGATGTCCCGGAAGTCGTGCTCCTCGAACAGCGAGCATTCCCACAGGGCCGATTCGACCAGTGCCTCGGGCGTCGCCCTGCCGTACTTGGCCAGCAACCGCTTGTCCAGCGATCCGGCGTTCACCCCGATCCGGATCGGGGTGCCGGCGTCCTTGGCCGCCCTGGCGATTTCCCCGACCTTGTCGTCGAACGCCTTGATGTTGCCCGGGTTCACCCGGACAGCGGCGCAGCCGGCATCGATCGCCGCGAAGACGTACTTGGGCTGGAAATGAATGTCGGCGATCACCGGCAGTTGCGACTTCTTCGCGATGATGGCCAGCGCCTCGGCGTCGTCGTTCGTGGGGACGGCCACCCGGACGATCTGGCAGCCCGAAGCCGTGAGCTCGGCGATCTGCTGCAGGGTTGCGTTGATGTCGGCGGTGACGGTGGTCGTCATCGACTGCACGGACACCGGCGAGTCGCTGCCGACGCCGATACCGCCGACGTCCAGTTGCCGGGTCTTGCGGCGCGGGGACAGCACGGGCACGACCCGGTCGGCGGGCATGCTCGGCAGGCCCAGACCAATGGGCGTCGGGCCCATGGCGTTCGAGGTGGCTCCGGACGGACTGGTGACGGACATCAGACGGCTTTCTGAAGAAGGGGTGGTGCGCTGCGCTGAATGGTCAGTTGAACAGCTTGACGGGGTTGACGACGTCGGCGATCAGCGTCAGAGCGGTCAGCCCGATGAACAACAATGCCACCACGTAGGCGACCGGCATCAGCTTCGCCACGTCGAACGGGCCTGGGTCGGCCTTCCCGCGGAGCGACGCCCAGCCCTTCCGCACCCATTCGATCATCGCGCCGAGGATGTGCCCGCCGTCCAAGGGCAACAGCGGGAGCATGTTCAGCAGGAACAGGCTCATGTTGAAGCCGGCGACGAGATTGAGGAACAGCACCCACTTGTCGGTGGTGCTGGTGCTGTCCGATTCGAGGATCTCGCCGCCGATCCGGCCGGCACCGACAATGCCGACCGGCGAGTTCACGTCACGATCGGTACCGCTGAAGATGGCGTCCCACAGCGCCGGGATCCGGGCGGGAATGGCGACCACCGCCTTGGCCGCAGCGGCGATGAAGTCACCGGTGCGCCCGATCGCCGCACCGACGGACTGCTGCACGTACGGGGCGGTGACCGAGATCCCGAGGAACCCTGCCGGGGCGACGCCGACCTGCTGCCCGGCATCGTCGATCACCGGGCGCTGCGTTTCAACGATGGGTACGGCGACGGTGATCTGCTGACCCGCCCGGATGTACTGGAGCTGGACGGTCTGTCCCGCGGAGGCCCGGATCAGGTCGGTCAG
Organism: uncultured Actinomycetota bacterium; assembly: GCA_963766015.1. Taxonomy (GTDB): domain Bacteria; phylum Actinomycetota; class Actinomycetes; order Mycobacteriales; family Nakamurellaceae; genus Nakamurella. Next base: position 3,879 of record CAVXYU010000034.1, on the reverse strand, counting down.
CTGGTTCCAGCCGGTGACGGGGGTGCCGTTGAAGCCGACGATGGTGTCGCCCGGCAGCAGCCCGGCAAGGGCGGCAGGCGTCTGCGGGTCCGATGCCGTGCAGTTGCTTCGTTGCGCGGTCCCGGCGGCGGCGGTCGGGATCACGCACTGACTCACGGTCGACACCGTGGTGCTCTGGGTGGGGACGCCGATGCCGACGAGCAGGATGCCGAAGATGCCGACGGCGAGGATCAGGTTCATCAGCGGCCCGGCGGCCATCACCACGATCCGCTTCGCGGGATGCAGCTGGTAGAACTGCCGGCCCTCGTCGGCGGCGGTCACCTGGGAACGGTCACCGGCCCTGGTTTCCTCGACGATGTTGCGCACCATGCCCGCAGCGCCCATGGCGGTCGTGCTGATCTTCTGCCGGCCGTCCGGCCCGGGCGGCACCATGCCGATCATCCGGATGTAACCGCCCAGCGGGACAGCCTTGACGCCGTACTCCGTCTCACCGACCTGCTTGGACCACACGGTCCTGCCGAAGCCGATCATGTACTGGGTGGTCCGGACGTTGAACAGCTTGGCGAACGTCAGGTGGCCGAGCTCGTGCCAGGCGATCGAGAACAGCAACGCGAGAACGAACAGAACGATCCCGATCACGGTCCACATCAGCGTGCCGCCCCCAACCTGTCACTCGGGGCCGGATGCGCGCGCCGTGCGCCCTGATGATTTCCCGGGCGCGCGCGCGGGCCCAGTCTTCCGTGGCCCAGACGTCCTGCACATCCCGCGGGTTGCTCCGGACGTGGTCGGCCCCGTCAAGGATGCGCCCCAGCACATCGGAAATGCCTGTGAAACCGAGGTGGCCGTGACGGAAGGCGTCGACCGCTTCCTCGTTGGCCGCGTTGAACGCCGCCGGCACCGTCCCGCCCGCCTGACCGGCACCGATGGCCAGATCAAGGGCCGGGAACGCGTCTCGGTCGACCGGCTCGAACGTCCACGAGGCCGCCGTACTGAAGTCGCACGCCGCAGCCACCCGGTCCATCCGGTGCGGCCAGGCAAGGGCCAGCGCGATCGGCAGCTTCATGTCCGGAGGGCTGGCCTGGGCGATCGTCGACCCGTCCACGAAAGTCACCATCGAATGAATGACCGACTGCGGGTGCACGACGACGTCGATCCGGTCGTACGGGATCCCGAACAGCAGGTGGGCCTCGATGACCTCGAGTCCTTTGTTGACCAGGGTGGCCGAGTTGATGGTGACCACCGGGCCCATCGCCCAGGTCGGGTGAGCCAGGGCTTGCGCGGCGGTGACCTCACTCATCTGCGCCGCTGTTCGACCACGGAACGGACCGCCGGACGCCGTGACGACCAGCTTGCTCACCTCCGGCCCGGCGCCGCTGCGCAGGCACTGGGCCAGCGCGCTGTGTTCCGAGTCGACCGGCACGATCTGGCCAGGCGCGGCAGCCTCCGTCACCAGCGAACCACCGGCAACCAGGGATTCCTTGTTGGCCAACGCCAGCAGCCGGCCGGCGCGCAGGGCGGCAAGCGTCGGCTCGAGGCCGATCGACCCGGTGATCCCGTTGAGCACGATGTCCGCTTCGACCGACTCGACGAGTTCGGTGGCGGCCCGCGGACCCGTGATCTCCGGCCGGGGACCACCGTCGGGCCAGGCCCCGACGGCGACCGCGGCGTCGGGATACGCGAACGCCTGCTCCGCCAGAAGTTCGGGGCGGCCTCCCCCGGCGGCGAGTCCGACGACGTCGAACATCTCCGGGTGCGCGGCGATCACATCGAGTGCCTGGGTGCCGATCGAGCCGGTGGAACCGAGAATGATGACCCGGCGACGGCCCGGCGTGCCGGGACCTTGAAGCACGGCATCTGCCGGTGGATGGTCGGGCCAACGAGTCGTCACCCCGTCATCTTCCTCCCTCGCCGTTGCGTCCCCTGTCGCTCGCCGTCGCATTCCTCGTCCCTCGCGGTGGCGCCCTTGGTCCCTCGCGGTGGCGTCCCGATCGCTCGCGATACCTGCTGAACCGGGAAAGACCAGCGGTGACGCACATACTGGCGGGATGCCGCCCCGGACCACCCTCACCGCCAGGTGGGTGACGACGATCATGGTCGCCGCTCTGGTGTGCTCGGTGGCGGTCGTCTGGGGGCTGATCCAGATCACCGACGGCAGCCCGGCGGAGTCGTCCACAGTGCCGCCCACGGTTGCCTCTCCGGAGGCGTCCACCGTCCCATCCACGGGCGCAACGGCGGACCCAGTTGGATCGCCCAGCCCTGGGGCTGCATCGTCCTCGTCCGAAACTGGCACAGCGGACGGCTCCGACCCGACGACGAACCGTTCCGGGGTGACGGCCGGACCCACTTCGACCCCCAGCACGCTGCCCGGTTCGAACCTGCCGCTGCCGGCGGCCTGGACGGGCACCGCGGAGATGACCATCACGGTCACCGGCCGGTGCGCCGACGAAGGTGGGAGCTCTTCCTATACGCGTGCGGCGGAACTTGCGCTGCAGCCGGCGGACGGCGCCGGGCCGTTCGGCGACCCCAACCCGCTCTCATTGTCGCTCGGCATCACCCCGGCGGGGGTCCCTGGCGTGTCGGTGAACTCGGCCTCCGCCCAGGACTCGGAAGCGGTGCACCGAACCTGGTGGTTGGCTGCCGGCTCGGAAACAGGTCCTGCCGGTGAGGGCCGTACCTCGCTGTCCGGGGTGCTGATCGACGACCAGCCCGTCCGCGGCGTCCTGCCGCCGAACCTGTTGGTCGACAACGAGACCGACCTGCAACCGTGCGAGAGCAGCGGCACGGTGCGCGTGCCGCGGACGCTTGCCGTCGGCTCGACCATCCGGGGATGGGTGAGCCCGACGAGGGCGAGCCTGAAACTGGAGGCGACGACGGTGGACGGAGAACGCCGGGTCAGTGCGGTCGTCGAGCTGACCCGCCGGGCCGCTCCCTGACGATGACTGCCACCCGCGGGTGGACCGGTGCCACCGCCTGCACGGCCGACACGGAGCGCAGGCTCAGGGCGCAGCGTGGGATCTGCGCGCGTGGCTGGGCGCGCAGCGCCGGCTCTGCGCGCCCGCCGTGCCGACCGGTCAGCGCCCGTGCGAGGATGCAGGCAGATCAAGAGACCAGCGAGCAGTACGACCCTGATCGGGAGGATCCGTGGCCGGCACGTCACTCGAACGCCGTTCCGAAACGGGCGACAACGAGGAGCACGGCTCTGCGGTCGCCCGCGTCCAGCCGGGCCAGATGGTCACCTACAACCCCGACGCGCCCAGCGAGGAGTGGGGCTGGCACGGCACCTGGCGAGAGATGGCTCCGCGCGGCAGCCGTTTCCTGCTATGGCTCGGTGTTGCCGGGATCTTCCTGCTCACCATCGGCAATCATCAATCTCTGGTCGAGAACTGGTGGCTCGTGGTAATGGGCACGTTGATGGCGCTCTGGCTGATCTCCGGCGAGATCGCCTTGCGGAAGGAACGTGCGCGGCGCCCTTAGGCAGCTCTTCCTGGACGGACTACCCCGCTACTTCTCCGCGGCCGCCAGCTGCCCGCAGGCCGCGGCTATTTCCTGCCCTCTCGTGTCACGAACCGTGCACGCCACCCCCTGGGCCCGAACCCGCCGGACGAACTCGTCCTGCACCGGTTTCGGTGATGCGTCCCATTGAGATCCAGGGGTCGGATTCAACGGGATCAGGTTGACGTGGACCAGCTGACCGAGGTGCCGTCGCAACAGCTCCCCGAGCAGGTCCGCTCGCCACGGCTGATCGTTGATGTCTCTGATCAGCGCGTACTCGATCGAAACCCGCCGGCCGGTGGTATCGGCGTAGGCGCGGGCGGCGCGAAGGACCTCGTCGATCTTCCAACGTTCGTTGACCGGCACCAGGGTGTCCCGCAGCTCGTC
>CAVXYU010000033.1:0-282818 GCA_963766015.1 uncultured Actinomycetota bacterium | reverse complement strand
ACCTAGGTAACGGTGTATCGCAATCGCCGCGTTTTGGATACGACCGAACAGGTGACAGAATCCGACCGCAAAGAGCGCCACTGTCATTGAGAAACGCCAGTATTGATGAGACGTCATTATCTCGGAGAGCGTCAGTAGGTAGTGATCGGTTCGCGCTGAGAGAGCTGCCTACCTGGCGCTATGCCGAGGTTCTCGGGGTGCCCGTCGAGATTGACGTCGGGTCTAGCGTCGCGATTGTGGGGCGGTTCGCCCCGGTTCCCAGGTGGGAGGCCGCCATGTCCGTCTTTCCCGTACCTAGCCACCGCACGCTTGCCCTTGCCGGCACTGCGGGCCTTGTGCTCGCCTTGATGGCCGTCGCCACTCCGGCGTCTGCCGGGCAGCTGACCGTCTGCAAGTCCGGCTGTCCGTACACCGAGGTGGGCCCGGCACTGGCCGCCGCCCACGACGGTGACGCCATCCGCGTCGGCGCGGGGGTGTACGCGGGCGGCCTGCACATCACCAAGAGCGTGACCGTGATCGGGGCCGGTCGCGACCTCACGGTGATCCGCGGCGGCGGCCCCGTCATCAGCGTCGGTACCTTCTTGGAGCCCACGGAGCCCACCGTCGCCTTGCGAGCGCTGACCGTCACCGGCGGGGTCACCCGGACCAGTCCCTCGTAGGACTTCTTCTTCGGCGCGCCCGGCGTAATCGCCACCGGTGGCGGGATCGACGTCCCGCAGGCAGAGCACTTCGCGGACGGGGCCACCGTCACCCTCACCGACACCGCAGTCGTCGGCAATCGGGTGGCGCCGACCACGACATTGCCCGGGGGCCCGGAGTTGCAGCCCGGGTGTGCAGTGCCCCTTCGCCGCGGCGTTGGGTAGCGGCATCTTCAACACGGGCAACCTGACGCTGGTGCGGACCTCGCTGAGCGACAACCTCAGCGGTGCGCGGCGACCGCCTGACCACCCCAACCAGTGATGTCGAGGGCGGCGGGCTCTTCTCCATACAAGGCGACGTCGTTGTCCGCGACAGCGTCATTGCGGGCAACCGGGTAAGCGCTACCGCACCGAACGGCAATTTCGTCGACTCCGGCGGTGCCTACCTCGGTGGGCGCAGCGTCGTGATGCGCCACTCTGTGGTCCGCGGCAACAGCGCCATTCTCACCGCGGCCGCGCCCACCATCTCCGACCCAGTGTCGCACGCGGGTGGCCTGCACGTCGGTGAGAACGTGAGCCCAGCGACGATCAGCGACACGGTGATCTCGTACAACACGGTGGTCGCCACCAACACCGTCGGCCACATGTATGCCGACTCCGGTGGCATGCAGGGCAACACGCCGCTGAACCTGTCCGGCGACACCTTCGACCACAACAGCGTCTACTCCGCCACCCTGCCCGGCTCGACCGAGCCGGCGGCGGGGGACGCGGGAGCGGGCGAGGTGTCCGGCACGATCACTCGAACCCGCGTCACCGACAACACGATGACCTCGGTCTCCTTCGCAGGGGACGCCTCCTCCGGCGCCGGCGGCTTGCTGTTCTCCGGCACCATGACGGACTCGGTGGTCAGCGGCAACAAGGTCGTGGTCGTGCTGCCCACGGCCGGGCGGACATCACCGGTGTGGGCATCCAAGCCGGCGACTTCGAGCTGACGGTGGCGAACACCACCGTGACCGGCAACGTGGGAGCGGCGGCCGGCCGTCGCGGTGGTTCCGCCCACGGCGCCGGCATCTGGGACGCGCCGGTCTTCCAGGGCCCTCCCGGTGGACCGATGACCCTGACCGGAGACACGATCACCGGTAACAAACTGATCGGCGGACCCCGGGTCTTGATCAGTGGTGCCGGTGTGTACACCACCTATCCGCTGACCCGGTCCACCACGACCGTCGCCGGGGAACTTCCCGGACCAGTGCGTGGGCTGCGGAACCACGGCAGCAGCGAAGGAAATGCAGCGTTCCGGCGGTACTGCCCGATGGGCGCCCCGGCACACCGGCACGGCCGCGGATCTGGTGACCAGGCACCGCTGACCGCGCGTTCCATCAGCGCCATTGCGGTCCGGCTTGGAGGCGCATTCTCCACGCGGACCGCGATGGGTCCGGCCGCCGGCCGCGACACCACCGCGCCGCCCCGGCTACGGGTCCATCAGCGCCGCCGCGTCCATTCAGGCTTCGTCGGTCGCGGTAGCTCCGAACAAGCTGTGGGCACCCCTCCAATAAGAACGCCCGCAGGAGTGGCTTCCGTTCCAGGTTTCCGCTTGTCACCTCAGAGGACTCGGCCGGGCTGTCTCTTGCACGTGAGGGGTCGCGACCCGCTCGGCGATCTGTTGGCGTGGAAGTGATCCCGTGTCCGGGGTGATCCATGGGGACCGCCAAGTGCAGCGGCATTGCGCACGGACCCGGTTCCGGTCGTCGGTGACAAGGGTGACGACATGCGACATCGGAAGTCAGCAGTCCCTTCGCAGGGTGGTGGTTAGTGGCCGGTTTCCGCAGCCAGGATGGCAGCGGGTTCGTTGTTGCAGTTCCTTCGCCCGGATGTCGATCTGGTTCAGGGCGTCCTCGATATCGGCGATGTCGGCCAGGTCGGCGCGGCGGCGCGCCCACGCCCGCTGCGCGTCCTTCCGGCTGTACACGGTCCTCGGGCCCCGGCGGCGGCGCTGATGCCGGTGTTCCTGGTTCGTGTCGGAGTCGACCGGCAGGTCGCGTCGCCACCGAGGCTCCTCCGAGGAGGTCCCGGGCCCGGCGCGAGAGCGAGTGCGGGGTCAGGCGTTGCACGGGGAAAGGTAGGTAGCCCCATTGGTCGATCGGCGGCAGCAACGGCACTGTCATTGTCAGTTGGTCGATGTCGCGGGTGGAGCGGCACAGGTGCGGCGACGTGCTGGTCACCGCCTTGACCTTCTTCAGCGCCTGGGCGAGGGTCCGTTTCCCGGGCCGGGTCACGATCAGGTTCAGAACCCGCAGCCACCGGACCACGGCGCACGGCCCACACACCACCGGGTCTGGGTCGGGCGCGACCATCCATGCGCCGGAGAGTGTTTCGACCCGGACGGTGCCGGCGGTGAGGGTGACATCCCCGGCGGTGAAAGCCGCGAGGTGCTTGTACGGCACCCCCGCCAGCTGAGACAGCACGAGCAGGCACCGGTCCCGGCGGCCGAACATCCCCCGCGTCCACCCGTGGGACGGCAGGCCACGCAACGCTGTAAATGATCGAATTATTTGGCGCACTCTGCTCGCGATAAATGGCGCTCTTTTCGAACACGCGTGCGGAACGCGGCGAGCAGCCGTGGGCATCAGCAGGTCACTGGCAGTGTCGACGCGGATCTGAAGGCGACACAGTGCCAGATAATTCGATCAAAGCGGGCCATTTACGCGACCAACGACACCCAAGCGGGTCGGTCGGACACCGGGTCCGCGCCATGCTGTCCGACGGCGGACGCGTGGGAATTCGGTCGTGTGCGGTGACCGGCGGTTGATCCCATGGGGCGAACACCAGAACCCTCGGGCCACGCCCGTAGTGAATTTCCCGAACTTCTTATCACTTAGCGTAGCGCAGATCTTGGCCAGGACGACACGGTGGATGCCAGCTTCACCCGTTGGGGCGCTCAACAGATACCGGCAAGGAATACTCGTTTCAGACGGATTTGAATAAGTCAGAACGGGGCGGCTTTTTTATCGGTGATATTGCGGTATCGTTATGACGACAAGGGCCGGGTAACGGCTCTTTCACGAAGTGAATTCCTCGGACGGCAGCTGCGACTGCGTTCCGGTGACCGCGTCGGTGCGGTTCGGGTTAAACAGCAACCCGTCAGGACGGTGGTGGTTTCACACCGGCAGTATTGTTGATGTTCATTCAGAACTGAGCCACTATGACCGAGCTCAGCAGTGTGCGCGCGCTCGTACCGGCGACAACTGTTCTGCTCTGTGATCAGCATCCGGCCACCCGCCGGGTCCTGACCGAGCAGTTCGCGGCCCGTGGCTCGCACCTGCAGGTGGTGTCGGCCGTCCCGGACGCGGCCGCGGTGGTGGAGGCGTTCACCGCGGACCCGTCGGACGTGGTGCTGATCGGGGTCCGCGGCGGCGCCCCCAGCGGTCCGCGAGCGGTCGATTCGTTGCTGACCGAGTACCCGTCCGCGCCGGTGATCGTGTTCGGCCCGGCACCGGACATTGTCCTGCTGGTGGAATCGGTCGCCCGCGGCGCCCAGGGTTTCATGGTTTGGGACGTCAACCACCCGTCGGCACCGCAAGTCCCTGCCAGGCATGCGGCTCGAACGGCCGTCCACCGCCCGGCGCCGCCGCGGGATTTGACCGAGCTGGAACACCGCGTTCTGCGCGGGATGAGCCTGGGCCACACCAGCCACGAAATCGGCCGCCACCTGTCGCTGTCCGAGCAGGTCGTCAAAACCAGATGCCGCACGGTTCTGGGGAAACTCGGTGCCCGCGACCGGGCCCACGCCGTCGCCCTCGGGCTCCGCGGTGGCCTGCTCACCTGAGCCGGCACCCGGTCGTCGCCCTCACCGCTTCCGGGCAGCCACCAAGGGCGTTGACCGGCGAGGTTGCCACAGCTCACCACCTGCTGGTGCCCGAGAGGCCGCTCCGTGACTGCGCGGCGTCCCGAACCCGGGTCCTGCGCCGCAGCTTGCCGTTCTGTCCATGAATGTCACTGCGTCAAAGGAGCCTGACATGGGCCTACCCGGGAACCTGGTCGATGACCTCACCACGCTCAGTGATGCCCTCGATGACCCCGACATCAACCTGACCGATGTCTGCGGCGTACTCACCACCACCTTCGCGGCAGCGATACCAGCCTTCCTCGGCTTGACCGTGATGGTTCACATCGGCGACTACCCGCTGCTCATTGACAGCATCAGCCCATCGGACCGCGCCCGGGTCCGCACATCGCTGGAGCTGTCCCTGCTGCCACTGGGCGCCGCCACCACGATCGGCAGCGTCGCCTTTTACGGTGGCACCCCCGGGGTCTTCCTTGCCCTCGCCGACGACGTCCGGTGGATTTTCAACCTGCACGGCCCCGCCATCCTCGACCGGTACCTACCATCGGAACTCGACGCTCCACCGACCCACCAATCCCACCCCCAGCGCTCGTCCGGAACCGTCCTCCGGGCAACGCCAGCAGCACCCGCCCGGCGGCCCGAACCCGGTCAGCACAGACCAACGTGACCACCCGCGATATCACCACCGGCGCCTATTTCCTGCCGGTCCATCGCCCCGGCTCCCACGGCGATCATGGCCACGGTGCATCCGAATGCTCTCCCGCGGGCCGGTTGTTGAACATCGTTTTGGATGACGACGACCGGGCGGGCATCCGTCAATTCAGTTGCTGACGAGCGACGAGCGGGTCGGTGGGATTTGATCTTGGTGCTCGGCACCGTCAGTGTGACGGGCATCTGACAAAGACAACGGCCCTCCCGCTGTATGTCCGGGAAGACCGCCGCGGGATGTGAATTGCCAAATTCCGTGGCACCTTCTGACCGTGATAAGCGGCATCAAATTCGAACAAGCGTGCGTGGGTCCGTCCTCACCCGATCGCATCGGTGCAGGTGGAGGTCCTTGATCAAAGTCCGAGGGTGCCATTTAGCGTGGTCAGAAGGTGCCACTTACCTCGGCAAACGACATCCATAGGGTCTCCGGGTCACGCGATGCGCAGGACGCATGCAAGCACCATGCCGGGGGCGGTCCAGGGGTGGTGTTGTGGGCGCCCACGGCAACGACCACCTCGGCTTGTCCGCCCGCATGGCCTTTGACCATGTCACCCTTCGACCTGAACCGACCTGTGCCAGAAGGGACCCCGAATTCGGGTCCTTTGCCCCTGCCAGCGGTCGACCTTGGGTCTAGGGTCGGCATGCGGCCCACCCGCCGCTGTTTGCGGGCCTGCGGCCATCGTGCGTATCGGAGGTGCTCGAGTCGCCGGCACACGGGACGGTCGACGGCACCGCTAGGAACGTGCCTTCCTCAACGCTCGCCGAACAGAGGAGCACCACATGCCCGAGAAAATCGGCTTGTACGCCGCCCGGCTCGACATTGATTACCCGGAGAAACTCGACCGGGTCACCACTGCCTTCCGGGTGTTCTGGATCATCCCAATCGCAATCGTCCTGAGTGTTCTTTCCTCAACCGCAGTCTCGACGACCACTGTTGTCACCGCGTCCGGTGAGGTGTTGACCCAGGTATCCCGATCCGCCGGCGGCATCGCGGGCGGACTTTTTGGCGCGACCCTGCTCTTGATCTTGTTCCGGCAGCGGTATCCGCGCTGGTGGTTCGACTTCGCGCTGCAGTTCCATCGCTTTTCCGCCCGGGTCGCGACCTACGGCGCCCTACTCACCGACCGCTATCCGTCCACCGTCGAAGAGCAGTCCGTGCACCTGGACATCGACTATCCCGACGCCGAGCGGGACCTCAACCGGTGGCTTCCGCTGGTGAAGTGGCTATTGGTGATCCCGCACATCATCGTCCTGTTCTTTTTGTTCATCGGCGCGCTGTTCGCCGTGGTCATCGCCTGGTTCGCCATCCTGTTCACTGGCCGGTATCCGCGCGGCCTGTTCGACTATGTCGTCGGCGTCGGGCGGTGGGCGTTGCGCGTGACCGCCTATGCAACCCTGCTCGTCACCGACCGCTACCCGCCGTTCAGCCTGCGCTGAGGGGACTGTTCGCATGGCTGACAGGCCACTCATCGGAGCGAAGTAGTGGCGACGTCCCGAATAATCGACGGTGAATTTGTGGGGATTTCATAGAGGTCGATGAGGATATTCTGGTCGATCCGTCGCTGGGACGTGTCCCGCCGAGGGCCGATGGGTGTGCGCTGCCCCCATCGTTGTGGCGGTGAGTGAACAGCCTGAGAACGACGCGCGGGCGCCAGCTACCGGCGCACCAGGCCGCGCCGCCGCTCCGGCTCGGTATCGACGTCGGTGGCACGTTCACCGACGTCGTGACGTCGACGCCACCGGCCGCGTGGTCACCGCGAAAGTCCCGTCCACGCCACGGGATTCGTCACGAGGCGTCATCGACGGATAACAGGTCGATGAGGTCGCGCGGGCCCGGACGCCGGCCGCGCCGAAGGGCGGCAGCGACAGCGGCAGTTCGGATCGCACCGAGAACCACCCCGAACAGCAGTGCGAACCCGATCCAATCGGCCGCCTCGAACGGGAATCGATGGCCTCCCCCGCCGGTGACGCGGTGACACGGCATGTGACACACCGGCTCCTGGTCTACGTGGAGCGCCAACCCCGCGGCACCACCGGGTGAGCCGGACACCGTTCCATCGCCGTCGCACGCCGCCGGGGCTAGTCGGTTCCGGGGGGCCGTTGCCTGCTCAGGAACTGCGCGAGGCGTTGCACCAGGTCGTTGGGTCGGCGTAACCGCACCCGGCCGATGCCGGTGAGCAGGACCTGCAAACCGGCCGGGGTGATGGACCGCAACGAGGCCACGTCCAGATCCCTATCCCCGGCCGCGACCTGGTCACCGAGCACCGCCACCGCGGCATCGTGGTTGCCGGTGTCCCAGCTTCCGGCCAACCGCAGCCACCCGGGACGAGGCCGGGTGATCCGCAACCGCCCATCGTCGAACACCGCGGTGTCAACGACCTCACGGGCGTGCATGCCCCGGACCCGGGCAAGCTCCCCGACGGTCAGGTCACCCTCGGAAGTAGCCGCACAGAACGGTCAACGGCACCGTCCGGACCAACCGGTCCAGGGTCAGCTCATGCGGGCCGATCCCCCGCCGCGGGTACAGCCCGGTGAACCGGACCCCGCGGAACCCCTCCATGACGGCCTCGTCGACCTGGGTCGTCACCAGGGCGGTCACCTCCGCCGCCGGCAACCCCAAGAACGCGGCGGACACCGCCTCGTCCATCACCACCAGTTGCCCGTCGGCGATCACCGGATCCGGATCGATGCCCTGCTCCTCGTGCAGCCGCCGTAGCAACTCGGTCGCCTGCCCGGCGCGCAAGCCCACCACCACGGTCTGATCTTGACGCTTCAATGCCCTCACCGATGAAATCGGCCAGCACCTCCCAACCCTGTTCCTCCGAGGACAGCAGCGCGCACCCGTGCCGACCCCGCAGGCGCGGCGGCGGTAGTCACGGGGTGCCTTCAGCGATCCGAGGCATCTGCTACCCCCTTCATCGACGATGTACCCCCGGAGCAAGCGGGAGCACCGGCGCACCATGGGCTCACCATGGTTCATCGGTCGGTTTCCGCGGCCAGGACGGCCGCGGTGCGCTGCTGCAGTTCCTTCGCCCGGGCGTCGATCTGTTTGAGGGCGTCCTCAACCCCGGCGATGTCCGCCAGGTCTGCGCGGCGGCGGGCCCACCCCCGCTGTGCGTCGTCCCGGGTGTACAGCGCCCGGTTTTGGAGCGGGACCGGCGCCGGTTTGGCTTCGGGTTCGTCGTCGGTGTCGACGGGCAGGTCCCGGTGCGCACCCAAATCCCCAATCGAGGAGGTCCCGGACCCGGCGGGACAACGAGTGCGGCGTCAATCGTTGGACGGGGAAAGGGATGTAGCCCCATTGGTCGATCGGCGCCAACAACGGCGCGACCATCGTCGCGGGGTCGATCCGGCGGGTGGAGCGGCACAGGTGCGCCGAGGCGCCGGTCACCGCCTTCGCCTTCTTCAGGGCTCGGCCGAGATCCCGTTTGCCGGGCCGGGTGATCACCAGGTCCAGGGCGCGGAGCCACCGGACCACGGCGCACGGCCCGCACACGACTGGGTCCTGGTGGGGCGCGACCTTCCATGCGCCGGTGGATGTCTCGACCCGCGCCGCGCCGTCGACCAACCTGACGTCCCCGGCGGTAAGAGCGGCCAGGTGCTGGTACGGCACCCCGCCAAGTTGGGACAGGACGAGCAGGCAGCGGTCCCGCCGGCCGAACATCCCCCTGGTCCATCCGTGCGAGGGCAAGCCGCGTAACGCGGCCGCCACCTCGTCCGACATTCCCTGCTGTGCAGCGAGATCCGGGACCGGGCGGCCGAGCGCGGCCCGCACCGCGGGGTGCTCCCCGGGCCTGGGGTGGCCGGCGGCGGCGTGGTGGTGATCGATGGCGGCGACCCGCACCCGGTGGGTGGCCGCGCGGCCGGGGCAGTCGCGGAGGAACAGCAGGACGTGTCGGGGTCCGCGCAGTTCCCATTCCCCCGCCGCGTGGCACCAGTCGGTGAACAGTGCCCAGTCCGCGGCGTAGGTCCGCAGGGTGCGCTCCGACAACGCCTGCGGCGGGCGGTCCTTGGTAGTAGACACCTCACAGGCCCAGGCGGGTGACGGCGTTGCCCATCAGTGGTGCGTGTTCGCGGGCATAGACCTCGAGCATGGCTGGTGAGCGGTGCCCGGTTTGGCGCATGATGGCGTGGGCGTCCGCGCCGGCCCGGAAGGCCTCGGTGACGAAACCCGACCGCAGCGAGTGTCCCCCCATGAGCTGGGTCTGGGCGGGGGTGAACCCGGCCTGGTCGGCGCGGCGCCTGATCATCTCGTTGACCGCGTCCCCGGACATCGCCCGGGCTCCGATGGCCCCGGTCTTGTGCACCGCCGGGAACAACACCCGCCCCGGGTCGGCGGGTTCGGAAAGCCGGGCGGTGCGGCACACATGCAGCACCGCCGTCCCCGTCACCGTCTCCTGCGCTGGTTCGATGTGATGGCGGTTTGCCGGCGGAGCACGCCCATCACCGCGCGGCGGCCGCGGCCGTCGGCCGGCGGTGTCCCACGCGTGACAGCACCTGCCGCCACCGCACGTACGCGCAGGGCGGGCACGTGGCGGAGTCGCGGCCGAACGGCAGGGCCTTCACCGCCCCTGCGCCTTCCTGGTCGGTCTTCGAGGACCGGAGCCTCACGTGCAGACCGTCGGCCTTGTGCAACGGTCACGTCGGCGAGGGTGAGGGCGACGAGCTCGGAGCGCCGACTGGCGCCGGCGAAGCCCATCAACAACACGGCCATGTCACGCCGAGCCGCCACGCCCACCCGGCCAGGCGGCGGCGGTCTCCTCGATGGACGTCATCAGGGTGCGGATGTCCTCCAGCAGCAGCGGTGCGCGGCGGGCCGGTGGGGTGGCCCGGATGCGGCGGATCCCGGACAACGCCCGCCGCACCACCTCCGACCCGACCCGGGGCGTCCAACCCGGCGGCGGTGTGGAACTGGTTGATCGAGGACACCCACCGGGTCAACGACGCCGGGGCGTACCGCCACCTCCCCACCCCGGTCATCTCCGCCGCCGCCTACGTCACATACGACGCCACCACCAGGGGATCCGCCGGCAACACCGCGAACCCCCGCTCCCCCGCCCAGGCGGTGAACCGCGCCCAATCCGACCGGTACGCCGCCTTCGTATTCACCGCCGTCGACGCATCCACCACCGACAGGACATCCGCCAGGGCCCGCTCCGACAGGGCCGGCGGCCCGGGCACCTGCGGTGCGGCAGCTCCCCCGTTGTCGACCGACTTGGCCAGGTCGGCGGCGGTGGCCTCCGCCAACCGCGCCAACCGCACACTCGGCAGCCCCTGCAGCGGGCACCTGCGGTGCGGCAGCCGAACCGTGCGCCGGGATCTCCTGACCGGGTCCCCCCGGCTCAGCATCCGCGCAGGTGGCTGGGACTCCGCCGCGCCGCCGGTTGTGCCGTGACAACGTCAGTTCCCTGGGCGTCGTCCAGTGGCGGCAGGGCGTCGGCCTCGTCGGACGCCGCAGCTGCTGCGCCGATCCGAGTGGGCGATCACGTCGGGTCCAGGTCCAGCACCATGTGCACGGCGCTGCCGTGCCGGCCGAGGACCCGGAACCCGGCCCGCTCACACAGATCCCGGGCCGGTGGGTCGGCCAGCAACGTGACGTACGGGTCCACCGGTGCCCGCGCACTGATCTGGGCCAGCAACCACTCCAGAACCCGGCTGCCCAGGCCCCGGCCCTGATACTCCGGGGCGGTGGCCAGGTCGGCGAGGGTGAAGTACCAGCCGCCGTCACCGATCACCCGGCCCATCGCCAGCACCCGCCCGGCGGCGCGGATGTGGCCGAACGCCCAACTCCCGCGCAGCGCCCCGACCGCCTGCGCATCGGTCTTCGCGGGCAGCCCGGCGTCCCCTCGCAACCGCTGGTACTCCGCCAGCCGCGGCGGCAGCGGCGCCACCACAAACCCCTCAAGAACCCCGTCCGCCACCGATGCACCCCCGTCCACGACCGGATCGCCGCTGCTCAGCTGCACACGCTCCCACGGTAAGGCGGGGCGAGGAAGATCTTGCGGAGAATCGCCGGACCAGCAGCGGGTCACTTACATCGATCGTTGGGTTACCCCGGATAATCGATCATTATGCAAGTTAGCGCTGGCTCGCGAACGCGCCGAAAAATGATGTCGCCGCCCTGCGAAGCGACACCGCCGCACCCCGAGGTGATGACGTAGGCAGGGTTCCGTCACGTGACGGCTGCCGTTCGGACGGTCGTCCGGTCCTGAGTTTCGGGGCGGCCTGAGCACTCCCACGCGCTGCACAACTCTCTCCCACCCGGTTGCGGTATCAAGGATCTCGGGGGGTGCGGTCGCGGTGAGCGGCCACGGGGGAAATTCGGTGGTCGGGGGTTGGTGTGGGTGCTGTCAACGACGCAGCGGTTGGCCTGGTTCACCGACACTGCTACGCGGTCGTCGACGGGGCCGAGGACGCCGCGGAGGTCTCGGCGGCGTTTGTCACGGCCGGGCTGGCGGCTTCCGAGCGGGTGGTCGTGGTCGGGTTGACCGACCAGGGCGACGGGCTGCTGACCCGATTACGTGAGGACGGCGCGGACCCGACCCGGGCGGTGCGGGACGGACGCCTGGTCGTCACGGACCAGGCGAGAAGTGTTGCGCTGTATGAACGGTCGACAGAGGTGTTCGTCGATGAGCTGGGCCGGCGGGCCACTGCCGCGGTCCGCGACGGCTATACCGGGATCCGGTTCGGCGGGCTGTTCCCGGGGATCACCCTGAGCCCACATGAGCACGGCCTGGACCGGGTTGTCCGCAAGTACCCGGCCACCGCGTTGTGCCTCTACCACCGGCAGGCCCCGGCCGGGGTGGTGACCGCGGTGGAATCTGTGCACGACGACCGCGTGCGGTGCCCCATTCTGTTCGACGACGGGCAGCTGCGGATCACCGCCGTCTCCGAGCACCGGCTGCGGCTCGCCGGACGCCTCAGTCTTGGTAACCGGAACCAGGTGCTCGCCGTCCTCGGCGACGCCGCCGACGCTGGTCGTCGGACCATCAACGCCGCAGCGCTGGACACGATCGACCCGGAAACCCTGCACGCCATCCTGGGCCTTGGCGTCGGACTGACCTCGAATCCTGCGCTGCCGCGGCTCGCTCGCTCGGCCGCACCAGCGCCTCTCCCCCGCATCCCTGACGCGATGGGCCGCAACGGTTTCCCAGTGCCGGGACAGACCGCGACCACCCTCGTCGCGAACCTGGCCTGGCGGACCTTTGGCACCAGCCGACCCGGCCGGGCGGAATCGGTGCTGGACTGGGCCGGGCTGCTCGGCCGGCCCGCCGCACCGATCAATCAAGTCGCCCATCGGCATGGTGTCGCCCCCGCGACGGTGACCACCCGAGTCCGGCAGGTTCACCACCGCGGCAGCCAGACCCCGCTGACCCCGCTGCAAATGCGCGACGCCACCAGGGCGCCACAACCCACCGAGGACCAACGCAGCAGGCACCGCATCGCCCAGCTCCTGGGTGTCACACCTCCACAGTCACCGACGTGGTAACCGCCGGCGGCGGGTCGCCGTTGGGATCCCGCTTCCCTCAGCGCAGCAGTGTGGCGGTGAGCGTGGCGATCGTCCACTGTTCCCAGTGTTCGGGTGTCCAGCCACGTGAGGCGAAGATGAGGTAGAGCTCGATACCGAGTAGGGCGAAGATGATGTCGGTGGCCTCACCCACTGTGAGGGTAGGTTTCAACCCGTCCCGGTCGGCCAGCATCTGGGCGAGCACCCTGAACGCGGTGATGCGTTCCTGCTCGTTGGCCCGCCATTGTGTGGCCATGTCCTGGTCGGCGCCGGCGGCGTCGCGGACCACCCGCATGATCGGTGCTATCCGGGTGAAGATCTCCCGGCCGTGACGTGCCCAGAGCGCGATCACCTGTTCCGGTTTCGTCTCGGCCCGGGCCCGTTCCAATAACGGCCGGTCAAGGACGGGGACGGGTTCGTCGTCGCCGACGGCGGCGATGTCCACCGCCTGCTTGAGCACGGTCCGTTTGTTGCCGAAATGGAAGTACACCGTCTGCACCGCGACCGCCGCGCGGTCGGCGATCTGCTCCAAGGTTGTTGCGGCGTAACCGTTCGCGATGAACAGGGCGGACCCGGCGTCGACGATCCGGCGCCGCGTCGCCCGGGCCTGTTGGCCACGACCGCCGGCACCGGACCGGAGATTCCTCTTGACAGGATCGCTCATTGGCTAAAGTCAAACTTTAGAGTGCAACTACAGCGAACGGACCCCGATGCCCACGATGCGCGGGTTTCACCACGTCAAGCTGCCGGTGTCCGACGTCGCCGCCAGCCGGGACTGGTATCAGCGGGTGCTGGGTTTCCGGGTCGACATCGAGTTCGTCGAGGACGGCGTCCTGATGGGCGTCGCGATCATCGACCCGACCGGGACCGTGTCCCTGGCGTTGCGCCGCGACCCGGACCGGGTCGCTGCCTGGTCCGGCTTCGACCCGATCGCACTCGCGGTGCCGACCCGCGACGAGGTGCAGGCCTGGCGGCAACGCCTGGACGACCTGGATCAGCCGCACGGCGGCGTCGTCACCGGGCACAACGGAGGATCCGTGCTCGTCGGTCTACGCGACCCAGACGGCATCTAGATCCGCCTGTACGCCGAATGACTCGCCAACCCGATTCCCGTGATACCAGTAAGGAGCCCCCCATGCCGGAGACATCGACACCCAGCGACATCGCCCACGACCTGGTCATCAGAGACTTCCGGTTGATGGAGGACTGGGACGACGCAGAAGCCTCGATCATCATCGGTCCCACCATGCACAACGACGAGGCGGTGATGGAACCGCCGGCCGCCCGCCAGCCCGGCGTTGCCGGTGCCCGCGCGACCTACGACTGGCTGCACTCGGCCTCGGAGCTGCGCTGGACGATTCACACGGTCGTCGCCGAGGGCGACCGGGTGGTCGCCCGGACGACGATGTCCGGCCGCCAGACCGGTCCGTTCATGACGTTCACCGCCGACGGTGACATCGCGCAGACGCTCCCGGCCACCGGGCGCAGCTTCGCCACGTCCCAAACCCGTTGGTTCCGCATCGCCGGCGGACAACTCGTGGAACACAGCGCCGATCGCGACGACCTGAGCCAGGCACTGCAGCTGGGCTGGTTCGGCCCCCCACCCACCATCGGGAAAGAGCACGTCGCCGCGCGAGCAGTTGCTCGTCGGAACCCGGAGGACCTCAGCCACCGGTCGTCAAGGGGCCAGTAATGCCCAATCCCTGAGTTCTCGACGGGGGCGATGCACCCAGCACGTGGAGTGGAACCGCGCCCACTGGGACCGGGTCTGGAACGGCACAGATCCAGGCTCTCCGGCGGGTCCGGAGTAGGTACCGCGCAGGTGCGCAAGTCGAATCGCAACCAGTTCAGGGGCCTTTGGAACCCCGGTTACGGCGTCAATTCGTCACCGCTCTGGCCAAGCTCAACCAAGGCAAGGACCTCTTCGCATCACGGCGCTACACAGCACCACCGGTAGCGGTCGGACGAGTGTGCCGGTGACCGCGGATCTGAAACGCGCGCCGGTTTCGGCTCTCGTTCAGCCCGTCACCACCGGCGGGTGGCGTTCCAAGCATCGAACGTGTCCGAAGCGGTGATTCCGGTGCCGCGAACCCCGGGTAAGGATCTGACATGGCCGTGCCGGTTGCGGGTGTTCTTCCCCGTTCGAGGAGACATCCGCGTGTCCGCTGCGGTTGTCGGTCCCGAGCCGTCCGATCAATGCGGTCAGTTTGTTCTCGGGTCAGGCGGTCTGGTGCCAGCCCGATCCCGTGTCCACACCGGAGACGGGCCAGGTCATGAGGATCTTCGGCTCGGAGGGGCTGGTTGCGGCGGCTTTCCCGGTAGCGGTCGGAGCCGTAGAAGGCGTCGGCGGCTTCCCGGGTTTCCCAGACTTCGACGATGCGGTACCCGCCCTCGATGGGTCCGCCGGCGTGGAACAGGGCCCCGGCCGGTGATCCGGTTTCGTTGACCTTGTTGACGACCGTCTCGTATTGAGCCCGGGTCAAGTCCGGGATCTCCGCGAGAATTGCAAGAGCCATGATGTGCCTCCAGTTCGGCGGGGTCGCGGCGGATGTTCGGCCGCGGTTGCTGTGTGTCCGTTCACACTGTCGGGTGGGTGTGCTCGTGAACAGGAACAGTGACCGGCACACCCACCGGAACGTGGGGTGTTCCGGCGTCTGACCGACGGCTTTGGGTCGCAGCCGGAATCCGGCTCCGGATAGGTGCGGGGGTGTCATGCAGGTACCTGGGCAGCCTGGCCCGCCGTCGGTGTTCGGTGAGCTGCTGAGGTTTCATCGTGCGGCGGCCGGTTTGACGCAGGACGAGTTGGCGGAGCGGGCCGGGTTGAGCGTGCGGGGTCTGCGGTACCTCGAGCGGGGTCTGCGCAGGCCCTACCCCGACACGGTGCATCGGTTGGCCGACGCGCTGGCCCTGTCGCTCGAGGAACGCGGGTCGCTGGTCGCCGTGCTACGCGCACCCACCGCGGTCGGTGACGACGGAGTCGGTGGTGGTGTTCCGGCGCCGCCCAGCCCGCTGATCGGGCGGGAACGGGACATCGAGCGGCTGATCGGCCTGCTCACCGAACCTGACGTGCGGGTGGTGACGCTGACCGGCCCGGGCGGTGTTGGCAAGACCCGCCTCGCCCTGGAAGTCGCGGCCCGGCTGCAACCGGGGTTCGCCGGTGGTGTCTTCTGGGTGCCGCTGGCCGCGCTGAGCAGCGCGGATTTCGTTGGTTCAGCGATCGCCCGGGCCGTGGGCCTCATCCATACCGGGACCCTGCCGCCGACGCAGGCGCTGACCATGTCGCTGCGGGAGCGTGCGGCGATGTTGGTGTTGGACAACTTCGAGCACGTCGCGGCCGCGGCCACCGTGGTATCGGATCTGGTGGCGACCTGCCCGCAGGTCAAGGTCCTGGTCACCAGCCGGGCAGCGCTCCGGCTGCGCAGCGAACACGAGTTCCCAGTGCGGCCGTTGACGCCGCCGCAGATCCCGGCCGGGACGGCGGTATCGTGCTGGCGGTGAACCCGGCGGTGGACCTGTTCCTGCGCCGCGCGCAGGCGGTTCAACCCGACTTCGCCCTCACCACCGCGAATGCTGCCGCGGTCGCGGGGATCTGCCGGCGGCTGGACGGGTTGCCGCTGGCCCTGGAGCTCGCCGCCGCCCGGATCAGGGTTTTGGCACCGCAGACGATGCTGCAGCGTCTGACCACGGGCTCGGTTTCCTGACCGGTGGAGCACCGATGCACCGGCCCGGCAACGGACCATGCGCGCGACCATCGCCTGGAGCTACCACCTTCTGCAAGCACCCGGAGCAGGACCTGTTCCGGCAGACTGGCCGTGTTTCACGGCGGCGGCAGCCTGCCCGCAATCGAAGCGGTGTGTGCCGGCGAAGAACCCACCGACCTGCTCGACGGTGTGGAGGAACTGCACCGCAACAGCCTGATCCAGCTCGAGGACACCACCGAGGACGAGGAGCCACGGTTCCGGATGCTGGACACCATCCGGGACTACGCCGCTGAGCGGCTCACCGCAGCCGGCGGCGAACAGGAGGCGCTCGGTCAGCGGCACGCCCACCACTATCTGCTGCTGGCCGAGCAGGCGGCCCGCGGCTTCTACACCGCCGAGACGGCTCTCTGGCTGCAAAGACTTGAATGCGAACACGACAACCTGCGCGCCGCCCTCCGGTGGTGCATCCAGCACCACCACGCTGAGCCGGGTCTGCGCCTCGCGGCGGCGCTGTGGTGGTTCTGGTACGTCCGCGGGTACGCCACCGAGGGACGAACACAGATCACCGCGGTGCTCGCCCTCCCGGGGGCGAGCGGGGTGACCGGGCCGCGAGCGCAGGTCCTGCTCGGCGCCGGGCAGCTCGCCCTGACCCAGGGCGACTACCCGGCCGCCCGGGCGGCGTTGGACCACAGCGTCGCGCTGTACCGGGAGGTCGGTGACCAGCGAGGCACCGCCGCCGCGCTGCTCGCAGCAGGGTTCGCCGCGCGGGTACAGGAAGACCACGAGACTGCCCGCGCCCACCTCAAGGAGGGCCTGCAACTATCCCAAGCCACCGACCACCCGTTCGTCACCGCAGCCACCCTGCACCACCTCGGGATGATCGCCGCCGACGTCGACCAGGACCCCGACACCGCCCAGCGGCTGCTCAGGGAAAGCCTGGCGCTCTACCGCACACTCGGCTTTCCCCGCTTCGTCGCCCTGGTGATGCTCACCCTGGCCGATCTGGCCCTGAGCCAGGGCGACACCGGCGCCGCGCACCAGCTGCTTCGGGACGGCCTGAGCACCATGAGACAGGTCGGCGAGAAACTCGGTATCCCCGACGCGCTGGACTCGTTCGGGCACCTGGCCGCCACCCAAGGACAACCCGAGCGAGCCATCCGACTGGCCGGCGCCGCCGAGCGGCTCCGCACCATCAGCGGCACCCATTCCTGGCCGGTCAACGAGCGACGCCGCACCCGGTGGATCACCGAGACCCGACGCGCGTTAGGGGAGACCGCATTTCACGCAGCATGGGCACACGGATCCGCGGCAACCGGTAACCGGGCCGTCGCGTACGCATTGGACGAAGCCGCGCTACCCGACCCGACGGTTCACCGTCACTGACGGCGAACGGTGACCCCGGCAGGTGCACGCCGAGACGACGCGCACCCTTGCCGAACCGCCACGCCCACGGTGAACAGAGCTCCCGGCGTCCGACTGGCAATCGGGCACCGCTCGGGCCAAGCTCAACCAACATGCAGACGCTGTCGCCGGCAAGGAGACCCGCCATGATCGTTGTATCCGCGGCCACCGGCGCCTACGGCTCCCTGGTGATCAGCCACCTGCTCAACCGGGCCCCGGCCACGCAGATCGCGGTCGCCGTCCGGAACCCGGACAAGGCAGCCGACCTCGCCAGCAGGGGCGTGCAGGTTCGGTTCGCCGACTACGACGATCCGGCCAGCATGCGCACCGCCTTCCACGGGGCGGACCGGTTGCTGTTCATCTCCTCCCCCGGACCGGAAACCGGCCCCCGGACCGTTCAGCACCGCCGGGTCGTGGACGCCGCCGCCGACGCCGGCGTGGGCACCGTGCTCTACACCAGCGGAGTGGGCGCCGACGTCATCGAGGACGGACTGCTCGGTGAACACCACGACACCGAACAGGCGCTGCGCGACAGCGGCCTTCGATACTCATTCCTGCGGCACCCCATCTACACCGAGATGTTTCTCGACCCCAACCTCCTGCGCGAGGCCGTCGAGAGTGGGGTGCTTCCCGGTAGCACCGGCGACAGCGTCTTCAACACCGCAACCCGCAGCGACCTGGCCGAAGCGGCCGCCACCATCCTCACCAGCGAAGACCAGCCCCGCGAGGCCTACCAGTTCACCGGGCCGTTGTGGACCTACCCGCAACTCGCCGCCGC
Source organism: uncultured Actinomycetota bacterium (assembly GCA_963766015.1). Classification (GTDB taxonomy): domain Bacteria; phylum Actinomycetota; class Actinomycetes; order Mycobacteriales; family Nakamurellaceae; genus Nakamurella. Next base: position 264,241 of record CAVXYU010000033.1, on the reverse strand, counting down.
CCTGGCTGAGGTCAGCGGCCGGCCCGTGCAGCACCGCGACACCGACGAAGACCAAGGAATCATGGCGTTCTTCGGCCCCGTCGTCCGGGCCGGCGGCTTCCAGGCCACCACCACCGATCTGGAACAAACCCTCGGCCGTCCACCCGCCGGCATCCGGGAAGCCGTCACCGCCGCCCTCAACAACCCCGCCAGCGCAGCCTCCCCCACCACCTAACCGCGCCAAGACAGGTGCTCCAATCCCAACTCGCCTAACGCCCCACGCCCTGGATAGCGCGCTGTGCAGTTTGCACGGGACTGGGCGTGTCGACCGGATCGGACACGCCGCAACAGGCCAGGCGGAGACAGATCCAGCTGATGCGCCTCGTGTCCGCCGTGGCCAGCCGCAAAAATCGTCGGGTTCCGCGGCGGCGCTGCCAGCCGCGCAGCCCGTGGTCCCGGTTCGGGGCGCGGTTACCCGGGTCTGCTAGCCGGGGAAGGTGACGATCGACCAGGCCAGCGGAAGTTGCTCGGCGCGGGGCTGCGCCGTCGGCAGCCGGTCGGGGCCGAAGAAGTTGCCGGTGAGGTAGTAGTCCGCGTCGTACAGCTGCTGCGCGGAGATCTGGCCCTGATACTCGAACGTGTCGATCACGTACGGCAGGCCGGAGCTGCCCAGCACGGACGGCCCGTCCATCAGGTGGAAGTGTTGATGCGAGGCGTTAGCGTTACCCGTGTTCCCTAGCCTGGCGAGCACCTGGCCCTTGCGAACGGTGTCCCCCACCGTCACTTCCAGGCTGCCCTTGATCAAGTGCGCGTAAAACGCGTAGATCCCGTTGCCCAGGTCCATCACGATGTGGTTGCCGTCCACGTTGTTCGCGGTCAGCTTCGGCCCGAGCACCGGGTCCTGGGCGGGCAGCACCCCCGGCGCGTTGGCCTCCATCCCATCCAACGCCGAGACCACCGTGCCGTCGGCAACGGCGATCACCTCGGACCCGTAGTCGACGTAACTCTCATTTTTGGTCTTGTCACCGGTGTAGAACGCGCCCTGGTCATCGACCTGTTTCCAGTCGATGGCGAAAAGTTGAGCGGCATACAGCTGACCGTTCGCCGACAACGGTGTGCTGCGGTGCGGCCACCCCGGATCACATCCCCCGTTCAGGGCGACCCAGTTCCTGCCCTTCACCGGCGGCCCGATCACGATGGGGCCAGGCGCCGACAGACTGTACGGGGCCACCGTGTAATCCACCGGCACCGGATCAGTGATCACCGGGCTTGCCGCCCCCTGAAAGCACAGGTGATGCATCACGAAAGCTGGTGCTTCCCTGACGGTGTTGAACGCGTAATCCACCAACAGCAACCGGGCCTGCTGCGGCGGGATCACCGCATCGGACACCGCAGCCGACGGCAACGCCCGCAAGCGGTTGCAGTCCCCGAACTCGCAGCCCGGATCAACCAGCTGCTCACCCGCGAACCGGGCGACCACCCGACCGGTGTCGACCGCGTCAACGACCTCCAGCGCATCGATGGTCGCCGGCACCCGCGACGCGTTCTGCAGAATCAGGTTGTACGCAACGTGGAACCGGCCGTCCGTGCCGGCGACCGGGAACGTCGGCGGGTTCGCCACCTGCACCAGCACCGGGGTATACGCGTCCGCCACCGTGATCCCCGGCAACGGACCGAACGGGGAAGCACCTCCACCAGCCGACCCGGACGGCGACACAGACCCAGAGGACGACGGAATCGACGACATGCCCCACCCCTTCAGGTGCGTAGGGACCCGACGCTAACGGCCACCGCTCAACGGAGGCAACCACCCGCATCACAACCACAAGCTCCCAACTCATCCCGACGGAGGGTCGAACGTCGTTCCCCATGGCTGGTTGGTAGGAGACCGCGTCGATTTGCGTCGCCGCCCTCGTTCAAGGTGCGGGTGTTGCCGGCGGAGAGCGGGGGCTGCGCTCTGCGGCGTCACCTAGTCGATTGTTTGAGCAGTTTCCGGCAGGGTTCTAGGCATGGCGTCAATGCTCATCATGGTTGCCCTGCCGGTCGCCCTGGCGATTGTCATGTTGGGTCTGGGCCTGGGCCTGACCGCGGCTGATTTTCTACGAGTGGCGCGGCGGCCGAGGATCGCGGTCGTCGCCCTGATCTGTCAGGTGTTGCTCCTGCCGGCGATCTGCTTCGCACTGGTTGTCGCCTTCAGGCTTCCGGCCGCGTTGGCGGTCGGCATGATGCTGATGGCAGCGGCGCCGGGCGGTACCGCCGCGAACCTGCTCAGTCACATCTTTCGCGGTGACGTCGCGCTGAACATCGCCCTGGCCACGGTGAACTCGGTGCTGTCCCTGATCACCTTGCCGTTCGTGGTCGACTGGGCCATCGGATACTTCGGTATGCCGCTGGGCAGGATCGGCGCGCAACCGCGCACAGCGGTCGAATTGTTCGTGATCGTGCTGCTTCCGGTGCTCGTCGGAATGGTTGTTCGGGGTCGGCGACCGGCCTGGGCGGACCGAATGGAACGGCCCGTCCGTATCGCCTCTCTGGCCATCCTCGCCGTCGTCCTCGCCGGAACAATTACGGCGAACTGGGACCTGTTGAGCGCCGAGATCGGTCGGCTCGGTGGTATCACCGTGCTGTTCTGTCTGATCAGTCTGACCGTCGGGTTCGTGGTGCCTCGTTGGTTCGGTGCCCGGAATCAGCAGGCGGTCGCAACGTCGTTCGAGATCGGCCTGCACAACGCAACCCTGGCGGTCGTGGTGGCCCAGACCGTCCTCGGCTCGGTAGAACTATCCCTGGCGCCGGCGGTGTACGGGATGCTGATGTTGCCCCTCGGAGTGATCTTCGGACTGATGATCCGGAGCCGACCGGCGCTACGCCGCGCACGGGTCACCGCCTGACACGGCCATCATCCGCGTTGCCCGCACGCATCCCATATCCTGACCGGAGTGCGGAACCCTCGGTTCGGATCCGGCGGATTACCGCACCGGACCGCGTCACATGACGGGGTATCGGCCAAGTGTCCTTGGGTGTCGTCGCCGTCCGGTCCGTGTCACGCAACAGACCCGCGGGGCGGTGTGGGGCCGCCCAGCAGCCCGGGCGGTCTGGGTGCCGGCACAGCGGTTCCGGCACCCGGTCCGTGGTCAGGGTGCCGGGCGGCACCGCGGGCGGTGAGCCGCTGGGCGGGGTTGGGGTGCGCCCCGACGGTTCGGGTGACCGGGGTCAGGCGTTGACCTTCTGGTCGGCGTCCACGGTGTTGTCCGCGGTGTTGCGCGCCGTTGTGGCCGTTGCCGGTGGTGATGGCCTGGTCCCGCCGCCGTTGTGGCTGATGCTGATCTTGCGGGGCTTGGCCCGCTCGGCGACCGGGATGACCAGTCGCAGCACCCCGTCGCGGTAGCCGGCCTGGATCGTTGTCCAGGTCCAGGTTGTCCCCGAGGACGAGTTGCCGGCTGAACACCCCGCGGGGCCGTTCGGCGGCCAGGAACTCCGAGTCCTCGTCCAGCGCCGGGCGTTCCGCGGTCACGGTCAGGACGTTGCGTTCCACATCGAGGTCGACCGAATCCGGGTTCACCCCGGGCAGGTCGAACTCGACCACGAAGTGGTCGTCCTCCCGCCAGGCGTCCATCAGCATCGCGGACGGGCGGGCGCTGGTGCCCAGCAGTTGCTGGGTCAGCCGGTCCAGGTCACGGAAAGGATCGGTACGCATGAGCATCACGAACACCTCCCAAGACTCGTCGACGTGTGCTCACCAACCCACCGCATCTATCATGGCAGGTATACATTTGTTGTAGCACCGGCTGCAAGAGATGGCAAGAGGGTGGTGAACAAATGTCGTGCACTTTTCTCGCCGAACACCGCGGCGACAACGGGGTTCCGCCCGTCGTCCACTGGTCCACCACGAAGAGGTCGATCACGCCGGACTTGACCACGCTGGGGAAGACCGTGCCCCGGTTGATCTGCGGCGGGTGTTGACCGGTCTGCGGCATCTGCCGGCCAGCACCGAACGGGCCCGGGTGTTCACCGCACTGGCCGCGGTGTGCAGCCGGCGTTGTGCGACGAGACCGTGATCGAGATGACGAACACGGCGGGCACAGGTACCCTAGACCTGCTGCACCGGGCCGCCGACCGCGCCCACCGCTCACTACGGGGCACCGCTGACACCGTCCCGCACACCGGTGCCTTACCAGGAACCGACCGCCCCGTACCCGAGCTCACCCCGCCACCGGATCACGACCCCGGATCACCACTCCCCCGATCATCAGCGAGAACGGGATTCGCCACCCACCCGGATCACTCGAGGGGTCCGCCCGGCACCGTAAGCGCCCGCGCGCGCCCCTCCTTGAAAGCGGTGTGACCGACCCAGCCCATCGGGCGGGCATCGGGCACACACAAAGCGGACGCTGACCCGGTTGCCGGCGCCCGCACAAGATGCACTTCATTTTGCGTGATCGAGTTGCCTGATCGATGTGCCCGATGGAACGGGTGCTGCGGCCGACAGGGTGGGCGTCACGAGACGCGGATGCGGTTGTCCCTGCCCGCTCGGCCCGACCCTGAAGGGTCCGGCGCCGTTTGGTGGGTTGTCCGCATCGCTCATGCTTCACCAGTGCCGGCCGCAGCCGCTCCGTCCTGCGAACGTGATCAAGAAATCGCCTGTGCTGGTGCTGATCACCACCCTTCTCTTTCACCTGGTTGACCTGGTCGCCTGGTGCGGAGGGGAACGCTGCCGACGCCACGCCCGCCCCGGCGCTGCTGCGGTCCGCCACGGCCGCAGCCGCCCGGCGCTGTCTCGCTGCTCCCCCGCACCTGATCCGGGCCGGGAACGGTCGGTGGCCACCACCGACGCCGGCGGCACGGTGGTCGGATGTTCGGCAGGTCCGCTGACGATGCCGTCGAACTCGAACCGCAGCCACTGCTCGTCGTCACAGACCAACGCCCAGAACCGGGCGTCCACCGTTTCCGCACTCAGTGCCGTGCCGATATTCGCGTCCTCGCGCATCGCGTCCCACCTCCTCGCACGCTCACCGGAATCACGTCGATGTGTGCCAAATGGTGTAGATTCCTTATACCATGAACGGCAACCCAGAGCAAGAGTCGACCGGCGATTTCTCCCGGCCCGCACACCGAAACACCCAGCCCCGCAACGACCCTCGGCGGCCAGCGACGGCACCACCGGGGTCTACGGCATCACCGTCGCCGCCGAACTGGCCCAGATGAGCGTCCAAGCCCTCCGGCTGTACGAACGCAAAGGCCTGCTCGAACCCCACCCGCACCGACGGCGGCACCCGCCGCTACAGCGACGCCGACATCGCCCGGCTCCGCCGGATCGGCACCCTGATCGCCGACGGCATCAACCTCACCGGCATCGCCCGGGTGCTGGACCTCGAGGCCGACAACGCCGACCTGCACGCCCACAACGAAGCCCTCCGCGCCCGCAACGCCCACCTCACCACCAACACCGCCCTCCGCCAACGCCCGAGCGACCCCACCGCAGCCGACCAGGACGGACCGAACCAGCAGCGGTCACCCAGCCCTCGATCGGGTAAGGCGTCGCGGTAGCCCAACACGGCCCTTCTCGTCGAGGCCGAGCACCCGACGCCGACCCTGACCAGCTCGCCACAAGGGCCACCCGGTGTGCCGCTTCCACCGCTCGAGCACAATGAGGTCAGTCAAGGCGGTGGGCGCCGTCGGTGTCCGCGCCCCACCCGTTGACCACAGCAGTGGTCTGCGCCAGGGCGGTGACATCCCCGGTGCCGCAGGTGTCGGTGGAGGACAGGGCGCACCACCGGTACGGGGCGCCGACGTCCTGGTAGGACGACCCAGGCCACGTCGCTGGTCGTCCATTCCCCGTTGTGTCCTGACTGAACTGGACCCGGACCAGCAGGCCTTGTTGCACTCCCGGTGCGCTGCCCAGCTGGGCGGCGATGTTGTTGCCCAACCCGTAGATGGCCCACTTGCCGTTGATCTTCTCCATTGGCTGCACGACATGCGCGTGGTGCCCGTACACCAGGTCGATGTCCGGGTCGGCCAGCAGCGCCTTCGCGGTGGTCTTCTGTTCCAGGTTCGGCGTCGACTCGTACTCGCCGCCGGCATGCATGGCCACGATCACCAGGTCGGCCCCGGCCAGCCGACCTCGCCTTGGCCTTGATCGCGTCGATGTCGATCGTGTTCACCTGCCACGGCTGGTCGGGTTCGTTGCCGTTGAACCCGTACGCCACGGAGATGAAACCGACCCGCCCGTTGCGGGTGTTGATCACCACCGGCACTTTCGAATCCGCCCGGGTGCGGTAGGAGCCGTCGTGGATCAAACCGGCCGCGTCCAGGTCGTCCAGGGTCCGGTTCAACCCGGTGGTGCCCTGATCGATGGTGTGGTTGCTGGCAGTGGAACACGCGTCGTACCCGGTCTCCGTCAACGCCGGCAGCACCTGCGGCGGTACGGAGAACGCCGGGTAGTTCTCGAACGGCCCGTCCGGATCGGCCAGCGGCGTCTCCAGGTGACAGACCCCGATGTCCGCGCTCTGCACGTACTTCTGCTGCCCGGCCAGCATCGGGAAAAAGTCCATCCCATCCACCGTGGTGGTCGAGTCGTCCCCGGCGTCCTGCCGGGCCTGCTCGATCAGCTGCGGGTGCAGCAACACATCACCGGACACCGCAATCGTCACGCACCGCACCCCCGGGCACGGCGCGTTTCGCACCGGCCCGGACACCGGAGCCGGGACCAGCCGATCAGCCGGTGGTGTCGCGGCCACCACACTCGACCCAGTGACCGGCACAGGGCCGACCGGCACCGAGCTCACCGGCACAGAGCTGACCAGCGCTGGTTGAGATGGGCTACCCGCCTGCGAAGATCCCCTGGGCGTGGTCGTCGGCACCGACGATGCGACGGTTGTGCCGGCCGCCGCCGGTGAACCCATCGATGAGGACGGAGACGCCTCAGCGGTGGGAGCGCTCAACGTGCCACCCGTGCAGGAAGAGCACAGCACCGCGGCAATCGCCAACCCCATGACGGCCATGACGGTGTGTCCGCGACTCATGATGTGCGACCGTAGCGCCACCCACGGACTCAACGGGTTCCGTTCACCGACGGCCCGGGGGTGTGTCGGCCTCCCGTGTCATCCCAGGGCCAGCGAACGCTGTTTGCATCCCCGTTGTACGTCGCTGCATCACTGATGGATCCGCCGAAATCGTGTACCGGTGCCAGTACCCACCGCTCCCCCGCGTTCCGGCAGCGCCCGTCAACCATCCCCCACCCGTACGGGCAGACGGCCGGCGAACGCACCGATCTGAGCACGAGCCGTCATACCGCTCACCGACAGCGGGCGCACGTCGCGACGCCCCCGCCCGCAGCCCAGAGGCTGCCGGACCAGGCTTGTTGATGCCGATGGCCTCGCGTTCACACCGCCTCATCTCGCCCACCGGGCGGGCCGATCCCCGTGTCCGCCCGGTAGTGCGGCGGGGCTGGTTCTCACCGGAAGGTGAGCATTGCTAGACAACTGGTCGCTACGCTGAGTACTGGGCGTTGAGCCATCTGTTAGCGCCAGGCCCACTGCCACACACCCCCAAAAGGTGACAGCGGACCGGTATTTGGGAATGGTGCACAGCATGATCGAGCAGGTGGTCGCGGTGGAGGCCGAGCTGAGTCGGGTGCTCGGGGCCCGGCCGCGGGACCCGCAGGCGTGCGTGCAGGTGCTGGAACGGGCGGCGTTCGCGTGCCGCACCGACCCGGCCGCGGCCGAGCTGTGGGTGGAGGCGGAGCTGCTGGACGAGCTGGTCGACTGCTACGAGGCGCTGGGCCGGGTGGACGAGGCGATCACCGTGATGTGCCGGGCCCTGCAGGTCGGGTGGGCCGGGCAACCGGATGGGCGGTGCCGGATCGCGGAGCTGCTGATGCGGGACGGCCGGGTCGAGCAGGCCACCGAGATCTGGGCAGCAGGTGAAGGCCGACACCCCCGATGACGTGTGGCTGTACAACAACGCCGGCCTGGAATACGCCGCCATCGACGACCACGAGGACGCGTTGACCTGGCTCACCCAAGGCCTGCGGCTGGCGATCGACACACCGGTGACCCCGAAGAGCTTGTCCACGCAGCTCGTCCGACCTGCGCGGCGGAAGCGTTGACCGCGCTGGGGTCGCCCACCGACGACCTGCAGAACGGGGCCGCGGGGTTCCTGGCGAACCCGCCACCCCCGGCGGCCCGCGCCCCATCGCCGTTCCTGTTCCCGCCGGCCGTCCCGGGCCCGCCACCGGTGCGACCCACCGGTCAGGACGCGGCTCGTCGGCGTCGGTCCCCCCGGCGGGGTGGCCGGACGCATCCGCCGTCCCGCCGCCCGGTCGCCGGTGCCGCTGTTCCGCCGACGACCCGGTGACGTTGGCGTTGGCGTGGTTCCCCGCCGACCGGAGTACCCGCAGGCGTTGCCCGGTGGCCGGAACTGGTCACCGAGGGCCCCGCGAAGGGCGCGAAGGACCACGCCGACTACAACCGGGCGCTGCAACGCACCCTGCAGGACTACGCCGACGCCGGTCACACCCGGCTGTTCGTCGCGCCGATCCGGATCCAGCCGTACCTGGCCTGGTGCGCCGAGCAGGACCGGGACCCGGCCGATGCCCGGGCCGGGTACTGCGCGGACCTGGCCCGTCGCCGGCGACCCGTCGCTGATCGCGTGGCCACCGGGCCGGAACCAGCGGTGCTGGTGCGGATCCGGCCGCAAGTACAAGCAGTGCTGCGGATCGGTCCGGCCGATGACCGACACCCGCCGGCGGTTCGACACCGGCGACGCGACGGTCGACGCCGCGCTGACCGACCTCGCCGCCACCGACCCGGTCGCCGCGAACCAGGCGCGAGGCCGCGTTCGGGGCGTTGACCTGGGGACAGGGCCTGCAGATCGTCAGCCTGCGCAGCGTGCAGGAATTCCTCTGGTACCAGCTGCCCAGCAAGTTCGCCGTGCCCCCGTCGAGGAACACCGCGAGATCGCCCGCGGCCTGGGCGCGCTGTTCGACCGGGTCGGGCTCCCCCGCTACGCCGAGTCGTGCACCAGCCCGGTCACCGACACCATGCTGGACCGCTTACGACACCGGCGGCCGGACCGCCGGGATCACCGCCTACCGCAAGGCCCTGGCACGGCGGCGGTGTCGAACCACCCGACATCCCCGGCCTGCTGACCTGGGGCGGGATGCTCGGCGTCGAGGAACACGCCGCGTTCTGGGCGCTGGCCGACCACCTCGAGGACGCCATCACCGCCGGCGCATACACCCCCGGGCGGCCGCGGCTGGCGGGTCACCGCCAGCCGCGATCGCCCGCGGCTACCTCACCGTCGCCCAGGCTGGAACTCGGCGGGGACAGCTACCTGGACCGGATCCACGCCGAACGCCGCGCCCGGTGGGCCGACTCCCGCGGCCCGGGCCGGGCCGCGCTCACCCAGGCTGTGCTGCCGCTGCTCACCGCAGCGACCACCGGTGCCCGGCGACGCCGAGGACCACCTCGCCCAGATCCGCTGGTTCCTGCAGCGCGTTCGCCGGCGACGGCGCCGCGCTGACCGTCAACAACACCCTGGGCCGGGCCCTGCTCACCGAGGCCTGCCACCGGTTCGACTGGCTGATCCTGGGCAAACAGGCACCACCGGAGAACCAGCTCCCCGAAGCGCACCGGCTCCGCGCGCATCCTCGACCCAACTCGGCGCGACCCGCCGCCGCGGCCGCCGGCTCCGGCTCACCTCCCGCGGGACAGGACCTGCTGCACGCCGACACCCCCACCCTGTGGGACGCGGTGACCGGCACCCTGATCCCCACCGACCCCGCGCGAGGCCGCAGCCGCCGAGATCACCCTGATGCTGCTGCTCACCGGCCAACCCCCGGCTACGGCTCCCCCGTCGTCGCCGACATCCTCACCGGCGAAGGATGGCGCACCGAGCGGCGGCGCCCCGCTCACCCCCCACGGCACCGGCTGGATGACCGGCGAAGTCCACGGCCGGCTCGACTTCCTGCACCTCACCGAAAGCCACCCCCAGCCACCACGCACCGCTGACCGCCACCGGCCGGGCCGCCCCACCACCGCCCTCCGCCAGCACGCCCACCAACCGCGGAACCACCCCTGACGGGATACACACCGCCTCGACCCGACGCCCGTCCGAGCGGTGCTGATGAGCGCGACGACGGACCGCCAGAAAGTTGTGTGGTCCATCTGGCCGTGGATCGGTCTGACAACTCTGGAAGATGCGGTGTCAGGACGCCGCAAGGCTCAGCCGCGCCAGGTAGACGCCCCCATCGAGTGAGCAGCCAACTACCTGGACCGCTTGAGTGGTCTCTGTCGCCCTCCGAAGCGGCGGGGATCCCGGACGACATCTGGTAACTCGCGGGCGTAACTCTGCGGCCCGTGGAAGTCAGCACGCTAATCCTGCGGGAGATGCAGGTCCTACTCGGCATCGGCCGGGCGGTCGGCGCCGAAGAACTGAGGCACTACCTGTAGGCCACCGGCTACTAGGACGCAGCGAGACGGATTACCGAAGCGCACTCCCCGGACGACTGGGACACCGCGGACCTGGCCACCAAGACTCAGATCCGGCACATCCACACGGCGGCCATGAACCCGGTCGAGGAGGTCGTCCCTACCCCGACGGTCCCGCGCAAACGGCCTAGCCGGCGCAGCCGGGTCGGCTCGACAACCTCTCCCCTGCGCTCCGCCACGATCCCCACTCCGACCCGGTGATTTCCGAGGCGGAAGAGCTCCACCCCGGCGGCACCATGGTCGCGCCGGGTCGTCCGCTCCCCCGACACCAACATGTCAGTTCGCCGAAACGACGAGAGCGTACGGACCACCATGAGCAAGCAAGGCCAGAGGGTCCGAAACGCGAAGGCACACCATGACGCACCAACATCGGCAGTCAGTGCAACCTGACCCGCCGTCGCCAGCGCCGATGGGCGTCGAATCTCGGCCCCGACCGGAGATGCCGTCGCGTCCATCCAACCGCCCCATGGCGACGGGCCGTGAGTACGAAGCGGGAGATGCGTCGCATGCGCGCTGACAGCAGCTGCCACGTGCTGTGGAACTACGGGACTGCGGGACTCGCGCACTCGCCGTGCGCATGGGGCGATGTGCGTATCGGCGTCGACCGGGAGCGCTGTATTGCTGGCGCAATGTAGTGCTGGCGGTATGGCTCTCTGTATGGCTGGCGGTCTTGCGACGGGCTCGGGCTCTGCGGATCGGGCAACAACACTCACTGGCACGTTGCGACGCCAAACTCCTTGACCCAAAGTGCGGCCGTCCAGGGAAGCCTTGGTTCCTTAGTTCGCGGTCGTGATGACGGGCGCGTGGCGGTCGAGGCCGGGGTCGATCTGCAGGTTTCCGGACACACCCACGGCGGCCAGATCTGGCCGTTTCACCTGATCGTGCGGGCCGAACAGCATGCGCTGCATGGCCTTTCGCGGCACGGACCACGCACCCAGCTTTACGTCAGCAGAGGTGCCGGGTTCTGGGGCCGCCGTTCCGGGTGTTCGCGCCCAGCGAGATCAGCCTGCTCACCCTGCGCTCCGGTCCGGTCCGCAGATGAGCCGGGGACGGGAGCCCGAGAGACGTCCCACCCCTACCGATCCGGGGGTTATCCCTACTCCGTAGTCCGCCGGTCGCGGCGAGAATGAAGGCATGACGGAGACCGGCAGTGCCCAGGCACCACCAGCGTCCCGGTGGGCCTTGCTGGGCATTGCCTGTGCGTTGCTCGGCCTGCGGATCGTGGGTTTCGTGCTGTTCGGCCTGTTGATCGCCTCCATTGCGCTGATGATCATCTGGGTCGGTATCCCGCTGCTGCTCGGTTGCCTGGCTCTGCTCCGCGCCTTCGCCCGGGTGCATCGCAGGCTCGCCGGCCGGGTTCTCGGGGCCGAGGTCGCCGACCCCCCGGCATCATCGGACCGGCTCGGCCTCTTCGACGCCCTGCGGTACCGGCTCGGCGACCGGAACACCTGGCGGGAACTCGCGTGGCTGCTCGAGGTGCAGAGCATCGGGTTCGCGCTCCAGCTGGCCGCGTTGATCGCCTTCCCCTTCCTGCCGCTGGGCTGGTGGGGATCGCCCCTGCTGCTGCGCACCGACGCCACCACGACCCGGATGCTGATCGGCCCACAGGACGGCCGGCTCCAGGAGCGGATCGGCGAACTCGAGTCCTCCCGGGCCCGCACGGTCGACCACTCCGCGGCCGAGCTGCGCCGGATCGAGCGGGACCTGCACGACGGTGCACAGGCGCAACTGGTCGCCCTGGGCATGAATCTCGGACTGGCACAGGAACTGGTCGACAAGGATCCGGCGGCAGCCACGGCGCTGATCGCCGAGGCCCGCGTCTCGTCCAGCACGGCGCTGGCCGAACTTCGCTCGCTGGTGCGCGGGATCCATCCGCCGGTGCTCGCCGACCGGGGTCTGACCGGCGGAATCGCAGCGCTGGCCCTCGCCCATCCCCGACCGGTCGAGGTGGATGCGGACATCGACGGCCGACCCCCCGGCACCGGTCGAATCCGCTGTCTACTTCGCGGTGGCCGAGGCACTGACGAACTCCGCGAAGTACGCCGCGGCGCAGAACTCCTGGGTGTGGATGCGACACGACGGGACGGTGCTGACCGTGATGGTGGGCGACGACGGGGTCGGCGGCGCGGAGTTGAGCCCGGAGGGTGGTTTGATCGGCATCGAACGGAGACTGGCCGCCTTCGACGGAACCCTGTCGCTGGCGAGCCCGCTGGGCGGGCCGACAATCGTCACGATGAAGGTGCCGTGCACGCTGAAGGCGGCCGCGGCGGCCTGACACGCTCGCTCGAGAACGCCCGCGGGTGTCGCCGCACGGCGCCGGCGGACGCAGGAAGGGGCACCGAGTGCGAGTGGTTCTGGCCGAGGATCTCGCGCTGCTCCGGGACGGCATGATCCGGCTGCTCACCGCCTATGACTTCGACGTCGTGGAGGCCGTCGACAACGGCCCGTCACTGTTGCGGGCGCTCACCGTGCACCGGCCGGATGTCGCCGTCGTCGACGTGCGACTGCCACCGACGTTCACCGACGAGGGGTTGCGGGCCGCCCTTGCGGCCCGGGCCGAGATCCCGGGTCTACCGGTACTGGTCGTCAGCCAGTACGTCGAGCAGCTGTACGCCCGCGAGCTGCTCTCACAGGGCACCGGTGGTGTCGGCTACCTGCTCAAGGATCGGATCTCGGATGTCACACAATTCGTCGACGCCATCCGCCGGGTCGCCGCCGGCGGTACCGCGATGGACCCCGAGGTGATCAGTCAACTGCTCTCCCGCCATCAGGACAGCTCACCGGTGGCCCTCCTCACCCCGCGCGAACGCGAGGTGCTCTCGCACATGGCCGAGGGCCGTTCCAACGCGGCCATCGCCGCGAAGATGTTCATCACCGAGAAGGCGGTCGGCAAACACACCGCATCGATCTTCGGCAAGCTCGGCCTCGAGCAGAGCGAGGACGACAACCGCCGGGTGCTGGCGGTGCTGACCTATCTGGAGAGCAGCCCGAGGGGCTGATGCGGCGAACCGCGGAAAAGCGGCCGGATCATGCGCGCGGACAGATGGAGTGACTGGACGCCGAGTCGCCTCGGGGCGACTGTCCGACGTGGCTCCGGACCGGTCCTGCGACCGCGGTGGTCCACGAAGGCTGTGTATCTGTGAGGCCCGGGGATACGGCGCCCAGCCACGACGACAACGGTAGTCGAACAGCCCGGATCGGCTCGACACGAACTCGTGGGATCACCTCAAGCTCAAGTTGAGGGTTATGACGGTTTGAGCCGTTTCAGCGGATTCTTTCCGCCGAGCGGGCGGCCGCCACCATCTCCGACACCAGCGGCGCGAGCTCGGCTGCACCGGCCGACTCGGCCAGCGCCGTCGCGACGTCCTCCGCGGCACAGCGCACCTGATAGAGCCGGTCGGCGAGGTCGTCGCGTTCCTGCTGGGTGAGGACGACGGCGTCGGGCGGGATCGCTCCCCGCTCCAGCGCATTGCGGTTCTCGTAGGCCCGCTGCCGGCACGCCTGGGCGCAGTACCTCCGCCGGCGACCCACACCGCTGGTGGCCGGCAACTCCCGGCCGCACCACAGGCAGCGCACCGGACCGGACCGTGCCCGACGAGCCGGCACGGGTGCCGCCGGCCCCCGTTCCACGGTCAGCATGCGGACGTCGGAGCCAACGGCGGTTGAGGACATCGCCCGACCGTATGCGAGCAGGCGTCCGTCACCGTGACGACATACCGGCGGCAGGAGGGAGGACTCGAACAGCTGCCCGATCGACTTCCGGCTCACCGGCAGGCGGAGCACGGACCGGCGTCCTGGTCGTGTCAGACTCCTGCCGTGAGTGCGTACCTCGACGGCGGCCCGCCCAGGGCATTCGCGCATCGGGGTTGGCACATCGACGATCTCGCGGGTCTGGAGAACACCCTCGCGGCGTTCCAGCGGGCGTACGACGAGGGCTACCGCCATCTCGAAACCGATGTGCGGGCGACCGCCGACGGGCAGCTGGCGGTGTTCCACGACGCGCGCCTGGACCGGGTGACCGACGCCTCCGGATCACTGGGGGCACTCCCGTGGAGCGAGGTCGGAGCGGCACGGGTCGGCGGGCGGGAGCCGATCCCGCTGCTGGCGGACCTCTTGGAAGCCCTGCCGGACGCCCGCTTCAACATCGACGCGAAAGCCGACGCCGCCGTCGGGCCGCTGGCCGAGCTGATCCACCGGATGGGCGCCGCTGACCGGGTCTGCGTGGTGTCGTTCTCCGATCGCCGGCTCGCCGCCCTGCGCACCGCTGTCGGACCGGGCACCGCATGGGCACTGGGGCCGGCCGAGACCTTCCGGCTGTACCGCGCCGGGGTCGTCCGCCGTCGGTTCTCGACGACGGCAGTCGCCGCCCAGGTGCCGATGATCTACCGCCGGGTGCCCATCGTCACGCCGCGGTTCGTCCGGGGCGCCCACGCGGCAGGACTCGAGGTGCACGTCTGGACCATCGACGATGCCGCCGAGATGCACCGACTGCTCGATCTCGGGGTCGACGGCATCATGACGGACCGCCCCGACGTCCTGCGTGCTGTGCTGACCGAGCGGGGCGCGTGGCGATGAGCCGCCACCAGCGCCGATACAGTGCGCGGAATGCACAGCAGCGACCCGGCAGCCGGTACCAGCGCTGAGCGGCCGGCCGAGCCTGCCGACGCGTCCTCCGCGTTGTCCGCCGTCCCGGCCGCCGGATCCGGTCGCGGTCGCTTCGCCGGCGGTGCGGTGAAGTTCTTCCACGGTCCGATGGACTGCGGCAAATCCACGTTGGCGCTGCAGTTGCACTACAACCACTCCAGGCAGGGACGGGTCGGCCTGCTGCTGACCCGCCTCGACCGATCGGGCCCGGCGACGATCAGCTCGCGGATCGGTATCAGCAGCTCCGCCATCGAGGTGTCCGACGATCAGGACATCCGCGAGCTGGTGACGCAGCAGTGGTCGCGCGGAACCCGGGTCGACTACCTGATCGTGGACGAAGCACAGTTCTTCACGACCGAGCAGATCGAACAGCTGGCCGTGCTGGCCGACGACGTCCAGATCGATGTATACGCCTTCGGTATCGCCACCGATTTCCGCGGCCGGCTGTTCCCCGGGTCGGCCCGGTTGTTCGAGCTGGCCGATGAGGTGGCGCCGCTGCAGGTCGAGGTGCTCTGCTGGTGCGGCCGGATCGGGCGGTTCAACGCCCGGGTCCTGGACGGCCGCATCGCCCGCGAGGGAGCCACGGTGATGGTGGCCGACACCCGCTCGGCCGACAACGCTCGTCGCCCGATACCAGGTGCTCTGCCGGATCCACCACCGATCAGGTCAGCTGGGGCCGGAGGATGCGCGGTCGGCGGCCTCGGCCGGGCCCGGATGATGGTGACCGCACCGTCGGGTCCGGGTGCATGGGATCGGCGAACGTCGGGTACTTGAGCAGTCAACGGCGCTCTCTGTAGTTTTTCCGCCGGAGTGCGTCACCTTCGGGTGATTCGTGCGTCTCACTGTCGTCAACACCGGCTGTTGGGGACATGAGGTGGGAAAGTTCATTCATCCGACAAGGTCATTAGAGCGGTAGAGACTCATAACACCCAGCCAACAGCATCGCGGGAACGAACACACCGCTGTACAGCGTTACCCACCGGTAGGGAGCCGATCTGGCTCGTTGTCGGCGTCACACCGGCAAGCGCCGCGCGCGGCACATCACGCGCGGCAGCAACGTACAAGCAGCAGGAAAGGAACATCATGGCCGACCGTGTCCTGCGCGGCAGCCGTCTCGGTTCGACAAGCTACGAGGCCGATCGCAACCACGATCTCGCGCCTCGTCGTACGGCGACCTACCGCTGTCCCCGCGACCACGAATTCACCGTCCCGATGGCCGACGACGCCGAGGTCCCGGCAGTCTGGGACTGCCGGATGCACGGGCTGTCCTCGATGCTGATCGACGGTTCCGTCCCGGAGGGCAAGGCCGTCAAGCCGCCGCGCACCCACTGGGACATGCTGCTGGAGCGTCGTTCCATCGAGGAGCTCGAAGAGATCCTCAACGAGCGGCTCAGCGAGCTGAAGAGCCGCCGCACCGCATCCTGAGCCGATCCCGAGACGCCGTCCGCTTCTTCTGATGCGGGCGGCGCTTTGTGTTCTCCGGGGAATGGATCAGCGCGTGGCCGTCCGTTCGCCTGCGCCCGACGCCGACCAGCGACAACAACTGGTGCCAGCGGTGTGCGGCACCCCAGGCCGTCACCTTGAGCAGCGCCTCGCGGACGATCCCACCGCTCATCTTGGAGGTGCCGATCTCCCGTTCGGTGAAGGTGATCGGCACCTCGGTGACCCGGAACCCCGCCTGCACGGCGCGCCAGGCGAGGTCGACCTGGAAGCAGTACCCGTGCGACTCGATCTCCGGCAGCGGCAGCGCCCGCAGCACCTCGGCGCGGTACGCCCGGTAGCCGCCGGTGATGTCGTAGATCCGGACGCCCAGCGCGAGCCGCGAGTACAGGTTCCCGCCACGGGACAGCACCTCGCGGCGCTTGGGCCAGTTGACCACCGTTCCCCCGGAGACGTACCGGGAGCCGATCACCACATCCGCGTGATGCAGCGCGTCCAGCAGTCGCGGCAGCTGCTCGGGGGCGTGCGAGCCGTCCGCATCCATCTCCACCAGCACGTCGTAGCCGCGCTCGAGTCCCCAGCCGAAGCCGGCGACATAGGCGGCACCGAGGCCCTCCTTCGTGGCGCGATGCATCACGTGCACCCGCTCGTCGTCCGCCGCGATCTCGTCCGCGACCTTGCCGGTGCCGTCGGGGCTTCCGTCGTCGGCCACCAGAACGTCGACCGCGGGCACCGCGGTGAGCAGCCGACCGAGGATCAGCGGCAGGTTCTCCCGCTCGTCATAGGTCGGGATGATCACCAGAACGCGGTCACCGTGCGGGGTGTCGGGCCGGGACCGCAGATCCTGCGGACCAGGAGAGGGTGTCTGTGCACTCTCGGGGCTCACTGTGCTGGGTCCTCCGTCGACGTTGCCGGTGCGCGCTGTGCCGCTGGACCGGCCGACGCAGGCGACGGCCGCCCGCGCCGCCGACCGCCGGTCAGGATGACGGCGGCCAGCACCAGCGGCGCGGCGATCGCGAGCACCCATTCCAGCGGGCCACCGAGAACCGTACCGGGTGTCGTCGCGGTGATCAGCGGCACACGGGGCGTGAGGTAACCGGGGGTGAACAGCGGAATCGAGGATTCGATCGTGCCGTCCGGGCGGATCACCGCGGACACTCCGCTGGTCGAGGAGATCAGCACCTGCCGGCCGTGCTCAACCGCGCGCACCCGGCTCATCGCCTGCTGCTGGTAGGTCTCGTCGGTGTACCCGAACGTGGCGTTGTTGGTCTGCACCACCAGTACCTGTGCCCCGCCGGCCACGACGTCCCGGACGAGGTCGTCGTAGACCACCTCGAAGCAGATGACGTCACCGATCGCGACGCCGCCCACGTCCAGGTTCCCGGCGGCGTTGCCCGGCAGGAAGGTGCCGCGCAGCAGGTCGACCTTGTCCGAGAAGATCCGGAAGAAGGACCGGAACGGCATGTACTCGCCGAACGGCAACGGGTGCCGCTTGTCGTAGGTCGCTCCGGGCCCGGTCACCGGGTCCCAGACGATTCCCCGGTTGTACAGCTCCCCCGGTGTGTCCGTCTGCACGACCGCGCCGACCAGGATCGGGACGCCGATGTCGGCCGCCGCGGCCGAGATCACCCGGTTCGCGTCGGCGTTGCGGTACGGGTCGATGTCGGTGGAGTTCTCCGGCCAGATGATCAGCGCGGGCCGTGGCGCGGTGCCGGCCCGCACCGCGGCCGCCAGTTCCGAGGTCTGTCTGGCATGCAGGTCGAGTACCGCCCGGCGCTCGGCGTTGAACTCCAACCCCGGCCGCGGGACGTTGCCCTGGATGACGGCGATGGTTTCGGTCGGCGCGCCCGCGCCGTCCTGCACCGCGGCCCGGCCTGCGAATCCGACCAGGAAGGGCAGCAGGAACAGTGCTGCGGTGATCAGCACCGCAGTCAGCCGGCGGGCCGGTGGTCGCTCGTCGGACGGCCGTCGCGCGACAAGCGTGATGACCCGGGCGAGCGCAAAACCTGCCAGCGCGGTCAGGAACGCCAGCCCCGGCGCCCCCAGGACGGCGGCCGCGGGAAGCAGCGGGCCGTCGGGTTGCGAGAAGGCGATGCCGCCCCACGGGAATCCGCCGAACGGGAGCCGGGCGCGGATGGCTTCGCCGGTGATCCAGGCGGCAGCCGCCCAGACCGGCCAGAGCGGGAGCCGGCGTGACGCCGCCGCAACCAGCGCACCGGCCGGCGCAGTCAGTAGCGCCATCGCAACCGACAGTGCGTACCAGGGCAGGTCTCCGACATAGACGTTGGTGAAGCTGAGCAGCGGCAGGTAGAACGCCAGCCCGAAAACGAACCCGAGACCGAGCCCGGCACGCCAACTGCGGCCGTCCACCACCAGCCCCAGCAGCGCGAAGGCGATGATCGCCGCCCACCACCAGGTGGACGGGGCGAACGCCTTGTACAGCGCAAGACCGCCGAGTACGGCGCCGATCAGCCGGAGCACAGCGCCGTTGAACAGGGCCCGGCGCAACCGTCCGGTCAGGCCGCCGTTGGTCGCCGCCTGGTGGCTGCGCAGGCGTCGGAGCGTTCCGGCCGGCACCTCTGGGGGGAGGGCGGGCTCCGTACCCAGGGTCGGTGATGCCACCGGTTCAGGGTAATAGGCCGCCCGACAGTTCCCGGCTCACTCGTGGTGCGTGGGTCCGAGCGCGCCCAGCAGCCGGACCACCATCCAGATCGCGACGAGCGACAACAGCAGGAATCCGCTGACCGGACCCGCTATCTCGGCTGCCGTCAGGGTGACGCCGGCCGAACGTTGGCTGATCGTCTGGGCGATGATCATCGGTGCCAGCAACGCCTCCAGCACCAGCAGCGGGAAGGCCAGCAGGTAACCGAAGGCCGACCCGCGAAGGATCAGGAGTCCGGCGATGCAGGCGGCCGGCGTGATGACAGCCATGTCCAGCGCCGTCGTCACAGAGGTGGCGTAGACACCCAATCCGGCCGGTGTCCCGCCGGACAGCTGCGCCTGCAGCACCGGTGCAACCCAGATCAGCGCGGTCGCCACCCCACTGGTGATCATCAGCGCCGCCGGACCGCGCCGGGGCAGACGGTCGATCCGCAGTTCGATCGCCGGCAGATCGACGTCACGCATGGTCAGCACCAACGCCCACAGACAGGCGGCGAACAGGACGACGTACACGAAGAAGAACGAATTGAGGGCCGTTCCCACGGCCATCGTCGCGTAGACATACAGCAGCGACCCGAAGAGACCCGTGATGATCAGCCCCCAGCGCAGCGAAGCCGTCCGGTATCCGAGCACGGCGGCGACCAGGACAGGGATCACCACGAGCAGCGTGATCCAGTCGGTCCCCCGGTTGCCCGCGCCCGCCAACAGCGAGTCGAACCGGTAGATCCCGTCCCCGAAGAGTTCGACCGCTTCACCGCGTGCGGTGAGGAAACCTGTCGGGCGGGCGCGGGCGAGGATGCCCGCCGACGCTGCCACCGCGGCCAGCACGCAGATGACGGCGGCCAGCCCGGTCACCACCCGCGCGTGCGGCGGACGGTGCTCGCCTCGCGCGGGTGGTGCTCCGGCCGGATGGACGGTCTGGGTCACTGCGTTGCCCCGATCTGCTGGTGCACCGATCTGGTGGTGCACCGATCTGACGGTGAGAGGTCCGTCAGCCGGTTTCGGCGCGCGCGGCGGGGTAGCGCATCGACCGGAGGCCGAGTGCGGCAGCCCGCTCGTCCTCGGACATGCCGCCCCAGATCCCGTACGGCTCACGGGCCTGCAGGGCGTGCGTGCGGCACTCGGTCAGCACGGGGCAGGTGTTGCACACCGCTTTGGCCTGGGCGATCCTGCGCCCCTTGGCCGGATCCCGCTCGGAGGCGGGGTGGAAGAACATCGCAGTGTCCATCCCACGGCAGGCGCCGAACAATTGCCATTCCCAGTTCTCGACGGTCGGTCCGGGGATACGCCCGATGTCAGCCACGCTCAACACCTCTCAAGTCGTCAACATTGACGACGTCGCCGAGCCGGGGTCACCGCTCGGATCTGGTCAAGAACTCGAACTGGCCCAATCGACCAACTCGACAACATGCTGGTACTGCTTTCCGGTTGCTCTTGTCATACCTAGTTCGCAGGTCCTGTTGCATGAGGCGAAAGCCCCGAATGTGCCTTCGGCCAGTTCGGCCGCCTGCGCATGGGTTGCGGATTCGGTCAGTTCGGGATGCAGCAGGCCCCGATCGCCGGCGAAACCGCAGCAGCCCCAGGTGTCCGGGACCGTCACGGATTCGGCCACCGCGGCGGCCACCTCGCGCAGCGAATCGTTGATGTTCATCCGGGTGGACGAGCAGGTGGGATGCAGCGCGAGTGACGGCAGCTTGCGGGTCAGTTCCAGCCTCGGCAGGACGGTTTGCGCGACGAAGGTAACGCTGTCGACGATCCGCAGTGCGGCATAGCGGCTGTCCTTGGCTGCGGTCTCGCTCTCCAGCATCTGCCGGAGCCCCTCGGTGCACGACGAGGCGTCGCAGACCAGCGGTATCTCGCCGTGCGCGGTGGCCGTCCAGATTGCCGGTAGGACACGTTCGGCCATCGCGACGTATCCGGCCTTCATTCCCTTGGAGCGCCACGGTGTGCCGCAACACAGGTCCGGCAGATCGGCGGGGTAGCCCAGGGTGATCCCGGCGCGTTCGCAGATCTGCTCGAACGACTCCCGGACGCCCGGTCCCGCCTCGCTGGGCCCGAACATCGTCCCGACGCAGGCGGTGAAGTAGACCGCATCCGCGCTCTGCTGCCCCGGGTTCGCCTCCCGCGGCCGTTGCGCACCGCCGGCAGGCAGGTCCGGTGACCACAACGGCAGGGTGTCGTCGTCGATCACCATGCGGCCCAGCTTGTTCGGGCCGGTGACGAGGGCAGGAGGCAGCTTGGCGGTGATGCTCAATGCCGCCGACGCCGCCCTGGTGGTACCGGCCCAGTGCCTCGCGGCGGTCGCCCAGCCCTTGGCGGCGATCGCCCCGACGTTCTCGCCGCGCAACCGTTTGACCAGATCACCGGTGTTGATCAGGACCGGACACGCCGTCTGGCACATGCCGTCCACCGCGCAGGTGTCGACCGCGTCGTACTCGTATTCGTCCTCGAGCTGCTCGAGCAGCGCGGTGTCCCCCACTGCCGCCGCCCGCTGCATCTCGCGACGCAGGACGATCCGCTGACGGGGCGTCGTGGTGACGTCCTTGCTCGGACAGACCGGTTCGCAGTAGCCGCATTCGACGCACCGGTCGACCTCCGGCTCGACGGTCGGGGTGACCTTGAGATGGTTGACGTGCGCATCGGCGTCATCGCTGATCAACACGCCCGGATTGAGCAGCCCCCGCGGATCGCAGAGCTGTTTGATCTGCCGCATGACGTCGTAGAGCTCGTCGCCGTACTGGCGGCGCACGTACGGCGCCATCATCCGGCCGGTGCCGTGTTCGGCCTTCAGCGACCCACCGTGCCCGAGGACCAACTCGACCATGTCCTCGGTGAAGCCGAGGAACCGGTCGAGTGGGCCGCCACCACCGAGCCGCTCGGTGAGCATGAAGTGGATGTTGCCGTCCTTGGCGTGACCGAAGATCACACTGTCCTCGTAACCGTGCTTGCCGAACAGCGAGGTGAGCTTCTCGCAGGTGTCCAGCAGCGCCGGTACGGGGACGACGATGTCCTCGAGCAATGCGGTGGTGCCCGATGGCCTGGCCTCGGCCACCGTGGCGTACAGGCCCTTGCGGGTGTGCCACAAACGGGCCCGCGCCCTGGCGTCCGCTGTCAGCTCCGCCGGGGTGGTGACCGGCAGCCCGGCCAGCACCGGATGGGCCGCCGCGCTCAGATCGGCGACAGCACCTGGCGAATCGGCCTGGTACTCCACCAGCAGGGCGGCGTGCCGGTCGACGTTGATCTGCCGCAGGGTGGCATCCGCCTGTGGATCTGCCTGCCCCACCCGCAGCGACACGGCGTCCAGCAGTTCGATGGTCGCCGGTCCCGTACCGAGAATGGCAGGGAGTGAACCGGTTGCGCCGCTGAGCGTTTCGAACACCAGCAGCCCGGTCATCGCATGCCGGAGCAGCGGGACGGTCCGCATCACGACCGACGCCACGAATGCCAACGTGCCCTCGCTGCCGACCACCAGATGGGCGAGGATCTGAACCGGCGAATCGTGGTCCAGCAACGAGTTGAGCCCGTACCCCATGGTGTTCTTCATCGAGAACTGTTGCTCGATGGTCCGGACCGACGCCGGGTTGGCCCGGACCCGGTCGCGCAGCTTCGCAAGTCCTTGGTGCAACTCGGGTTCCAGCACCCGCAACCGCTCGTCGGCGTCGGAGGCGCCGGTGTCGACGACGGTGCCGCTTGGCAGCACCAGGACCATGGAATCGACGGTGTTGTAGGTGTTCGCGACGGTGCCGCAGGCCATTCCGCTGGAGTTGTTCGCGACGACACCACCCAGCGTGCAGGCGATCTCGCTGGCCGGGTCGGGACCGAGCTTGCGCCCGAGCCCGGCCAGCCTGGCATTGACCTGGCGCACGGTGGCGCCCGGACCGATCCTGACCCGGGCGCCTCCGTCCAGGATCTCGATGTCGCGGAAGTTGCGACGGGTGTCGACCAGCAGACCGTCGGTGACCCCTTGTCCGCTCAGGCTGGTGCCGCCCGACCGGAAGGTCATCGGCACCCCCTGGGCGGCCGACACGGCGAACAGCCGGCCGACGTCGGCGGCGTCCTTGGGCGTGACCACGACGCTAGGGGTGAGCGCGAAATGCGAGGCGTCGTGGCCCAGGGCGAGCCGGTCGGTGGCCCGGTTGCGGACCTGACCGGGATCGGGCAGGGCTGCGCCGAGCGCCAGCAGCAGGGCCGGCGGCGACTCGGCCAGCGTCGAGCCGGCGGCGGGTGGGTGGTTGCGCTTCAGCAAGGTCGTCACGGGCTGACGACCATCCAGCCGAGGACCGGGGTGGACTGCAGGTAGACCAGGACGCACATGCCCAGCAGCAGGCCGAGGCTCCACCAGATGACCTTGCGGAAGAGTCGGTGCTCCTGGTGTTCCATCCCGACGACAACAGCGGCGATGGCGAGGTTCTGCGGGGAGATCATCTTTCCGAGAACGCCGCCGGAAGTGTTGGCCGCGGCCAGCAGGTAGGGGCTGATGCCCGTCTTGGCTGCGGCCGTGGTCTGCAGCAGGCCGAACAGGGAGTTGGCGGAGGTGTCGGAGCCGGTCACCGCGACGCCGATCCAGCCGACGACCGGGGAGAGGAAGGCAAAGAAGCCACCGGTGGCGGCCAGGGCCAGACCCAGGGTGACGGTCTGCCCGGAGAAGTTCATCACGTAGGCCAGGGCGAGGACCGCAACCACGGTCAGGATGGTCCACTTCAATTGCACGACAACGGCTCCCAGTGCGCCGAGCGCACGCGACACAGACAGCCGGTACACGACCGCGGTGAGGATCCCGGCAATCAGCAGGACAGTTCCGCCCGCGGTGAACACGTTGAAGTTGAAGGTGGCGGCCGACAGCGGTTTTCCTTCGCTGTTCACCACGTCCAGACCCGGCCAGGCGAACTTCAACCCGGAATGGGTTTCCAGGAAATCCTTCAGCGGGCCGAACGAGACAAGGGTGAAGAGCGCGACCACGATGAGGTAGGGCGCGAAGGCGAGCAATGCCTCGCGCTTGCCCACCGGTCCGGTGACGTCGCCGGCACCGCCCGTGGTGCCGGTCCCGCCGGTGTTGCCGGTGCGGGCCTTCGCCGGCGATCCGGCGGGTCCGACCGGCTCCAGGGCCGCGATGCTGTCCGCGGTGACGATCTCGGACGGATGCCACACCCGCAGCAGCAGGACGATGGCCAGTGCGCCGGCCAGCGCCGCGATGATGTCGGCGACCTGGTAGTTGAAGTAGTTGGAGCTGAGGAACTGGGCACCGCCGAATGCGACGCCGGCGACCACGGCCGCGAGCCAGGTCTGCCGGACGCCCCGCTTGCCGTCGACCATCAGAACGAGGATCAGCGGAACGAAGACCGCCAGGACGGGCGTCTGCCGGCCGACCATGGCACCGAGCAGGTTCGGGTCCAGCCCGGTGATCTTGCCCAGGGTGGTGATCGGGACGGCGATCGCGCCGAACGCAACCGGAGCCGTGTTGGCGACCAGGGCGACGCCTGCTGCCTTGATCGGGGTGATCCCAACTGCGATCAGCATGACGGCGGTGACGGCGACCGGCGTGCCGAAGCCGGCGAGGGCCTCCAGCAGCGCGCCGAAGCAGAACGCGATGATGATCGCCTGGATCCGCTGGTCCGGCGACAGCGACCCGAAGGCCCTGCGCAGGACCAGGTCGTAGCCGGTGAGTTCGGTCATCCGGAAGATCCAGATGGCCGTCAGAACGATCCAGATGATCGGGAACAGACCGAACGCCGCACCCTCACTGGCGGCCAGCAGGGCCTGACCCGCCGGCATTCCGAACGCGAAGATGGCAACCCCGAGCGCGACCACGAGGGAGGCGATGCCCGCCTGCCACGCCTTCCATTTCAGCGCCCCGAGCAGAACGAACAACGTCACCAGCGGCAGGGCCGCGATGAGCGCGGACAGGGCCAGTGAACTGGCTACCGGATCTGCGACTTGGCAGAACGACGCGGAACATTCCTCCGCGGCTGCAATCTGCTGGAACATCGGCACTCCTTTGTGTCGGCCCTGGACGGGCGTGGGAGTCGCGGCATGTCGACTGCTGCAGCGATTGGTAATTTGTAAGACAAGTAGACATGTCTGTCAACCCCTCTTGGGTGATTGAGAGACAAAAGCGAACATCCCGGTAGCCTGTGCGGCAACCGCCGCGCGGAGTAGGGCACTTGGTCCTGTCCCGTCAGTGGGCAGAGAGGCGCGCCGCATGAAGGGACTCCAAACCGTCTCCGTGGTGGACGCGTTGTCCGCGTCGTTGCGGTCACGGGTGCTCGATGGGGACATCGACCCCGGAGTCGGGCTCACCGAGAATGATGTGGCCACCGAGTACGAGGTGTCACGACCGACAGCCAAGGCGGCGATCACCCACCTCGTCCAGGAGGGCCTGCTGCGCCGCGAGGCGCACCGCTCGGCGCAGGTACCCACCCTGTCCCGGGAGGACGTCGAGGACCTGTTCCTGGTGCGGATGCCGTTGGAGCTCGAAGTGGTCCGGCGGATCGCCGGTCAGGTGATCCCGCCGGAGGCCGCCGATGCCGTTCGCGATCTCGCCGCGGTGGCCGCGATCGCCGGTCACAGCGAATTCGTGGAGGCCGATCTGCGGTTCCACCGGGTCCTGGTCAAGGCGGTGGACAGCCCCCGGCTGTCCCGGCTGTACCGGGCGCTCTCCGGTGAGATCCACCTGTCGATGGTGCAGTCCCGGTATGCCCTCGGCCGGGACCGGATCGTGGCCGAACACGGTGCGGTCCTGCAGGCCCTGATCGACGGCGATGCCGTGCAGGCGGAGGCGTTGATGCGCTCACACCTGGAAGGTGCGCGGGACGCGCTCGCCCAGCAGTTCGACACCCTGGCGGCGCAGCGCCGGGCCTGACCTCAGGCCCGATTTCCGGCCGATGGCGGCTGATTCCGGCCGGTGTGCGGCGGGTCAGGCCCCGAACACTCCGGTGTCGAAGACGACGACGCCATCGACGACGGTCGCGATGGTGGTCGGCAGTGCCGCCCCCGGCGCGAGATCGGGCAGCAACGGAACCCTGGACCGCGGGTCGGTGGACCACCGGGCAACGGACGGGTCGGCGGCCGGTCGCACCAGCGGACCGGCGGCCAGGATCGCCAGGTGTGCCGGTGCCCCCACCGAGATGGTGCCGATCCCCCGATCGGTGCGGCCGGCGGCGCGATGACCACCCCTGGTGTGAGCGGTGAAGGCCGCCCGCGGGGACAGCCCGCTGCCGGGGGTCCGGTGATGCGCGGCCGCCTGCACCGCCGCCCATGGGTCCGCCGGGGTCACCGGTGCGTCGGATCCGAACGCCAGCGAGACACCGGCCGCGGCCATCGTTGCGAACGGGTTCATCGCGGCCGCCCGGTCGGCTCCCAGGCGGGCGGCGTACAGGCCGTCCGGGCCTCCCCAGGCGGCGTCGAACAGCGGTTGCATGCTGGCGACCACGCCGGTGGCGGCGAAGGCGGCAATGTCGTCGTCATCGGGCATCTCGGCGTGTTCGATCCGATGGGCGCAGCCCGCCAGACGCACCGTCGCGTTGTCGCCCAACCGGCGCACCGCCTCCAGCAGCGCCGCGCCGACCGCATGCACGGCGTCGTCACCGATCGCATGGAACCCCGCCTGGACACCGGCCAGCGTGCAGGCAACCAGGTGGTCGGCGATCTGCTGATCGGTCAGGTACCTGGCACCGCAGTTACCCGAATCGTCGTGGTAGTCGCTGCGCAGGGCGGCCGTCCGGGATCCGATGGCGCCGTCGATGACGAGGTCGCCGCCGAGGCCGTGCGCACCGCTGTCCGCCAGCACCGCCAGCGCTTCGGCCGGCTCGGTGACCGCGGCCGCCAGATACCCCCGCACCGGGATCGGGCCGCCAACTGCGAGGAGCGCCGCCAGGTCACCGCGCCCAGTCTCGTCGGCCGCCGCGCACTCGTGCACCTCGACGATCCCGTTCGCGGCCGCCGCACGGAGGAACGCCACCTGCGCGTGGGACCGTTGCCGGCCCGAGAGCTGTTGCCGCGCAACCGCTCGCACTGCGGCGTGCGCCTGCTGACTGACGGGCGACCGGTCCGACCAGCCGGTCAGCGAGCCGCCGTCGGAGACGGCCGACGCGAGTGCCGAGCTGACCTGCGCCGAGTGCACGTCGACCCGGGAGAGGTAGGCGGGGCGATTGCCGACGGCCTCGTCGATCTCGGCACGGGTCGGTGCGCGCCGTTCGGGCCAGCGGGTGTCCTCCCAGCCGTGGCCCCAGAGCACGCCGTCGGGCGTCCGGTCGGCGAACGATCGCACGGCGGCGAGGCACTCGGCCAGCGATCGGGTGCCGGAGAGATCCAGACCGGTCAGTGCCAGGCCCGCCTCGGTGCTGTGCACGTGGGCGTCGACGAAGCCCGGTACGACGAGCGCTCCGTCGAGATCGATGACGCGGTCAGGAGTTCCGGCAACCGGGATCGCGTGCTCGGCGCCGATCCAGCTGATCGTCGAATCCGAGATGGCCATCGCGGTCGCATCCGGGTCGGCGGCGGTGTGGATGCGGCCGTTGTGCAGCAGGGTGAGCGTCATCGCCGACCAGTCAACCGCACGGTGACCCGATCACAGCACGCGGCCCCGCACCCACACCATCGGGTGGTTGCCCGACATGTCCGCGATATCCGTGCCGTCGGTGTCAGGGCGATCTGTCACAGTAGCCGGGTGAGCATGCCGCCCGACTCCGCCGGCTTCGGACAGCCCGGTCTGGAACCGTCCACCGCGGGCGCTTCCAGAGTCGCGACCAGGCCGTCGTCGGCGTCCGGCCTGACCACGGCCGAGGTCGCCGAACGGGTCGCGCTCGGGCAGGTGAACGCCACCAGCCAAGCGTCGTCGCGGTCGCTCTGGTTGATCTTCAAGACGAATGTGTTCACCAGGTTCAACGCGATCCTCGGAGCCCTGTTCGTGCTCATCCTGAGCACCGGGTCGCTCGCCGACGGACTGTTCGGCGTCGTGCTGATCGTCAACTCGGCGATCGGCATCGGCCAGGAGTATCTGGCCAAACGCAAGCTGGATCGGCTCGCGCTGCTCAATTCTCCGACGACGCTCGTCGTCCGGGACGGCGCCGTCGTCGAGATCCCGACGGTCGATGTGGTGCTCGACGACCTGATCGAGTTGCGCACCGGTGATCAGGTTCCCGCGGACGGCACCATGCTGTCGACCGTCGGCCTGGAGATCGACGAATCCAACCTGACCGGCGAGGCCGATGCCATCGGGAAGAACGACGGCGACGAGGTGCGCTCGGGCACCACGGTCGTCGCCGGCAGCGGGCGGTTCACCGCGGCCGCCGTCGGTCCCGATTCGTACATCAACAAGATCGCGGCCGAGGCGAAGAAGTTCACCAAAACCCGTTCGGAGATCCAGGAGTCGGTCAATCGACTGCTGAAGTACATCACCTGGATCATCGTCATCGCACTGCCGCTGCAGCTCTGGTCGCAGTACCGTGCGATCGGCGACCAGGGCTGGCAGCAGGTCGTCATCCGGTCCACCGGCGGCCTCGTCGGTCTGGTGCCGGAGGGGCTGGTCCTGCTGACCTCGGTCGCGTTCCTGCTGGCCGCGGTACAGCTCACCCGGCAGCAGGTCCTGGTGCAGGAACTCCCCGCTGTCGAGGGGCTCGCGCGGGTCGATGTGGTGTGCCTGGACAAGACCGGCACGCTGACCATCGGCGACATCGCTTTCGAGGACTGCGAGCCGTGCGCCGACCTGAGCACCGATGAGATCCGCGCCGCGCTGGGCGCTCTGGCCGACGATCCGAACGCCAACGGAACGCTCAAGGCCCTGGCGGCTGCGCTCGACGCGCCGGCCGGCTGGGCCCGGGAGGTGACCATCGCGTTCAACTCCGCGCGGAAATGGAGTGCCGCCTCCTTCGCCGACCGCGGCGCGTTGATCTTCGGCGCGCCCGACGTGCTGCTGGCCGAGGACGACCCGCTGCGCGAGCGGGTGGGCGAACTCGCCGCGACCGGTCGGCGGGTGCTGCTGCTGGCCCGTTCCCATTCCCCGTTGCACGCCCAGGACCTCCCCGCCGACCTGCGGTCGGTGTCGCTGGTGACGCTCACCGAGCAGGTCCGGCCCGACGCCAAGGACACGCTGCAGTACTTCAAGGAACAGGGCGTCCAGATCAAGATCATCTCCGGGGACAACCCGACGACGGTCGCCGCCATCGCCCGCCGGGTCGGTCTCGAGCTTGGTCCGGACACCGTCGTCGATGCCCGGACGATCGGCGAGGATCCTGAGGAACTGCGGGAGATCGTCACCAGGACAACCGTTTTCGGCCGGGTCTCGCCCGAGCAGAAGCGGGCTCTGGTGCAGGCCCTGCAGCGCAACGGCAAGGTCGTCGCGATGACGGGCGACGGCGTCAACGACGCGCTCGCGCTCAAGGACGCCGACATCGGGGTGGCCATGGGCAACGGCGCACAGGCGACCAAGGCGGTCGCCCAACTGGTGCTGCTCGACGGCCGCTTCTCGCACCTGCCGTCCGTGCTGGCCGAGGGCCGGCGGGTGATCGGCAATGTGGAGCGGGTGGCGAACCTGTTCGTGGCCAAGAACGTGATGAGCCTGATCGCCATCATCTCGGCCGCCTTGTTCACGTTGCCGTTCCCGTTCCTGCCCCGCCACCTGACCCTGGTCTCGGCGGTGACGATCGGCATCCCGGCGTTCTTCCTCGCGCTCGGGCCCAACAAGCGCCGCTACATCCCTGGTTTCCTGAAGCGGGTGCTCCGGTTCGCCGTGCCCTCCGGGGCGGTGGCCGGGTTGGTCGTGCTCATCTCCTACGTGCTGGCCAGGAATGCGGTCGGCGCTCCCCCGGCCTCCGAGTGTCTGGTGCAGACCGAATCGAAGGCATCGACGGCCAACGTCATCTGCTGGCAGCCGTCCTCCGCGGCGACCATCGCGCTGCTGGTCACCGCGTTCTGGATTCTGGTGGTGCTCTCCCGGCCGTTCCGGCCATGGAAAATGCTGCTGCTGGCGTCCATGGTCGCTATCGCCGCCCTGGCGTTCGCCACGCCGTTGGGGCAGACCTTCTTCAACTTCTCGCTCACCCCGGCGATCCTGTGGCAGTCCCTCGCCGTCGGCGCGGTCGGGGCGGCGGCCATCGAGATCATTTACCGGACCGAGCCCGGGATGCGGGCCGCCACGGCCGATTAGCCGGTTCAGGCGAATCCGCAGGACCGGCGTCTACAGCAGGGTGCCGCCCTGCACATCGACGGTTCGCAGTGCCCGGTCGATGCCGTTTAGCGTGTCGTCGTACAGCACGACCCTGGCCGCTTCCAGGTTCTCCCGGATGTGGGCGGGGGTGCGGCTGCCGGGGATTGGCACCACCGATCCGTCCTGGGCCAGTAACCAGGCAAGGGCCAGCTGGCCTGGCTCCAGGCCCAATTCTGTCGCGATCGACCTGATGGGCGCGTACTTGTCGTTGTTGGCTGCCAGGTTCTCCGCGGAGAACCGCGGGAGGTTCCGCCGGAAGTCACCCTCGCCGACGCTGGTGACCGTTCCGGTGAGAAAACCACCACCCAACGGCGACCAGGCCACGATTCCCACGCCGAGCTCCCGCGCCGCCGTCAGCAGGGCCGGGTCGATCGGTCGCCACATCGACCACTCGGTCTGCACGGCGGCGACCGGGTGCACCGCGTTGGCCTCACGCAGTTGATCGGCGCCGGTCAGGTTGGACAGCCCGAGGTGCCTGACGAGACCGGCGTCGATGAGTTCGGCGACGGCTCCGACGGTCTCGGCCAGCGGGATCACCGGATCCGGAAAATGCGGGTAGTAGAGGTCGATGTGGTCGGTGCCCAGCTCACGCAGACTTTGCTCGGCGTAGCGCCGGACCAGCGAAGGGTCGCAATTGACGGCGAGTTCGCCGAAGGCATAGCCGACCGGGAACGAGTGCCGATCGACCCCGTCCGGGATCCGCATGCCGAACTTCGTTGCGAGCACGACCTCGTCCCGACGGCTCCCGATCACACGCCCGACCAGGCGCTCGTTCGATCCGTCGAACCCGTAGCGGTCGCTGGTGTCGATGAAAGCCGCACCGGCGTCGATCGCCGCGGTGAGGGCAGTCTCGGCGTGCCGGTCATCGATCTCGCCGTACATGCCGGGTGACAGCACCATTGCCCCGAAGCCGATCGCGGGTACCTGCAGGGTGCCGAGCATTCGTGCGGGCAGGGCCGTCGGCGGGGTCGGGACCGGAGAGGTTGTCGTCTCTGTCATGCGGCCCAGCCTGAACGCGCGGACATCCGGGCACCAAGACCGACTGCCATGCCCACCGCGCATACTTCGCCGATGGACGTGCATCTGCGCGAGTTGCGGGCGCTGATCGCCATCGCGGAGGAGGGCACGGTCACCGGCGCCGCCGAGCGCCTGTTCATCGCCCAGCCCGCACTGTCCCGGCAATTGCGGTCCCTGGAGCGCGATGTCGGCGCCACTCTCTTCGAGCGTCTGCCGCGCGGGCTGGCACTCACCGAGGCGGGTCAGGCGCTGCTGGGCCCGGCGCGCGCGGCGGTGGCCGCCTGGGCGAGCGGGATCCAGGCGGTGCAGCGGCTGTCGTCATCCCGTCAGCTCGTCGTCGGCCTGCAGACCGCCGTCGGACGTGGACTGCAGCGCCGGGCCTTCGCCAGGTTCGCCGAACTCTGCCCGGGCGTACTGCCGTCGCTTCGACTTGTCTCCTGGGAGGACCCGACCGCCGGGTTGGCGGACGGCAGCAGCGATGTCGCGTTCATCTGGTTGGCCGGACCTGTCCACGGCCTGGATCGGCTGCCGTTCCCGCCAGAGGGTCGGGTGCTGGCTCTGCCGGTCGGGCACCCACTCGCCCATCGCGACCGGATCGCCTTCGACGAACTGCTCGACGAGCCGTTTGTCGCGCTGCCGGCCGGCGCCGGGCCGCTGCGGGACTTCTGGCTGGCCACCGACCGGCGCGGCGGGCGGCCTCCCGTGATCGGCGCGGTAGTCGCGACCGCGGACGCCGCGTTCGAGGCCGTCGCCTCCGGGCTGGGCGTCGCGCTGGTCGCCGACGGCAACGCCGAGCTCTACCGGCGTCCGGAGTCCTGACCCGTCCGGTGGACGGCCTGCCCAGTGCCGTGCTGGCGTTGGCCTGGCGGTCCGGCGACACCCGTCCCGCGGTCGCCGCCTTTGTCACGGCGGTGGACGAGGCGCTGTCACCGAATGCCTGATCGCCCAGCCGGGCAACGGGCTGCAATCGGGCGTAACGGCCCATCCGGTATTAATGTGCCTTCATGAAAATTGGAATCGGCCTGCCGAACCCGGTGCCGGGCTGCCCGGGCCGCCTGCTTCCTGCGTGGGCGGTCGCGGCGGAAACCGCTGGTTTCCCCACCCTGGCCACCATCGACCGGATCGCCTTCCCCACCCACGAATCGCTGATCTCGCTCGCCGCGGCTGCGGCAGTCACCGAGCGCATCGAACTGCTGAGCAACATCCTGCTGCTGCCCACCAGGGACCCGGTGCTCGTCGCCAAGGAGGCCGCGACGCTGGCCTCGATCGCGCAGGGGCGACTCACCCTGGGAGTCGGCGTCGGCGGCCGTGAGGACGACTTCACCGTCACCGGAAGAGCTTTCGCCGATCGGGGCAGGCGCACCGACCAGATGCTCGACACCATGGTGGCGGCCTGGCGCGGGGAACCGGTTGCCGGCAGCCCCGAACCGGTGACGCCGGAGGTCCCGGGCGGCACCGTACCGCTGCTCATCGGCGGTGGCGGCGCCGTCGGCGTCCGGCGCACCGTCCAGTACGGCGTCGGCTGGACCGCCGGTGGTGCTCCGCCCGATCAGGTCGCCGGGATGGCCGCGCGGGTGCGGCAGGCCTGGAAGGACGCCGGCAAGCCCGGGGAACCACGCATTCTTGCGCTCGCCTATTTCTCGATCGGCGACGACGTCGAGGCAGCCTCCTACGCCTACCTCCGGCGTTATTACGGATTCCTCGGCGAGTACGCCGACATGGTGGCCGGCGGGGCGCTCCGCGGCGAGCAGGCGATCGCCGGGGCGATCTCGACCTACCGCGACGCCGGCGTCGACGAGCTGATCCTCGACCCGACCGTGGCAGACATCTCCCAGGTGCAGAGGCTGGCCGACATCGTCATCTGACCGGCATCGTCATCTGACCGACATCGGTCAGCTGTCCCGAGCGCCCTCGGTCGCCGGTTTCCGGTCCGGATCGGCGGCGGCCTGCGCACCCGACGGCCGACCGCCGGGTAGCAGGAACGCCGCCGCCAGCATGAGTACGGCCAGTACAAGCGAAGCCAGGAACACATCGTGGGTGGCGTCGGCCAGCGCCGCGGGGTCGGCGTCCGCGGTGGCCGAGCCTCCGAGGGTCGCGTTAGCGATGGCGCCGAACACGGCCACCCCCACGGCGCTGCCGATCGACCGGAAGAACAGGTTGTTGGCCGTCACCACACCGCGCTCGGCCCAGCCGACACTGCTCTGCGCGGCGATCAGCGTGGGGCTGGCCACCAACCCCATCCCGAGTCCGACGACGAAGCAGCAACCGGCGACCGACCAGACACTCGACGAGTCGCCGAGCATCGCGGTCAGCGAGCTTCCGACGACGACCAGGACCGAGCCGATCGCCGCCGTCCGGCGGAACCCCAGACGGAGGTAGAGCCGGCCGGACAGGGCCGCCGAGATCGGCCAGCCGATGGTCAGGGTGGCCAACGCAAAGCCGGCCACCAGGGGCCCGGTGCCGAGCACCGTCTGCACGAAGGTCGGCACGTAGGTGGTCAACCCGAGCAGCACCGCACCGACCAGTAGCGCGATCACCGCGCTGGCCATCAGCACCCGCTGGGTGAACACCCACAGCGGCAGAACCGGCTCGGCGGCGCGGCGTTGCACGAGGACGAACACCAGCAGGAGCACAGCGCCGGACGCGAGCACCGCGATCCCGGTGACGGAGTTCCACGCCCAGGCCTGGCCGCCCTCCAACAGGCCCAGGATGATCAGCGTGCAGCCCGCGGTCAGGCTGATGCTGCCCAGGTAGTCGATGCGGTGCCGGACCTTGGTGACCGACTCGTGGAAGCGGCGCATCAGCATCCAGGCGGCCAACCCGCACAGCGGGATGTTCACCAGGAAGATCCAGCGCCAGGTCAGATACTCCGCGAACAGGCCGCCCAGCGTCGGGCCGACCACGGCGGAGATCGCCCACACGCTGGCCAGGTAACCCTGCGCCTTGGCCCGCTCCGCGAGCGTGTAGATGTCGCCGGCGATGGTGATGCTCATCGGTTGTACGGCACCGGCGCCCAGGCCCTGGACGGCCCGGAACGCGATCAGCGCCGGCATGCTCCAGGCCACCCCGCAGAGGATGGAGCCCAGCAGGAACAGCCCGATCCCGAACAGCATGACCGGCTTGCGGCCGAACATATCGGCGAGCTTCCCGTAGACCGGGACCGAGACCGCCTGCGCGAGAAGGTAGACCGAGAAGAGCCAGGGAAACTGCGAGAAGCCGCCGAGGTCCGCCACGATCGACGGCACCGCCGTCGCGACGATGGTCGAGTCCAGCGCCACCAGCGACGTACTCAGCATCAATGAGATCAGGATCGGTCCCCGCTCGGACCTGAACCCGACGGCCGACGTCGGTGCCGCTGCCGTCACGTGCACGCTCCCCTGTTTCGTCTCGAGCCATCAGCCTTCGGTGCCGAGCCATCAGTCCCCGGACAAGTTATTCGAACTAACCTTCTTCCGGATCTGTTCCCGATCGGCCGGACTTCCACAACGCGGTTGACGCCACCGGCAGCACATCGAGGCCGGTGTGCTCGGCTGCGAAGGCGAGTTGGTCGGCGTACTCGGCTGCCAGCGCGGTCGCCGGTTTGCCCATCCCGTGACCGGCCCGGGTGTCCACCCGGAGCAGGATCGGCCCAGCGCCCTCCTGGCAGCGCTGCAAGTCGGCACCGAACTTGAGTGAATGGGCCGGCACCACCCGGTCGTCGTGATCACCGGTGCAGATCAACGTCGCCGGGTAGGCGCTGCCCGGCGACAGGCGGTGCAGCGGTGAGTACTCCAGCAGGACGGCGAAGTCGTCGGGATCATCAGGGCTGCCGTACTCCGTCGTCCACGCCCAGCCGATGGTGAACAGGTGGAACCTCAGCATGTCCAGCACGCCGACCGTCGGCAGCGCCGCGGCGAACAGTTCGGGGCGCTGGGTCATCGCGGCGCCGACCAGCAAGCCGCCGTTGGACCGGCCGTGCACCGCGAGCTGCGCCGGTGATGTCACCCCGGCGGCGATCAGATCCTCCGCACACCCGAAGAGATCGTCGAAGACCCGCTGCTTGTTGTGCAGCATCCCGGCCCTGTGCCAGTCCGCCCCGAACTCCCCGCCGCCGCGCAGGTTCGCCACCGCCAGCACCCCGCCCGCGGCCACCCAACCGGCGAACATCGCCGAGAACGCCGGCAGCACCGGGATGTCGAATCCCCCGTAGCCGTACAGCAGGGTCGGCCGGGGACCGGGCGACAGGTCGGCCCGGCGGAGCACCGTCATCGGCACGGCGACCCCGTCCGCGGACGCCGCCCGTCGGCGCTGAACGGTCACCTCCGGGAGTGCGATCTCCGGGCCGGGTTGCGGCAGCGCGGTGACGTCGATGCGGTCGGGATCGGCGAGATCGAGCCGGTAGGCGGCGGCCCGATCGGTGAAAGAGGTGACCCCGACGAACACCTCGCTGCTGCGGTCGCGGGAGTTGACGGCGGTCAACGAGATCGGCGCCGGAAGATCCGGTGTGCCGATCGGAGTGCCGTCCCTGCGAACCATCTCGACCCGGTGCGCCGCGTCGGACGACCAGGTCAGCACGAAGGCGCCGGCCGCCGGAGCCGCATCGACCAGGACGTCGGTGTCGTGCTGACCGACGATGTCGGTCCAGTCGCGCTCCGGTGCCGTCAGGTCGACGGTGACCAGCCGGCCCCGGGGGGCGTCGCGTTCGGTGCGGAGGTAGAGCGTGTCCCCGTCGGATGCGACGACATGGTGCGCATCGACCAACTCGCCGACCACCTCGACACCAGACTCTTCGACGTCGTAGCGGCCATCGGCGTCAACAGCCAACCGGCGCGCTTCCAGGGTCGTCCGTGAGTCGGTCCCGGGGCTGACGGTCAGCACCAGCCACCGGCCGTCCGCCGAGACCCAGGGATCGGGCATCCACTCGTGCTCGTCCGGCCGGGACCAGACCACCCGGTCGTCGTCCGGATCGTTGCCGAGCCGGTGCAGCATCAATTCGCCGGCGCCCATCGCCGCGGTGAACTCCGCACCGCCGGGCGCCGGGTACCGCCAGTACAAGAAGGCCGAACCGTCCGGCAGCCACGTCGGATCGATCCACTTGGTCCACTCCAGGCGATCCGGCAGCGACTCGCTCTCGGCGCCGCCGGCGGTTTCCCGCACGTGCAGGGTCCGCCAGTCCGAGCCCGCCTCGGACAGCGCGTACGCGAGGTACCGGCCGTCCGGGCTGACCCGTGCGGCCGTCATCGCGACCGTGCCGTCGCCGGACAACGTGTTCGGGTCCAGCAGCAGGGTCGGCGATGCCAGCAGCTGCTCGAGCGACGCGGCGGTGAACAACTGGTCCTGATCGAGCTCGCCGGGGTTGGCGATCACGAAGTACCGACCGCCGCGCTCCCACGGCACCCCGCGACGCGGGGCGGTGAGCAGCGCAGTCACCACTCGGAGCAGTTCGTCCCGTCCGGCCAGGGCCTCGAGATACGGCTGTGACACGGCGTTCTGGGCGTCGACGAACTCCCGGGTTCGGGGCGAATCCGGGTCCTCGAGGTAGCGGTAGGGGTCG
Source organism: uncultured Actinomycetota bacterium (assembly GCA_963766015.1). Classification (GTDB taxonomy): domain Bacteria; phylum Actinomycetota; class Actinomycetes; order Mycobacteriales; family Nakamurellaceae; genus Nakamurella. The sequence goes on along the minus strand of CAVXYU010000033.1, from coordinate 227,277 downwards.
GCGATCGGGATGCCGTGCAAAACGTCGGCGGTGTCGTCACGGTCGGCATGGGGCAGTTCTGCGGATGGGAGGGTGCGGGTCACCGGCTGATCCCATCATGCCGCCGATCGGTCAGTCGCCGGCCTCCGGATCGCCATTGGTCGACATCGCACCGAGGTCGGCGCCCGTCATGCCACCGCCGGACATTCCACCGTCCGCGCCGTCGAGCACCAGCGGAGGCGTCACCGGCCGGTTCTCGTAGGGCGTCGACAGCACCACGGTGGTGCGGGTGGACAATCCGGCCGTCGCCCTGATCTGCGCCAGCAGCGCTTCGAGCGCCGCGGGTGAGGCCACCCGCACCTTCACGATGTACGACTCGACACCGGCCACCGAATGGCAGGCCTCGATCTCCGACAGCGCCGCCAGCCGTCCGGGATAGTCGTCGGGGGCAGCCGGGTCGATGGGTGTCAGCGACACGAACGCGGTCAGCGGCAGACCGATCTGCTCACAGTCGATCTGCGCCGAGTAACCGCGGATGACGCCGCGCTTCTCCAGCCGCCGGACCCGCTGGTGTACGGCCGATACCGACAGTCCGACCCGGTCGGCCAGGTCGGTGTAGCTGCAGCGACCGTCGGCGGCGAGCACCGCCGCGATGCGGGCGTCGATGTCCTCGAGCATGGTGATCCCCTCAGCCGGATGTGTCGACAACAGGGCCGACGCCGGCGCTGCGGCCGACGACGGTCAGCTCGGTGGTCGCCGTGTTCATCAGCACCGGGCCCGAGTCGCCGACCACGACGATGTCCTCGATACGAACTCCGAACCGGCCGGGCAGGTAGATGCCCGGCTCCACCGAGAACGCCATCCCCGGCTCCAGCGGAATGCTGTTGCCGGCCACCATGTACGGGTGCTCGTGCACCTCCAGCCCGATCCCGTGGCCGGTGCGGGTGATGAAGTACTCGCCGTACCCCGCCTGGTCGATCACCTGCCGGGACGCTGCATCGATCGACTCCGCGCTGACGCCGGGACGGACGGCGGCGACACCGGCTGCCTGGGCCCGCCGGACGATCTCGTAGACCTCGCGCACATCCGGATCGACGTCCTGCCCTGCGGCGGGCGCCACCACATAGGTCCGCGTGCAGTCGGAGAAGTACCCGGAGGGCATCGGTCCACCGATGTCGATCACCACCGGGTCGCCCGGCTGGATCACCCGGTCCGAGGCCTCGTGATGCGGGCTGGCGCCATTGGGGCCGGACCCGACGATGACGAAATCCGGCCGCGCATGGCCCTCCGACACGATGGCGGCCGCGATGTCCGCGGCAACCTCGTTCTCAGATCGACCGGCGCGCAGCCACTCGCCGATCCGGCCCTGCACCCGGTCGATGGCGGCGCCGGCGGCGGACAGGGCGGCGATCTCGTCGGGGCCCTTCCGCATCCTGAGCTCCGCGATCGCCTCCCCGGCCAGCGTCAACTCCGCGCCCGGGACGACGCGTTGCGCGTTCAGGGCGTGCACGGCGGGCATGTGGTAATCCACCGCCAGCACCGTGGCGTCTGCGGGCATCAGCGCGGCCAGTGCGCGGTAGGGGTCCTCGCCGTCGGTCCACGTGCTGATCGCGACGTCGAGATGCTCGACCGCCGTCCCAGCCCACCCGAGCCGCTCCAGAGTCGGTACCAGCAGAGCGATCTCACCGGAGACGGGCACCACCAGGCAGGTCAGCCGTTCGTGCGACCCGACGGAGTGACCGATGAAGTACTCGAGGTCCGGGCCCGGCGCGATCAGGATGACGTCCGCGCCCATGATCCCGGCCTGCTCGCCGAGCCGCTGGAGGCGATCGGCGAAGGTGGCGACAACTGGATCTTCTGCGACGGCGGCAGCGACGACGGTGCGGTCCGGAGACATGGACGGGAGCCTAGTGCCCACCCCACGGCCGCACCGGAGGCAGTCGTCAGCGCCCCTCGATCGCCGCGACCAACCGTGCGGTCGAGCCGCCGATGCCGTGCCGGCGGATCAGATCCGACAGCGCGCCGGGATCGACGGGCTCCGTCGGCAGCGCGTCACCCTTGTCCGGTTCGACCAGCACCGGCGCGTCGGACGCGACCCTGACCACCTTCGGTGCCACCTCCAGATACGCCCGCGCCGCACCGAGTTTCGCGCGCATCGTCGCGGTGAGACCGGTCGACCGGCCGTCGAGCGCCTCGATCAGGCCTTCCACCGACCCGAACCTGTTGATCAGCGTCGCCGCCGTCTTGTCCCCGACGCCGGGAACCCCTGGCAGCCCGTCGGACGGATCGCCGCGGAGCGCCGCGAAGTCGGCGTACGCACCTGCCGGTATGCCGTATCTGCTCGCGACGTCGGCGGCCCGGTACACCGCGGCCTTGCTCATGCCGGCCCCGATGTAGCGCACCGACACCGCGGGGTCGGTGTCCCGTGCCACCTGGAACAGGTCACGGTCGCCGGTGACGACCTCGACGGGGTCCCGTTTCTCGGTGGCGGCCAGGGTCCCGATGACGTCGTCCGCCTCGAACCCCGGTGCGCCGGCAGTGGCGATCCCGATCGCAGCCAGCACATCGAGCAGGATCGGCACCTGCGGTGACAACTCGTCGGGCACCTGCTCGATGTCGGCGGACGCGCCGGCGGTCCCGCTGTGCGGTGTCCGGGACCCCCCTGCTGCGGGGGGCGCTGCGGCCGGGGCGAGCGCCTGCGCCGGGTCCAGCACCCGGTGCGTCTTGTACGACGGGATCAGCTCTACCCGCCAGGCCGGCCGCCAGTCCAGGTCCAGGCAGGCGATCACCCTGGTCGGCCGGGCGTCGGCGATCACCCTCGCCAGGATGTCCAGTGACCCGCGGACCGCGTTGACCGGCCGCCCGTCGGGCGAGGTCATCGAGGTCGGAACCGCGTAGAACGCGCGGAAGTAGATGCCGGCGAGATCGAGCAACTGCAGCATGCAGCGGAACGCTACCGCCACCGGGTGACCCCGGGGCGGGCCAGCCGGATACCGATCGGAAACCCGTCCGGACCACCCGCTCGACACCCGGTCCCATCAGCTGGGCGGATTGACCTCGTACAGCCCGTCGGCGTCCTTGACGTCCACCGTCACGGTCTGTGGCGTGCCGTCGACCTTGAGGGTGCACTGGAAGCTGGTGCCGGCCTTGACCTCCTGTCCCGAAGGGCAGGACACGTCCGTCACGCCGCTCAGTCCGTAGCCGGTGGGCGGGGCGCCGGTGAGCACGGTCGTCACGCCCTGGGTGACCTGACGCTCGTCGAAGACCTTCTTGTTCAGCACGCCCGGCCAGACGAAGAGCACGATCGCCGCCAGGGCGGCCAGCACGACCACCGCGACGATCGCGATGATCAAGCCCTGGTTCGACTTCTTCGGTCGCTGGTCGACGCCGACAGCAGGAGAACTGCCGGCGACCGGGGCGCCGTACCCGCCGTAACCCGGCTGCTGCCCGTACCCGCCCGGCTGCTGGCCGTACGCGGGCTGGCCGTACCCGGTGGGCTGCTGCCCGTAGCTGTCCTGGCCGTACCCGGCCGGCTGGCTGTAGCCCGGCTGACCGTAACCGGGCTGCTGGTAGCCCTGCTCGTACCCCTGCTGCTCATACCCCTGCTGCTCGTACCCCTGCTGTGCCGAGCCCGGTTGGGGGTAACCCTGCTGGGAATAGCCCTGCTGCGGGTACCCCTGCTGCCCGTAATCGGCGGGCTGGCCGTAACCCTGCTGGCCACTCGCCGACTGGCCCTGATCCTGCGGCGCTGGATAGCCCGGCTGCTGGTAGCCCTGCTGGCCGTAGTCGGCCGGCTGCTGGTAATTCTGGTAGCCCTGTTGGCCGTACCCGGCGCCCTGGCCGGGCTGCTGGTCGTATGCGCCCTGATCGTAGGAGGGCTGCGACCCGTAGGCCGGCGGCTGCGAACCGTAGGCCGGCTCGGTCGTGGTCGGCGGCGCAGTCGGTTGCGGTGCGCTCGATGACCCGTAACCCCGATCGGATCCGTCGTGCCCGAGGCCGCCGCCCTGCCGGTCCTGCTGCCCCTGATCCCAGCCGCCGGAGGCACCGGCGGACCCGCCTGCCGAAGGTGGCACCTGGCCCTGTTCACCCTGCGACGGATGCGGCGGTGCTGCGCTCTGGGCTCCGGTGTCCGCGGCGGACGTACCTGTGTCCGGGGCCATGTCGCCGGGCCGAAAAACCGTGGTGGCGCCCTCGTCCGCCTGGCCCTCCTGCTGTTCCGAGCTCGGTTGTCCAGAGTTCGGCGGGTCAGAGCGCGGCGGTGGGGACCACTGCTGCCCGTCCTGTCCGCTGCCGGGCTGACCGCCCTGTGGCGTGCTCATCGCGTCCTCCTACGATCAACCGGTCGTGATCGACGGTCCCGATCATCCGGCCGCCGTCGCGTCTGTGCATGATCCAACCACGACGTCGATCCGTGGGCGCGAAACGCCGCAATCGGATGTTCGTGACCTGTCCGGGTTCCGGCCGGACCGGTGTGGCGCAACCTTTGAGGGACCGGGGCGGCCGGCTGATACGCGAACCGCGGTCAGACCGAGCCCATCGCGACGACCCCGCGGCGCAGCGATCCCACCGCGGAGCGGGCAGCGGCGGCGACCGCGGGCGCTGCCACCCCGGCGACCTGGTCCAGCAGGTCGATCACCTGCCTGCACCAGCGGACGAAATCGCCCGCGGACAGGTCGGTTCCGCCGGCGACGGCGACCGCCAGCGCATCGGCGAGCGAATTGCCGCGGCACCAGGCGGCCACCGCGGCGGCGAACCCGGCATCGGGGTCGCGGGTCGGCGGCAGGCCGAGAGCTCTTTCCCGGGCAGTGATCTCGGCCCAGACCCGGGTGGTCGCCAGCAGCGCGTCGGCCGCCGGGCCGGACGGCGCGCGGGCCGTGCCCTGCATTTCGCGGCGCGACTCGAAGACCAGGCTGGACACCACGGCGGCCAGGTCCGGCGGCGGTGAGGCCGTCCCACACCCGGCGCCGCAGGCATTCGGCGACGACCAGATCGCTCTCCGACCAGATCCGGGCCAGCATCTTGCCGTCGGCGGTCAGCCGGTCGCCGCGCAGGTAACCGCGTTCCTCGAGCAGATCGACGATCTCGTCGAGCGCCTGGCCGAGCGAGCCCGTCGCACTGGCGACCCGCGCGGCCAGCGCCTCGTTCTCGGCGCTCAGCCGGCGCCAGCGGCGGCCCCACTGCAGGTGCTCGTCGCGGTCCGCGCAGCCGTGCACCGGGTGTGCGCGGACGGCCTTGCGCAACACGGTCAGGTCGAGTCTCCTCGACCGGTTCACGGCGCACGCCCGCGGTCCGGTCGGCCGGATGCCGGACGACGCCAGTGCTGACGCGACGTCGCGGCGCACCTTGGGCGAGCGGTGATCGGTGAACTTGCCCAGCCGCAATCGGCCGAGTGCCGGCACCGGGCCGCGGAAGTCGGCGATGGTGAGCCGGCCTGCCCAGCTGCCGGCCGTCACCACCAGCGGCCGGGCGGTCCCGTCGGTGGCCACCCCGGGGTCGAGCACGACTGCCAGCCCGGCGCGTCTGCCGGTGGGCACCTCGATCACGTCCCCGCGGCGCAGCTCGGCGAGATCGCGCGCCGTCTCGTCGCGCCGTCGCGAGGCACCTGCCCTGGCGAGTTCCTTCTCCGCCGCCGCCAGGTCGTTGATCAGGGCGAGGTACGGACGCCGTGTCCCCCAGGTGGCACTGCATCGCCGCGGCGTGCGAGGCGATGGCCTCGGTGTTCCGGGTGACCTGTCGGGCCATGCCGACCACGGTGCCGTTGGCCTGGTACTGCGCGAACGACTGCTCCAGCAGGTCACGGGCGGCGGTACGGCCGAGCCGGTCGACCAGGTTGACGGCCATGTTGTAGCTCGGCCGGAACGACGAGCGCAGCGGGTAGGTGCGCCGCGATGCCAGGCCCGCCGACCGCGCGCGGGTCCATCCCCGGCGACCAGACCACGACGGCGTGGCCCTCGACGTCGATCCCGCGCCGGCCGGCCCGGCCGGTCAGCTGGGTGTACTCCCCCGCCGTCAGGTCGGCATGGCCCTCGCCGTTGTACTTGCGTCAGCTTCTCCAGCACGACGGTGCGGGCCGGCATGTTGATGCCGAGCGCCAGCGTCTCGGTGGCGAACACCGCCTTGACCAGGCCGGCGACGAACAACTCCTCGACGGTCTCCTTGAACACCGGCAGCAGCCCGGCGTGGTGGGCGGCGATGCCGCGCTCCAGGGCGTCCCGCCAGTCCCAGTAGCCCGAGCACGCCGAGATCGGCCTCCGCGAGGTCGATCGGTCCGCCGGTCGACGATCTGCCGGATCTCCTCGCGCTCCTTCTCGGTGGTCAGCCGCATACCCGACCGGACGCACTGGGTCACCGCGGCGTCACAGCCGGCCCGGGAGAAGATGAAGGTGATCGCCGGCAGCAGACCGGCACCGTCCAGTTTCTCGATGACGTCGACCCGGGCCGGCGGCCGCCAGCGCGGGCCGCCCCGGAACGCCTCCGATCCGCCCGGGCCACCCCTGCGCTGCGGCCGGCCGCCGCCGAACCGGTCGGCGATCGCCTCGGCGCCCTGCACCGCCTTGACCAATGCCGGGTCGATGCGCAGCCGGGCCGTCGACGGGTCTCCCGTCGCAGGGTCGGACCCCGCCGAACAGGTCGAACATCCGCCGGCCGACCAGCATGTGCTGCCACAGCGGCACCGGCCGGATCTCGTCGACCACCACGGTGATGTCGCCGCGGACCTCGGCGAGCCATGCGCCGAACTCCTCGGCGTTGGACACGGTCGCGGACAGTCCCACCAGCTGGACGTCGGCGCGCAGGTGCAGGATCACCTCCTCCCACACCGCGCCGCGAAACTTGTCGGCCAGGTAATGGATCTCGTCCATCACCACATGGGTCAGGCCGGTCAGATCCGCGGACCGCGCGTAGAGCATGTTGCGCAGCACCTCGGTGGTCATCACCACGACCGGCGCGTGCGAGTTGATCGAGGTGTCCCCGGTCAGCAGGCCGACCCGCTCCGGCGCCGTACTGGGCGATCAGGTCGGCGAACTTCTGATTGGACAGCGCCTTGATCGGGGTCGTGTAGAAGCACTTGCCGCCGGTGGTGAGCGCGAGGTGGACGGCGAACTCACCGACAACGGTCTTGCCCGCCCCGGTCGGTGCGCACACCAAGACCCCGTGACCGTTCTCGAGCGCCTCGCACGCCTCGACCTGGAACGGATCCAGGCTGAACGGGCGGGTGAGGGTGAACTCGGCGAGGTGCGGATAACGGCGGCGGCTCGCGGAATGCGCGAAACGCTCCGCCGGGGACACGTCCGTTTCGTCCGCCCAACCGTGTCGCGTCACCTGACCAGGGTGTCACAGCCGCGGTCCGGCCAGCGGCAGGCGGGATCCACCCGGCCGGGAAGCCGGGTGAATCGCCTGATGGAGCGCCGGTTTCGTCTACTCGGGCCGGCTGCGCTTCACACGCCGTGGACGGCCTCGATCCCGCCGGAGGCCACCGCGTCGGTGAACGCCTTGTAGTCCTCCTCGTTCTGTGCGGCGTACTTTTCCGAGAAATCCGCGATGGCCTCCTCGAAGGTGGCGTCGGTGCCGAGGTACTCCGCGATGGCCACCGCGTCGCCGGAGCGGGCATGCGCCCTGGCCAGCGTCCAGCCGCAGAGCCGCGCGTAGAAGGTCAGTGCGAAAGCTGTCATGTTCTCGACGTCGGCGGATGCCTTCATGTCCCGGAGTTGCCGCCAGTAGTAGTTCCGGTCGGCCTGCAGACCCTTGGACCAGCCCAGGTAGATGTCGCTGGTGGCCTGGATCATCCGCTGCCCCTGGACGACACGCTCGCCCGGATTACGGAATCGGCTCTTGGGCAGATGATCCTCGAGCACCGATCTGGTGGCTTCCTTCACCTGCAGGAAGAGTGGGTCCTGCGCGTCCCTGCCCTGCAGCAGCACGATGTAGCACCGGGTGCCGACGCTTCCGACGCCGACCACCTTGCGGGCGACGTCGACCACTTCGAACTTCTCCAGCAGGTGACGCCGATCGTCCGGGAGGCTCGCCCGGTATTCCCGGAAGAGCGATCGCACCGCGGTCTCGAGATCGGCCGCAGGGACGTCGTACATGGCTCCCCAGTCGCGGATCGGAACCACGACGGGTGGCTGGCTGACAATCCGGTAGCGGCCATCCACCAGTTCCCCCAGTTTTGCCAGCGCCTGCAGGCTGTCCCGCGTGTGCGCCTTGCGGAGGGCCTTCTGGGTGGCCTGCAACGCCCGTAGCTCATCGGCCTGAGTCGATTCGGTGAGCGCCTCCAGCGCCGCGTCGCCGCGCAGGACCGCAGGCTTCGGCGCTGCGGCCTTCTCCGGCTTCTTGCTCACCTTGCTGCCCTTGGTGACCTTGGCCTTCCCCTTGACCGGCTTGGCGTTCTTGGCGTTCTTGGCCTTCTTGGCGTCGACCTTGGCCGCCTTCGAGTCCTTGGCCTTGTCCCGTGCCGCGCCCGCCTTGCCGTCTTTCTTGCTGGCCTTGCGGGCGCCGTTCCTCTTCGCCGATCTCACGCTGGTGACTTCGGCGGCCACGTTGAGGAGCGCGGCCGTCAGATCGTCCTCGGACATGTGGGCATACCAGAGGTCCATCACGCCCATGCCCGCGAACTCCGCCATCGCCTCGCGGTAGACCCGCACGGCCGTCAGCGTCGCGGTACGACCTTCAGCTTCGCTCAATCCGTTGTTCCGGGCCGCGATGGTGAAGCTGGCAGCCATCCGTTTGACGTCCCACTCGAAGGGCCCCGGAAGGGTCTCGTCGAAATCGTTGAGATCGAAGACCAGCCGGCGCTCGGGCGAGGCGAACCCACCGAAATTCGAGAGATGGGCGTCTCCACAGAGCTGGCAGTCCAGCCCGGCGGTAGGCGTGTCGGCCAGGTCCGCAGCCATGATCCGGGCGGCGCCCCGATAGAACGTGAACGGCGACACCATCATCCGGCCGTGCCGAACCGGCACCAGGTCCGGCTCGCGGGCGACATCCTGATCGCAGATCAGCTTCACCGGATCGAACCGGTCGGCCGCCGGGACCCAATCGGCGTGCACTTCGGGTGGCGTGGCGATCCGCGCATCGGCGCCTTTGGCGCGGCGATCGGCGACGGAGGGGTGGGCGATCGTTCTAACGGCCATGTTTGAGGGACTCCTGTCGGTCCGACGGTGCTGCGGCAGTGCAGCGGAGTATGGCGCGGACCTGTCCATCCCACCTGCGGTGGACGTCTTCGGCATCATCCGAAGCGGATGGGAACGGGCACAACAGGTAATTGAGACGAACCGACCGGACGATCAGGTCGCGTCTCCCATGTCGGTGGGCGACCGGCGTGGGCCGCTCTCGACCGGCCCCGGCGCGCTGATCGGGGCTGCGGCCGGCACCGGCTGTACCTCCGTATCCATACCGCCGGGGCGGGCGGTGTCCAGCGGCAGGACAGAGGCCTCGTCGTCGCTCAGCTCGGCGAGCCGTTCGCGCTTCGCGAGCCGCTTGTCGTGCACCCTGGTGACCTGGACGGACAGCTCGTAGAGCAGTACCAGGGCGACGGCCAGTGCGAGCATGGTGATCGGGTCGTTGCCGGGGACGACGATCCCGGCGAACACGACCATGCCGAAGATCGAATAGCGCCGCCAATGCGCGAGCTTGGCGCTGGAGACCACCCCGATCATGTTGAGCATGATCAGCAACAGCGGGAGTTCGAAGGAAACGCCGAAAATGATCAGCATGGCGATCAGGAAGGAGAAATAGCTGTCCGGCGACAGCGCCGCGATGGTCGCATCCCCGCCGAACCCCAGCAGGACGGTGAGCCCCTCCCTGATCACCACATAGGCGAGCACCGCACCCAGGACGAACAGCAGACCGCCGAAGCTGACGAACAGGATGGCGTAGCGGCGTTCCTTCGAGTACAGCGCCGGGGTGACGAAGGCCCACAACTGATAGAGCCAGACCGGGCAGCTCAGCACGGCCCCGGCGATCAACGCCGACTTCAGCTGCAACTCGAGGGCGGAGAACGGGCCGGTGGCCAGCAGGCGGCAGTCGTCACCGGTGCCGAAGGTGAGTCGCTCGTCGGCAGGCACGGCGCAATACGGGCCGGTGAGGATCTCGGACAGGCTCGGGAAGCCGATCGCGGGAATGCCGTGCCCGAACCAGATGAAGCCGACCACCGTGCCGATGAAGACACCCAGTACGGCATAGAACAACCTGCGCCGGAACTCGTACAGGTGCTCCATCAACGACATCGTGCCGTCGTCCGGTATGTCCGTCTTCTTCCGGCGCAGCGTGGGTAGCCGCACTCCGGGCAGACGAAATGGCACGGGCAGGTCTCCTGGACGTCGTCGGCTTGGTGATCGGGTGGCTGGATCCGAGACGGACACCCACCGATCGAGCTGTGTGGTCGATCCTACCCAGCGGCCCTAGCTGTGGTACGCGGACAATGCTGCTGCGGCACGCTCCGCGACAGACGCGGTGAGGTCGGGCCGGTCCTCGAGGACGGCGTCGCCGCCGAGCGAGAGCACCAGTCTGGTCAGCCATTCATCACCGTTGGCCCGCATCCGCACCCGGAGCGCGCCGGGCGGCTCGGTGAGCTCGGTGACCTCCTCCATCGGGTAGTACTCGGCCACCCAGCGGGCGCCGCCGGTCAGCGTCAAGGTGACGGGCGGGATCTGCGGATCGGGATGGAAGATCCGTTCCGGGATGTCCGAGTCGACCCAGAGCGTTGCCTGCGCCGGCTCATCGAGGAGCCGGACCTCCTCGATCCGGTCGACCCGGAAGTGCCTGATCGCACCGGCGAGGTGGCAGTACGCCTCCAGATAGGCGTGCCCGTCGGTCACCAGCAGCCGGAGCGGATCCACCGTGCGTTCGGTGACGGCATCCCGGGAGGCGGTGTAATAGCGGATCCAGATCCGCCGGGTCTCGTCCAGCGCCTGCCGGACCAGGCCGAGCGCCGGCGACGGGTCCGCCGGGACCACCCGCACCGCGTCGGTCGCATCGCCGGACGTGCGCGTCGGCCCGGCCGCCTGCTCCAGCTTGGCCAGGGCCGAATGCACCGCTTCCGCATCGACGAGGCCGGGCAGGTCGGACAGCGCCCGCAGCGCGACCGTCAACGCGAACGCCTCGTCGGCCGTCAGGCGCACCGGCCGCTCGATTCCGGCGTCGAACGCGATCGAGACGGTTCCGCCGTCGTCGTCCAGCACGACGTCGATCAGGTCGTCCGGGTAGTAGCCCGGTAGTCCGCAGACCATCAGCAGATTCAGATCGGCGCCGATCTGGTCGGCGCTGACGCCGAACTCGGCGGCCAGCTCACTGATCGCGACGCCGGGCCGGCGCGCAATGTAGGGCACCAGTGCCAGCATCCTGGCCAGCCGGTCGGTCGCGGTCTCGCTCATGCCGGCCGATCCTGGAACATCCCGTCGGCTGCGGTTTCACGAGCCCGCTCGTTGGACGTGCCGCTGGTTCCTTCCGGGAGCGCCGCGGCCATCGCCGCCGCCGTCCCCCCGAGCAACCGGACGATCGCGTCCACCAGGTCCGCCGGTTCCTCGACCACCACGTCAGGTCCGTGCGCGGCGATCCGCCTGGCGGTGTCCCACAGATGACCCAGCGGCAACGTCACCCGGTCCCACCCCGGCGCGTCCGCCGACTCCTGCTCGGTGACGGCCGTCCGCCGCAGGCCCGCGGCCCGGCCCGACCGGATCCGCGCGGTCGCCGTGCGGTCGGCCGGACGCTCGACGCTCGCGGCCACCTCGGCGAGCAGATCGACACCGGCCGGTGGACGCACCGCGCCGGCCCGTCCGACGGTCTTCACCGGTCCGGAGATCCGGGACAGCCGGAAGGTCCGCCGTTCGCCGCGCTTCTCGTCGTGGCCGATCACGTACCAGCGGCCGCGGAAGGAGACCAGCCCCCAGGGCTGCACCTTGCGCGGTTCGGCCGGCGCCGTCGGGTCCTTGCGGTAGTCGAAGGTGACAGCCCGCCGGGTGCGGACAGCGGAATAGATGGGCTCGAAGGCAGGGTCACCGGTCCGGACCCGCGGCTGCAGCAGCGTGGCCGCGGTGATCTCAGGGGCAGCCGGGCCGGTGTCGGCCGTGCTGTCGGAGTCGGGCAGCGCATCGCGGATCTTCCGCAGCGCCCCAGATCCGGCTGTCGCGAGCGCGGTGGTCTCCCACAACCGGCCTGCCAGGGCCAGCGCGGCGGCTTCCGAAGGAGTGAACGACAGCGGCGGCAGGGCGAAATCGACCGGGGGGATCCGGTACCCGTCCTCGCCGGTGGTCGGCGTCTGCACCGGGATACCGAGCTCCCTGAGCTCCTGCTTGTCCCGCTCGAACGTCCGGAAGAACGCATCGTCGTTGGGCGCGTCGGCGTACCCGGCGACATGCCCCTTGATCCACATCGCCGTGCGGTAGCGCGGTGAGTTGACCAGGGCGATCACCAGGTTCAGCAGCCGTTCCGCCTTCGCCGTTGCCACCCGACCAGCCTGTCACATCCGTGACAAGCCTTACCGCACACGGCGCGCACCCTCGGCGGACCGGCTCACATCGCCTCGATGAGCTTGGTGACACGGTCGTCGTCGGCCCGGAACGGATCCTTGAGCAATACGGTGCGCTGCGCCTGGTCGTTCAGCTTCAGGTGCACCCAGTCGACGGTGTAATCCCGACCGGCGTCCTGAGCGGCCGCGACGAACTCGCCGCGCAGCCGCGCCCTGGTGGTCTGCGGTGGGACGGTGGTGGCCTCGATCACCTGCTCGTCGGTGACCACCCTGGCAGCCCGGCCCTTCGCGGCCAGCAGAGAGTGCAGACCGCGGCCGACGCGGACGTCGTGATAGGTGAGGTCGAGCTGCGCGATCCGCGGGTGGGTCAGGTCGAGGCCGTTCCTGGCGGCGTACGAGTCGATCAGCTTCTTCTTGATCACCCAGTCGATCTCGGTGTCCACGGCGGAGAAATCTTGCGTCTCCACGGCCAGCAGGGTGCGTTTCCACAGGTCCAGCACCCGCTCGGTGACCGGGTCGTTGCCGCGCTTCTCGACGAACTCGGCGGCCCGCTCGAAGTACTCGGTCTGCGCTTCCAGCGCCGAGATGTCGCCACCTCCGGCGAGCCGGACCGGCTTCCGACCGGTGGTGTCGTGCGAGATCTCCCGGATGGCGCGGATGGGGTTCTCGAACGTGAAGTCCCGCAACGTGACGCCGGCCTCGATCATCTCCAGCACGAGCGCGGCACTGCCCACCTTGAGCAGGGTGGTTGTCTCGCACATGTTGGAGTCGCCGACGATCACGTGCAGCCGCCGGTACCGTTCGGCGTCGGCGTGCGGCTCGTCCCGGGTGTTGATGATCGGCCGCGAGCGGGTAGTCGCGCTGGAGACGCCCTCCCAGATGTGGTCCGCCCGCTGCGAGAGGCAGTACGAGGCGCCGCGCGGGGACTGCAGGACCTTGCCGGCGCCGGCGATCAGCTGCCTGGTCACCAGGAACGGGATCAGCCCGTCGGCGATCTTGGCGAACTCACCGCCCCTGGCGATCAGGAAGTTCTCGTGGCAGCCGTAGGAGTTGCCGGCAGAGTCGGTGTTGTTCTTGAACAGGTAGATGTCGCCGCCGATGCCCTCCTCGGCGAGCCGGGCCTCGGCGTCGACGACCAGGTCCTGCAGGATCCGCTCCCCCGCCTTGTCGTGGGCGATCAGCGTGGGCAGGTCGTCGCACTCCGCGGTGGCGTATTCCGGATGCGAGCCGACGTCGAGGTAGAGCCGTGACCCGTTACGCAGGAACACGTTCGACGACCGACCCCAGGAGACGACCCGACGGAACAGGTACCTGGCCACCTCGTCCGGGCTCAACCGGCGCTGACCGTGGAAAGTACAGGTGATTCCGAACTCGGTTTCGATCCCCATGATCCGCCGCTGCATGCGCCGAGACTATGCCCACCGCCCGTCAACACCCTGGGCGACGCGGGATCCCAAGCGGGCACGTCGGTCAGACGGCCGCGTTTCCGGGCGCCGGACGGGCGGCCTCGGGGAATCGCCGGGTGGCGTCCCTGACCTCCCCGATGAGAGCTTCGATGACGTCCTCCAGCATGACGACGCCGCGCACCGGGGCGGCCGGGGTGGCTTCGGTATCGGTATCGGCGACCTGCGGTTCGACCGCGACGCCGTTACCGCCGGCCTGCTCGGTGGTCGCGGCGACGGCGACCTCGGCCAGATGGGCGCCGATCCGCCGCATCCGGTCCAGCGCGGTTCGCAGGTCGACGTCCGGGACGACGGACGGCAGCGCCCTGATCCGGTCGGCCGGGACGGGTTCGTTCCGCCGGTCGGCGGGGATGTCGACCACGTCCCGGATGTGCAGGTAGCCCGAGAACCGGCCGTCCGCCCCGAGAATCGGGAAAGCGGGAGAACCCGGTCCGGGCGCAGATGCGCTCGACCTCGGCGGCGGTGACGCCCGGCCGCACGGACACCACTTCGGAGTCCGGAACCATCACCGAGGTGACGGTTGCGGTGTCGAAATCGAGCGCCGAGGTGATGCGCTGATGTTCCTCGTCATCGAGAAGGCCCTCCCGTCGCGACTCTGCGACGAGTTCGGCGACCTCCTCCCGGGTGAACGCGGAGGCCACCTCGTCCTTGGGTTCCCGGCCGGTCAGCCGGACGACACCGTTCGCCAGCCGGTTCAGGGTTCTGATCACCGGGCCGATCGCCTTTGCGATCGTCCGCAGCGGAGGCGCCAGCATCAGCGCGGTCTGCTCGGGGCCGGCGATGGCGATGTTCTTCGGCACCATCTCGCCGAGCGCCACGTGCGCGGAGACCACCAGGGTCAATGCGACCACCAGCGACACCGGGTGCAGCCAGGACTCCGGCACACCGAGCGAGGCGAAAACGGGTTCCAGCAGGGCTGCCACCGCAGGCTCGCCGAGCGCTCCGAGCAGCACACCGCACAGCGTGATGCCGAGCTGGGCACAGGCCATCATCAGCGAGACCTGTTCCATGGCCTTGAGAGTCGAGCGCGCCCTGGCACTGGTGACGGCCATCGGTTCGATGATCGTCCGGCGCGCGGCGATCAGCGCGAACTCCGCTGCGACGAAGAAGGCGCTCGCCGCCAGGAGCACGACGACGAGACCGAGCAGCAACCAGTTGGCGGTCATCGGCGATCCCCGCCGTTGCCGGGCTCGCCGTCGAGGTCGCCGCTGTCCACGCTGACCGCAGACATCACGACCGTCTCGATCCGTCGACGGGCGAGCCGGTGCACGGTGAGCCGAACCGTGACGGCCCGCGGCAGGTCGTCGGCGGTCTCCGGCTCGATGCGCCGGTCGTCGGTCCTACCGACGAGGCCTTCGGGAATGCCGAGCATCGCGGAGGCAGCCATCGTGGCCGGTACCTCGACCGAGTCGTTGGCCTCGGCCATCCGGCCGAGCTCGGCCAGCAGCAGTCCGGCCACCGTCTCGTAGGCGCCCGACTCGGGCAGCCGTACGCCGGTGATCTCGGCGATCTCGTCCGGGCGCAGGGTGCCGGGCAGCAGCCAGGTGTCGTCGGATCGGCACTCCGCGCGGCTGTCGGCGGGGTCGTGCTCGTCCTTGATCTCGCCGACCAGTTCCTCGACGACGTCCTCGAGGGTGAGGATCCCTGCCGTGCCGCCGTACTCGTCGGCCACCACGGCCATCTGGAATCCGCGGGCGCGCAACTGGTCGAGCAGGTCGTCCAGCGGGATCGAACCGGGCACCACCGGCACCGGCACCATCAGGTGATCGACCGTCACCCCGGCCCGCTCGTCCGGCGGGATCGCAACGGCGCGCTTGAGGTGCACGAGGCCGATGACGTCGTCGGTGTCCTCCCCCGTCACCGGGAACCGGGCGTGCCCGGTCTCGACGGCGGCCACCAGGACGGCGTCCGCGGTATCGGTGGACTTGACGAAACGGACCCGCACCCGGGGAGTGAGCACGTCGTCGGCCGTCTTGCCGCAGAAGGAGATGGAACGCGCGAGCAGACCGGCGGTCGGCTGCTCGAGGGTGCCCTGGGCAGCGGAACGGCGCACCAGCGAATCCAGCTCCACCGCAGATCGCGCGGAGCGCAACTCTTCCTGTGGTTCGACACCGATCAGCCGCAGCACGGCGTTCGCGGTGCCGTTCAGCACGACGATCAACGGCTTGAACAGCATGGTCGAGAACCGCATGGGGTTGATGACGGTCTTCGCGGTGTCCAGCGGCTCGGAGATGGCGATGTTCTTCGGCACCAGTTCGCCGAACACCATCGACAGCACGGTCGCGACGACGAGTCCGATGATCAGACCCACCGAGTCGGACGCGGTGGTGGACAGGCCGATGGCCTCCAGCGGTCCTGCGACCAGGGACGCCAGCGAGGGCTGCATGACGAACCCGAGAGCGAGCGTGGTGACGGTGATCCCGACCTGGGCGCCGGAGAGCTGGGTGGACAGCGAACGCAGGCCCGTCAGCAGCGATCGCGCGCGACTGTCACCGTCCGCCGCCTGTTTGGCGACCGTCGCGCGGTCCACCGTGACGAGGCTGAACTCCGCGGCGACGTAGAGCGCGGTACCCGCGATCAACAGCAGGCCGACACCGAGCAGGATCCACTCCGTGATCAAAGCGTCAAACTCCAGAGGGGAATGTGTGCTGGTTCGGCGTGGTCCTTGTTGACGGTAGTCGATGACGTCGGCCGTGCGGTACGTGCGCGCCGCCCGAGTTGGTGGGTCGGCGGACTACAGACCCACCCCGAAACAGCTGAACGGCGCCGGATCCGAGCCCCGGTCGCCGACCCCGGCGATCGCATCGGCGAGGGCGATCGCCGGCGGTTTCCCGCTGCTCAGCCGCTGGTGGTAGGCGACCATGACGGCTTCGGCCGTCTCGTCGGAGATCCGGCTGGTGCCGGCCAGCACCGTCCGCACGCCGCTGCGCAGCAGTGCGGCCACCAGTCCCAGGGGTTCGCTACCGGGGCGGTCATCGGTGCGGCCGACATCACAACTCGACAGCACCACCTGCGCCGGCAGCGCCGGGTTCGGCGCGACGTCGTAGCCGTACAGCAAACCGTCGGCCAGCAGCACGCCGGAGAACAGCGGGTTGTCCGGCTGGTGCTGGCCGTGCGCCGCGATGTGCAGCAATCCACCCGCCGGCATCGCGTCGAGAACCGCACCACCGGTCGCGTCCGGTCCGGTCAGCACCGCGGTGGGCGTCCGGCCGGCGTGCACACCGGCAACCCGTTCGGCCTCCCTGGTGCCGTGCGGCACATCGGGTCCGGCCACCGTCAGGACGCCCGCGCCGGGCACCCGGGTGGCACCCATTCCGGCGACCGCGGCCGTGACCGACGGGCTCACGGACACCGCCCGCCCGGTCAACCCGGGGAGCAGCGCCCAGGGCACGATGGCGGCCGATCCTGCGGCGGCGACGATCACCGGCCCGTCGTCCGCGTACTTCTCCAGCGGCGCGACGATGGCCGCCGCGACCCTGTCGAGCCCCGCCCGCAGCGAGTCGGCGGCAACCCTGCGCAGCGGGCCGGGAACGCGGTGATCGGCCAGCACATTGAGATCACCGATGATCCGCTGCAGCAGCTGCTGCAACCCGAAATCCGGTTCCATCGGCCGGTGGTGAGCGGCACCGGCGGTGATCACCAGTGCGTGGAACCGGCCACCGCCGCGGAACGGTGCGACGACGCTGATCCCGGACGCCTGCGCGGCCAACGCCCGCTGCACGGCGGCGAGCGACAGCGGCGCCCTGACCGTTCCGGAGCCGCCCGCGATCCACGAGCGGGACCGCACCCGGCGACGCAAGCGGCTCACCTGAGCCTCGAGATGGGGATCAGCGGAACCGGCGAGCAGCGCAGAACGCGCCCGATAGCTCATTGTGCGAAGCAGGCTCAACTCCTCAGCGAGGACCCCGTCCGCCGGCGGCCGGACGGCGGCGAGCCGGGTGCTGGCGGCCCGGGAGCGTTCCAGCCACTGCAGGATGGCGGCCGGCGAACGGGTCTGCAGCGCCGTCCGTAGCCCGAGCACGGTCAGATCCCGGCCGTGCACCGCGGAGGCCGCTTGGAGGTCCTGCGATCCGAAAGTCGCCTGGTAGCGCGCCAACTCGTCCAGCCCGCGACGGATCTGCCCGAACGCGGCGGACCGCCTGCCGGCGGCCAGCTCCAACCGGGCCGCGACCACCCTGGTCTGCAGGTCGGTGGCGATGGTCGTCAGGTGACCCGCGCCGTTCGCCGCCCTACCGCCGAGTTCGGCCGCGGTGTCGGCAGCCGCTCTCGCGCCGGCGGAGTCCCCGGCTTCCAGCAGGGCCTGCGCCTGCAGCAGCCGGACCGTTCTGGAATCCTCACGCAATCCCGCCGTCGCGAGGTCTGTCGCCAGCTGGTCCGCCCGGTGTGCGTCGCTGGTCGCGAGACGCTTCGACACCGGGCGGAGTGCTCCACGGACCATGGCTTCGGCCCGCGCTTCCAGCACCCTGGCCGCGAGTACTCCGCGCTCGTGCCGGGCGGCGGTGTATCGGCGGATCGCCCGCTTGGCTGCCGTACGCGCGGTGCCGGGTTGCCTGGCGATGATGTCGATCTCCGCCCTGACGAGCAGGACGTCCGCGAGGTCCACCGTCGACCGCTCGGCCGCATAGATCCGTTCCGCCCGGTCGGCGAACTCATGGGCCTCCGACAGCAGGCCGGCGGCCAGCAGCAGCCGGGCCCGGTCGAGGTAGCGGATCGCGGCCCGCGCCTCGGGCGCGATCTCGTCCGCCAGGGCCATCTCGTGCAGCGCCCCCGGGAGGTCGCCGGTCACCCAACGAACAAGCCCCAGATTGTGCGTGGCGATGGCAGTTCCGGCGGGCGAACCGAGGCTTCTCGAGTACTCGCCGGCGAGGGCGGTGTCCGCCTCCGCCTGCTCCAGCCGCGCCTCGCTCAGGTGCAGCATCCCCCGCCAGAGCAGTGCGCGGACCAGGTGCGCGCCTGGCCTTCCCGCCGACAACCCCAGTACTGCGGCGTCCAGTTCCTCGAGCGACCGGTCGAGCCGGCCCGTCCTTGCGTACAGCACGCCGCGGGAGGACCGGACGATCGGCAGCGCCGACGGGGCGTGGGCCAGCGCCTCGTCGAGAAGCGTTGCGGCCTGGTCGATCCGGCCGAGCTCGACCTGGGCGTCGGCCATCGTGATCAGGATCCGGGCGCGCAGCTGTGACGCCTTGTCGCGCGCGGCCCTGTCCTGCCCTGTCGGATCGGTGATGACGGGCTGGGCAAGCAGTTGCTCGAGCGCGCGGGTAGCCATCCGCAGGCCGGTGGCGGGGTGACCGGAGTCGACCTCGGCCCTGGCCCGCGCCCAGCGGGCGGCCGGGGACTTCGCACCCTGGGTCACCCGTTCAGCATCCTCGCCCGACCGGCATCCTCGCCGGACCGGCATCCGGCTGCCACGCCCGCGCGGTCGTCGAGCGGTCAGAGACCCGCGCCGAAGCAACTGAACGGAGCGGGCAGTCCCGTTGCCACCGTTGATGTGGCCACCGCGGCGGCGAGCGCCTCGGCCGGCGGCTCGCCGTCGAGCAGGCGCTGGTGGTAGGCCAGCATCGTCGACTCGGCGACGGCATCGGCAACCCGGCTGGTACCGGTGATGACGGTCGGCACCCCGCTGCGGACCAGCGCGGCAACCAGCCCCAACGGCTCGCCGCCCGGCCGGTCGTCGGTCTGCCCGACGTCGCAACTGGACAGCACGACATGGCCGGGAAGCGTCGGATTGGGGGCGAGGTCGTAGCCGAAGAGCAGCCCGTCGGCCAGCTTGACACCGGAGAACAGCGGGTTGCCCGCCTCATGGTGCCCGTGCGCGGCGACGTGCAACAGCCCGCCTGCCGGGATCGCCTCCAGCACCGCCTTCCCCGTCGCGAATTCGCCGGTCAGCAGTGTGGAACCGGTGTGCAGGGCGGCGATCCCGGACGCCTCCTTGTCGCCGTTGGTGACGTCCGGTCCGGCGACCACCAACACTCCGCGCCGGACCGGGTCCAGCACCGGCTGGGTCAATCCGGCGATGGCGCGGGTCACCGATGACGACACCGAGACGGCCCTGCCCTGCAGGCCGGGCAACAACAGCCACGGCACGGTGGCCAGAGGCCCGATGGCGGCGACGAGAAGTGGACCGGCGGAAGCGATCTCGAGTACCGGGGCGAAGGCGTCCGAGAACCGGCCGAGGGATGCGTCGAGCGACCGGCGGGCCACCGCCGCCAGCCGCTCGGGAATACGGTCGTCCGCGAGCAGGTCGAGGTCGCCCTGCAGGCGATGGCGGTCCGCCTCCACACTGGCCCGGCCGGCCAGAACGCGATGCGCGGCACGGTCTCTCGTGATCACCAGCGAGTGGATCTCGCCGCCTACGACGAACAACGCGACCACCGTGGCGTCGGGGCGGCGCTCGGCGAGGGTGCGCCGGACGCCGGCGAGGGTGGGCGGCCGGTGGGCCCGGCCGGTGCCGGACACCGTCCACGACCGCGCCCTGACCTTGCGCCGCAGTTCGGCGACCTTTCGTTCCGCGACCGGATCACGTCGGCCGGCGAGCAGTGCGGCCCTCGCCTGCTCGTCGGCCATCCTGAGCGCGCCGAGCTCCTCGGCAAGGACCGGATCCGCAGGGGGGCGGACGGCCGGCAGTCGGGTGGTGACCGCCCTGGCCCGCTCGAGCCATTGCAGGATGGCGGCGGGCGAGCCGCTGTCAGTCGCGGTCCGCAGCCCCAGCCGGGCCAGTTCGCGGCCGTGCACCGCCGCCGCGGACTGCAGGTCCTGAGAGCCGAAGCGGGCCTGGAAGTCCGCGAGATCGTCCAAGCCGCGGCGGATCTGGCTCAGGCCGCCCGCCCGCCGACCGGTGGCCAGCTCGATCCTTCCCTCGACCAACCGGGTGTGCAGTCGAATTGCCAACCGGGGACGCACGTTCGGCCCGTGCCGCATCGCCGATGCCGCCAGCGCCCCCGCCGCACCGGCCGGATCGTCGGCATCCAGCAGCGCTTCCGCCTGCAGGAGTCTGGCCTCTCTGGCGTCGTCGGGTAGGTCAGCCGCCAGTAGTCGATCCGCCAGTTCCGCCGCGCCTGCGGCGTCGCGACGGGCGGCCGCCGCCGACGGCTTTGAGCGGCGATTCAACGCACCCGCGCGCCGCTCCAGCAATTCGATGACCAGCGCAGCGCGCTCGTTCGACCGCGCTGTGGCGATCTTCGCCGCGCGGCGGGCATGGGCTCTGGCCGCGCGTGGATCCCCCGTGAGCAGATCGAGTTCTGCCCGGACCTGCAGTGCTTCCACCAGGTCGGTTGTCGCACGGTTGGCCGTGAACGAGGCGATCGCCTGGTCGATGAACTCCCCCGCCTCGACGCGCAACCCGGCGGAGAGCAGTACCCGCGCGCGGTCCATTGCCGGCACACCGGTGGCACCTGTGGGCAGGACCTCACGCGCCGCAGTCATGGTCTCGAGTGACCCGGGCAGGTTTCCGGCGAGGAAGTCGACGTAGCCGAGATTGTGCGTTGCCATGAAGACGATGACGTCATTCCCCGATCGTCGGGCTGCCGCTGCGGCCGCCTCGGTATCGGCGTGAGCCTGCCTGAGCCGACCCTCGGACATGTGCATGACGCCCCGGTTCAACAGCGTGATGGCCAGCGCCTCCTGACCCTCAGCTGTCTGGTCCGACCGCAGACCTGCAATGGCCTGGTCGAAATGCTTGACCGCCTCCGCAGGATGAGTGGCTTTGAGAAACTCCCCGCGATTGGCCTCCACTCGCGGCCGACTCGCCGGATCGACCGATTCCGCCCGATCGAGCAGGTCGGCCGCTGCGTCGATCTCGCCGACCTGCCAGCGCTGATAGGCCAGGGTCACCAGGATTCTTGCGTGCAAGATCACTTCGTCAGGGCACTCTCGCAGCAACCGGCTCAGCGCGCGAGTGCCCCAACGCAAAGCGACGAGCGGACGCCCGCGATCGCTTTCGGCGACCGCCCGCGTCCACAGCGCCCGGACGGCAGCCGCGGCCTCACCGGAGCCACGCCCGCCCGGCCGGGCTGATGGCTGCTCCGGATCCACCCTTCCAGCATCACAGGTCTTCGTACGGCAGGCGACCGGCGCTCTACCGCCGGCCGCTCACCCTGCGGGCCCGGGTCGGCCCAACCCGAGCAGGGGTTGGCGTGCCTTCACCGACCTCGGGACCGGCTCCGCTGCCAGACGCGCGAGGTATCTGCCGGCCAGTACCGGAGCCGCGAAACTGGTGCCGCTCCAGGTGGAGAAGCCGGCCACAAAAGAGTCAGGGTCGACCGTGCCACGTATGGCATCCCTGATCCCGATGAAGGATGTGTCCGAGGTCCACGCACCCTGCGCCAGAACCGGCGCGGTCGAGACCAGGTTTGCTCCCGGTGCTTCGGCGTTGACCCAATCCCCGTCGTTGGAGAACAGGGCGACGGTTGAATCCGGGTTGAGCGCTGCGACGCTCGCCATTGCCAGGTGAGCACCGTCCGCGAACGCGGGATCTTCGCAGAACGCCGCCGGGTAGCTTCTGCGCTGCGTCGAATCGTTGCCGGCCGCACAGAACACTGCGACCTCCATGGCGGACAGTGCGAGGATCAACAGCCGCAGTCCCGCGGTGTAAGCCTTGTCATCAGCAGTTTCCGAGTAATAACCCAGTGACAGCACGATGGCATCGATTTCTGCCTGACGGGTGAGCTGTGCGACGCCGAGCCCTGTCAGCGCTCTGGTCAACGCCAGTTCCGGCACGACCCCGTCGCTGTCCATGATCCGGATGGCGGTGATATCAGCGTCCGCGCACGCCTGCCGCAAGAGACCGGCAATGAACGTCCCATGACCCGAATGGCTGTCCAGCAAACCGCTCATCGGATCAGGGACGGCTCCGGCACCCTCGGGATCGCTTCGCTGCGCATCCGGGTCGCCTGGAATACGACCCACCCACTGAGGCGAGCCATCCGCGACGATCTGCAGACCCGCATTCACCGCCTGCGCATCGAACCACGGGTGCCGACCGACTCCGGTATCCGCGACGACGACGTGGGGCCGTTGGTGATCCGGCGACCGCAGCGGCGGCGGCATCACCACGGCAACGGGCCCGCGGCCGCCGGATCCGGCGGCCGCATAACTGGCCACACCGCTCGCCATGCCTTTGGAGAACGGATTCCCGAAGATGTTCGCCATTCCCTTCGAGAACGGACTGCCGAAGATGCTAGCCATTCCCTTCGAGAACGGGCTGCCATTGATATCGGCCGCCGCGGACATCAGGTGATTCAGTCCGACTGCCTCGCTCAGTCGGACTGCCTCTGGGTCCGCGCCGTCAGCCGAGGCGGCTTGCCGGATGTTCTGGAGCAACGGCCAGACATCGACCGCTGGAGCGGGCCCGTCGATGTTCGGTTGGAACCGCACCGCAAAGACAAGCGGCAGACGGTTTTCCGCGGCCTGTCTGAGCAGTCGAGCGAACTCGTCATGGTCCGGGTCGTCATTGTCGTCGAAGGGATCGTCCTGAATTCGTCGCACCGCGGACCGGTTCTGATCGACGACCGAATCCAACGCTGCGAGCAGCGAACGCGCATTCTCGACGCTGTCGGCGGTCACCAGCAGCGTGTCACCGACATACACCGTCGGCGACGGCGCCTCGCCGTTCGTCAGCCGCACCGCAGTCGTGGGATCGAGCACTCTGGCGTCGTATCGCACCAGCGGGTCGTCCAGGACGAATGGCCTGCCGTTGCGCCGGTCGTCATCGGGGCGATCATCGCCGGGAGTGCTGTCGGGGCGGTCGGGCTCGGTCGGCTGGTTCACGTGCGCCTCCGGGGCAGGGTCTCCTGCAGTTGATGGGATGGGCGTCCGACGGGCAGCAGCGCCCGCCGGTCAGTGTTGTGGGGCGGAAACTCCGCCCGTTGCAGCGATGTCAGGTATCGGCCGGCGAGAACAGGCGCTGCGAACGACGTGCCGCTCCACACCGCATAGCCTCGGAAGTCGTCCAGATCGAACGACGAGCGCACTGCTCCGCGCGGCCCGCGAACCGAGATTGCCGCTCTGGCGCCACCTTCGGCGTACCTCGGTGCCGCCGAGACCAGGTTGGCGCCCACCGCCTCCGCTGTCACCCATGGTCCTTCGTTCGAGAACGGCGCCACCGTTCCATCGGCGTTGAGCGCTGCGACGGAGACAACCGGCACGACCTCGTCAGCGGCGAAATCGGGATCGACGGCGAGTGCCGCGGGGTAGGAGGGCCGGCGGGATGCATCGTTGCCGGCGGCTGCGAAGACGGCGACGCCCCGGCGGCCGAGGGCCAGCAGGATGTCCTTCATCCCGGAGGTGTAGCGGAGGTCTTCGCCGGTTTCTGCGTAGTAACCCAGCGACAGCACGATGGCATCCGCCCATCCCGGCGACTCCGACTGCCGGCGTAGGAGCAGCTCCAGAGCGCGGATCAGCTTGTGCTCGGGCACGATGCCGTTCGCCTGCATGACGGTCAGCGCGACGATCTCCGCTTCCGGACATGCCTGCCGCAGGAGACCCGCGATGAAGGTGCCGTGCCCGGCGTGTGTCGGCAGGGCGCCGAGCAACGGGTCAGCGGTGGCCTGGTCCGATCCGCCGTTGGACGCCTTGCCAGGGGCGAGCGTGATGTCGGGGCCGACCGTGCTGCCGTCGGCGAAGGTGATGGTCGTGCGGGCGGGCGCCGAGCGGAACCACGGGTGATCGCCGATGCCGGTGTCGAGCACGACCACCCGGGGACGACGTTCCGCGGACCTGGAGCTCGCGGAGGCGGGAGGCGGACCGACGGCCAGCGTGACCGGACCATGGCCGTTGCTGCCACTCAGTCCGTAGCCGTCCAGCCCGACCCGGCCGTGACCGACTGCAAATGGATTGCCACCGAACTGCTCCGCCGAGGTCATCAGGTGATTGAGCCCGACGGTTGCCGGCAGGTCCGAGCCAAGCCTGGAGCGCAGTTCCTCGACGATCGCCCACGGATCGGGCGCGCCGGATGCACCCGCCGACGAGGGAACGATGCGCACCCCCGCTGCGAGAACATCTGAACGACCGCGTGTATGGGACGGCTGGACGAGCCAGGACGGCCCGTCCGGAGCGCAATCGTGGTCCGCCAGTACTTCGCGGACGGCGCTGGAAACGGTCGGCAGCGCCCTGGGATCGGCGGTGGAGACAATCAGGCCTTCGCGGTTGTACGCCGTCGGGCTCCACGCATTGGGCGACCGGTTGATGGCTTCGCTGCCGAGCACGCGGCCACCGAAGACATCGAGCGCGGCGCTGACCCGACTGCTGCGACCACCGAGGAGGCCGCCCGGGTACGTCATCCGCGCTGGGTGGACGACGTCACAGATGGACAGCCGGCGTGACGACCGCCAGCGTCAGCGACGGGTCCGAGTCCGCCGTCGGGTGCAGCACCAGCTGTGCCGGACCGGTCGGGACGTCATCGAAGACGAACCGCCCGGACTCGTCGCACTCCGCGGTCAAAAGGGACTCCCCCACCCGCAGTTCGGCATGCAGTCGGCCGCCGGGGGCCGCCCACCCGTCCAACCGGATCGAACCGTCCCGCTGCGGGTTGACCACCACCATCACGGTGAGGCTGTCGCTGGCAAATGTCACCCGACGGGCGTGTTCGACCGACCTGGTGCCCGATGCGCCCGAGACGGACAACTCCGAGTCGACCAGGGTGGCGAACTCGGCGTCCAGGTCGTGCGTGCCCAGCCCGAACAGCACCAGGTCGGGCAGCATGTCCGGCATCGGGTCGACCGAGTCGTAGATCGCCAGCAGGTCCGACAGGATCCGCAGATCGGCCCTGTCCATCGGCTCGCCGCCGACGATCAGGTCGTCGTCCATCTCGAGCTGGAGGTCCGACCCGAAGCCGTCGTCGGGAGAGTCGGCCGCATTGCCTCTCATCGCCGTCATGTCCAGTCTCCCCCGTCGAGGCGGGACCGCAGCTTTGCCAAGCAGCGCCCGCGAGTTGGACCGATGGAACCCACCGGTATCCCGAGATCCACCGCGATGGCGGCGTAGTCGGGTCGTGGTGCAAAAGCGATGACAGCCAACAACTTTCGGCAGCGCTCCGGCAGTTCGCCGACCAGCGCCCACAACCGCTGCTGCTGATCTGTCAGCACCGCCATCTGCTCGGCCGAAGGGGCGCGCGGCAGATCGTCGTCCGTCGGCTCCTCGTTCGACCTCTTGGCACTGCTCGCCCGCTCCCGCCAGGCCAGCCGCCGCAGGCTCACGGTGAGCCAGCGGACGACGGCAAGCGGATCGCTGACGCTGTCCTTGCTGCGCACCAGCGAGAGGAACGTCTGCTGCACGACATCCTCGGACTCGGCGGCGGTCAGGCCGCACTGCCGGGCGGTGTGCCACAGCAACGGGCTGACCAGCCGGACCAGCGTGTCGATCGCGCCGGGAACGCCCTGCCGGTACTCCTCGAAAGCGGTGCCGGCCCTGACTACCAGGTCGCCGACATCCTGACGGCGGCGCAGGGCGGCCGTCTCGGCCGGCACGGGATCGGTCGCGTCGGAATCGGTCGCGACGAAATCCACGGCGACCGGATCCGGAGTGTCGGCCGGCATCGGTTCTGCCCGGCTGCCCGGAACGGCTGAAGTCCCGCCGGGGCGCTGACCGTGCAAGGGCTCGGCGCGCCCACCCCTCGGACCGGCGACGGTACTGCCCTGATTCACTGCGGCCACTCTGACGACCTCCCGCGCTTCTGCAGCCGGCAACCCACCACATCCGGGAGGACGCTCACGACACGGTGCGTAC
Source organism: uncultured Actinomycetota bacterium (assembly GCA_963766015.1). Taxonomy (GTDB): domain Bacteria; phylum Actinomycetota; class Actinomycetes; order Mycobacteriales; family Nakamurellaceae; genus Nakamurella. The sequence continues at coordinate 200,652 of CAVXYU010000033.1, read as the reverse complement.
GGCGCACGTGTCCTCCCGGATGTGGTCGGTCGTCGAGGCGCTGCTGATGTGCAAACAGCAGCTAAAGGGTGGCACATAACGCCCGGAAACGACCCGCACCCCTCAGTCAGGTCTTTCCGCACATGCTGCAGGAGTGCGGGCGGGTGCGCCTGATACCGGAGAGACCAGAGAAATTCAGCTGACCGCGGTGACCCGGGTCACGTCGTCGTCACGGGCCCTACTGTGAGGTGCCCTCTTCAGCGTCGCCCCCAGGAGCGTCGCTGAGGTGGCCAGCATCGTCGGGCGACCCGCCCGTCGGCTCCACGTCCTCGAGGGCAGTGACATCCGCGCCGGTGACGGTGGGCGCCAGCAGCGCGGCGAGGGCAGCACCCTGGATGCGGCGGAAGGTGCGGCCGGCCACGGTGCGATCGAGCACCGCCACCTCGAGCTGCGCAGGAGCCAATTGGCGCGGCGCATTCTCGCCTGCAGTGCCGAGCGCCGCGACGGCCGCACCGAGCGCCGTGGTCAGGTCCCAGCCGGCCGTGAAGGAGGCCGTCAGGGCCGTGACGACGGGTTCCGTGGTGCCGCCCATCACCACGAAGCGGCGTTCGTCGACGATGGATCCGTCATACGAGATCCGGTAGAGCTGGTCCGCGCCGACAGCCGTGCCGACCCCACCGGCGCCGGCGCCGGCCACCTCTGCGACGCACAGTTCCACCTCGAACGGCTTCTGGTGCTCGGAGAAGATGGATCCGACGGTCTGCGCGTAGGCGTTGGCGAGCCACCGCCCCGTCACGTCACGGCGGTCGTAGGAGAAGCCCCGGACGTCGGCCAACCGAATGCCCGCCGTCCGCAGGTTCTCGAACTCGTTGTACCGGCCGACCGCCGCGAACCCGATCCGGTCGTAGATCTCGCTGACCTTGTGCAGCGTCGGCGAGTGGTTCTCGGCGACGAACAGCACGCCACCGGAGAAGGTGGTGACCACGACGCTGCGACCTCGGGCGATGCCCTTGCGGGCGTACTCCGAGCGGTCGCGCATGAACTGCTCGGGTGAGGCGTAGATCGGCATCGTCACGGCGGTCGGGCTCCTCGAGCGAACGGTATCGGGTCGGGACGTCGTCCCGGGATGAGCTTGTGCAGGGTCTCTCGGAAAACTCCCCGATCGGCCGTCGGTGCGGGCCGACCGGTCCCTGCTAGCCGCCGGGCTTGAGCAGCCGCCCGGCGACGACGGCCTCGGAGACGGCTCCGACCTGATCCTCGGTCCAGCGGACGGCACCATCGGCGGTGACCGACACGACGACCGGGAAGATCCGCCGGGTGAGGTCGGGACCACCGGTCGCGCTGTCGTCATCGGCCGCGTCGTACAGCGCCTCGACGGCCGCGCGGACCGAGGTGGCCAGATCGGCGCCCGGCTCGTACCGCTTCTTCAGCGCCGACCGGGCGAACATCGAGCCGGACCCGACGGCGTAGTAGTCGTGCTCCTCGTACTTGCCGCCGGCGATGTCGTAGGAGAAGATCCGGCCGGGCCCGGGGGCCGGCCGCGGGATCAGCGCCGAACGCGGCGGCGTCCTCCAGTCCGGCGAACAGCGGTACGACGGCCAGACCTTGCATGGCCATGCCGAGATTCCCGCGGATCATCGTCGCCAGCCGGTTGGCCTTGCCGTCGAGCGAGAGCCGGACGCCCTCGATCTTCTCGTAGTGCTCCAGTTCCAGCCTGAACAGCCGGACCATCTCGACCGCGACGCCGGCCGTGCCGGCGATACCGATGGCGGAGTGCGAGTCGGCGATGAACACCTTCTCGATATCGCGCTGGGCGATGATGTTGCCCATCGTCGCGCGCCGGTCCCCCGCCATCACCACACCGTCGGCGCAGGTCAGCGCCACGATGGTCGTCGCATGAGGCACTGCCGGCGGCGGCCTGGGGGTTGCGGTTTCCCGGCAGCAGGTGCGGCTCGGCGACCGTCAGGAACTCGGTGAAGGATCCGTTACCCGGACGCATGTACGCGGCGGGAACGGCCGACACCGGCCACTGGCCGACTTGGGAGTCGCCCGTCACTGGCCGCCCTTCTGCACATAGGAACGCACGAAGTCCTCGGCGTTGGACTCGAGGACGTCGTCGATCTCGTCCAGGATGTCGTCGGTCTCGGCCGCGAGCTTCTCGCGACGCTCCTGGCCGGCACCGCCCGCGTCGGCAGCGTCGTCGCCGTCGCCTCCGCCACCCTGTTTGCTGGTCTGTTCCTGGGCCATTTCGTTGTTCTCCGATCAACGGTCGCTGTTGCCGACTTTACCCACCCGCACCGACACCGCCCCGTTCAGCGCGCCAACGCCTTTCGGCACTGTGATCACCCGAGGCACCCGGCGTCACTTACGGGTCAACGCGTCCACCAGTTCGGTGGCGTCCGCCGCCGCGTCCAGCAGGGCCCCCACATGCGATTTGGTGCCCCTGGTGGGATCCATGGTCGGGATGCGGACGAGCGAGTCGCGGCCGATGTCGAAGATCACCGAGTCCCACGACGCGGCGGCCAGTCGGTCGGCGTACTTCGCCACGCACCGGCCGCGGAAATACGCTCTGGTGTCCTCCGGCGGCGCCGTCATGGCCTCGAGCACGGCCTCCTCGGTGACCAACCGCTTCATCGAGCCGCGGGACACGAGCCGGTTGTACAGGCCCTTGTCCATCCGGACGTCGGCGTACTGCAGGTCGATCAGTGCGAGCCGGTGCGCCCCCCAGGACAGCGCGTCCCGGCTCCGGTAGCCCTCCAGCAGACGTAGTTTCGCCGGCCAGTCCAGCTCGTCGGCCAGCAGCATCGGATCCTCGGCGAGCCGGTCGAGCACGCTGATCCAGCGGTCGAGGACGTCGCTCGTCATCGGGTCGACGTCCGAGCCGTACTCCGCGTCGACGTACTTGGCGGCGGCCTCGTGGTACGCACGTTGCACGTCGACACCGGTCAGCCGGCGGCCGTCGGTCAGCGGCACGGTCGCCTTGAGCGTCGGGTCGTGCGAGATCTGGTGCACCGCCTGCACGGGGTGGGCAAGCTCGACGCCCGGCAGCGGCCACCCGGATTCGATCATCGACAGCACGAGGGCGGCGGTACCGAGCTTCAGGTAGGTGGCGATCTCGGCCAGGTTGGCGTCGCCGATGATCACGTGCAGCCGCCGGTGCTTGTCAGCGTCGGCGTGCGGCTCGTCCCGGGTGTTGATGATGCCGCGCTTCAGGGTCGTCTCCAGGCCCACCTCGACCTCGATGTAGTCCGAGCGCTGGGCCAGCTGGAAGCCCTCCGTCTGGCCGGACGGGCCAATGCCGACGCGGCCCGCACCGGCGAACACCTGCCGGGAGGCGAAGAACGGAACGAGCCCGGAAATGATCGCCGGGAACGGGGTGTCCCGGCTGCACAGGTAATTCTCGTGCGTGCCGTAGGAGGCGCCCTTGCCGTCGACGTTGTTCTTGTACATCTGGATGGGCTTGGACCCGGGCAGCGAGGCGGCCAGCCTGGCAGCGGCCTCCATGACGCGCTCGCCGGCCTTGTCGTACAGCACCCCGTCGAGCGGGTTGGTGACCTCCGGCGCGGAGAACTCCGGATGGGCATGATCCACGTACAGCCGGGCCCCGTTGGACAGGATGACGTTGGCGGCGCCGATGTCGTCGACGTCGGGCTCCTGCGAGCCGAACAACGCCGAGAGGTCGTACCCGCGGGCATCCCGCAGCGGTGATTCGACCTCGTAGTCCCACCTCGGCCGGCGGGCCCGCGGCGCCGCCACGGATGCGGCGTAGGCGAGCACCACCTGGGTCGACGAGATGACGGGGTTGACCCCCGGTTCGCCGGGCACCGAGATGCCGTATTCCACCTCGGTGCCCATGATGCGTCGCACAGTCATGGCACCGAATCTAGTGCGGCAGGATCAGTGTCATGACTCCCGCACCAGTGACGTCCGCAACCGTCACCGGCGTGAGCCGGCTCAAGCGGAGGCGCGGCGGCTGGCTGCGGTCGCTGACGGGCCGCCGGAAGTGGCGCGGCCGACCGCTCAGCGAGTTGCTGTCCATCGACCGCGGAGTGCTGGTCCAGGCCTTCAAGATCGCCCTGTCGGCCGGCCTGTCGTGGGCCGTGGCCATTTGGCTGCTCAGCTCACCGTCACCGATCTGGGCGCCCATCACCGCCTCCCTGATCGCCCTGCTCACCGTTCGCGCATCGGTCCGGGACGCGCTGGAGAAGGTTTTCGCGGTCCTGATCGGCATCCTGGTCGCCATCTGGCTCGGGAGCCTGATCGGGCTGCATGCGTGGTCGATCGCGGTGATCGTCGGCCTCGGCTTCCTGGTCGGCAAGGTCTTGCGGCTCAACGGTGGAGCGGCGGCGCAGATCCCGATCAACGGCCTCTTCGTGCTCGCGCTGGGCAGCGCGCAGGTCGAGCAACGGTTCCTGGACACCCTGATCGGCGCCGCCATCGCGGTGGCGGTGAACTTCGCCATCGTCCCGCCCAACTACGTCGGCGAGGCCACCCGGTCGGTGTCCTCGTTCGGGGACGGCCTGGTCGAGGTCCTCGGCACCATCGCGGGCGGTATCACCGGTCCGTGGACGTCGGCCATGGCGGCGGACTGGCTGCGCACCGCACGGGAGCAGGGTCGGTTCGCCACGGCCGCCGACGGGGACGTCGACAAGGCCACCCAGTCGCTGCACCTGCATCCCGGCCGGTCATCCTGGGCGAATGCGCTGGACCGCCTGCAGCAGGCGAACGACACCCTGCAGATCGTCGAGGTGCAGGTCAGGACACTGGCCAGGACGGTCCGTGACATCGCCACCAAGGTCCCCGACTGTGACGGTTCGCAGCCCCCGATGCCGATGGCGTCATCCATGCTCACCGCAGCCGCCGACGCGATCGAGGCGTTCGCGCACACCATGCTCAGGGCCGAGAAGGACGCCGCCGCCGAGGTTGTCGGCGGTCCGGCTCGCCGCTCGATCGCTGTCGGACGGGCGCAGATCGCGGAGATCAACGCGGACCTGGCTGACATGCTGGCGGCCAACCTGGCGCGGGGTGTCTTCCTCGGTGCGATGGTGGTCGAAACCGGAAGGGTGCTCGACGAACTCGAGTCCGGGCTGGACGCCATGCGTCCCACACACCCCGCCGGACGACCCGAGAACACCTGACACCGGCGATGTCTTCGGCCGGACGCCGCCCTCAGCGCCAGGGCAGCTCGGATCGACCCTTCCAATACTCGGCCGGATCGAGCGCCGACCCGGCCAGCTCGGCCAGGTCCTCCCGGTTCAGGGTCAGCGTGTCGGCCAGCAGGTTCTGTGCCAACTGCGCTGCACCGGCGGCCCCGAGCAGCACCCGGTTCGCCCACGGTTGAGCGGCGACGGCGGCCAGTGCGACGGCGTCCGTTCCCACCTTGTGCCGCTCGGCCAGCGACCGCAGCGCGTCGGGCGGTGCGGTGACCAGCCGGCCGTTGGCCAGCGCTTCTTTCACGATCACCGTGAGTTCCCGGCGGGACGCCTTCGCGAGGGCGTCCGCTGCGCTGGTCTCCAGCAGGTTCCAGGTCGACTGCACCGCCGAGAACAGGGCCGCGCCGCCGCGGCTCACATCGAGCGCCCGCAGGATCGTCTGGGCCTGCCCCGGTCCCGATGTGGAGAACCCGACCGCCACCCCGGAGTCGCGGAGCCGGCCGAGGGCATCGAGCAGCGGGCCGTCATCGAACAGCGGTGAGTCCGCGGTCAGGGAGTGCACCTGGTAGAGGTGCACCCGGGGCAATGCCTGGGCGGTCAGTTGCCACTGCCGCTGGAACTGCTGGAGGGAGTGTTCCTTGACCTCGTGGACGTCGGCGTCCGGGTTCCAGGCTCCGACGTAGGAGTAACCCCACTTGCTGGAAATGGTGGGCGCGCGCTGGGGCCAATCGGGAGCGGCCTCCGCCCGGGACCGCCACCACTGCCCGACGAACTCCTCGGCCCGACCGTAGGAGCGGGCGGTGTCGACCCAGTCGATCCCGGCCTCGACGGCGGCGTCGAGCACCCGGAACGTGTTCGCCCGGAACGCTTCAACGCTGCGATCGGCGGGTAGCTCGGTCGCGCTGCCGGTGTTGATGTACGCAGGCCTGCCGAGTACGGCGGTGCCGATCGCCCAGCGTGCCCGCCTGCGCACCACCCGAGGTTGGCGGCCGGGTACGGCAATGCCCCCGAACGTCACGGGTGGCCGCGCGTTCGGGGGCATCGCTGCACTGCTTCCGGTTCTACAGGTACTGGCCGGTGTTCGACGCGGTGTCGATAGCCCGCGAGCCCTCGGACTGCTTACCGGACACCAGGGTGCGGATGTACACGATCCGTTCGCCCTTCTTACCGGAGATGCGGGCCCAGTCGTCCGGGTTCGTGGTGTTCGGCAGGTCCTCGTTCTCGGCGAATTCGTCGGTGATGGCGTCGAGCAGTTGGGACACCCGCAGGCCGTTCACGCCGGTCTCGATGCGCGCCTTGATCGCGGCCTTCTTCGCCCGGTCGACGATGTTCTGGATCATTGCGCCGGAGTTGAAGTCCTTGAAGTACAGGACCTCCTTGTCACCGTTCGCGTACGTCACTTCCAGGAAGCGGTTCTCGTCCGTCTCGGTGTACATCCGCTCCACCGTGTGCTGGATCATCGCGTTGATGCAGTCGCGACGATCCCCGCCGAACTCGGCCAGGTCCTCCGGGTGGATCGGCAGCTCGGGCAACAGGTACTTGGTGAAGATGTCCCGTGCGGCCTCTGCGTCCGGGCGTTCGATCTTGATCTTGACGTCCAACCGGCCCGGCCGCAGGATCGCCGGGTCGATCATGTCCTCCCGGTTGGAGGCGCCGATGACGATGACGTTCTCCAGCCCCTCGACACCGTCGATCTCGCTGAGCAGCTGCGGAACGATCGTCGTCTCGACGTCGGAGGACACTCCGGTACCGCGGGTGCGGAAGACCGAATCCATCTCGTCGAAGAACACGATCACCGGAGTGCCGTCAGAGGCCTTCTCGCGCGCGCGCTGGAAGATCAGCCGGATGGTCCGCTCGGTCTCCCCGACGTATTTGTTGAGCAGCTCGGGACCTTTGATGTTCAGGAAGTAGCTGGTGACCTTCTCCTCACCGCGGAGCAGCGCCACCTGCTTGGCCAGCGAGTTCGCCACGGCCTTCGCGATCAGCGTCTTGCCGCAGCCGGGAGGGCCGTAGAGCAGCACACCCTTCGGTGGCCGCAGCTGGTACTCGGCGAACAGGTCGGCGTGCAGGAACGGCAACTCGACGGCGTCCCGGATCTGCTCGATCTGTCGGGTCAGCCCGCCGATGTCGCCGTACTCGACGTCCGGGACCTCCTCCAGGACCAGGTCCTCGACCTCGGACTTCGGCACCCGTTCGTAGGCGTATCCGGCCTTGCTGTCGACCAGCAGCGAATCACCCGGCTTGAGCGGGATGTCCATCAGCGGGGCGGCCAGATGTACGACCCGCTCCTCGTCGGCATGCCCGACGACGAGGGCCCGGTCGCCGTCGAGAACCTCTCGCAGCGAGCACACCTCACCCACCACGTCGTAGTGACCGGCCTCGACGACAGTCAGGGCTTCGTTCAGGCGCACCTGCTGGCCACGCTTGAGCACGGTGACGTCGACGGTGGGTGAGACGGACAGCCGCATCCGCCGACCACCGGTGAACACCTCGACCGACCCGTCGGGCGCTTCGCTCAGGTAGACGCCGTAGCCGCTCGGCGGCTGGGCGAGCCGATCGACTTCTTCCTTCAGTTGCAGGAGCTGGGCGCGGGCATCACGCAGAGTGACGACGAGCTTCTCGTTGCGCTCCGAGAGCGCGTTGATCCGGTTCGCGGATTCGGTCAGTTGCCGCTCGAGCGGGCGGGTGTCGCTCGGTACGAGCGCCAGTCGGCGACGCAGCTGGGCGATCTCATCGTTGAGCACGCGAATTTGCGCGCTGAGCTGAGCCGGAGTCTGCCGGTAACCATCCTCCGGGCCTGAACCCGAAGTGTTGTCGACGCCTTCCGGCGAGCCGAACTCGGTCACATTGCCCTCCCCTCACATCGGAGCCTGCAGGATTGAAGCCTACCTGCGGTGACCGACAGACCTTGGGAACCAACAGGGCTCCACCGGGTGCGGTCGACCGACGAGGTCGGAACTATCCCAGAAGTAACCCACCCGACGGCGGGCTAAACACCCATACCGTGACAAACCTCATTGTGCATGGCTGGAGGCGCGCTGCTCCCGACGGACCGATGATTCAGATCGTTACGTGGGTGATATCCGGCATACACAGGAACCGGGCGATCGGATGAGGTCAGCGGCCACCCGAGGTGGGACGGCGCTGCGGACGCGGTGCGACAACTCCGGGCGCGAGCCGGCGGGCGGTCAGCAGGAACGCGGTATGGCCCATCATCCGGTGCTCCGGCCGGACCGCGAGTCCGACCAGGTGCCACGGCCGGTGCAGCGACTCCCACGCGGCCGGCTCGGTGAAGCCGCCGTGTCCGCGGATGTCCTCGGCGATCCGGGACAGCTGGGTTGTGGTCGGGACGTACACGGTGAGGACCCCGCCGGGCACCAGATGGTCCGCCACCGTCGGAAGCACCGACCACGGTTCCAGCATGTCCAGGACGATCCGGTCCACCTGGCGGGCGTGGTCGGCCATGTCGCCGACGGTGAGTGACCAGTTCTCCGGGCGGTGACCGAAAAACCGCTCCACGTTGCGAATGGCGTGGTCGGCGTGGTCCTGGCGGATCTCGTACGAGATCACCTTCCCCTCACTACCGACCGCGCGCAGCAGCGAGCAGGTCAGCGCGCCTGATCCGGCTCCGGCCTCGAGAACCGTGGCGCCGGGAAAGATGTCGCCCCAGTGCACGATCTGTGCGGCGTCCTTCGGGTAGATCACCGCTGCGCCGCGCGGCATGGACAGCACGTAATCGGTCAGCAGCGGTCGCAGCGCCAGATACGACGTGCCGCCGGCCGAGGTGATGAGGCTTCCTTCGGGCCTGCCGATCAGACTGTCGTGCGCCAGGGCGCCGCGGTGGGTATGGTACGTCGCTCCCTCCTCGAGGACGACGGTGTACTTGCGTCCCTTCGAGTCGGTCAGCTGGACCCGGTCACCGGGACCGAAATCGCGATTCACACGTGCTTCTCTCTGTGCTGATCTGGATGCCGCTGATCTGGATGCCGCTGATCTGGATGCCGCTGATCTGGATGCCGCTCGCTTGGTTGCCGGGACCCCGACGGGTCCCGGTGCGACGGTTGCGCCGCGTCGGAGACGGTGCGCGCGAACTCCCACCAACGGGCCGGACGCCGCGCCGCCGCCAGAATGTCCGCACGGTGCAGGAGACCAGCGGGGCGACCGGCGGTATCGATCAGCAGAAACGCGGCGGAGGTGACACGTCGGGCCCGCCCGACGACAGCCGCGGGGTCGTCGTCGGCCAGCACGATCGACTCGGGAGGCAGATGGGAGGACGCCGATGACGCCGGCGCGCCGGGAGCGCGCAGCACCAGCTCCCGCGCAGCGCGGCCGTCGAGCAGCCCGCGGGTGACGCCGTCGGGCCCGACCACCAGTACGGCACGGTCCCCAGCAGCCCCCAGAGCCAGCGCGATCGGCGTCTCGCCGGGCAGTTCCACCACGGGTCGGGCGAGCGCGGTCAGCGAGAGTCCGGCCGGCCAGACCGATCTGACCCGGCGGCCACGCTCGGCGGCGGCGCCGACTGCCACGAACAAGGCCATCGTCACGGCGATCCCGGCCGGCAGGAGCGCCTCGACGCCGTCGCCGATGAGCAGCGCGACCGCGTAGCCGACCAGCAGCAGCGAGATGAGATAGCCGCCGATCACGGCGACGGTCGTTCCGGTGCGCCGCTTGCCGGTCAGGACCCACACGGCTGCGCGGAGCACCCGGCCGCCGTCGAGCGGAAGCGCGGGCAGGACGTTGAAGACAGCAACGACCAGGTTGGACAGCGCGAGCAGCGTCACCAGCAACCAGGTGACGGTGCCGGGCTCGGTCAGCTGGACCCCCAGCCACGACAACCCGGCGAGCGCTGCGGACACCGCGGGCCCGGCGGCGGCGATGACTGCCTCCTCGTGCGGCGACCGGGGCACCCGCTGCAGCTCCGAGACGCCGCCGAGAAGGTACAACCGGACCCCGACCACATCCATGCCGAGCAGCCGGGCCGCCACACAATGCCCCAGTTCGTGTGCCAGCACGCTCGCACCGAGCAGCAGGCCCAGCAGCACCGAGACGGCCACTGCCACGAACGGTCCGGTACCGGGGACCACCTGCGCGATGACCGGAACACCGAGCGCGCCGATGATGACCACCGACAGCACCCAGGACGGGGCGACAGAGACGGGCACGCCCGCGATGCGGCCGACGACCACACCGTTCGCTGTCCACCGTCGACCCGGGTCCGAGGCGCCGGGGTCCTTGCTACTCACGTTCGCAGGGTAGTGGTTCCCGCGCGCCGATCGGCCACGGTGAGCAAGCCGGACCAGCGGGGTCGGGACGGGCGACGGCACGACGCGGCGCCGGCTTGCGGGCCACTGTCGGTGCATCGAACTACCGTTGCGCCCATGACCACAACGATCGTCGGCGATTCCGCTGCCCGTCCGGCTGCGCCGGCCGGCGCGGTGGTGGACGGGCCGCCGGTCGACGGGCTCGAGATAGCGGGGTCCACGATGGTCGGCGCCGTGACGGCCGGCACCGACGTGGTGATGGCCGTCGGTGAGGAGCCGGTTGAACGGGTCCGCCGCCCGCTGGCGCTGTCGCCCTCCCGGGCAGGCGACTTCAAGACCTGCCCGCTGCTGTACCGGCTCAGAGCGGTCGACCGGCTCCCGGAGGCGCCCAGCGCCCCCGCCGTGCGCGGCACGCTGGTGCACAGCGTGCTCGAGCAGATGTTCGGCCGGCCCGCGGAGCTACGGACCCCGGACCTGACCGCGGCGCTGGTGACGCCGACCTGGGAGCGGATGGCCGCGGATCACCCGGAGCTGCCAGGGGTGATCGACCCGGCCGAGATGACCGGCTGGCTCCGGTCCGCCGAGGATCTGGTCCGGACGTACTTTTCTTTGGAGGATCCCCGGCGGTTCGACCCGGAGGCGTGCGAGTTGGCCGTGGAGATCGAGATTGCCGGTCCCGTGCCGTTGCGGGGGTTCATCGACCGGCTCGATCTTGCGCCGACCGGAGAGCTGCGTGTCGTCGACTACAAGACCGGCCGGCCGCCCGGGCCCGACTTCGAGGCGAGAGCCCTGTATCAGCTGAAGTTCTACGCACTGATGATCTACCGGCTGCGCGGGGTCCTGCCGGTGCAGCTGAAGTTGATCTACCTGGCCGATGGCCTGACCCTGCAGTACGCGCCGTCGGAGCAGGAGTTGATCAGCTTCGAAACGGCCGTTGGGGCACTGTGGCAAGCGATCACCAGAGCCCTGGAGACGGGAGACTTCCCACCCAGGCCCAGTTCGATGTGTCAGTGGTGCGCACATCAGGCGCTGTGTCCCGAATTCGGGGGCACCCCGCCGCCGTACCCAGGGCCGCCCGGGCAAGCGGTCGTCCCAGTTACCGGCGTCACGGCGCGCTCCGTGCTCACAACCGGCAAGAGCGGATGTCGCTGGCCAGGATGGCCTTGGCGCCGAGCTCCGCGAGGGCGTCCATCACCGGGTTGACCTCGGCCCGGCGCACCATGGCCCGGACCGCACGCCATGACGGGTCCGCCAGCGGAGCAACCGTCGGCGACTCGAGTCCGGGGGTGATGGCGGTCGCCCTCTCCAGCAGATGTTCGGGGCAGTCATAATCCAGCATCAGGTACTGCTGGGCGAAGACGACGCCCTGCAGCCGGCTGCACAGCTGCCGAGCGGCGGAGGAGACCTCGGTTCCGCGTCTGGTCAGCAACACGGCCTCGGACTCGCAGATGACGTCGCCGAACGCGACCAGACCGTGCTGGCGCAGGGAGCGCCCCGAATCGACCACGTCGGCGATCGCATCGGCGAGTCCGAGCTGCACCGAGATCTCCACCGCGCCATCAAGTCTGATGACTTTTGCCTCGATGCCGTGGTCTGCGAGGTCGCGCCTTGCCAGATGCGGGTACGACGTTGCGATGCGCTTCCCGGCGAGGTCGGCGATGTGCCACTCGCGGTCGGCCGGTCCGGCATAGCGGAAGGCCGAGTACCCGAAACCGAGTCCGATCAGCTCGTCGACCTCGGCGCCGGAGTCGGCTGCGAGATCACGGCCGGTGATGCCCAGGTCGAGCTCGCCGGAGCCCACGTACACGGCGATGTCCTTGGGGCGGAGAAAGAAGAACTCCACGTCGTTGGCGACGTCCAGCACTGTGAGGTCGCGCGATTCGTAGCGCTGGCGGTACCCCGCCTCCCGCAGCATCGACGCGGCCGGTTCGCTCAACGTGCCCTTGTTGGGCACGGCAACTTTCAACATCAGAACTCCTTTGGGGCGACCACTCGGTGTGGACGGCGCTGCGATCATTGGCAGGTGGCGGTGAGCCGGGCGCGCGCCGCCCGGTATTGAGCTTGATCGAATGTCGATCCACGCTGGTCCTACAGATGCTCGTAGACCTGCTGCAGGCTGATGCCCCGTCCGATCATGATCACCTGCGCGCGGTACAGCAGTTGCGAGATCTCCAGCGCAAGACTGTCGTCGTCCTCGTGTTCCGCCGCGAGCCAGACCTCGCCCGCCTCCTCCAGCAACTTCTTCCCCTGAGCATGGACGCCGGCATCGAGCGCAGCGACGGTGCCGGACCCCTCGGGCCGGGTCAGCGCCCGGTCGGTGAGTTCCTGGAACAGGGAGTCGAACGTCTTCACGGGACCAGATTGTCGCAGAGCCGACGAGACTCCCGCGCCGCTGCGACAGATCCCCGCAGGGCCGTCCACGAAACCCGACAGGTCCGGGAGTCGAGGTCACGGCACCCCGGCGATGTGATCGACAACCGTCACCCAGCAACGGCGCCGTGGCAGGCTCGGGCGAACACACCGCAAGCACCGCCGTGAAAGGACAGTCTTGTCCCTCGCCGAACCCTCCGACAGCGGTGACGGCCCGGCCGCCGAGCCGACGGGAGCGCAGAGGCCGGCGGGAGGGCACGGGCCGGTGCCGGCCGTCGGCTCGCGCGACGGCGGGGTGTCCCGGCGGGTGTCGGCGGCGTTGCCGTACGGCGGCCGCCGCAGCATCGGTCCTGGCTGGGGCATGCCTGTTGGTGTCGGCGGTGCGGTCGTGGGACCTGATCGGCGGAATCCTTGTACTGCTGGCTGTTGTCGCCGTCATGGCGGCCGCGGTGCTGATCAGGCGGGCGGCGCTCTGGACGGCGACAGCGTCCGCCCGACTGCCCGCATCCGCTGGCCGGATTGCGACAGTCGGCAAACCACAACCGTTGTCGCTGCGGAAACCCGGCGCACCGCTGCGCCGCCGGGTCGGCGCCTTCGTTGTGCCCGTGCACGCGGCGGTCGGGCCACAGCCGGGTGCGGGCGCTCTGGTGGTACACGCCCGCGCCGACGGGATCGGCCTCGTGGAGGGCGATCGGGTGCGGATCTGGCGCGCCGGCCGGGCCGGCGTCGAGCCTGTTGCCGCCGACGGGATGACCGGAACGGCGCCACCTCCGGGCGCCGGCGCCGAACCGGCCGTGTCCGGTCGGTTCGTGCTCCGCCGCGAGTCGGACGGCGAGGTATTCCTCGGCACCACCAGGTTGACCGACACCTGGTGACCGGTGGCGGCTTGATCAGAAGTAGTCGAGGATCGCCGGGCGTGGTCCGGTCATGGCCGCATCGAGAACGGCAGCGTCACCTGCTGTCCCGCCGGCGATCAGGCCCGCGCGCCGCATCGACGCCACCGTCGCATCGCCGGCCAGAAGCACGGCGAGTCCCCGCGGGCCGATCCGCACGCCCCCCGATCCGGCCCGCCGAGCCTTTTCCAGCCGCGCCTCCCCGGTCTCGAACAGCAACCGGAAATCGCCGCTGTTCTGCGTCAGGAGCGGATCGGAGATGCTCAGCGGTACTGAGGCGGTCAGGCCGGTCGGCCACCCCCGGGCCGCGAGCGCCCGGCCGGCGTCGAGGACCCGCATCAGATACTGCCGCACATCCGAAACGGCCCAGCCTGCACCCGGGATGCACCAGTGCATCGGGTCATTACCGGAGGTGCGGAAGGTGATGGTCGGCGTCACAGCATCGAAGGATCCGACTACTGCTAGCAGCGACTGGGTCGCCGCGGCCGTCTCAGCGTGCAGTTCGCCGACCGACAGCGCGGCGCCCTCGCCGTAGCCGCTCCCACGGTTCCAGCTGACATAGCCGACCACAGCACCGGTTTCGTCGACGGCCAGGGTGATGCCGTCGAACGAGGCGATCATCTCCTCGTCGGTACCGGTGAAGCACGGCCCGGTTCGGCTGAGCAGACAGGAGCCCTCCGACGCCAGCCGCCCGTAGACGGCCCTGATCGCGGGACCGTCTGCGGCGGTCGCCCGCCGCAGATTCGTCTGCACCCGCAGTCCGCGCAATGCGGCCGTCGGCAACCGCGCCGTGGTCAACTCCGCAACCTGCTCGTAGCCGAGCGATCGGTACAACGCTGGCGCGGTCCGGAAGAGCGTCGAGATCACGGCGCCGCGGTCGTGTGCCTGCCGGAGGAGATGGGTCATCACCTCGCGGGCAAGGCCGCGCGAGCGGTACTCCGGGGCCACCAGCACGCCCGCGACACCGGCTGTCGCGAGTTCACGTCCGCCGATCAGGGAGCTGTACTCGCGGTCGTTGGCTTTGGCCGCCAGCACGTTTCCATCGAACAGCCCCCATCGCCGGACACCCGCGCCGGTGGTGAAGGACGCGCGATCCTGGAGTGGGCCACCGAATGCGTCCCGGCTCGCTCGAAGCGACACCTCGGCGTCGGCGGAGGTCAACAACCGAATCTGCACAACGCCTCCTGCAGGTCAGATCAGCTTGGACGCCTTCCGCCTCGCCTTGGCTGCGGCCGCGACAGCCGGGTCGGGCTTGGCAGCAGTCCTGGTCGCAGTGGTTCGGGCCGGTCGGGTGGCCGCTGCCGTCGACGTGCCGTTCCGTGCCCGGGTCACCGAACCGGCGCCGGCGACCGCTGCCCCGTTCGCTGCGCTTCGCTTGGCCGCACCACCGTTGACAGCAGCACCATCGATTGCAGCACCGCCGTTTGCAGCACCGCCGTTTGCAGCACCACCGTTCCGGTCAGTGCCGTTCCGGGCAGTGCCGTTCCCTGCAGTGCCGTTCCCTGCAGTGCCGTTCCCTGCATTGCCCTTCCGCGCTGCCGGCTGCACTCCCGCATCGGACGCCGCAGCCACCGGGGCCTTCGATGCCGCCCTGGACACCGCGCGACCGGCCAGCACGGGCCGAAGGAACTGCCCCGTGTACGACTCCGCAACGGCCGCAACCTCTTCCGGCGTGCCCTGGGCGATGACCAGGCCACCGCCTGAGCCACCCTCTGGACCCATGTCGATCACATGGTCCGCCGTCTTGATGACGTCGAGATTGTGCTCGATCACGATCACCGTGTTGCCCTTGTCGACCAGACCGTTCACCACACCGAGCAGTTTCTCGACGTCCGCGAAATGCAGTCCGGTGGTCGGCTCGTCCAGCACGTACACGGTCCGTCCGGTCGACCGCTTCTGCAGTTCCGATGCCAACTTGACCCGCTGCGCCTCGCCACCGGAAAGCGTCGGCGCGGGCTGCCCGAGCCGGACGTAGCCCAGCCCGACCTCGACCAGGGTCTTGAGATGCCGGTGGATCGGGCCAATGGCCTCGAAGAATTCGGCCGCCTCCTCGATGGTGGTGTTCAGCACCTCGGCGATGTTCTTGCCCTTGTAGTGCACCTCGAGGGTCTCCCGGTTGAACCGGGCGCCCTTGCACACCTCGCACGGCACGTAGATGTCCGGCAGGAAGTTCATCTCTATCTTGAGTGTGCCGTCGCCGGCGCACGCCTCGCATCGGCCGCCCTTGACGTTGAACGAGAACCGGCCCTGCTGGTACCCGCGCACCTTCGCCTCCGTGGTGGAGGCGAACAGCTTGCGGACGTGGTCGAACACGCCGGTGTAGGTAGCCGGGTTCGACCGGGGGGTGCGGCCGATCGGCGACTGGTCGACCCCGACCACCTTGTCGACCTCTTCGACTCCCGTCACCCTGGTGTGCCGCCCCGGCACCATCCGGGCGCCGTTGATCCGGTTCGCGAGCACCGCATGCAGGATGTCGTTGACCAGTGTCGACTTACCCGAGCCCGAGACACCGGTCACCGCAATGAGAGTGCCGAGCGGGAAGTCGACGGTCAGGTCCCGGAGGTTGTTCTCCCGGGCACCCACCACGGTCAGCTTTCGCCGCTTGTTCACCGGGCGGCGAACCATCGGCACGGCGATCTCCCGTTTGCCGGAGATGAAGGCACCGGTGATCGACTCCTCCGACGCCTCGAGGTCGGCGACGGTGCCGGAGACGACGACCTTCCCGCCGTGTTCGCCCGCGCCCGGACCGATGTCGACCACCCAGTCGGCGGTCCGGATGGTGTCCTCGTCGTGCTCGACGACGATCAGCGTGTTGCCGAGATCGCGCAGCCGCGTCAAGGTCTGGATCAGCCGATGGTTGTCCCGCTGGTGAAGGCCGATCGACGGCTCGTCCAGGACGTACAGCACGCCCACCAACCCGGATCCGATCTGCGTCGCCAGCCGGATCCGTTGCGCCTCACCACCGGACAGCGTGCCGGCCGGCCGGTTGAGGGAGAGGTAGTCCAGCCCGACGTCGAGCAGGAACCCGAGGCGCGCGTCCACCTCCTTGAGCACCCGCTCGGCGATCATCCGGTCGCGCTCACTGAGCACCAGGCCGGGGAAGAACGCAGCCGCGTCCTTGATGGACATGGCCGACAGCTCGGCGATGTTCTGCCGACCCAGTTCGGCGTGCTCGACCGTCACGGCGAGGATCTCCGGCTTGAGCCGGGTGCCGTGACAGACGGGACACGGGACCTCGCGCATGTAGCCCTCGTACCGCTCCCGGGCGAAGTCGGAGTCGGTCTGCGCCGCGCGCCGCTCGAGATAAGGGATGACGCCCTCGAACTCGGCGTAGTACGAGCGCTGCCGGTTGTACCGGTTCCGGTAGGTGACGTGCACCTGCTCGTCGACGCCGTGCAGCACCGCCTTCCGGACGTGCGCCGGCAGCCGGTCCCACGAGGTGTCCATCGAGAAACCCATCACCTCGGCGAGCCCTTGCAGCAACCGGGTGAAGTACTCGCTGGTGGTGCCCGCGGCCCATGGATGGATCGCGCCGCCCCCGAGCGACTGTGAGCCGTCAGGCACCACCAGGTCCGCGTCGACCTCTTTGCGGGTGCCGAGGCCGGTGCATTCCGGACAGGCACCGAATGGTGAGTTGAAGGAGAACGACCGCGGTTCCAGCTCGTCCAACGCCAAGGGGTGGTTGTTCGGGCAGGCCAACCGTTCGGAGTAGCGACGCTCACGGTGCGGGTCGTCCTCGGGGAGGTCGACGAAGTCCAGGATCACCACACCGTCGGCAAGGCCCAGCCCGGTCTCGACGGAGTCGGTGATGCGCTGCTTCGCGGTCTCCCGATTGACCAGGCGGTCGACGACCACCTCGACCGAGTGCTTCTCCTGCTTCTTCAACTTCGGCGGCTCGGTCAGCTGGTAGACCACCCCGTCGATGCGGACGCGGGAGTAACCCTTCGCCTGCAGATCGTTCAACAGATCGACGTACTCACCCTTGCGCTCGCGGATGACCGGGGCCAGGACCTGGAACCGGGTGCCCTCGGGCATCTCGAGCACCCGGTCGACGATCTGCTGCGGAGTCTGCTTCGAGATCGGCTCGCCACAGACGGGGCAGTGCGGATGCCCGATCCGCGCGTACAGCAGCCGCAGGTAGTCGTAGATCTCGGTGATGGTGCCGACCGTCGAGCGCGGGTTGCGGGAGGTCGACTTCTGGTCGATCGAGACGGCCGGTGACAACCCCTCGATGAAGTCGACGTCGGGCTTGTCCATCTGCCCGAGGAACTGCCGGGCATAGGAGGACAACGACTCCACGTACCGCCGCTGGCCCTCCGCGAAGATGGTGTCGAAAGCCAGGGAGGACTTCCCGGAACCCGACAATCCGGTGAAAACGACCAGCGAGTCGCGCGGCAGCGTGATGTCGACGTTCCGCAGATTGTGTTCGCGGGCGCCTCGCACGATCAGGTGGTCTGTCACGTTGAACCATGCTAGGCGCGTGGTCCGACAGCCTTGCATTCTGCGGCGTCAGGGACCCGACGGGAGGATGACCGGATGAGCATCGTCACCGCACCCCGAGTCCGTTGGGCACTGGCCGGTTACGGCTCCGGTGGTCGCATCTTCCACCGGCCGCTGATCGCCTCGGCGACCGGATTGGAGCTGGTGGCGGTGGTGACCGGCAACCCCGAGCGGCAGGCGCAGGTGCGTGTGGACGTCCCCGGCGCGACGCCGGTCGGCTCGCTGGCAGAACTGGCCGGACTGGGTGTGCAGGGGGTGACCATCACCACACCCAGCGCCACCCATGCGCCTCTCGCGCACGAGGCGCTCGATCACGGTCTGCACGTCGTGCTGGACAAGCCGTTCGCTCTGACGGCGCCGGACGCGCGGGAACTGGCCGAGCACGCAGCCCGTGCCGGCCTCGTGCTGACGCCGTACCAGAACCGCCGTTGGGACAGTGACTTCCGCACACTGCGCGGCCTGATCGAGGACGGCCGGCTGGGCGAGGTCCACCGGTTCACCTCCCGCATCGACCGCTTCAAGCCGGTCAAGGAGAGCTGGCACGGCGGGACCGCGGAGCAGGGTGGCGGCACCCTGCTGGACCTCGGACCCCACCTGGTCGACCAGGCACTGTTCCTGTTCGGCCCAGTGGCCACCGTGCATGCCGAACTGCGCACCGTCAGGGAAGGGGCCGGCGCCGAGGACGACATCGAACTGCACCTGCGGCACGCCGGCGGTGTGCGGTCCACGCTGGCCGCCGGGATGGCTTCGGCCGCCCCTGGTCCACGGCTGCAGGCCAACGGGACCCGCGCAGGGTTCGTCATCAACGGTTTCGACCTTCAGGAGGAGCAGTTGAAGGCCGGCGGCACGCCGGCGTCGCTCGGGGACCTCTGGGGCGTGGAACCCGAGTCGGCCTGGGGCACCCTGTTCGACGAGCAGTCGTCACGGCGGGTGCCCAGCCAACGGGGCGCATGGGACCTGTACTACCCCGCGGTGGCCGCCGCCGCCGCAAGTGGCGCCGCGCCTCCGGTCGATCCCCGGGACGCCGTCGCGACCGCTGCGGTCATCGATGCCGCACGCGAGTCAGCCGCCACCGGAACCGTTGTGAGCCTGTAGGTGGAGCAGGGACCTGGCGCGGGACCCGAACCGCCGCGCGAGACCGGCGGCGGGCATCGGCTGGTCGCGGGCCGGTACCGGCCGGACCGGATGATCGGCCGCGGATCACACGGGACAGTGTGGGCCGCAACCGACGAATTACTGCGCCGTCGGGTCGCATTGAAGAAGATCGACATCCCGCGCGACATCCCGCCGGCGGCCGCGGAGGACCTGCGGGAGCGAACCCTGCGTGAGGCACGATCGGTCGCCGCACTGTCCAACCTGCACGTCGTCACGCTGTTCGACATCGTCCCGGCGACCGAAACCGGCCCGGTGCTGGTGATGGAGCTGGTCGAGGGCACGACCCTGGCGCAGATCATCGCCCGGCAGGGCCGGCTGACGCCCGCGGTCGCGGCCACGGTCGGGGTTGCGGTCGCCTCGGCGCTGGTGTCCGCTCACGCCGCCGGCATCGTGCACCGGGACGTGAAGCCGGGCAACATCCTGATCACCGATCAGGGGATGGTGAAACTGAGCGATTTCGGCATCGCCCGCAACGTGGACGAGGCGTCGACGACCAGTCCACGGGTGATCGTCGGCTCGCCCGCCTACCTCGCACCGGAGGTGATCAACGGCCAGCCGGCCGGTCCGGCCTCCGACGCGTGGAGTCTGGGCGCGACCATGTTCGCCTGCGTCGAGGGACATCCGCCGTTCGACCGCGGGACCGGCATGGACACCGTGTTGTCGGTCGTCAACGATCCCGTTCCACCGCACCCACACGCGGGTCAACTCGAGCGGGTGATCTCCGGCCTGTTGGTCAAATCCCCCACGCTGCGGATGCCGCTCGATCACGCGTTGCCGTTGCTGCGTGCCGCGGCCGCCGACCCCACCGGGATCAACACCGGTCTCGGGTCCGGTCCCCCGCCGGTCGGGATGCCCGCCAACCCGACCGGTGCCGGGACTCCGGCGTCCACCCTTCCACTGCCGGGGACGGCCGAGTTGCCCCGGCCGTGACACGGCCTACCGTCTGGCACATGAGCGACGACGCACCATCCTTCGCGAGCGGGTCCGACACCGGCGAGTACACCGGCCACGTCGACCCGCAGGGGCCGGCCGCGACCCGCGCGCTCGCCGAGATCACCATCAGCAAGCTCTCGGTGGGCCCGATGGACAACAACGCCTACCTGGTGGTCTGCCGGCACGCCGGCGAGGCGGTGTTGATCGACGCCGCCAATGACGCGGACAGGATTCTCGAGTTCCTCGGGAGCGTCCCTGGCAAGCCCCCTCTCCGTGCCGTGATCACCACGCATTCACACCGCGATCACTGGCAGGCGCTGTCGGCGGTCGGTGAGCAGACGGCCGCGAAGCTGTACGCGGGCCACGACGACGCCGATGCCATCCCGGTCAGGACGGATGTCCGCCTGCGACACGGCGACGCCGTCCCGGTCGGAGACTGCCACCTCGAGGTGATCGCGCTGCGCGGGCACACCCCCGGTTCGATCGCCCTGCTCTACACCGACCCCGGTGGCAGCCCGCACCTGTTCACCGGTGACTCACTGTTCCCCGGGGGCCCGGGCAAAACCTCGTCACCCGAGACGTTCTCGTCGTTGATGGACGACCTGGAGGCGCGGGTGTTCGACGGGCTCCCCGATGAGACGATCGTCTACCCTGGGCACGGAGACGACACGACACTCGGTGACGAACGCCCGCAAATCGGCGAATGGCGTGCCCGGGGTTGGTGAACGGAAGTCCCGCAGTCCGGTGACTCGGGGTCCGATGAGGGAATTGCCCTGACCGGCCGGCGCACTGCCGCGGGCACCATGACCCGCATGGCGAACAACGAGCTCTCATTCGGACTGGTGGTGACGCCCCGGGCGGGTGGTCGGGAGTGGGTCGAGCTGGCCCGGTCCGCCGAGCAGCAGGGCTGGACGAGCCTGCTGGTCCCCGACACGCTGTGGACGGCGTCGCCGTTCCCTGCGCTGGCCGCCGCGGCGGCCTGCACGTCGGAACTGCGATTACGAACCTGGGTCCTGGCCGCTCCGTTCCGGCACCCCGCTGCGGTGGTCCGTGAGGCGTCCGCGCTGCAACTGCTGTCCGACGGGCGGTTCGAACTCGGGATCGGCAGCGGGCGACCGGACGCCGAGCGGGAGGCGGATCGCCTCGGCGTCCCGTGGGGATCGGCAGGCGACCGGATCCGGCAGGTGGAAGCCGTCATCTCCGCGGTGCGTGAGAGCGTGCGCCCGGCGCCGGCGGTGATCGTGGCCGCCGGTGGCCCGCGCATGCTGTCCGCAGCCGGACGGATCGCCGATCGCGTTGCCCTGGCGCTACCGCCGACCGCGACGCCGGAGGAGCTCCACTCCGCTGTCGACCGCCTGACCGCGGTTGCCTCACGGTCGCTCCGGTTCAGCCTGCAGTTGTCCGGTGTCGCCGGCCGGCTGCCCGATTGGCTGAGCCGTAGCGGTCTCGACGCCGGCCTCCTTGCGCAGGCCGGCGCCGTGGGCATGCTCACCGGCGATGTCGCCGCGATGGCGGACACCGTGCGAGCCCATCGGGAGAGCACCGGAGTCGATGAGATCATCGTCCCCGGCGATCTCGCCGACGAATTCGCACCGGTGATCACCGAACTCAGACGCTGACCGCTGCCGCCGGCTGCGCGGCCTCCGGCACTACGGGAACGGCGGCCCGGCGCAGGCCGACGAACGCGGCGACACCGCCGAGCGCGACCAACGCCGCGGCCAGCAGGAGACCGGCCTGGTAACCGCCGAGGAAGGCATCGGTCGGCGTCGATCCACTGCTGAGCAGCGCCGATTGCCGCGCGGTCAGCACGGCACCGATCACGGTGATCCCGAGCAGGCCCGACACCTCGCGGGACGCGTTGAAGATGCCCGACGCGACACCCGCTTCGCCGCGCGGCATCGCGTCGAGGACGCTCGCGGTCAGCGGCACCGTCAGCCCGCCGCCGATCCCGATCACCGCGAAACTCGGCATCAGCGACCAGAAACCGGCTTCGGCACCGAGCAGGCTGACCGACGCGATCCCGCCGGCCATCAGCAGCATCGCCACCGCGACGACCCGATGCGCACCGAGCCGGTGCGACACCCGCTCGGAGATGACCGCGCCGGCCGCCATCAGCAGGGCCATCGGGACGAAGGCCGCGCCGGCCTCGGTCGGCGAGAAGCCCGAGCACTCCCTGCAGGTAGAGCGAGGTGAAGAAGTAGATGCCGAACAGCCCGAAGCCCCACATCATCAGCGCGATCAGCCCGCCGGTGAACACCCGCTCGCGGAACAGCGACATCGCGACCATCGGTTCCGCCACCCGGCGTTCCAGTTGGACGAAGACGATGCCGAGCAGGAGCGCGACGGCGAAGCAGCCGAGGATCACCGGTGAGGTCCAGCCCCGGTCGTGGCCCTCGATCAGCGCGAAGGTCAGCGCGAACAGCGCACGCCGCCGAGGTGAGCACGCCCGGGATGTCGATGCCGTCGCGGACCGGAATCCTGACGGGACTCGCGGATCGCCACGGCCGCCAGCGCCAGCGTTGCCAGTCCGACCGGGACGTTGATGAAGAAGATCCAGCCCCAGCTCAGGTACTCGCTGAGCAGCCCGCCGAGCAGCGGTCCGACCGCCAGGGCGAGCGCGCCGACCGCGCTCCAGATGCCCACCGCGGCCGCCCGTTGCCGGCCCTCGGGAAGGTCGCCGAGATGATCGCCAGCGTGGTCGGCGTGACCAGCGCGGCGCCCAGACCCTGCACCGCCCGGCTGATCACCAGGACGTCGACGCTGCCGGCGAAGCCGGCGACCAGCGACGCCGCGGTGAAGATCGACAGCCCGATCAGGAACAGCCGCTTGCGTCCCCAGACGTCGGCGAGTCGACCGCCGGCCAGCAACAGGCTGGCGAACACCAGGATGTAGGAGCTGACGACCCACTCCAGACCGGAGGTCGTCAGGTGCAGGTCCGCTCGATGGCCGGGATCGCCACGTTGATGATGTTGTTGTCGAGATAGGTCATGAAGGTGGCCAGCGCCACCGCCAGCAGGGTCAGACGGGATCGTTCCACGAGGGCTCCTTTACGGTGTACATGTATGCCGTATAGCTAAGCCTTTACGGTGTAGAGTTGTCAACATGAAATCGCCGTCGACTTCTGCGTCCGGTACCGACGCCCCTGCGCTGTCCCGCGACGCCGTCATCGATCACGCGCTTGCCCTTGCCGATGTGGAAGGGCTCGGCCGCGGTGTCGATCCGGCGGATCGCGCAGGATTTCGGCGTCACACCGATGGCGCTCTACTGGCACGTGAAAAACAAGGACGAACTGCTGGCCGCGATGGGTGACCGGATTTTGAGAACGTCCATCTTCCGGACACCGATCCCGACGCCGGCCTGGCGAGAACTGCACGGCTTGCTGGCCGCGCTCGTCGCGGCGCTGGACCAGCACCCGGCCTGCACGGGACTGGCGCAGACAGCGGGTGCTGCATGCGACCAGCGGCGGATTCTGGCCGAGCGGGCACTGGACATCCTGCGGCGCAGCGGGTTCGACGTCCGGCAGAGCGCCGACCTGCTCGCGCGCCGCGCTGCAGAGTGCCATCATGCTGGTGTCCGGTCGGCCCGGTGCGGAGACCACCGTCGCCGCAGGACGAACGGGCGGCGGTCCTCGCGCACAAGCGCGCGGCGCTCACCGGACTACCCTGCCGACCGGTTCCCGCATCTGGTGGAGTGCGCCGACGCGCTGACCGACTGCGATGACGAGGCCGCCTATTACGGCGCCGGCATCGACCTGTTCATGGCCGGGGTGACGACGCTCGCAGAGCGGCAGGCAGTGCACCGCTGATCTGCAGCCTCACCGCGTCCGGTGTCGGAAGGTCACCCCGGAGAGTGCGATCGACAACGCGAGAATGCCGCAGCACCAGGCGATCGCCAGCCACGGGGCGTCGCCGACCGGTGTGCCGTTCAAGCAACCCGCGAACGCTCCCGATGATCGGGGTCATCGGCTGATGCTCCGAAAATCCCTGCAGCCATGGGCGGCATCGTCGCGATCGGGACGAAAGCGCTGCTGGCGTAGGGCAGGAACATCAGGAAGAAGGCGAACCCGTTGGCCGCCTCCGGAGACCTGGCCAGCAGACCGACCAGCGCGGCCAGCCAGGAGATCGTCACGATGAACAGCAGCAGGATCCCGGCGGCGGCCAGCCAGCCCGCCGGACCGGCGGCGGACCGGAATCCGATCAGGAACGCGACCCCGAACACCAGGATCGTCGACGCCATGTTGCGGACGACGCTCGCCGCCACGTGGCCGGCAAGCAGTGCGGCCCCGCTGACGTCCATCGACCGGAACCGATCGATGATCCCGCCGTGCATGTCCTGGCTGACGCCGACCGCGGTGACTGGCCGACCCGAAACCCGCGCACAGCACGAGCACTCCGGGCACGACGTAGAACACGTACCCGCCACCGGTGTCCAGTGCCCCGCCGAACAGGTAGACGAACAGCAGCATCAGGATCACCGGCAGCGCCAGCGAGGTGATCAGCACGTCGAGATTGCGCCGGCCCAGCCGGACGCCCCGGGCCGCCATGGTCGCCGAATCGCCGAGAAGCTTTGCCGGCGAGCCTGTGTGGCCGACGTGGGGAACCGGTGCGGCAGCGTCTGCCACCAGTGACTCAGACATGGGCCGGATCCGCCCTGGGCCCCGTGGTGGTAGGCCCGGTGGTGGTGTGCCCGGTCAGGGCAAGGAACACGTCATCGAGGGTTGCCGTGTGCACGGCGAACCTGGTGATCGACCCGCCGCCCGGGTCGATCTCGTCCAGCACCGTGCGGATGGCGCCCGCCGAACCGTCGGTGGGCACGCTCACCGAACGCAGGACCGGATCTGACCCGACGGCCCGGGCACCGAGCAGGTCGA
This sequence comes from uncultured Actinomycetota bacterium, assembly GCA_963766015.1. Taxonomy (GTDB): domain Bacteria; phylum Actinomycetota; class Actinomycetes; order Mycobacteriales; family Nakamurellaceae; genus Nakamurella. Next base: position 175,538 of record CAVXYU010000033.1, on the reverse strand, counting down.
CCGCCCGGCGGTGGTCGGCGTCGTCGCGCAGGAGCACGTCGAGTCGCTGGTCGGCCACGGAGCGTTTGAGCTCGGCGGGTGAGCCGGACGCGACGACACGGCCCGCGTCGATGACGACGATGCTGTCAGCCAGCTGATCGGCCTCCTCCAGGTACTGGGTCGTCAGCACGATGCCCACCCCAGACCGGACCTGCTCCGCGATCAGCTCCCACATCGCCTGCCGGCTGTGCAGGTCCAGACCCGTCGTCGGCTCGTCCAAAAAGAGCACGGACGGCCGCCCGACCAGCCCGCACGCCAAGTCGAGGCGCCTCCGCATACCGCCGGAGTACGTCGCGACGGTGCGTCGACCGGCATCGACAAGTTCGAAGCGCTCGAGGATCTCGCGAGCCCGCAGCCGCGAGCGGCGCCGCGAGAGGCCGGTGAGCCGGGCCGTCATCTCGAGATTCTCGGCGCCGGTCTGCAGTTCGTCGATGGCGACGTTCTGGCCGGTCAGGCTGATCCGGCGGCGGACCTCATGCCGGTCGCGGAGGATGTCGAAGCCCGCCACCGTCGCCGCACCGGCATCCGGCCGCAGCAGGGTGGCCAGGATCCGAATGGTCGTGGTCTTGCCCGCACCGTTCGGACCGAGCAGGGCCAGCACCGTCCCGCGCGGCACCACCAGGTCCACACCGTCCAGAACCCGCCGCGTGGCGTAGGACTTCACCAACCCCTGCGCCCGCACCGCAGTGTGTGCGTTCCCGGTGTCCTGCGACATGGCTGCTCCTCGAGCTCGGGACGATGAGTGCAAATGCGTACGGTGTATCTAGCCGGCCGCGTACACCGTAAACTGTCGTTGCTGCGATGACAACGGCTCATCGTTGAGTTATCGCTACTGCACAACCGTCGTCGCAGATCCGTACTAGCAGCTGGGTAGTGCACCTGATCTGAACCTGGTGTAATGACAGCATGGGTCAACACTGCGAAGTTGAGTGCACTAGTGCACCTGCGGGCAGATGGCAGCCACGATGACGGAGGTCACCACCGCGAGGGGCGCCACTCCGACAGCGCGCATCGCCGCGGAGATCGGCCGGCGCATCGCGTCGGGCGAGTTGCACCCGGGTGACCGGGTGCCGTCAACCCGGCAGATCACCCGCGAGTGGGGGGTCGCCATGGCCACGGCGACCAAGGCGCTCGGCGTACTGCGGGAACAGGGTCTGGTGCACGCTCGAGCCGGCGTCGGCACAGTGGTGAGCGGGTCTGCGTCGACATCCCGGCCCTCGTCACCGCACCCGTCACCTGATCCGGCGACGGACGCGACCGACGGCCACCCGAGCCTGACCAGGCAGCGGATCATCGCCGCCGCGACGAGGGTCGCCGACGCGGACGGATTGGCCGCGCTGTCCATGCGCAGGGTGGCCGCCGAGCTGGGTACCGCCACGATGTCGCTCTACCGGCACGTCCGCAGCAAGGAGGAGCTGCTGACACTGATGGTGGAAACCACATTCGCCCGCTATCCCCTTCCATCCAGGGGACAGGAACCCAGGGCTGCTCTCGAGGCGCTGTGTCAGCTGCAGTGGGCGGGCTACCAGCGGCATCCCTGGCTCGCGCAGTGGGTCTCGATGAGCCGACCCCAGCTGGTGCCCAGTGCCATGGCGCACACCGAGTTCGCCATGGCCGTCCTCGCCGATCTCGGCCTTGCGGTCAACGAGCGACTGCACATGGCGGTGACGCTCGCCAATTACGTCCGGGGGACGGCGATCAACCTGGAACCGGAACTGCTCGCGCAGCAGGACACGGGTCTGACCAGTGATGAATGGATGGCGTCCCAGGAGCACCCTCATGACGGAGATCGTCGCCACCGGGGACTTTCCGATGTTCGCGGAGCTGGAGGACGATCCGACACTCGACCTCTCCCTCGATTCGCTGTTCGAGTTCGGCCTCGCCCGGTTGTTGGACGGGCTGCAAGAGCTGGTGGGCCTTGAATCACGCCACAACGGTGTCGTAGACTAATTAGCGTACGTAACGATTGGTACGTCGTCACCTGTCCACGTCCCGAAGGTCCACACCATGCAGACAGATCCGCCGAGCATCATGGCGCCCGCCGCAACCCCGGCGAACACGACACAGCGCCCCCAGCAGCATCCGGCCCAGCATCCACCGGGGCTGCCGACCGCTCGGCAACCGCTCGCCGTCTGGGTGCTGGCCTTCGCCGCGATGGTGTCGTTCATGGGTATCGGGCTCGTCGACCCGATCCTGAAGTCCATCGCGGCCAACCTCGATGCGACCCCGAGCCAGGTCTCCCTGCTGTTCACGAGTTACCTGCTGGTCACGGCGGTGGCCATGCTGGTGACGTCCTTCGCCTCCAGCAGGTTCGGCGGCCGGACCACACTGATGATCGGCCTCGTCGTGATCATCGTGTTCTCCGCGCTCGCCGGAACGTCGGACTCGGTCGCCGCCCTGGTCGGCTGGCGGGCGGGCTGGGGCCTGGGCAACGCCTTGTTCATCGCGACGGCACTGGCGGCAATCATCGCCGTTGCCCGCGGCGGCGCCGAGAAGGCCGTCACGCTGTACGAGGCGGCGCTGGGCATCGGGTTGTCCGTCGGCCCGCTCGTCGGGGCGGTGCTGGGCTCGATCAACTGGCGCGCACCGTTCTTCGGTGTCGCGGTGCTGATGGGCATTGCGCTGCTGGCGATCTCGCTGTTCCTCAAGGATCGGGTGCGCATGGAGCAGCGGGTCCGGCCCGCCGATCCGGTGCGCGCCCTCGGTCACGGGGGGCTGCTGGTTCTCGGTGTCGCGGCACTGCTCTACAACGGCGGGTTCTTCGCTGTCCTGGCGTTCACCCCGTTCACGCTTCCGTACGGCGCTTTCGGCATCGGGTTCCTGTTCTTCGGCTGGGGCGTCCTGCTCGGGGTCTGCGCGGTCTGGGGAGCCCCGTGGATGCACCGCCGATTCGGCCTGACCCGGTCCTTCGCCATCGCGCTCGCGACTTTCACCGGGCTACTGCTGGTGCTGGCGCTCGTCGTCGACAATCACGTCGCGGTCACCGCTGCGGTGATCGCCTGCGGCGCACCCCTTGGCATCCTGAACACACTGTTCACCGAGACCGCGATGAACGTCTCCCCCGCCCCCCGCCCGGTCGCGTCGGCCGGCTACAACTTCGTCCGGTTCCTGGGCGCAGCGGTCTCGCCGTTCATCTGCGGCAAACTCGGCGAGAGCGTCGGCCTGTCCGCACCATTTTTCTTCGGGGCCTGCTGCGTCGTGACGGGCCTCGCGATCCTGCTGATCTTCGGCCGGAAGTACCTTGCCGGCCTCAACTCCCGCCACTAGCGACGCCCGCGTCTGGTTGGTACGGGGGCGCCACACCCCACCCCCAGCGGGGCACCGGCGCGTGTTCGACCACCTCTGCGCCCGGCTGGGAGTTGGACTGGGCGAGCCGGGTACCCCATTCGAGGTAGCCGACCAGGGCCGCCCGGAATTCCGGGTCGGCCGGCATTCCCGCGTCGTCGGCAGCCAGTGACATCAGCGACGCGAACCGGAATCGTTGCTCGCCGGTGATGCCGAGATCGCGGTGGTGGGCGACCATCTCCTCGTAGCCGCCGAGGTGCTCGGTGTACTCGGCCGGTCCACCGAACACCTCGATCCACCAGCGTGCGACGTGATCGCGATGCTCCGCGCCGACCCCGCCCGGGAAGAACGGACCGAGCAGGTCGTCCCGCTCGACGCGGTCGTAGAAAGCGTCAATCATGCCGCGGAACGCGGGCGCACCCCCTGCCCAGTCGAACAGGGTCGGTACCGGTTGCTGGTCCATCGGGCCTACCTTCTGATTCTCTGCCGGTGACAACCGACCCTGTCGATGCGGGCATGGTCAACGCCTGCACGGCGTAGGCCCCGTGGTCGGTGCCCGAAACTGGGGCACCGACATCCGGCGTGCGTAAGCTGTCAGTGTCCAAGGTTTGTTGCCTTGGGGGGAGTAGGAGCCATGCCGCTCTCTGAGGGCGAACAGCGCAGACTTGACGAGATCGAACGCGCACTGCGCAATGATGACCCGAACTTCGCCGCGACCATCACGATCAGCCGGGTCAAACGTCATCGCGCCGCCGTCGCCGCGCTCGTCTTCCTGGTCGGCATGGTGGGGCTGGTCGTCGGTCTGGTCACCACGGACGCATCGCTGTGGGCGGGCATCGTGATCAGCATGCTGGGCGTCGCCGCGATGGGTGCAGGGGCGGTGTTGTACTTCCGTCCGCGCCGCCGCTTCCGCCGCTGACCCGTTCGGACTCAGGCCGCCAGCAACGCATCCAGCTTCGTGAACGAACTCTCCCAGCCGGCCTTGGCCATCGGCTCCAGCTCCGGCGTGTAGGGCCCCTGCTTGATGACCAGCCTCGTCCCGCCCCCATCGGCGTCGTGGAACTCCAGCCGCATCGTCATGGTTGTCGGCTCCTGCACCCCCGGCACCCCGACGAATTCTTCGCTGCCGACCAGCAGCTCGTTCTCCACCACTTGGGTGAAACGGGCGTCCACCGGCGAGGTCACCGTCGGATTGTCGTCCTTGACCATCACGAAACGCTGGTGTCCGCCGGGCCGCGGATCGACGTCCACCGTGTCACGCGGGACGGAGAACCCGACGGGTCCGAACCATCGGGCGAGCTCGTCCGGATCGGTGAACGCCCGGTAGACCATCTCGCGAGGGGCCGCGAACGCCCGGGAGATGATCAGCTCGCCGGTCGTCGAGTGTGTTGTCGTCACACCGGTCCCGGTCAGCTCACTCTCGGGGCTGCTGCTGTCTGTCATCGCAAGGGTCCTTCCATCGGGTGGCTGATGTCATGCCCGCTGATCGCTGCGCCGACCGTTGGGGGTACTGATCCGTCCTGATGGTTCCAAACGGCGTTTCCGGTGCGGCTGTCGGTATGCCTTCGTACGGTGTTCCCCATGGCATACGACTTCCAGGTGACCGTCGACTGTTCCGATCCCCACGTCCTGGCGGACTGGTGGGCCGAGGCGCTGGGCTGGGCGGTGGAACCCAGCAACGAGGACTTCATCCGCCGGATGATCACCGAGGGGTACGCCGTCGAGGACGACACCAAGACCCACAACGGCGTCCTGGTGTGGAAGGAGGGACAGGCCATTCGCCCTCCTGACGGACCGATGACCGGTGCGGAGGGCCGGCGGGTGCTGTTCCAGCTCGTGCCGGAGCCGAAGACGGTCAAGAACCGGCTGCACTTCGACGTGCGGGTAGGCCCCGACAAGGTCGACGCCGAGATGGCGCGGTTGACGGCGGCCGGGGCGACCTTCCTGCACCGGGGTCAGCAGGGCCCGCAGAGCTGGGTGACCATGGCCGACATCGAGGGCAACGAGTTCTGCCTGACCTGACGCAGGATCAGGCCGGCGCGTCACCAGCGGACTCCAGCTGCGCGACCAGCCAGCGGCTGATCTCCTCGCCGGCCAGCACACCGGCCGCGCCGGTGATGCTGACATGCGGTCGCACCCAGCCGGTCTCGGCCAATTCGCCGTGCGGTGGCCTGATCGCGGTGTCCGCCAGGTTCAGGAAGCCGGCGTCGAGCGCGCCGTCCCCCGCGGCGATCAGCCGGCCGGCGCCCACCCTCGACCGAACCTCGGTGATCGCCGCCTCCTTGGTCAGCGCGCGGGGCAGCGCGTAGATCTTCCGGCCCTGCATCGACACCACCCAGCTCCGTTCCGCGCACCAGGCGGTCCACTCCGCCAGGAAACCCCCGGGTAGCCGCTGCAGGTCGACGACCAGGTAGCAGAAGAGGTCGTCGGCGACCCGGCTGTGCAGCACCCAGGACGGGTCGGCCTGTCGATGCAGGCCGCCGACGATCTCCACCAGGCCCGCGCCGTCGCCGGCGATCCGCCGCTCGACGGCCGTGCGCCAGCGGTGGTCGGAGTGACCGTCGACGATGATGTGGCCGCCGTTGCTCGTTACCGCGTAGCGGGCCGGTCCACCGGGCAGCTGGACGCGGCCGTACTGGGCGACCGTCCGGGTCGTCGTCGGGACCAGCACCGCGCGCGAGCCGAGAAGCTCCAGCCAGCGGGCGGACTCGTTTGTCAGGAAGGACTGGGGTCGGCCGTCCAGCAGTTCGACACAGGTCAGCGGTGGCACGTCCGGCGGCGCGAGCATCGCGTCGATGGCCGCTCGGGAGTAGATCAGGGTCCGGTCCAGATCGACGGCGACCATCGTGCAGGGCATCACGCCTCGCCCGGATCCGCGGGAGCCAGCCGGCGGACCAGTCCCATGCAGGAGTACGCCAGGTCGGGCACCACCTCTATCGGCACACCGCGTTGGTGCGCCAGCAGACGCAGGTGCAGGTGATCCGGATGGTTGGGCTCGCGGACGAGAATCCGCCACGGGACCCGGCGGAGCAGCACCCGCGTGGTCTCCCCCACCCCGGGTTTGACGAAATTGATCGAGTCGATCCCGTACCGGCGGCGGATCACCTCGACCGCGGCCCAGCCCGCGAAACTCACCCGCCGGTCCGAGGCCTGCAGGGCCGGAAGACCCTGCAGCACAGCGGGCCGCACGGCATCGAACTGCGCGCTGACGGCGTCGAGCAGCTGGCCGGAAACGTCCGCACCCGCCAGTTCGGGATAGAACTTCGCGCCGTGGAACTGTTTCGGGCCGGTGTACAGCGGGTTCAGCACGGTGCGCGAGACCAGGCCCGACACCGTCGAATTGAGGCAGGCAGAGGCGATCAGGAAGTCGTCGCGGGTGCCGAACGTGCGCACGCTGTGGCCCGGATCGGCCAGCACCGCGAGGTCGTCGGAGAACCGCGGGCCGCCCGCTGCGGCGACCGCACCCAGCGCCGCCGTGAGTTCCTTCGCGATCGCGCCCTTCCCGGTCCAGCCGTCCACGAAGACCACCGATGACGGGTCGTGGTGTGCCGCAAGGTAATTCAGCGCGACTGTGTCGATCCCCCGGCCGCGGACGATCGAAACGGCGTAATGCGGCAGGTCGATGCCGTGCACCTGCTGCGCCCACCTGCGCATCAGGATCCCGACCGGCGTCCCCGCCCGGGCCAGTGACACCAGGACGCTGCCCGGCCCGCGTTCGGCCAGCACGAGTTCGGTCACCGAGCCGACGGCATGGGCGAGCCGGCCGGCCGTCTCCGCCAGCACCTCCTCGAACAGCCGCTGATAGTCCTCGTCCGGTTGATACTCGATCGGCAACGATTCGGCGTAGTGCGCCAGCCCGGCCTGGATCGCCGCCTCCCGTTCGCCGACGTCGCCCTCGAGGTCGAGCTGGGACAGATCGGTCAGCAACCAGGCCACCTCGTCGTTGCGGTAACTCCCGAACCGCGGGCCGCGCAACGGTTCCGGTGTCGACGAGACGGTCCCCGGACCCGCCGCCCTGTCGGCACTCATGCCCCGCCGGACTGTGGAAGGACCACGCTGACCACCGGCGCCCCGGTGGCGGCGGCGATCGCCGCGGCCGGCCCGGAGGGACCGGGGCGCGACGGGCGGTCGTCGACCAGCAGAACGAGATCGGCCTCGCCGCCCGCGGGCCACCAGGCGTTGTAGAGGTGCCGCTCGGCGGTTCGCGCTCCCCCGTCGATCGCCGAGCGGAAGTCGATCCGGCGCCGCACCGGGTAGCCGGACCGGTCCACCACGTGCACCGGCGACCGGGTGGTCGACTGGAAGGCGGTTCGCCGATCCGGCGAGCTCAAACCCGCCGCGATGCGCAGCGGCAAATACATCAGTTCCTCGGTCCCGATCACCAACACCCGGGACGAGCCGCCCACGACGTCGCCCAGCGCTGCAACGGCATCGGTGATCGCCGCGTCGAAGCCCGGCCGATCCGCGGGAAAGAATCCGTGCCGGCCACCGGTCGGCACGCCGTCCGGCCACGGCATCTCGAGCTGGAACACCTCACCCGGTGCGGCACCGCCGGACTGATCGCTCGCTGCTGCCGTCAGGTGGGTCAGGTCGGCCGCGATCCGTTCGACCGCGTCGGGCGGGACGGCCACCGAGCCGCGCACCAGCGACACCACAACGATCCGGCAGCCGAGCCGCTCGGCGACGGCCGCGCGCCGGTCGTCGTCCGCGGCCGATCTCACGTCGACCAGTCCTGCCAGCACGTACCGGTTCCGCGGGGTGATGCCGTGCAGCACCTCGATGACGTTCAGAGCCGTTGTGCCGGTGGACAACTCGTCGTCGACCAGGACAACGGTGCCGGCCTTCGTCAGGAGGTCGGGGTCAGCAGGGCGGAGCAGATGTCCGGTGGCATGCGAGTGCGGCTCGGAGAACTCGGCGGCGACGGGCACGTCCCCGGAGCGACGGCGGGTGGAGTGCAGGTAGGCCGTCCCCAGCTGGTCGGCGACGAGATGACCCAGTGACGTCGCGGTTTCCGCGAACCCGATGGTGAGCACGTCGCCCGCTCCGGTGCCGGCGGCCGGGAGCACCCTGAGCAGGGCGCCGGGGTCCGCACCCGACACCGTGGCCCGCGCTGCGGGCGACCAACTGGTGGAGTCGTGCGCGCCGTCGGAGTCGCCGGCCAGCGCGTCGGCGATGAGCGCGCCGAGCAGCCGCCCGCTTCCTTCCACGATCCGGGGGTCCACCGGGATGTGTTTGCCCAGCACCGTGGAGACCAGCAACTGGGCCCGCCGCGGGTTCTGCCGCAGCGCCAATTGGACCAGGTCGGCCATCGTCAGCCCGATGGGAGACTTCCGATCCGCCATGGTGATGCCGTAGGTGTCGGACACCCACCGGCTCACCGCCGGACGACCCGTCATCAGGCATCCTGCAGTGCGGTCATGATGTCAACGTGCGAGATGCCCTGCGCCGCAACGCCGAACACCCGCGCACGCAGCAGCGTCCGGGCAGCCCAGATGCGGTGCGGCCGCGCCTCGTTCATCTTGTTGCGGTATCCGGAGCGACGTACCCCGCCCTCGTCCGCGATCGGATCCAGCACATCGGCCGCGTCGAGGTACTCCTCGTGCGGGACGACGGCCAGCGCGTGCACGGGGGCGATGTGCAGCGGGTGGATGACCGATTTGCCAGTCAGTCCGTTGACCCGGTCGAGCATCGTCTCCCGGATCAAGCCGTCCAGGTCGCGGCTCAACAGATCCCGCCGCAGCCCGGACGCGTGCCGCTCGTCGAACGGGCTCTGGCGCAGCTGCGGCCGCAGGATTCGCTCGTGGTTCGCGAAGTACTCCCACACCGGCCCGGTGATGGCGAAGCCCGTGCCGTCGGTGCGGCCGAGATGGTTGACCACCTGGGTGATCAGGTCCGCCGCCACCCCGACGTCGTAGATCGAGAAATCCCGGTCCCGCCGGATGCCGAACAGGCCGCACAGGTCGGTCGCGCCGATCCTGACCGTCAGCACCTGGTCCCGGTACTCGTCGAGCAGTTCCCGGATGCCGCTCAGCTCGACGTCGCGGGACTCCCGGTAGAGAACACGTGGAGTCTCCAGCACCGGCATCGCGTACAGCGGGTGCTCCGACCGCTCACGTGCATCGCACACGGCCTGCAGGAACTCCGCGCCGTGGGCCAACGAGAATTTCGGCAGTACGAAACCGCTGACGCACGCCGATGGCATCGCCCAGTTCTGCGGCCAAGGCTCTGATGTGGTCGACCGTCCGCACCCTGACGAACAGCTGGCTCTCCGGCGGATCAGCCTTGAGCCGGCGCAACGTGGCGGAGGTGCCGGCCAGCGCCGATTCGACGGAGCCGTCGGCGATGGCGTCCTCGAGGTCGATCACCATCGATTTCGCGCCCGCCGCCGCCTGCCGGCGGATCGATCCGGCCAGGTCATCCCGGGTCGCCGGCACGTACAGCGTGGCGCCCAGTGCGTGCGCCAGCACCGACCGCTCGCTGTTCCGGTCGAAACGCTCGGGTGACCGGTAGAAGAGAACATCGCGGACACTTTTCGGCAGATGGTCGAAATGCCGCACGTACCCTCCTTTGTTGGTCGGTTTGCTGCTGGGTTCGTTGTTCCGTTCCGGTGACCCGGGGAACTCTGTCATGCCGGCCGGAGTTGGGGTCAAGGATGGTGCGGGGTGGCTGTTGCGGGCCCCGATAGGTTGGAGACTGTCTCCAGCCGATCGGAGAGCGCGACTGTCACCACCGGCTCGGTCGACATCGACCGGCCGGCTGACGCGACCGGACACGAATGCGACCGGCCAACGATGCGACCGGTCGACACGAAAGGGAAATTGCTATGGGCGTGAGTCTCTCCAAGGGCGGCAACGTGTCGCTCACCAAGGCCGCTCCGGGCCTCAAGGCCGTCTCGGTCGGCCTCGGTTGGGACGTCCGGTCGACCACCGGCACCGACTTCGACCTCGACGCCAGCGCCCTCGCGCTGGCCGAGAACCACAAGATCCTGGGCGACGAGTACTTCGTCTTCTTCAACAACACCAGCTCGCCCGAGGGCGCGATCGTCCACCAGGGCGACAACCTGACCGGCGAGGGCGAGGGCGACGACGAGGTGATCAACGTCGACCTGAGCACCGTCCCGGCCACCGTCGGCTCGATCGTCTTCCCCGTCTCGATCTACGAGGGTGACGCCCGCGGCCAGTCCTTCGGCCAGGTGCGGAACGCCTTCATCCGGGTCGTGGACCAGTCCTCGGGCACCGAACTGGCCCGCTACGACCTGTCCGAGGATGCCTCCACCGAGACCGCCATGGTGTTCGGTGAGCTGTACCGCAACGGCGCCGAGTGGAAGTTCCGCGCCATCGGCCAGGGATACGCATCCGGGCTCGCGGGCATCGCCCGCGACTTCGGCGTCAACCTCTGACCCGCTCGACCGACGTCTCCGCATCACACGTTTGACGGCCCACCGGCGCTGCCCACGAAGGGCAGTCACCGGTGGGCCGCGCCGCCTCCCGGGAAGGGCCGCTATGCATCTGAAGATCTTCATGTGGTCCTACATCGTCACCGCCATCTCGCTGGTGATCGCGTTTTTCTACGGCAGCTGGTCCGCCGTCCTGCTCTGCGCCATCCTCGGCGTGCTGGAGGTATCCCTCTCCTTCGACAACGCCGTCATCAACGCCACGGTGCTGGAGAGGATGAGCGACTTCTGGCAGAAGATCTTCCTCACCGTCGGCATCGTGATCGCGGTGTTCGGCATGCGGCTGCTGTTGCCGCTGGTGATCGTCTGGCTGGCAGCGGGGCTGCCGCCGCTCGAGGCGTTCAACCTGGCGATGAACCCGCCGCCGGATGACGCGGCCTACTTCCCGGACGGCTCACCGAGCTACGAGACGCTGCTGACCGACGCACATCCCATCATCGCGGCGTTCGGCGGCATGTTCCTGCTGATGCTCTTCCTGAGCTGGCTCTTCGAGGAGCGCGAGCACACCTGGCTGAGCTGGCTGGAGAAGCCGCTCGCCAAGGCCGGCCGGCTCGACGCCATGGCCGTGCTGGTGTCCTGCGTCATCCTGCTGATCGTCTCCGAAACGCTGGCCGAGGACGCCGAGACGGTGCTGTTCTCCGGGCTCTGCGGACTCGTCACCTACCTTGCGGTGAACGGGCTGGGCACGTTGTTCGAGAACACCGGTGACGACGACGTCCCCATCGACTTCGAACACCCGGACCAGGCGCCTGCACGGCCTCCAACGCGACCGGGGCAAAGAGCGGGGTGACCCAGCTGGCCAGGGCGACCGGCAAGGCCGGCTTCTTCCTCTTCCTCTACCTGGAGGTCCTCGACGCGTCGTTCTCCTTCGACGGCGTCATCGGCGCGTTCGCCATCACGTCGGACCCCATCATCATCGCGCTGGGCCTCGGCCTGATCGGCGCCATGTTCGTCCGGTCGCTGACCGTCTACCTCGTCCGCCAGGGGACGTTGTCCGAGTACGTGTACCTCGAGCACGGTGCGCACTGGGCGATCGGCGCCCTCGCCGTGATCCTGATGGTCTCCATCGGCGTGCACATCAGCGAATTCATCACCGGGCTGCTCGGCGTCGCCTTCATCGGCGCAGCCTTCCTCACCAGCATCCGACGCAACCGAGCCATCGCCGCACGCGGCGAAGAGGTCAGTAAGGTGCATGCCTGATGGGTATCGATTACACCAAGCGGCCTTCCACTCCGGCCGCTCCCTCTGTTGCGGCGCCGCCGTCCGGACCCCCGGCTCCAGCACCGCAGCCGGCCCGTTCAGGAACCAAGGTGACGCTCACCAAGGGCGCGCCGAAGGTGTCCCTGACGAAGTCGGGCGGGGTCGGCGGTATCGCCCGGGTCAACCTGAACTGGTCTGCGGCCAACACTCCAGCCACGCCGCCGCCATCGTCCGGCGGGCTGTTCTCCCGGATGAAGGCGCTGCGGCTGTCACAGTTTCCAAGGGCATCGATCTGGACCTCGGCTGCCTCTACGAACTGGCCGACGGCCGCAAGGGCGTCATCCAAGCCCTGGGCAACGCGTTCGGATCGCTGGACACCGCTCCGTGGATCGCCCTGGATGGCGACGACCGGACCGGCACCGTCGCCGGCGGCGAGAACATGTCGATCAACCTCGGTCAGCCCGGGCGGTTCAAGCGGGTGCTGATCTTCGCCATGATCTACGAGGGAGCACCCAACTGGGCCGCCGTCGACGGGGTCATCACGCTGACGCCCGCGAACGGGCAGCCGATCGAGGTCCGGCTCGACGACGAAGGTGTCGGTTCCAGGATGTGCGCGGTGGCGCAGTTGGTGGACATCCGGCGGGGACCTGACCTTCCAGCGCGAGGTCCGCTACATCGAGGGTGGCCAGCAGGCCTTGGACAAGGCGTACGGCTGGGGCATGAACTGGGCCCGCGGCCGCAAGTAGACAGGTCTCATTGACGCAGCAACGGGCGGCACCGCATCGGTGCCGCCCGTTGTCCTACTGCCTGTAGACCGCGCTGTCAGAGGTCGAACTCGGCCGCGGCGATCCCCACCGCATTGCACGCGTCGCGGACCGCTGCCTGCTCCTTGGCGTCGAAATTGCCGTCGGCACCGCCGATGATGATCCCGATCTGGATGACGGCCCTGGCCTGATCGGGCTTGCTGCGCAGCTTGCCGATGGTGGCGATCGCCTCCACCTTGCCGAACTCGAAATCACCGGCCAGCTTGCTGCAGTACCAGTCGAACTTCTGCTGCAGTTCCTCCGGAGGAAACACCGCCAGCACCGAATTGCTTTTGATCAGCGACGCCGTCCTGGCCTGCTCGGCGGCATCGATCGAACCGTCCGCGGCCGCGATCAGCGCGCACATCGCCATACTCCCGTTGGCGAACTCCTTGTTCTTGAACTGGCCGGCCTTGGTGGTCAGCTGGCTGTTCATCTCGCGAGTCTTCGCCTTGAGTGAATCCCAGAACGCCATGCACTTCTCTCCTCGGACAAGTCGGATCGTGCTCGGTGGGATGGCTCCCGCAGGAACAACGTTGCTGCGCCGCAACAGGTTCCTTGATCGGGGCCGGGTCGGCGGCCTATCCTGACCGCTCCATGAATCGGCACACCGCGGACCGCGTCGCCGCCATCGGCGAGGAACTGATCAGGATCCATACCTCGCTGCGACAGGACCTCGCTTCCCTCCGGGACAGCATGGCCGCAGCCGCCGACTCCGACGCACTGCCGATCCGCGGCCTGTCGGCGCACTGCATGGCGTTCTGCTCAGCCGTCACCGTCCATCACACCGGCGAGGACAGCTCGGCCTTCCCTGCACTGGCGGCCGAGCTCCCCCAACTGGCCGGCGTCCTGGACGAGATCGCCCACGACCACGTGCTGATCGCCGGGATTGTGCGGCGCGTGGAGGAACTCGTGCAGAACCTCGACCGGGACAACCTGCCCCGCACGCGAGATGAGATCGAAGGTCTGGCAGCGATCCTCGAGTCGCACTTCCGCTGGGAGGAACGGCGGATCATCGGTGCGGCGCAACCCGCGCGCTAAGTCGGCCCAACTCCGGGTGACCAAGGCGTGTGCCGGCGTGTCCGCGGGACACGCCGATGTGCCGGACCAGAAACGTTCCCGCGGGAACGTTTCTGAGGCCCGCAACGGTGCGGCTCGCAGTTGGACGGACTTACCGAGCGTTGCGGGGCGTAAATCGCAGGGGCGTCAACCGTGGTCGCCCCTGCAAGGCTATCTGCCACAACCCTCGCGAGCGATCAGAGGGACTGCAGGGCAAGCGGAACCAGCTGGTCGGCGGTGCGGGCATTGCCGGGGGTTCCGACGGCGGTGAATGCCCACCCCGCACCTGCCCTGGACAACCGCGCCATGACGATCGCCGTATGCGTGCCGGAGCCGCTGAGCTCGTAGCGCACCAATTCGCGGTCACGGTCGGCGGAATCGACGACCCGCGCGGTCGCGTTCTCGATTTGCGAGAAGTTCTGCCCGCTGAACGAGTTCACCACGAAGACGATGTGCGTGACCGTCGGCGGGACGCGCGGCAGGTCGACCATGATCGACTCGTCGTCGCCGTCACCCTTGCCTGTCAGATTGTCACCGGTGTGCATCAGGGAGCCGTCACGGGAGCGCAGATTGCCGTAGTAGACGATTTCCTGGACCTGGTTGTCACCGGTCAGCAAGATCGCCGACGCGTCGAGGTCGACGGAGACCTCCTTCATCCCGCCGAACAGACCCTTCTTCTTGATCGTGTCCCAGCCCAGTCCCATCCTGACCTGGCTCAGGCTCCCTCCGTCCTGCTTGACGAGGCTGACGGTCTGTCCCTTGCTCAGGTTGACGCCCACTGATGTCCTTCCACTCGGTTGTCGATCATTGATGTCGTACTGGATCTACAGACTGACGCCGTAATCCGTCGCAATTCCGGCGAGCCCACTGGAATACCCCTGACCGATGGCCCTGAATTTCCATTCCGTTCCGTGGCGGTAGAGCTCGCCGAACACCATGGCCGTTTCCGTCGACGCATCCTCGGTCAGGTCATACCGGGCCATCTCCGTCTGGTCGGCCGTATTCACCACCCGGATGAATGCATTCCGCACCTGGCCGAACGACACACCGTTGGTCTCGGCGTCGTAGACCGACGCAAGGAACACGACCTTCGACAGCGCGGCCGGGAGGGTGTTCAGGTCGACAGCGATGACCTCGTCGTCACCGGCGCCGGCGCCGTCCCGGTTGTCGCCCTTGTGTTCTATCGCGCCTTCGGGCGACTGCTTCTGGTTGAAGAAGATGAAGTACTGGTCCGACAACACCTTGCCGTCCTCGCCCACGCCGAGCGCACTGGCATCGAGGTCGAACTTCACCCCTGTCGTGGTCCGTGCGTCCCAGCCCAGGCCGACCGTGATCGCCCCCAGGTTCGGCGCGGCCTTGGTCAGCGACAGGTTGCCGCCCTTGACCAGACTGATACTCATCCGCAACTCCTTCGGTGCGCTGCCGTTCCCCAGACGTGAACAGAACTCCTGAATACCCTACTGTCAGCCGACGTTGACGCCGAAGTCGACGGCAATTCCCGCGAGTCCGCTCGCGTATCCCTGACCGATGGCCCGGAACTTCCATTCCTGGCCGTACCGGTACACCTCACCGAACACCATGGCCGTTTCCACCGACGCATCCTCCGTGAGGTCGTACCTGGCGAGTTCGACGTCGTTGGTGAGGTCGAAGACCCGGATGAAGGCGTTGCGGACCTGCCCGAACGACTGCTGACGACCGTCGGCGTCGTAGATCGACACCGCGAAGACGATCGAGACAACCTGCGGCGGAACTTGTCTCAGGTCGACGTTGATGACCTCGTCGTCGCCCTCGCCCTCGCCGGTCAGGTTGTCACCCTGGTGCTCGATCGACCCGTCGGGCGACTTCAAATTGTTGAAGAAGACGAAATAGTCGTCTCCGAGCACCTTGTGATTGTCCGCCAGCGCGAGGGCGCTGGCGTCGAGGTCGAAATCCTTACCCGACGTCGACCGGACGTCCCAACCGAGACCGACACCGATCGCGCTGAGGTTCGGGGCTGCTTTGGTGAGGCTGACGTTGCCGCCCTTGCTCAGGCTGACACCCATGGCGTTCCATCCTTTCTCGCTGTATTCATGTTCTCGGAAATCGGCACCGGCAGTTCAATCGATCGGTGTGACATCGTCGAGCCAGCTGATGCGCTCGAAGCCGTACCCGCGGCACGCCTGCATGATCGTCGTGCCGACGAGGTCCATCTCCGATCGCAGGACGAGTTCGCCCCCGACGTTGTACACCGACGCGAGCACCGCCACCGCAGTGGCCGGTGGCATCTCGATCGGCATCTCGATCCGATCGCCACCAAAGGTGTTGACCAGAAGTGTTCCACCCCAGCGCAACTGGCTGCCGTTGCCGGAGAACGCGTAGACGACCATCCGCTCCAGTTCGTCGACCTGTCGCAAATCCAGGGACAACCGTTCGAACTGCTGGCGCGCTGCCAGCAGGATCGGCCGGCGGGTCTCGCCGGGCGGTGCGAACCGGCGCCCCGCGTGATGCTGGATCGTCGAGGAACGTCCCGACCTCAATTGATAGGCGGCGCCGAGACGAAGGTCGCCGACGCTGTCCGCAACTGCCGCCTCGAATGTCAGGGTGCCGACGCCGGACTGCACCCTGGTCAGGGTGACGGTGGGGTTCTGCGCCTGCAGGATGGTCGGGACGCCTGGAACGGTCCTGGGCTCGGGCCGGCGTGATGAGACCTGGGGGGCCGGGGGGTGGTACCGCGCGGGCGTTGCAGGCGGCCCCGAAAGGACGGGCCGCGCAACCGGGGCGGACGCACCTGACAGATCGAGCGATGTGTCGGCAGCGGAGGCGGGTCGCGGAGCCGCAGGCGGGCGGGACAACGGAACCGCGCCCAGATCGAGCGACGTGCTGGCGCCGCTGCCGGCGGGTGGCGGACCGGACACCGGCGCCGGGGCGGCCGGAACCGGTGCCGACAGGTCCAAGAGGTCGGAGCCACCGGACGTCGGGTACGTCGGCACAGACCGGGGCGTCTGAGCGGGTGCAGGTCGCGGGGTCGACGCCCGTGCGGGCTCCGGGGCCGAGAGGTCCAGCAGATCAGACCCACCCGACGGCGCGGCGGCGGGCTGGCCGCCGGCGCGGTGCCGGCCGGTGCCGGTGCCGGTGCCGGAGAGATCCAGCAGCGACTCCGAAGCGGCCTGTGGTGGTGACTGGCGCACTGTCGAGATGCGCCCCGTTGCAGCGAGTTTCGGGTCCGCCTGGGGCACCGCCTGACGCCTGGCGTGGGCACTTGCGCGACCGGCGACGAATTCGGCGATCGCCGGGTTGGCCGTTCGGACCGGCTTCGCCCGGTGTCGGAGGAAGGTCAGGTCGGTGCGCCGCGGGGCTCGCTCCGGGGCGCTGGCGTCGATCGTCACGGCGATCCCGGCCGGCCGGGATTCGGGCACATCACAGCGGCACCCCGAAATCCGCTGCGATTCCCTTGATCCCGTCGTCGTAACCCTGACCTATCACCTTGAACTTCCACCCGGTCGGGTGCCGGTACAGCTCGCCCAGCAGGATCGCCGTCTCCGACCGCAGGGCCGGCGCGAGATTCTCCGAACGCACCAGTTCCTGCCCGTTCGCCAGATCGAGCACCCGGATCGAACACTCCCGCAATTGCCCGAGAGTCCGCCGGGCGCCCGGGCCGTCGTTGACGTATAACGCCACGACGACGCGGTGGATGTCCGGCGGGACATCGGCAAGGTCGACCTCGATCTGCTCACGGTCATCGCCGAGCGCCTCAGCCAGTTGGCTGACCGAGAGCTCCGGCGACGCCAGTTGGTTGAAGAAGACGAAGTACTCGTCGGACGGCGCCCGGCTGTCCTGGTCGCACAGAATGGTTGCCGCCACCAGGTTGTCGGACAGCGCCTGCTCCGCCCCGGCGTTCCACCGCACCCCGAGCACCACTCCGGTCAGGCTGGGGATCTCCTGGGTCAGGGCGACATTGGCGCCGCGTTTCATGGGCGGCGCCATCAGAAGTCCAGCTCCGAACGGCCGAACTTCGTCCGCAGGAAGCTGCCCTGTGCGGCCAGCGCGTTGGCATCGTCATTCCGGACGGCGGTCAGCACGTCGGAAGCAGAGTCGAGCAGGAAGTCCAGTTGCTCTTCCAGCGCCGTGGTCGGCGACTTTCCGTCCCGCGCGGGTTGGTTCACGGTCGCGGGGTCGAGCGCCAGATAGGTCCGCAGGGTCGTCGGCAGGTAGTCGCGAAGGACTCCGTTGAGCGACACCCGGGCCTGGATGTCCAGATCACGGTCACGGGTGCTGTGCAGCACCGCTCCGACGGTATCGGTGATCCGGCGGGCAGCAACCACCGCCGCTGCCGGCAACCGACCGGCCGAGGAGTTGATGAACCTGTTGAGCCGGAACAACTCCGCGGCGAGTTCTGCCGGGCTGTCCTGCTCGGCTGCGGGTTGTGTCGACCCGGGAGTCGACCGTTGGCCCTGTTCCTCCTGCGGTCGCCCGAACAGCCAGTTCATGACCACGCTGACAACCTCCTCCCCGCCACTTCCCCGACCTGCCGCACGACTGGGCGGCCCACGATCTCACCGTGTCCGGGAGATCAGCCGGACGGCAGCTCGCCGCGCCGCACGCGCTCCAGATACGGCTGCGCCCGGGTGATCTGGCTCTGCAGTGCGTCGACGGTCTGCGCCATGCTGTCGACCGCCTGCGCCCGGAAGTTGTCGACGGCATCCATCGTCTGGAACACGTTGTCGAACGCCGCCTGCAGTTTCTCCACCGACACCGTCGAACTGGCCGCCTGTTCGTTGATCTGCGCACCCTGGATCTTGAGCTGCTCCGAGGTGCGCTGGATCAGGTCACCGGTTGCCGCGTTCAGTCCGGTGATCTGATCCAGGACGAGCTTCTGCCGGGCCAGTGCCTGGGACACGATCACAGCGGTCCGCAGCGCCGCGATGGTGGTGGTCTGCGCGCGGTCGACACCGCGCATCAGCTCGAGATTGTTCTTGCGCACCAGGTCCAGCGCCATGTAGCCCTGCACGGCGACGGCCATCTGCGTCATGATGTCCTGCCGCCGCTGCCGGATCGGGAACAGCGCGTCCGAACGCAGGGTGTTCGCTTCCTCTGTGCGCCCGGAAGCCTCCAGGATGCCGACCTGATCGGCCACCGCCTCGTCCAGTGCGCCGGCCAGCTCGTTGTACTCACCGAGCTTGCCCATCAGCGCCCACATGTTGGCCTTCTCGACCTCGATGCTGGCGTTGTCCTTGCCCAGCTCGTCCTTTCCGGACGCCAGCGAGCGGACGATTGCATCGAGCTGGCTCTGCGCGGACTGGTACTTCGCGAAGTAGTTGTCGATCTTGTTGCCGCCCGGGATCCATTTCAGGACCTTCTTGATGCCGGTCAGGTCCGCACGGTTCGGGTCCAGGTCGGTGATCTGCGTCCGCAGTTCCGACAGTGTCTTCGCGACCCGGGTCTGCGCGTCGTGACCGCCACCACCGCGGGCCGCGCTGACCGCGGCGGCGGGCCGCTCCAGCATCCGGTTCGAGACATTGGCGGATTCGCGCATCTCTCGCTCGCCGAGCGCGGTGATCGATTCGACCTTCCTGGCGAATTCCGGCGAGCGGACATCGAGCGCGGCGAGCTCCATCGCGAATGACGCGGCGCGGGTCTGTAACTCCGTCTTGCGGGTATCCGGCACCGCAACCGCGCCGGCTGCCTGCTCCGGGGCGACCACCTGAACCGGCGCCGGCGGGGTCAGCACGAGTGCGCCACTGGACGCGGCCGGTGCGGGCCCTCCGGTGGCGGCACCGCCGGAGCCGAGATCGAGGTCGGTCATCAGGGGTACTCCTTCGCATGGACGTCAGGTCCCCGCCGCGTCACCGGGGCGGAGCACCACCCATCGTAGGTTGCGCGCTGATGGCCGACCCGATGACTGCCTACCCACCGATGCGGGAACAACCGGCGGTAGGACCGGCGGACCGGTCCTACCGGGTGCCGGAACGTGATGGAGTACAGCAATGCGAACGACTTTTCGACGAACGATCACCGGCCGGGAAGCACGGTGATGGCGCGGATCGACCCGAAGAGTGCTGTCGCAACGGTTTTCGTCGCGGCGATGTTCATCAACATCATCGACGCGACCGTGGTCAATGTCGCACTACCGACGATCGCTGCGGACCTCGGCGTGCCGGTGGAACTGACCGCGACCGTCAACATCGGCTTCCTGGTCGCCGTTGCCGTCGCCATCCCGGTAGCCGGCTGGCTCGGCGACAGGTACGGCGCCCGCGAGGTCTTCCTCGTCTCGGTGGTCCTGTTCACGGCGGCATCGGCGGCGTGCGGACTCGCCGGTTCAGTCCAGCAACTGGTCGTCTTCCGCATCGTGCAGGGCATCGGCGGCGGTCTCATGACGCCGGTCGGCATGAGCATGTTGTACCGGAGTTTCCCGCCCGACGAGCGGGTGCGGTTGAGCCGAATCATCAATGTGCCGATCGCCCTCGCGCCCGCCATCGGCCCGGTGCTCGGCGGGTTGCTGGTGCAGAAGGCCAGCTGGCGGTGGATCTTCGGGATCAACGTGCCGATCGGCATCGTCGCGGTGGTGTTCACCCTGCTCGCCGTCCCGACGATGGCCCGCAAGACGGCGAGCAGGCTCGACTGGCCGGGCTTCGTCCTGGCCTCCGTCGGTTTCGCGTCGCTGATGTTCGCCGTCTCCGAGGGCGCCACCCGGGGGTGGACCACGCCGTCGATCTGGATTCCGGGCATCGTGGGGATCGTCCTGCTCGGCCTGCTGGTGGTGGTCGAAGGCCGGGTCAACGCGCCCATGCTGCGATTGAAACTGTTCCGCCTGCGGTTGTTCCGATCGGCGAACCTGATCACGTTCGCCTCGGCGGCCGGCTTCCTCGGTGCGCTGTTCGTCTACCCGTTGATGCTGCAGACCGCCTTCGGGTACCCGCCGCTGACCGCCGGTCTGCTGACGTTCCCTGAGGCGATCGGCATCATGATCGGCACCCAATTGGCGGCCCGGCTGTACCGCCGGGTGGGCCCGCGGCGGTTGATCGCCGCCGGCCAGAGCACCGTCGCGCTGGTGCTGCTCGCCCTGGCTTTCGTGGTGAACCAGGACATCCCGGCCGCCGTGCTGATGGGCTTGATGGTCCTCCTCGGTATCGGTCAGGCACACACCTTCATGCCCACGCAGGCCTCGGCGTTCGACACGGTCGGTGCGGAGAACACCGGGGCGGCGACCGCTCTGTACAACGCAACCCGTCAGGTCGGCGCGGCTGTCGGGGTCGCCGTCGCGGCCACCGTCATCGCGACCATCGGGATCGGGGCGGAGGGTGGGGACGCCGCGTTGCCGCCGTTCCAGTGGGCGCTGGTCGGCTGCGCCGCATTCGCCGTATCCGGCGCACTCGTGGCAGCGCTCACGGTGCGGGATGTCGATGCTGCGCCCAGTCGTGGGCTGGCCCCGGCGACCCGGTCCACCGGACCGCAGCCGGCGCGGACATCTACACAGACACCGGCGGCTCAGACGCAGGTACCCGCCGACCCGGGTGGGTCGACGGGTACCTGAAGTGCCGGACGTCGAAGTCAGACGCCGGGGACCGGCGAGATGTCGCCGACCTTGTCCTTCCCGGCGTTGATCAGCACCAGCGACGCCACGATGGCGAGACCGAAGATGGCGGCCGACCACGTGAAGGCGACGGCGAACCCGTGCACCTGGGAGGCGGCGACCGCGGACCCCACGGCTTCCTGCGTCTGACCCTGCGGCGGGTTGGACACCAGGAAAGCCGCCGTCGCGGTGGCCGCGATGGTGTTCAGCAGCGCCGTCCCGATGGACCCACCGATCTGCTGGGTGGTGTTGACGACCGCACTGGCCACACCGGCGTCATTGTGATCGACTCCGACCAGCGCCAGGTTGGTCGTGGACATGAAGATGAAGCCCATGCCGATCGAGATGATCAGCATCGCCGGCAGGATGGTGCCGAGATAGGTCGTCTCCATGCTCAGGGTGGACAGCCACAGCATGCCCACCGCTGCCAGGGCGAGGCCGGCGGGAACGACGATGCGCGGGCCGATCCTGATGGTCAGCTGCGATCCGACGCCCGCGCCGATGATGACGCCGGCACTGAACGGGAGGAACGCGAACCCGGCCTGGATGGGCGTGTACTGGAGCACCCCCTGCAGGTAGTAGGTCAGGAACAGGAAGACCACGAACAACCCGGCACCGACCAGCAGACCGACGATGTACGCGCCGGCCCGGTTCCGGTTTTCCACGATCCGCAACGGGAGTAACGGTGCCGACGAACGCATCTCGACCAGCACGAAGCCGATGAGCAACACAACGGACACGGCCAGCCAACCGAGCGTGTTGATCGACCCCCACCCGTGATCCGCGGGCTGCGTGCACGCCCAGACGAGCGCACCCAGTCCGGCGGTGGCCAGCACCGCACCCGGGATGTCGTAGTGGGTCGACCCCTGGACCTTGGATTCGCGGAGCACCGGGATCGCCAGCGCGACGGCCACGATCGCAACGGGGATGTTCACGAACAGCGTCCAGCGCCATGACGCGTACTCGGTCAGCACACCACCGAGCAACAGACCGATCGCCGCGCCGCCGCCGGCGATCGCGCCGAAGACAGCGAACGCCTTGGCGCGTTCCTTCGCCGCGGTGAACGTCACGGTGACCAGCGACAACGCTGCCGGGGCCAGCATCGCAGCGAACGCGCCCTGGAACGCCCGGGCGATGAACAGCTGCCAGCCGACCTGGGCAGCGCCACCGACCGCGGAGGCCAGCGCGAAACCGGACAGCGCGATGATCAGGACCTTCTTGCGTCCGACGTAGTCGGCGATCCGGCCACCGAGCAGGAGCAGCGCTCCGAACGGCAATGCGTACGCCGTCACCATCCACTGCCGGTTGGCGTCGGAGATGTCCAGCGCGGCCTGTGCCTGTGGCAGGGCGATGTTCACGATGGTGGCGTCGAGGATGACCATCAGCTGCGAGATGCCGATGACGCACAGCGCCAGCCAGCGCTTGGGGTCGAGCGCCGGATCGGAGTTCGGGTCTGCGGCGCGCAGCGCTTCGATCTCCGCCGGGTCGGGCTTGGCGGCATGTGCGCCGTACGTCAGTACTTCCTCGGGCGCCCGTACTTCGTCGGGTGGTGGTGTTGACACGACAACTCCTGGTCCTGCGATGGGCGTCGCCACTTCCGGATGGACGCCGGCTTCCTGGTAGACGTCGAACGGACGTCATTTCAATCGACGATGCAATCGATGCGGCGACGCCACTGACGCCGCGTTTCGTGCCCGAAGTATCACCGACCGCACCGACAGTGGGTCAATGAGGTTTTTCCCTCAACGCAACGTCAGGGAGAAACCCGTGACATTCCGCTTTCCGAAAACCGGCTTTCCGGACGGTCGGGCCTGCAACGATGGGACCCGCCCAGCTGATCGAACGATGGCGGAGGTAGCGGACCCGATGCCCGAGGTGCAACCGGTCGTCTTCCTGATCGTCGGTGTCGTCCTGGTGAACGGGATCGCGGGTCGGATCCGGATGCCGGCGCCGATCCTGCTGGTGATCGCCGGCGTCGCGGCGTCGTTCATCCCCGGCGTTCCTGACTATCAGGTCAATCCCGAACTGGTGCTGTCCGTGCTGATCCCGCCGTTGCTGTTCGCGGCCGCCGCCGACTCATCGGTTATCGCCATCCGGACGATGCTTCGGCCGATCACCCAACTGGCGGTCGGCATGGTGTGGTCACCGCCTTTGCGGTCGCGTTCGTCGCTGCACGGCTGATCGTGCCCGACATGCCGTTCGCCGCGGCGCTCGCGCTCGGCGCGATCGTCGCCCCGCCGGACGCGGTGGCCGCCGTCGCCGTCGCCCGCCGCGCCGGGCTGCCGCGCAGGTGGTCACCCTGCTCGAGGGCGAATCGCTGTTCAACGACGCCACCTCGCTGGTGCTGCTGCGGGTGGCCGTCGCCGGGATCAGCCTCGGCTCGATGTCCTGGGGGAACGGCGGTCGCGGAGTTCGCCTGGGCCGACGGTCGGCGGGCTCCTCGTCGGCGGCGTCTCGGGCGTGCTGCTCTCGGCGGCCGGCGGTACACCCGGCTCGTCGCTGGCGATCACCGCGCTGTCGCTGGTCACCCCGTTCCTGGCCTACCAGGTCGGCGAACTGGTCGAGCGCCTCCGGGGTGCTGGCCGTCGTGGTCGCCGGGCTGGTGCTGGGATTCCGGTCGCCGTACGACCTGCAGCCGGAGGTCCGGCTGACCCTGCGCGCCACCTGGAGCTCGATCCAGTACGTCCTGGAGGGTTCGGTGTTCGCGCTGATCGGGCTGCAGCTGTGGGGCATCGTCACGGCTCCGGACATCGGCCGCGCGCCGGTGCTGCTGATCTCCGCCGCGGTGCTGCTGACGGTGATCCTGATCCGGCCGATCTGGATCTTCCTGACCGACGGCGTCGGCCGGCTGTTCCGCCGGCCGGCGGCGTTCGGTTCCTGGCGTCCACTGGCCGCGATCTCCTGGGCCGGCATGCGCGGGCGTGGTGTCGCTGGCCGCCGCCCAGACCCTGCCGCTGGACACGCCCGTACCGCTCGCTGCTGCTGACCTGCACGATCGCCGTGATCCTCGGCACACTGGTGGTGCAGGGCCTGTCGCTACCCACGGTGATCCGGCGCTGCACCTGCCCGGCGACCCGGACGCGGACCTCCAGCAGGAACGGGCCAGGCCCGGGAGGAGGCCAGCAGGGCCATCGCGACGCCGTCGAAGCGCCATCGCGGCCGGGGAACTGCCGCCGGGTGAGGCGGACCGGATGCGCGCCTGGGCGTCATTCCGGGACTGGCGTCGGACTGACCGAACGGCTGGGACCGGTCAGGGGCGACGCCGGCGAACGGCATCGGCCAGGTCGAACGCTGGAACCGCGACATGGTCGGTATCGAACGCGACGTCTTCGTCAGGATGCGCAACTCCGGCCGGCTGTCCGAGGAGGTGCTGCGCGAGCTGCAGTACGACCTCGACCTCGAGGAGGCGCTGCTGGACCAGCGGGTGGACGACGCCACCGGCCACCTCGACCAGCTGACGGGCGGACCACCGGAACCGATGACCCGCTGCCGGACCAGGATCAGCCGGCGGAGGTTCAGGAGCCGGAGCGGCAGGTGACGGGCCCACCAGTCCAGGATCGCCTCGAAGCGCTGCTGCCGGTGCCGCGGCCGCCCGGAACGGGACAGCTCGTGGCCCTCGCCCGGGAACAGCAGCATCTCGACCTCGGCGCCGCGCGACTTCAGCGCGACGAACATCCGCTGCGCCTGTTCGACCGGGCACCGCCAGTCCTGCTCGGAATGGATGATCAGCAGCGGCACGTCGATCGCGTCGGCGCACGCCAGCGGTGACGCGCGCCCATTGACGGTCCCGGTCGGCGCCGACGTAGGCGCGCGGCGAAGTAGTAGCCGATGTCGCTGGATCCGGCGAAGGAATCCCAGGCGTTGACCGCGCGCTCGCTGATCGCGGCGGTGAACCGCCCGGCGCCGTGCGAGCACAGCCAGGACGTCATGAAGCCGCCGTAGGAGCCGCCCATCACCCCGACCCGGCGGCGTCGCATTCCGGCCGGGCGAGCGCAGCGTCCAGCAAGCGCCAGCAGGTCGTCGACGTCGACGGTGCCGAGCGCGCCGACGACGGCCCGGCCGTGCGGCTGCCCGTAACCGGCCGAACCTCGCGGATTGCCCAGCACGACGGCGTAACCGGCGCCGGCGTAGACCTGCGCCTCGTCGAACAGCGCCGGCGCGTACGCCGCGTGCGGCCCGCCGTGCACGACGAGCAGCACCGGGTGCGGCCCGGCTCCGGCCGGCGCGACCAGCCAGCCGTGCACCGGGTACCCGTCCGGCGCCGTGGCACCGATCTCGATCGGCCGGGCCGGAGTCCCGATACCGCCAGCAGCGCGCCGAAATCGGACCGTGATCCGCTCGCCGCTGCCGGTGCCGGTGGCGTCCACGTCCACCGTGACGACTTCGCCGGCGGTGTCCCCGGCGGCGACCACGGCGACCACGGCGTGATCGCGGGCCACGAAAGATGTGACGACCCGGTCGCCGCCGATGACGACGGGCAAATCGCCGAGCGCCACCCGGTCACCGCCGGCAGGGAACTGCGCGCAGACCGACCGACCCGCGGTCGAGCACCGCGACGACGGTCCGGTCGCCGATCACCTGCGGGCCGCCAGGGACACCGTCGACGTGCACCGACCGCGCATCGGTGAGCCGCCGCGGCGTCCCGCCCGTGAGCGGCGCGGCCCATAGGCCGACCGTTCGTCCCACCGGGTCGATACCGGTGAACTCGACTCCCAGGAAGTACACCTCACCGTTCGCCACCACCGGCAGGGCCGCCGAACCGGCCGCGGCGATGAGCATCTCCCCCGTCGTCGGCTCCCTGTCTGCAGTCCGCCCGGAGATCCACCGGTATGTCGACGACGGCGATCTCGTCGGTCAGCTCGTCGACCCCGGTTGGCCGGACGTACACCACCCGGCCGTCGCCGGCGAACGCCGGATCGCGCACACCCGACGGCTCGTCGGTCAGCTGCACCGGCGGCAGTTGCGCGATGACGTCCAGGACGAACAGCTGCGCGGGCTTGTCGAGCACGAAACCCTCGCCGTCCAGCCGGTAGGACAGCCGGCTGATCGGGCGCGGCGGCTCCGCGCCGGCGTCCACCTTCTCGTCGGTCCCGTACCGGCCCGGCTCGGGGACCGGTGCGGTGTAGACGACCCGGCGTCCGTCCGGCGAGAAGACGACCGGGCCGGCACCGAGCGGGTGCTCGGCGATCATGTGGGGTTCGCCACCGTCGAGCGGCATGGCGAACAGCTGGGCCGGACCGCTCTCCGGTGCGCGCAGGAAGATCACCAGCCGGCCGTCCGGGCTGATCACCGGGTCCGAGTCGCGCGGGCCGAGAGTGAGCTCGGTCGGCTCGGACCGCGGTGGCCGATTCGCCGACAGCGCCGGATTCGAACCGGTACAGCTTGCCGCGGTACAGGTTCGCCTCCAGGTCGGGCGCGAGCCACCGCGACGACGACGGAGCCGTCGGCGCCCAATGCGGGTCGGCCGGGGACACGGAGCAGGGCAGTTGCAGGTCGTGTGCGTTGCACGCGGCGAATCTCGTCATCTTCCTGCGGTACGGCGGACCGCACCCCCCGGGGTGCCGGTCAGGGTTCACCCTAGGCTCCGCCGCACCGGGGCTCTGGCACCCTGGTGGGATGACTCGAACAGGCCGTATGCGGCGAAGGCCGCCCGGGTGCCGGCACGTGAAGACCCGCCTGAGCCGCCTGTTCCGCACCCGTGAACGGAAGATCACCGCCGTCGTCCTGGTCGTCGCGCTGGTCGCCGCCGTGGTGTGGATCGCCTGGCCGACGCCGACGCCGACGCCGATCGCCACCCGCGACGTCACCATCACCGCGCCCGGCGGACCCGGCGTCGACGAGCCGGTGCAGCTGGACGCGACGCTCTACCTGCCGGACGCAGACGCCCGCGCCGGCGGTGATCATGGCGCACGGTTTCGGCGGCTCGAAGCGGTCCGTCGCCGCCGACGCGCAGCAGATGGCCCGGGACGGTTTCGTCGTGCTGGCCTACTCGGCGCGCGGCTTCGGCGCCTCCACCGGCCAGATCGGCCTGGACTCGCTGGACTACGAGATACCCGACGCCCGGGCGATCGTCGACTGGCTCGGCGAGCAGCCCGAGGTCACCCAGGACGGTCCCGGCGACCCCCGGGTGGGTGTCACCGGCGGCTCCTACGGCGGCGCGCTGTCGCTGATGCTGGCCGGCACCGACCCGCGGGTCGACGCCGCGGTCCCGCTGATCACCTGGAACGACCTCGAGCAGTCGCTGTTCCCGAATGCCCAGGCGACGCCCGCCGGATCTGGCAGGCCGGCACGCCGGCCGCCGCGGCCGGCGTCGACGACGGGGTGTTCAAGAAGTTCTGGGCGTCCACCCTGATGGCCTCGGTCACCACCGGCGCACCGTCCGCTGTCCGCGACCGGCGTCGCCCAGGGCGACAGCGGCGACAGCGGCTTCGTCCGCCGCGGCGGCGCCAGCTCGTCCTCAGCGGCGCCGGCCCCTGACGCCGAGGCCAGCACCGGCACCGACGCCACGACCGGCACCGCGCCGCGACCGAGCGAGCGGCCGCAGTCGGCGGCGCTGTCGGCGACCTGCGGCCGGATGCGGGTCGAGCTGTGCGCGGGCTACGCGCTGGCCGCGCAGACCGGCCGGATCACCGACGCAGTTCTCCGCCCTGCTGGAGCGGTCCAGCCCGAAGGCGGTCGTCGGCAACATCACCGCACCGACCCTGCTGGTGCAGGGCGAGCGGGACACCCTGTTCCCGCTGAGCCAGGCCGACGCCAACGCCAGGGCGATCGCCGCGAACGGCACCACGGTCGCCGTGACCTGGTACAACGGCGGCCACGACGGCGGCAGCCCGGACGCCGCCACCGAGGACCGGATCACCGGCTGGTTCCAGCACTACCTGGCCGGCACCGGACCGGTGCCGTCCAACTGCGTTCCGGTACACCGTCGACGGCCCGATCAGCGACACCGGCTCGGCCCGCAGCCGGACCCTCGAGGCGCCGACCTACCCCGGGCTGGCCGACGGGTACCAGCACCAACCGGGTGCCGATCCCGCTGACCGGCGACCCGCAGTTCGTGGTGAACCCGCCGGGCGCGTCACCGGCCTCCATCTCCAGCCTGCCCGGGCTCTCCGGCCTGGCCTCGACGGCGCTGTCCACGTTCGCCGGCGGCCTGCCCGGGCCAGACCGCACGCTTCGACTCCGCAGCCGTTCGACGAGCTGACGGTGATCACCGGAACCCCGCGGATCACCGTCCGGTGTCCAGGCTGCCGATCGCCGGAACGCGTGGACGCGGCGCGGCGCAGCGGCCGCGGACGACGGCGCGGTGCTGTACGGGTCGCTGGCCAAGGTGTCCGAGGGCGGCACCCGGACCCTGGCCGGCGGCGCGGTGGCGCCGATCAGGCTGACCAACCTGCCGGCCGACGGCAGCCCGGTGACGGTGACCGTCAACCTGCCGGCGACCGCACTGCAGGTCGAGGCCGGATCCACCATCGAGGTCGCCTGTCGACCACCGACCAGGCCTTCGCCGGCCCGACCGCGCCGGCCGCGTACCGGATCGCGCTGGCCGACGGCGGCGCGTGCAGGGCGTCAGCGCATCGAACGGGGTCAGCGCCCCGGAGGTCGGCGGCGTCCGGGTGTCGGCGTCGGAGATCCCGGTCGGGCAACTGATCGGACTGATCGCTGCTGGCGCTCGATCGCCGCTGCTCGGCCTGATCTTCGGCGGCCGGGTCCGCGCCCGCCGCTCGGACGTCGACCCGGCTCTGGTCGGCGTCCCGCTGTCGATCACCGGCCTGGGCAAGTCCTACCCGGGCGGGGTCAAGGCGGTCACCGACGTCAGCTTCCGGGTCGAGGCCGGCCAGGTGCTCGGTCTGCTCGGGCCCGAACGGCGCCGGCAAGACCACCACCCTGCGGATGGTGATGGGCCTGATCACGCCGACCGAGGGCGAGATCCGGGTGTTCGGCCACAAGATCCGCCCCGGGCTCGGAGATCCTCTCCCGCATCGGCAGTTTCGTCGAGGGCTCCGGGTTCCTGCCGCACCTGTCCGGCAAGGACAACCTCGACCTGTACTGGAAGGCCACCGGCCGGCCCGCCGACGACGCGCACATGGCGAAGGCGCTGGAGATCGCCGGGCTGGGCAACGCCGTCAACCGCAAGGTCCGCACCTACTCGCAGGGCATGCGGCAGCGACTGGCGATCGCCCAGGCCATGCTGGGGCTGCCGGATCTGCTGCTGATGGACGAACCGACCAACGGGCTCGACCCGCCGCAGATCCACGCCATGCGGGAGGTGCTGCGCCGGTACGCGGCCACCGGTCGGACCGTGCTGGTGTCCAGCCACCTGCTGTCCGAGGTGGAGCAGACCTGCAGTCACGTCGTCGTCGTCCACCTGGGCAAGACGATCGCGGCCGGAACCGTCGCCGACCTGGTGTCCTCCTCCGGCGAGATGGTCTTCACCGTCGACGACCAGGACGCCGCCGCCGCGGTGCTGCGGACCATGGCCGACGACGTCGAGACTCACCGAGACCGGGGTGCAGGCCGACCTCGGCAAGGTCGCCGCGTCGCGCAGGCGGTGGCGGCCCTGGTCGTCGGCCGGCGTGGCGGTCAGCTCGGCTGCCCCGCGCAACCGGCTGGAGGACGTCTTCCTGGCGCTGATCGGGGCCTCCGGCCGCGACGTCGCCGCGGCTCGGACCGTGCGCCGGACGCCGGCGTATCCGGCCGGCCGGCGGCAGCCCGATCGGATGCGCAGCCCGGTCCGACGGATCAACGCCGACCGGGTCCGCGTCACGATCGGCGAGCACCGAGTCGGGCCCGCGGACTCCCGTCGGCAGCAGCGCACAGCAGGGAGGCTCGGAATGAGCCCCGTCCACCAGGACCATTCGGCCGACGCCGCGGTGGCCGCGATGAGCTCGGTGCACGGCGTCGGTGCCGGTCAGCCGACGACGGCACCCCGGCCGGTTTCTCGGTCGGCCGCACCCTGCCGGTGCGGGTCGAGCTGAGCCGGCAGCTCCGGCGCCGACGCACCCAGTTCGCGCTGGGCTTCATGGTGCTGCTGCCGGTGATCCTGGTGATCTCGTTCGCGTTCGGCACCAACAACGGCGGCCGCGGGGCGGTGTCGCTGGTCGATCTGGCGACCTCCGGGCGCGATCAACTTCGCGATGGTGTCGCTGTTCTTCTCGGCCAGTTTCCTGCTGATCGTGGTGATCTCGCTGTTCTTCGGCGACACCATCGCCTCGGAGGCGTCCTGGTCGTCGCTGCGCTACCTGCTGGCGATGCCGATCCCGCGGATCCGGCTGATCCGGCAGAAGGTGCTGGTCGCCGGGCTGCTGTCGATGTTGGCGCTGCTCATCCTGCCGGTCACCGCGCTGATCATCGGCGGCTTCGCCTACGGCTGGAATCCGCTGTCCACGCCGGTCGGCGAGCAGTTCACGCTTCGGCGAGGGCCTGCTCCGGCTCGGCGCTGATCGTCGGCTACGTCGCGGTCCAGCTGACCTGGGTGGCCGGGCTTGGCGCTGCTGCTGAGCGTGTCCACCGACGCGCCGCTCGGCGCCGTCGGCGGCGCCGTGCTGATCTCGATCCTGTCGCAGATCCTCAACCAGATCGACGCGCTCGGCGACATCCGCAACTGGCTGCCGACGCACTACTCGTTCGCCTGGACCGGTGCCCTGGTCGACCCCGATCCGGTGGGACGACATGATCCGCGGCGGGTTCGCCAGCCTGGCCTACGCGGTGCTGTTCGCCGCGCTGGCGGTGCTGCGGTTCCGGCGCAAGGACATCACCAGCTGACGAGGCCGCACCCCAAAAGGGTGAGCAATTGGTCCCGGACCGTTGTAACGTCGAACTCGCCCGGTCAGCGGATGTGCCATTTCGCCCTCCGTTGGGTAAATTCATCGTGTCGGAATGCCGCTCCGGTGTCCTCCCAGGTCAGGTAGGCCCGTATATGTGGGATCGATGGAAGAACGTCATCGTGGGTCGCCCGCCGGCGACCCGGCCGGTACGCGCTGCTGCCCGACTCCTCGACCTGGGGGCGGTGCCCGCCCTGCCAGTCGGTCATCCGGACGGTCTGCGCGCGGTAGATCCACAGCTTCTGGAGCGCTATCTCGGATATCGGGTGCTCCGTCTCGACCCCTTGGACCAGGGCGAAACACCGTCGCTCATTCCCCGGCAAGTGTCCCGGCGCAACGCTGACCCCGGCTGGTGCCTGTTCTTCGAGAGCGGCAGCAGCATGACCGTCCGGTTGAACCCGATCGACGACCCACGTGCGGTCTTCCCCGTCCTGCAGTCCCGGTACCGCGCCGAGCAGGACGCACTGCACGGCTCGCCGAAGGAGGAGCTGACGCTCAACGCTGTTTGCGAGGTGGTCGGCGCGCCGTACGAGACCTACTACCAGGGCACCCTGCTCAGCTCGCGCGGCGGCGTCCACGAGGCGCTCGTGACCGCGCGGTCGCCCGCCGGTCCGCTGTTCCACCAGACGATGGCAGGCGTCGCCGCGCTGGCGCTGCGGATGATCGGCGACTGACCCGCACCGGCCCCGGCGTCTAGCGAACGGCCGCCACCACTCCGGCCGAGTCCATGTCGCGGATCTCCCTCTTCAGTTCCTGGATCTCGTCACGCAGCCGGCCGGCCAGCTCGAACTGCAGATCCCTGGCGGCGCTCATCATCTGATCGGTCAGTTGCTGGACCAGATCGGCCAGTTCGTTGCGCGCCATGCCCGACGGTGTTGTGCCCGGCGTAGACGCCCGACGTCGACCGCCCGGTCCCTTCTCCCCGCCGCCTTCCGACCGCGGGAGGAGTTGCGGCCGGATCCGCCCGGACGGATCGGCGTCGCGCCCTCGACCGAATCCTCGGCCTCGGCGTAGACCCGTTCCAGGATGTCGTTGATCTTCTTCCGCAGCGGTGTCGGGTCGATGCCGTTGGCGAGGTTGTAGTCCCGCTGCTTCTGCCGCCGCCGCGTCGTCTCGTCGATCGCCCTTGCCATCGACGGGGTGATCTTGTCGGCGTACATGTGCACCTGGCCGTTGACGTTGCGGGCGGCCCGGCCGATGGTCTGGATCAGCGAGGTCTCCGACCGGAGGAAGCCCTCCTTGTCCGCGTCCAGGATCGCCACCAGCGAGACCTCCGGCAGGTCGAGGCCCTCGCGGAGCAGGTTGATCCCGACCAGCACGTCGTACTCGCCCATCCGCAGTTCCCGCAGCAGCTCGACCCGGCGCAGGGTGTCGACCTCCGAGTGCAGGTACCGCACCCGGATGCCCAGTTCCAGCAGGTAGTCGGTGAGGTCCTCGGACATCTTCTTGGTCAGGGTGGTGACCAGCACCCGCTCGTTGCGTCGCGGTCCGCTGCCCGGATCTCCCCGATCAGGTCGTCGATCTGCCCGCGGGTCGGCTTCACCACGATCTCGGGGTCGACCAGGCCGGTCGGCCGGATCACCTGCTCGACGAACTCGCCCTGCGCGCGGCCCAGCTCGTACGGGCCGGGAGTCGCCGACAGGTAGACCGTCTGACCGATCCGGCCGGCGAACTCCTCCCAGGTCAGCGGCCGGTTGTCCAGCGCCGACGGCAGCCGGAAGCCGTGGTCGACCAGGGTCCGCTTGCGGGAGGCATCGCCCTCGTGCATGGCGCCGATCTGCGGCACGGTGACGTGCGACTCGTCGATGACCATGCAGGAAGTCCTCGGGGAAGTAGTCGATCAGGGTGGCCGGCGCGGACCCCTGCGGGCGGCCGTCGATGTGCCGGGAGTAGTTCTCGATGCCGGAGCAGAACCCGACCTGGCGCATCATCTCGACGTCGTAGCTGGTCCGCATCCGCAGCCGCTGCGCCTCCAGCAGCTTGCCCTGCTTCTCCATCTCGGCGAGCCGCTCGGCCAGTTCCTGCTCGATGGCGGCGATGGCCTTCTCCATCCGCTCCGGGCCCGGCGACGTAGTGCGTGGCCGGGAAGATCCGCAGCGACGGCACCTCCGCGGACCACGTCGCCGGTCAACGGGTGCAGGTAGTAGAGCCGCTCGATCTCGTCACCGAAGAACTCGATCCGGATCGCGAGCTCCTCGTAGGCCGGGATGATCTCCACGGTGTCGCCGCGGACCCGGAACGAGCCGCGGGTGAACGACACGTCGTTGCGGGAGTACTGGATGTCGACCAGCGCGCGCAGCAGCGTGTCCCGGTCCATGTTGTCGCCGACGCGCGACCGGCAGCGACCGGTCCAGGTACGACTGCGGGGTACCGAGGCCGTAGATGCAGGACACCGATGCGACCACGATGACGTCCCGGCGGGACAGCAGCGACATGGTGGCCGAGTGCCGCAGCCGCTCGACGTCGGAGTTGATCGACGAGTCCTTCTCGATGTAGGTGTCCGTCTGCGGGACGTACGCCTCGGGCTGGTAGTAGTCGTAATAGGAGACGAAGTACTCGACGGCGTTGTGCGGGAACAGCTCCCGCAGCTCGTTCGCCAGCTGCGCGGCCAGCGTCTTGTTCGGCGCCATCACCAGCGTCGGCCGCTGCACCTTCTCGATCAGCCAGGCGGTGGTCGCCGACTTGCCGGTGCCGGTCGCGCCGAGCAGCACGACGTCCTTCTCGCCCGCCTCGAGCCGCTGTTCCAGCTCGTCGATGGCCGTCGGCTGGTCGCCGGACGGCTGGTAATCGCTGACCACCTCGAACCGCCCGGCGGTGCGCGGAATATCGCCGACGGGCCGATGCTCGGAGACGGCGATGACGGGATGTTCGGTTGCGAAAGCCACGTGATCAAAGGCTACGCGGGGGGTCCGACAGTCCCTTTTTCTCGGCTGGTCACGGCGTCCGCTCAGCGAGTCGCGGCGACCACCCGGTGGCGCGCCGCCCAGGCCAGCCCGCGCGGGTAGACCGCGGCCATCCACGGTTCCTTCGCCATCGGCGTACCCGTCCGTGGTCGGGTCGGCGCATGCAGTCGGCCAGCGCCGCGCTTCACCGCCAGGTACTC
The DNA here is from genome assembly GCA_963766015.1 of uncultured Actinomycetota bacterium. Lineage (GTDB taxonomy): Bacteria > Actinomycetota > Actinomycetes > Mycobacteriales > Nakamurellaceae > Nakamurella. The sequence goes on along the minus strand of CAVXYU010000033.1, from coordinate 141,226 downwards.
CGCCGCGACGGCCGGGTCGGCGCGTCAGCCAGTCCCGGAACAGCAATGCCCACCGCCAGTTCGGCCGAATCCCTCACCCTCACGTGGAGGTTGACGCTTTGCCCCGGATCGGCGTTGCCGTGCAGTCGCTTGACGCCAGCGGGCGCGGGTCGGCATCCGGATCCGGGTGCGGGGTGTCCTGCTCGAACCCGGCAGCCGGCGGGAATCCGGCCGCCGTCAGCGCGGGCGCGCAAGCCGATCGGCGGCCTCGCCAGATCCGGCACGGTCAGCTGCAGGTCGATGACGTCCTTGGCCGGCATGCCCGGGATCGCGGTCGACCCGATGTGGTCGACCCGGGCGCCGCCGGCCGCGCGCGGCAACCCGGGCGGCCAGCCGGCGCGCGTCGGTCGGCCCACCGGATTTCCGGTGCTCCACCAGCGCCGGGCCGCCGCGCGCGGCGCGCCGCCCGGTCCGCGCGTGTTCCGCTCGAACGGCACGCAGCCGCTCGGGCCACAGGAGGCGCACCGCGGCCGCCAGCTCGCCCGAGTTCGCCGTGGTTGACCAGCATGACGTCGCACAGCGCGGCCCGTTCGTCATCGCTGAGCTGGGCGGCCATCCGCGCCCGGGCATCCGGCTCGGCGAGCCCCCGGGCGATCAGCCGCTGCACCCGACCTCCGGGTCCGCCCGCACGCCGACCACCAGGTGGAACGCGGCCGCGGCCGCCAGCGTGGTCAGCAGCGGAATGTCGTTCACCACCACCGCATCCGGCGCCGCGGCGTCCCGCAGGATCTGGGCGAACCTGGCCCGCACCAACGGATGGGTGATGCCCTCCAGGCGAGCCCTGGCGCCGGGTCGGCGAAGACCACCGCGGCCAGGGCAGCCCGGTCCAGCGCGCCGTCAGCGGCCGATCATCCGGCTGCCGAACGCCGTCCGCCGACCGCCGCCAGGCCGGGCGTGCCCGGCGCCACCACCTCCCGGGCCAGCAGATCGGAGTCGACGACGACCGCGCCGAGGTCGCGCAGCGCGCTGGCGACCGTCGACTTGCCCGACCCGATGCCGCCGGTCACCGCGACGGTGATCAATGCACGTCCCCGTCTCTGTCGACCTGGCTGCGTCGGATGCCCGCGTCGGGATCGGACTGTGACGATCCTTCTGCCGACACGCGCCGCGGTTCCGGTTCGCCGCACAGCCTGGCACGTAGCGTCTGACCGAGCAGAGTCAGCCGCCCGGTCAGGGCGCCAGTGCGCTCGGGCAGCGACTCACGGACCGAATCGAGGAACACCGTGACTGCAGTCAGCACCGCCAGGGTCGTCCCGCTCGAGGGTGGCGGCACCGGCTGGGCCGGCCCGGGCCTGATCCCGGTGACCGCGCTGGCCACCGTCGTACGGCGCGGTCTGTTCTCCTGGTTCCGGCCGGGGAAGCACCGCCGACCGGTCGCCAGGGTGGCCGGAACCAGAACCGCGCGCCCTGTCCCTGCCGCGGTCTGGTCTCCGCCGGCCGACGACCACGACCGCCTGCGGTCCGCCGCCGCATGCCGGGCCCTGGCGGCGAGGTCTGTCAGCCCTTCAGCACCCTGGCCAGAGCCGCTTCAGCCAGCACCGGCAGCCCCTTCTCGAGGGCAGCCGGTCGAGATCTTCGCGGACGTCGCAATGGCCAGCGTCCAGTTGTCGTACGCCATGATGATCAGGCCGCCGTCACGGATCGCCACCGTCGCCGGGTAGCCACTGACCGTGACCTCGGGAAATCTTCGCGTTGTTGTCGGTCTCGTTCTGCACGGTGACGTCGACCTGCTCCTGCGCGGCGGCGGCGTCGGTGTACTGGGTGAGCGCCATCGAGAAGGCGCCGCTCTTCTTGTCCCCGCTGAGGCCGAAGAGGCAGCGGATCCGGCCGGTCTGGCCGGCATCCGTGTTCAGTTCCGCCACGGTGATCTTGATCCGGTCGTTGGGGATGTCGGTCTTGAAGATCTTCTTGACGTCGCCGGCGCTCACGATGGCCGCGCAGTCGACCTTCAGCGGATCGACCTTCTTGAACGGGGCCGGCTTCGTCGAGGTCGGTGACGCGGAAGGGGCCGCCGATGACGCGGCCGCGGCGGATCCGGCCGCACTGCTGCCACTGGCCGGCGCACCGCTCGCGCCCGGAGCCGGGGGCGCCGCTAGACACGGTGACAACGGCTGTGACAGTCCGCCGTTCGCCTGCGGTGTCAGAACCACATCCGGAAATCAGCAGCACAGCGGCGGCCACAGCCGCGCCGACCACAAGGTGACGTCGCATGCGTTCACCGTAATGTCCGCCGCGGTCGCGGAGAGCCAGGACGCCGCGCGTCCCGCGGCGTGTCAGGTCACAAAATGCCAACGGGGCCGTCACCTCGTCGGTGACGGCCCCGTTGGGTTCGAACTTCTTGCACCACGCCGTTGTCGACGGCGAGGTCAGCGGCGCAGCGTCAGCTCCCGGCCAGACGCTCCCGCAGTGCGGCCAGCTGCTCGTCGTTCACCAGCGAACCGGACGGGGTCTCCGGGATCTGCCGGCGCGGCGGTGCCGGACGAGTAGTTGCTCGGCTCGGCTGCCTCGGCGTCGGCCACAGCGGCCGCCGCGATCTGCTTGAGGTGGGACTCGTAGACGGCGTGCGCCTCGGAGTACTGCTTCTCCCATGCCTCGCGCTGGGTGTCGAAGCCCTCGAGCCACTCGCCACTCTCGACGTCGAAGCCCTCCGGCGGAACGAAGTTGCCGGACTCGTCGTAGTGATCGACGACGCCGTACTGCGCGCGCACCTCGTCGAACTCGGTCTCGGTGGTGATGCCCTCGTTCGCCTGCTTGAGCGACAGCGAGATCCGCCGACGCTCCAGGTCGATGTCGATGACCCGGACGAAGATCTCGTCGTCCACCGTGACGACCTGCTCGGGGATCTCCACGTGCCGGCCGGCCAGCTCGGAGATGTGCACCAGGCCCTCGATGCCGTCGTAGACGCGGACGAACGCGCCGAACGGAACCAGCTTGGTGACCTTGCCCGGGACGACCTGGCCGATGGCGTGGGTCCGGGCGAAGTGCCGCCACGGATCCTCCTGGGTCGCCTTCAGCGACAGCGAGACGCGCTCGCGGTCCATGTCGACGTCGAGGACCTCGACGGTGACCTCCTGGCCGACCTCGACAACCTCGCTCGGGTGGTCGATGTGCTTCCAGGACAGCTCGGAGACGTGCACCAGACCGTCGACGCCGCCGAGATCGACGAACGCACCGAAGTTGACGATCGAGGAGACGACGCCCTTGCGGACCTGACCCTTGCCGAGCTGGTTGAGGAACTCGCTGCGCACCTCGGACTGGGTCTGCTCCAGCCACTGCCGGCGGGACAGCACCACGTTGTTGCGGTTCTTGTCCAGCTCGATGATCTTGGCGTCCAGCTGGCGGCCGACGTACGGCTGCAGGTCGCGGACGCGGCGCATCTCGACCAGCGAGGCGGGCAGGAAGCCGCGCAGACCGATGTCCAGGATCAGGCCGCCCTTGACGACCTCGATGACGGTGCCGGAGACGACGCCGTCCTCTTCCTTGATCTTCTCGATCGTGCCCCACGCGCGCTCGTACTGAGCCCGCTTCTTGGACAGGATGAGTCGGCCTTCCTTGTCCTCCTTCTGGAGGACAAGGGCTTCGACGTGCTCGCCGATCGAGACGACCTCGCTCGGGTCGACATCGTGCTTGATGGACAGCTCGCGCGAGGGGATGACACCCTCGGTCTTGTAGCCGATGTCGAGCAGGACCTCGTCGCGGTCGACCTTGACGATCGTGCCCTCGACGATGTCACCATCGTTGAAGTACTTGATGGTCAGATCGATGGCCGCGAGGAAGTCCTCGGCCGACCCGATGTCGTTGATCGCGACCTGCGGGGCGGTGGCGGTAGGGGTGGACATGTGGTGGGGTACTCCGGAGGTGGGCTGGTGAGAACCTGGCGATCATCCTGGGCAGGCGTGACACAGTTCGGACGGTCGGCACGCGGCGGGGCAGATTTCATCCGGGCGACCTGAACACGACGCCCTGGGTGAGGCGATGCTGTCGGTGCGCCGAGCCAGAAATGCAGTTGGCCGGACGAGTGCGGCCTGCTCCATACCGAGACAGCACAGACCCACAGCGCGCACTCCAGACTACGCCATCACCACCCGATACGGGTACACGCCCGGTGACCGGCCATTGGGCACGGTTTTACGGGGCTGAGCCGTGATCCGCGCGTTGTCGATCGGCGGTTGTGCGCAGGGAGCAACTGCGGTACGCACAGGGTGCGACAGCGGGTCGACGCACGGTGCAACCATGGTGCCGTGCCGTCTCCCGAGCCCCCGAACAGTCCCCCGCCCGTCGCGCCGATCGGACCGACCCGGCCGCGCAAACGCGCGGCGGATCAAGCAGGTTTCCAGGGCGGCCAACCGGCGGTGGTGGGACGCCGACGCGGACGCCTACCACGCCGAGCACGGTGCGTTCCTGGGCGACGTCGACCTGGTCTGGTGCCCGGAGAACCTGCGCGAAGCCGACGTTCATCTGCTCGGTGACGTCACGCGGGCGGCGCATCCTCGAGGTCGGCTGCGGATCGGCGCCCTGCGCCCGCTACCTGGCCGGCAGGGCGCCGACCGTGGTCGCGTTCGATCTGTCGGCCGGGATGCTCGCGCACGCGCGTGACGCGGCGGACCGGACCGGTGTGCCGGTGCCGCTGGTGCAGGCCGACGTCTGCGAGACTGCCCTTCGCGGACGCGGCGTTCGACATCGCCTTCTCCGCGTTCGGCGCGATCCCGTTCGTGGCCGACTCCGCGGCGGCGATGCGGGAGGTGGCCCGGGTGCTGCGCCCGGCGGGCCGCTGGGTCTTCTCCGCGACCCATCCGATGCGCTGGGCGTTTCCGGACGACCCCGGTCCGGCCGGGCTGACCGCGATCCAGTCCTACTTCGACCGGTCGCCGTACGTCGAGGTCGACGAGGACGGTGTGCCTGCCTACGTCGAGCACCACCGGACGATGGGCGACCGGATCCGGGAGATCGTCGGCGCCGGGTTTCGTCGTGCAGGACGTGATCGAGCCGGAGTGGCCGGAGGGTTTCACCGGCGTCTGGGGTCAGTGGTCGCCGGAGCGGGGCGAGATCTTCCCCGGGACCGCGATCTTCGTGAGCCGGTTGCCGGGCTGAGTCGATTGCCGGGTGAGGGTCCTGACCGACATCTCGGCCGTGCGGCCAGACCGTGGCCGGCTGACCCGAGGCTCCCGTGGATCGCCGTGCGGCGTCGTCGCGACTGCTGGCCGTATCCCGACTGGCCGCCGCACCGGGCTGCCCCTGCCGCGCCACGCTGGATCTGGTTGGCCCAGCCGCGCAGCTCGCGCAGCTCACGCTGGATCGGCCATTCCTTGTAGGCGAACACCAGCAGCATCACGATGTTCACGATCGGCACGAGCAGGATCAGCACCCACCACCCTGAGTAACCGGCCCGGTGATGATCTTGATGTAGGCGATGATGAAGACGAGCCAGATGACGATGCCCAGCGATGACGCGCGATGACCACGCCTGTGGTCAGGTCGTGAGGTCGTAGGTGGTGTCGCTTCATGTCGAAGCCGCCTTGCGTGTGCGAAGGCCGGCGCCGACGGACCAGCGATGCACGGAGCGTAACGCGAACGACCGGCGGTCGCCGAGCGCATATCCGGTAGCGGACGCCGCTCAGTGCGCCGCCGCGTCCCAGTTCGGCCCCGACCCCGACGGACACCTCCAGCGGCACCGCCAGCGGGTAGGCGCCGGCCATCTCCTCGCGGAGCACCGCCGTCATCGCGTCCTGCTCGCCGGCGACGACCTCGCAGACCAACTCGTCGTGCACCTGCAGCAGCATCCGCGACCGCAGCCCCTCGCGTTCGATCCGGCGCTGCACATCGAGCATCGCGACCTTGATGATGTCGGCGGCACTGCCCTGGATCGGCGCGTTCAGCGCGGCCCGTTCGGCCATCTCCCGCTTCTGCCGGTTGTCGCTGGTCAGATCCGGTACGTACCGGCGGCGGCCGAACACCGTCTCGGTGTAGCCGTCGGTCCTGGCCTGGGCGACGGTCCGGCGCAGGTAGTCCCGCACCCCGCCGAACCGCGCGAAGTAGGCCTCCATCTGTTCCTGGGCCTCGTCGACGGAGATCTTCAACTGCCCGGACAGCCCGAACGCCGACAACCCGTAGGCCAGCCCGTAGGACATCGCCTTGATCCGGCGACGCAGCTCGGGGGTGACCTCCTCCGCCGGCACGCCGAACGCGCGCACCGCGACGGCAGTGTGCAGATCCTCGCCGGAGTTGAACGCCTCGATCAGCCCGGCGTCCTCGGAAAGGGTTGCCATGATCCGCATCTCGATCTGCGAATAGTCCGCCGTCAACAGCTCTCGGCGGCTCGCCCGGCAATGAAGGCACGACGGATCTGCCGTCCCTCGTCGGTCCGGATCGGGATGTTCTGCAGGTTCGGCTCGGTACTCGACAGCCGGCCGGTGGCGGCGACGGTCTGCTGGTAGGTGGTGTGGATGCGGCCGTCGTCGCTGACCGACTTGCGCAGCCCCTCGACGGTGGTCTTGAGCCGGGTGACGTCACGGTGCCGGAGCAGGTGGGTCAGGAATGGGTGGCCGGTCTGCTCGTGCAGATTGGCCAGCGCATCGGCGTCGGTGGTGTAGCCGGTCTTGGTGCGCTTCGTCTTCGGCATGCCGAGCTCGTCGAACAGCACCACCTGGAGCTGCTTCGGGGAGCCGAGGTTGACCTCCTTGCCGATCTCCGCGTAGGCCGCCTTCGCGGCGATCTCGGCCTCGGCGGCGAAGGTGGACTGCAGGTCGTCGAGGTACTCGACGTCGACCGCGATGCCGTCGCGCTCCATGATGCCGAGCACCGTCATCACCGGCAGCTCCATGTCGGCCAGCAGCGAGCCCTGGCCGAGGGACTCCAGGTGCTTCTCCAGCGCGTCGGCAAGGTCGATGATTGCCCGCGCCTTCACCATGTCGCGGGTGTCGACATCCCGCTCGGTGGTCGCGTCCTCGTCCGGGATCAGCGACAGCTGCTGCTCGGAGTTGACGCTGTGATCCGGGTCCAGGGTCCGGTGCAGGTAGCGCTGAACCAGGTCGTGCAGATCGAAGGTCGCCTGGCCCGGGCGGGCCAGGTAGGCGGCGAGAGCGGTGTCGCAGGCGACGCCGTCCACCGGCCAGCCGCGCGCGGTCAGCGCGTTGATCGCCGGCTTCAGGTCGTGACCGACCTTGGTCGGGGTCGGGTCGGCGAACCATGCCGCCAGCGCCGCCTCGTCGTCCGGGTCGGCGCCGATGACGTCGACCACGGCGGCCGCCCCGTCCGCGGCTGCCAGCGCGAGGGTGTGCACGTCGCCGCCACCCGGCGCCCAGGTGCCGCGGACGTACCAGCCCGACCCGTCCGGTGGCATGCTCGGCCAGCCAACCCCGGACCGTGCCGGGGGCGAGCCGCGCGCCGGCGACCTCGAAACCCTCGGTGCTGGTCTCGTCCTCCTGGACGAAGGTCTCCAGCAGCCGCTCCCGCAGCACCCGGAACTGCAGGTCGTCGAAGATCCGGTGGACCGCCTCACGGTCGTAGGGCACGGCCGGGAAGTCGGTGGCCGGGTCGGCGTCGATCGGCACCTCCCGGACCAGTTCGGTGAGCCGGCGGTTCATCAGCACGTTGCGGCAGGTTCTCCCGCAGGGCGTCGCCGACCTTGCCGCGGACCTCGTCGACCCGGTCGACCAGGGTGGTGAGGCTGCCGAACTCGCGGATCCACTTGGCGGCGGTCTTCTCCCCCACCCCGGGGATGCCGGGCAGGTTGTCCGAGGGGTCGCCGCGCAGGGCCGCGTAGTCGGGGTACTGCAGCGGCGTCAGGCCGTACTTGGCCTCCACCTCCTCCGGCGTGAACCTGGTCAGTTCGGACACCCCGCGCTTCGGGTAGAGCACCGTGACATCGTCCGAGACCAGTTGCAGCGCATCACGATCGCCGGTGCAGATCCGGACCGTCATGCCCTCGGCGACCGCCCGCATGGTGAGCGTGGCGATGACGTCGTCGGCCTCGTAGTTCTCGGCGGTGACGGATCGGGATCCGCAGCGCGCGCCAGCACCTCCTTGATCAGCTCGACCTGACCGTTGAACTCCGACGGGGACGCTGACCGGTTCGCCTTGTACTCGACGTACTCCTCGCGGCGCCAGGTCTGCCGGGACAGGTCGAACGCGACCGCGACGTGCGTCGGCCGCTCGTCGCGCAGCAGGTTGATCAGCATCGAGGTGAAGCCGTAGACCGCGTTGGTGAACTGCCCGGTGGTCGTGGAGAAGTTCTCCGCCGGCAGGGCGTGGAACGCCCGGTAGGCGATCGAATGGCCGTCCAGCAGCAACAGCACAGGGCCGGTCGGCGCCGCCACAGGCGCCGGTGCCGCCCCGGAACCGCCCCGGGCGGTGGCGCCTCGGGTGGTGGTGCTGCGCGAACGGGTACCTGTCGGCGTTGGACTCACGGGCCCGAGTCTAGGGTCAGGGTCCGACACCGCGGATTCCTGCGCCGACCGCCCCGCCGGCTTCCCGGTGGACCTGGGGTCGAGGACCGCGAGCCTGACGACCGGCCCTTTTCGCAACGACGTTGGAGACCCGATGACGCCACCGCCCGGCCCCGCAGGCATGCGCGCTCTCGCAGCGCTGCCCCAGCCGGCCGACCCACAGGCCGTGCTGGAGATCGTGCGGGACATGCGCGGCGAGCTCGCCGAGAACATGGGCATCGAGCTCACCGAGTTCACCCGCGAACGGGTCGTCGCGACGATGCCGGTGGCCGGCAACCGGCAGCCGTTCGGCCTGCTGCACGGCGGCGCCAGCGCTGCGCTCGCGGAGACGATGGGCTCGTTCCACGGAGTCGCTGGTCGGTGACGGCAAGGCGCCGCTGGGCATCGAGTTGAGCTGCAGCCACCACCGTTCGGCCGCCGACGGGATCGTCACCGCGGTGTCCGTGCCCATCTCGCTGGGCCGGACCCTGTGCACGTTCGAGATCACGATCAGCGACGACCAGGATCGCCGCATCTGCACCGCCCGCCTGACGGTGCTGCTCCGCGACCTCCCGGCCGTCACTCTGGGCGCGTTGGTCGCTAGTAGACCATGCGGCCCGGTGCAGATTCCGCGAAGCGCACTCCTTGAGCGGCTAGTCGCTCGTCGTACTCGGTGGCCCAGATCCATGCGGGCTCGACGGAGGCGCCGGTGTGCGGCGGTCTGTGTATCAACCTCAAGGCGCGTGCGATGCCAGATCGCGCCAGCGAGCGGATGGCGGTACCGGTGGTACGGGTTCAGGCAGGTCGCGCCGAAGATGTCCTCCGTCGCGATCGCCGGACCGACGATGTCGTGTTCGGTCGCAGCTGGACCCGGCCCGGTCGCCGTGAACAGATCTCCGCAGAACAATGTCGAGGTGGTTTCCATCGAAGGCAGTCCAGCTGTCCCGACCGGGCGGCACGTGCGGCGTCGCCATGCTCCTGGCGCGTCTGCGCCGAGCGTCGATGGTTTCGCGCGGCCCAAGAGGACGTGCAGGCGGTCGACCAAGCAGCTCCTCGAACGATGCTCTTGCTCGGGCAGCAGGAATGCGCGGCGTTCTCGAGGTACGCCGCCAACTTCCCGACGCGATGCCGGCAGCAGAGTCACCGATGGAATCCAGGGCACGCTATCGGATTCTTGAGGCGACGTCTACCCGCACCTGAGCTGCAGATCAGTGTCGACGTTGCGGCGCCGGGACCGGTTGGCAGCATGGCTCGTCTGGCTTGGCGGAGCGCACGTGTCGGTCTGGAGTTCGACGGACAGGACTTCCACAGCGGCGATGGGTCACTCGACCGGGATCGCCGACGCATGCGCCGAACTGTTGGCGGCGGGCTGGACAGTCCTTTCGATCACTGGATCCGATGTCGTATCAGCACCCGGAGCGCTTCACCGGCGTCCTTCGACTCTGCTCCGCGATAAACGGAGTTGATCATGACGCCCAGCACAGGTCTTCGTGCGTGTCGTCGGGGTGTCGCGTGCTGGGCTGCATGATCACCGTCATTCGAGGGGGCGCCTCAGGTTCACGCGAGCGCGGGCGGGCCCTACGCCACGCCCAGGTAGGCCTCTTTGATCGCCGGGTCGGCCAGCAGCTCCGGGCCGGGGCCGGACTTGACGACCTCGCCGGTCTCCAGGATGTACGCCCGGTCGGAGCGGGACAGGGCCTGCTGGGCGTTCTGCTCGACCAGCAGGATCGTCACGCCGGCTGGCGTTGATCTCGGAGATGATCCGGAAGATCTGCTGGATCATCATCGGCGCCAGCCCCATCGACGGCTCGTCCAGCAGCAGCACCTCCGGCCTGGCCATCAGGGCCCGGCCGATCGCCACCATCTGCTGCTCGCCGCCGGACAGCGTGCCGCCGAACTGCGGTGCGGCGCTCCTCCAGCCGCGGGAACAGCTCGAACACCCGGTCCAGGGTCTGCTTGTAGTCGGCCTTGTTGTCGAACTTCCGCCCGTAGTGGCCCATGTCCAGGTTCTCCTGGACGGTCATCCCGGGAAACACGCCGCGACCTTCCGGGGCCTGCACGATGCCGGCCAGCACCCGCTGGTAGGCCTTCATCTTGGTGATGTCCTGGCCTTGAAGACGATCGACCCGCGGGTCAGCGGCCGGATCCCGGAGATCGCCCGCATGGTTGTCGTCTTGCCGGCACCGTTCGCGCCGATCAGGGTGACGAGCTCGCCCTCCTCGACCGACAGCGAGATGCCGTGCAGCGCCTCGATGCGGCCGTAACCCACCGCCATGTCGCGAATCTCAAGCAGAGGCATCGTCAGGCACCCCCAGGTACGCGGCGATCACCGCGGGATTGTCACGGATCTCCGAGGGCAGTCCCTCGGCGATCTTCTTGCCGAACTCGAGCACCACGATCCGGTCCGTCACGCCCATCACCAGCCGCATGTCGTGCTCGATCAGCAGCACCGTGTAGCCGTCGGCCCGGATCTTGCGGATCAGCTCCATCAGCGCCGCCTTCTCGGCCGGGTTGAAGCCGGCCGCCGGCTCGTCCAGGCAGAGCAGCTTCGGCTCGGTGGCCAGCGCTCGGGCGATCTCCAGCCGGCGCTGGTCGCCGTAGGGCAGGTTGCGCGCCTTCTCCGTCGCCCGCGCCGCCGACCCCGACGAACTCCAGCAGCGCCATCCCGCGGTCGATCGCGTCCCGCTCCTCGTGCCGATGCCGCGGCGTGCGGAAGGTCGCGCCGGGAACCGAGGTCTTGTGCCGCGCGTCGGTGCCGACGACGACGTTCTCCAGCGCGGTCATCTCGCCGAACAGCCGGATGTTCTGGAACGTGCGGGCGATGCCGAGCCGGGTGATCTGGTTGCGCTTGAGCTTGGCCATCACCTGGTGGTCGAACGTCACTGTTCCCGAGGTCGGCCGGTAGACGCCGGTCATCGCGTTGAAGCAGGTTGTCTTGCCGGCGCCGTTCGGACCGATGAGGCCGAGGATCTCGCCTCGGTTGATGGTGAAGGTCACCGCGTCCAGCGCGGTCAGCCCGCCGAACTTCACCGTCACCTCGTCGAGCTCGACGAGCGGCTCGCCGACCGTGGTCTCGATCTCCCGGGTCGGCGCGACGATCTCGGCGACGACCTCGGGGTCGGCGAGTTCGGGCATGACGTCGGCGACGTCGACGACCACGGCCTCGTCGAGGATCATCGGACCGACGGGGCCCTCGCCGAAGGCCTCCTCCGACATGTGCCGGTATTCCTCGCCGACCTCGGCGCCGGCGCCGACCGCCCCGGGATCGTGCGCGGAATCCGAGTCGTCGCGCGTCACTTGGCCACCTCGGATTGCTCGCTCTTCGCTCCGCCGGCGGGCCGCGACATACAGCTCGCGGCCGTAGGTCAGCAGCTTCTGCCGGACCGGTATCAGTCCCTGCGGCCGGAAGATCATCAGCACCATCAGCGCCAGTCCGAAGAACAGGTACTTGTATTCGAGCGATTGCGTTGCCGTCGACCGGGATCCCGAGCATCTCCGTCCGGCCGAGGAAGAAGTTCGGCAGATACACGATGATGAACGCGCCGAGGATCACACCGAGTTTGTTGCCCTGGCCACCGAGTACCACGGCGCAGAGGAACAGCACCGAGTTGACGACGTTGAAGTTGGTCGGTGCCACGAACTGCACCTGACCGGCGTACAGCGCACCGGACATGCCACCGATCGCGGCGCCGATGATGAAGGCCCACAGCTTGAACTTGAAGGTCGGCACGCCCATGATCTCGGCGGCGTCCTCGTCCTCCCGGATCGCGACCCATGCGCGGCCGACCCGGGAGCGTTCGAGGTTGCCGACGAACAGCAGCACGATGATGATCAGCACGATCGACGAACCAGAACCACCAGACGCCGGAGTTCAGCGTCTCGCCGACGTTGCCCGCGGAGAAGACGCCGAGCGGGAACTCCTCGGTCGACGCCGAAGCGCGGGTAGGCAACCTGGGACAGTCCGCGCCCGCCGCTGGTGATCTCGTCGAGGTTGTCGGCGAGCAGTCGGACGATTTCGCCGAACCCGACGTGACGATGGCGAGATAGTCGCCGCGCAGCCGCAGCGTCGGCGAGCCGAGTATCAGACCCGGACATCGCGGTGATGGCCATCGCGATCGGCAGACAGGCGAGCCACGCCCAGTCCGTTCGAGAGCCACCCTCCGGGCCGGTCTGATTCCACGGGCTATCCGGGCTGGTGAGCAGTGCGACGGTGTAGGCGCCGACAGCGTAGAAGCCGACGTAGCCGAGGTCCAGCAGACCGGCCTGGCCGACGACGACATTCAGGCCGATGGCGATCAGCGCGTAGATGCCGAACTGCGCCATCACCGCGCCGAAGTTGGTGCCCTCGGTGGTGAGCACGCGGGATGTTCAGCAGCGGCAGCAGGGCGATGAACAGGATGAACGGCACCCCGAAGGCCCATTGCGTCGGCCGGGCCAGTGCGTTCCACCAACCCCGGAAACCGTCGCCGACGCCGCCCTTGGGCGCGCTCGTCGAACGATGGGTTGCTCATACCCGCGCCCTCCCCAGGTCTCGCCGAGAATGCCGGTCGGCCGGAACATCAGGATCAGGATCAGCAGGACGAACGCGACCACGTCGCGCCAGCCGGTGCCGAACAGCACCTGACCGTAGTTCTCCATCACCCCGAGGATCAGGCCGCCGAGCAGCGCACCGCGCAGGTTGCCGATGCCGCCGAGCACCGCCGCGCAGAACGCCTTGATGCCGAGGATGAAGCCGCCGTTGTAGATGATCCCGTTCGGGACCCGCAGGGTGTAGAGCAGTGCCGCGGCGCCCGCAAGCATGCCGCCGATGAGGAAGGTCAGCATGATCACCCGCTCGCGGCTGACACCCATCAGCGTCGCGGTCGTCGGGTCCTGGGCGACGGCGCGGATGCCCCGGCCGAACTTCGTGCGGTTGACGAAGATGTCCGTCCCGAGCGCAAGAACAAGCGCCGCGGCCAAGGATGATCAACGTGATGTTGGTGACCGACGCGCCGAAGATAGTGAACTGCTCCTGTGGGTGCGACCAGCCGGATCGGGACCTGCGCGTTGACGCCACCCAGTTCACCGTCGGTCAGCTGGGGCAGGATGTAGTGCACGAACTCCTGCAGCACGAAAGACGCGCCGATGGCGGTGATCAGGAAGACCAGCGACGGCGCGTTGCGCTTGCGCAGCGGACGATAGGCCAGTCGCTCGAGCCCGACAGCGGCGCCGCCGGAGACCGCCATGCCGCCGATCATCGCGATGCCCAGATAAACGATCGTCAGCACGGTGCCCTCGTCGTACACGTTCCCACTCGGGCGTGAATCCGAGCAGCATCAGCACCGCGTACTGACCGAACATGCCGAGCATGAAGATCTCGGAATGAGCGAAGTTGATCAATCGAAGCACGCCGTAGACCAACGTATAGCCGACCGCGACCAAGGCGTAGATCGCACCGTAGGCAAGTCCGTCGACGGTCAGCTCCCAAAAGAGGCTGCCAAGCGCGTCGACATTGAAATTGATCGGCGGTGCGGCCATGGCCATCAGCCCCGACACCTCGTCTAGCTGCATCGCGTCCTTTCAATTACCGGTCGTCCTGGCGACCCGTTGGGCTTCGAGCGGCGCGCGACCGGAGGCTTCTCCTGCTGAAGCCTCCGGTCGCTCGGCCGAACGGCAGTGCTGGGCGAACGCTACTGGACCTTGTAGATCCACACGAGGGATGCCGCCAGCTCGCCGGTCGCATCCCACTTGTAGTTACGTGCCAGACCGAGGCCGTCGTAGTTCTTGACGTAATCGATCAGAGCTGCGCCCGATCGGTGATTCCGGAGTCGATGCCGGTCAGCATGATCGTGGTCAGGTCGTAACCCTCGACCGAATACACACCCGGGCGGCGCCCGTTGATGGCCCTGTACTCGGTCGCTTGAAGTCCTCCGGGCGCCGGACCACACGGGCAGGACAGGATGGCGTCCTTGGAGGCCTCACCGGCCTGGTCGACGAACTGCGCGTCGTTGGTGCCGTCGCGCGGACACGAAGGTCGCCGTGACGCCCGCGTCCCGCAGCTGCTGAACGAACGGAGCGGCCTCCGCGTAGTAGCCGGCATAGAACACCGCGTCCGGGTGCCGCGCCCTTGACCAGCTGAACAGTCGCGGAGAAGTCCTTGTCACCCATCTTACCTTGGCCTGCGCAACTCGTGTCCGCGACTGCACCCAGCGTCTGGGTCACCACCTCGGCCAGGCCCACGCCGTAGCGGAGTCTGTCGTCGACGACACAGACCTTCTTGTAGCCAAGAGTCTTGACCAGGTAGTTCGCGACCGCCGGGCCCTGGACACCGTCGTTGGCCAGGCCGCGGAAGAAGTTGGTCCAACCGTTGGTGGTCAGCGCGACCTCGGGTGGCCGACGCGGTCAGCGACAGCAGACCCGCCTGGAAGAAGATCGGCCCGGTCGGCCTCGTCTCGGCCCGAGAATGCCGGTCCGAGCAACCCGATGATGTTGGGATCACCGACGATCTGTGGTGCGACCTGGGTCGCCTTCTGCGGATCACCCTCGGTGTCGAACTGCTTGAGGACGACCTGGCAGTCCGGCATTGGCCTTGTTGTGCTCGTCGATCGCCAACTTTGCGCCGTAGAGGATGTTCAGGCCGAGGGCCGCGTTCGGCTCCGGTGAGCGCGCCGGCCATGGCGATCGTCGGTGGTCGGCAGCGCATTTCGCGTTGCCGTCACCGGCCGGGCTGACGGGTGTGCCGCCGTCCGCGACCGGCACCTCGTTGCCGTCGTTGTCGATCTGGACACTGGCCTTGATCGAGAGGGCACCGGTGGAGGCGCGCCGCTCGAGCGCCGGCACTACCGGACGCGGCACTACCGGAAGCCGCCGACGAGGCTCCGCTGGCCGCGGGCGCCGCCGACGAACTCGATGAACTGTCGTTGGACTTGGAACCACATGCCGCCAGCGTCAGAGTGGCGATGGCCACCAGGACGAGGGCGGGTCGCATCGAACGTCGATGCACAGGCCACCTCCGAGGATTCTTGTGACCGGGTATTTGCTTACCGGTCGTGCCGACGACGCCGGACACGCCCGGGAACCTATCCCACGGATGGCGTACACCCGTGCATTTACCGGGCCCCGTAACCAAAATGCGACGCGCCGGTCATACGCTCGAGCGATTCTGTCCCGTGTTCGCTCTCCCACGCGGCCCTGACCTGCAACGATGACGGATCGACTACTGAACGTCACAGCGCGTCGATCACCAGGGCCGTCGATCCTTTGCCGAAGCGGACAATCGCCCGCAAATCCTCCGGAGAAACTGAGGGTTTGCGGGCGATTGATGTGCTGGTCAACATGGTAACCGGGCAAAGCGGACAATTGTTAACATGGACGCCATACCGAAACCGTTACAGGACGGCGGCCGGGATCAGCTCTTGGCCGCCAGACCCTCGAGAACCGCTCCTGCCACTGCCTGCATGGAGGTCCGGCGATCCATCGCCGTCCGCTGGATCCAGCGGAACGCCTCGGGCTCGGTCATCTTCTGATGCGTCATCAGCAGACCCTTCGCGCGGTCGATGATCTTGCGCGCCTCCAGCCGCTGAGTGATGTCCGCAACCTCGGCGCGCAGCGCAGCCGTCTCCGCGTAGCGGGCCACCGCCAGCTCGATGGCCGGCAGCAGGTCCGCCTTGGAGAACGGCTTCACCAGGTAGGCCATGGCCCCGGCATCGCGCGCCCGCTCGATCAGGTCGCGTTGCGAGAAGGCCGTCAGGATGACGACCGGCGCGATCTGTTCGGCGACGATCTCCCCCGCCGCGTCGATCCCGTCGCGCTTGGGCATCTTGACGTCGAGGATGACCAGGTCCGGCCGCAGATCGATCGCCATCGCGACGGCCTGCTCACCGTCGGCCGCCTGACCGACGACCTCGAAACCTTCTTCGGACAACATTTCCGCCAGGTCCAGCCTGATCAAAGCCTCGTCTTCGGCGATGAGCACTCGTCTCGGAGTCGTCATCGGCACCCCTCCAGCCATGCCGATGGCCGCGGATCGGCCATTGGTCCCGGCGTCAGCGTAACGGGGCAATGTGTCCCGAAGGCTACGTGCATGATGTGCCTGATGTGATCTGAACGGTCACCGCGGGACGCAACCGACATCGTTGTCGCCGCCGCTGCCGAAAGTCGGTCCGGCGGCCGTCTAAGATTGCTCGTGCCCCGGTGACGGGGCCCTGCCCCCGTATCCCAATTGGCAGAGGAAGCGGATTCAAATCCCGCACAGTGTGAGTTCGAGTCTCACCGGGGGCACACATCGACGATCTCAGCGATCAGGTCGCGCCAAGCGGCCCCAGGGTCCGCCCATCGGCACGACCCGCGGCACCAGCCCGGCGGGCCGGCGACCTCACCACGCGCGGTCGGCCAGGTCCAGCCCGGCCCGCAAGGCGCCCGCCGCGTGAGCGACGGATTCCCGGCAGCGCACCGAGATCCCCAGCAGGTTGGCGAAGCCATGGATCAGGTCGGGTTCCCGACGCTGGACGACCCGGACACCGGCGGCCGCGAGGCGACGGCCGAAGAGCTCACCCTCGTCCCGCAACGGATCGAACCCGCCGGTCACCAGGTAGGTCGCCGGCATTCCGGACAGATCCTCGGCCGACACGATGGACGCCCGCGGGTCTGCGCGGTCCGTCCCGGGCGGCAGGTACTGGTCGGTGAACCACTCGATGTCCCGGTCGGTGAGGCCGAAACCGTCGCCGAACAGTTCGCGTGACGCCGAACGGCCGGCTGTATCGCAGTGCGGATACAACAACAGCAGGAAGTCCGGCGACGGGCGGCCGGAGCGGACCGCGAGGTGGGCGGTGACGGCGGCCAGATTGCCGCCCGCACTGTCCCCGCCGACGGCGATCCGGTCGGGGTCCGCACCCAGCTCCGCGGCATGCGTCCGGGCGTAGTCGAACGCCGCTCCGGCGTCGTCGACAGCCGCGGGGAACGGGTGCTCCGGTGCGAGCCGGTAGCCGACGGACAGCACCCGCACGTCGGCGTGCGCGGCCAGAAATCGGCACAGCCGATCGTGGCTGTCCAGGCTGCCGGTCACCCACGCTCCGCCGTGGTAGAAGACCAGCAGCGGCGACCCCGGCGGCAGACCATCCGGTGTGTACAGACGTGCGGGAAGATCAGCCGTGACGGCGATCTCGCGGGCGGTTACGCCCGCCTCGACGGCGCCACCGACCAGCGGGCCGCCCACCTCGAGTTGCTGGCGCCGGCTCTGCAGCGTCGGCGCGGGCGCCCGGCGTGACGTGATACGCCCGAGCCTGAGCAGGAGCTGCATATCGGGGTCGAGATCCTGGCCGTCACGATGGACCTGCCGACCGGCCAGTAGCCGTCGGCCCGCCGGCGGGAGGACGTGGAAAACGATCCGGACGGCCCATTTCAGCTGATTGTTCGAATGAGCCGTTTTCACCGGATCAGAATAGGACCTCTCCGGCGGCCGGAACCCGCGAAATCGCGACCTGCGACGTGGGTTCCCCGACGTTGAGGGCCAACCCGACGCGCAACGCACCGGCCGCCTGAGCGACCGCCTCCCGACTGCGTCCGGAGATTCCGATCATGCTGGCGAAACCGTGGATCAGGTCGGGCTCCCGCCGGAGCGTCATCCGCACGCCTGCTTCGTTGAGCCGGTGCGCGAACATCTCGCCCTCATCGCGCAGCGGGTCGAACCCGGCCGTCACCAGGTGGCCGGCCGGCATCCCGGACAGGTCAGGGGCGAGCAGGATGGACGCGCGAGGATCGCCGCGGTCGACCGAGGGCGGCAGGTACTTGTCGCAGAACCAGTCGATGTCGGCCTCGGTCAGGAAGAAGCCCTTCGCGAAGAGATTCCGTGACCGGGACCGGTGCGCGGCGTCGCAGGCGGGGTAGAACAGCAGCAGGAAGGCCGGCGCGGGCCGACCGGCCCGGACCGCCAGGTGCGTGACGACCGCGGCGAGGTTGCCGCCGGCACTGTCCCCGCCCATCGCGATGGCACCCGGGTCGGCTCCGAGGCCCGTGGCGTGCTGCCGCGCGAAGGCGAACGCCGCTGTCACATCCTCGATCGCTGCCGGGAACGGATGCTCGGGGGCCAGCCGGTACGCAACTGACAGCACCCGCACGCCGGCCTGCGCTGCGAGGAAGCGGCAGAGAGGATCGTGGCTGACCAGGCTGCCGTTGACCCAGCCACCGCCGTGCAGGAAGACCAGCAGCCCGGACCCGGGCGGCAGGCCGTCGGGCGCGTACAACCGCGCATCCAACTGCCTGTCCGGGTCGCCGCTGGGGATCGCCAGCTCCCGCGCCGTCACTCCCGGCGCGACGGGGCCGCCGGCGAGTGCGCCCGCAATGTCGAGGTGCTCGCGCCGGCGTTGCAGGGTGACCGCGGGCGTGCCGGCCGAGGTGAGCCGCTCGAGTCGCAGGAGCAGCTGCAGGTCGGGGTCGAGGGTGAGTCCGTCGCGTCGGACCGGTCGCCCGGCAAGCACTCTGCGCACGCCGGAGGGCAGCAGACGGAAGATTCCCCGCACAGCCACCTCGAGCGCGATCGTCGAGCGTGGCAGTTTCACGGCCGCAGCTTAGGGGCCGTTCGTCGTCATTCGCTCCGCGCGGCGGCTGCCGGCCGGACCCGGCGGATCGACTGTGGCAGATAGACCGACGCCGACGCCGGCTGCAAGGCCTGGCAGGTCAACCATTCCCGCGGCGATTGCTCGACCCTGATCGGGACTTCGAAGTGCTCCCCCGCCGCCACCACCCGGACCACGATCAGCCCCGGTTCGGTGCGAATCGCGCCGACGGCTTGTACGTCGTCCACGGCGAGGTCGGGCATTTCTCTGTGCACGTGCGCCATCGCCGCCTGCTGTGCCGGCGGGAAGCCGACCCGCCCGCGCAGGTGGTGTTCGAGCACGGCCCCGAAGTCGGCAGCTTCGACCATCGGCGACGCCGACGATTCGACGACCCGTCCGTACAGCAGGCCCGACGGCAGCACCAGAACGTTGGCCGCGAAACGATCGCCGCCGACATGGCTGCACTCCCAGACACGACCGGGGCGCAGCTCGGCCAGCGCCGCGGCGACCGGCCGGCCCCGCATGGCGCAACACACGTCGTGAGTGCCGTGCGCACAGACCAGGAACACCGGGGCGGGGTCATCGGCCGTCCCGACCCGGGACCCGGAGCCTGTCGGATGAGCACGGCCGTCATCGGCGAGCCCGTCGATCGGCAGCGAGAGAAGATCCGCATCCTCGTCGAAAGGTCCCCCACTGCAGGCGTTCACGGCCGGGCCGGCAGTCGGCGAGTCCCCACCTGCGAGATCCGGCCTCCGTCGTCCGGCCGGGGCGGCGGATGGCCAGCACCCTGATCCCTTCAGGGTCGAGTCCGGCGATCAGCCGATGGGCAACGGAACGGTCGAAACGAGAGTCGACCAGGCCGGCCCTGCCCCATGGGCCCGGCTGCTCGACCAGCAGCAACCGCCCCGCCGGGAAGGCCGTACCCAGCATCGGGTCCGACCGCAGAGCCGATTGCACCGAGCACCGCTCGGAACGATCCGGCTCCGACGGTGCACCGGTTCTACGTCACCGGGCGCAGGATCCCGCGCGACGTCCACCCCGGCCGGGCTGACGACGATCCCCTCACGAACCAGCCGCCGGGCCATCACCAGCTGTTCGT
This sequence comes from uncultured Actinomycetota bacterium, assembly GCA_963766015.1. Classification (GTDB taxonomy): domain Bacteria; phylum Actinomycetota; class Actinomycetes; order Mycobacteriales; family Nakamurellaceae; genus Nakamurella. The sequence continues at coordinate 121,133 of CAVXYU010000033.1, read as the reverse complement.
CAGGATCGAGGTCCGGCAGGCCATCGGGCCGGAACACGTCGCCGGACAGCCCCGTCGCAGCGCCGGCCCGACCTCGGCGGGCCAGCTGATGGTGGTGTCCAGCACGTCGACGAGCAGACGATCACCGCTGGGCCGGATGATCGGCTGCAGACCTGCCCGCAGCACCAACGGCGTCGACGAGGTGAGCCCGCGCAGCAGCAGCGAGTTGGGCGAGCGGCGGCATCGGCGCCGGCCTGCTCTCGCCGGCCTGCCGGCGACCCACCCGACCGGCCACTGCGGTCAGTTCCGCGGCATCGGCGCGTGCCACCGCGGCGGCGAGCCGCGCGGCGGCGTCCTTCAGATGTCCGGCCATCGCATCGAGATCGGTGACGTCGAGCCCCATCGGCAGCGAGCGGCGCAGCTCGCGGTCGTTGGCCGCAGCGGCGATCAGTTCGCGGGCCAGGTCGTAGGCGGTCAGGGTGTGCACGCCGACGGTCAGATGGATGGACACCTCGCCCTGTGCCACGGCTGAGTGCAGGAAACCGCGCGGCAGGTAGAGCGCATCGCCCGGCCGCAGCACCGTGTCGATCAACGGCTCCTCGGCGGCCCGGACGGCGACCTGGTTCGTCCGCTGATCCCAGGTCTGGTGCGGCAGGGGATCGGGCAGCACCGGTGAGTGGATCGTCCAGCGTTTGGTCCCGGCGACCTGCAGCACGAAGACGTCATGGGTGTCGTAGTGAGCGGCGAAGCCCTGGTTCTCGCGGCGGCGTGATGTAGGCGTTGATCTGTACCGGGTGGCCGAGCTCGGCGGCCAGCGCGGTGCCGAAATGCATCAGAGGAGGCCAGGTGCGATGCAACGCCTGCAGGACCAGGGTGGCGCCGCCGGCGAGCTGGGCAAGGACCTTGTCGTCCGCGACCTGATCGGCGATGCCGGCGCCGACGCCGCCGGAGCGCGTGTACGTCGATGACGCCAGCACGGTCCCGTTCTTCGCCATCCGCAGGAACGGCGTGCGCAGCCCGTGCTGGGAGATCAACTCGTCGACCGCCGCGGTGGAGAAGAGATCAGTGAAGTCCTGCCCAAGCTGAGTCGCGGGTGTGAGCAGAGCACCGGAACCCCAGTAGTGGTCAGCGAACTCACCGGGGTCGATGCCGATGCATCGACGCAGGGCCGGCGTGGCGGCCGGTGCGAGGCGGGGGCGCCCGAGTTCGGGCGCCCCCGTTCCGTCAGTCTCGGGCATCAGCTGCCAGCGGCCCCGTCAGCACCGCCATCGGCTCCCCCATCAGCGCCGCCATCAGCACCGCCGTCCGCGCCACCATCAGCACCCCCGTCGTGGACGCCGGAGACGCCACTCGCGCCACCGTCGGCGGGACCCTCGGCACCGCCGTCAGCACCGCCGTCAGCACCGCCGTCCAGGCAGCCGCCGTCAGCACCACCGTCAGCACCGCCGTCGTGGACGCCGGCGACGCCACTCGCGCCACCGTCGGCCGGGCCTTCTGCGCCGCTGTCGGCGCCACCATCGGCACCCCCGTCCGAGACACCGGCAACGCCGTCGGCGCCACCGTCGGCAGGACCCTCGGCAGCGGCGGATCCGGTCGTGATGTCGTCGTCACTCAGACTCATGGCTCTCCTTCTGGTCGTCCCGAGGCCACGGCGGCCCACGGTGTGCAGCACCGGTACCCGGACCGGTCCCCGGCCACGCTACGCAGTGATCGGCGCAGGTGGGAGCCCGCCCCTGATGTCCAGGGCGACCGCCGCGCCGGACGTCAGCGCAGCCGGACGAGACCCTCCTGGACGACCGTCGCCAGCAGCCGTCCCTGCTGGTCGAAGAAGTGCCCGGTGCCCAGTCCGCGGGCCCCTGAGGCGCTCGGCGAGCTGACGTCGTACAACACCCACTCGTCCACCCGGAACGGCCGGTGGAACCACATCGCGTGGTCCAGCGATGCCATCTGCAACCGGTCGAACTCGGCCGAGAGCGCATGGGTGGCCAGCACCGAGTAGAGCAGCGTCAGGTCGGAGAGGTAGGCCAGGACGCAGACATGCAGCAGCTCGTCATCGGGCAGGACACCGTCGGCGCGGAACCACATCTTGTTGTTCGCCTGCGGCTGCGGACCCGACAGCCTGGACACCCACGGCGGGTCGTCGACATAGCGGATGTCGAACGGCCGCGGGATCCGGCCCCACACCGCCATCCGCTCCTTGATCGGCGCGATGCGTTCGGCGTAGCTCGGCCAGCGCTTCCGGGTTGCGGAACAGCCGGCATCGGGACGGCGTGATCGACCCCGGTCTCGTCGACCTGGAACGACGCCGACATCGTGAAGATCGGCTTGCCGTGCTGGATCGCCACCACCCGGCGGGTGGTGAACGACACGCCGTCCCTGACCCGGTCCACCTGGTAGACGATCGGCTGCGTGGGGCTGCCGGGCCGCAGGAAGTACGCGTGCAGCGAATGCACCCGGCGCTCGCTGGGCACGGTCCGGCCGGCGGCGATCAGCGCCTGCGCGGCGACCTGGCCACCGAACACCCGCGACCGGCGACACCTCCGGCGAGACGCCGCGGTACAGGTTGTCCTCCAGTCGCTCCAGGTCCAGCAGCGCGACCAGACCGTCGACGACGGCCTGCCCGCGGGGAACGCCGTCGATGTCCAGGGTGACACCAGTCGTGTTGCCGGTCGGCGGTCAGATCGTTCACGCCGTTCACCGTATCGGTGCCCCGACCGCCGTCAGCACCCGTCCGGCCGTCCTCAATCCCGGTGACCGAGCCGGTGCACCCGGATCAGGTTGGTGGAGCCGGAGGTGTTCGGCGGCGATCCGGCGACGATGACCACGGTGTCGCCGCTTGAGTAACCGGGCATCTTGAGCATCGCCCGGTCGACCTGCTCGACCATCTGGTCGGTGGTCTCGCACCGAGGGTGTGACGAAGGTCTGCACGCCCCAGGTCAGCGACAGCTGGTTGCGGGTCGACTCGAGCGGGGTGAATGCCAGCAGGGGCAGCGGGGTGTGCAACCGGGCCAGCCGGCGCACGGTGTCGCCCGAGGACGTAAAGGCGACAAGGGCTTTCGCCTCGAGACGTTCGCCGATGTCGCGTGCCGCGTAGGACAGCACGCCGCGCTTGGTGCGCGGGACGTGGGTCAGCGGCGGAACCGCGACCGACTCGCCCTCGACCGCCTCGATGATCTTGGCCATGGTCTTGACAGCGATGATCGGGTACTTGCCGACGCGAGGTCTCGCCGGACAGCATCAGTGCGTCCGCGCCGTCCAGCACCGCGTTGGCGACGTCCGACGCCTCGGCCCTGGTCGGCCGCGAGTGCTCGATCATCGAGTCCAGCATCTGGGTGGCGACGATCACCGGGCGGGCGTTCTCCCGGGCGATCTGCACGGCGCGCTTCTGCACCAGCGGGACCTGTTCCAGCGGCAGTTCGACGCCGAGATCGCCGCGGGCGACCATGATCCCGTCGAAGGCGAGCACGATCGCCTCGAGATTGGCGACGGCCTCGGGCTTCTCCAGCTTCGCGATGACGGGCAGCCGCGGCACCCCGAGCTCGTCCATCACCTTGTGCACCAGTTCGACGTCCGACGGCGACCGGACGAAGGACAGTGCGATGACGTCGACCCCCAGGGTCAGCGCGAACGCAGGTCGTCGATGTCCTTCTGACTCATCGCCGGCACGGACACGTTCATCCCGGGAAGCGAGATGCCCTTGTTGTTGGACACCGGGCCACCCTCGGTGACCGAGCACATCACGTCGTTGTCCCGGACGTGCGTGACGACCAGGCCGACCTTGCCGTCGTCGATCAGCAGCCGGTCGCCGGGGCGGGCGTCCTGCGCGAGACCCTTGTACGTGGTGGACACCCGGTCGCGGGTACCGACGACGTCATCGACGGTGATGGTGACGTTCTCGCCGGTGTTCCAGTCGTGCGGGCCGTCGGAGAACCGGCCGAGACGGATCTTCGGGCCCTGCAGGTCGGCCAGGATCGCCAGCGCCTTGCCGGACGCCTGGGCGGCGGCGCGGAGCCGGTCGTAGATGACCTTGTGGTCGGCGTAGTCGCCGTGGCTGAAATTCATCCGAGCGACGTTCATCCCGGCATCCAGTAGAGCGGCAATGCCCTCTTCGGACGACGTCGCGGGTCCCATGGTGCAAACGATCTTTGCGCGGCGAGTCATGGCCGTTACTTTAGCGGTCTTCTGAACCGATTCTGCGGTCGGCCTCACACCATGGTCACGCCGCGGTAACGGAGATCACCGCCGCCAACACGGTGTGCAAGCGCTCCTAACGGAGCGCAACCGCTGTCGGCTCCAACGGATCCGGCAGGAAGGACGAACCGGCCAGGTAGGCGTCGACACCGGCGGCGGCGGAACGTCCTTCGGCGATCGCCCAGACGATCAGCGACTGGCCGCGACCGGCGTCGCCGGCGACGAAGACCCCCGGCACGTTGGTCATGTAGTTCTCGTCACGGACGATGGTGCCGCGCGCCGACATGGCGACCCCGAGCCCGTCGAGCAGACCTTCGCGTTCCGGCCCGACGAAACCGAGCGCGATCAGCACGAGGTCCGCGTCGATGTGCGTGTCTGTGCCATCGGTGGGGATGAACCCGCCCGGAATCCGCTTGCCCTCGATCAGGTGCAGCCCGGTGACGTGACCGTCCGTGCCTTCGATCGACGTCGAGTTGACGCCGAACACGCGCTCGCCGCCCTCCTCGTGAGCTGCCGAGATGCGCAGCATCAGCGGATAGGTGGGCCACGGCGTCGACGGGTCGCGGGTGGGCGGCGGCTGGACGTGGATGTCCAGCTGGGTGACCTTCTTGGCCTGCTGCCGCAGCGCGGTGCCGTAGCAGTCCGCGCCGGTGTCGCCGCCGCCGATGATGATGACGTTCTTGCCCTCGGCGGAGATGTCGACCGATTCCCTGGTGCCTTCGAGGACTTGGTTCTGCTGCACCAGGTAATCCATCGCCAGGTGCACGCCCTCGAGGTGCCGTCCGTCCACGGTGAGCTCGCGCGGGACGGTCGACCCGGTGGCGATGACCACCGCGTCGAAGTCGGACTGCAACTGCTCGACGGTGACGTCGACACCGACGGCACAGTCGACGACGAAGGTGACCCCCTCCGCCTCCATCTGGCCGAGCCGCCGGTCCAGCACCTCGCGTGCCATCTTGAACTCTGGGATGCCATAGCGCATCAGGCCGCCGATCCGGGCGTCACGCTCGTAGACGGTGACGGCATGCCCGGCGCGGGCGAGTTGCTGCGCCGCCGCGAGGCCGGCCGGCCCGGAGCCGACCACCGCCACCGAGCGGCCGGTCGACAACTCGGGCGGACGCGGGGTCAGGCCGTAGCCGCCGGCGATGGCGTGGTCGGCGATCTCCTGCTCGACCAGCTTGATGGCGACCGGCTCGTCACCGATGCCCAGCACACAGGCGGCCTCGCACGGGGCAGGACACAACCGCCCGGTGAACTCCGGGAAGTTGTTGGTGGCGTGCAGCCGGTCGGAGGCCTCTTCCCACTTACCGGTCCGGACCAGGTCGTTCCACTCCGGGATGATGTTGCCCAGCGGACAACCCTGGTGGCAGAACGGGATTCCGCAGTCCATGCAGCGCGCCGCCTGGATCCTGGTGTCCTGGTCGGCGAACGGTTCGTAGACCTCACCCCAGTCGCGCAGGCGGAGCGGCACCGGACGGCGGGGCGGGCCCTGCCGCTGATATTTCAAGAAGCCACTGGGATCAGCCATGGCTGGCCTCCATGATCATCTCGTCGGCGTCGACCCCGAGGGCGGCGGCCTCCGCCCGGAGGGACAGCACCCTGCGGTAGTCGCGCGGCATCACCCTGGAGAAGCGCACGGCAGCAATCGGCCAGTCGGCCAGAAGCGCTGCGGCGACGCGTGATCCGGTGAGCTTGGCGTGCGAGCTGATCACCTCGCCCAGCCAGAACACCTCATCGGGGTCCAGCGCCTCGAGGTCCACCAGCTCGGGGTTCACCTTGGCCGGCTCGGGGTCGAGAAGGTATGCGATGCCGCCGCTCATTCCGGCGCCGACGTTCCGTCCGGTGCGTCCCAGGATGACGACCCGACCGCCGGTCATGTACTCGCAGGCGTGGTCCCCGGTGCCTTCGACGACCATCAGCGCGCCGGAGTTACGGACGGCGAACCGCTCACCGACCCGGCCGCGCAGGTACATCTCGCCGGACGTCGCGCCGTAGCCGATGGTGTTGCCGGCGATCACCTGGATCTTGACCCCGGGCGCCTGCGACGGCGAATTCTCGTCCGGCCGGACCACGATCCGGCCGCCGGACAGACCCTTGCCGACGTAGTCGTTGGCGTCACCGAGCAGGTCGATCGACACGCCGCGCGGCAGGAAGGCGCCCAGCGACTGGCCGGCTGTGCCGGTCAGATTGACCTCGACGGTGTGATCGGGCAGCCCCTCGGGCCCGAACACCCTGGTGACCTCCGAGCCGAGCATGGTGCCGGCGGTCCGGTCGACGTTGCGGATCGGCAGGTCGATGCGGACCCCGCGGGCGTCCTGCAGGGCGGGCGCCGCGAGCTCGATCAGCTTGGCGTCCAGGGTCTGCGACAGGTCGTGCCGCGCGGGATGCGTGCAGGAGTAGTCACTCTCGACGTCCGGGATCTCGAGCAGCGGGGCCAGATCGAGTCCGCGTGCCCGGTGATGGGCGACCGCATGCGACACGTCCAGCATCTCCGCGTGCCCGACGGCCTCGGCGACGGACCGGAATCCGAGCTCCGCCAGGTACTCGCGGACCTGCTGCGCCAGGTACAGGAAGAAGGTCTCGACGAATTCCGGTGTCCCGGTGTACCGCTGGCGCAGCACCGGGTTCTGGGTGGCGATGCCGACCGGGCAGGTGTCCAGGTGACACACCCGCATCATCACGCAGCCGGCCACCACCAACGGCGCGGTGGAGAAGCCGAACTCCTCGGCACCGAGCAGCGCCGCCACCACCACATCGCGGCCGGTCTTCAGGCCGCCGTCGACCTGCACCTTGACCTGCTCGCGGAGCCGGTTGAGCCGCAGCGTCTGCTGCGTCTCGGCCAGCCCGAGCTCCCACGGCTGCCCGGTGTGCTTGAGCGAGGTCAACGCCGCGGCGCCGGTGCCGCCGTCGTTGCCGGCGACGATCACCTTGTCGGCGTGGGCCTTGGTGACGCCCGCTGCGACAGTACCGACACCGGGTTCGGACACCAGCTTCACCGACACCGCCGCGGCCGGGTTGGCGTTGCGCAGGTCGTGGATCAGTTGCTTGAGATCCTCGATCGAGTAGATGTCGTGGTGCGGCGGCGGCGAGATCAGCCCGACGCCCGCCGTCGCGTGCCGGGTCGCGGCGATCCAGGGGTACACCTTGCTGCCTGGAAGTTGGCCGCCCTCACCCGGTTTCGCACCCTGGGCCATCTTGATCTGGATCTCCGAGGAGTTCACCAGGTACGCGCTGGTCACCCCGAAACGGCCGGACGCGACCTGCTTGATCGCCGATCGGCGGATCGGGTCGAGCAGCCTTTCCACGTCCTCGCCGCCCTCGCCGGTGTTGGACTTCCCGCCGAGCTTGTTCATCGCGACGGCAAGGGTTTCGTGCGCCTCGATCGAGATGGACCCGTAGGACATCGCGCCGGTGACGAACCGCTTGACGATCTCAGAGGCCGGTTCCACATCGTCCAGCGGTACGGCCGGGCGCTGCCCGGTGTGCAGGTCGAACAGGCCGCGTAGCGTGCCGCCCTCCCGGGACAGCTTGTCGACGGCATCGGTGTACCGGCGGAACACCTTCTCCTGCTTGCTGCGCGCGGAGTGCTGCAGCAGGTAGACGGTTTCCGGGTTGAAGAGGTGGATCTCGCCCTCGCGGCGCCACTGGTACTGGCCGCCGGTTTCCAGCCCGCGGTGCTCGAGCGCGTGCGGGTTCGGCAGGAAGGCCAGCGCATGCCGTTCGGCGACGTCACCGGCGATGGTCGCCAGCCCGCTGCCGCCGGTGCGGGTGGTGGACCCGGTGAAGTACTCGTCCAGCACGTCGTTGTCGATGCCGAAGACGGCAAACACCTGCGCGGCGCGGTACGAGCCGACGGTCGAGATGCCCATCTTGCTCATCACCTTCAACACCCCCTTGCCGAGGGCGTAGACGGTGTTCTGGATGGCCTTCTGCGGCGTGACGTCGCCGAGCAGCCCGTGCCGCGCCAGGTCCTCGGCGCTCTCCAGCGCGAGATACGGGTTCACCGCGCCCGCGCCGTAGCCGAGCAGGAGGGCGATGTGGTGCACCTCGCGGGCATCGCCGGACTCGATGACCAGCGCCACCTTTGTCCTGGTCTTCTGCCGGACCATGTGCTGGTGGACCGCCGAGGTCAGCAGCAGCGACGGGATGGGTGCGCGGTCCGCGCTGGAGTGCCGGTCGGACAGCATGATGACCCGGGCACCGGCGGCGATGGCCTCGTCGGTCTCCAGGCGACATCGCTCGATGGCAGCGGCGAGCGCCTCTGCCCCACCCGAGACGTCGAACAGGCCCGAGATGGTGGCGGACGCGAAGCCGGGCAGGTCGCCCTCGGCGTTCATCCGCATCAGCTTGGCCAGGTCGTCGTTGTCCAGCACCGGGAACGGCAGCACCACCTGGCGGCAGGACCGCGGGCCGGGCTCGAGCAGGTTCTCCTCAGGGCCGATGACCGACGACAGCGAGGTGACGACCGCTTCCCGGATGGCGTCCAGCGGCGGGTTGGTGACCTGCGCGAACAGCTGGCTGAAGTAGTCGAAGATGAGCCGCGGCCGGGTGGACAGCACCGCTTCGGGGGTGTCGGTGCCCATCGAGCCGATGCCCTCGGCACCGCTGGCCGCCATCGGCGTGATCAGCACCCGCAGTTCTTCCTCGGTGTAGCCGAAGATCCGCTGCCTGGCCAGCACGCTGCGGTGCGAGACGGTGACGTGCTCGCGGGCGGGCAGGTCGGTCAGCCGGACAAGCCCGGCGTGCACCCATTCGCGGTAGGGCTGTTCGGTGGCGAGCTCTTCCTTCACCTCGGTGTCGTCAAGGATGCGGCCCTGGTCGGTGTCGACCAGGAACATCCGGCCCGGCTGCAGCCGTCCCCGTTCGAGAACCTTTTCCGGCGGGATCGGGAGCACGCCGGCCTCGGAGGCGAGCACGACGGTGTCGTCGGTGGTCAGCCACCATCGGCCGGGACGGAGTCCGTTGCGGTCCAGGACGGCGCCGAGCAGGGTGCCGTCGGTGAAGGTCACGCACGCCGGGCCGTCCCACGGCTCGATCAGCGAGGCGTGGAACTCGGCGAACCCGCGTAGCTGCGGGTCCATCGTCGCGTTGTTCTCCCAGGCCTCTGGGATCATCATCATCACCGCGTGCGGGAGGGTGCGGCCGCCGAGATGCAGCAACTCGAGCACCTCGTCGAAGGACGCCGAGTCCGACGCCCCCGGGGTGACGATCGGGAACGCCCTCGCCAGGTCGCCCGGGATCAGCTTCGAGGAGAGCATTGCCTCCCGCGCGCGCATCCGGTTCCGGTTGCCGCGGACGGTGTTGATCTCCCCGTTGTGCGCGATGTAGCGGAACGGGTGGGCCAAGGGCCAGGCCGGGAAGGTGTTGGTCGAGAACCGGGAGTGCACGATCGCCAGCGCGCTCGTGGTCCGCTCGTCGGTCAGGTCCGGGAAGAAGACCGGCAGCTGGGCAGTGGTCAGCATGCCCTTGTAGACGACGGTCCGGCTGGACAGCGACGCGAAGTAGATCGCGTACTGGCCCTCGTCGAACGACGCGGTGTCGTGCTCGATCCGCTTGCGCGCGGGGTAGACGGCCCGGTCGAGATCGAGCCCGGACGGCAATGTGCCGTCGGGACGGGCGGGCGCGGCGATGAACAGCTGCTGGAAGGCGGGCATCACGTCCAGCGCCATCTGCCCGACGCCGGACCGCTCCGGCTCGGTCGGCACCGTGCGCCAGCCGAGCAGCGTCAGGCCCTCGTCCCGGATGATGTCGGCCACGATCTGCTTCGCCGCGGCGCGGTCGGTGGCGTCGGCGGGCAGGAACCCCACCCCGACGGCATAGGCCTGGCCGTGCCGCGGATCGTCGCTGACCGGGAGGTCGAAGTCGACGACCGCCCGGAACAATTCGTCGGGCACCTGGATCAGGATGCCGGCCCCGTCCCCCACCGCAGGGTCGGCGCCGGCCGCACCGCGGTGGTCGAGGTTGATCAGTGCCGTCACGCCGTCGTTGACGATCGAATGGCTGCGACGGCCCTTGATGTCGGCGACAGCGGCAACGCCACAGGCGTCTCGTTCGAACTGCGGGTCGTACAGCCCTTGGGGGGCGGGTGTTGCCGAGTACTGCACGGCAGACCTCCCGTCGGTAGCGAAAACAGCGGGCGCGCATCCACCGCTGGTGCGGTGTCGTGCACGGTGGACACGTCACATGAAGATCCAGTGCAGCAAGCCAGTGCGAACCTGAGAACCCGGTGCAGACGATGCCGCGTTCCAGCCGGGGACCGGTCTGTACGCCGCTGAACAACGTCGGTGTGGAGCGACCGGGCCTGCTGTGGCTGACGGTGGGCCACCAGGCCCGAACGGGGCGACGGTGCGCCGACAGCGGGGTTGCCGCGAATCGTCACCGTGACCCGCGCTCGATGACCAACGCCGATCACCGGGACGACGATGGCCCAGCGATGCCAAAGTTACCGCACCAGGGCTCCGGACCGATACCAGCAGGTCAGCCCGCGAAAGTGCGTCGCGCCACGTCCGGTTCGCGGTCCGTCGTCACGACGCTCCGCGGCCGCCGACGGATGGGCCCGGTTCGGTCCGTTCGGCCTGTTCTGCGCGCCCGGATGGTTCCACTGGGTCACCGTCCGGGTCCGGTTCGGCGCCCGCCACGGGCTCGGCCGGATCCCGCTCCGCCGTCGCCACGGTGTCGGTACCGGTGTCGGTACCTGAGTCGGCGCCGGTGGCGGAGCTGGAGTTTGCGCTGGGGTCGGCGCTGGGGTCGGCGCTGTTGCCAGAGGGTCTGGTCGATTTCTGCCCGGGTCGGTCCGGGCCCCACACCAGGGCCGGGTCCTCCCGGCCGACGTGCCTGCGCAGGATGAGGAACAGGACGGCGCCGAGGAAGACGATGACCGAGGTGAACACGTTGATCCGGAGTCCGAAGATGTGGTTCGCCGGGTCGATCCGGAGCATCTCGATCCAGGTCCGGCCCAAGGTGTAGCCGGCGACGTAGACGGCGAACGCCCGGCCGCCGCCCAGCCGGAAACGCCGGTCGGCGAGTACGACGACGCCGGCGACGGCCAGGTTCCAGAGGATCTCGTACAGGAAGGTCGGCTGGTACACGCCACAGAGCAATTCGGGCGCGGCCTTGACGTAGTCGGTCGGGAACTCGCAGACACCGTTCGCCGGGACCGATGCCGGCGACGCCACCAGGGGTCCGGACGAAGACCTCCAGTCCCCACGGCATGGTCGTCTCGGCGCCGAAGAGTTCCTGGTTGAAGTAGTTGCCCAGCCTCCCGATGGCCTGCGCGACGGCGATGCCGGGGGCCACCGAGTCTGCGTAGGAGGCAAGCGGCACCTTGTAGTACCGGCAGCCGATCCACGCCCCGACGGCACCGAAGGCGATCGCGCCCCAGATCCCCAGTCCGCCGTTCCAGATCGCCAGCGCGTTCCAGGGATTCCGTCCCTCGCCGAAGTACAGCTGGTTGTCGGTGATGACGTGATAGATACGGCCACCGATGATGCCGAACGGCACGGCGAACACCGAGATGTCGGTGACCCGGCCCGGCCGGCCACCGCGGGCGACGAACCGCTTGTTGCCCCACCAGACGGCGACGATGATCCCGATGATGATGAAGATCGCGTAGGCACGCAGCGCGATCGGCCCGACGTACCAGACCCCTTGCGGCGGCGACGGGATCGAGGCCAGGTAGTGCGTCACACCGCCGCCCGACGGATCCCCGATGCCAGTTCGGCGGCCAGTTCGGCAACGGCGTCGGGCCCGCCCCGCTCGGCTGCACTGACGAAGGCCGAGCCCACGATGACGGCATCGGCGAAGGCGGCGATCTGCGCGGCCTGCTCGCCGGTGCGCACCCCGAGGCCCACCCCGATGGGTAGATCGGTGATCTCCCGGCAACGCTTGACCAGCGTCGGCGCGGCCGCCGACACCTCGTTGCGGGCGCCGGTAACGCCCATCGTGGACGCCGCGTACAGGAATCCCCCGGTGCTCGCGGCGGTCCGCGCGATCCGTTCCGGCGATGACGACGGGGCGACCAGGAAGATCGGGTCCAGCCGCTCCCGGTGCACCGCGGCCAGCCACGGACCTGCTTCGTCGACGATGAGGTCGGGGGTGATCACCCCTGCGCCGCCGGCGGCGGCGAGGTCGTGGGCGAACGCATCGATCCCGTAGGCCAGGATCGGGTTGAAATAGGTCATGACGACGGCCCGGCCGCCCGCGTCGGTGACCGTCCTGACGATGCCGAAGACGTCCTTGATCCGGAACCCGCCCTCGAGCGCGGTCTGGGCGGCATGCTGGATGACCGGTCCGTCGAGGACGGGATCGGAGAAGGGCAGCCCGACCTCGACCAGATCGCAGCCGCCGGCGATCATCGCGGCGAGCAGTTCGGCGGAGCCTGCAACGGTCGGGTAGCCCGCCGGCAGGTAGCCGACCAGCGCCGCCCGGCCTTCCGCCCTGAGGTCGGCGAACATCGACTCCAGCGGCGAAACCTGGCGTGCCGCAGCGGTCTGCCCCGTCATGGCGTGCTGGCAGCGTCGATCGGCCGGGCGTCGATCGGCCGGGCGTCGATCGGCCGTGCGTCGATCGGCCGGGTGTCCACCGGCTGGATGTCCCCGGCGTTGACGTCGACCGGTTGTGGGTCACCGGGCGCCACCTCACCGGTTTCCGCGGTGGGCTCGTCCAGCCCGAACCAGTCGATCGCGGTCTCCATGTCCTTGTCGCCGCGGCCGGACACGTTGATCAGCACGATGCCGCCGGGGCCGATCTCCCGCGCCAGGTCAACGGCGCCGGCCACCGCGTGTGCGGACTCGATGGCCGGGATGATGCCCTCGGTCCTGGACAGCAGCGCGAAGGCGTCCATCGCCTGGGTGTCGGTGATCGACCGGTACTCGGCGCGGCCGATCTCGGCCAGGTGCGAGTGCTCCGGACCGACGCCCGGGTAGTCGAGCCCCGCGGAGATGGAGTGCGATTCGATGATCTGCCCGTCGTCGTCCTGCAGCAGGTAGGACCGGGCGCCGTGCAGCACGCCGACCGTGCCGCCACTGATCGTTGAGGCGTGCCGGCCGGTCTCGATGCCGTCGCCGCCGGCCTCCATCCCGACCAGCCGGACACCGGGGTCGTCCAGGAACGCATGGAAGATGCCGATGGCGTTCGACCCGCCACCGACGCACGCCGCGACGGCGTCGGGCAGTCGGCCGGTCAGCTCCAGCACCTGCGCACGGGCCTCCAGCCCGATGATCCGCTGGAAGTCCCGCACGATCACCGGGAACGGGTGCGGGCCGCCGACGGTGCCGAACAGGTAGAAGGTGTGGTCGACATTGGTGACCCAGTCGCGGAACGCCTCGTTGATGGCGTCCTTCAGGGTCGACGACCCTGAGTCGACGGCGACCACCTCGGCGCCGAGCAACCTCATCCGGGCGACGTTGAGCGCCTGCCGTTCGGTGTCGACCCGGCCCATGTAAATGCAGCACTCGAGGCCGAGAAGCGCTGCGGCGGTGGCGGTTGCGACCCCGTGCTGCCCTGCTCCGGTCTCGGCGATCACCCGGGTCTTGCCCATCCGCTGCGCCAGCAGGGCCTGACCCAGGACGTTGTTGATCTTGTGACTGCCGGTGTGGTTGAGGTCCTCGCGCTTGAGCAGGATCTGCGCGCCGCCGACCTGCTCGGTCAGCCGCTCGGCGACGGACAGCGGGCTGGGCCGTCCCGCGTAGCTCGCCGCAAGGTAGTCGAGCCGGCCGAGGAACTCGGGGTCGCGGCGGGCCTTGCGGTAACTGTCGGCCACCTCGTCGAGCGCGCCGACCAGTGCCTCGGGCAGCCAGCGGCCGCCGAAGGACGCCGAAGTACCCGCGCTCGTCGGGATCGTGCGTCGTCCCGGCCAGACCGTCCGACGGCCGCGGCAACGCGGAGTGCGAGCCGGCATCACGGGCGTGCCCGGGCGTGACGGGGGCAGAACTGACAGACACTGGATCTCCAGACGTTGGTTCCGCGGCCCGGCTCAGCGGGACGGGCGCGGGCATGACGGGTGCGAACCGGCCGTCACCAGGTCGGCGACGGCGGCCCGGGGATCACCGCTGGTGACCAGTCCCTCGCCGACGAGAACCGCGTCGGCACCGGCGCCGGCGTAGGCCAGCAGATCGTTCGGGCCACGCACACCCGACTCGGCGACCGTGACGACACCACTGGGCAAGCCCAGGGGCGATCCGGCCGAACACATCACGATCGACCGTCAGGGTGGTCAGGTCCCGGGCGTTGACGCCGATCACCTTCGCACCCGGCCGACAGTGCCCGGTCGGCCTCCGCCTCGGTGTGCACCTCGACCAGCGCCGTCATGCCGAGCGATTCGATGCGTTCGAGCAGGCCGTGCAGCACGTTCTGTTCCAGCGCCGCGACGATCAGCAGCACCAGGTCCGCGCCGTGCGCCCGCGCCTCGTGCACCTGATACGGGCTGACGATGAAGTCCTTGCGCAGCACGGGGATCTCAACCGCGGCGCGGACGGCATCGAGGTCGGCCAGCGAGCCGCCGAAACGCCGTCCTTCGGTGAGCACCGAGATCGCCCGAGCACCGGCATCGGCGTAGATGGCCGCGAGCGCGGCCGGGTCCGCGATGGTGGCGAGCTGGCCCCGGGACGGGCTGGCCCGCTTGACCTCCGCGATGACGCCGACACCGGGTTCGAGGAGCACGGGCAGCACGTTGCGGACGGCCGGCGCATCGGCGGCCATGGCTTTGATCTCGGCGAACGGGAGTTCTGCTTCGCGCGCGGCAAGATCCTCTCGAACGCCGATGAGGATCCCGTCCAGCACGTTCACCCGATGGTCTCCTGTCCGCGTATCTCTTGCCTGCCCGACGCCATCGGCCGGAACCCCGACCGGTGTTTCACGCTCCCCTACCGGCGGCCCCGCCCGTCAGATCGGGCGGCGCGTTGGGGTCATGGTAACCGTCCCGAGATGTCTGTTCTGACACAGTCCCTGTCGAACCGGCAGCCCCAACAGCACCGGCTCCCGTGCTCACACCGGCCGTTCCTGTCCCTCCGTCGGTGTTGCTCACCGAATGAGTACCGGTGGTGACACGGGGTCCGGATGCAGTGTCATCCGAACCGGTGTCGGCCGTCCCGTCGGTACCGGTCCGGGTGAGGATTGCGGGTTCGCCGCCGCCACCGCCGACACGGTTCGTTGCCGGGGGCGCGTCGGTCGGGTCGGCGCCGGCGTCCAGTGCCTTCCACCAGTCGGCCGGATCACCTGCTGCACCTGCGGGCCCGGCGCCGGCGCGGGCAACAACCGATCGTCTCGAACGCTCGTACCTGCTGCCGAGCGGCCGGGCCCCGACTCCCGCGACAACCAGCACACCCGCGGCGGCCAACAGCAGGCCACCGACAGCAGCGAGGACGGGACCTGCCGGGCTCAGCTGTGCTGCACCGACGAGCACGGCCGGCCGGGTCAGCGACCCGGCCAGACCTGCTGGCGGGGCACCGAGCGAGAACGCGGACCGGAACGCGATGGTGGCGCCGGCGGCGAGCAGCACGACGCCGATCAGCCTGCGCGGCAGGCCGGACGTCACAAGGGCGGCACCGAGGCCGGCCAGCCCGACGAGTGCGAGCGGAATCAGCTCTGGCACGCACGTGGCGCCGGACAGTGTCACGGTGATCGGCCCGGTCAGGGCGTCCAGGTATTCCGCCGACCACCACTGCATCCCGGCAGAGACGGCGGCCAGCGCCGCTCCGATGATCGCCGTCAGCACGACCGCAGCGAGCCGGCGACCACGGCTGCGGACCGGCGCACCGGCCGTTGTCGGCCGGTCAGTCACAGACCGGCCTCAACGTCGCGGCCGCGCCGACCGCGGCGATCACCGCGGCCGCCTTTCCCTGACATTCGGCGTCCTCCGACGCGGCGACCGAATCGGCCACCACACCCGCGCCGGCCTGGATGTGGGCGGTGCCGCGCGCCACCAGGGCGGTGCGGATGGTGATCGCGGTGTCGGCGTCACCCGCGAAGTCCAGGTAGCCGACCACTCCCCCGTACACGCCGCGGCGTGACGGCTCGAGCTCGTCGATGATCTGCATGGCGCGCGGCTTGGGTGCCCCGGACAGGGTGCCGGCCGGGAAGCACGCCGCCAGCGCGTCGAACGCGGTCCGCTCGGAGGCCAGCCGGCCGGTCACCGTCGAGACGATGTGCATGACGTGGCTGTACCGCTCGATGGTGAAGAACTCGACGACCTTCACGCGTGCCGGCCGCGCAGACCCGGCCGAGATCGTTGCGGCCCAGGTCGACGAGCATGACGTGCTCGCTGCGTTCCTTCGCGTCGGCGAGCAGGTCCTTGGCCAGCAGGACGTCGTCCTCCTCCGTCTCGCCGCGCGGCCGGGTGCCGGCGATCGGGTGCATCGTCACCAGCCCGTCCCGGACGGTCACCAGGGCCTCCGGCGACGAGCCCACCACGGCGATCGGTGCGCCGTCCGGGGTCGGCAACCGGAGCAGGTACATGTACGGGCTCGGATTGGTGGCCCGCAGCACCCGGTAGATGTCCAGCGGGTCGGCCTCGGTGGGCACGTCGAACCGCTGCGACAGCACGATCTGGAAGGCGTCGCCGGCCCGGATGTGTTCCTTCGCGACCTCGACCATCGCCCGGTAGTCGTCCGACCCGATCCGCCTGGCGACGTCGGGCTGCCGGTGCGAGAACACCGCGGCCGGCAGCGAGATCGGTTTCGCCAGCTGCGCGCTCATTTCGGT
Organism: uncultured Actinomycetota bacterium; assembly: GCA_963766015.1. Classification (GTDB taxonomy): domain Bacteria; phylum Actinomycetota; class Actinomycetes; order Mycobacteriales; family Nakamurellaceae; genus Nakamurella. The sequence goes on along the minus strand of CAVXYU010000033.1, from coordinate 104,264 downwards.
CAGCCGGGCGACGGCGTCGTCGTATGCGGCGTCGACCCGCTCGTCGCTGGCGTCCCAGTTCACCGCGTTCGCGATCAGCGTGACGGTTCCCTCGTGATGGTCCAGCGCGGCAAGGTCGGTGGCCAGCAGCATGACCAGTTCCGGGACGCGCAGTTCGTCGACCGGTCCGGCGCCGACCGGGTAGCGCCGATCCGCTCCAGCCGGCGGACGATGTCGTAACCGAGGTAACCGACCATTCCGCCGGTCAGCGGCGGCAGCCCCTGCAGCGGCTCGGTGTGCAGCATCCGCAGTGTCTCTGCCAGCGCGCGCAGCGGGTCACCGTCGGTGGGCAGCCCGACCGGCGGGTCACCGAGCCAATGCGCGGTGCCGTCGCGTTCGGTCAGCGCCGCGGGTGCCGATACCCCGACGAACGACCACCTGCGACCAGGAATGGCCGTTCTCCGCCGATTCCAGCAGGAATGTCCCCGGCCGGTCGCCGGCCAGCGTCGCGTAGAGGCCGACGGGGGTGATGGCGTCGGCGAGCAGCCGTCGGGTGACCGGGATGACCCGCCGGTCGCGGGCGAGTTCGCGGAACTCCTCGCGCGTCGGGGTGATCTCCCCGAGAGCACCGAGGGCGCCACGCGGGGGCGCGACCGAGGGGACGGACATGGCGGCCATTGTGCCCGTCGTACGGTGGGCCGGTGAACGCCGCGTCCGACGCCGAGCCGCCCCCCGACCGCTCCCGTGGCGGCGTCCCGGTCGATGAATCGCCGATGGACGTCGCCGGGTGGACCGACCGGCAGAGCGAAGCCGAACTCCGCCGGCGCGGATCCCTCAAGTGGACGGGCACCGACCCCGGCGTCATCGCAGCCTGGGTGGCGGAGATGGATCTGCCGCTGGCGCCGGCCATCGTCCGCGCGCTGCACGAGGCCGCCGATCGCGGGATGACGGGCTACCTGCCGGCCCACCTCGACGCCGCAGTCGGCTCCGCAACCGCGGACCGGCAGGCGGGCTACGGGTGGGAGGTCGACCCGGGCAGCGTGCACCCGGTGGCGTCGGTGGTGGCCGCGTTGCGCATCGTGCTGAACCACCTCACCGAGCCCGCCGCTCCCGTCATCCTGCCGACGCCCGCGTACATGCCGTTCCTGACGGTGCCGGTGTCGTGCGGACGCGAGCTGATCACGGTGCCGATGCGGCTGACCGGCGACCGTTGGGAGCTGGATCTCGACGGCATCCGCGCGGTTCTACGGCCGGGCGCGGTGCTGCTGCTCACCAACCCGCACAACCCGACCGGCAGGGTGTTCGGCAGCGACGAACTGCTCGCTGTTGCCGACCTCGTCGAGGAAGCCGGCGCGACCGTCTTCGCCGACGAGATCCATGCTCCGCTGGTCTATCCGGGGCACACCTTCATTCCGTACGCAGGGCTGACGCCGGAGACAGCCGAGCACACCATCACCGGTACGTCGGCCTCCAAGGGCTGGAACGTCGCGGGGCTGGGCTGCGCGCAGGTGATCCTGTCCAACGACACGAGCCGCGACCGCTGGACCCGGATGGACCCGATGGAGTGGTACGGAGCCACCCCGCTGGGGGCAGTCGCCACCGTCGCCGCCTACACCGAGGGCCGGGACCACCTGGCCGCCGTCGTCGACTACCTGCGCAGGGGGCGTGACCTGTTCGCCCGCGAACTGTCGACGTCGCTGCCGTCCGCCCGGTTTTTCCCGTTGGAGGGCACATACCTCGGCTGGCTCGATCTGCGCGAGACGGGTTGCCTCCCCTCGGAGGTCGCTGCGCGGGCACGGGTGCGGGGGGTGGACGGAACATTCTGCGGCACGCCCGGGTTCCTCCGGGTCAACCTGGCGATGCCGCACCATCTCGTTCGGGAGACGGCGATCCGTCTCGGCGCCTGCGCCGGCTGAGTCCGTCGTGAGCGGAGGCGGGATCGGGGTCGTCGATCTGGAACGGGTGGCCGCCCGCGGCTGGCGGCCCCTCAGCACCGACGTGCTCGGCGACTGGCTCTTGCGGGCGGGCGCGGGCTTCACCGGCCGGGCGAACTCCGTCCTCCCGCTGGGGTCTCCTGGTTGCGGGTTCCCTGCGGCGGTCGGGCGGGTCGAGGCCTTCTACCGTGAACACGCACTGCCCGCGCTCTTCCAGCTACCCGTGTGCGACGAGACTGCCGACCTGCAAGGGTTTCTCGATGACGCGGGCTGGACGGTGTTCAACCAGAGCAAGGTGCTGACCGCCGACTGCGCGGTGGCCGCGGAGAGCTGTCCCCCGGTCGACGGGTGGCCCCCCGCATCGTTCTGGGACCGAGCGTCCGAGCAGTGGCTGCGCGGATACCACTATCGCGGGCAGCCGCTACCGCCGTCAGCGGTGACCATTCTGGAGAACGCGGATTCGGTGGTCTTCGGTTCTCTCGAGGACGCCGCCGGTCCGGCGGCCGTCGTCCGCGGTGTGCTGACCGACGACTGGTTGGGCGTCACGGCGCTGACCGTGGGCGAATCCCGGCGGCGGGAGGGTGCGGGGGGGCAGCTGATGGGCGAACTGCTCCGCTGGGCATTGGCCCGCGGCGCACACGACTGCTATCTGCAGGTGGCAGCCGAGAACGCGGCCGCCCTCGCGTTGTACGGGAGGCTCGGCTTCACCGAGCACCACCGCTACCACTACCGGCGGTCTCCCGGTGGGCATCCAGCGGGATGAGGCCGTCGTCGAAACAGGTCCGGGTCCCGGTGTGGCACGCGACGCCCGTCTGGTCGACCAGCACCAGCAGGGTGTCACCGTCGCAATCACGGCGGACCTCGATCACCCGCTGGGTGTTGCCGGACGTGGCACCCTTTACCCAGTACTCCTGCCGGGACCGCGAGAAGTAGGTCGCAGCGCCGGTTGTCACCGTTCGGCGGAGAGCCTCGGCGTCCATCCAGGCCACCATCAGCACCTCCTTGGTGTCGTACTGCTGCACGACCGCGCAGACCAGCCCGGCGTCGTTGAACCGAAGACCCGTCCGTCGGGATCGCTCGACTTCGTCGCCCTTTCGCACGGCCGTCCTGGAGCGGCGAGCTCGCGCACCGGGTAGCCGGCCTCGGCCAGTTCCCGCTTCACCGCGTCGATCCGCAACTGGCCGAAGTGGAACACCGACGCCGCCAGCACCGCGTCCGCGCCGGCCGCGATGGCCTCCGGGAAGTGTTCGAGCGCACCGGCGCCGCCGGAGGCGATCAGCGGCACCCCGACCGACGCCCGGATCAGCCGCAGCATCTCGGTGTCGAACCCGTCCTTGGTGCCGTCGGCGTCCATCGAGGTCAGCAGGATCTCGCCGGCGCCGGAGGCTTCGGCCAGTTCGGCCCACTGCACCGCGTCGATGCCGGTGCCCCGCCGGCCGCCGTGGGTGGTGACCTCGAACCCGGACGGGCAGGCCGCGGTCGCTCGCCGTGACCCGGCGTGCGTCGATGGCGATGACCACGCACTGCGAGCCGAACCGGTTGGCGGCCTCGGACAGGAACTCCGGGCGGGCGACGGCGGCGGAGTTGATCGAGACCTTGTCCGCGCCGGCCCGCAGCAGCGCGTCGATGTCGTCGGTGGTCCGGACGCCGCCGCCGACCGTCAGCGGGATGAAGACCTGCTCGGCGGTGCGCCGGATCATCTCGTAGGCGCTGCTGCGGTTGTCGCTGGTCGCGGTGATGTCCAGGAAGGTCAGCTCGTCGGCGCCCTCCTCGTCGTACCGGCGGGCCAGTTCGACCGGATCGCCGGCGTCGACCAGGTCGACGAAGTTGACCCCCTTGACCACCCGGCCCTCGGACACGTCGAGGCAGGGGATGACGCGAACGGCGACGGACATGCCACCAGCCTACGAACTCGCCGGCGATAGCATCCACCACGGGCGACCGAGCTGCCGCTCGAACGGGATCGGCATGGCAACGCTGGACCGGGATCCCACGGATGAGGCACCCGGATCCACCGATCCCGCCGTTGCCGATCCCGCAGACGCGTTCTGCCGGCTGGCATGCCTGGTCTACAGCGAGCAGGACGGCCCGGACCGCTGGGCCGCCGCGCGTTCGATCTGCTGGCCGCGAACCCGGACATCACCGATCGGAGCATCGCGGCCGCCGCGGCCACGGCCGACCCTGCGGCGATCGGCCACGCATCTCGACGCCGACCGGGACGCCGCCCGGCTGGAGACCGGGCCACACCGGTGGGCGCCGCTGTTGTACCTGGCCTACTCGCGGGTGCACTCCGCGGCCGAACCCGCCGACCGCTTCGTGGCCTCCGCCCGGCTCCTACTGGAGTCGGGCGCCGACCCGGATGCCGGCTTCCTGTGGCGCGGTCTGATCCCACCGTTCACAGTGCTCACCGGTGTCTTCGGCGAGGGCGAGCAGGGTCCGGGAAGGCAACCCCGGCACCCGCACGCGGAGGCACTCGCGCGCATACTCCTGGAGGCCGGCGCGGATCCGACTGATCAGCAGACGCTGTACAACCGGATGTTCCGGCCCGACGACAGACACCTCGCGCTGCTCTTCGAGTACGGACTCGGGCGCACCGGTACAGGGGTCTGGGAGCAACGGCTCGGCCGGTCCCTGGAGTCCGTCGAACTGATGTGGGCGCGTCAGCTGTCCTGGGCGATCGACCACGGATTCGATGACCGGGTGCGGCTGCTGATCGTCCACGGCGTGGACGTCACGCGGTCCTTGCCGGACGGCAGCACCGCGGCGATGCGGGCGATCCGTTCCGGCAGGCGGTCGCTTCTGGCGGACCTGCGGCGCGCGGGCGCGATCATTCCGGAACTCGACGATCTCGACCGGCTGACCGGGCGGTTGCTCGATCCTGACCACGCCGGCTCGTCGGAGCCGGCTGCCGACCCGGATGTCCTCTCGGCACTGCGCCGGGAGCGGCCGGCGCTGATCCGCGGCGCGACGACTCCGTCCGCGGTCGCCGCTGTCGCCGCTGCGGGGTTCGACCTCGACGCCCGCGAGGATGGCAGCACCGCCCTTCACCAGGCGGCCTTCGCCGGCGACCTGCCCCTGATAGCAGCGCTTCTCGAGGCCGGAGCCGACCCGGAAGTGACGGACGACCAGCATCACCAAACCCCGTCCCAGTGGGCCGCGTACGGGCGGCAGCATGCCGCTCAGGCGCTGCTGGTCTGGTAGGTCTCCTGACGGCACGCGAATCGCCGGCCGGCGGCGACCGTCGCAAGGATGCGCGAATCGCCCACCGGCGCAGGGCGTTTCACTCTCGTCATCACAGCGGAGCCGGTGCGGTGATAATGCGTCATGACCGTCAGCGTGCAGACTGTTGCTCGTCAGGCCATCGGTGTGGGCCGTTTCGCGGCCGGCATCTACACCACCAGAGCGCAGCTCCTCTACCACGGACTGGTACGCGGTGACCTGCTCAGCAGGCTCCAACTCCCGGTCGGACGAGCCGACCCGCACGCCGTCTACGAGCAGATGCGGGCACGGGGGCCGATGCTGCCGACCCGACTGGGCAACCTCAGCACGACGAGCTACGCGGTCTGCCAGCACGTCCTGCGCAGTCGAGAGTTCGGGGTGACGGACCCGACCGCTCCACGACCCGGCGAGGACATGCTGGATCTGTCCCTGTTGGGCATCAATCCGCCGGATCACACCCGTTTACGCCGGCTCGCCGGACCGGCGTTCACACCGCGACGGATGGCCCGGTACCAGACGCTCGTCGAGGCTTCCATCGACCGATTGCTCGACAGAGTTGCCGGTCGCGGCAGTTTCGACCTGATGTCTGCGTTCGCCTCGCCGTTGCCCATCGCGGTGATCACCGAGATGCTGGGGTTGTCCGACGATCCCGATCGCCTTCGGTGGTTCGGGGCTACCGCGGCGTCGGCGCTGGACGGGATCACGTCGGTGTGGCATGCCGCCCAGTTGTTCGTCGCGGACCGGCAGATGCATGCCATGTTCGACGCATTGCTGGTGCGCGCCGCCGAGAACCCGGGCGACGACCTGACCTCGCAGCTCGTTGCCCATCAGGGAGATCAGATCACGTCCGACGAACTCGGATCCCTGGTCGGCCTGTTGCTGCTGGCCGGTTTCGAGACGACGGTGAACGCCATCGGTAACGGCATGCGGGCACTTCTCGCGCATCGTGATCAATGGGAGTTGCTGGTGCAGGACCCCTCTCGGGCGGCCTCCGTCGTCGAGGAGGTCCTTCGTTACGACCCGCCCGTACAGCAGACGGCAAGAGTCCTTCTGCCGTCCGCCGGGCCGGTAGAGCTGCGCGGCGTCACCGTTCCGCCCGGGCAGTGGATCGTGCTGATGCTGGCGGCCGCCAACCGGGACCCTGAGGTTTTCGCGCACCCGGCCCGCTTCGACATCGGCCGCACCAATGCCTCCGAGCACCTGTCCTTCTCCGGCGGAATTCACTATTGCCTCGGAGCTGCTCTGGCAAGGCTCGAGTTGACGGCAGCCTTCCGGGCGTTGGCTGTCCGTTTCCCCCGTCTGCGCCGCGCCGGACCGGTGATCATGCGGCCCGGCACGACACTGCGCGGGCCACGCCTGTTTCCGGTCCTCACCGGCAGGTCGGGATCATGACCGACCACGGCTCAGGACCCTGAGAGGACGCAGAACGCGATGCCGAAGGCGACGACACCGGTGGCGGCAAGCGTCCTCACAACGTCGACGCGCAACAGTCGGCGGTAGGCATCGGGCTCCCAGCCGGCGCTGAGCCGCCGGTGCTGCGGGACGGCACCGAAGGCCGTCATCCCGACGACGACTGCGACCAGCGCCGCGGCGGCCGCGGCTGCCCAGCCGGCGACCGCCACCGGCCGGTCGATCAACAGCCACCCGGTGCTGATGACAAGTGCGGCGAACAACGGACCCACCAGCACGCTGATCCGCCGCTGGTGAGCCCGTTCGAAGTCGGCGAACGCCGCTGCCGGCACCTCGGCGAACTGCCGGTAGACCACCAGGTGCACCGTCCATTGGAATCCTGCGTAGGCGGCGCCGGCGGCGAGGAAGACAGTGAGCACGATGGGCACCGGTCCATCATGTTCCGCGCGCGTCCGCAATCACGAAGGCGCGGCCCGGTGATCGTGCAGATGGCTCGCCAGTCCCGCGGCCTGGGTCCGCCTGGTGAGGCTCAGCTTCTCCAGCACGTGGGACACATAATTCTTGATCGTGTTCTCCGCCAAGGACATCCGCTCGCTGATCTGCCGATTCGTCAGCCCCTCGCCGATCAGCGCGAGCACCGTGCGCTCCTGCGGGGTCAACTTGTCCAGGGCGTCGGACGGTTCGGCATCGGCGCGCAGCCGTTTCATCACGGCGGCCGCGGTCGGTCCGTTCAGCATGGATCCCCCGGTTCCCACTGTGCGGACCGCGGCGACCAATTCCTTACCGGTGATGTTCTTGATCGCAAATCCGCCCGCCCCCGCGACGATGGCACTGATCATGGCCTGTTCGTCGCTGAACGAGGTGAGCATCAGGCAGTTGAGTGCCGGGAGCCGCGAGCGTAGTTCCCGGCACAGCTCGACGCCGTTCCCGTCCGGCAGTCGCATGTCCAGCACCGCGATGTCCGGGCGCAATGCCGGTACCAGGTCGAGCGCCTCGGCGATGGAACCGGCCTCTCCGATCACCGACAGGTCGTCCTGCTGGTCGAGCAGGTCGGCGACGCCCCGGCGGACCAGTTCGTGATCGTCGACCAGGAAGACCTTCAGTGGCCGTTTGTCCGCAGGGAGATCCGCGGTCCCGGTCGGTGCGGCTCCCGTTTCCGACGCTGTGCCGGCCGATGCTGTGCCGGCCTGTGCTGTGCTGCTCAGCGCCGTACTCCCCGTCGCGGTGCCGACGACGGTGCCGGGCATGTCCACTCCCAAGGCGGCCGCCAGCGCGACCGTGAACTGCACGCAGCCGCCGTACCGATCGGCGGGCCGTTTCGCCAGCGCCCTGCGCAGGACCGCATCCGCGTGCAGCAGCTGCGGGTCGTGCGAGGAGAGCGCCGGAGGCGCGTCGTTGAGGTGCGCATACAGCAACGCCGCATGATCGTCCCGGACGAAAGGCGGTGACCCGGTGAGGCATTCATGGGCGACGCAGCCGAGGGCGTAGAGATCCGTGCGCGCGTCCACCCGCTGACCTTTGATCTGCTCGGGGGCGATGTAGGCCATGGTGCCGATCACGTTCCCGGCAACGGTCAGCCTGGTCATCGATGACGCCTGCCTTGTGAGTCCGAAATCGCCCAGATACACGTGCGGCCGCCCGCCGCGGTCGACGGCACTGGTCAGCAGGATGTTCGCCGGCTTGACGTCACGGTGCACCAGATCGGCGGCGTGCGCGGTGTCCAGTGCGTCCGCCACGGGCGCGAGCACGGCCAGCGTCTCCGCCGGCGTCAGCGCCCCGTGCTCCCGGATCAACGCCGCGAGGGTCTGCCCGCGAACCAGCCGCATCGCGATGTAGAACAGCCCGTCGACCTCGCCCGCGTCGTAGATGGGAACAATGTTGGGGTGGTCGATGGCGGCGGCGAACCGGGCCTCCCGCAGGAATCGCTTGCGGAAATCGGCACCTTGCGCAAGATCCGCGGCCAGGATCTTCAGGGCGACAGATCGGCCGAGTCTGGCGTCGGTGGCGATGTAGACCGAGGACATGCCGCCCCGGTCCAGCAGCGACTCGATGCGGTAGGTACCGAGCCGGGTTCCGGCGGGCAGGAAGGTCGACATCCCGGCGGAGCGACCTGGCGGCATCGGCCCGTCCGTCACGCCTGACCACCCCCTGTGCTTCGGGGGGCGGGCGGTCGATACACACCTTCGGTCCCTTTCGACCCCGGACCTGTGGAACATACCTCCCCACAAACACCCGACACCGGCAGCGGCGAAGAAGATCACCGGGATGCCTCAACACGGGACGACCCGGACGCTCCGGCCCGATGCCGCTACCTGGAACTGTCCATCGCCGCCGTCATCGCAGTCGTCACAGCCCGCCGTCAGCAACCGACGAGTAGTCGGCTACCACGTCGAGGACCCAGATCACCCCGAAGCGATCCTCGAGCATGCCGTAGAGCGGCGAGCCCCATGGGGCCGGGGCCAGTTCGGCGACGATCGTCGCGCGCACGCAGAGGCTCGTCCAGTAGGACCGGATCTCCTCACTGTCGGTGCCCCTGACGGAGACGAAGAACGAGTTGACGCCCCTGTCGTAGGGCATCTGCCCGCACCCTGCGATTGCTGTCCCTGCTGCCGGCCACCGGGAGAATGCGACACCCGCGCCCGGAAACACTTTGGTGACACGTCCACGCCTACCATGGGCGAAACGACGAACCCGAACAGAGGAGGATGCCGATGAGCGAACAGCTCCACAGGGTGTACGCCCTGCTTCGTGCCGGGAACGTGCCGTGCACGCTCGGCTCCTCCCCTTCCACCGGCGCCGTGCTGCTCGCCGGAACACCCAACCAGGGTCCCTGGGAGGTCGAGCTTCGGGAGTCGCGCGGGCAGCTGGTGCTGGTCAACGAACGGGAAGCGGTAAGGATTCCGGCAGGCGCCACCGATGCCGCCATCGCCGACGCGGTGAAGTTGCGGGTCGTCCAGGCCTGGGCCGAACAGGGTGACCCACAGGCGATCGCCGTGATCAGGGCCTTGACCGGCACGTCAGCCGGGACGGGGGCGCGTCCCGCCGGCAATTATCCCGGATACCGGGACGGCGGTGTGCGGACGGTGACGGTGCAGTTCGTCGACCCGATGCAGCTCATGGGCGACATGTTCGCCGCCGCAACCAGGATGGGCTGGGACATGCTCAAGGGCCGGGTACCGGGCTACGCCGCCCTGACGATGTTCAACCCGTGGGTCAGCTACCAGCGGACCTCACTGCGCCGCTGATCCCGTGACCCGGGACGGCCCGCCGATCAGGACGGACCCACATAAGCGGTCAGCTCGACCTCGACCAGCATGGCGGGGTCGATCAAGCCGGCGACGACGACCATGGTCGCGGCCGGGCGCACGGCTCCTAGTATCTCCCGGTGTGCGAGCCCGACAGCGTCGGCATCCGCCGCGTCGACGATCGACATCCGCACCGACACAACGTCTTCCGGACTTGCGCCGACCACGGACAGCGCATGAAGTGCGGCGCCGAGCGCGATCCGGGCCTGCGCACCGGCATCCCCGGCGCCTGCACAACACCGTCGACCACGGCCGTGCAGCCGGCGGTCACGGCCAGCGGGCCGACCCGGACCACCCGGGAGTAGCCGTACCGATCCTCGTACGGACCGCCGGATCCGCGCCGCGTCACCGACGCCGACCAGCGACCCACCGCCATCTCAGGGCGCGACCGCGGCCAGCGCCTGCGGCAGGGTGAAAGCGCCTGCGTACAGTGCCTTTCCGACGATGGAGCCCTCGACGCCGATCGGCGCCAGGGCTGCCAACGCGACCAGGTCGTCCAGGCGAGGACACCCCGCCGGAGGCCACCACCGGAGCGGGTGTCGCCGCGCAGACCTCCCGCAACAGATCGAGGTTCGGTCCGCGCAGCGTGCCGTCCTTGGTCACGTCGGTGACGACGTACCGGGCGCAGCCCTGCGAGTCCAGCCTGCTCAGCGCCTCCCACAGGTCGCCGCCGTCCTCGGTCCAGCCGCGCGCGGCCAGCGTCGTACCGCGCACGTCCAGGCCCACGGCGATCCGGTCGCCGTAGCGGGCGATCACCGACGCGCACCAGTCCGGCTTCTCCAGCGCCGCGGTGCCGATGTTCACCCGGGCGCAGCCGGTTGCCAGCGCGGCCTCGAGGGACTCGTCGTCCCGGATGCCGCCGGACATCTCGACCTTGATGTCCAGCGTGCCGACCACCTCGGCGAGCAACGCGGCGTTCGAGCCGCGCCCGAACGCTGCGTCCAGGTCGACCAGGTGGATCCACTCCGCGCCGTCCGCCTGCCAGGCGAGAGCGGCCGCCAGCGGCGCGCCGTAGGTGGTCTCGCTGCCGGCCCTGCCCTGCACGAGCCGGACGGCCTGACCATCGGCGACGTCGACCGCCGGGAGAAGTTCGAATGTCACGGCCGCCTACCCTACGGGCCGGCCGGTACCGGCCCGACCGCCCGGCACCAGAACGCGACCGGATCTCGGCCGATCCGGGCGACCACCAGGGTGGCGGCCGCCGTCGTCGGCCCGATCAGTGCGGGCCGGAGCCGACGGCGCAGTTCGTCCGGTATGACGGGCGTCCCGCGCTGTTTGATCTCGAGCGAGCCGATCCGGTCGCGGCGCGCCCAGCCGGCGACCGTCTTCTCGCGGTACGGCGCCGCGTCCAGCACCACGAAGCCGCGCACCCCGGCCGGCAGCGTGGGTCCGGCCAGGTAGGCCAGCTGCGGGTCGAGCAGGTGCAATCCGTGCCGGGTCGCGTAGTGCCGCACCAGGTGCGCCCGAACGACGGCCGCATCCGGGTCCACCAGGACGTCACCGGTGCGGACCGGCCCGGTGGTCGCGTCGTCCGGGTCCGCGCTGGTCACCTCCCAGTCGGCCCGACCCGGTGGACAGCACCGTTGCCCGGCGTGCCACCGTGGCCAGCTCCGGCTGGCCACAGCACGGCCTCCCGTGCCCCGCCGTCCAGCGAGACGATCTCCACCTCGCCCGGCCGCTGCAGCGCGTCGTAGTCGATGCCGGGCGGCAGCCTCAGCACCGGCGGGCGGTCGGCGTGCGCGGCATCGAGATCGGTCACCGACGGCAGCGTGGACACCGAGGTGATCCGGCGCCCGGCACCGTCCCGACGGGCCGGATCGGCGTAGCCGAGGAGACCGCGGGAGACCCTGGTGAGCGCGTCGGCGACGACCACGACGACTCCGCCGAGCCCGGAGACGGCCAGGTTGTGCCGCGCCATCAGTGCCCGGACCGGATCGAGGTCAGATCCCAGTGGCATCCGGAAGGAACCTGCTGCCGCGGCGTCCGCCATCGCGGCCAGATCGGCGCCGATCGAACAGGTCAGGTCGTGCATCGCCACGTGCCGACAGCCGGCGCGCGCGGTGCGCGGCCACCGGGGCCGGGGTCGCCTGCTGCAGAGCCTCGTCGGTCAACAGCCATCGGCCGGACCGCACCCCCAGTTTCTCCGTGGCCTTGCGACGGAGCCGCACCGTCTCGACAACGGCCGCGGCACGCTCGCCGAGCCTCGCGCGCAACCGGGTCAGGTCCCGGATCAGCGTGGAGTCGGTCAGCGGCAATGCCGGCGGCAACGGACAGCGCATCGTCGCCGGCAGCACTGCGCAGGAAGCGGACGTCGTCGAGCGCTGAAGGGGTAGGCCACGGTGGTCGCCGGCCGGTCAGCGACCGACGAAGTCGGCTTTCCCGGGTCCGTCCGCCAGGAAGGACGTCATGCCGATCCGCTGGTCCTCGGTGGCGAACAGCTCCGCGAACCGGCGGGTCTCCATCTCCAGGCCGGCGGCCAACGACCCGTCGAAGCCCGTCGTCGATCGCCCGCTTCGCGGCGGCCAGCGCCGCGGTCGGGCCCGCAGCCAATCGGGCGGCCCAATCGCGGGCCTCGGCGAAGCACCCGATCGGCCGGCACCGACCTGGCTGGCCAGCCCGATCCGGACGGCCTCCCCGCCGTCGACCGGTCGGCCGGTGAAGATCAACTCCTTGGCCATGGTGACCCCGACCAGCCGCGGCAGCCGCTGCGTGCCGCCGGCTCCGGGGATGACGCCGAGGGTGATCTCCGGCAGCCCGATCACGGCGTCGTCGGCGACCATCCGGAAGTCCGCGGCCAGCGCCAGTTCGCAGCCGCCGCCGAGCGCGTAGCCGGTGACGGCAGCGATCACCGGCTGGCGGCAGCCGGGCGACCGCGGTCACCGCATCGTTCAGCGGCCCGACCGGACGCGGCGATCTCGGCCGGGTTGCAGCTCGGCCATCTCCTTGATGTCCGCGCCGGCGGCGAACGCGCGCTCGCCGCCGTACAGCACGACCGCCCGGATCGTGCGGGTTGCTCGCGCCACCTGGCCGGCGACCTCCAGCAGCTCGCGGTGGATCGCGGTGTTGATCGCGTTCACCGGCGGCCGGTCGAGCCGGATCACCCCGACCGCACCCTCGATCTCCAGCCGCACGAACTCCGTCATCGACAGCCCTTCCTGCAGCAGATTCCGGCGAGCCGATCGGTCAGCCCGCGAAGGCGAAGAACCGGCCGCCGCGGGACTCCAGGCGCAGCGCCATCCCGAAGGTGTCGGACAGCGCCTCCTCGGTGAGGGTGTCGGCGATCGGGCCGGCGGCGACCACCTTGCCCGCCGCGCAGCAGCAGCACGTGGCTGAACGCGGCCGGGATCTCCTCGACGTGGTGGGTCACCAGCACGGTGGTCGGCGCGAACGGATCGATGGCCAGCACCGACAGCCGGGCCAGCAGGTCCTCCCGGCCGGCGAGGTCGAGCCCGGCCGCCGGTTCGTCCAGCAGCAGCAACTCCGGGTCGGCCATCAGCGCGCGTGCGGCCAGCGCCCGCTTCCGCTCGCCCTCGGACAGCGTGCCGTAGATCCGGTCGGCGAGCGCGGCGATGCCCATCGCGCCGAGCAGGTCCGCGGGCCCGGGCGAAGTCGAGTTCGTCGTACCGCTCGCGCCAGCGGCCGACCACGCCGTAGCCGGCGGACACCACGACGTCGATCACCGGTCTCGGTCGGCGGCACCCGGCCGGCCAGCGCTGCGGAGGACAGCCCGATCCGCGGCCGGATCTCGGTCGACGTCGACCGCACCGAGCCGCTCGCCCAGGATGTGCACCCGACCCGAGGTCGGGAACATCTGCGCCGAGGCGATCTGCAGCAGCGTCGTCTTGCCCGCCCCGTTCGGCCCGAGGATCACCCACCGCTCGTCGACGTCGACGTTCCAGTTGACCGCGTCCAGCAGGACCGCCGGCCCGCGGCGGACGGTGACCTCGGTGAGATGCAGCACGGAATCCGGTCCCGGCAGGATGGACGGCCGCGGCGATGGAGCGGGACTTGTCACGGGCGTCATTGTGACGCACGGCCCGCCGGACGGTCGCCCGCCACCCCCTGCGGTACCGCCCGGCGTCGGCCCACGCGGGGACGCCGTCGAGGTGATCAGGGAGAATCCAGCGCATGCCGCACCCATCAGTGCCCACCGAAGCCCTCGACCCCATCGGGATCCGCGCCGATGCGACTGCGGCCGACGGTGATGCACCGACCACAGGGGCCGCGGCAACCGCCAACGGAGCCGGTCAACGGGCCGAAGCTGCACTGAACACCGGGGCCGCGCCGAACGCCGCACCCGCGCCGACGCCGACCGCGCCGCGGAGACACCCGCCGACCAAGCAGAAGGCATCGAAGAAGAAGCGGAAGGCCAAGGACCGGCGCCGCCCCGGGCAGATCGACACGCACGCCGAGCCCAGGGTCGGATCGTCCCCCTACCCCGGCCTGCCCTACCCGCTCGGCGCGACGCCGTACGAGGACGGCACCAACTTCGCGGTGGTCGCCGACGGCGTCCCGGGCATCTCCGACGTGCTGCTCTGCCTGGTGGACGACGACGGCACGGAGCGTCATGCTGCCCATGCGGGAACGCACCTACGGGATCTGGCACACCTTTGTGCCCGATGTCGGACCCGGCCAGAAGTACGGTTTCCGGGTACCGGCCCGGGACGGCTCGAAGATCCTGCTCGACCCGTACGCCCGGCAGGTCACCGGCAACGACTACGACCTCATCGCCGCGGCGGCGCACGGCGTCGAGACCCTGGGCAAGGTGCCGCTCGGGATCGTCGTCGGCGGCGACGACACCCGGTCCCGGTCACGTCGGCCGTTCGTGCCGTGGGAGCAGACCGTCATCTATGAGGCGCACGTGGCCGGCCTGACCAAGTTGCACCCGGCCATGCCGGCAGCGCTGCGCGGCACGTTCAAGGGCGTCGCGCACCCCGCCGTGATCGCCCACCTGAAGAGCCTGTCGGTCACCACGCTGGAATTGCTGCCGGTGCAGGTCAGCGCCGCCGAGCCGGGCCTGCTCGCGAGCGGACGCGTGAACTACTGGGGCTACTCCACTCTCGGGTACTTCGCGCCGCACCCGGCGTACGCGACCGCACCCGGGCCGAGAGGTCGTGGAGTTCGTCGAGATGGTCGACGCCCTGCACGACGCCGGGCATCGAGGTGGTCCTCGACGTCGTCTACAACCACACCTGCGAGGGCGGCGCCGGGCTGAGTGTCGACCTGTCCTGGCGCGGGACTGTCGCCGCAGATCTACTACCTGCCGGACGGCCGGGACATCACCGGCACCGGCAACACGCTGAACGCCGGCAAACTGGCCGTGGTCCGGATGGTCACCGACTCGCTGCGGTACTGGGCCGACGAACTCGGGGTCGACGGCTTCCGGTTCGATCTGGCGTCGGTGCTCGGCCAGGCCGAACGGCGGCCCGTTCGACCCGGAACTGCCGCTGCTCACCACGCGATCGCGGCCGACCCGGTGCTGCGCGGCCGTCAAGCTGATCGCCGAGCCGTGGGACGCCACCGGCGAGGGCTATGCGGTGGGCGGCTTCGGGCCGAACTGGTCGGAGTGGAACGACCGGTTCCGCGACACCGTCCGGGACTTCTGGCGCGGGCGGCCAGGGCATCCGCGACCTCGGGTACCGGCTGTCCGGGTCATCCGATCTGTTCGCCGCCAACCGCCGGCCCTGGGCGTCGGTCAACTTCGTCACCGCGCATGACGGGTTCACCCTGCGGGACCTGGTCTCCTACGACCACAAGCACAACGAGGCCAACGGCGAGGACAACCGGGACGGCACCGACAACAACCGGTCCTGGAACTACGGCGTCGAGGGCGACACCGACGACCCGGCGATCTCGCGCTGCGCACCCGGCAGGCCCGGAACATCGCGGCCACCCTGCTGCTGTCCACCGGCACCCCGATGATCACCATGGGCGACGAGCTCTGGCGCACCCAGGGCGGCAACAACAACGCCTACTGCCAGGACAACGAGATCAGCTGGCTGGACTGGCCGCAGTCACCGGCATGGCGGCGGCGGCGCCGAGCACGACCGCGGGACATGCTGGCGTTCTTCCGGCGCACGCTGGCGATCCGCAGCGAGGCGCCGGCGCTGCGGCAGGGCGAGTTCTTCGACGGCCGCGCCCCCGGCGGCGGCGACGGCATCCCGGACCTGGTCTGGTTCAGCCCGTGGCGGCCAGCCGATGACCGACGACGACTGGTTCGACGGCTCCCGGCGGACCCTGCTGATGTGGATCGACGGCCGAGACGTCCGCGGCCACACCGCCGGCGGCGAGCCGCTGACCGACGACTCGCTGGCTGCTGGTGCTGCACGCCGGCGACGGACCCGAAGACGCTGGTGCTGCCCGGACCCCCGTACGGCAACCGCTACTTCCCGGTGCTGGACACCGACTCCCGCACGGGCGCGCCGGCCGATCCGGCGGCTCTGCCGGTCGAGGTACCCGTCGTCATCCCCGGTCGTACGGTCTGGTTGTTGCGTGCGGACCGCACCAGGGCCGCTCTCAACGGACAGGCCCCGCCCGCACATCCGGCCGGTTAGTCGCGGATCGTTGCCCGCCCGCCCGGGGCGCCTTCGCTGCCGGCGCGCTCAGTGGGAGCTCCCTACGCCGTCGTGACCAACCCCAGCTCCGCTGGTGACGCCAACAGTTCGTGCTTCGGCAGTACCCGGACGGTGTAGCCGACGGGGCCGGACTGGGTCAGCGGCAGGTGCGCCTCGTACCGGTAGCCGGAGTCCACCACGCCCGCGGTGTCCGTTGCCGGGACGAAAACCATGTCCACGGTCGAGATGTCGTGCAGGTGCTCGTTGATGTCCACCCGGCCGGTCACCGACTGCACCTGGACGTCCTCGGGAGCCAGACCACCGAGATCGACCTGCGCACGCAGTGTCATCACGTTGCCCAGCGACGGCTCCGTGCCGATCCCGGACGTGTCGACGTTGATCACCCGGACATTCGGCCAGGCGGCGCGGATCTGGTCCTTCCAGGCCGCGAGCCCCTTGGCGACCGTCAGGTCGGAGGACACCGCCCGTGAGTAGACCGACGCCGGTCCGTAGTAGTCGGTGACGTAGTCCCGGACCATTCTGGTCGCCTGCACCCGCGGGCCGAGGTACGCCAGCGTGTGCCGGACGGTGTCCACCCAGCCGTCGGGCCGGCCGATGTCGTTGCGTCGGTAGAACAGTGGCGCCACCCGCTTCTCGAGCAGGTCGTACAACGCGGCCGCCTCCAGGTCGTCCCGGCGGCTCTCGTCACCGACGCCGTCCGCGGTCGGGATGGTCCAGCCGTCGTGGCCGTCGTAGAGCTCGTCCCACCAGCCGTCGGAGATCGACAGGTTCAGCCCGCCGTTCAGCGCGGCCTTCATCCCGGAGGTCCCGGAGGCCTCCTGCGGGCGGATCGGGTTGTTCAACCAGACGTCTGCACCCGCGCAGAGCACGGAGGCCATGCTCATGTCGTAGTCGGGCAGGAACACGATGCGGTGCCGGATCGTCGGGTCGTCGGTGAACCGCACCATCTCCTGCATGTAGCGCTTGCCGCCGTCGTCGGCGGGGTGTGCCTTGCCGGCGATGATGATCTGCACCGGGCGGTCCGGGTCCAGCAGGATTGCCCGCAACCGCGCGGGGTCTCGCAGCATCAGGGTGAGCCGCTTGTAGGTCGACACCCGTCTTGCGAACCCGATGGTCAGGATCTCCGGGTCGAGAATCGTTTCCGTCCAACCCAGTTCGGCCACGGTCGCGCCGCGCTGCAGGTGCGAACGACGGACGGTCGCGCGGGCCATGGCGACGAGCCGCTGCCGCAGCTTGTTGCGCAACTCCCACAGCCTCTCCGCCGAAACAGCATCCGGCGCAGGCCATTCGGACGCCGACGCCAGGTCCTGCCAATCGGCCATGTCGCCCGCGACGTCGTACATCTCGCGCGCCGCCCAGGTCGGCAGGTGCACACCGTTGGTGACCGAACCGATCGGCACCTCGTCGGCCTCGAAGCCGGGGTACAGCGGGGCGAACATCCGCCGCGAGACCTCGCCGTGCAACTTGGCGACACCATTGGCCCGCTGAGCCAGCCGGAGTCCCATGTGCGCCATGTTGAACCTGCTGGGGTCGTCCTCGGACCCGAGCGCCAGCACCTCGTCGACGACCAGGCCGGGGACCAGCCGGGACATGCCGGCGGTTCGGCATCCAGGTAGTGCCGGACCAGGTCCACCGGGAACCGGTCGATGCCCGCGGGGACAGGGGTGTGGGTGGTGAACACGGTGCCGGCGCGGACGGTGGACAGCGCCTCGGAGAAGGACAGCCCGCTGTCGGCGATCAGCGCCCGGATCCGCTCCAGACCGAGGAATCCGGCGTGTCCCTCGTTCATGTGGAACACCTCGGGCAGCGGGTGTCCGGTCACCGCGGCGTAGGCCTGCACGGCCCGGACCCCGCCGATGCCGAGCAGGATCTCCTGCTTGATCCGGTGGTCCTGGTCGCCGCCGTACAGCTGGTCCGTCGTCGCCGCGCAGGAAATCGTCGTTGGTCTCGTTGTCGGCGTCCAGCAGCAGCAACGGCACCCGACCGACCTGGGCGACCCAGATCCTCGCCGTCAGATGGCGCCCGCCGGGCATCGGCACGCTGATCGCCAGGTGTTCACCCTTGCCGTCGAGCACCCGCTCGATCGGGAGACCCTGCGGGTCGTGCGCGGGGTAGTGCTCCTGCTGCCAGCCGTCGGCGGACAGCGACTGCCAGAAATAGCCGAACCGGTACAGCAGGCCGACACCGATGATGGGCACGCCGAGATCGGAGGCGGATTTCAGATGGTCACCGGCCAGGATGCCAAGACCGCCCGAATAGTTGGGCAGCACCTCGGTGACGCCGAACTCCATCGAGAAGTAAGCGATGGCGGCCGGCAGCGACTGGCCGATCGTCACCTGATGCTGATACCACCGCGGGTCCTGCAGATAATGGTCGAGATCTGCTGCCAGACCGTGCATCCGGGCCAGGAACGATTCGTCCCTTGCCAGTTCCTCCAGCCGGGACACCGAGACGGCGCCGAGCAGTTTGAGCGGATCGCCCTCGAACCTGGCCCACAGGCCACGGTCGATATCGGCGAAAAGGTCCTGGCTCGCCGGGTGCCAGGACCATCTGAGGTTACGGATGAGAGCACCGAGCGGGTGCAGCTGCGGGGGCAGTTGCGGCCGGACGGTGAATCGTCGGAGAGCCTTCACGGGAGAAATTTAGCGCCTCCCGTGGGGTATCTCCTACCCCCGGCGACCTGTCGAGACGAAATCGACGATGCCGAACGTGCAGGCGGACTCGATTTAGCATGATCGGATCCGGGCAGTGCGGTGCCGTTCCCCCGCCGACCGGGTGGAGCACGTTTCCCTGCCCGAGCCCCGCCCGAGCGCTGCCCGAACGTGGTCGGCAGGGCGTCGGTATCACCGGTACCTTTGGCGCGTGGCCGGCCGACTCGGACTGAATGACCCTGCGCAGCGTGGCCCGTCGTCCTGCCCCGGCGGATCCTCCGGCACGCCATTCCGCGGTGATTGGTTTACCCCGACGGTGCCGGAGGGAACCCTGCTCCCGTGGCAGTCGCCCTGACGCCATCCCGATCGGCCGGCGTCGGCGCGGATGTCCAGCGGTTCGCGGACGCCCGATACCGGACCCGCCGGCCGGCGGAGACCAGCGCAGTGACGACCACCGGCACAGAGCGTGCAGAAACCAGCGGCACACAGAACCGCAGAAGAGAACGAGAAAGGTGAGCATGTCCCAGACAGACGGGCAGATCACGGTCCAGGAGCCCGCTGCCAGCCGGTACGGATCTGCACGACCCATTGCCGGTGGCGAGAACGACCCGGAATGGTACAAAAGGGCGGTCTTCTACGAGGTTCTCGTCCGCGCCTTCGCCGATTCGAACGGTGACGGAACGGGCGACCTGCGGGGCCTGATCGACAAGCTCGATTACCTCGCCTGGCTCGGTGTCGACTGTCTGTGGCTGCCACCGTTCTTCGACTCGCCGCTGCGCGACGGCGGGTACGACATTTCCGACTACCGCAACGTTCTCCCGGAATTCGGCAACGTCGAGGACTTCGTTGCCCTGCTCGACGCCGCGCACGAGCGCGGCATCAGGGTGATCACCGACCTGGTGATGAACCACACCTCCGATGCGCACCGCTGGTTCCAGGAGTCCCGGCACCATCCCGATGGGCCCTACGGCGACTACTACGTCTGGCGTGACGACGACACCGGCTACCCCGATGCCCGGATCATCTTCGTGGACACCGAACCCAGCAACTGGACCTTCGATCCCGTGCGCAAGCAGTACTTCTGGCACCGGTTCTTCTCACACCAGCCGGACCTGAACTTCGAGAATCCCGCCGTCGGCGACGAGATGATCGACATCCTGCGCTTCTGGATGGATCTCGGCCTCGACGGCTTCCGGCTGGACGCGGTGCCGTACCTGTTCGAGGAGGAGGGCACCAACGGCGAGAACCTGCCGAGGACCCACGAGTTCCTCAAGCGGTGCCGCAAGGTGATCGACACCGAATACCCCAATGCCATTCTGCTGGCGGAGGCGAACCAGTGGCCGGCGGACGTCGTCGATTACTTCGGCGATCCGGCGGTCGGCGGCGACGAGTGCCACATGTGCTTCCACTTCCCGCTGATGCCGCGGATCTTCATGGCTGCCCGCCGGGAGTCACGGTTCCCGATCTCGGAGATTCTGGCGCAGACGCCGGCCATCCCGGAGACCGGCCAGTGGGGCATCTTCCTGCGCAACCACGACGAGCTGACGCTCGAAATGGTCAGCGACGAGGACCGCGACTACATGTGGAACGAGTACGCCAAGGACCCGCGGATGAAGGCGAACATCGGGATCCGCCGTCGGCTGGCGACGCTGCTGGAGAACGACACCAACCAGCAGGAACTGTTCACCGCCATGCTGCTCAGCCTCCCGGGCTCCCCCGTCCTGTACTACGGCGACGAGATCGGCATGGGGGACAACATCTGGCTCGGTGACCGCGACGGCGTGCGCACCCCGATGCAGTGGTCCCCGGACCGCAACGCCGGCTTCTCCCGGTGCGATCCGGCGCGGCTCTACCTGCCGGCCATCATGGACCCGATCTACGGTTTCCAGACGGTCAACGTCGAGGCACAGATGAACTCGACCGCGTCGCTGCTGCACTGGACCCGGCGGATGATCGAGATCCGCAAGCGCTACGCCGCTTTCGCGGTCGGCCAGTTCACAGACCTCGGTGGCTCGAACCCCACCGTGCTGTCCTACACACTGCATTTCGACGGCGACTCCGGCGGCATCAAGGGCCAGCCGCACACGGTGCTGTGCGTCAACAACCTCTCGCGGTTCCCGCAACCGGTCGAACTGGACCTGCGCGACCACGACGGCGCGGTCCCGATCGAGCTGACCGGTCACACCCCGTTCCCGCGGATCGGCCAGCTCCCCTACCTGTTGACGCTGCCAGGACACGGTTTCTACTGGCTGGACATCACCGGCCGCCCGGAGGATATGTGAGTACGCACGACATCGGTGCCCCCGACCACGATCTGGTCCCGCTGCTCGTCGAGTACCTGCCGCACCAGCGGTGGTTCTCGGCCAAGGGTCAGCTGCTGGAGTTGGGCGACATCGAACTCAACGCCCGGACCCCGATTGCCCGCGGCCACCACGACGCCGACATCGAGCAGGTCCTGTTCACCGTGCGGACGGCCACCGGCCCGCAGCGCTACCAACTCTGGATCGGCTGGACGACCCAGCTGTCCGATCAGCTGACGTACGCGACGATCGGCACCGTCGAGGGCCTGACCGGCTACGACGCGCTCTCCGACACCGCCGTTGCGCGGCTGTTGCTCGAGGCGATCGACGGGCAGCGCGACTTCGGCAACGGCGTCCGCGCGCGCCGGGAGGCGGACGCGAAGATCGACACCCGCGCCGACGGCAGGGTGATCGGCGCGGAGCAGTCCAACACCTCACTGGTCTACGGGCACGAGGCGATCCTGAAGATGTTCCGGCGGATCGAGCCCGGGCCGAACCCGGACGCCGAGATCCACCGCGCGCTGCACGCCGTGGGTTCCCGGCACATCGCCCAGCCGCTGGGTGAGATCGTCGGGCCGGTCGACGGCGAGGTGACGACGCTCGGCCTGCTCACCGAATTCTTCGCCAACAGCGCCGAGGGCTGGGCGATGGCCACCTCGAGCGTGCGGGACCTGATGAGCGAGGGCGATCTGCGCGCCGACGAGGTGGGCGGGGACTTCGCCGCAGAGGCGCACCGGCTCGGCGAAGCGGTGGCCGCCGTGCACAACGACCTGGCGCGTGCCTTCGGGACGGTGGATGCCCCGGTCGACGAACTGGTCGGCATCCTGGACCGGATGCGCGCCGACGCCAATGCCGCGGCCGACCTGGTGCCGTCGCTCGCCGAGCACCGCCAGGCCATCATCGCGGCCTTCGGCCGCGCGGCGGACCACGTCGGCGGGATCACCCTGCAACGCATTCACGGCGACCTGCATCTCGGACAGGTCCTACGGACGTTGACCGGGTGGAGCGTCATCGACTTCGAGGGCGAACCGGCCAAGCCGCTGGAGTTCCGGCGGTCGATGCAGAGCCCGCTCAAGGACGTCGCCGGCATGCTCCGCAGTCTTCGACTACGCGGCCCGCGGGCTGGTCGTCAACCCGCATTCGGACGCCCAGCACAAATACCGCGCAGCCGAGTGGGCGCAGCGCAACAGGACGGCGTTCTGCGACGGTTACGCGGCGGCCGCCGGAACCGACCCGCGCTCGGCCGGTAGCCTGCTTCGAGCCTTCGAGCTGGACAAGGCCATCTACGAAGTTGTCTATGAACACGGACACCGGCCGCTGTGGGAAGCCATCCCACTGCAAGCCGTTGTCGCCCTCATCAACACCGGAGGTTCATCTTGACCACGAACACCCCCGACCAGCCCCCGGTACCGAGTCGGCGGCCGGCGGCGGCGCCCCCGAGGCGCCTGCCAAGACCACCAGGGCACGCAAGCCCGCCGCGGCGAAGTCCGGCGACAAGCCCACCGCGACGCGCCGGACCACCAAGCCCAAGGCGGCGGACGGTTCCGGCGCAGCCGCCGAGCCGGCCGCGAAGCCCACTCGCCGTACCGCCGCCGCCAAGGCGCCCGTCGCCAAGGCGCCCACTGCGAAGGCGCCTGCGAAGACAGCCGCCGGAAAGGCACCCGCAGCGAAGAAATCCGCTGCCACGGATTCCTCGGCCAATGCACCCACGACGGCCGTCGCCGGCGGCGCGGTCGACACCCCGCTCGCACCCGAGACCCCCGCGCAGGTGCCGCCGGTCGATCCGACCCCGACCGCACCCACCGCCCCGGAGCCGGCCCAGGGACCGAGCAACGACGACTACGAGAAGCTCATCGGCGGCGACACCCACAACCCGCACGGCATTCTCGGCGCGCACCCGCAGGGCGACGGCACGACCGTCGTGCGCACTCTGCGGCACCACGCGCAGAATGTGACGCTGCTGCAGGGCGGCAAGGAGGTCCCGTTCGAGAGCACCTACGGCGGCGTCTTCACCGCCGTCATCGACGGGCCGGTCAGCGACTACCGGGTCCGGGTCGACTACGGCCCCGGCGCGGTCTACGAGGTCGACGACCCGTACCGCTGGCTGCCGACGCTCGGCGAGATGGACCTGTACCTGATCGGCGAGGGCCGGCACGAGAACCTCTGGGACGTACTCGGCGCGCATGTCCGCACCTACGACACCCCCGGCGGGACCGTCACCGGCACCTCGTTCGCGGTCTGGGCGCCCAACGCCCGCGGCGTCCGGGTGACCGGCGACTTCGACCACTGGTCCGGCGCCGGCACCCCGATGCGTTCGCTGGGCTCGTCCGGCGTCTGGGAGCTGTTCGTCCCCGGCATCGGCGAGGGCACCCGGTACAAGTTCCAGATCCTCGGCCAGGACGGCGTGTGGCGGGAGAAGGCCGACCCGATGGCCTTCGCCGCCGAGGTGCCGCCGGCCACCGCGTCGGTGGTCACCGCTGCCAAGCACGAGTGGAACGACGCCGACTGGATGGCCACCCGCGCCGAGACCGACCAGCTGAACGGCCCGCTGTCGATCTACGAGATCCATGCGGGCTCCTGGAGAGATGGGCCTGAACTACCGGGAGATGGCCGACGAGCTGATCGCCGAGCTGACCGAGACCGGCTTCACCCACGTCGAGTTCCTGCCGCTGGCCGGCCACCCGTTCGCGCCGTCCTGGGGCTACCAGGTCACCTCGCTACTACGCCCCGGACTCCCGGTTCGGCTCGCCCGACGACCTGAGGTACCTGATCGACCGGCTGCACCAGGCCGGCATCGGCGTCATCATGGACTGGGTGCCGGCGCACTTCCCCAAGGACGAATGGGCGCTCGGCAGTTTCGACGGCACCTCGCTGTACGAGCACGCCGACCCGCGGCGCGGTGAGCAGCCCGACTGGGGCACCTTCGTCTTCGACTTCGGCCGTCGCGAGGTCCGCAACTTCCTCGTCGCGAACGCCCTGTACTGGCTCGAGCAGTACCACATCGACGGCCTCCGGGTCGATGCCGTCGCATCGATGCTGTACCTGGACTACTCCCGCGAGGACGGCCAGTGGCTGCCGAACATCTACGGCGGCAACGAGAACCTCGACGCTGTGGCGTTCCTCCAGGAGACCAATGCGACGGTGGGCAAGCGGGTGCCCGGTGTGCTGATGATCGCGGAGGAGTCGACGGCTTGGCCGGGCGTCACCCGGCCGACGCACCTCGGCGGCCTGGGCTTCCACCTGAAGTGGAACATGGGCTGGATGCACGACAGCCTCGGGTACATCTCGCGGGATCCGATCTACCGGTCCTGGCACCACAACGAGATGACATTCTCGCTGATGTACGCCTTCTCGGAGCAGTTCGTGCTGCCGATCTCCCATGACGAGGTCGTGCACGGCAAGGGTTCGCTGTGGGGGAAGATCCCCGGCGACGAGTGGCAGAAGGCCGCCACGCTACGGACTTTCCTGGCCCACCAGTGGGCGCACCCGGGCAAGCAGCTGCTGTTCATGGGTCAGGAGCTGGGCAACCCCTGGGAGTGGAACCAGGCGATCCAACTCCCGTGGCAGTTGCAGCGAATACCCGCTGCACAACGGGATCCGCACCCTGGTCGGCGATCTCAACCGGGTCTACAAGTCCAGTCCGGCGCTGTACACCGCAGGACTTCACGCCGGCCGGGTTCACCTGGATCGACGCGAACGACCGCGAGGGCAACGTCCTGGCATACCTGCGCTGGGGCTCGGACGGATCCGTCGTCGCGTGCATTCTGAACTTCTCGCCGCAGCCGCACAGCGGCTACCGGATCGGCCTGCCGTTCGCCGGCGTCTGGCGGGAAGCGGTGAACACCGATTCCGAGCTGTACGGCGGGTCCGGTGCGGGCAACATGGGCGCCGTCATCGCCTCGGACCACCCGTCCCACGGGCAGCCCGCATCCGCGACGATCACCGTTCCGCCGCTGGGCGCGCTGTGGTTGGTGCCCGAAACGGGTCAGTAGGCTGGCCGGCGTGAACCCGGTGGTGCGCTGATCGAGCGCGAACAGGGACGTCGACCCGAACGGGTCGGCGTCCCTGTGCTGTCCAAGGGTGGTCAACGGACCCCCGATCACCCGAAACGGGGCGGCCGCGGGAAAGGTCCCTTCGTCGTCATCGGGCTCGCCGTACTGGTCACAGCGGCCGTCGTGTTGGGAGCCGTCCGGGACGCCCCGGTCGGAGCAATCGACGGCACGCCGGGCGCGGCGGAACGGATCGACGTCTCACTGCCGTCGGTCCCGGTTCGCGCCGTCTCCTCGTTCGGTGCGCCCGCCGGTGACCCGCCGGCAGTAGCTGCGCAGCCCCCGGACGCGAGTCTGCTGACCAGCTCGGCCGACGCGGACCGGATGGTGGCAGCGGTGCTGGCCGATCTGCAGGACTTCTGGTCCGCCCAGCTGTCGGCGGACGGCGGTCAGGGCTTCCGCCCGCCGCTCGGCGGATACGTCTCGATGGATTCCAGCGCACCGTCGGGCTCCGCGCTGTGCGTCACCGACCCGTCGCAGATCACCGGCAACGCCTTCTACTGCCCGCAGGGTGACGGCATCGTCTTCGACTCCTCCGCACTGGTCCCGGTGCTCCTCGGCAGCTACGGCACCGCGGGGCTCGCGGCGGCGTTCGCCCACGAGTTCGGTCACGCGGTGCAGGCGCAGGTCGGGCCCGACCCAGCAGGATCGGCTTCGCGACCCGGACCGGTACCCGTCCATCGTGATCGAGGCGCAGGCCGATTGCGATGCGGGCGCATTCCTCGCCGCGGCCTCCTCCGGTGCCGCTGAGCGGGTGCACGTGCCGCCGTCATCGCTGGTCCGAGCCGTGGCGCCGCTGCTCGACTTCCGCGACCCGGCAACCGTTTCGCCGACAGATCCGACGGCGCACGGACTTGGCCTGGACCGGCTCGGCTTCGTGTTGACCGGATTCCGGAGCGGCGCTGCGGCCTGCCGCGCGATCTCGTCGGACACACTGGAGCTCACCCTGGGCCGGACGGGGGTGACCACCAGCCCGCCGTCCACGCTGGCCCGCTTCGATTCGGCAACGGCCGTACAGGACGCGGCTCAGAGCTCGGTCGCCGCCTTCGTGGACGGACTCGACGGCCAGCCCGCGCTGCGCGCCTCCGCGACCAAGCCCGACCCGGACGACCTCGCACGGGCCGGCTCGATCGGCCAATTCGCCGCAGCCGCCGCCGTGGCCCTCGCCGCCGGCCGATCGATCACCGGGAGCGCAACGGGCGCAGCCTGTTTCACCGGTGCCTGGACAGCGTCGGTGTTCGGCCGGTCCGGCGTCGACGAGCTCGGATCCTGGCCCACCGACGCCGACGAGGCGATGGACCTGATCCGATCGCGTCCGGGCGCGCAGCTCGACGAACTGGCCGCCTACTCCGACGGCTTCCACCGGGGCTTCGCCGCCTGCCGCTGACCCCGGCCACCCCTGACGCCGCTCAGTACAGTGCGGCGGCCAGCGCCCTGCGCGCCTTGATCACCTGCGGGTCGTCCGGCGGGAACAGCGAGAACAGCTCCACCAGATGCTCTCTCGCGACCACCCGCTCGTCACCCGCGGTCCGCCGGACGGCTTCGATCAGCCGACCGAACGCGCCGTCGACGTCTCCTTCTGCCAGTTGCACGTCGGCGGCGTCTCGCTGCGCCTGGACGTTCGACGGATCCGCGTCGGCCAGCGCGACGGCATCAGGGCTCAGCTTTTCCACCCGGGCCAGCAGGCCGGTCTGTGCCAGCGCCGCCTTGGCCTCGGCATTGCCCGGCTCGACGGCAAGGATCTGCTGGTACGCCAACTCCGCGGCCGCGTAGTCTCCCGCCGCCAGCGCCTCCTCGGCGGCCACGAACCTCGGGTCCTCCGGTTCCGGTTCGACCGCTTCGGGCGTCGTTCCGGCTCGGGCCTCGGCTTCCCTGATTCCGGGCAGCTGGTCGCGCAGGGCATCCAGCAGACCGGCGATCCACTGCCGGACCTGCGGTTCGGGCAGTGCCTGGTTGAAGGCGTCGACCGGTTGACCCTTGGCCAGTGCGACGACCATCGGGATGGACTGCACGCCGAACGCCTGCGCGATGCGCGGGTTGGCGTCGACGTCGACCTTGGCCAGGATCCACGCCCCACCGGCCGCCGCGGCGAGTCGCTCGAGAATGGGCGAGAGCTGCTTGCACGGCTCGCACCACGTTGCCCATAGATCGATGACGACCGGCACCTCGGAGGAGGCCTGCAGGATCGACCCGAAGGTGGCCTCGTCGACGTCGACCACGAACGGGGACTGCGGAGCGGCGCCGGCAGGCGCACCGTTCGCGGCAGCGGCGGGCTGGCCGGCGGGCGCGGTTGCCCGGTTCTTCAAGGCGGAAAGATCGATGGCACCGGCGAAGGCGGCCGGCATCGCGGCGGCCTGTTGCCGTGGGTCCGGACGGCTCATGCTCTCCATCTTCACATGACGCCGGGGTGGTCTCGCACGGACCGCCTGCGACCGTCATCCCGCGGGCGCGGCCGTCACCGTCTCGAGCGCCGACGACGGCTCCGGCATGCCGTCGATCTGGTCGCGCAGCCGGCCGGCGGCGTCCCGGTAGTGCGGCTCGTCGAGCAGCCTGCGCAGGGTCAGGGCAACGGCGTCCGGCCTGAGTGTGCCGGAGTCGAGCACGATCCCGGCACCGGTACCGGCCAGTGCGGCGGCGTTGTACGGCTGGTCCGTGCCTTGCGGCAGACACAGCTGGGGCAACCCGTAACACAACGCACCCAGCATGGTGCCCGCGCCCGCGTGCGAAATCACCGCGGAGCAGTGCGGCATCACCAGTGCCTGCGAGATGTACGGCAGCACAAGGACGTTGGCCGGCTGCGGGCCGAGAACGGCAGGATCCAGACCCGGTCCGGTGCTCGTCACGACGTTCACCTCGAGCATTGCGCAGCCCTCCAGCACCGCCCGGAAGACGTCCGGGCGCTGGTTGGTGATCGTGCCCAGCGTCAGGTACACGGTCGCGGGGTGCGGCAGTCCGCCGAAGCCGGCGGGCAGGCTGTCGCCGGGTTCGACTTCGCCCGGTGCGGGCCGGATCGGCATCCCGTGCACCCAAGGTGCGATCCCCGCCGGCTGCAGGCCGGGTGGGCAGACATCCAGATAGGGAGCGGCCAGCACAGCGGGGATCGGATCGGGCAGGCCCGCATCGGCCAGAACCCCGCCCAGCACCGCGGCGAAAATCTCGCTTCCCGGCACGACCGGTCCGTACGAGTGCGTGACGTGCCGGATCCCGAGCATCTCCGCGGCACACGGCGAGCCGAGCTCGAGCGCATCGTGGACCACCAGGTCCGGCCGCGAGGCGGTGAAGATCGGCACCAGTTCACGGGCCCGCCGTACGGCGGCGGCACCGAACAGGAAGGTCGCCGACGCGGCCATCTCGTCCTGCTGGCTCAGTTCGCCGAGCGGAGCGCCGACCTGGGTGGCGGCTGCGGCGTAGGCCTCCGCCAGCGTCGGTCCTGCGGCCTGGGCGGTCAGCCCTCGGCGCTCGATCAGACCGGTCAGGTCACTGCCGGAGCTGATCAGGACTTGGTGGCCGGCCCGCTGCGCCGCGCGGGCCAGCGGAAGCATGGGCAGCAAATGTCCCAACGCCGGCCACGCGCTGACGACGATTCGCATGCGGCACGTTGTACTCGGACGAGCCTCTGGTGGCAATCGAGTTGTCGGGCGGGCCGCGGCTGTCAGCCTGTCAGATCCGGGCGGGCTCGGTGTAGGTGCCCCACACGCCGCGCAGGGCGTCGCAGATCTCACCCAGGGTCGCCTCCGCACGGGCGGCGTCCAGCATTGCCGGGACCATGTTGCCGGTGCCGCGCGCCACGGCGACCAACTCGTCGAGCCGCGGCCGTCACCGCGCTGCTCGTCGCGTTCGGCCCGCCGGCGGGCCAGCAGCGCGTTCTGCTCGGTCTCGACATCACCGGAGATGCGCAGGATCTCCAGGTCCTCGCCGATCCCGCCGACCCGGGAGTTGACCCCGACGACCTTCTTCTCGCCCTTCTCCACCGCGATCGTGTAGGCGAACGCGGCGTCGGCGATCTCACCGGTGAAGTAGCCGTCCTCGATGCCGCGCAGGATCCCGCTGGTCATCTCACCGACCGGATGCCGGCCGGACGGCACTGCCAGCGCGGCGAGATCGCGGATCCGGCTGAAGATCTGCTCGGCCTCGGCCTCCATCCGGTCGGTCAGCGCCTCGACGTACCAGCTGCCGCCCAGCGGATCGGCCACGTTGATCACCCCGGTCTCCTCCATGATCACCTGCTGGGTGCGCAGCGCGATCTGCGCGGACTTCTCGCTGGGCAGCGCCAGCACCTCGTCGAGAGCGTTGGTGTGCAACGAGTTCGTGCCGCCGAGCACGGCGGCCAGCGCCTCCACCGCGGTGCGGGTGACGTTGTTGTCCGGCTGCTGCGCGGTCAGCGACACACCGGCCGTCTGGGTGTGGAACCGCAGCCACTGCGCCCGAGGATCGGTGGCGCCGTAGACGTCCCGCATCCACCGCGCCCAGATCCGCCGCGCCGCCCTGAACTTGGCGATCTCCTCGAAGAAATCGATGTGCGCGTCGAAGAAGAAGCTCAGCCCGGGAGCGAACCTGTTGACGTCCATCCCCCGGGACAGCCCCAGTTCGACGTAGCCGAAGCCGTCGGCGAGGGTGTACGCGAGTTCCTGCGCGGCCGTCGAACCGGCCTCCCGGATGTGATACCCGGACACCGACAGCGGGCTTGTAGTCGGGCATCCGGTCCGTGCAGTACTCCATCAGGTCGCCGATCAGCCGCAGGTGCGGCTCGGGCGGGAAGATCCACTCCTTCTGCGCGATGTACTCCTTGAAGATGTCGGTCTGCAGCGTGCCGTTCAACCGGCGAACGGCGGCGCCCGCGCCGCCCTGGCGTTCGGCGGCGACCAGGTACATGCAGAACACCGGAACCGCCGGACCGGAGATCGTCATCGACGTGGTGACCTCCGCCGAGATCGATGCCGTCGAACAGGGTCTCCATGTCGGCCGCGGAATCGATGGCCACGCCGCAGTGCCCCACCTCACCGAGCGAGCGCGGGTCGTCCGAATCCCGGCCCATCAGGGTCGGCATGTCGAAGGCGACGCTCAGGCCATGACCGCCCTCGGCCAGGATCATCTTGTACCGCTCGTTGGTGTCCACCGCGTTGCCGAATCCGGCGAACTGCCGGATGGTCCACGGCTTGCCGCGGTAGCCGGTGGCGTGCAGCCCGCGGGTGAACGGAAACTCCCCCGGCCAACCGATCCGGTCGAAATCCGCGATGACGTCGCCGTCGGCGCGGGCCGTAGACCGGGTCGACGGTCATCCCGGACAGCGTCGTGTAGTCGATGTCCCGGACCCGGCCGGCCGATTCGGCCGCCGCGAAGCGCTGTTCCCACCGCTTGCGTCCAGCCGCGATGCTCGACTGCATCGCCTTGTCGTCGGACATGCCGCCACCTCTCCACGATGGGTCACCGCGACCCGACGTCAGGATATCCGATAGTCGGAGTTCCGACTATCTGAGTACTCCGTCCGAAAGGACGGCTCGGGAACCGGGCGACTAGAACCGGGCGATTCGAACCGGTGCGCCCTTGCTACGGTGCTGGAATGAGTCCGAACGTCACGGCCCCGGCGTTGCCTTTCGACCCGATCGCCAGGGCGGCGAAGACGTGGGAGGACCGGATCGGTCCCAGCACCGCCATGTCCGCGGTCACCAACATCATGCGGGTGCAGCAGATCCTGCAGGCCACGGTCGACGAGCGGCTCAAACCGCACGGCCTGTCCTTCGCCCGGTACGAGGCCCTGGTGCTGCTGTCGTTCTCGCAGCGCGGCTCACTGCCGATGCGGCTGATGGGCGAGCGGCTCCAGCTGCATCCGACCTCGATCACCAACATCGTCGATCGCCTCGAATCCGACGGACTGGCCCGCCGGCTCCCGCACCCCAGCGACCGGCGCACCACGCTGGTCGAACTGACCGATGCCGGTCGGGAGCGGTTGACCAGCGCCACATCTGCCGTTACGGCAGCGGATTTCGGGTTCGTCGGGCTGGACGACCAGGAACTCGGCCAGCTTTCGGTGCTGCTGACGAAGGTCCGCCGCGCCGCCGGCGACTTCGCCTGATTGTCAGGCGGTATCCCAGCGGAAGACCCTCGTCGCGATCGCGGTGATCGCGACGGCGAACCCGAGCAGGATGACGATCGGCAGGAATGCCGCCGAAGGTCCCTCGCCGCGCACCATGACGTCCTTCATGCCCTCGACGAGGTAGCCCATCGGGAGCAGCTTGGAGACGCTCAGCATCCATTGCGGCGCGGCGTCGAGCGGGATGAAGGCGCCGGAGAGAAACGCCATCGGCAGGATGATCAGATTCGCCAGTCCGCTGCCGCCCTCTGCGGTCTTCGCTACAGCACCCACCAGCAGGCCGACGGCGAGAAACGCCAGGGTGCCCGCGATCACCAGTGGCACGGCCATGTACCAGGCCCCGTTGAGCTGCAGGCCGAGGAACGGCAGCATGGAGATCCCGACGAACAGCACGAGCTGGCAGACGGCCACCGCGATGGACACCGAGACCCTCGAGCCGACGACGGTCGAGGTCGAGACCGGCGCCAGTCGCAGCCGGC
Source organism: uncultured Actinomycetota bacterium (assembly GCA_963766015.1). Taxonomy (GTDB): domain Bacteria; phylum Actinomycetota; class Actinomycetes; order Mycobacteriales; family Nakamurellaceae; genus Nakamurella. The sequence continues at coordinate 72,272 of CAVXYU010000033.1, read as the reverse complement.
GGAGCAATTTCTTCTCCCGCCAGGTGATCAGGGTCAACGCCGCACCGAACACCGCGCCGACGGCGATGCCGTAGCCGATCATCCCCGGCGCGATGTACTGGATGGGCTGCAGCGACTCGTCCTCGACCTGCCCGGTCTCGAGCGAGTAGGTCGGCGGGGCGCCCGAAACGGCGACGTTGGCCTGGTCGACGAAGCCGGCGAAGATGCCCTGGACCGACCCCGCGATGGCCGGCTGAGCCGCGGAGACGTCCAGCCGCAGGGTGTCGCCGTCCTGCGTCAGGGCTGCTGCGGCATCGCCCTTCTGCACCTGTTCGAGCGCGGCATCCATGGTCGTGCCGGGCACCAGCTCGACGGCACTGTCGAGCCCCGCCCTGGCTTCCGCGGGGAGCTGGTCGATCAGCGGCACCGCCCCGACCTCGACCACGATCGGCCTGGCCGCCTCGCCGCCGGAGAAGATCGTGCCGAAGATGATGATGAAGAACAGCGGGAACAGAATGGCGAAGAACAGGCTGACCTTGTCCCGGTAGAAGCCCTTCAGCATGGCCGTGGACAGGCTCGAGAACGGCTTCATATCCGGTACTCCCGCCCGGTGAGCTCCAGGAACACGTCCTCGAGCGTGGCGCCGCTCACCTGCAGCCCGGTCAGTGCGTCGGCTTCCGCGAGCGCGGCCAGCACCGGGGCGGGTCGGCGGGTCGCGATGACGGTCGACTGCGGGTCCCCGCTGGCCTCATCGACTCCGTCGATAGCTCTGGCGGCCTCCACCGTGACGGCACCGGCCTCGACCGAGATCCGGACCGGCGCGTCGAGGTCGCGGACGAGTTCAGCGGGAGTGCCCAGCTTCAGGATCCTGCCGTTGTCCATGATCGCGACCCGGTCGCACAACTCCTCGGCCTCGTCCATCGAGTGGGTGGTGAGCACCACCGTCTTGCCCCGTTCGTTGATCGCGCGCAACACCTCCCACAGGTTGCGCTTCGCCTGCGGGTCGAGCGGACCGGTGGGTTCGTCGAGGAAGACCATCTCCGGATCGTGGATCAGCGCGCACGCGATTGAGAGCCGTTGCGCCTGACCGCCGGACAACTTCTCGGCCGGCGTGCGTGCCTTGTCAGTCAGCGCGACGAGCTCGAGCATCTCCTCGACCCTGCTGCCCGGGACGCCGTAGAGCGCGGCGAACGTCTGCAACTGCTCCCTGGTAGTGAGCCGCTCGAAGAAGGCCGTTGCCTGCAGTTGGACGCCCAACCTCTGCAGCAGGGCCGGGTTTCGCGGCCACACCGGTTGACCGAGCACGGTCACGGTGCCCGTATCGGCCTCGCGCAGGCCCTCGATGATCTCCAGCAGCGTCGTCTTCCCGGCACCGTTCGGTCCGAGGATGCCGAAGAACTCGCCGTGCCCGACCGTCAGTGAGACGTTGTCGACCGCGGTCAGCTGTCCGTAGCGTTTGGTGACGTCGGTGACGACGATGGTGTCCGTCATGACGTCGACGTTAGCCCTGTGACGGACCAGACACGTTGGCGGCCAACCAGTCCAGTACCGTGCCGGCCGCATGATGATGGTCACTCTCGTCGGCCGCGACCATGGTGGCGGCCGTTGCCAGCTGCTGCCGTCCGGGTGCCGATGCCAGCATGGCGTCGATCCGTTCGAGAACGACGGCGTGCACAGCCATCTCGGCCCGCTGGCGCTGCCGGACGACCGCTCCCCCACTGCTGCGCAGGCTCTCGCGGTGCTCTTCGATGGCCGCCAGCACCTCGTCGATTCCCGTTCCGGACGAGGCGGTCGTCGGCAGCACCGGCGCCCGCCACTGGCCCGGACCCGCGATGCCGGAGCGGCCCAGCGCCACCATGCCCTTGAGATCGCGGACGGTGGCGGTCGCCCCGGCATGGTCGGACTTGTTGACCACGAGGATGTCGGCGATCTCCAGGATTCCGGCCTTCGCCGCCTGGATGCCGTCGCCCATCCCCGGGGCGAGCACCACCAGCACCGAGTCGGCCAGTCGCATGACCGCGATCTCGTTCTGCCCGACGCCGACGGTCTCGACCAGGACCTCGTCGAACCCGATGCAGGAGAACAGGTCCGCCGCCGCCGGGGCGGCGGCGGACAGCCCACCGAGCTCTCCGCGACTGGACATCGAGCGGATGTACACACCGTTGTCCGTGCTGTGGTCGGCCATCCGGACCCGGTCACCGAGCAGTGCGCCGCCGCTGAACGGACTGGACGGGTCGACGGCCAGAACGGCAACCCGTCGCCCCGCGGCCCGGTACCGCGTGACCATCGCCGTCGTCAGGGTCGACTTGCCGACCCCCGGCGGCCCGGTGATGCCGGTGATCGTCGCCGCACGTGGCCGGCCGACGAGGGCGCCGGCGACCTCAGCGGCGCGCGGGCCACCGGCCTCGATCCGGCTGAGCAGCCGCGCGATGGCCCGCACCGACCCGTCGTCCGCTGCCCTGAGCAGGTCCTCGGTGGACGGCCCCGGTCCACCGACCGGACCGGCAACCGAGCGGGCAGACATGCGAGGAAACCTAACCCACTGTCGGGTTACGGTGGCTCGATGAGCGTCGACGAACAGACAGCCCTGCCGGGGTCCGGCATCTCCATCACCGCGATCGACCATGTCGGCATCGCGGTTCCCGACCTCGCTGCCGCCATCGAGTTCCACACCACCGTGCTCGGCGGGGTGCTCGCCCACCAGGAGCGCAACGAGGAACAGGGCGTCGAGGAGGCGATGATCGCCTACGGCGACGGCGCGCAGGTCCAACTGCTCGCCCCGTTGACCGCCGACTCGACGATAGGCCGTTTCATCGAGCGCAACGGCCCGGGCCTGCAACAGCTCGCGTACCGGGTCACCGACGTCAGGCAGGCCGCGCAGGACGCCAGGGCGGCCGGGGTGCGCACCCTGTACGACGAGCCGCGGCGTGGCACCGCCGGGTCGTCGATCAACTTCCTGCATCCCAAGGACACCGGCGGCGTGCTGGTCGAACTCGTGCAGCCGCCTGCGGCGCACTGAATCGGTGTTGTTGCGCTGAGTCGGGCGTGCCGAGTGGGACGATGGGCGCATGAGTTCCAATGAGTGGCTGCCTGCCCAGGTCCCCTTCGATCTCGTCCGCCGCGGCTTCGCCCCGGACCAGGTCACCGCGCATCTGGAACGGCTCGAGTACGACCTGCGGATCGCGACCGCCAACGGTGACGCGACCAACCAGCGGCTGGCCGAGGTGACGGCTCAGCTGCAGGCCGCGCACGGTGAGGTCGACCAGCTGCGCACCCAGCTCGACAACCTCGCGAAGGAGCCGGTCTCGATGACCGGCCTGTCGAACCGGATGCAGCGGATGATCCGGCTCGCCGAGGAAGAGGCCGCCGAGATACGGGCGCGCGCCAACGCCGACGCGGAGAAGGTGACCGCCACGGCATCGGCGATGACGGCCGCCACCGCCGCCGAACGGGACCGGTTCGACGCGGAGCGCGAACGCACCCGTCGCCAGCTCGCCGACCAGGTCCGCGACATGCTGTCCGAGGCCACGACCGAGGCCGAGAACACCCGCGCTGCAGCCGCGGCCGAGTCCCACGCCACGCTGGCCGCGGCGACCGCAGAGGCCGAGCGCCTGCTGCTGGACGCCACCGAGGAGTCCCGCGCCACCCTGACAGCTGCCCGGGACGAGGCGACGGCCACGTTGACGGCGGCCCGGAACGAGTCGACCGCGACCCTGACAGCCGCCCGGAACGAGGCCACCGCGACCCTCACCGCGGCGCGGACGGAGGCCGAGCAGACCCTGACATCCGCTCGGGACACGGCCGAGTCGCTGACGGCCGCCGCCACCGCCGAGCGTGACCGGCTGGACGCCGAGGGGGTTGCCCGCCGGAAGGCGATCGACGAAGATTTCGAGATCGCCATGAGCTCGCGCCGCGCGGAGGCCCATCAACGGCTGACCGAGCGCGAAGAGATCTCCGTGGCGGACGCGAAGCAGCGCGTGGCCGACGCCACCGCGGAGGCCGAGACCCGGGTCCGCGAGGCGACCGAACAGGCCGCAGAACTGGTCAGGCGCGCGGCTGCGGAATCGCACCAGCGGGTTGCCGAGGCGGACGCCGCCGTCGGCGAGCTCACGGCGCTGCGCGGCCACGTTCTCGACCAACTCGCGTCCCTGCGCGATCACCTCGCGCAGGTGGACAAGCTCGCGGCGACCGCACCGACCCTGCTCGACCCGTCATCGAGCGAGGCGTCCCGACCGGTCACGTCCGACTTCCCGGTCGACCCGGCCGGTCGTCCGACCGGCCTCCCGGACAGCTATGACAAAGCGCCGGGGCCCTGGGACGAGGTGACCGTCGAGACCGTACGGGCCGATCTCGGACAGCCGCAGCCCGATCAGCACCGGCAGCCGTTGCAGCGCAGCGGCAACGACGCCACTGAAGGCTCGAACGACCCTGCGATGCAGGCACTCTCCGATCAGTTCGCCAGCAGCTCCGATGTGCCGAGGGACGTCTCGGAGTCCGACACCGACACCTTCCCGCGTGTCACGGACTCCGCAGAGTCTCAACAACTCGCAGGCCGACACCACGGTGCCCGCCCAGCAGCGCAAGGGCATGCGTGCCTTCGCGGAACGGGCCATCGGCGGTCGCTGACAAGCAGTGCAGGCGCGGCCCGGCGGGTGTGCACCGCCGGGCCGCTGTCGTCACACCCGGTCGCCCGCCGACACGACAGCGAAGATCTCGGTGGCCTGGTCGAGGTACCGGTTGGCCGTCAGCCGGGCGGCGACCAGCATCGTGACGCTCCCGACGGCCGGACCGAGGACGAGCGCCACCCAGCCCCAGACCGGGCTGACGGTCAACGACAGGACCGCTGCGACTGCCGCGGGCAGCGCGATCAGCACGCCCCCGCCGATCACTCCGAAGCTCGCTGCCGCCGTGCGTCCCTTCTGGCCCGGGACGCTGGACGCGAACAGCGACTTGCGGCTCTGCGGCATCGCGTACGGCACCGCAGCCGAGAGATAGCTGGCGGTGGCGAGCCCGCCCAGCAGGGCCCCGAGGCACACACCCAGCGCGGCCGGGATCTTGGCGTAGTCGTCATAGGTGATCGCGAGCACCGCGATGGCGACAACCACGACCACCACGCCCGGGATCAGCACGGTGATCGCATGGCCGAGCACCTCGCCCCGGGCGCGCACCCGGTCGGTGATCGTCTGCAGGTGCAGCCACAGACCGGATCCCTCGACGCCGTACTGGTTCGCCGCCTGGGAGCCGCAGAGAATGGCCCCGAAGGCCACGGCGAACACCGCTCCCGGCCCGCGCACCACCAGGAACGGCCAGACGATGGTGAGCACGGCAAGCATCAGCCACGGCATCCTCCGCATGGGATCACGCCAGGCGAGCCGGCGGTCGCGACCCGCGACGACCCGCATGGTGCCGTCCACCCCTACTCCGACGGCCGTGTCACCCGATCCGCTGCCCGCGGGCGACGAGCCGGCGGTGGTCGACGGGACCGTGGTCAGGCTCTTGTCCAGCGCGACCGACCACCACCACCACGCCAACGGCAAGCGCTACCAGCGCAATAACGGCGGACAGCACGGCGCGCCCCCACTCACCGGCGGCGATCTGTCCGCGGCAACGCTGCCAACGCCCCCGGCGGCGTCCACTGCAGCACGGCCGCCGTGCGCTCGACACCACCCTGCAGAGCGCTGCCGTCACCGGGGTTGTTGACCACCGCGATGAAGGCCAGGTACAGCACGAATACCAGCAGGCCGACGCCCATGCCGAGGTCGCGGCCGCGTCTGCTGGACATCAGCGCCGACATCGAGGTGGATGCCGCCCGGGACAGCACGACGCACAGCAGCAACTGGGCGGCGGCGCACACCAGCGCGACCGGAAGCACCGACCACGGCACACCGATGCGCGATGGCTGCGCCGATCAGCACGATCACGTTCGCCGCCGGGAACCAGCCGACCAGCGAGCTCACCAGCAGGCCACGCTGCAGTGTCTGCGGCCTGATGCGGCAGCAGGGCGAATCGCGCCGGATCGACCGTCTCGTCGACGCCGAAGGCCACCAGCGGGCGTCAGCACCCAGGCGACGAGCTGCACGGTGAACAGCGTCACGATGATCGGCACGGCGTACTCGGGAACCGCGCGCAGCGAGGCGAGCCCGACCGCCATCAACCCGAGAAAGGCGATCAGCACCACCAGCAGCGATGACCATCGCGATCCTGGTCCCGCCCCGGCTGGCCCGGATGCGGCTGGTGACCAGCCGCCATTTCAGGCCGGCGAAGACCCCAACCACGACAGGCCCCCCTCCTGGACGTCGGATGCGCCGACAAGGTGCATGAAGGCGTCGTCCAGACTGGCCGCATCACCTCGGACCGCGGCGAGTTCGCCGGCCGCGATGATCCGGCCCCTGGCCATCACCGCGACATGCGAGCACAGACCCTCGACCAACGCCATCACGTGCGAAGAGAACACCACGGTGCCGCCGCCGTGGGTGTACCGGCCGAGGACGTTGCGGATGATCCTGGCGGACACCGGGTCCACCGCCTCCAGCGGTTCGTCGAGCAGCAGCACCGCCGGCGAGTGCAGCAGGGCCGCGGCCAGGGTGATCTTCTTGCGCATGCCGGTCGAGTAATCGGCGACCAGTTTGTTGCCGGCGTCGGCGAGGTCCAGTACCGCGATCAGCTCGGTCGCCCGGGCCTTCGACCACGTCCGCCGGCATCCCGCGCAGCCGGCCGAGATAGCTCAGCAGTTCCGGCCCGGACAGCCGCTCGAACAGCCGCAGACCGTCCGGCAGCACACCCATCCGCGCCTTGGCGGCGGCAGGGTCGGTCCACACGTCGACACCGGCCACGACGACCCGGCCGGCGTCCGGCCGGAGCAGCCCGGTCACCATCGACAGCGTGGTGGTCTTGCCGGCGCCGTTCGGCCCGACCAGCCCGAAGAACGATCCGGCGGGTACGTCCAGGTCGATGTGGTCGACGGCCGACGCGGCCGCCGAACGCCTTGGTCAGCCCGCGTAGCGCGAGCGCCTGGCCGGCGACCGAACGGATCAGGTCCGCCGGCACCGGGATAGTTGGGCAGTGGCGTTGCCGCCACTGGTGTACGGACAGCGGATTGTCGTCGCTCATGGTCATCGTCATCCCCATGGCAACACCCTGCCACACGGCCGACCGGACAGCGTCTCAGAACCGACGGCCCAGCCAACCCGTGAGCGGCGTCGGCGAACCCGGCCGGGTCCTCGGCCGGGGTCAGGTGCCCCACTCCGGGCAGCTCGACCAGTTCGGCCTCCGGCGCCGCTGCGGCCATCTGCGCTGGCCGCGGCGGGCGGGGTGACCGCGTCCTGCTCCCCGACCACCACCAGCACCGGAACGTCGGCGCCGCCAGCACCGCCGTCGAATCCGGCCGGGCGGCCATCGCCCGCTGCGCCCAGCCGACGGTCGCCGCCGGCACGCCCGCCGCGATCGCGGCGAGCGATCCCGCACCGCGGTCGGCGGTGCCGTCGGCGATCAGCGGGGCGACGGCATCGGCGCCGGCGGCGATGTCCCCGTCGTCCGCCCGCTCCGCCGCCGCCCGGCGCCGCTCCAGCGCGGCGGCGTCGTCGGCGCCGCTGCGGGTGTCGACCAGCACCAGCCCGGCGACCCGCTCGGGGTGCCGGCGCAGCACCGCCAGCGCGACGTACCCGCCCATGGACACCCCGCCGACGATCGCCCGGTCGATGCCCGCGGCGTCCAGCTCGGCGACCACGTCGTCGGCCAGCAGCGCCGAGGTCGGGTTCCGGCAGCGGATCACCCAGCGCCGGGCCGGAGCCGAATCCGCGCAGGTCGGGGGTCAGCAGGCCGGCGCCTTGGCGGCCAGCGCCCGACCGGACCGGGTCGAACATCCGGGAGTCCAGCGGGAAGGCGTGCAACAGCACGAGTGGCGGCGTCACGCAGCCGATCCTGCCACCGCCGGCGCGGCAACGGGCTGCTCCGACGGATCAGGCCGACCGGGACGAACAGCGCCAGCAGCGCCCAGGTCGACCACCGCCGACGGCAGCAGCGAATCCATCCGGTCCATCACCCCGCCGTGACCGGGCAGCAGGTTGCCCATGTCCTTGACGCCCGAGGTCGCGCTTGATCAGCGACTCGGTCAGGTCGCCGCCGGTCGCGACGACGGCGATCGGCGGCACCGATGATCAGCCCCTGCCACCACTGCCCGTCCAGCAGCAGCCAGACGGTCAGCGCGCCGCCGAGCATCGCCGCCACCACCGATCCGGCGAAGCCCTCCCAGGATTTCTTCGGCGAGATGGTCGGCGCCATCGGGTGTTTGCCGAACAGCACCCCGGCGGCGTAGCCGCCGGTGTCGGAGCCCACCACCATGATCAGGAAGGTGATGATGCGCCCGGCGCCGTCAGTCGGGCGCCAGCATCAGTGTGGCGAAGCTGGCGAACAGTCCGAGGTACACGACGACGAAGATCGACGCCGACACATCGGCGAGGTAGCCGGCCGCGCCCGCGGCCGAACCGCCAGACCATGCAGGCCAGCGCGGTCAGCGCGACGCCGATGCCCTGCGCGGCCTGCCCGTAGGGCCAGGCCAGCGCGATCGTCGCGGCCGATCCGACGACGATCGGGATCCAGCTGATCTGGATGCCGCGGGCGTGCGCCAGCGTGCCCCGCAGCTCCCAGATCGACGCGACCACCGCCGCCACGATGATCACCATGAAGCTCTGCCGGTAGATCAGCAGGCTGGCGATGGCCAGCGCACCGAGGCCGAGACCCGACCCCGATGCGCCATCGGCAGATTCCGGCCCGCCCTGGACGAGCGCCGCCGCGTGGCCGCTGCGGCGGCTCGGTCCGGCGGCTCGCGCCGGCTCGCCAGGTCTGGCGGCGCTCATCAGACCTCGAGCAGCTCGGCTTCCTTGTGCTTGACCAGCTCGTCGACCTGCGCGACGTACTGGTCGGTCAACGACTGCAGTTCCTTCTCGGCCCGGTCGACGTCGTCCTCGCCGGCCTCGCCGTCCTTGGACATCTTGTCCAGCGTGTCCTTGGCCTTGCGCCGGATGTTGCGGATGGAGACCTTGGCCTCCTCGCCCTTGGACCGGGCGGTCTTGCCCAGCTCGCGCCGGCGCTGCTCGGTGAGCTGCGGGAACACCACCCGGATGACGATCCCGTCGGTGCCCGGGTTGACCCCGAGATCGGAGTCCCGGATCGCCTTCTCGATCGCCTGCAGCTGGCCGGCGTCATACGGCTTGATGACCGCCATCCTGGCTTCCGGGATGTTGATGGTGGCCATCTGGGTCAGCGGGGTCGGCGCGCCGTAGTAGTCGATGACGATCCGCCCGAACATGTTCGGATTGGCCCGGCCGGTGCGCAGCGTCGCCAGGTCGTCCTTGGCGACGTGCACCGCCTTCTCCATCTTCTCCTCGGCGTCGAAGAGCGTCTCGTCGATCATTCGCTGCGCCTCTCGAGGTCCTGCGATTCTGGTTCACGCGGCGGGGTGTACACCAGGGTGCCGATGTCGGCCCCACGCACAGCTTTCCCGATGTTGCCGTTGGTCAGCAGGTTGAACACGATGATCGGCATGTCGTTGTCCATGCAGAGGCTGAACGCGGTCGCGTCGGCGACCTGCAGGCCCCGCTCGAGCACCTCGCGGTGGGTGATCTCGGTGAACATCTTGGCGTCCGGCACGACCCGCGGATCGGCGTCGTAGACCCCGTCGACGGCCTTGGCCATCAGCACCACCTCGGCGCCGATCTCCAGCGCGCGCTGCGCCGCGGTGGTGTCGGTGGAGAAGTACGGCATGCCGACGCCGGCCCCGAAGATCACCACCCGGCCCTTCTCCAGGTGCCGCTCGGCACGCCGCGGAATGTACGGCTCGGCGACCTGACCCATCGTGATGGCGGTCTGCACCCGGGTGTCGATGTGGTGCTCGCGCTCCAGGAAGTCCTGCAGCGCAAGGCAGTTCATCACCGTGCCGAGCATGCCCATGTAGTCGGCCCGGGCCCGGTCCATGCCACGTTCGTGCAGTTCGGCGCCGCGGAAGAAGTTGCCGCCACCGATGACGACGGCGACCTGGACGCCGTCGGCGGCAACCTCGGCGATCTGGTCGGCGACGGTGGACACCACGTCCGGATCGACCCCGACCTCGCCGCCGCCGAACATCTCCCCACCGAGTTTCAGCACGACCCGACGAAAGGGGCGCCGCGGCTGTTCCTGTGCCATTCAGTCTCCGCCCTCGATCGTTGCTGCTGGATCTCCGATACAGACCCTGAGAGTCAGCCGTCACCGTCCGTGCACCGCGGCCGGCCGAATCGGCCGGCCGCGGCGGACGGAAGCGGGAGATCAGGCGGTTCCGACCTCGAAACGGCTGAAGGCGGTGACGGTGATGCCGGCCGGAGCTCAGCAGCGCGCCGACGGTCTTCTTCGAATCGAGCACCGACGACTGCTCGGTCAGCACGGCCTCCTTGAAGAACCCGTTGAGCCGGCCCTCGATGATGCGGGCGAGCGCGGCTTCCGGCTTGCCCTCCTCGCGCGCGGTCGCCTCGGCGATGCGCTTCTCGGACTCGACCACGTCGGCCGGGATCTCGTCCCGGGTGACGTAGCTGGGCCTTGAGCGAGGCGATCTGCATCGCAGCCCCGCGAGCCGCCTCGGCGGCCGTCGTCGGTCTCGCCGGTGTACTGGACCAGCACGCCGATCGACGGCGGCAGGTCGGCGGACCGCTTGTGCAGGTAGACCGTCGTCGGGCCGTCGTACTTGACGACCCGGCGCAGCTCGAGCTTCTCGCCGAGCTTCACCGACGCCGCGTTGATCGCGTCGGCCACGGTGCCCGCACCCAGCGGGGCGGCCAGCACGGCCTCGACACCGGATCCGGCCTCCAGCTGAGCGGCGGCGTTGACGACGTTCTCGGCCAGCTGCTGGAATTCGGCGTTCTTGGCGACGAAGTCGGTCTCGCTGTCGAGCTCGATCAGCGCACCGCCGGCGGCGGCCACCAGGCCCTCGGCCGTGGTCCGTTCGGCCCGCTTGCCGATGTCCTTCGCACCCTTGATGCGAAGCAGCTCGACAGCCTTGTCGAAGTCACCGTCGGACTCGTCGAGAGCCCGCTTGCAGTCCATCATCCCGGCGCCGGTCAGTTCCCGGAGCCGCTTGACATCGGCCGTGCTGAAGTTCGCCATGGTCGGCGGTATTCCTTGTCTACTCGGAAGAAATTCAGGTGGCCGCGCTCGCGCGCGGCCGCCCGTCGGACGTCGAAGAACGCCGCGTCAGCTGCTGACGCCGGCCTGCTCGTTCGGGACGATGGCCTCGACACCGGCCTCGGCATCGGCCTGAACCTGGATGACGGCCTCGGCGCCGGACTCGCCCTCGCCGATGACCTGGCCGCGGGCCTGCTCGACGGCATCACCAGCGGCGGCACTCTCGGGCGCGCCCTCGGCGGCGGCAACCTCGTCGGCGGCCGGGGCCTCGACAGCAGCGGCCTCGGCACCGGATGCCAGCAGCTCGCGCTCCCACTCGGCCAGCGGCTCCTCGCCGGCCGCGACGGCGGCGCCGCCGGAACGGGCGATCAGGCCGGCGGCGACAGCCTCGGCGATCACCTTGGTCAGCAGCGCGGCGGACCGGATGGCGTCGTCGTTGCCCGGGACCGGGTAGTCGACCTCGTCCGGATCGCAGTTGGTGTCCAGCACCGCGACGACCGGGATGTTCAGCTTGCGGGCCTCGCCGACGGCGATGTGCTCCTTTTTGGTGTCCACGATCCAGACGGCCGACGGGACCTTGGCCATGTCGCGGATGCCGCCGAGCGTCTTGGCCAGCTTGTCCTTCTCGCGGGTCAGCAGCAGCACCTCTTTCTTGGTGCGGCCCTCGAACTCACCGGAGGTCTCCATCGCCTCGAGGTCCTTGAGGCGCTGCAGACGCTTGTGCACGGTCTGGAAGTTGGTCAGCATGCCGCCCAGCCAGCGCTGGTTGACGTACGGCATGGAGACGCGGGTCGCCTGCTCGGCGATCGCCTCCTGCGCCTGCCGCTTGGTGCCGATGAACAGCACGGTGCCGCCGTGGGCGACGGTCTCGCGGATGAACTCGTAGGCCCGGTCCACGTACTGCAGCGTCTGCTGCAGGTCGATGATGTAGATGCCGTTGCGCTCGGTGAAGATGAACCGCTTCATCTTCGGGTTCCAGCGCCTGGTCTGGTGTCCGAAGTGGACACCTGCGTCCAGCATCTGACGCATGGTGACGACAGCCATTGCGGCGCGTCCTCTCGGTGCGGGCGCCCGGCGGCCCTCTCGGCCTGAAACGGACGCAATTTCGGTTGTCGCCGGAGGTCGGGTGACCCTCGGCCCTGACGCCTTCCGGGCGCACCACCCTTGCGGGACCTGCGGTGCACCTCGGGCCGGTGAGCGATCCACGTACGGCAACAAGGCGTGCGAAGTCAACCCGCTTGCACGGGCTGCCGCACCAGGGTAGCCGATGGCGGCCGCGCACAGGTAATGCCTGCACGCGGCGCCGCGCCGGGGCGGAGGTTGTCCACAGCGTCGGCGGATTTCGCAGCCCGGGCGGCGCCGCGAGCACGCTGCCCTCATGGCTTCGGCACCAACGGCGATTCTGTCCCGTCACTCCCGCCTGGTGCTGGTCGTCCTCGTGGTGTTCTGTTCGGCCGTCAGCTCGGCGGTGTCCGCCGCGGCACCGGCTCCGGTCACCGGGTTCGTGCTGCCCGTAGCTCCCCCGCCGGTCGTGCTGAACCCGTTCCGTGCGCCCGACACCCCTTACGGACCGGGCCACCGCGGCATCGATCTGGCCGCCGCCACCGGTTCGGCAGTGCGCGCCGCAGGGCCCGGGCGTGGTGGTGTTCGCCGGCACCATCGCGGGCCGCGGTGTGGTGTCGATCGAGCACGAAGGCGGGCTGCGCACCACCTACGAACCTGTGACCGCCACGGTGCAAGCCGGACGCGATGTGACGGCGGGCGAGGTGATCGGCACCCTGCAGCCCGGGCACCCGGGCTGCTCGCCGGCGGCATGTCTGCACTGGGGCGCTCGCCTGCCCGACCGGCTCTATCTCGACCCGATGTCGCTGCTGGGATCGTGGCCGGTTCGATTACTGCCCTGGAACGGCCGCTGACGGCACGCCGCCACGGAAGCCGCCGGCGATCCGCTGCAGAACCTGGTGCCTTCGCCCAACCGGCTCATATCTCCTGTCGCGCAACAGGTCCGATTCTGGGCGCCGTGGCTGCCTACGCTGTTTCCGGATCGGAGATTTACATAGATCGGCATAGATTGCCGGGGTGAAGTGCGGAGCGTGGACTCGTCCGGTCCGTGGTTGATGACCGTCGAGTTCGCTGCGCGGGTTTCTCGGGCGATCGGTCAGGCCCGCGGATGGGCCTGCCGGTAGACGGCGCTGAGCCGCTCAGCAGTGACATGGGTGTAGAGCTGGGTGGTCGCCAGGCTCGCGTGACCGAGCAGTTCCTGGACGGTGCGAAGATCGGCACCGCCTTCCAACAGGTGGGTCGCCGCGGAGTGCCGCAAGCCGTGCGGAGCTATTTCCGGTGCGCCCGATACCGCGGCGGTTCGCCGGTGCACCAGCGTCCTGACCGCCCGCTGGTCGATCCGGCCGCCGCGGACCCCCAGGAAGACCGCCCGACCGGACCCGGGGCCGGCAAGCACGTCCCGGTGCTCGAGCCAACCGTTCAACGCACGGTCGGCGGGCAACCCGAACGGCACCACCCGTTCCTTGTTGCCCTTGCCGAGCACGCGCAGCACCCTGCGCCTGCGGTCGAGATCCGGCACGTCGAGCCCGGTGAGCTCCGCGACCCGAAGGCCGCAGGCGTACAGCACCTCGAGGATGGCCTGGTCACGAAGCGCGACCGCGGCCGCCACCGGGTCGCCGGCTTCCACGGCCTCATCCGGCGACGGGATACGCAGCAGTTCGGCCGCCTGGTCGACCCGCAGCACGGACGGCAGTGACTTGTCCGGCCGCGGAGAGGCCAGCCGGGCGCCGACGTCCGACGCCAGCCGCCCGGTGCGCTGTGCCCATGCGGTGAACGACTTCGCCGACGCCGCCCGCCGGCCCATCGACGCGCGAGCGGCGCCCGTCGAGCGCTGCCGGGCGAGCCAGCTGCGCAGCGCCGCCAGCGTCAGGCTGTTCAGATCGTCGGGCGGCTCGCCGCCGGCCAGCCGGCCGAGGTGCTCCAGGAGTGAGGCGACGTCGGCCGTGTAGGCGGTGACGGTCGCGCTGGACAACCCGCGTTCCAGAGAGAGATGGCGCTGATAGGCATCCAGCGTCGCGCCAAACGGCTCGGACAGCCGGCTGCGGCTCTCCGAGGTTGACGTGCGTGCTCGACGCATCATCCGACCGTGCGCGGTGAAGCCGCTGCGGTCAAGGCAGCGCGCCGTAGCAAACCCGGCGAGCCGGTCCAGCGGAGGTACGGTGGGCTCGACCGTGGGGGTCGTGGACGTGGGTCTTCTTCGCAGGAATGCAGCAGGTGCCACTGCGCTGGGGGTACTGGTCGGCGTTGCCGGACTGATGCTCGCCGGATGCACCGCATCCCAGACGCCGGTCCCGCCGCCCACCTCTCCCGCACCACTGGCGGCCGGCGATCTGTACCCGGTGGTGTCGGTCGCCGATGGCGACACCATCACAGTCTCCGTCGACGGAGTGGATGAACGGGTTCGGCTGATCGGCATCGATTCACCCGAACTGCACCGTCCCGTCGAATGTTTCGGACGGGAAGCGGCCGACCACGTCACAGCACTCCTGACCGGTTCGACGGTCAGGTTGGTCGCGGATCCCACCCAGGACGACCGTGATCGCTACGGACGGCTGCTCCGTTATGTCGAGCTCGCGGACGGGACGGATGTCAATGCCGCCCTGATCCGTGACGGATTTGCCTTCGAGTACACCTACGACGAGCCCTACCAACGGCAGGCAGTGTTCCGGAGCCAGGAGACCGAGGCGAGCGCCGCCGCCGCCGGGCTGTGGTCGGCCGCCACCTGCAACGGTCGCGGAGTCGCAGGCACGGCAACCGGTTCGGTGGGACCCACCGTTGCGGCCAGCACAACGCCAGGGGGCCGGGCCGCCCCGGAAGGCTGCGCCATCAAGGGCAACATCAGCCGCCGCGGCGAACGGATCTACCACCTCCCAGGCGACACTTCCTATGACGAGACGGTGATCACCGCGTCGAAGGGCGAGCGGTACTTCTGCACCGTCGCCGAAGCGGAGGCGGCCGGGTGGCGCGCCGCCCAAGGGTGATCACTCCCAGGGCGTCATGTCGGTGACGAGGCGCCCGTCAGTTCACGGGCGAGCCGGTGCCCGTCGGGAGCACTGACCGTGCGGGCGGGCGATACCTGGCGACCTGCTCCCGCAGGGTGACCGGACAGCACATGTTCGGTGGCCGTCAGGGTTCGGATCGCGATTGCCTCGACCCGATCCGGATATTCGCGGGCGAACTGGGCGTAGATCTCCGGATCGTGCTGGCCGTCATCGCCCACCAGCAGCCACCTGACCTGTGGTAGGTCAATGGCCAGCCGCCGTAGGGCCGATCTCTTGTGCTGACGGCCCGAACGGAACCAGCCGGTGTTGGTGGGACCCCAATCCGTCAGCAGCAATGGCCCCTCGGGATACCCGTGGCGGGACAGGAACCCGGTCAACGTCGGCGCGACGTTCCAGGCGCCGGTCGACAGATAGACGACCACCGCATCCGGGTGTTCCGCGGCCAGCCGTCGGTACAGCTCGGCCATCCCCGGAACGGCGGCCCTGGCCGATTCGCGCAGCACGAAGGTGTTCCACGCGGCGATCAACGGACGGGGAAGGTGGGTGACAAGGACGGTGTCGTCGATGTCGCTCACCATCCCCCAGCGGGTCTCGGCCGCCACCACGAAAACCCGGGTCACCGTCGGCCGGCCGTCGGCGGTGCGCAACGGCACGTCGTGCCACCCGGGCGGCAGCTGCACCTGGAGCACCGCATTGAGATATCCGTCCCCGTCGGTCCACAGCCGATGGGTCTGACCCGCGAGCTCGACGTTCACCTGCTGCCCGGCGATGGGGGTGGTGAGGAACCGTCGCCACCCGCGCGGTGATTCCTGCCGCACCGACGTCGCAGCGGCGCCCGGGTTGCCGGCGGGCACCGGCGGCGCGAGCAGGACGCGGCCGAGGATGCGTACCTGTTCGGTGCTGCCGTACCCGGTGTACGGGATGATCCGCGGCTGCCAACCGCGCCGTCTGAAAAGTGCGGCGGTGATTCTCGTGGCGGCCCGATCCAGCCGCATGGCGATGTGCGGTCGGCCGGAACTTCCCGGCCCGGTATCGGTCATGGTGAAACAGCCTGCCCCACGGGGGCACTCCGCGCATCAGCGGTTGACAGGGCTACGAATCGGGAACCGTGGTGGGACAAGCACATCGCCGCGGCACGGTGGCGAGAAGACCACAAGGAGCTCCCATGTCCATTTTCCGTCGTTTGTCCGCCCTGGGCGGCGTCGTTGCTTTCGCCCGCAGCCCGCAGGGCCGCCAACTCATCGACAAGGCCAGGATGATGGCGTCCGACCCGGCCAACCGCGCCAAGGCCGCCGCGTTGCTCTCGAAGGTTCGTCAGCCCAAGGGCCGCTCCTACTGAGCTGCCGCCTGACCACTGCCGCCGGTCGGCGGGTTCATCGACCTGAACCCGTCACCGGCGGTTGGCGTCTGCACAGCAACATCGTCGGCGAGGTCCGGTACCCGGCCCGTCGTCACCACCGTCTCGGCGATCTCCTGGACGTCGCGGTAGGCGCGGTCACTCAAACGCAGGAGCATGCTCATCGCCCGCGACCGGTCGACGTGATGCATCGACATCACCACCTGCACAGCGGAGGCCATCCGACGGTCACGGTCCAGGCTGCCGCTGAGGGTTTCACCGCGGCCGTCGGGTTGATGGCCGAGACCCAGACGCTCGCGCACCACCAGAGCGGCAGCGTGGTCGACCATCAGCTCGATCAGCGAGGCGTCCGATTGGGTCGGAAGGTAGCCGTCCCGCCAGCGGCAATCCACCCGTCCGTGGAAAGGCGCTCCCGCGGAGTCGGGCGCGGGCGGAATCGTCAGGGTGACCGAATCCGGTCCGACCATGGCGCCCCGGGAGGCCGCCGATCCCCCGTCCACCACCGTCGATGGCCGACTTCTGTCCTGTCTGTCGGCAGCCGGACGGCGGATCCGGTAGGCCTGGCCGTTCTCGATCAGGTCGATGATCATGTCGTCACAGACGGCGGGTACGCAGACGGCCGCGAGATGGCTGAACACCATGGCCGGTTCGGCGGAAGGGTCGATGTGCCGAAGCCCTGCCACCGCTCGCACCACGTCGATGCGGTCGGATGGATCCTCCGGAGGACCTGACCAGCCGGAGACCGGATCGGCGGAGGTGGGGCGGGTCGTAAAGGTGTCCACGGACACGCTCTCCAGACAAGCGAACCGACTCGGCACCGCATGCACTGCTCGGCCGACGTCGGTGTCGTGGAGGGCTCGACCTTGAACCCGAACTCCACGGTACTCGCGAGCCGCCGCGGCCCACCGGGAACGACGTCCGTGTCGCCAGCCTGCCCGCTACACGGCGGTGCTGGTCGGGGCGATCGTCGACGGGGCCGGGGTCTCCACCACGATCAGCTCGTCCTCCACATAGTTCGGCACGGCCGAGTCCTGCTGCCTGCGATTGCGCGGCAACAGGCCGAGAACCTTCGCTTGGACGGCCCCTGCCGCACCCTGAACTGCGGGATGGTCGGCGACCTTGGAACTCAGCCGGGCAATCTGCTCGTACCGCTCGCGGCCTGCTTTGGAGCCCGCGACGTAACCGATCACGAAACCTACTGCGAGTCTGAACATGAAAATGACCCTCCGATGAACGCGTGCCTCGAAACCGATGACGGTTCAAGAGTGCCCGGCAGCCCTCGGCCGCAAACCGCGGGGCCTCCGATGGGTCAGTGCCACGTCAGGTGAACATCGCATCGATGCCCCGCAGCGTCCCCAGCGCGGCCGACACGGCCACCGCCGCCACGCTGCCGGCGATCACCAGGGCAACGAGCCCGAGATCCGCACGTCGAACGATCTCCGGTCGCCAGCACGTCCTCGGAGTGAGCCCGAGCCCCCTGGATTCCAGTGCCTGAGCGAGGCGGTCGCCCCGTCTGATCGTGGTGACCAGCAGTCCGAAGGCGCACCGCGTCCAGACCCGGAGCGATCGCCGTCGTCGTCCGGTGGACGACAACGGCAGCCGGACATGATGGGCGTACCGCAGCTGTTCCCATTCGCCCGGTAATTGCAGCAGCACCCGGTGACCCGCCAGTAGCGCGTACGCACAGCGGGGGCTGACCCTTAGTTGCATCCGGAGGCTCGTCATCAATCGTGCCGGATCTGTGGTCGACAGGAATCCGATCGACAGCGCGCCGATCAGCAGTACCCGGACCGCGAGCGACGAGCCGACCATGAGGCCCTCCAGGCTGATCCGGAAGGGCCCGCTCTGCCACACGGCGCGACCGGGCCGGCTGAGCGCGTTGACCAACAGCACACCAACGGCAAAGGACACGAAGGGCAGCTGTGCGCGAGCCAGGGTTCGGGGCCGAACCCGGGCGCCGAATCGCACCCCGAGCACAGCCGACAGGTACAGCAGAACCGGCGTCACCGGATCCAGGATGAACAGGTTCATGACCGAGACACCAGCCAGCAGCAGCAGTTTCACGGTCGGATTGGCCCGTGCCAGCGGCGAGTCCGCGATCCGCCGCTGGTCAGCGAAGGCGTTCATCGCAGCGCCGCGGCGGCCGAGGCGGGTCGCCGGTCGAGCGCACGCAGCGCGGAGCGGACGAGCACGTCGTCCTGCGTCTCGGAGAACAACCGCCGAAGGACGGCCGGCGGATCGAGCCCGGCACGGGCACACAGAGCCCGGTCGCGCAGCAGTGGCAGGGTCGCGCCGACGGCGAGCACGCCGCCACCTCCGAGCAGCACCGCACGGTCCGCCAACGCGCCGACCAGGCGCAGGTCGTGCGCCGAGAACAGCACGGCCCGACCGGCGGCCGCGGCGTCCGCGAGGGCACGGGCCACCGCACTACTCCCGGTGCGGTCGAGCCCGTACGTCGGCTCGTCGGCGATCAGCACCCTGCGCGGTTGCGCGAGCATCGCGGCAATACTCAGCCGCCGCTTCTCTCCTCCCGAGAGCCGGAAGGGATTCTGGCCCGCGCAATGCCAGAGTGCGTGACGGGTCAGCTGTTCGGCGATCGAAGGGGATTCCCGCGGCAGGCTCTCGCCGATCTCGTCGGTGACCGTTCGGCCGACGAATCCGTGTTCGGGGTTCTGGAAAACCATGCCGGGGCGTGCGCCGGTCACGGTCCCTGCGACGGGCGGCAGCATACCTGCCAGGGTCAGCAGCACGGTCGACTTACCCGAACCGTTCGCGCCGATCACGGCGACCACCTCCCCGGTCCCCACCTCGAGGTCCAGACCGGCCACAACCGCGTCGCGCTGCCGACCCGCGCTGACGCGGGTCGCGGTCATCACCGGTGACGTCGGCGCCCGGCCGGAAGTGATCGGATCGGTCACCGGAATGTCCAGCGCGCTGATCAGGGAGGCGGGGCTGGGGCCCACGACGGCAGCCAGCTCCGCCTCCAGCGGCAACCAGCAACCCTGCTCGTGCAGCAGCCCGGCGTGAGCCGGCAGCAGATGGACCGTGGCACCGTCGGCGATCACCCGACCCTGGTGCAGAACGATGGCCCGGCGTGGCAGACGGCCCACACCGGCTCCTCCGGAGTACTCGTCGAGCCGATGTTCGACCAGCACAACGGCCGCAGCCACCGACCCACGAACGGCGTCGACCGCGCACCGCACCGCATGCACACCGGCCGGATCCAGCATCGAGGTCGGCTCGTCCAGCAGCAGGAGCGCCGGTGGCACCGCCACGCTGGTTGCCAGCGCAACCCGCTGCAGCTCACCGCCGGAAAGCTGATGGGTGAAGCGATCCCGCAAATCCCGACCGCCGACCAGGGCCAGCGCGCCGTCGATCCGTGCAGAGATGCGCGACGGTGCGACGGCATGGTTCTCACAGGCGAGTGCAATTTCCCGATCGACCGCGGGCAGGCAGACGCCGGATGCCGGATCCTGCCTGAGCACGCCCAGCGTGCGGGACCGCTCCACCACGCTGGTGGCCCGAACGTCGTGGCCGTTCAGGAAGATCGATCCGGTCACCTCGGCGGACTCGGAGAGGGGAACGACGCCGGTCGTCACCTGCAACAGGGTGGACTTTCCCGATCCCGAAGCGCCCAGCACGAGCACCTCTTCACCCGGCTGCACGGCAAGCGACACCTCGGACAGCGCCGGCCTCTCCCGACCCGGAAAGCGGACCGTGACCTGCCGGAGTTCGACGACCGGCGCGTCAGCCACCGGCCGATCCCCCGCCACCGACAGGCCGGAGACCGACCCGCTCGCGACCGATCGCGAAGCCGTCCAGAACACCGGTCCGGACCAACGCCTGCAGGATCAGCTTCGCCAACAGTCCGCCGAGCAGCACGCCGGACAGCGCCTGCAATCCGAACCTCAGCGCCAGCAGGTCCGTGTCGAACCAGCCGAACCTGAAGGCCGAGAAGGCGAAGACGAGACTCGCGCCCAGCGCACCCGAGACCGCGAAACGGAGCCAGCCGAAGCGGCGGTAGCGACCGATCGCGAAGGGCAGTTCACTTCCGATGCCCTGCAGGGCAGCCGCAACGATCAGCAGCGGCCCGACCGCCGATCCGAGGAAGATGACCTCGATCACGCTGGCCAGCACTTCCGCCAGTACTCCCGAGAACGGCCGCCTGGTGATGGCCACCGCGAGCGGTGCGACCAGCAGCCAGCCGCCCAGCAGGACGTGTTGGGTCAGGTCGCCGAAGGGGCCCGTCACCACCGACAGCGCAAGCCATCCCTGCACCAGCACCCAGTACAGGAACCCGAAGACGACCCCGAGGATCACCACCAGCACAACATCTTTCAGCGCCCAGGCCTGTCCCGCCGGCCGGCGGCTCATCGCTGCTCCCCGGGACTGTTCAGGGACAGGGTCAGGTGACAGACCGTGTGCTGGACCGTCCGTCCCGCCAACACCCACGCGGAGGCCACGGTGCCGAGGACAGCGGCGACGTCGCCGGCCAGTTCGGTGACGAAATGCCGGGTGGCCACGAACGTCCCGTTCGACCTGGCCAGCTCGATCGCCTCGGTGATGGTCCGCATGTGATCCGCCGGCGGGCCGTCCGGGGCACCATCCGCGAGTGGGTAGAGCGACCAGTGGCCCTCGCCTGCTGTCCGGTCGGGCCCAGCGTCGGCGGATCGGCCGATGCACCATGATCGGGCGGCACCTCGCAGTGCAGCTCACCGGGACACCCCCTGGACAGCAGGATCGTCGCGCTGACGTGTCTGCCGGATCCACCGGCGGCGGATAGCAACACCGCGAGGTAGTCCACGATCTCCTGCTCGGTGCCGCGAAGGAAGCTGCTCACCGTGTCGGTCTCCCGGTGGACGGCCGGCACCGCGCGGTCCGCGGCCCGAATGGCTTCGGTGAGCACGGCGACGTAATCGTCGATCATCGCGGCCACCGTCACCCTGGCGCCGATGCCCAGCTGGGCCGGCGAGAAAGGTCCGGCCCGCTCCGACAGTGCATCCGGCGGATCAGCCGCAGCACCCGGTGTGGTTGCGGTCAGGGTCTTTCCGGTCGGGGTGGCTCCGGTCATGGTTGTTCTTGTCACTCGGTGTCCTCTCGGCGCGGCGATGGGACACGGGCGGACCATCCGCAGCCAAGCTGCCGCGATGGCCCAGAGATGTGGCCTTCCTGCGCTGGCATGACCCAGATCAGGTTCGACGGTCGAAGGTTGGAGAACCTTCCTCTCAGCCCGGCTCACCGGACTCCCGTGGTGCGCATGATGCTAGCCACGTCGCGGAGGCGCGCATACCGACCCGGGAACAATCGCTCGTTCGGGCCAATCTCGCTGACTCGCCGCCGGGCCGTGGATCTTATTATCGCAAATCACCCATCGGGGACGGCAGGGTGGAAACATTGCGGTGCAACATCTCCGCTCGGCGGCAGCCATTGACAGTTCGCTTCTAAACCGGTTTATTAACTCTAGAAACGAGGCGACGTCGCCGACCATCGGCGCCGTTCGTCCGTTCATGACAGGACGTCAACCATGGCGACGAAGCCGACGATCTCCGACGTCGCCGCGCGCGCCGGCGTGTCGAAGGCAGCGGTCTCGTTCGCTCTGAACAATCGTCCCGGGGTTTCCAGCGGGACACGCGAACGCATCCTGCTGGCGGCCGCTGAACTGGGCTTCACCGCCAACTCCTCCGCGCGGGCGCTGTCCAACCGCCGCTCCCGAAACATCGGGCTGGTGATGGCCCGCCCCCACGAGACCCTCAGCGCAGACCCGTTTTTCCCCGCGTTCATCGCGGGCATCGAATCCGCGATCGCACCATCGGGTCACTTCCTGCTCGTGCGGGTTGTCGCGGACCCTGTAGCGGAGGGCGATGCCTATCGAGAGCTGGCCCGCACCGGCCGGGTCGACGGCGTCGTCCTCACCGATCTCCGGGCCGACGACGAGCGTCCCGCCCTGCTCGACGGACTCGGCATGCCGGCGGTGACCCTCAACCGGGCGACAGCCCGATCCAACGCCACCGCGGTGTGCGTCGACGACGGCCCCGCCGTTCGCGAGGCGGTCCGCCATCTCGTCGAATTCGGCCACACCCTCATCGGTCACGTCGGGGGCCCGTCGACCTACCTGCACGCGGCCCGGCGGCGCGATTTGTGGGCCGAATCGTTGCGGGACCATTCCGTTCCGGCGGGGCCGTATATCGAGGCGGATTTCAGCGCAGCAGGCGGTGCTGCGGCTGCGGGTTCCATGCTCGGCGCTGATCTTCCACCGACAGCAATTCTCTTCGCAAATGATCTGATGGCCGTCGCCGGCATATCCACGGCGCGCCGCCGCGGTGTCCGGGTGCCCGCCGACCTCTCGGTCGTCGGATTCGACGACAGCGAGTTGGCGGCTTATCTGACCGCGCCGCTGACAACGATCCGTACCGACGCCTACGGCTGGGGCGGCGCGGTCGGCAGTGCTCTGCTCGCGAAGCTCGACGGCGCCGTGCTGGACGACATCGACCTCCCATCAGCAGCTCTCATCATCCGCGAGACCTCGGGTCCGGCCCCGACCCGCCCGGTGCGGCGTTCCGCGAAACACCGCACCGTCACCCATCCACCTGCCCCCCACCGAAGCACCGGCGAACCACCGCGTCGCAATCCCACCCGGACAGCGCCGCGCCGACCAGAAAGGGAACGCCCATGAAACTGTTGTCCCGACCAGGAACCCGCGGCCTCGCCGCCGCCGTACTGGCGGCCGCGCTCGTCGTCACCGCTTGTGGTTCCGACAGCGGCGGCGGTGGCGGCGGCGGTGAGGCGGCTGCTGCCCGCGGCCCCATCACGATCTGGTATTCCAACAACGCACAGGAGATCGCCTGGGGCAAGCAGGTGGTCGACGCCTGGAACAAGGCACACCCGGACGAGAAAGTGACCGCCCAGGAGATCCCGGCCGGCAAGTCGTCCGAGGAGGTCATCGGCGCGGCGATCACCGCCGGCACCGAGCCGTGCCTGATCTACAACACCTCACCGGCCGCTGTGCCCGGCTTTCAGAAGCAGGGCGGGCTGATCAACCTCAGCAGCTTCGCCGACGGCGCGTCCTACATCGAGGAGCGCAGCGGCGACGTCGCGCAGCAGTACAAGTCGCCGGACGGCAACTACTACCAGATGCCGTGGAAAGCCAACCCGGTGATGATCTTCTACAACAAGAAGATGATGACCGAGGCCGGGTGTCGACGCCGAGAAACCGCCGCTCGCGACCTATCGACGAATTCCTCGCCACGTCCAAGAAGCTCGTCGATTCCAAGGCAGCGCAGTATGCGATCTACCCGTCGCCGGGCAGCGAGTTCTACCAGTCGTGGTTCGACTTCTATCCGCTGTTCGCCGCAGCCACCGGCGGCAAGCAGTTGGTGGAGGACGGCAAGAGCCAGTTCGCCGGGCCGGAAGGTCTTGCGGTGGCGGACTTCTGGAAGCAGATGTACGCCGGCAAGCTGGCCGGCAACGAGACCTACACCGGTGACTCGTTCGCCGACGGCAAGGCGGCGATGGCGATCGTCGGCCCGTGGGCGATCGCCGCCTACAAGGACAAGGTCGACTGGGGCGTCGTCCCTGGTCCCGACGGCCGAACGGCACTGCGGCCGATCAGATCCACACCTTCTCCGACGCCAAGAACGTCGGCATGTATGCGTCCTGCACCAACCAGGCGACCGCCTGGGACTTCCTGAAGTTCAGCACCTCGAAGGAGCAGGACGGGCAGCTGCTGACCCTGACCGGCCAGATGCCGCTGCGAAAGGACGTCCCGGGAAGACCTACCCCGAGTACTTCACGGCGAATCCCGAATACAAGTTGTTCGCCGAGCAGGCCGCCCGGACCGTCGAGGTGCCGAACATCCCGAACTCGGTGGAGATCTGGCAGACCTTCCGCGATGCCTGGACGTCGTCGGTGATCTTCGGCAAGTCCGACGTCCAGCAGTCGCTGACCGATGCGGCCACGAAGGTGGACGGATTGGCCGGTCAGTCGTGACCACTGCGGCCGTCCCGATCCTCGGATCGACCGCCCGCCGCCGACCGGGGCGGGCGGCGCGCACCGGAACTCGATTGTCAGCCGGATCCTGGGTCGGCAACCGATCGGCATGCGTGCTGACAGCGCCGTACGTCATCTTCATCGGCGTGGTCTTCGCATTCCCGCTGGGCTTTGCGGTGTGGATGTCGTTGCACGACTATTACTTCACCGCGCCCGGTGTCACAGTGCCCGCATCCGTTCGTCGGGATCGACAATTACAAGACGGTGCTCGCCGACCCGGCCGTCCTGGCGTCGTTCGTGCACGTGGGCGTGTTCCTGATCATCAACGTGCCGCTCACCGTCGCGCTGTCGCTGGTCCTGGCCGTCGCCCTGAACCGGGCGATCCGGTTCCGGACCTTCTTCCGTGCCGCGTACTACGTCCCCTACGTCACGGCCAGTGTCGCGGTGGCGGCCGTGTGGCTGTTCCTGTTCCGCTCGGACGGCCTGGTGAATCAGGTCCTCGGGCCGCTCGCACCGGATCCGTCCTGGTTGGTCAGCTCCACCTGGGCGATGCCGATCATCGCGTTGTTCGTCACCTGGAAACAGCTGGGCTTTTTCATCCTGCTCTACCTGGCTGCGCTGCAGAACGTCCCGAAGGAGCTCTACGAGTCGGCGTCCGTCGACGGCGCGGGCGCGTGGCGAAGTTTCCGCTCTGTCACGGTCCCCGGCGTCCGGCCGGCGACGGCGCTGGTCCTGCTGCTGGCGATCATCACCGGCGCGAATCTGTTCACCGAGCCGTATCTGCTCACCGGTGGTGGCGGTCCGGACGGCGCCTCCACGACGCCTGTGCTGCTGATGTACCAGCTCGGCATCCAGCAGGGCAAACCCGACATTGCATCTGCCATCGGCGTTGTGTTGGTCATCATGGTGTTGATCATCGCGCTGGCCACCCGCCGGCTCAACGAGAGTCGGTCATCATGACCTCCGGCGTCACCCCCGGGACGACGCCGGCCGCGGCCACCCCGGCATCAGGGGTTCAGCCGCCCCGCAAGCCGGTCGATCCGGACGTCGAGGCGGTCGTCGAGGCTGTCGAGCCTGACGTCCCCGCGGCCGCGCCCCTGTCCAAGGGGCGCGCGGCGGTCGTCATGGTCATCTTGTTCATCGGCGCGCTGATCTTTCTGTTCCCCTTCTACTACATGCTGATCGGGTCCCTGCAGACGTCGCCGAACACATCGCTGGCCGGGGCCTTCCCGCAGCCCGCCAACCTCACTTTCCAGAATTACATCCAGATCAACGCGACGTTGAATCTCGGGCAGTCGCTGCTGAACTCCGGCATCTTCACCGGTGGGGTGCTGCTCTGCACCGTCGTCTTCGGGGTGCTGGCCGGATACGCACTGGCCATGCTGGAATTCCGCGGCAAAGGCACGGTTTTTCTGACCATGCTGCTCGTGCTGGTGGTGCCGTTCCAGTTGTTGATGGTCCCGCTGTATGTGCTGATCGCCCGCGACTACGGTTTGGGTGACAGCTATCTCGGAATGATCCTGCCGTTCGCCATCAATTCGACGGCGGTGTTCATCTTCCGGCAGTACTTCCTCCAGCTCCCGGCCGAGCTTTTCCAGGCGGCCCGCATCGACGGCGCCGGGGAGTTTCGAACGTTGTGGTCGATCGCGCTCCCGCTGGTCCGACCGGCGCTGCTGACGGCGGTCCTGCTCACCTTCATCGGCCCCTGGAACGAGTTCCTCTGGCCTTTCCTGATCACCAAGGACCAGTCGAAACAGCCGCTCGCCGTTTCGCTGGCCAATTACATCACCACGGTGCAGACCACGACGACGGCCAATCCCTATGGCGCGATTCTGGCCGGCGCCTGTGTGCTGGCCATTCCCGCTGTCGGCTTGTTCCTGTTGTTCCAACGTCATTTCGTCTCGACCGATCTCGGTTCGGGCGTGAAGGGGTAGGCCCCGTGCATTCCGTACTCCCGACCACGGTTCCGTATGCGGTGCGGCGGCTGGGCGTCATCATGACGCCCGACCCGGACGACCCGAACGAGGTGGACGGCGTTCTCAATCCGGGCAGCGCGCGGGACGCCGATGGCACCCTCTACCTGCTCCCCCGACTGGTCGCTGCCGGGAACCGATCCAGGGTGGGACTGGCCCGGGTGCTCACCAGGGACGGCGTGCCCGTCGGCGTCGAGCGTGAGGGGGTCGTTCTCGCACCCGACGCCGGCTGGGAGCGGGCCCGCACGCACGGCGGCGTCGAGGATCCGCGGATCACCTGGATCCAGGAACTGGGCACCCACGTCATGACCTATGTCGCCTACGGGCCGCTCGGACCGCGCACGGCGCTCGCCGTGGCGACCGACCTGCGGGACTGGAAACGGCTGGGCCCGTTGCAGTTCGGCTACCAACCGGCGCTGGACATCGACCTCAACCACTTCACCAACAAGGACGTCGTCTTCTTCCCGGAGCCGGTACCAGGCCCGGACGGCCGGCCGAGCTTCGCTGCGCTGCACCGCCCCACCTGGGATCTCGACCTGGTGGGTGCGGGCATCGGGACCTACCTCCCCGCCGGATTGACCGACGATCGCCCGGGCATCTGGATGTCGTCGGTGCCGGTCGGGGAGGTCCTCGCCGACATCACCGCACTGACCCGGCTACGCGACCATCGTCTTGTCGCGCTGCCCGAATTCCCGTTCGAGGAGTTGAAGATCGGCGCCGGTCCCCCACCGCTGCGCGTCCCGGAGGGCTGGTTGCTGTTGCACCACGGCGTCACCGGGAGGCTGCTGCCGGGTGTCGACCACCAACCGCTGGTGAACTACGCCGCCGGTGCGATGATCCTGGCCGCTGACGACCCCGGCGTCGTGCTGGCCCGAACCAGCAGTCCTCTGCTCACCGCCGAGTTGACCGAGGAACGCAGCGGCATCGTGCCCAACGTCGTCTTTCCCACCGCCGTCGAGCAGATCGCCGGGCGGCAGTTCGTGTTCTACGGCATGGCCGACTCCCGCATCGGGGTGGCCGAACTCGACCGCATTCAGGAGGACTCGTGAGAAGAACCGGAACCCTCGCCGGCAGGGCGATCAGCGCGGCCCTCACCCTGACCCTGGCCGTGGCACTGGTTGGTCCTGCCGGCCAGGCCGGCGGGCGGGTCGCCGCTGTGGCGCCCGCGAGCGCCCCACTGACCAATCTGGCGCACCTGGACTTCCTCACCGAGCAGGTCGCTGTCCACGACACGGCCGCGCACAGCACGTATCGGCTCGAGCGGGAGCCGACCGTCGGGGTGCTCTGGGTATATGCGGATGCCCGCGACGGCGGCACGTTCCAGCGGGTCGGCGGCGGTCGCTACGACCCCGCGACCAACACCTACAGCCAGGGCGCCTACGACGCTGACGACATCGCCAGGGCTGCGGTGGTGTATCTGCGACAGTGGCGCGCGACAGGCGACCGGGCAGCGAAACAGCAGGCGTATCAACAGCTTCGCGGTCTGACCTATCTGCAGACGCTCACCGGACCAAAGTCGGGCGAGGTCGTGCTGTGGATGCAACCGGACGGCACTCTGAACCCGTCACCGACCCCGGTCGAGCTACCGGACCCGTCGGACTCCGACGCGTCGTACTGGCTGGCCCGCACTCTGTGGGCTCTGGGCGAGGGATACGCCGCATTCAAGGATGTCGACGCAGGCTTCGCGGAATTCCTCAAGGCCAGAATGCATCTCGCGGTCGCCGCCTTGCACCGGGATGTGCTCGTCCGATACGGCACCTACCAGATCATCCACGGCGTACGGGTGCCCAACTGGCTGATCGTCGACGGGGCGGACGCCAGTTCGGAGGCTGTACTGGGGCTGGCCGCGTACGTCGCCGCATCGGGCGACAACGCTGCGCGGGTCGCGCTCCGTCAGCTGTCGGTCGGTATCGCCAAGATGTCCGCGGGCACGGTGACGAGCTGGCCGTACCAGGCGATCCTGCCGTGGGCGCTGTCCCGATCAGACTGGCACGCCTGGGGTGCGAACATGCCGGCAGCACTTGCTGCGGCGAGTGTCGTGCTGGGTGACCGCGCCCTGCTCCGGACGGCGGTCGCCGACACCGCAGGCTTCACCCCGCAGTTGCTGACCTCCACCGGTCCGGTGAACGGCCTGCTGCCCACCCCCGGCGATCGGGTCCAGATCGCCTATGGCGCTGACGCCCGTGTGCAGGGGCTGGCAGCGGTCGGGGCGGCCGCCCGTCGGCCCGGCATCAGCACCGTTGCGGGCATCGCGGCAGGTTGGTTCTTCGGCCAGAACGCGGCCGGTGTCCCGGTGTACGACCCGGCAACCGGTGTCACCTACGACGGCGTGCAGCCCGATGGGACGGTCAACCGGAACTCCGGTGCGGAATCCACGATCCACGGTCTGCTCACCATGCAACTGCTCGACGCCCGGCCGGAGCTGGCCGCGCTCGCCCGGGCGTCCGCGTCGATCCGCGTCCGGGACGGCCTGCAGGTGCTGGAAGCCGAGGACGCCCGGCTGAGCGCCGGTGCGGTGGTCACCACCCCGAAAGACGCCTGGACGGGCGAGTCACGCTGGAGCGGCGACCGGTACGTGTCCGCTGCCTCGGGCAGCACCGTCACCTGGAGACTGCCGAGGAGCACCCAGCCCCGGCTGGTGCAGCCGGTGCTCGGCCTGACGCAGGGCTCGCCAGCGCGCAGCACCGTCTTCGCCGACCGGGTCAGGCTGGGCACGATCCGGTACGGCGCGGTCGGCGCGCAGGGCAATGCGCCGTCGCCTGTCGAACTGCTGCCGATCGACCTCCGTCGTGACGTGACGGCGCGGGCCACCTCCGTTTCGGTCCGGACAGCGGGTGGCACAGGACTTCTCGATGCGCTCATGGTGATGCCGGAGGTTGCAACACTGCTCAGCGACGGCAACGGGCGCCATACTGCGCTGCTCACGTCGAAGTCCGGAAGTTCCGAGCGGCGCACTGTCGACCTGGGCGGCACCGGCACAGCCACCGTCGCCTCTTACGACCGCACCGGGCGGCCGGTCGGCCGGACGACGACCCGCTCGGCCGATCCCTGGGTGCGAGTCGAGGCGGGCGGCTTCACCGTGCTGACCCGCTGACGATCCGACGGCGTGGTGCCTGAACCGGCCGGCGCGCGAAGGACGGGGGTCGCCGACTTCCCCGAGCGCGCCGGCCGGGGCTGCCGGCGCCCGGTGCCGGAGCAGGTCGACAGGAGAGTGCGCGGAGCGCCTCCACCCGGTTGACGCGCAGGTCAGACGGTCGCAACCAGGGTGCCCCCCTGATGCGCGAACCTCCTGCGGGATGACTAACTACGGCTCGACCCGCTACCCGGGCGGGGCCGTGATCGAACGAGCACCGGAGCATTGACCTGGTGGCCTTCGAGGGGTGGCCACGTTCTTGGCCCCGCCCGGATGATGTCGGCGACTCCCGGACGCCCGAACTCCCCAAGCCCCGAGCAGCATCGGCACCGGTTTCACCCCGCCGGAGCTGGGCCGGGACGCTGCGAATTCTCCTGCGCGCGGTTCCGTCCTTCCAGTGCCGCCGCGAGCTCGGCGCGGGAGCGCACCCCGAGCCGCCGGTAGATGTTGCTGAGGTGGAATTCGATGGTCTTCTGGCTCAGGAACAGTGCGCTGGCCGCCTCCCGGTTCGTGGCTCCACCGGCGACCGTGGCGGCGACCTGGAATTCCTGTGGCGTCAACAGGTCGGTGACATGCCGGACCGGTCCGGGCGCGCCACCGCCCAGTGCCGCGATCTCCTGCGACGCGCGCTGCGCCCACGCGTCGGCACCGAGGTCCGCAAACGTCTCCCACGCCTGCGAGAGCTGGTGGCGTGCGTCCCTGCGTCGGCGATGCCGCCGCAATCTCTCGCCGAAACACAGCTGTGTGCGGGCGAGCTCGAACGGCCTCAGGTTGGGCCCGCCGTGCAGTTCGATCGCGCGGCGGAAGCTGTCCTCCCAGGACGAATCCGTGGTCAGGATGCCTTCACAGCGAGCCAGCAGTGCGCGGTTCAAGGAGGTGGCACCGGGATGGGCCGCCCGACGCATGACCTGCAGGGTGTCAGCGGAATACGCATTCCGACCGCACCTCATTTCCGCCTCGATCAGTTCGGCCGCCCACTGGAGGTGCCCCAGCTCGACCAGGCCGAACTGCCGGGACAACCTCCCGCACGTCTGCAACGCAGGCACCGCGTCGGCCGGGCGACCCAGGCTCAGCTCGAGCAGACCGAGCATGCTGTGGCCCTGCGCCTCGAGGAACCTGGTGCCCATCGCCGACGATTCCCTGATCACCGAGACGATGTGCTCCCTGGCACGCTCGAGGCCACGCGCGGCGTCGATCTGGGCGACCATCACAAGCGCATTCGGCCAGACATGCGCCTGGCCGCTGTCCACGGCCAGCGCCGCAGCCTCCGACGCCTGTGCGTAGCCGCTGTCCCAGTCGCCCGTCCGGTACGCCGTCGTTGCCGACATCGCCAACGCAAAGGGCAGGATGCCGATCGCTCCACGGGTCCGGGCGATAGCAATGGCACGCTCGAGCATGGGCGCGGAGTCGGTGAATGAATTCGTCAGCGTGTACGCGGTGGCCAGGTAGACCAGGGCCTCCAGCTGCTGGGTGTTCGGGTGAGGCACATCGAAGACCCGCCGCGAGGAGTCCAACTGTGGTCGGGCGTCCTGGCCGCCGCCGCGAAGGGCATGGGCGGTGCCGAGGATGAGATCGGCAAGGGCCTCCGTCACCGGACCGCCCGGTACCGCTGCGATGAGGTTCCCGGCCGCCACCGCCCGGTCCATGTCCCCCGCCAGGACTGCGGAGAATGCCGCATCCAGCGAGATGCGGACCGCCAGGTCCGGGCTGACGTCCCGAATCGCCTCGGCTTGACGTTCGAGCTCCAGGGCCGCGCCCGGCGGGTCTCCCGCCGCGCTCTGCAGCCGTGCCCGCAGGTGGGCCACCTGCGCGGTCTGGACAACGGACGTGAGGGTCTCACCGTCGAGCCTGCTGAGCAGTTTCAGGCTTTCGGTCGGCAGCCCCGCCGCCAGGCCGGCCTCCGCTGCAGCAAGCAACCGCCGTGTCCTGCCGTCGCCGGGCTCACTCAGCTCCGCCGCGCGCTGATTGATCAGACAGGCTGCGGCATAACCGGTTCGGGCAGCGGCTACCTGGGCTTGTTCCTCGAGCATCGCTGCGATGTTGTCGTCGGCGCCGACCGCGGCGTCGGCCAGATGCCACACCCTGGCGTCGGTGTCGGTGCGCCGCGACGAATGCTGCAGTGCCTCCGCACAGGCGGCGTGCGCGGCCCTCCGTGCACTCGGCGTGGCCAGTTGGATGACGGCGGAGCGGACCAGCGGGTGCCGCATGGTCACCGCCGGTCCCTCGAGGCCGAGCAATCCGGCGTCCTCGGCGCTCTCCAGTTCCTCGAGTGACAGTTCTGCCGCCTGCAGCGCCCGATGCAGAACAGAGAGATCGGTGTCGTCGAGCATCGCCGCGATCAGCAGGGCCTGTCGCTCCGCCGCGGTCATCGTCGACATCGCCTGCCCGTAAGCAGCTGTCAGCACCGGTCCTACCGGCGCGGGCTGCGACCGATGCGCCCGGACGTCGAGTTCGGCCGAAGGCAGGTAGGTGGGGAGGTCCAGAATCGCCAGTGGGTTGCCACCCGTTGCACGCACCAGCCAGCCGAGGACCTCGTCGTTCACCGTCAGTCCCCGATCGAGCATCAGGGCTCTGGCCCCCTCGACATCGAGCCCGGCGATCTCCACGCTCGGCAGGTCGGCCCAGGTCGGCGGGGTGTCGGGTTGGGGGCGGGCCGCAAGGATCACCACGACGTGGTCGTGCACGAGGCGTCGCTGGGCGAACATCAGTGCCTGCAGGGATGCCGCGTCGAGCCACTGGGCGTCGTCGACGAGAACGACCACAGGGGTGTCCGACGCCGCCGCGGCGAGCAGCCCCAGCGTTCCGGCATAGACCGGAAACGCATCCGGCCCGGCGGAAGGCCCGATGGCCAACGCCGCCTCGATGGCCGTGGCCTGCATGGGCGGAAGGGCCTTCGACCAGTCGAGAATCGGCGTCAGGATCTGGGCCAGGCCCGCATACGGGATTCCTTCCTCGGCAGGTGAACCCGTGGCGCGCAGCACCCGGAGATCCGCAGCCCGATCAGCGGCGAATTGCAGGAGAGTGGTTTTCCCGATCCCTGCCGGGCCGGTCAGCGCAATCGACCCGCCATCCCCCCGGCGCACGGCCGCCAGCAATTCCTCGAGCCGCGCGCAGGCAGCCGTCTGCCCGACGATCATGGCGTCACCCTAGGGCAACGCTGCGCCTCCATCGCGGCCAATGCCTTTGACCCGCCGTCACACCAATGAGATCCGTTGCACCCGTTCGTGCTCTTTCACCCATTCGCCGGTGCGACTTACACTCAACGTCACAGGTCATTCGAGACAGGAGTGGACGATGATGGCTCGCATCCCGTTTCCGGTCGTCGCCACTCACGACATCTGTAAGGGACGTTCACCGGTCATCAGGAAAGGCACCCCCGGGGAGATCACCGGGGTCACCAATGCCACTCCGTCGCATTACACGGTGACTTTCTGGCCGCCCGAACTGAAGGGCGAGCCGGTCACCCTCGATTACCTGACGAGAACCGACCTTCAAGAGGCCTGACCTCGGCGGAGGGCCAACAGATCAAGCCCGGAGGATCAGATCCGAGCCCCCAGTCCGGTGATCAATCGCCGGAGCGCCGGACGGTGAATGGCGCCGAAATCGGCATCGAACCCGCTCAGGTGCGTTTGCTCCAGCACGGCCATTCCATGAACCGTCGCCCAGATCGTGAAGGCGACGTGCTCATCCGTGAATTCCCGACTGGTCGTGAGCTCACCGACGGCGACCGCCGCACGGACTGCGTCCAGCAGCAGGGCGTACGGGCTGTCGCTGCCGGGTTCAGTGCGCAGGGATCTGCGGCGGCTGGGCATCTGAACCAACCCGAGCCTGAACAGCGTCGGCTGCGCGGCAGCGAATTCCACGTACGCCAGCCCCAGTTCCTCCAGCAGCGCCGAGGGTCCTTCATCGGATCGGCACGTCACCATTCGTGCTCGCAACTGTTGCATGGCATCGGTTGTCAGGGCCTCGAGCAGGGCCGCCTTGCTGTCGAAGTAGCGGTACAGCGCGCCCGGCGTGTAGTCCACCCGCCCGGCGAGCTCGCGCATCGACCAGCCGTCGACGCCCGACAGCTCGATGAGGTCGAGAGCGGCATCCAGGATGGCCTGCCGATTGCGGCCGCGTCGGCGCAGTTGGGTGGATTCATCGGACACTGAAAACTCCTTGTGAATGTCGTTCAAATCGTGAACACTGTTCACACTATCAGTTCTAACCGAGGAGGTTCCCGTGCGCGCCGTCATCGCCGTGTCGTCCCTGATGCGCAAGTTCGCCGACGTCAGGTTGCTGACCGTCGCCGCAGCCGCTTTTCTCGTGTCGGCAGTGGCATTGTTCGCGTCATCGCTTCCGTTCTCCATCGGCCACACCACAGCGCTCTGCGGCCAGTCTCCCCCGGACGTCAGGCTCTACAGCTCGGCGAACGACGTCCGTGACTTCCTGTCCGGCTGCGGTGCGGCCGGACGGGAGGCCTACCAGAACCTGCAGATCGCAGACCTGTTCTATCCGGCGATCTGCGGTGTCTTTCTCGCCGTCGCACTGGCTCTCACGCTGTGCCGGTTGAGCAGAGCCGACAGCCCGGTCGTCGCCCTTGCCGCAATCCCTTTGGTAGCAGCCGTTTTCGATTATCTGGAGAACGCCGTGGCCTGGATCGCACTGACCAGGTATCCCGCCGACCCGGGTATGGCGGCAGAACTGATAGGAGTCGCCTCGGTTGCGAAGCAGGTCTTCAGCTGGGCGTCATGGCTACTGCTGGTCTGCACCATCGGGCTGGTGACGGTCAGGTTCGCGCAGCGTCGCCTGCACGGAACAGACCCGGCTGTCACCGCGCCGTCCGGGTTGCGCTGAGCTCTCCGATCGGGCCGGCCATCATCTGGACGGCCTGCCGCAACCGATCGGGCGAGTGCGCCGCGTAGCCGATGACGATGCCCGGCGGTCCCGGCCGGATGCGATGCCGTGACAGCGGTTGGACGAGAATCCCTGACGTACCCAACCTCTCGGCCACCAGAGCATCGTCCAGATCCCTCGCCGAGGGAAAGGTCACCACCACATGCAGGCCGGCGGCAACACCCTCTACGCGGGCATGGGGCAGGTGCCGGCTCAACGCCTCGACCACAGCGTCCCGGCGGTCGCGCTGACGGCTCCTGACAGCCCTGATGTGCCTGTCGTACGCACCGCTGGAGATCAGATGCGCCAGGACGAGCTGCCCGATGGCGGGACTGCCGAGGTCGCTGTTGTACCGGGCGCGAACAAGGTCGTCGTACAGATGGGCAGGAGGCACCAACCAGCCCAACCGAAGGCCCGGCGCGAGGGTTTTCGAGGTGCTACCGGTGTGCGCGACGTGGTCGGGCGCGGACGCCTGCAAGGCCGGGACGGGGGCACGGTCGTACCGGTGCTCGGCGTCGTAGTCGTCCTCGATGACCAGCGCGTCGACGCGGCGCGCCCACGCGATCACTTCCCGCCGTCGTTCCGGCGCGAGAACCGCCCCGATCGGGAACTGGTGGGCGGGCGTCAGGACCGCCGCCCGCACGTCGGAGCCGATCAGTTCGGCCGTGTCGACACCGCGTTCGTCGACCCGTACCGGCACCGGGTCGAGGCCCCAGTGCGCGAGCTCTTCCCGGGCTCCCCGCGACCCGGGGTCCTCGACGGCGATCCGCCGGACATCCCGTCCGTACAGCGTCTGGGCCAGCAGGGCCAGCGCCTGCGCCACCCCGGCCACCACGATGATGTCCCCCGGATCGACGCGCAGTCCCCGGGTGCGGGCGAGCCATCCGGCGAGCTGAGCTCGCAGGACGCTCGAGCCGCGGGGGTCACCGTAGCCGAGGTCAGCGGTCCTCAGCGATTGCAGGACGGCGCGTTCGGCCTGCAGCCACGCGGTCCGCGGGAACGCTGCCAGGTCCGGAAGGCCCGGTGACAAATCGATCCCGACGTCCGGAGGATCGGGGACCCGAACACCCTGCGAACCGGTCGGCTGCCTGGTCACGGACGCCACGGTGGTGGCCGATCCCGTTCTGGTCAGCAGCAACCCCTCGTCGACCAGTCGTTGGTAGGCCTGGACGACGACACCGCGGGACACGCCCAGCTCGGCGGACAGCGTCCGGCTCGGCGGGACCTCCGTGCCGGCCGCCAGTTGACCGTCGGCGATGGCCGCGCGCAGCTGTTGAACCAGCCATTCGGTCAGTCCGCGCGCGGGCGCCGCCGACCGGTGCAACTGGAGGAAGTCAGTCCCCGCATTGGTCATCCCGGCACCTCATTGGTCCACGTCATCGGGCACGAACTGGTCCTTTTCATCGGACCAATCCGTGCCCAGTCTCTCAGGTGTGCGCAACTCCTCTTCGACAGACCGTCTCGGCACCCCCGTGGTGTCCCGACCGGCGGCGTCCGCCCTCCCGCAACCTCCGAAAACCGGTCCGGCCTTCGTGAAGGGACCTGTCCTGACCGGGCCTGTCCTGACCGGGCCTGTCCTGACCGGCGCAGCCCTGACCGGGGCAGCGGCGATGGTGTTCGTCGGCGGCAGCGTCGCGATCTCCGCGGTCCTGGTAGGCGGTCCCATGTTCACCGCCCAGGCACTCCGGTACGCCGCGGCGTGCCTGTTGCTGGTGGCCTTCGCCCGGCTCACCGGTCGCCGCGTGCTGCTCCCGCGGGGCCGGGAGTGGTGCTGGCTACTCGGTGTGGTGATCACCGGACTCGTGATCTTCAACCTCGCCCTGGTTCAGGGTGCCCGCCACGCCGAACCGGCGGTTCTCGGAGTGGCCGTCGCGTGCGTACCACTGGTACTCGGCGTTGCCGGTCCACTCCTGGAGGGTCGCCGTCCCCGACCCGCCCTCCTGGGAGCAGCGTTCGTCGTGACCTGCGGTGCTGCGCTGGTGACGGGTGTCGGGCGCAGTGACGCGGTCGGAATCGGTTGGGCGGCGACGGTTCTGGGATGCGAGGTCGGCTTCACACTGCTCGCGGTTCCGGTGCTCGGGCGCCACGGCGCCTGGGGTGTTTCGGTCCAAGCCACCTGGATGGCCGCGGTTGTCTTCGCATGTATCGGCCTGGTCACCGAAGGCCCGACCGCCGCCGTCGATCTCCGGGGGCAGGACTGGCTGGCCATCGGCTACCTCGCCGTCGGTGTCACCGCGATCGCCTTCGTGCTCTGGTACACCAGCGTCGGATCCCTCGGCGCCGGCCGCGCGGGACTGCTCACCGGTGTCGCACCCATCGCGGCAGCGCTGGTGGGAGTGGTTCTGGGCGCTCCGGTACCGGGCCTGTTGGTCTGGTGCGGCATCGGAATCGTCGTGCTCGGGCTGTATCTCGGCACCCGGCGCCCGGGCACGCCCGTCGAGTGACTTCCCAGCAGGGTTTTCCGGCCCTCCTGTGCGCCAACTTCCCTGCTGGGACGGCAGTGGGCGGGCCGCCTTGGAGTGCCGTCGCTCATGGGCCGTCCACCTGCGCGACATCGATCAATGTCAGCGCCGCCTGGATGCGGACGATCGTGTCCGGCTTGCCGAGGTCCGCGCCGGAAAGCGATTCGATCCGCTGCAACCGCTGCGTGACGGTGTTGGGATGCACATGCAGCGCCCGAGCGGTGGCGGCCCGGCTCTGCCGGTTGTCCAGGTAGCACCGCAGTGTGGGCAGTAGTTCGGTGCCCCTCTGCTCGTCGTGCTGTCGGATCTCGGCCAGGGTCCGGTCGGCGAAGGCGAGCAACTGGTCGGCGTCGTCGAGTTGCAGTAGGAGACCGGCAACACCAAGGTCCGCGAGCGTGACGGTGACATCCGTGCGGCCGCCGCGGGTTGCGATCTCCAGGGCGCCCCGGGCAGTCCGATACGCCTCCGGGTAGTTCCGGTGGGCCGACCCTGATACGGCCACGGTGGCGCCGGACACGTCCGGGACCGACGTCATCGCGCGGCGGACCGTGTCGCCCGCGTGCCGGGCGAACGCTTCGCCGGCAGGGGCGGTTTCGGCGGCCGCGGCGGTGGCGGCGGTGGCGCCGGCGGTGGCGGTGGCCTCGTCCACCGGCCAGAGGGCCACCAACAGACCCCGGTATGCCGCCACCAGTGGGCGGGGGCGGCGCCTCGCGGCAACGTCGGCCACCGCCGTCAGCGAGCGCTGCTCGAGGTGCGACACCCGCTGCGGATCAATGACTATCGGCCGCGCGACGATCGCGACATGGCGTCGTGACAGGTCGTGACCCAGCCGTTCTGCCCGCTCCAGCAGGCTCCGGGAGGACAGGTCCGCGCCGGCCAGCAGGTCGGCCAGCAGTTCACCGCGCAGGCGATGCTCTACCTCCAGGGCCGTCCGCAACCGCATGATCTCCAGTGACAGCACGATGCAGGCGTGCTCGACGGCCCGATGATCCGTGGCGGTGAGCACGGAACCACCCGGCGCCAGCCACACCCGGCCCACCGGATCGTTCTCCAGGAGCACCGTCCAGACCAGGTAATCCACCCTGCCCGACCGGCCGACCTCCCGGGCAGCTACTGCCTCGACGTCCGTCGGGATCGCCGACCGGAGGTTGGCGCCCGGTTGCCGGTCGGGTGGGCCATCCTGCCCGAGCACCGCGTTGCGGACGTCTTCGATCAGCACGGGCCTTGACACCAGGTCCGACAACGCCGACGCAATCCCCTGCACTCCCCCGCCGCGCAGCGCCACCGTCAGCAGCTGCTGGTGGATCTGCTCGGATGCGGTCAGCAGTTCCGCCTGCCGGCGCAGGGACTCGTTCAACGACTGCAATTGGTCGACCAGCCGCGCGGAGGTCAGTGCGATGGCCGCGTGGTTGGCCAGCAGGGTCAGCCGCTCGATCTGCTGATCGGTGAACTCGTGCACGGCGGCGTGATATCCGTTCAACGTACCGAGCACGTCGCCGGCCGCGATCAGCGGCACGGACACCATGGCCTGGTAACCCTGCTCGCGCGCGACGCCGCCCCACGGGATGAACTCCCGCTCGCTGTTGATGTCCCTGACGGCGACAGCGCGTCCCGTCCTGAACGCCCTGCTCGACGGCGCCTGTTCCGTGTCCTGCGTCGCCAGACGCACCGGCCGATCGGCGTTGACGCGCGCCACATAGGAGCTGGACAGCCCGCTCCAGCCGGTGATCACCAGGTTCTGCAGCTCGGCATCGGGCAGCAGCACGGCGCAAAAGTCGAAGCCCAGCAGCGATCTCGCACTGGAAGCGACCAGATCGAGCACCTGCCGCAGCGACCGGGACGAACTCACCGCCTCCGTCAGCGCATCGACCGCAGCAAGCCAGCGTCGGAGTTCGCCCAGGGTTTCCGCTTCCGCACTTGGCGCGATCATGACTCGAGGGTCGCACAGGCTATGTCAGAAACACCATAGTCTTTGTTCAACTATGTCCGCCGGTCCATAGATTGACGACCGCCCCGGCTGAATACTCGACGAATCCCCAGCACAGCTCCACCACACCGGCGGCGGCGTCAGGGGGTCAGCCAGGTTCACTCGGTCGAAGGGGCGCTCCAATGACGGACACCAGCACTGCACCATCGGGCACCGAAGTACCGGTGGCCGACAGGGTCAACGGGTCGGCCACCGATCTGGACCTGCGCGCCATCATCAACCCGGCGACCGGGGAGGTGCTCGCCCGCCTCCGTGACCAGGGAGCGGCCGATGTCGACGACGCGGTCGCAGCGGCCCGCGGGGCCTTCGAATCCGGCCCCTGGCCGGAGATGTCACGCACGGATCGCGCGCGTCTGCTGCTCAGGTTCGCCGACGCCATCGAGGCCAACAGCGCACGGCTGTACGAACTCGAGACCAGGAACAACGGCCGGCCGATCACCGAGACCCGGGCGCAGCTGTCCCGGGTGCCGGAGTGGTTCCGGTACAACGCCGCCCTGCTGGCGACCCAGCGGGACGCCGTGCTGCCCAGCGACGGTCCGTACCTCACCTACCAGCGACGCACCCCGCTCGGGGTCTGCGGCATCATCACGCCGTTCAACCACCCGATGCTGATTCTCGCGCGCAGCCTTTCCGCGGCCCTGGCCACCGGCAACACAGTGGTGGTCAAGCCCTCTGAACTCACCCCGCTCACCACCCTGGCTCTGGTCGAGATCCTGCATGCCGCAGGTCTTCCCGAGGATGTGGTCGACCGTGGTGACCGGCGGTCGGGAGGCGGGTGAACGCCTCACCCGCCATCCCGACGTCGCCAAGATCACCCTGACCGGGGGGACCGAAGCGGGCCGGTCCGCCGCGATCGCCACCGCGTCACGCTTCGCCAGGGTGACCGCCGAACTCGGCGGCAAGACCCCGATCATCGTCTTCGACGACATCGATCCCGTCACGGCCGCCGAGGGCGCGGCATTCGCCGCCTTCGTCGCAGCCGGCCAGTCCTGCGTGGCCGGGTCCCGATTCCTGGTGCAGCGCGGCATCTATGACGCCTTCGTGGCGGCGCTGAGCGCCAGGGCTTCCGCGATCAGGATCGGTGATCCCGCCTCACCCAGCACGCAACTCGGCCCACTGATCAGCTCGGTGCAGCGGGAGAAGGTGCGGCGTCTGATCGACATCGGGCTCGCCGAGGGCGCCCGGCTGACCGCCGGGGGCGGCATTCCCCAGCTCCCTGCCCCGCTGGACAACGGCTTCTACCTGCAGCCCACCGTGCTGGCGGGCGCCACCAACGGGATGCGGCGTCTCCCAGGAGGAGATCTTCGGGCCGGTGGCAGTGGTCGTGCCGTTCGACACCGAACAAGAGGCGGTGGCCATGGCGAACGACAACCGTTTCGCACTCGGCGCCGGCGTCTGGACCAGGAACCTCGCGCGTGGCCACCGCGTCGCCGACGGCATCACCGCCGGAATGGTCTGGGTGAACGATCACCATCGTCTCGAACCGTCGCTGCCCTGGGGTGGCGTCAAGGAGTCCGGAACCGGGAAGGACGCCGGTACGGAGTCTTTCGACGATTTCACCTGGATCAAGACAGTCGTCGTTCGCACCGCTGAGGACGACGTCGACTGGTACGGCCAGACAGATCCGGGACGGCTGAACTAGCAGATCCGATCGACCCGCTCGAACCACTCCCCGAGGGTCTCGCGCCCTGTCGCAGTTCCCTGTTGTGTCGATGGCGGCTGCGAGATGCAGGCGCGGAACAAAGGAGTTCTTGATGACCGCTGACCTCTCTCGCGCCCCCGCCGGGGGCTGGCGAACAGAGATCACCCGGATGCAGTGGCTGGTCCTGCTCGGGACCACGCTGGGCTGGGCACTGGACGGCTTCGCCGGAAGCCTGTACGCCCTGGTGCTGGGTCCGGCCATGACGGAGTTGCTGCCGAACAGCGACATTGCCGTGGTACCGGCGAACATCGGCCTGTACGGCGGGCTCACGGTGGCATTGTTCCTGGCCGGCTGGGCCACCGGCGGCATTCTGTTCGGGATGCTCGCCGACTACTTCGGCCGCACCCGGGTGCTGTCCATCGGCATCCTCACCTACGCGGTGTTCACCGCGGCCGCCGCATTCGCCGACACCTGGTGGCAGCTCGGCATTCTCAGGTTCATCGCCGGGCTCGGCTCGGGCGTCGAAGCTCCCGTCGGAGCCGCGCTGATCGCAGAGGTCTGGCGGAACCGCTACCGCGCCAAGGCCTGCGGGGTGATGATGTCCGGCTACGCGGCCGGGTTCTTCATCGCCGCCCTGGCCTATGCGTTGCTCGGCACCCACGGATGGCGACTGATGCTCGGCCTTGCGGTGCTGCCGGCGATCCTCGTCTGGTTCATCCGCCGTTAC
The DNA here is from genome assembly GCA_963766015.1 of uncultured Actinomycetota bacterium. Taxonomy (GTDB): domain Bacteria; phylum Actinomycetota; class Actinomycetes; order Mycobacteriales; family Nakamurellaceae; genus Nakamurella. Next base: position 30,933 of record CAVXYU010000033.1, on the reverse strand, counting down.
GTCCCGGAGCCCGCGGAGATCACCACCGCGATCTCCGCCCGGCGCGCGCGCAAGCAACAGGGACAGCGGTCGGAACAGGATCGCTTCGTGCTGCGGCGACTGCTGACGCCGCCCTTCCTGCGCAGCACCCTGATCTGCACGGCGCTGGCCACCGGGTCGCTCATCGCCTTCTGGAGTGTGTCCACCTGGTACCCACAGATCATCCGGGTTGCCGCGGCCGCCGACTCGCTGTCCATCGACCAGGGCAACCATCGGGTGGCGATGGCATCACTGCTGTTCAACGCCGGAGGTGTCCTCGGCTACGCGTCCTGGGGCTTCATCGCCGACGCCATCGGCCGGCGGAAGGCCTTCGGCATCAGCTTTGTCATCTCCGCAATCACCGTGGTCTACCTGTTCCCGTTCGAACGCAGCTACACCGAATTCCTGGTGGCGATGCCGGTCATGGGATTCGGCCTCTTCGGGGCACTGTCCGGAACCTTCGTTTACGGCCCGGAGATCTTCCCGCCCAGCGTGCGGGCCACCGGCATGGCGCTGGCGAACAGCGTCGGCCGCTACGTCACCGCGGCAGGACCGCTGATCGCCGGGGTCATCGCGGTCTCCTGGTTCGGCGGCAACCTCGGGCTGGCCACCACCAGCGTCGCCGCCTTCGGGCTGATCGCACTCGTCGGCCTGGCGTTCGCGCCGGAGACCAAGGGTGCCGCCCTGCCCACCGACCCCGACGTCCCCCCGACAGCCACAGCGATCCCCGCCGGACCATTGGCGGCCGCCACCCACAAGGAGAACCGGCCATGACCAACAATCACAGGAACTATCAGGGCGCCAGGGCGATCGTCGTCGGAGGCTCCATCGGCGGCCTGACGACAGCGCTGCTGCTGCGGGACCTCGGCTTTGACGTGACGATCTTCGAGCGCACACCCACCGTGCTGGACGGCCGCGGCAGCGGCATCGTCCTGCAGCCGGACACTTTGCGCTGGTTCACCGAGCGGAGCACCCAGAACCCGGCCCGGCTGTCCACCTCCACCCGCTGGGTGCAGTACCTGGACGGCGCCGACGAGATCGTGCACCGGGAGGAGCGGACCTGGAGCTACACCGCGTGGGGCACCTTCTACCGCGCATTGCTGGACGACTTCGGGCTGCAGAACTACATTCTCGGCGAATTCGCGGCAGGTTACGAGCAGCATGAGCAGTCCGCGACCGTGCGGTTCGTCAGCGGCCGGGTCGAGACCGCGGACCTGGTGGTGTTCGCCGACGGCATCACCTCGATGGCCCGCAGCCGGATCGATCCCACCGCCACGATGACCTACTCCGGATACGTCGGCTGGCGTGGCACGGTCCCCGAGCACACCTTGTCGACCCACGCCAGGGACACGCTGGCGGATTCGATCAGTTACACGGTGGTCCCGAACTCGCACATCACCATGTACCCGATTCCGGGTGAGCACGGGGCCGGTCCGCAGGACCGGCTGATGAACTACGTCTGGTACCGCAACGTCGCAGCGGGGCCGGAACTGGCCGAGATGCTGGTCGACAAGCGCGGTTTCACCGGCCCGGTGTCCGTTCATCCGGGCCAGGTGCAGGACCGCTACGTGGCCGAGATGCGAGCCGCCGCCGCTGAACTGTTCGGCCCGGCGATCGCCGAGGTGGTCACCTGCACCGTCACCCCCTACGTGCAGGTGGTGCAGGACGTCCGGTCGTCGAAGATGGCCGACGGCCGGGTCGCGTTGATCGGCGACGCGGCCTGCGCCGCCCGGCCGCACGCAGCCGCCGGCACCGCGAAGGCCGCTGCCGACGGATGGGCATTGCACGACGCGCTGCAGCAGGCCGACGGCGATATCAGGGCGGCACTGCACAAGTGGGAGCCCGCCCAACTGGCCCTGTCGGCCGCACTGCTGGACCGGGTGGTGGACATGGGCGAGCGCGCGCAGTTCCGCGGCACCTGGACACCGGGTGACCCGAGCCTGCGCTTCGGCCTGTACGCCCCCGGACGATGACCACCATCCCCACCACATCAGGAGACATCATGGCGCTCAGCACTTTTCTCGCCGACCTGCCGCTCGCGGGCACTCTGGTCGGCACCGACTACGAGGGTTGGGGCCCCGAGCTCCGCGCGGAGTTCGAAACCCATTCCCATGACGGGCATGTCGGCTCCCGGCTGCTGAGCCAAACGCCCCGGGCACGGGTGTGGGAGATCCGGCTGGCTCCTGGTGAACGGTGGCATGCCCACCGGCACGTGCTGGATTACTTCTGGACGGCCGTCAACGCCGGTTCGAGCCGCCAGCACACCCATGACGGAACCACCAGGGACGTCAGTTATCAGGCAGGGGAAACCCGGTACTTCCATTTCGCGGAGGGCGAGTTCCTGCTGCACGACATCGAGAACGTCGGCGACACCGACTTGATCTTCACCACCGTAGAGCATCTGGACAGCGACAATCCGGCGCTCGAACTGGATGCGGTGCCGTCATGATCGATCAGCTGGCCGACGGGGTCATCGACGTGCACGCCCACTGGCTGCCCGAGCCGCTCTTCACGCTTCCGCCCGGTGCCCCTTACGGCGCGCTGCACGACCGGGCGGGCGAACTCTTCCTCGGGGAGATCCCGCTGTCCATCTCCACCCGGTCGATGAGCGACGTGTCCGCGATCCGGGAGGACATGAGCGCCGCCGGGATCGGGGTCCGGGTGCTGTCCGCGCCACCGTTCGCCTTCGCGGTCAGCGGGAGTGATTCCGTCGACTACGTCGGTGCCTTCAACGACGCACTCGCCGAGGTGGTCGGTGAATCCGACGGGACACTGGTCGGTCTCGGCATGGTCTCGCTGGAGGACGCCGATACCTGCCGAGCCCAGCTGACGGCCCTCGCGGCGACCTCCGGCATCGCGGGCGTCGCCATCCCGCCGCTCGTCACCGGCCGCTCGGTGGACCGTGGCGTGCTGCGGGAGATCGTCGGTACAGCAGCCGAACTCGACCTCGCAGTCCTCGTCCATCCGATGCAGCTGCCCCGACCGGAATGGTCCGAGCACTACCTGGCGAACCTGATCGGCAACCCCACCGAGACGGCCACCGCCGTCGCGGCGGCACTCCTCGGCGGTGTCATCGAGGAATTACCGTTGCTGCGAATCTGTTTCGTCCACGGTGGGGGTAGCGCGCCGGGACTGCTGGGGCGTTGGGAACACGGTTGGAACGCCCGGGCCGACGTTCGCGCCCACACGAAACGGTCACCGCGAGAGGGGTTCAGGGATTTGTTCTTCGACACCGTCACCCACGACCCCGACCAGCTGCGGCTGCTGGGCGCGCTGGCCGGCACGCAGCGGGTGGTCTGCGGCAGCGACTATCCCTTCGACATGGCCCAGTCACAACCAGTCCGATTCGCCACCGAGAACAGTGTTCAACCGCACGCGCTGAGCGCCAACGGCCGCACGTTCCTCGGCCGCTGAGCACCACCGACAGCAACGAAAGGCTCCGATTCCGATGACGTCCCTGTTCGACCCGATCTCGCTGCGCGGGCTCACCGCCCGCAACCGGATCTGGCTCTCCCCGATGTGCCAGTACAGCGTCGAACTGCGAGGACGGCGTCCCGACCGACTGGCACCTCGTGCACCTCGGGTCACGGGCGGTCGGCGGCTTCGGACTGATCTTCACCGAGTCGACGGCCGTCACACCCGAGGGCCGGATCAGCCCGCAGGACACCGGCCTGTGGAACGACCAGCAGGTCCACGCCTGGCGGCGGATCGTCGACTTCGTGCATCAGCAGGACACCCGGATCGGCGTCCAGCTCGGCCATGCCGGCCGTAAGGCCTCGACGTACGCACAGTGGCGCGGAACCGGCTCGGTTCCCGTCGAGCAGGGCGGGTGGCTGGCGCAGGCACCGTCGTCGATCGCCTTCGGCGACTATGCAGAACCCGCCGAACTGACCGCCGACCAGATCGGCGACATCGTCGGCGCCTTCGGGGATGCGGCCCGGCGCGCCGACGAGGCCGGCTTCGATCTCATCGAGATCCACGGCGCGCACGGCTATCTCGCTCATCAATTCCTTTCACCATTGTCCAACCGGCGCACCGACGGTTACGGCGGCAGCTTCGAGAACCGCAGCCGTTTCCTGCTGGAGGTGGTCGATGCCGTACGCGCGAACTGGCCCGCGGACAAGCCGCTGGTCGTCCGGGTGTCGGCCAGCGACTGGGTGGATGGCGGGTGGACCATCCAGGACACCACCGAACTCGGTTCGATGCTGGCGGCGAGGGACGTCGACCTGATCGACGTGTCCTCCGGCGGCCTGGACCCGCGTCAGCAGATCACCGTCGGCCCCGGCTATCAGGTGCCGTTCGCCCGTGATGTTCGAACGAAGGCGGGCATTCCCACTGCGGCGGTCGGCCTGATCAGCGAGCCGGCCCAGGCGCAGGCGATCCTCGACGAGGGTTCGGCCGACGTCGTGCTGCTGGCGAGGGCGGCGCTGCGGGAACCGGCCTGGCCGCTGCGCGCGGCGCACGAACTGGGTCTCCCGGCGGCGCAGGCGCCGTATCCCGGTTCAGTACACGCGCGGCGCCTGGCGGTGAGCCGACAGATCAGGGCTGAGCCGCAGCAATAACCGCTGGCACGGCGACGGCAGCGGCAGCGATGATGCCTCCCATGTCGCCGGCAGCCGTCACGATCGACGCTGACCTCGTGCGTGCGCTGGTCCGCCGGCAGTTCCCGCGGTGGGGACATCTCGACGTTGCGCCGGTGATCCCGGGCGGGTGGGATCACCGGACGTTCCGCCTGGGCGACGACATGCTCGAGCCACGGTGTCAGGGCTGCCGAGGCCGTGCGCGTGCTCACCGCGCTGCTGGCCGAGCCTCTGCACTGACCGGGTCGCGGTCCAGAGCCGTCAGCAGGCGCTCCATGACGGCAAGCATGCTTTCCAGTTCGTCCGCGGCGATGTCGCGGGTGATCCGGTCCGCCCACTGGACCTGATCGGCGTGGATGGAGCGAACCGCGGCCGACCCGGCCGGCGTCGCGGCCAGCAGCATCGCGCGCCGGTGCGCCGGGTTGGTCCGGTACTCGGCGAGTCCCTGGTCGACCAGCAGGTCCGCGAGTCGCTGCACGCTCTGCCGGGCCAGCCCCATGGCACGGGCGATGCCGGACACGGTCAGCGGCTCGCGCAACACCGCGCCCAACACCTGCCAGCGCGCCGCGGTGAGACCGGCGGGCCGGGACAGCACTTCCGCCGCCGCGAGAAATCGGCCGTTCAGCGCAAAGGTTGCCAGTACGACCTCGGTAAGAGCGTCGCCCGCCGCGGTGCGGCCGGAGACCGGCCCGGCCCCGGTGACTCTGATGGTCACGCGGATGCCGCCTGCATCAGCCGCGGGAACCACGACGGGTCGCCGGTACCGAAAAGGCCCGTCCATGCCTCCAGCACCGCAGGCGTGTAGACGTCGAGCGTTTCGAAGATCGCGGCGGCGAACTGGACCGGATACAGCGCCCCGGCGGTGATCACCCCGCGGTCGGTCACGGCGGGATCGTCGACGTAGTGCGCGGCGCCTGCGTAGCCACTGGAAGCCAGGTATCCAGCGGCGTTACTGGTGTGTCGGCGGTCGTCGAGGAGACCTTCCCGGGCCAGTCCGAGAGTGGCGCCGCAGATCGCTGCAACCGGGACCCCTGCCGCGACGAAGGCCCCTGCGGCGGAGGCCATATCGCCGTTGCCACCGCTCTCCCAGATCGGTGCGCCTGGCAGGATCAGCATGGCACCCGCGGCGGGATCGAGGTCGCCGAGGGTGACGTCGGGGAGTATCCGCACGCCCCCCATGGTGGTGATCGGCGCGGCCGAAGCGGCGACCGTGCGGACCGCATAGCGGCCCGGCACCCGTTGGTGCTCCGGATCGTTGAGGTGGGCGACCGCATGGCCGGTTTCCCAATCGGTCAGCCCGTCGTAGACCGCGAGATACACGTGTGACATCATGTCAGTATGCTGTCATTATGACAGTACGCTGTCAAGCGTTCTTCGCCTGCATCCACCGTTGTTCACATCTCAACCGGGAGAACGGCAACACCGACGGCATTCGCCGCATCTGCGCACTACCGTCGACAAGGTGGACAGACGACTGATTGGCGGCGTGGTCGTTCTGGCTGTCCTGGTCGTTGCCATCATCGCGCCCAACTGGTCCGAGCGCCGAGTCGCGGGTCGGCCGGTGGCGGTGGCGGTTCCCGGTCCGCCCGCCGTCGGCGACTGCGTGACATCGGTTCCTGACATCCGGGCGCTGCTCGACGGGGGTCGTTACCGTGCCGATGACGGCGGGGATTTCGGGGGTCTCGATTCCGGCGGTGGCCTTGGCTGGGAGACCGACATCGTCTACCCGAGCGCAGTATTCGGGTCCTGCGACGGACCCGTCATGGGCGAGATCTCGTCGGTTCGGCTGGCGGCGGACCCCCCGGACCGGATACCGATGATCGATTACCAGACCAGTTCGTCGCAGTGCGGGTTGGAGAGCATCGGCTACACCGGATCGATCCCGCCGGTCGTCGAAGGAAAGGCGGATCAGCCGGGCATCGTCTGGACTTCGGCGATCAACTTCCAGAACACCCCGGTCGGCCCCAGCCCCATCCAGCGCCGCGTCGGTCAGGACTGGTCTGCCTGCGTCATCGGCAGACCCAGCCATACACCGTATGTCGGAAGACTGGCCGGAGTCCTGGACTCCGGCGTGTTGCCGTCCGACTTCGGCAATTGCTGGGTGACCGACGGGCTCAACGACTCCGAGCAGGTGAGTTGCGACCAACCACACGGGGTTGAGCTACTCGGGACGACCGGGCTGGGCAGCGCCGCGTACACCGCCGCGGAAGTGCAGAAGTCCTGCGCCACCTATGCCGGCCGCATGCTGCGCTCGGTCGATTCCACCCGCGGTGGCGCCGTTCGCTTCGAGATCCTGGACTTCCGGGACACTGTCAGTGTGGTGGAACCTTCCGACAGCGTCCTGCGCGACACCTACATCACCTGTATCGCCACCGCGCAGGGCGACCTCCGGCTCAACGGCAGCCTGGTCGGCCTCGAGGAACGGCCGCTGCCGAGGGCCTGACGTCTCTGCCGGCCCGGACTAACGGTTTTGCACCCGGAAGACCGGGAACTCGTCGGCGATCCTCGAGAAGTCGGACAGCGGCGCATGCCGATCGATCGGCAGATGCGCCCGTGCGCCGGGGGCCACCGCAAGATAGTCACGAAGGATGGGCCCTCGACGATCGACCGGCACGTCCTCGAGGAGCACGTCCCTGCGGGTGCCCCGTTCCAGCACGGCGCGGCCGCCGGCCGCATGGACGTTGCGAACCCAGTTGGCGTCGGGACCGAGCATCGAGACCAGGTAGTGCTCGCCGTCGTGCTCCACCAGGACGAGGGGGAATGTGATCGTCTTTCCCGTGCTCCTCCCCCGGACGTGCAGCGTGACGGCCTCGGTCGGCGACAGCAGCGCCCTGGAGTACTGCAGAGCGCCCAACCGATTCATCTGCCGTGCCAGCCAGTTCGGGTGCCCGCCGCGGTACAACCAGCGGTTGACGGGATACAGCCATTGGAAGCTGAGGTGAACGGGGGAGTTCATTGCGGGCAACCTCCTCGACCCCGGCGACCGGGCTCGGTGCCATGGTGATCGGAAGCCGGTGTCGGCGACAGGGCAAAAAGTCACGACATGGCGTCGGCCCTACTGGAATCGTCTCCGCTCCAGGGATTGACACCCATCGAACGGTCGATCACCGCACCCGCGCCGTTCAGGCCGGCGTCGATGTCGTCCATCAGGATTTCGATGCGGCCTCGCAACTCGTCCACTGTTCGAGCGACCGCCGACGACGCAACGGTCACGTCGTCGAGTTCGCCCAGCAGGTCATCCAGGTCGGCCAGGTCGCGCCGCTTCTCGAACCGGGTGTCCGAGCACCACCGCTCGCCGATCTGCTCGAAACGGTCTTCGATCTCGGTCAGCGTCATCTGCACCTCATCCATCGGCTTCCACGGTTGCCGAGTGACGGAATCGGCATCCACTCCAGGTCCGTCATCACCCAGGTGCAGGCATCGACCCCTCGACACCGCCACGTCTCCACCTGGTGATGCACCCTTCATGAGTGCCGGCGAGGACCTCCATGACGTGAGCAGGGCCGAGAAAACACCGATGCGGAGGCTCAACCCGGGCCGAACGCCGTAGTGACAACGCGCGCCGGCCATCGGGGTGCGCTCCCGATTCAGACGATCCGGCGCGTCCCACTTCTCAGGCTGAGCGCGGTCAGCACGGCCAACGTCATCAGCAAAGCCGGAACGATCAGGTAGGCCGCACGCAACCCGAAGGCGTCGGAGAGCGCGGCCAGCAGGAACGGAGCCCCGCCGATAGCGATACCGGACGCGAGAGCACCGCGGGCGGCGGCACGGTCCCGGTCCCGCGGCCATGCGGCGACCAATCGCGCCAGCGCCGCCGGGTACAGCAGTGCGACGCCGCCGCCGGCGACCAGCAGCCCGATCGCCGCTCCGATGGCGCTCGGCAAGGCCCAGAACGCCGCGAATCCGACCATGGCAACAGCCGAGGCCGTAAGGATGACGACCAGCGGATGCCGCCCCCCGGTGAGTCGGGATGACGCTGACCGGACCACTGCCATGCCGAGCAGGAACATCGCCGCCAGCACCGGGGCCGCCGCCGGTCCGACTCCGTGCCATTCCGCGAATGCGTCGGCGGCCCAGAAGACCAGGCAGAACTCCACGCTGATGGCGAGCACGAGCGCGATCCAGCGCGGAAGAAGCGGTCCTGGCTCCAGTCCAGGTCCCGGCGTCGGCTCGGCCTGCAGACCGACAGCGTCCGACATCTGCTCCCAGTCGCGGCGCTGCAACAGCAATACGACGAGAAGGACGACGGCCACCGGCAGCACGGGCAACAGATACCCGGCTGCCCAACCGGCGCCGAGTCCGATCGCGCCGGCCACGGCGGCGGGAGCCAGCAGGCTCGCGAAACTACTGACAGCGTTGGCCTCGCCCAGCACTGCGGTGGTGAATCGCGGGTGGCGGGCGCCCAGCGCCGCTGGTACGAGTTGGATCACGAGGGCCGACGCCAATCCGAGCAATGCCGCGCCGATCAGCGTGAGCATGCGAATCGACGACGCCAGCAGCAGCGCGCCGGCGACCTGGCCGGTGATGGCGGAGACGAGCCCCATCCGGTGACCGACCCGCCGCACGAACGGACCGCCGAGAACTCCGGTGACGATCAGGGCGACCGCGAACAGGCTTGGGTAGAAGGCGACCTCTGCCCGGCTCACGCCGAGCTGGTTCTGCAGCGGGGCCAGTACCGCGCCGATGCCGTTGAGCAGGAATCCCAGCATGCCCAGCGCGGCATAGAGCACCACGGTCAGCCGGTCGCGGACCAGCAGAGCAGCCGGCGCACCACCGGTCACTGCTTTGTCCACTCGCTTCACAAAGAGATACCGTAGTCCTGTGGCGACCGCACCAGTGACGGCCCCGGACCAGAGCCGGTACCTCGCTGTCCAGGGCACTGACCCTTGCGCACACCCACAGCGTGGCTCTTCGCAGCGACTTGACCGAGCGATTGGGGCTGACCCGCACTGCCACCGGTCTGGTGCTCCGCGAACTGGAAAATCTGTGCCTGATCCGGACCGCCTCGACCAGTCGTCCCGGTGCGCCCACGACCGGCCGCCCATCACACGCCGTCGAGATTCATCCCGATGCCCCCGTCGTTTTCGCGGTGCAGGTCCAGGCGGCATCGCTCCTGATCGCGCACGCACGCCTGGGTGGGGTGCTCGGCACGATCGACGAGATCCCGTTGCCCGAGTCCACCTCCCCGGAGACCGTTCTGGCTCTGGTCGGCGACCTGCTGTCCGAGCGGCTGGCGACCACGGACCGGCCGGCGCTCGGCGTCGGCCTGGCACTGCCCTCCGCGGTCGGCTCCGACGGAACGGCACTGGCCGCGCACCACCTGGGTTGGCCTCATTCGGTACCCGCCCGCCGCCTGCTCGCCGGACTGCTCACCCGCGCCGGGCACAGCGGTGTCCGGGTGCACGTCGGCAACGACGCCAACCTGGCAGCACTCGCCGAATCCCGGCACGGCGCCGGTCGGGGAGCCGGGCAGATGCTGTACGCGATGACGGGTCAGGTCGGGGTCGGCGGTGGACTCGTCGTCGATGGCCGCCTGCACCTTGGCAGCTCCGGCTACGCCCTCGAGATCGGACACACCCCGGTTCCGCCTGGCGATCGACCCTGCCGGTGCGGAAACCGCGGATGCCTCGAGGTCGAGGCCGACCCCGCCGCCTTGTTGGATTCGGCGGGAATTTCAAGTGCAGCAGCCACTCTCGATGCTGCGCGGCTGGTGATCAGCCGTCGCTCGATCGATCCGCACGCGCATGCGGCCGTTGAGCTCGTCACCGGACGACTCGCGCGCGGACTCGCCTCGCTGATCAACATCCTCGATCCCGACCGGATCGTGCTCGGAGGCATGCACGCCGACCTGCTGACAGCAGCAGAAGGTCAGCTCCGGTCCGGGCTCGACAGACACTCATTTCTGGGCCGGGCCGCACGGACAGAGCTGAGGACCGCCGGTGTCGCGGAGGGAGCGCTCGTCGGCGCCGCCGAACTGGCCCTGCAGCCACTGCTCGACGACCCGCGACTGCTGGTGTAACCCAGCGAATGCCGTCGACACCGGCCGAGAAGACTTGATCGATTCCAGAATAGTCGTCTATGTTCCTCAGCGTGACAACCGACTTCGAGGCCCAGCTCCGGGGAGTCGCGTTACGTGTCACCAAGCCCCGTTTGGCTGTACTCGGAGCGTTGCGTGACCACCCGCACATCGACACCGACGCGGTGTTCTCGCTGGTCAGGGCCGATCTGCCCACCGTCTCCCGGCAGGCGGTGTACGACGTGTTGCATGCCCTGACCGAGGCTCGGCTGGTCCGGCGCATCGAGCCGGCCGGTACCACGGCTCGCTATGAATCGCGGGTGGGAGACAACCACCACCACGTCGTGTGCCGCTCCTGCGGCGCGATCGCCGACGTCGACTGCGCCATCGGCCACGCCCCCTGTCTCACCGCCCCGCACGACCACGGTTATCAGGTCGATGAGGTGGAGGTCGTCTACTGGGGCACCTGCACGGACTGCATGACCAGAAGCACTGCCCAGCAATCCACCCGTTCGGAAGGAAATCTATGAGTGACACCCAGAAAAGTGATTCGCCCAGCGCTCAGGGCGTGGACGAGATGACGGCGGCCGGCTGCCCGGTCGCGCATGATTCGGCGACCGCTCACGGCAGCGAGAGCGAAAACCCGGCGATCGACTCACCGACGCCGAAGACGGATGGCCGCCCGCACACCATCAGGGACTGGTGGCCGAACCAGCTCGACCTCTCGGTACTGCATGCCCACTCATCCAAGAGCAACCCCCTCGGCGAAAGCTTCAACTACGCACAGGAATTCGAGAAGCTCGACGTCGAGGCGCTCAAGCGGGACATCACCGAGGTGCTCACCACCTCGCAGGACTGGTGGCCGGCCGACTTCGGTCACTACGGCGGCCTGATGATCCGGATGAGCTGGCACGCCGCGGGCACCTACCGCATCGGCGACGGTCGCGGCGGCGCCGGCGACGGCGGCCAGCGCTTCGCGCCACTGAACAGCTGGCCCGACAACGCCAACCTGGACAAGGCCCGCCGTCTGCTGTGGCCCGTGAAACAGAAGTACGGTCAACGGATCTCGTGGGCCGACCTGCTCGTGCTCGCCGGCAACGTCGCCCTTGAGTCGATGGGCTTCAAAACCTTCGGCTTCGGATTCGGCCGGGTTGACGTCTGGGAGCCCGAGGAGATCTTCTGGGGTCCGGAGGACGCGTGGCTCGGCGACGAGCGTTACGTCTCCGACAACTCGATGGCGGAGGGCGTCGGCGCGACGGAGATGGGACTCATCTACGTCAACCCGGAAGGACCACGCGGCAGCGGTGACTTCCGAGCAGCGGCGCACTTCATCCGGGAGACCTTCGCCCGGATGGCGATGAACGACGAGGAAACCGTCGCCCTCATCGCCGGCGGCCACACCTTCGGCAAGACCCACGGCGCGGCGCCCGCCGACGACCACGTCGGCCCCGAACCCGAAGGCGCACCGCTGGAGACGCAGGGCCTAGGTTGGCTGAGCACCAGCGGCAGCGGCAAGGGGGCGGACACGATCACCAGCGGCCTCGAAGTGACCTGGACCGACAAGCCGACCCAGTGGAGCAACCGGTTCTTCGAGATCCTCTTCGGCCACGAGTGGGAGCTCGAGACCAGCCCGGGCGGGGCCAAGCAGTGGGTCGCCAAGGACGCCGAGGCGATCATCCCGGACGCCTACGACCCGGCCACGAAGCACAAGCCGACCATGCTGACGACCGACCTTTCGCTGCGATTGGACCCGGTGTACGAACCGATCTCCCGCCGCTTCATGGAGAACCCGGACCAGTTCGCGCTTGCCTTCGCCAAGGCCTGGTACAAGCTGCTGCACCGCGACATGGGACCGGTCACCCGCTTTCTCGGACCATGGGTCGCCGAGCCCCAGCTGTGCAGGACCCGGTGCCGGCCGTCGACCACGAACTGGTCAGCGGCGCCGACATCGCCGCCCTCAAGGGGAAGGTGCTCGATTCTGGCCTCAGCACCGCGCAACTGGTGTCGACCGCCTGGGCCTCAGCCGCCAGCTTCCGGTCCACCGACAAGCGTGGCGGGGCCAATGGTGCCCGGATCCGGCTGGAGCCGCAGCGCAACTGGGAGATCAACCAGCCCGGTCGGCTCGCGGAGGTGCTCGACGCGCTCGAGGACATCCGGCGTGAGTTCAACTCGGCCGGCGGCGCGAAGATCTCGCTCGCCGACCTGATCGTGCTGGCCGGCTCGGCAGCCGTCGAGAACGCCGCAAAGGCTGCCGGCGTGGAGGCGACGGTGCCGTTCCACCCCGGCCGCACCGACGCCACCCAGGAGCAGACCGACGTCGAGTCGTTCGCGGTTCTCGAGCCGCGCGCCGACGGGTTCCGCAATTACCTCGCCGCCGGCGAGAAGCTCCAGCCGGAGACCCTTCTCGTCGACCGCGCCTACATGCTGAACCTGACGGCCCCCCAGATGACCGTCCTGGTCGGCGGTCTGCGGGCACTGGGCAACAACGTCGGCGGCACCCGGCACGGCGTATTGACCGACCGGCCGGGCGTGCTCACCAACGACTTCTTTGCCAACCTGCTCTCCCCCGGTACGCGGTGGAAAGCATCCGAGTCCGACGAGAACGTCTACGAGATCCGCGACGTCGCCACCGACGAGGTGAAGTGGACCGCGACCGCGGTCGACCTCATCTTCGGTTCCAACTCCCAGTTGCGGGCACTCGCGGAGGTGTACGCGAGCCAGGACGCCCACGAGAGGTTCGTAGCCGACTTCGTCGCAGCCTGGACGAAGGTCATGGAGCTGGACCGCTTCGATCTGTCCTGAGTCAACTGGAACCGTGTCGCTGCGAAACTCGGCGCCCGCGATGCTCCGGCCCGGCCGGAGCATCGCGGACCAGGTTCCAACGTGAACTGACCAAGATCGGATGACCCGTGGAGCAAGCGATCGCAGCCCGCGTCCTGCGCGTCAACGTCGGACAACCAAGGCCGGTGACCACCGGCCGACGGACCGTCGAAACCGCCATCTGGAAGCACCCCGTCGAGGGAGCGGTGCGCGTCCGCGGGATCAACCTCGACGGCGATATGCAGGCCGACAGGTCGGTCCACGGCGGCCCCGACAAGGCGGTGTACGCCTACGCCGCGGAGGAGATCCGCGACTGGGAAAACGATCTCGGCCGTGAATTGGACCGCTCACCGTTCGGTGAGAACCTGACCACCGAAGGCATCGATGTATCGGGCGCCCTCGTCGGCCAACGGTGGCGGATCGGCACCACACTGCTGGAAGTGGCCCAGCCCAGACTGCCCTGTTTCAAGCTGGCCATCCGGATGGACGACCCCACATTCGTCCGGCGGTTCGCTCAGGCATCACGACCCGGTGCCTACCTGCGCATCATCGAAGAAGGCGCACTCGAAGCGGGCGACACGATCACGGTCACCGAACAACCCGACCATGGCGTCACGATGCGTCTTGTCTTCGATGCCATGCTCCGGGACCGAAACCTGATACCCCAAGCACTGCAGGCACCCCAGTTGCCGGATCATCTCAGGGAGTGGCTCATCCGGATCAGCTAGCGGCACGCCGGTGGTCGTTTCGTTGGTCCCGCCGAACCTCCGGCATCGCCGGATCGCGGCGTAATCTCTGACCGTGCGTCTGGTCGCCGAGTTCACCACCGAGCCCTATCGCGGTGAGGGCACCCCGCCCGCACACGCCCAGCGGGCCTGGGATGTGATCGTGGGCGCCGGCCTGGAGAGCGAGTTCGGCCCGCTCGGCACCCAGTTCGCCGGCCCGGTCGACGAGGTGCTCGACACCCTGCGCGCGGTTCTCGGCGCGGCCCTCGAGGCCGGCGCCACCAGGGTCACGATCCAACTGACGACCGAACCATGACCGTGAACGTGACCCATCCGTTGCTGGTGGCGGTCCAGCCGTTGGTGAGCCGGATCGGGGCCACCGTCATCGCACCGGCGGACCTCCGGGAGGACGACGTCCCGCTCGAGTGGGACGGAGTGCTGCTGGCCGGGATCCGGGTGCCGGCAACCCATTCGGACGGCACAGGCGTTCCCGACGGCGCCGTCGCACAGCACCGCACGGCCGACCCGGACGCCGGTGGGCTGGACGGGATCATCGAGGGCGTCGAGCGCGTCTTCGGGGGCCCGTTGACCGAGCTGTCCCGCGAGCGCAAACAAAGGGCTGTGCGGATGTTCGAGGAGGCCGGCGCATTCTCCTACCGCAAATCGGTGGAGGCTGTTGCGGCCGCGCTGGGGGTCAGCAGATTCACCGTCTACAACTACCTGAACCGGGACCGCGAGTAGGCGTTTCCGTCCGACCAGGCGCATCCGGATACCAAACGGGCCAGGATCATGGGCACCGGCTGGGAGAACGCCCGCCGCCGCGACAACCGCAACGACGACGGGACACTGCCCGACACTTCATGCCTCGAGTGAGCCGGCGGAACGAATCGCGATGATCCATCGCGCTATTCGGGTGGCAGCGGCCACCAGTACCGCCCCGGCTGCGACGTCGAGGACGTAATGGTGGCCGGTGGCGATGACGACAAAGCCTGTGAGGGCCGGGAAAAACCACACCAGCCAGGCGACGCCGGGTCGCTGTGGCCGCAGAACGGACCAGACCGCATACGCGCACCAGGTTGTCCACGCGATGTGCATGCTGGGCATGGCCGCAAGCAGGTTCACACCGGAGCGCGCGACCCGGGAACCGGCCCCGGACAGAATGTCGTAGCTCGCCATGTAGTCGACGACGCCGGCCAGAGCGAACCGTGGGGGCGACTCGGGGAACAAGAAGACCAGTGGGAGGTCCAGCAGAGTCGTGATGACGAGCACCGTGCGCAGGTACCGGTACCGAGCCGGCCGGCGGAGGTAGACCCATATCAAGATGGCCGGCACGGCCAGCAGGCAGAGCCGATAGTAGTAGCCGGTCACGTAGATCAGGCCTGGATTCCCCAGCATTGCTTGGTTGAGCGGATATTCCACGGCGATGTGCACGGTGCGCTCGACGCGTTCCACGAGCAGTGCATTGTCCGTCGCCGTGGGATCGCCACGGTCGACACCCGCCCGCGCCGCACCGAAAAGGAGATATCCGGCTACCAGCAGCGCCGCTTCGACGTACCAGGCACGGCGGCCGCGGAACCAGTCCATCCGTCGGAGGCTACGGCGCGTCCACCAGGCCGAGCTTGACGAAGAGGGGCACCAGGCCCTCCTGATGCGGTCCAGCGGCGACATGGTCGGCCGCGTTCAGGACGCGCGGGTCGCTGCCCTCGATCGCGACGGCAGTCCCGGCGAACTCCAACATCTCGATGTCGTTCAGTCCGTCGCCGACCGCGACGACGGACTCCCGATCGATCCCGTGGTGGTCGATGACCTTTTGGATTCCGACGGCTTTGTGGACGTCTGCCAGGTACAGCTCACCGGCGGAATCGCCCATATCCGGGATCGAGCTTGGCAGGGCTCCGATCTCGGGTCCGATCTGCTCAGCGATGGACATCACGGGTAGCGGTGATTCGAAGCAGGTGATCTTGCTGAAGGAAGCGCCGGTCAGGTCGTCCGACATCCGGAGCGCGTCCAGGATGTCCCGTGGCCCCTCTCGCTCGGGCCGCTCGGCGGACCGCAGATGCACGAGAAGCAATGCGGCGAGCCGCCGGTCGACGCCGACCGGGCCGTAGACGGCCTCCGGCGCCTCCAAGAGGTATGCGACGTGATGCTCGTCCAGGAGCGATACCACCCGGGCAGCCAATTCCGCGGGGAACCGATGATCGGCCAAGACCTTTCCCTCGATCTCGACGTACCCGCCGGCCGCCGCCACCAGGCCGTCCAAGTCCGCCAGCACCGACGGCTCGACCATCGACCGCGGACGGCCGGTGCACAGGAACACCCGGTGGCCAGCAGCGCGCGCTGCTCGGACGGCGCTGACGTGGGCGTCCGGGACAATCCCATGGTCTGCGTAGGTCCCGTCGAAATCCAGGAAGACCGCCCGTCGCCTGATGGTTGGTCCCGCGTTGGTCTCAGCTCGCACGCCTCGGCACGCTACCTGCTGCAACTTTGCGACGGGGGTGGTGGCCACGCTGCTCGGATGGATACCCACGTCTCACCCCGAGGCGCGATGACCGGCCCCGTTGGAGGACCAGCACTGGAGACTGTCGCGGGCGATGCATTGCGTGGTGGTCCCGGTCGGTGCTGACCACAAGAGCCGACACACCGGCGTCAAGGACTCGCGGAACGTCTCGAACGTGTGTGCGATTGTTACCACATGAGCTCCAAGACAGTCCCGTGCCGGACCTGTGAAACGCCGGTCGTCGTGCCGACGCGCTCCCGCCCTCGTGACCACTACTGCAGCGAGCGCTGCCGCCCGACCTGTGACTACCCGGCCTGCTCGACGCCGGTCAACGGGATGGGCACCAGATGCTGGGTCCATCGCAACTACGACCTCAGGGCGTGATGCGGAAAGGTCACAGCGCTGAAGGGCCCTGACGGGAGGGTGTCGATCTCGTCAACGACTCGCTGTCGGAGCTCGGCAAAGCACCGGCAAGATCCTGCCGCGATCGAATCCCGAATTTGGTGAACACCTTTCGCAGATGCCACTCCACAGTGCGAGGACTGAGGTAGAGCCGCGCTCCGATCTCCGGATTCGTCAATCCGTCGCGCGCGAGCCGCGCGATCTGCCGTTCCTGCGATGTCAGTTCATCGCGATCCTCGACAATTCGCTTGCGGACCCGCTCGCCCGTGGCAAGCAGTTCGACTCGGGCGCGCTCTCCGAATGCCTCCATGCCGATCGTCACGAACAGGTCATGAGCCGTTCGCAGCTGAGCGCGCGCCTCGACTCGGCGGTGCTCGCGCCGCAACCACTCGCCATACAGCAGATGGGCCCGCGCGAGTTCGGGTCGGAGTCGCGTTTCCTGCAGGCGTTCGACGGCCTCGAGATACAGCCGCTCGGCCGCTTCACCGCGGCTGAGCAGAGCACGCGATCGGGCGAGAAGGCCCAGCCCCCAGTGTGATCCGCTTTCCTGGGTCTGCTCGACCAAGAGAGTCAATGCGCCGCGCGCGGGTTCGATATCGCCCGTCCGCTGGGCCGCCTCGATGAGTTCGTTCGACGACCAGGCAGCGATGGACAGCTGCGGTGTCTGGGCTGTCGCCTGCATCGCTGCCGCGAGCGCCTCGCCGTAGCGACCCAGGCCGTTCATGAGCACAGATTTTGCCCAGTGGGCGTAGTGGACGGCAGCACCTTGTCCGCTGATCGTGGCCTGCAGGATGACGCCGTCGATCAGCTCGAGTGCCTCGCTCTCCCGTCCGCGGAGCCCGGCAAGGGCCAGTGCGGCATGCCGGGGGATGCGAGTCCCGGTCGCCGCTTTGATGGCATCGACCTCGGCGATCAGCAGTTCGGCGCCTGGGAAGTCGCCACCGAAGACAGCGGACTGACCGCGGGCATTGTCCGCCACGGCAAGCGCCTCCAGTGCTCCGGACCGGCGGGCCAACGTCACGGTGCGGGTTCCTATCTCCACCGCGTGGTCGTAGTCCCAGAGAAAATTCGCACCGCGGGTGGCCAACCAGCCCCATCGGAGAATTTCCTCCGTCGAAACTTGGCTCTCCGTGAATGCGGCGACCGCGCGCTCGAGCACCGGGGTCGCCGCGGAACGCCCGTCGGTGAAGATGAGCGCCAGGCCATCCAGCAGCAGGTCGCTGGGCAGCGGCGAACCGATCGACCGCGGTGCGGTCGACACAGCACGCGAGACGGCAAGACTGTCTGCGCCCGTGGCCAGGCCGCCGGCGAACAGCGCGGCGCCCCACGCTTCCAAATAGGTGTTGCGCGAGAGACGAACGTCGAGGGTCTCGAGTTTCTTCGCGGCCCGCAGCAGCAGTTGCGGAGCGTCGCCTCCCCGGTTCTGAGCCGACGCGAGCTCCGCCTGCAACAGATCCGCGCGGGCAAGGCCCATCTGGCTCAGTGGCCCCGCCCCCGCAGCTGCCAACAGCCGGTGCGCCTCATCGAAGGACCCTGCATCGAGGCACGCCTGCGCTGCAGCGAGCGCTCGATCAGCTCGGCACGCGGGGTCACCGGTGAGGCCGACAGAACGTCGGAGGAATGCCGCGGCGGCGGCCACGCCCCCGCGGGCCCGAGCCCGAACAGCGGAGCGCTCGAGCTCGGTCGCGATCTGCTCGTCCACTCCTGTCGCCGCAGCAGCCAGATGCCAGGCGCGACGGTCTTGGTCCGCGTCCGGGTCGGTCGCCTCGGCCAACGCTCGGTGAACGGCACGTCGTTCCGGAATTTCGGCAGAACGGTAAGCCGCGGAGCGGGCCAACGGGTGACGAAATGTCACCAACTCGCCGATCGTGAGCAGTCCATGGGACTCGGCTTCGTCGGCGGCGATCGGCGCGACGCCGAGCTGCGCGGCCGCGCGCCAGAGGAGCAACGGATCCCCGAGCGGGTCCGCGGCGGCAATATGCAGCAGCCGTCGCGCGTCCTGGGAGAGCAGCTCGATCTGTCGGGCGAAGCTCAGCTCGATTCTGTCAGCCAACCCGTGCGTACCGACAAGGCCCAGGCCACCGGCCAATTCGGTGGCGGTGAGACCGCGCGGCAGCTCCAGCAGCGCGAGCGGGTTACCCCTCGTCTCGGCGACGATCCGGTCCCTGATCCGGTCATCGAGTGGGAATCTCAACGCCGAGCCGAGCAAGGCACGGGCGTCTCCGTCGTGCACCCCCGGTACTTCGAGAACCGCGACGTGCTGGAGCTCCGGACCTGGGTCGCGCGTTGCGAACACGATGCCGATCGGCTCCCCCAGCAGGCGGCGAGCAACGAAAGCGAGTGTCAGTGCCGACGCCTGATCGAGCCACTGAGCGTCGTCCACGACACACAGCAACGGCCTTTCGTCGGCGGCGTCCGAGAACAGACTCAGGACCGCCAGGCCGATGAGGAATCGGTCGGGGACGGATCCGGAGTTGACGCCGAACACGATTTCGACTGCCTCGCGCTGCGGCGCGGGGAGCCGGGGAAGTCGGTCGAGGAACGGCCCACACAACTGATGCAGGCTCGCGAACGGCAACTCCATCTCGGACTGCACGCCGACCGCGGAAGCCACGGTCAACCCCTCCGCCGACGCCATCAGGTGCCTGAGCAGCGCGCTCTTGCCGATACCCGCCTCGCCCTGCAAGACCAGCGACCGACTCTCGCCTCGGCGGATGTCCGCGACCAGAGTGTCCAGCGCCGCGCATTCCTCGGCCCGCCCGAGGAGCCTCCATGGCGTCATCAACTGACAAGTTTTCCACGGGGTCACCAGTCGGGCAATTCGGGCGACCAGTGACTGACCAGCGTGGGCTACGGGCGCGACGGGTGCACGACACGAGCAAATGTGGACGACATCGTCATCAACCCGAAGGAGTCCCCGTGACGTCGCCCTCGATCCCCGCAGGACCCGGTTCTGTCACCGACGCTCCGTCCCTCCCTGGAAGATTCACCGACACGTTCAGTAGCCGGTACATCGACACCGATCGGCTCCGGTTGCACGCCGTCATCGGCGGTGACGGGCCGCCGCTGCTGCTCATCCACGGCTGGCCCGAGACCTGGTATGCGTGGCGCCATCTGATGCCTGTTCTCGCCCGGGAGTTCACCGTCATCGCGGTGGACCAGCCCGGAATCGGCCTTTCGGACAGGCCTGTCCACGGTTATGACACGGGCACGCTCGCGGGCGATCTCCTCTCGCTCATGGATGTGCTCGGTCACCAGCGTTTCGCCGTCGTCGGCCACGACACAGGATTCGCGATCGGCTATGCCCTGGCTGCGGACCACCCCGACCGGGTGGACCGGGTAGCACTCGCCGAGATCCCCGGTCCGCCGGGAGCAACGCCACCGCCTCCGCTGTTCGTCCCGGCAGCGCTCAACGACCGGCTCTGGCACATCCCGTTCAATCGGGTGGAGCACATCCCCGAGCAGCTCGTGACAGGACGAGAGGACATCTTCTTCGGGTATGAGTTCGCCATACAGGGCGGCACTCTCCCTTCCGATGTGATCGCCTATTACGTACGCATGCTCTCCGAACCCGACGCCCTACGCGGAAGCCTCGGTTTCTACCGGGACTTCGACGCGACCGTCGCGCAGAACCAGCAACGCACGGGCCGGACATTGACCATGCCGGTGTTGGCGATCGGCGGCCAGCTGAGCTACGGGGCGCACGTCGCTGAGATCATGCGGTCCATCGCCGACGATGTCGAGGGCGCCGTCATCTCGGGCGCCGGCCACTGGGTGGCCGAAGAAGCGCCCGACGAGATGCTCAGGGTGTTGACCGCGTTCTTGGCGTCCTACCGAAATGCACTGACCGGCGCTCGGTAGGGAACTACTGGCCGCCCGGGTTGCCACGACCTCGGGCTCGCCCGGTCCACAAACGGTCGCCCGACCCGATGATCAGGATCGCCCACGATCACCGGGTCGGGCGGTGGTCCTCGTGGGCGATGTGGCTGAGCTGCCGCCAGATGACGATCACGAACACGGCCGAGCCGACGAAGGCGAACCAGAACGGCGCGGCCACCCCGAAATGCTGGGCGAGCACACCGCCGATCCCCGAGCCGATCACCAGACCGCCGTAGGTGCCGACCATGTTGACGCTGCCCACCCGGCCCTGCAGGTTCGTCGGGACGACCCGCTGCCGGATGGTGAGCGACGTGGTCCCCCAGATGAAGGCGTGCGCACCGAACACGAGGAAGACCGGCACTGCGACCCATGCGCTGGTGGTCAGCGCGAGTGCCAGGTGCGTCAGCGTTTCGACGATGAGTCCGGCACGCATGATGTCGCCCAGGCTGACCCGGCGGGTGATCCATCCGTAGCTTGCCGTACCCAGCAGGCCACCGGCCGCCATGACGGTGGTCAGCAGGCCGAAGCCGACGTCGCCGAGACCGAGTCGTTGCGAGGCATACAGCACGAGCACCGACCACGCCGCACCGAACGTGATGTTGAAGATGAAGATCGTCAGCACCAGGGTCCGCACCGCCGGGTGATGAACGGCCCAGCGGAAGCCTTCCGCGATGTCGTGGTGCAGTCGGCTCTCCCGGCGGTCGGCACCGGCATGGGGCGGCAGCCGGACCCGGGAGACGAGCACCGCCCCCAGCCCGACGACCAGCGCCTCCGCACCGAACGGCCACGCGGACCCCACGACGAACAGCGCAGCACCCAGCGGCGGGCCGGCCAACTGGTTGAAGGTGATCATTCCCGTCTGCAGCCGGGAATTGGCTATTGCCAGATCATCTCGGGCGACGAGCATGGGAAGCAGGGTCTGCGTGCTGGTGTCGGCGAAGACTTCGGCCGTCGACAGGACGAACAACGCCGTCAGGACGACGCCGATCGACCCTCTTCCGGTGACGATCGCGAGCACCAGTACGGCCAACATTCCGACTCGCGCAAAGTTCACCAGCACGACGATCCGGAGCCGGTTGTGCCGGTCGGTGAGGGCGCCCGCAAACGGCGCGAAGAGCAACGGCGGCAGCCACTGGAACGTCGCAGCGAGGGCGACCAGGAATGCGTCGTGGGTCAGCGACGCCACCAGCAGCGGACCGGCGGCCAGGGCGAACCCGTCACCCAGATTGGTCAACCACGAAGACGGCAACAGCCGGCGGAACCCGGCACCCAATCGGGCCGGGGCCACCAGCTCGGCCAGTCGACTCACAATCGGCACAGCGTAGTCGTAGGCAGGTGGTTCATTGGATGGCGACGGCTTAGGGAAGGATTTCGGGATTCCACTGCAGCGAACTCCCGGCGCGGCGAATACCGGGCACGGTGAATCCATTTCCTTGAAGCCAACGAAGCCCGACCCGAAGCTGTGGAAGCATGGCGGCCGGACGCAATTCGACAGGGACCCCGCAGCCGCGGATCGACAAACTCTGCGGGAGCGACCATCCCAGCGCACCGGCGGGCGGGTCACAGTCGGGCACTACATCCCTGAATTGAGGCCGTGTCCACGAGGCGCCATTCCGACGACTCGTCGTTCCCGACGATCTTCGAGAAAGCGCCCGACACTCCACCGCCGAGCGCCTGACAATTGCGCTGGCCAGGTACCGTCGCAGGCATGGCTCTCATCACCCGCACCTACCTGGCCGACGACCTCGACGGTTCCGAGGACGACGTGAGCAGGGTGACGTTCAACCTCGACGGCACCGACTACGAGATCGACCTCAGCGCCGCCAACGCGGAACGACTGCGCGGGCAACTGGCGAAGTTCGTGGACGCGGCGTCACCGGTCAAGCCCGTGAAGGCTCGTCCGGTCAAACGCGGCGCGAAGGCGCCCGTGGCCAGGACCAGTCGGGATCAGACGCAGGCAATCCGAGAGTGGGCACGCGACAACGGCTTCGAAATATCGCACCGCGGCCGGATCTCGAAGTCGATCCAGGAAGCGTTCGACGCCGCGCACTGAGCCGGCCCGTCGGCCCGAGCCAGTCGTCAGCAGTCGAATACGCACCAGCAGATGTCATTCCGCAACCGCTGGTCGTCCAACACAAGGTCACGGATCGCCGGCGGGAGCTGATCACGCTGCCACCGGCACTCTCGTCGCGCCGCGCTGTCGCCGTCACCACCCGGCGCCGCGGCCCGCGCGGCCTTGATCGCATAGGCAGCCGCACCCAACTCGTGCGCCGCGACGTGGGCGACCGCGCCGGCTTGCCCCGCAGCGTAAGCGGCATGCCGTGCAGCGCCCCGAAGGTCCCTCGCCGCGCCCATCGCGTGTCCGCCGGCCGCGCGGGACTGGGTCATCGTGACGTCGCCACGCACCCAGGCCCGAGCGTGCTCGATCGCCTGCCGCGGACGGGGATCCGTCGGCCGGGCGGACTCGAAGAAATCCAGGACATGTTCCGCGCAGGCCGCCGCCCACAGCGCGAGATGATGGTGATCGGCGTCGGTGAGGGTTCCACCGCGGCGGATCGTCACGAAGCGCGGGTCGCGCACCTTCGGGAGAATCATGAGTGGTCTCCTATCACCTCGACCCGCCCGGTACACCCTATGGTTACGCTCTCGGGGTGGCTGACATCCGGGTCACCGACGCCTACTCCGCCCGAGCGGAGGAGTACGCCGCCGTGTTCGGGACCATTGACTCCTTGCACCCGCAGGACTGCGCGTTTGTCCTGCGGTGGGCAGGCTCCGTGGTCGGGCCGATAGTGGACGCCGGGTGCGGCCCGGGACAGTGGACGGCCCTGCTGGTTGACGCCGGCATCGACGTGGTCGGCGTCGACCCGACCGCGCCTTTCGTCGAAATGGCACGACGCCGCTTTCCCCACGCGGCCTTCCGACAGGGCACCTTCGACGACCTCGGCGTCAGCGACGGATCGCTCGGCGGCGTGCTCGCCTGGTACTCGCTCATCCACCTCGACCCCTCGGAGCTGGACTTGGCTCTCTCGGCCATTGAGCGGGCACTCTCTCCTGTCGGGAGCGTGCTGATCGGATTCTTCGACGGGCCGGCGGGTGAACCGTTCGACCACGCCGTGAGCACAGCATGGTGGTGGTCGGTACCCGAGTTGACCCGTCGGCTGCACAGCCTCGGCTTTGCAGTCACCGACACTCAGGCCCGTCGGGCGCCCGAGCATCGCCCCCTGGGAGCGCTGATCGCCCGCCGACGGACCATCGGTCACTCCCCCACGAGAAAGCCGGCGCCGTGTTGATCTACTCGATGAGCGTGTCGGTGGACGGATTCATCGCCGACCGGGCCGGCGGGTTCGGGTGGTCGGTCCCCGGCGAGGAGCAATTCCGGTTCCATACCGAACAGATCAGTGAGCTCGGCTGCCATCTGTCCGGCCGCAGGCTGTACGAGACCATGGTGCCGTGGGAGACAGATCCTTCTCTGCGCGACAACGAGGCCGGGGCCGCATTCGCCGACACCTGGAGCGCGTTACCCAAAGTCGTCTTCAGCCGGACACTGGGCACGGTTCGAGGCAACGCCAGGCTGGCCTCGGCGTCGATCGCCACGGAGGTCGCTGCGGCGCTGGCTGCGACGGACAAGGATGTGGCCATCGGCGGCGCCGGCCTCGCTGCGGCCGCGATCGAATTCGGCCTGGTCGATGAGCTGCGCATATTCCGCAATCCGGTCGTCGTCGGTGGAGGCACGCCCTTCTTGCCGGCTGTCACCCGAAATGTCTGGTTGGACCTTGTCGAGACCAGAACGTTCGCATCACGGGTGGTCTACGAGCGCTACCGGCGAGTCCGCGATCAATCGCACTGACCCGGCCCCGACCATCGTGGCGGTGCCCGGGCTGGGGCTCTCGGTTGCCGCCGTCCGGCCTGCGCTGGACCGACTTCCCGGGTTCGCCAACTCCGTGGTCCTGCTTCCCGCGTTCGGCCGGCGCGCCGCCGGCGCCATCGACCTGGCACCGGGGCGGCTGGGCACGCTGTTGCTGTCAGACCTCCCGGCTGACGGTCCCGTGGTGCTCGTCGGGCACTCGGCCAGCTGCCAGATCGTCGCAGAGGCAGCTGTTCTCGCGCCCGTCCGTGTTGCCGGTCTCGTGCTGGTCGGCCCCACCACCGATCCGCGCGCCGCCACGTGGCCGGGACTCGGCCGCCGCTGGCTGCGTACCGCTGTGCACGAACGCCCGACCCAGCTGCCGATCCTGTTGCGGGCCTACGCACGCACGGGTCTGGTCTCGATGGCGCGCGGGATGAACGCCGCACGGCAGCACCGGATCGAGCAGACCCTCGCCGCGGTGACGTGCCCCGTGCTGGTCATCCGAGGTCCGCACGACGTGATCTGCCCGGCCGACTGGGCCGCTGAACTGGCTGAGGTCGCCGGGGAGGGACTTTCCGAGACCCTGGACGGTGGTGCGCATATGGTGCCGGTGACCCACCCGGACGCGCTGGCCGCGACGATTCTGGACTTCATCGACAAGCGGGTTCGCGCCGGCTGACGGCGGCGCCGGTCTTCTGATCTGCATTCCGGCCATCCCCTAGGGGCGCAGTGCTCCATTCCTCACCACAACCTTGGGGGAGGAACTCAATGGCAGCAGAAGGAATCGCTCGTAGGGTCGGACCGAACAATCGGTATCGGACCGCCCTGCAGCGGACCCGGACGAAAGGCTCACCATTCATGACCACACCAACAGTTCGCAGGCCCGGGCTCGTGACGGTGGTGGTCGTGCTGACCGTCATCGGCGGCATCGGATCGATCATCGCCGGGATCGTCGCCATCATGGCAACCGGATCAGTCGCCTGGGCCGGCGTGCTGTTCATCGCTCTGGGCCTGACCTACCTGGCGGTGGCCAAAGGGTTGGCCGACGGCAACAATTCGGCCCGGCTCACCGTCGCTGTCGTGTCGGTCATCCAGATCGGGTCGGCGATCATCACGTGGATCAGTTCCGACATCAATCAGACCAGAAATTCGGCGGTCGGCTCAGCGATCGTCAGTCTGGTCATTCTGCTGATCCTGTACTCGCCGAGAGCAAATGCATTCTTTGGCTCCCGGTCGAACTGACTCGGCTCGCCCGGATGCCCGGGTCCGCCGGCCACGGTCCGTGACTCAGGCGTTCAGTCCGACGAGACCGGATTCGTACGCGAAGATGACAAGCTGAGCGCGGTCACGAGCGTGCAATTTGGTCATGGCCCGGTTGACGTGGGTTTTGGCGGTCGCCGAGGTGATGACCGTTCGGTGACCGATCTCGATGTCGGAAAACGCCTTGCGCGACGAGGGCGACGGCCTCCCGTTCCTGGTTGGTCAGCGCCTCCAGTTCCGCACGGCCGCGGGCGACAGGCGCTCTGCTGACGTAGGTCTCGAGCAGCGAACCGCTCACCCCGGAGATCGGCGGCCTGGATCGTCCTCGCCCTGCAAACCGACCTCATCCTGGCCCCGAACAGCCACGGCATACGGTTCCGGTTGCACAAGCACGCCATGAAGGACTCCACCCTCGGCACCCTGCTCGGCAAACTCGTCGACGCCTTCCACCCCGAGGCAGCCATTACCGTCCTGGCCGCGATCACCTGGCCGGCCCGCGGACCCCACAGGCCCAACAAAGGTCAAGTGGTCCCCCAACTGCGACCCCCAACCACGGCGATTCGGAGTATGTCCGATCCACGCAACCGCAAGCCGGTTGAGGGCACCTCGAAAGGCTTCACTAGCGACTGGTGACTGTCCTCATCACCGGCCGCGCATCGAGGTCGAACTGACCCCCGGAAGAAGTCCGATGTCTACGGCAGCCTCGATTGCGCTTTGCCCGGCCGACAAATTACGGCACACAACCACCGGAAGGGTTAGGCTCACGCACTACTGGTCGAACCAG
Source organism: uncultured Actinomycetota bacterium (assembly GCA_963766015.1). Taxonomy (GTDB): domain Bacteria; phylum Actinomycetota; class Actinomycetes; order Mycobacteriales; family Nakamurellaceae; genus Nakamurella. Next base: position 4,105 of record CAVXYU010000033.1, on the reverse strand, counting down.
GGAAGCAGCTATGCCTCAGGTATATGAGCCGATCGTCGACACCACGTTTCGGCTGAGTGACGGCCGTGATCTCGCGTACGCACTTTGGGGCGACCCAGATGGGGAGCCAGTATCCCTGTTCCACGGTGCGCCTGGCTCGAGGATGTTTGTGCCAGACCCTCAGATCACGGCACGAGCCGGGGTTCGCCTGGTCACCGTGGACAGACCGGGCTACGGGGGCTCTGATCCCGATCCGGGCCGGAGCATCCTCGACTGGCCGGCCGACGTGCGACAGCTGGCCGACGCGATTCAAGTGCCACGGTTCGCCGTCGTAGCGCACTCATCAGGCGGCCCCTACGCTCTGGCGTGCGCTCACGAGCTGACAGACCGTGTATCGGCCGTGGCGCTGGTGAGCTGTGTCGCACCCTACGACGAACCCACCAATGATGACGACGAGGACCAGGCACTTACCCGACTCGCACGGCAAGATCCCAACCGTGCTGCTGCTCACTTCGCCCAGAGCATCGCGTTCATCGTCGATGATCCGGAAGTATTTCTGACCCTGCCACGTCCCGAACCCGATGTTCAGCTGCTATCGGACGAGCACATCCGAAGGATGTTCGTCGAGGCGGTCCGTGAAGGCGTCAGTCAAGGGACGGAGGCCTACGGTTGGGATTGTGTCCTGGAGCGTCGGCCCTGGGGATTCGCGATGGCCGACATCGACACGAGGGTGTCAATCTGGCAGGGAGAGCAAGACCGTGCGCTTCCGCCGTCACAGGCGGTTGCGTTGAAAAGTTGGTTACCGCATGCGGATTTCAAGCTCGTACGCGATGCCGGTCACGGCCTCATTCTTGCCAGGTGGGCGGAGATCTCGGTTGACCTGTTGAACCGCGGTCCGGGTCGGTGACCTTTGATGAGGGTCCTTCCGCTGGCTCAATTTGCTAAAACTATTGCACCTGCGTGACGGCGGCTGTCAAGGGACATCTGTTTCTGCCCACTGGCGGCCATGAAACCTGCCCGCTGGTGGCCATGAAAGTGCCCAGTGGTGGCCACGGTTTCTGCCCGGCCGTCGCGGGCCTGGGCCCTGACTGGCCGTCGGTGCCGGTGGTGCTGTCCGTCGCGTTTGACGGCCCTGGTTCGTGGGTGCGGTTGGGTTCGGCGGCGGCCAGGTGGGCCAGGAGTTGGTGTGCGTTGTCGAGTGCGCGGCCCAGGTCGTGCGCGGCGTGAGCGGCCTCGGTCAGTTGCGCGGCGGCCCGGTCAACGATCCGGGCCGGGTCGGTCGTGTCATCTGATCGGAGGCGGTCGGCGTGCTGTTCGGTGATGAGCCAGCCGTGCAGTTGGCGGAGCAGTTGCGGTAGTCGGTCGGCCATGATGGCGAGTTCGGCGACGAGCCGGTCGAGTTCGGCTGGTTCGCCCAGGGCGCCCCGGCCGAGGGTGAGGTGGATGAGCGCGCGGACGGCTTCGGCGGCGGTGGCGGCGTTCTCGACGGTGGGCCGGCTGCGGATGCTGGTCATTGGCGGGGCACTCCTGTCTGGTGGGGTGGTCATGTCAGTGGGGTGACGCCTTGCCCGGCGATGGCCTGGGACAGGCGCACCGATTCGCCGGAGGTTTGGCAGACGTGGGCGTGGTGCAGCAGCCGGTCGACGGTCGCGGTGGCCAGGGTTTTGGGCATGAGTTCGTCGAACCCGGCGGGGTGCAGGTTCGAGGAGATCGCCACCGAGCGTTTCTCGTAGGCGGCGTCGACCAGCCGGTAGAGGCCTTCGGCGGCGTCGGCCGCCACCGGCAGCAGGCCTATGTCATCGACGACGACCAGTTCGGCGCGGAGGATTTTGCTGATCGCTTTGCTGACGGTGTCGTCGGCGCGGTGCCGGCGGATCAGCCCGCCGAGGTCTTCCAGGGTGAACCAGGCGACGTGCAGTCCTTGTTCGACGGCGAGCTGCCCGAGCGCCTCGAGCAGGAACGTCTTCCCGGTCCCGGACGGCCCGCAGACCACGAGGTTCTCCTTGCGGTGCAACCATTCCAGGGTCCGCAGCGCCTGCTGCGTCGGCGCCGGGATGGACGATGCTTCGGGTTTCCAGGCGTGGAACGTTTTCCCGGTCGGGAACGCCGCCCTGGCTCGGCGGGTGGCCAGGGAGGACCGGTCCCGGCCGGCGACCTCGGCGGTGAACAGGGCGCGGAGGACCTCGACGGGTTCCCAGCGTTGCGCGCGGGCGGTGGCCAGCACCTCGGGGGCGGCGGCCCGGGTGTGCGGCATCCGCAGCCGGCGGAGCAGGGCGTGCACGTCCTCGGGCAGCGGCGGCGCGGTCGGCACCCCGACCGGCGGCGGCCCGGTCCTGCGTCGCGGTGGTGGTGGTCATCGGTTGTCCTCCACGGGTTGAGAGTCGTTGCGTCCGTTGAGGTGCGGCGTGCGCTGGTGGTGGTGGCGCCGAGGGCGGCCCACCCGGCGGTGCCCTGGGTGAGGGATTTGTCCTCCCCGGCGCTGCAGCGCGGCGGGGGTGGCGGGGTCCAGGTTCGCGGCCAGGATCGACGCCAGGTCGCCCTCACCGAAGCGTTGGTGCACGGCGGCGTGCCCGAGCGCCCAGTCGACCCGGGCCGGGTTGGTCAGTTTCGCGATCGACACGGCGTGCGCCATCTTCACCCGGATCCGTGAGGTGCCCTGCGCGGCGGCCTCTTTCAACCACAACGCGGCGCCGTCGCCGAGCGCCAGGAACGCCGCCTCGGCGTCGCTGCCCGGCCTTGGGTTCCCGGTTGATCGCGCCGGCCGGGGCGGGCGGGAAATGCGCGTCGTCCAGTCTGCGGGCTGCCCGGTTCGGCCCGGGCGTGCCGGGCCACCTCGATCGGCGCCGCGGTCACCGACGTGCACGATCACCACCCGTTCGTCCCGGCCGGCGCCGTGCACCCGCACCCACACCGTCTCGCCCGAGCAGGCGGTGCGGCACCGAGTACGACCCGCCCTGGTAGGACACCATCGGGGTGTTCACCGCGACCGTCCGGGTTTCCCCGAACGTGACCGTGTGCGGCAGCGCCGGCACCGGGTGCAGCCGGGGCCGTTCCTGCTCCAGCATGTCCGCCGGGACCCGTTTCGTGGTCCGGTGCACCCGGCCGTTCACCATCGTCATGAACGCGGTGCACGCCGCCTCCAGATCGGCGAACGAGGCGTACTCGTCGGCGAGGTTGGTGTCGGTGGGGACGATGTCGGCCTTCGCCAGCTTCACGGTGTTCTCCACGCCACCCTTGCTGGCCGGGTCCCGCACCTCGCAGGTGTGCACGGTGACGCCGTAGAACCGGGCGAACGCCACGACCTGCTGGTTCCGCACCGGGATCCGCGCGACATGCTCTACCGTCACGGACTTCTCGTTATCGGTCAGGACGTAGGTGGGGGCGCCGCCCACGAGCCGGAACGCGGCGTCCAGGGCGGCGAACACCGTCGGGATGGTCCGGTCCCGCAACGCGATGACGATCCGGAACCGGGACCACGCCAACCACGCGCAGAACAGCACCGTCTTGCGTCCGTCGATGACCGGGCCGTCGCCGAAGTCGTACTGCAACCACAACCCGGGCTCGGTCACCCACGGCCGGTGCACCCGGGCGTTCCCGAGCCGGTACTGCTTCTTGACCGCGGCGACCGCCCGCCGGGACGACCGCTCCGACCCGGTGAACCCCATCGCCACGCAGCTTGTCGTGCGCGACGTCGGCGCGGATCTTGCCCTTCGACTGCTCGACCCATTCCTCGATCTTCGGCAGGAACTCGTCGATCAACCGCGGCCGGCGCGTCCGCGGCGCGGCGCCGCCGGCGTCCCGTTCGGCGACCAACCGGGCGACGGTGTGATGCGAGCACCCCGCCAGGTCCGCGGCGGCACGCAACGAACCGGTCAGATCGAACGCAGCGAGTATTTCCATGGATTCCTCGGCAGACTTCAAGTGGTCCCTCCTGGGGGCTCGTCGGGCGCTTCAGCACCGCCAAGCGGAACCCAGGAGGGACCCCAACCGCGGGACGCGGCCAGGAGCGGGAGGGTGTGTCGGGTCAGTCGACCCAAGATCAGGTTGGGCAGTTTCGTGGCCACCAGTGGGCAGAAACCGTGGCCATCAGCGGGCTGTTTCGTGGCCGCCTATGGGCAGTTTTTCA
>CAVXYU010000032.1:0-14402 GCA_963766015.1 uncultured Actinomycetota bacterium | reverse complement strand
TCGGGAGGCCTACGCGGAGCCGGGAGGTTGAAGTTGGCCCGGAAGAAGTGGACCAGCCAACCGAGGGCGGTTACCGCATTGACGGCACGGCTTCCGTTGTCAGGGTCCACCTCTCGCACCATGAGGTTGGCGTTGGCCAGCTGCGTTACCGCGCTGGACATCTGCTGCTGATAGTTGAATCCGAACTCGTCAAAGTTGCCAGAGCCCGTCCTGCCGCCTTTCCCGCACACCTCCTCAAAGAACTGCCAGTTGCGATTTTGAACGCCAGCCTGATTGGCGTCCCTAAATGCGCGCTCTGCACGGAGTGCTAGCCAAACTTCGGTGAGCTGGTCACGGTCGGCGGCTGAGGGCAACTCGCTGCCAGCATCGACGAATTCTGTGAAGAGCCACTGTGCAAACTCCTGGGCGGTAGCTAGCGAATCCCTGAGATTATGGTTCAGCGCCCTATAGAGGAACTCGAAGCCGGTCGGCGTCACAGGTGCTTGGGGGTCACTACGAGTGCTGAATACATCAATCCGGCGCCGAATCGCTTCAATTGCTGAGGTGTCGTCCAGAGGACCGAGAGCAAATGGCGCCTGGAAGATTCCACTCAGTCTCTCCGTGCGTGCCCTCGACACGATTCCGCGCGAGCCGCACAGTATCCAACGAACTCCCGGAAGATTGAGAGCAAGCTGTCGCGCAACTCGTCAAGTGTTGAACGAGCCGATCCGGCAGTTTCGACCAGCTCGAGGTTATCAAGAACGCAACGCCGCCCCCGGCTCCGGGGGAAACGATCGACGGAGAGCGCTCTTTACGGCCTCGGGGAATCCGGATTTTGCGAAGCCTTCACCGGTATTCGGTTCGGAACCCTTCCCGAATCCACCGCCTCCAACAAATGATACCTTGTCGGGTTCACCAATTCTTATACTGAGTGGCGTTGATCCATTTATTCAGTTCATCGGTATCTGGTGATTCAAGACCCACGAATTTGAATATCGCTTCATGCTTGATCAAAGTCTGCGCGACTGTGCGGAGAATATGCGATTCAAATGCATCGATATCCTTCTGTGGCTGGAAGCGTTCTACCGCAGGCAAATACAGCTCACCGGCCCTGGCAGCGAGACTGGCCTGATACATGCGGTACATCGTCACTTCCAACAGGCTGCTTTTCCCGACACCCACAGGGCCTTCTACTGCGGGAAAGGAGCCAGCTGAACCGATGCGCCTCTGCTCCAAAATCCCGATTTCTCGGTCACGCCCGACCAGTCGGACATACGGTCTCATCTGCCTTCAGAGTCTCCTGACCGTAAGGGTTGTCGGTGAACCCGAATGCTTCCCAAATGCTGAAGATCGCCATCGCGCAACGATACTGGGGCCGTCGTACGCAGGTTGACCGGAGGCAGAGCCAGTTTGTACGTTCGGCCACTGGGACTGCCCCGGGGACGATGATGGCCTTCACACAAGGCTGCCTCCGCGCGCGCAATCGGTGTGACGTTTGTCGCACGTATGTCAAATTGCAGGTTTGGAGAGGTCCAGCCGGCGGCCGGACGGCTTGAGCATCCGCTCGACCAGATCTCGAACGTCGTCGGACGACAGCACCACCGTGGTCAGTTCCGAGCGCCCGTTGCGGGCGATGAACACCCGGCCCGGCTGGTTGATCCAGATCTCCTCGACCGTGGGATCCTCCAGGAACCGTTGCAGCGGACCGAATCCCGCGAGTGAATCGAAGACGTGCCGTATCGCGCCGGGACGGTCCAGCAGGGGCGGTAGTGCCGACATCGGCACGCGTTCCTCGTAGTGCGCGATCACCTCGTCGATCAGCGAGCGGGTCGACCGGTGATCGACGACGGGATCGATGCCGCGCCGCCGGATGAGTTCCCGGACTTCGTCGTGGATGTGTTCGGTGGCGGTCGGGGCTGCCATCGCGGACTCCCTGCTCTGACGTAACCGGACCCGCGGGAATGCGCCACACCGTAACCGGCGGGCGGCTCGGCGGGCGGTCTGTCCACAATGAGCATTGGCCGAACCAGCAAACGGTCGCCGGGCCACTCGAATCGAGGGACCTGCCACGCCGGACCTGCGCTGCGAAGAGCTGCTCCCACGGTGGGGTGACGTGGCCGACGCACCCTCACCCCGGCACCCTGTTCACCGGTGACACGAAGAGAGGCGGCGATTTCCGACCCAGATCCGTTCGAGGAAGGACGGTTTTGACCAACTCGATGGCCCCTGCCTTGAACGGCGACCGGCCACATCGGCCACTGCCCAGATCGGCGTAGCGCCCGAGCCTTTGTCAGACTCTCCTCATGATCATCCCCATGCCCGCCGCGACCGACCCGACCGGCCGAGCAGCGGCATGAGCGGCCCGAGCGGCGTCGGAACCGTCCCCGCCAACGGCATCACCGTGGCCTACGAGACGTTCGGGGACAGTGACGCGCCGCCGGTGCTGCTCGTCATGGGGCTCGGGACGCAGATGATCGCCTGGCACGACGAGTTCTGCGAACTGCTCGCCGACCAGGGTCACCACGTCATCCGATTCGACAATCGGGACATCGGCCTGTCCACGCATCTCGACGACCAGCCTCCCGGCAAACCGGTCGGCGCCTTCTTCAGCCGCCGGCCGCCCTATTTCGTTGCCGACATGGCCGAGGACGCAGCTGCCCTGCTCACCGAACTCGCGCCGGACGGCGCGCACGTCGTCGGGGTATCGATGGGCGGCTGCATCAGCCAGTCCCTGACCCTGCGCCACCCTTCCCTGGTGCGGAGCCTCACCTCCATGTCGTCGAGCACGGGTTCCCGCCGGATCGGCCGGCCGCGCCTGGACATCGCGCGGACCATGATCACCCGCCGCGCCGCCGGCAGCAGGTCGGAGGCGATCGCCCTGAGCGTCGCGACCTGGCGACGCATCGGATCACCTGGGTACCCGTTCGATCTGGCGCGGGTCGAGCGGTTGGCGGGCGAGGCCTATGACCGCCGGTACGACCCGGCCGGCGTCTCCCGGCAGTTCGCCACCATCCTCGGCTCGCCCGATCGGACCGCGGCGCTCGCGACGGTGACGGTGCCGACGCTGGTGCTGCATGGCGAAGCCGACCCGCTGATCGCCGTCTCCGGCGGTATCGCCACCGCCAAAGCCATTCCCGGCGCGGAGCTGATCACCTTCCCGGGGATGGGTCACGACATGCCCGAACAGCTCTGGCCGCGGTTTGTCGAGGCGATCGCCGCCGTCACGGCCAAGGGTGAGCAGGTCCGCCGCTGACCGCCTCCTGACGGGAGCGCACGTACTCCTACAGTGACCCGATGCCCGACCAGCCGACCGAGAACAGACACCAGTACGCCGACGATCTCGCGCTCGCCCTCCGGCTCGCGGACGGCGCCGACGCGATCAGCCTGCCCGCGGTTCGGCGCCGCAGACCTACAGGTGGACGCCAAGCCGGACCTGACGCCGGTGTCGGACGCCGACCTCGCGGTGGAGACGGCGCATCCGGTCGGTGCTCGCGCAGGAGCGGCCGGGCGACGCGATCGTCGGCGAGGAGTTCGGCGAGACCGACGGCGAAACCGCGCCTCGGGCGGCGGGCGGCGCTGGGTGCTCGACCCGATCGACGGCACGAAGAACTTCGTCCGGGGCGTACCGGTGTGGGCCACCCTCATCGCGCTGCTGGACGGCGACGAGTTCGTGGTCGGCGTGGTGTCCGCGCCCGCGCTGGCCCGGCGGTGGTGGGCCGCGGCGGGATCGCGCGGCCTGCACCCGTTTCGCCGATCAGCGAGCCCAGGCAGTGCCGGGTGTCCGGGGTCAGCGACCTCGCCGACGCCTCGTTGTCGTACTCGGACCCCGCGGAATGGCGGCTGACCGGTCGTCATCGATCGGGTTCGGCGAACTGCTGGACAGGTGCTGGCGGACAAGGGCTTATGGCGACTTCTACTCCTACATGCTGGTCGCCGAGGGGGCCGTCGACATCGCGGCGGAGCCCGAACTGAGCCTGTGGGACGTCGCCGCGCTGGTGCCGATCGTCACCGAGGCCGGCGGTTCGTTGACGTCGATCGACGGTCAGCCATCCGGCGGCAATGCCGTGCAGTGCCCTGGCCACGAACGGGTACTGCTGCACGAGGCCGTGCTGGCTCTGCTGGGCAGGTGACGGTTCCCCGGCAGGACTGCGAGGGTTGCCGGCAAGGACTTCGCAGCGAAGGCGAACCGAGCGGGTGACCACTCCGTAGGACGCGCAGGTCACGTAGGCATAACGGCTCAGCGCTTACACTCCGTACTTCGTGATTCATTTGTCGCACGTCTCCAAGTTCTACAAGGCCTCGACAAGGCCGGCTCTCGACGACGTCACGATCGACGTCGACAAGGGCGAATTCGCCTTCGTGATCGGGCCCTCCGGATCGGGAAAGTCGACGTTCCTGCGCCTGCTGATCCGGGAGGACGTGCCCACCTCCGGTTCGATCGAGGTCGACGGCCAGGACCTGGTCCACCTGCGCAGGTCGAAGGTCGCGGCCCATCGGCGCCGGCTCGGCTGCGTCTTCCAGGACTTCCGGCTGCTGACCAACAAGACCGTCGAGCAGAACGTCGGTTTCGCGCTCGAGGTGATCGGCCGCTCACGGGCGTCGATCAAGCAGACGGTCCCCGAGGTGCTCGAGATGGTCGGTCTGGACGGCAAGGCCAACCGGCTGCCGCACGAACTCTCCGGCGGTGAACAGCAGCGCGTCGCCATCGCCCGCGCCTTCGCCAACCGGCCGATCCTGCTGCTCGCCGACGAGCCGACCGGCAACCTCGACCCGGACACCAGCGCGGACATCATGCTGCTGCTGGAGCGGATCAACCGCACGGGAACGACCGTGCTGATGGCGACTCACGACAACACCATCGTCGACTCCATGCGGCGGCGGGTCATCGAACTACAGCTCGGCAAGGTCGTCAGGGACGAAGCGCGCGGCGTGTACGGGGTGGGCCGGTAACCGGCGACACCGATCCATCCATCAGCCAGGGCGGCACACGAGAGGAACACATGCGCGCCGGATTTGTCGTCACCGAGGTCCTGAACGGATTTCGCCGCAACATCACCATGACCATCGCGATGATCCTGACCACCGCGATCTCGCTCGGCCTGCTCGGCGGCGGCCTGATCATCGCCAGGATGACCGACCAGATGCGCGACATCTACGGCGACAAGGTCGAGGTCACGATCTACCTGACGCCCGACCAGTCGGCGCAGGACCCGGACTGCCGGGCAAGTCGCCGTGCCAGGACATCAATAAGCAGCTGCAGGCGAACACCGACGTCGAGACCATCGACTACGAGAGCCAGGCCGCCGCGTTCGAGCGGTACAAGCAGCAGTTCGCCGGCCAGCCGGAGCTGCTGGAGATCGGCACCGCCGAGGCGCTTTCCGCGTCATTCCACGTCAAACTGTTCGACCCGCAGCGCTACCGGGTGATCGCCGAGCAGTTCGACGGCAAACCCGGGGTGCAATCGGTTGCCGATCAGAGTGCCTTCCTGGACCGGCTGTTCAGCCTGCTCAACGGCATCCGCAACGCAACCATCATCGTCGCGCTGATCCAGGCGCTGGCCGCGCTGCTGCTGATCTCGAACATGGTGCAGATCGCCGCGTACACCAGACGGACCGAGACGGCGATCATGCGACTGGTCGGGCGCCTCCCGATGGCGCACCCAACTCCCGTTCATGCTCGAGGCGGTGATCGCCGGCGTCGTCGGCGCTGCGCTGGCCATCGGCGGGCTTGTCGCAGCCAAGTTCCTGTTCGTCGACCAGGCGCTCGGACCGGTGATCCGATCCGGGATCCTGCCCGAGATCGACGGCGCGACCCTGGTGTGGGTCTCGCCGATCCTGCTCGCGATCGGGGCCGGGCTGGCGGCGGTATCCGCCTACGTGACGCTCCGGCTGTACGTCCGGCTGTAAGCGGCTCCACGCGCCGAAACCGCTGGCGCCAGCGCTTACCCTGGACGAGCCATGGCAACGAACACCACTTCCAGCAGACCGATGCGACCGACCCGCAGCAGCAACCGCCCCGCGGGCCGGCAGATCATCGCGACCAACCGCAAGGCACGCCATGACTACACGATCATGGACACCTTCGAGGCCGGCATCGCGCTGACCGGCACCGAGGTCAAGTCGTTGCGGGCCGGCCGGGCGTCGCTGGTGGACGGGTTCGCCACCGTCAGCGATGACGAGCTGTGGCTGCGCAACGTGCACATCGCCGAGTACGCCGAGGGCACCTGGACGAACCATGCGCCCCGTCGGGCCGCGCAAGTTGCTGATGCACCGACTGGAGATCGACCAAGACTGGCCGCCCGGCTCCGCGAGGGCGGCCTGGCACTGATCCCGCTGTCGCTGTACTTCATCGACGGCAGGGTGAAGGTGGAACTCGGCCTCGCGCGGGGCAAGAAGGACTACGACAAGCGGCAGACGATGGCCAAGCGGGACGCCGGCGCGCGAGCTGGAGCGGTACGCCGGCCGGCGGTCCAAGGGCATGTCGGGCTGAGATGGCCACCCGCCTGCAACCCGCGACGCGCCCACTGCCGTCCTGATGGCATGACCACTCTGCGGCGCGCCGCCGGAATCCTGTTGCTCGGCGCGCTGCTGGCCGGGTGCGCGGGGACGACGATCGCGGGAACCGCCGGGCCCGTCGACGGCGCCGGCCCGGTCGACACCGACCCGCCGTACGTCAGCACCTGCGAGGCCAATCTGGGCCCGCTTCCGGCCGGCGGCATCCCGACCCCGACCGGCACACCGATGATCACGATCACCCAGGGCACCAACGCCTGGATCGCGAGCGAGCGGACCCAGCCCTACGCCGTGGCGGTCTATCAGGACGGCACCGCGATCCGCAGCGAGGACGTCGGATCCTCCGGGGACCCGGTCGCCACCCTCACCATCGGCCGGATCGAGCCGTGCGCGTTGGCAGCGGACAGTGCGGAGATCGTCGCGCTGGCAGCGGCGGATGTCGGCGAGCCGCCGGTCACCGACCAGGGCACGACGACCGTCACCCTGCATCAGCCCGCGGGCGATGTCGTCGTGGCGGCGTACGCGTTGGGTAGCGGCGACGCCAACGTCTCCGCTGAGCAGAAAGCCGCGCGGCAGCGGCTGACCGCGGTCATCGCGCACCTCGGGAGCGCCTTGACCGACACCGGCCCGTGGACACCTGACCGGCTGCGGCTGACCAGCTACGGGGCACCGGCCGATCCGACCGGAGCACTCGACTGGCCGCTGGACCGGAGCATCGAGCGAACCGTGGGCAACGACACACCACCGTGCGCAGTTCTGACCGGTGCCGATGCCGGCGCCGTGCTGAAGACTCTCGGTGCCCGTTCCGCCTCGTCGAGCTGGACCGACGGACACAGCACGCTGGTTCTCGCGCTCGGTCCCCTCATGCCCGGCCAGCAGGGCTGTCCGTCCTGAGTCGGGTACCCGGTCGGGGAAGGCCGACGCCGCGCCACGGGAACACGTATGATGGTGAAGCTGTTCCTCCCCTCGGGGGTGATCGGTCTCGACAGCGTTTGTCGAGTGAGGTGAAGCGGGCCGAGGAAGGCAACGATGATCTCGTTAACCATCCGTTGCAAAAAAATCAAGTGCCGACGACAGTCGCACTGAGTTCGCCCTCGCCGCCTGAGCGAGTAAGGACTCCGTCAGACCGGGGGTTCCTCCGCCCCGGATCCTGGCGCCAGCTAGGAGGATTACCGAAAGATCCGGTCGCGGGACTCTTCCGGGACAACAAACAGCGACTGGGCCCGTCGCACCAGCACGTCAGCATGACTGGTGGGGCCGAGTAGGGACATAGCCGACTGCGCCCGGAGAAGCCCTCACGAAGCAACGTTGGACGCGGGTTCAATTCCCGCCACCTCCACGAGCATCGTGGATGCACGACGAACGGCCCCACCGAGAGGTGGGGCCGTTTCTCGTTCAGCAGGGCCGTTTCGGCAGGGCATGTTCAGCAGAACATCGAGCCCGATTCCGTCAGGCGCCGCCCGCCGGTTCCGGTTCGGCGTCGGGCAGCGACCGGTCCGGCGCTTTCTGGTCCGGTCCCTTCTGGGCGACCTTGGGCCGGGACTTGGACCTCTTGTCCGGTTGCCGCTTGGCCGCCTTGTCCGTCGACCCCGGATTGGCCATCTCCTCCAGGTCGACCCGCAGCCGGTCCAGTTCGCCGCGCAGGTAGTCGCGGGTGGCCACCTCGCCGATCGCCACCCGCAGCGCGGCCAGCTCGCGGGCGAGGAACTCGGTGTCCGCCTTGGTCTGCGCCGACCGGTTCCGGTCCTCCTCGAGGGTGATCCGGTCCCGGTCGTCCTGCCGGTTCTGCGCCAGCAGGATCAGCGGCGCGGCGTAGGCGGCCTGGGTGGAGAAGGCCAGGTTCAGCAGGATGAACGGGTACGGGTCCCACCGGTAGTTGACCGCGACCAGGTTCAGGGTGATCCAGGTGATCACCAGCAGCGTCTGCCAGAACAGGAACGTCCCGGTGCCCATGAAGCGGGCCAGGCTCTCGGAGAACCGGCCGAACGTCTCCGGGTCGATGTCGAAGGAGAACCGGCGGCCGCTGCGCGGCTGATCCAGCCGCCGCCGGGTGCGGGTGTCAGCCACGGCCCCCCCGCGGCTCGGGGCGCCGCTGCGGCAGCCGGACGCTGTCCGGCGTCGGCCTGGCCGTCGTCCAGGCCCTCGTCCCGCCAGTTGTCGGGCAGCAGGTGATCGAGCACGTCATCGACGGTCACCGCGCCGAGCAGATGGTCCTCGTCGTCGACCACGGGTGCGCAGACCAGGTTGTAGGAGGCGAAGAACCGGGTGACGTCGGTGAGCGCGGCGTCCGGCGAGAGCTGCGCCATCTCGGTGTCCAGCGCGCCGGCGACCAGTTCGAACGGCGGCTCGCGGAGCAGCCGTTGGGTGTGCACGCAGCCCAGGTAGCGGCCGGTCGGGGTGGCCTGCGGCGGCCGGCAGACGAACACCATCGAGGCCAGGGCCGGGGTCAGGTCGGGGGAGCGGATCCGGGCCAGCGCCTCGGCGATGGTGGCGTCCGGGGTCAGCACCACCGGTTCCGGGGTCATCAGGCCGCCGGCCGACTCCGACGAGTACTGCAGCAGCCGGCGGACCGGGGCCGATTCCTCCGGCTCCATCAGCCCGAGCAGCCGCTCCTGGATGCCTTCCGGCAGCTCGGCGAGCAGGTCGGCCGCGTCGTCCGGGTCCATCGCCTCCAGGATGTCCGCGGCCCGTGGCCTCGTCGAGATGGGCGAGCAGTTCCTGCTGGTCGTCCTCGGACAGTTCCTGGATGACGTCGGCCAGCCGGTCGTCGTCCATCGCGTCGGCGACCTCGTACCGCAGCTCCGGGTCGAGGTCCCGCAGGATGCCGGCCGCGTCGGCCGCCCGCAGTCCCTCGAACGAGGCCAGCACCTGCTGGCGCGCCGCGCACCGAATGGCCGGTCAGTTCGGCCGGGTCCATTCCACGGACGTCGGTCCAGCCGACCACCTGCACCGGCGCCCGCCGGACGATCCGGCGGGTGCGTTCCCGGACGGCGAGCCGGGAGACCACCCAGTCCCGGCTGCGGGTCTTCTCGATCGCCACGTCGACGACGATCGCCGAACTGGCAGTCGTCGCGAGCTGGACCTGCACGCCGAGCAGCTGGCCGATCAGCCGCAACTCCAGCGTCCGCTGCTCGAACCGGCGCAGGCTCACCGATCCGGTCGTCAGCGCGATCGCCGTGCGATTCCAGGCTGCCGACGCGCAGCATCGGCACGAAGATCGGTCGTCTGGTCGGCAGTTCCACGACCAGCCCGAGCACGCGCGGCGGCTTGCGATCGAGCCGCAGCGCCACCACGATGTCGCGAACCTTGCCGATCGACTCACCACTGGGCCCGAACACCGGCAGCCCGGCGAGTTGGGCGACGAAGACGCGGGTGTTGGGCGGCACGAGGATCAGGTTAGGGCGCCGCAGGCCCACGTTGGTGCAAGGCCGCCGCCGGCCCGACGCGCGCGGCACACAGCAAGCGAACAGCAGCCTTGCGTAGGGTGGCGGGTTGTTCGAGATTCGAAGTCGAAATCAGGGGTTCCACATGCGCGTCCGCGCTCTGCTTCTCGCCGTTCCGCTGGTCATTCTCGCCGCCTGCTCGTCGGGCGGGGACACCGATTCGACCACCGGATCGGGCGCCTCGGCATCCGGCTCGGCGGCCGCCACGCTCGGGCCCGCCGTGCCGCCGGCCACTGCCGTCGCGGCTGCCGTCCCGGCCGCTCAGCTGCCCACAGCCAGTGGCGCCTTCGGTGAGAAGCCGACGCTGACGTTCCCGGCAACCGATCCGGTGCCGAGCCTGCAGCGGGTCATCCTGTCCAAGGGAACCGGCCCGGTGACGAAGTCCGGCGACTGGCTGGTCACGAACTACCTCGGGCAGGTCTGGGGCGGCAAGGTCTTCGACAACTCCTACGACCGCGGTGAGACGTCGGTCTTCCAGATCGGTGTCGGCAAGGTGGTTCCCGGCTGGGACACGGCATTGGCCGGGGTGCCGGTCGGCAGCCGGGTGCTGCTCAGCCTGCCGCCGGCCGACGGGTACGGGGCCACCGGCAACGAGAGCGCCGGCATCAAGGGCACCGACACGATTGTGTTCGTCGTGGACATCGTCGATGCGGTGGCCGCCGATGCGGGTGGACAGAAGGACGCCAAGCCTGCCGCACCGCTGCCGGCCACCGGGCCGCAGGTCGCTGGTGATCTGGGGGCCGCACCGAAGGTGACGATCCCCTCCGGCGCGGCCGAACCGACGGCACCGACCGTGACGGTCATCGCAACGGGCACCGGCAAACCGGTGCAGCTCGGCCAGGTTCTCGTCCAGTACACAGCCGTGACCTGGACCGGCGAGTCCGCCGGGTCGACCTGGCCGGGGAAGGATCCGGCCACGAGCGGTCAGGGTCCGCAGGAACTGCCGGTCGCCACCGGTGGCCCGTTCGCGGGGCTGGTCGGCGTGCCGATCGGCAGCCGGGTGCTGGTGCAGGTGCCGGCGCAGCCGGATCAGCAGTCCGGACAGACCCAACCCGCCATCGCAGCTGTGGTCGACGTCCTGCTCCAGACCACCGTGACGCCCGCCCCCGCGACAAGCGCGGCGCCCAGCAGCCCGGCCGTCAGTGCGCCGCCCGCGTCGTCGGCCCGCGGTTCGTCGGTCCCCAGCTCACCGGCGTCCGGCAGCACGCAGCCGACCGGCTGAGGCGGGGGTTCGCGGTGGGCGTCGGCTTACCCGGTGACGACGAGAAGGAAACGGTGAACACCGCGGAGCGCAGTCCCCGCGGCGCGTTGGTTCGTGACGTGCTCGGGCTGTTGGCCCGTTTCGGGCTTGCCGCGATCTTCCTGATCTCCGGGGCCCTGAAGGCCGCCGATCCGCGGCAGACCGTTGTTTCGGTGCGGGCCTACGATCTCTTCCCGGAGTCGCTGGTCACCTTCATCGCCGGGACCCTGCCTTATCTCGAGATCGCGTTGGGGGTGCTGCTGGTGCTCGGGTTCGCGACCCGGTTGGCTGCCGTGCTGGGCGCGGTGATGCTCGTCTTGTTCATCGCCGGCGTGATCTCGGCCGCAGCTCGTGGGCTGTCCATCGACTGCGGCTGCTTCGGTGGCGGGGGAGCCGTCGAGGCGGGGCGGACGGCGTATACGGCGGAAATCCTGCGGGATCTGGGTTTCCTGGTGCTGGCCGGCTACCTGATCTACCGTCCCGACACTCCCTTGTCGGTGGATCGTTGGGTGCGGCTTCGATCGGGACAAACGGCATAGTGGGAGCTGCGGCCGGCCGGATCGTCGGACCGTGAACCGGCCCGCGGTTGCGGGTGGACGAGAGGACGCACCGGTGGCGCAGGGCAGCAACCAGCCTGAGGACAGCAACAAGCCTCGAGGCAACAAGCGGAACCAGCAGCCGAAACCGGGTAGCGGCGGGAACCGTCAGGCCTCCGCGAAGCCGACAGGGGCCCGCAAGCCGGCCGCGGGCCGGCAGTCCGTTGCCGCAGCCCGGCAGTCCACCAGTTCCAACCGGACACAGCTGATCATCGGTGGGATCGCCATCGTGGTGATCATCGCCATCATCGTGATCGGCCTGGTGATGAACAAGAAGGAGAGCGCCATCCAGAGCGAGGGCTACGGCGCCTCGACGCAGGCGGTGGCCACCGAGGCCGACGGGATCGTAACGGTCAGCAAGCCGGGCAGCACCCCCGGCGTCACGATCGACGTCTACGAGGACGCCCTCTGCCCGGTCTGCGCCGAGTTCGAGCGGCAGTTCGGCCAGCAGATCAACAAGGCGCTGGACGAGGGCACGCTCGGCGTGAACTTCCACATGCTGAACTTCCTGAACACCCAGTCCTTCTCGCAGGACTACTCGACCAGGGCGGCTGCCGCGTTGCTGTGCGTCGCGCAGCAGAGCGGTAGCACGCCCGGCATTTACATGAAGTACCACTCCACGCTTTTCGCGAGCGGCACCCAACCCGAAGAGCGCGGCACAGCCGACCTGACCAATCAACAGCTCGCCGAGCTCGCGACGTCGTCGGGTGCGTCCACCGCGGCCGCGGAGTGCATCACCTCCGGACAGAACATCGCGGCGGCCGAAGCGTCGGCGACCGCATCGACCGAGACCCTGCGGACGGCAACCGGGGGCCAGGTCGCCACCCCGACCGTGGTGCACAACGGAGCGCCGGTGAAGCTGACCGTCGATTGGCTCAGCACCTTGTTGGGCCAGTCCTGACGGTGCGGCGCCGAAGCCGGCACCTGATTAGGTCAGCAAGGACCGGCTTGATAACCTGTCCCGGCAGCTTGGGGCTGTGGCGCAGCTGGTAGCGCACCACACTGGCAGTGTGGGGGTCAGGGGTTCGAGTCCCCTCAGCTCCACCCAAGAAGCGCCTGCCTTCGGCCGGATTACGTATCTGTCAGGTCGTTCCCATCACGTTTGTCGGATGTCTGCTTCGGCGTGCGGTCAGGCCGCCCGGCACACGACAATGTTGTTGTGCCGGTGAAGGACCCGCCGGTAACGGTGTGGAGAAAACTGGGACCCGGGCCCGTGTTCTACGCAGTGTCGGACTAAGCTTCGAAGCGTTCGGGTCTGGCCCGGACATGTGTGCGCGCCAACCTGCTGGAGGCCAACTTGACCGCCGTCGCTCCCCGCCCTGTGGTGACCCGGCCCTACCCGGTTCAGCGCGCTCCGCGCGGGGCGAAGTTCCTGCAGTACCTGCACACCACGGACCCCAAGGTCCTCGGCGTCATGTACATCGCGACGTCATTCGCCTGGTTCATGATCGGCGGCCTGATGGCGCTGTTCATGCGGGCCGAGCTGGCCCGGCCCGGGATGCAGTTCCTTTCTCCCGAGCAGTACAACCAGCTGTTCACCATGCACGGCACGATCATGCTGCTGTTCTATGCGACGGCCGTCGTGTTCGGATTCGCCAACTTCGTGCTGCCGCTGCAGATCGGCGCGCCGGACGTGGCCTTCCCCCGGTTGAACGCAATGTCGTACTGGCTGTACTTCTTCGGCGCGCTCATCTCGACCTCCGGCTTCTTCACCCCGAACGGCGCGGCGGCCTTCGGCTGGACCGCCTACCCGCCGCTCTCCGGCGTCGAGCACTCGCCGGGCGTCGGCGGCAACCTGTGGATTCATGGGTCTGGCCGTCTCCGGTCTCGGCACCATCCTGGGCGGCGTCAACATGATCACCACGGTGATCTGCATGCGCGCCCCCGGCATGACGATGTGGCGGCTGCCGATCTTCACCTGGGCGATCCTGGTCACCTCGGTGCTGATCCTGATCGCCTTCCCGATCCTGACGGCGGCGCTGTTCGGCCTGCTGTCCGACCGAAGTTTCGGCTCCCACGTCTTCGACCCGGCCAACGGCGGAGCCATCCTCTATCAGCACCTGTTCTGGTTCTTCGGGCATCCCGAGGTGTACATCATCGCCTTGCCCTTCTTCGGGATCATCTCCGAAGTGATCCCGGTGTTCTCCCGAAAACCGCTGTTCGGCTACCGGGGCATGGTGTACGCGCTGCTGGGCATCGCGGCGCTGTCCGTCGCCGTGTGGGCGCACCACATGTTCGCCACCGGCGCCGTGCTGCTGCCGTTCTTCAGCTTCATGACGTTCCTGATCGCGATCCCGACCGGGCTGAAGTTCTTCAACTGGATCGGCACGATGTGGAAGGGCCAGGTCAGCTTCGAGACGCCGATGCTGTTCGCGGCCGGCTTCCTGGTCACCTTCCTGTTCGGCGGCCTGACCGGCGTCATCCTGGCGGCCCCCGCGCTCGACTTCCACGTCTCCGACTCCTACTTCGTGGTCGCGCACTTCCACTACGTGCTGTTCGGCACGATCGCGTTCGCGACCTACGCCGGCATCTACTTCTGGTTCCCGAAGATGACCGGCCGGTTCCTCGACGAGCGGCTCGGTCGACTGCACTTCTGGACCACGTTCATCGGCTTCCACATGACCTTCCTCAT
>CAVXYU010000031.1:0-250734 GCA_963766015.1 uncultured Actinomycetota bacterium | reverse complement strand
TGCCGTTCTTGTCGATGTCCATGTTGCGAACGGTGCCGCCGCCGCCAGGTACCGGCCAGGTCAGGAACTTCTTGGTCTCGGGGTTGAACCGCACGAGCACGTTCTTCCATCATCGCCGGTTTCGACGTACCAGACCGCGCCGTCTGCGGTGACGTCGATCGCATACGGCTTCGACTCCGGACCTCCTGGTGACGCGAACTCCTCAACCTTCCCGGTCTTCGGATCGAGATGACCCAGGAAGCCGCGCGCGTAGTCGCCGTACCACACCGTGTCGTCCTTGCCGATCGCGATGCGCCGCGGCCGCGCGTCCTTGTTCGGCAGCGGGTGCTCGGTGATGACCATCGTCTTCGGATCGACGCTGGCGATCTTGTTCGAGTTGAACAGATCGAGGTAGGGCACGCCCTTCGAATCGAGGCGGACGCCGTAGGGCCGCGAATTGACCGTCGGCGACTCGACCAGCTTGATGGCGCCGCCAGGCACCTTGGGATCGAGCGTGCCGATGAAGTTGCCGCCCTGCACGGTGAAGATCAGCCGGCCGTCGCGCAGAAACGCGATGGTGTGCGGATCCTTCGCCTTCGGGTTCGGCATCTTGTATTCCGTCACCTTGCCGGTCTTGCGTCGACCATGCCGATGAGGCCGGCGGCGTTGCCGGTGTACCAGATGTTGCCGTCCTTGTCGGGCTGCAGGCCGTGCGGACCCGAGTTCGGCGTCGGCAGCGGGAACTCCTTGAACTGTTCGGTGGCCGGATCGAAGCGGCCGATCGTGCTCGCCCGCTGCGCGTGTACCACACCGAGCCGTCGGGCGCGACCGCGGGATCGTGCGGGTACGCGGGCTTGCTCGGGGTCATCCAGTCGTCGAACTTGACGTCCACGTTGTCGGTGATCGCGGGCGCCGCCTGCACCAGCGCGGACAGCGCCACTGCGAGGGCGAACAGAGGAAAGGCTTTCACGCGCATAATGGCCTCCAGATGGCTCGGATTCTAGTCCCGGTCGCGGTCCTTACGATCTGTTTATCACTGGGCGTGTCGGCGTTCAAGGAAGGACCGTACCCCAACGTTACCGGCGGCTTCGGTGAACAAACGTGCCGGCTCTGCCACCTCGACAATCCGCTCAACGCCCCCGGCGGCGGGGTGACGCTCGACGGAATCCCGCCGGCATTCACGCCCGGCCAGAGCTACCCGGTCACCGTCACGATCAGCCGCGAGGGACTCAGGCGCGGCGGGTTCGAGATCGCCGCACGGTTCGCGGCCGGCAAACAAAAGGGACGGCAGGCGGGATCGTGGCGGCTGGTCGATACCCGGGCGCAGCTGATTCCAGGCGCCGTCGACAAAGCGCTCGTGTTCGTCCAGCACAACCAGATCGGATCGCGCGCTCCCGCACCGGGGGCCAACAGGTGGACGATGGAGTGGACCGCGCCGGCGGCATCGGCCGGCGTCGTGCAGTTCAACGTCGCCGCCAATGCGTCGAACAACGACGACTCCCCGCTCGGCGACTACATCTATGTGAAGGTGGTCAAGAACCGCCTCCGGCGAAGGGCTTAGGGCTTAGGGAGTCTAGGGCTACTGAAGCCTAGCGCGCGTGGGTCGTGGATGTAGTTCAGCGCGAACGGGCGCAGACGATCGTTGAGCCCCAGCGCGTTCGCCTCGGTCAGGGCGCGCGGTTCGTCCCAGTGATCGGCGACAACACGCTTGATCAGCCACATCGCCGCGGCCCGCCCGCCGGCTGCGCAATGCACGTAGGCCGGCTGATTCGCCGGAAGCGTGACCGCCGCGATGAAATCGTCCACCAGTTTCGGATCCGGCGTCTGGATGTTGAACGGCAGGTGCACGTAATTCATGCCCGCGGCTTTGACCGCCGCGCCTTCCGCTTCCACCTGCGCACCTTCTTCGCTCGCCAGCCGCAGGTTGATGATCGACCGAACCCCATTTGCCGAGCTCGGATCGCCTCAGGACTGGTCGCACCGCCGCAGGCGATCGTGTCTCCAGCTGTGCGAACGTCGAGATGCCCTCGATATTCTTTTTCGTACCTGCTGCGCCAGCGGTACGTCGGCAGGGCGATGACCGCGAGGACCGCGGCAGAACGTCTGATTAGTGGCGTCATGGCCAGCATCATATACGCCTGTCTCTGAGGCGACGCTAGCGTTCACGACGCGCGCAAAGGCGCTCGACGCTTCCGGGATCCGAAGCGGGAACGTCATCGCGAAGAACACGACGCCGTAGGGGCCGAGGACGGCGACGGCGGTCACGATCGGATGCAGCGGCGGCAGCACGAATTTCACTGCCCACGCGGCCGCCGCGCCGGCGATCGCGGATCCCCAGAGCTGCGCGACGTACGCCGCCGGCAGACCCGTCCGGCCGATGCGCGCGTTCAACGTCGACGCGCAGCAGCAGCATCTCCACCCATCCCGCGATCCCGGCCGACGCCGTCAGGCCGGCGGCGCCCCACGACAACTCCACGCCGAGCGCGCGCGGCAGCGGGATCGCGAACACATACCCGAGCACCGTCGTCAGCACCACGCGGACGATCGCGTACCGCAGCGGCGACTTCGTGTCGCGCAGCGCATAGTAGGTCGACGAGTAGAGCCGGCCGAGTGTCGACGCGAGCAGGCCGACCGCCGACCCGGCGAGGATCCCCCAGACGTACAGCGTGTCGGCCCGTTCGAACCGCCCCGTCTGAAACAGCGCGCCGGCGATCACGTCGCCGAGCGCGAGAAACGCGACCGCCGACGGGACGATGAAGAACGCGATGCGGCGCAGGCCGGCGTCGAGGCGCCGGCGCAGCTGCTCCATCGCGCCGGGATCGCCGCTGGCGATGCTCGACATCGCCGGCAATTCGGCCGCCGACACCGACATGCCGAACAGGCTGACCGGCAGCGTGTAGAGCGTCGACGCGTTCTGAAGGCCGGTCGACCGCGCCGGTGCCGAGCAGGCTCGCAATCAGCTGATCGATGTAGGCGCTGATCTGCACGACGCCGCGGCTGACCAGCACGGGCAGGAAGTTCCGGCCGATCGTCCGCACGTGCCCGGAGGTGGTGTCGAGCGCGAACCGGAGATCCGGCGCGACCCGAAATACCGACGGGAGCTGCACCGCGAACTGCAGCGCGCTCCCGGCCACCGATCCCCACGCGAGCATCACGGCGAGCCGCGGCAGCGCCTCTCCGCGCCGCCGAAGGCCAGCAGCGTCGCGATCATCGCGACGTTCCAGACCACGCCGCTCGCGTACGAGAGCAGGAACCGCCGATGGCTGTTCAGCACGCCCAGGCACCAGGCTGACATCACCAGCAGGCCGGCGCCCGGAAACAGGATGCGGACGATGGTGATCGTCAGCTCGCGCTTGGCGCCATGAAAGCCCGGCGCGACCAGGGCGATGAAGAGCGGCGTGGCGAGCACGCCGGCGAGGACGATGACGGCGACGATCAGCGCCAGCAGCCGAGGCGACCGCGCCGGCGACGCGATCGGCTTCGCGCCGCTCGCCGCGCGCGACCAGCGCCGCGTAGACCGGGATGAACGAGGCCGACAGCGCGCCTTCGCCGAACAGGTTCTGGAGCAAGTTGGGAATGCGGAACGCCGCGGTGAACGCGTCCGCGGCGTCGGACTGCGCAGGCCGAAATAGTGCGAGAAGACGCGCTGCCGGATCAGGCCGGTGATCCGGCTCAGGAGAATGCCGGCGGCGACGAGGACGCCGGCGGCCGCGTGCGGCGCGACGGCTCGCGCGTCCGGCTCAGTCAAGATCCTCGTCGGGCGTCACCTGGCCGAGCGTGCCGTTCGATTTCTTCATCAGGTACGTCTTGATGAACTGATCGATGTCGCCGTCGAGCACGCGGTTGACGTCGCCGACCGACTCCTTCGTCCGGTGATCCTTGGCGAGCTGGTACGGGTGCAGCACGTAGCTGCGGATCTGGCTGCCGAAGCCGATCGCCTGCTTCACGCCGCTGATCTGATCGAGCTTCGCCTGGTTCTCCTTCATCTTGATGTCGTAGAGCCGCGCCTTCAGCACCTTCATCGCGGAGTCCTTGTTGCGATGCTGTGAGCGCTCGTTCTGGCACGACACGACCAGCCGGTCGGCAGGTGCGTGATCCGGATCGCCGAATCGGTGACGTTGACGTGCTGGCCGCCCGCGCCGCTCGATCGGAACGTGTCGATGCGGAGATCCTTGTCGTCGATCTCGATGTCGACGTCCTCGGGCAGTTCCGGCCAGACGTAGAGCGAGGCGAACGAGGTGTGCCGGCGCGCCGCCTGATCGAACGGCGAGATGCGCACCAGCCGGTGGACGCCGGCCTCGGCCGGCGAGCAGGCCGTAGGCGTACTCGCCGGTGACCATCACCGTCGCGCTCTTGAGGCCGGCCTCTTCGCCCGGCTGGTAGTCGATGATCTCGCGCTTGAAGCCGCGGCGATCCGTCCATCGCATGTACATGCGCAGCAGCATCTCCGCCCAGTCCTGCGACTCGGTGCCGCCGGCGCCGGGATGGATCGTCATGATCGCGTTCTTGCGGTCGTGCTCGCCGCCGAGCATCTTCTTGATCTCGCCGGCCTGCACTTCCTGATCGAGCGTCTCGAGCGCCTGTCGCGAACTCGGCGTCGACCGCCTCCCCGGCCTCGGCCCACTCGACCAGCACGGCGAGATCGTCGCTCTTCTTCTTGAGCGACAGAATGAGGTCGCGATCCTGCTCCAGCCGGCGGCGGCGCTGCATGGACCTTCTGCGCTTCGGCCTGGATCTTTCCAGAAGTCGGGCGCGGCGGCGCGCGCACTCGAGGCGGGTCAGTTCTTCGTCAGGGCGTGCCGCCTCAAAGATAGCTCCGCAGATCGGCAGCACGCTTGCTGAGATCCTCGTAGCGGCGCATCAATTCGTCGACAGTAGGCATGGCTTTATTTTACACGCCGTCGCGCAACCACCAACAACGCCGCGAGACGCCACGGCACCGACGAGGCGTACGCGAGGATGTCGCCGTGGCGCGCGTAGAAGGTCGACGTCCGCAGAAACCGCGCCTCGCCGACGATCGCGGCCGCTGAAAAATCGCCGTGCGCTCGACGACGCGGCCGTACGGATCGACGATGCCGCTGATGCCGGTGTTGGCGGAGCGGACCAGGTAGCGTCCCTTCTTCGATCGCCCGCATCGATGCCTGCTCGAAATGCTGGTACGGCGCCGAGGTCGGCCCGAACCACGCGTCGTTGGTGATCGTCGTCAGCATCTCGCTGCCGCCGGCGACGAACTGGCGCACCAGATCGGGGTAGACGACCTCGTAGCAGATCGCGGTGCTGACCAGATGCCCGGCGACCGGCAGCAGCGCCGCTTCTTCGCCCGCGGAAAAATCCGACACCGCCTGGACCAGCGGCGCCGCGAAGAACAGCAGGTTCTTCGCCGGCACGTATTCGCCGAACGGGACGAGGTGCATCTTGCGGTAGACGCCGCCGGTCGTGCCGTCCGGCTTCACCAGAAACGCGGAATTGTAGAACGTCATCGGCGCGCCGTTCGCGCCGCCGCACGAACTGGTCGCTGCCAAAGCAGAATCGGCACGCGCGCCTGCTGCGCCAGCGCGCGAATTTTCCGCGGCGGCCAGCAGATCGTCTTCGAACCGGAACGGCGTCGACGATTCGGGCCAGATGACGAACTCGGCGCCCTCGCGGATCGCCTGGCGGGTCATGTCCAGATAGTCCTGGAAGATCGCGGCGGCACGGCCGGCCTGGACCTTTTCGTCCTGGTCGATGTTGCCCTGGATCAGTCCGACCCGAATCGGATCGCCGGCGTGCGTCCACTCCGCCACGGCCGCGCGGCGGCTGCCCCAGACCGCGACGCCGATCACGATCGCGAAGACGACGACGGCGGGAACGTAGGAACGCAAAGGCCGCGAAGCACGCAAACGAAACCATTGTTCTCTGCGGGCTTTGCGAGCTTTGCGTTCGAGACAACGCATGCGCCGACGGCCGCGCTGACCGACGCGACCAGCATCGACACGCCGTAGACGCCGAAAATGCTCGCGAGCTGCGCGATGGGCAGAACCGTGGTCTGGCTGTAGCCGAGCAGCACCCACGGAAACCCGGTGAGGATGCGCGTGCGCCCGAGCTCCATCGCGACCCAGACCACCGGCGCCGCGATCAGCGCGTGTCGACCGTGCTTCGACCAGGATCCGGCGGAGGACGAGCGGCGAACAGGGCGATATACACCGACTGGTATAAGACGAGGCCGGCGTTGATCGGCACGGCGACCCACCGCGCCATGTCGCCATAGGTCGCCATCACGCCGGTGATCCAGTACAGCGTGCCGGTGAAGTACACGACGCCGGTCAGCAAGCCGAGCGCGAAGGCGCGCGGCCCATGTCACGTCCGCCAGCGCGACCAGCAGCGGCGCGAGCGCGATCCAGCCGAACGCGGGATGACCGAATTTCGGGAAGCTCAGCGCCAGCAGGACGCCGGACGCCGACGCGAGCGCGTACGCCGAGAGACGCGAGGACAACTCGCGTTCAGTCTACTACTTGACGTCACGTCCTCGGGTCGAGGCGCGGCGGGTTCAGGTACGCGGACCGCCAGGCAGCGGCGGCTCGTTGATCAGGGCCCAGGAGTTTCCGGTCCGCTTGACCGCTTCGATGAAGTCGTGAAAGTCGACCGGCTTCGTGACGTAGGCGTGCACGCCGAGCTGCTGTGTCGGCGCCAGGTCCTGCTCGCCGCGCGACGAAGTCAACACCACAACCGGAATCGTCTTCAGCCCGGGATCGGACTTCACCTGACGCAGCACCTCGATGCCATCCACCGCCGTCGTCGTCAGGTCGAGCAGCAGCAGCGCGGGGTTACCGCCAGGCCGGTGCCGATGCCCTTCCCGCATGAACAGATAATCGAGCGCGTCGGCGCCGTCGCGGACAACCACGATCTCGTTGAGGACCTTGTTCGCGCGCAGCGCGGTGATCGTCACTTCGACGTCGTGCGCGTTGTCTTCGACCAGCACGATGCGCTTGAGCTCAGCGATCACCAAGGAACGTCCTCTCTGAGTCGGGGTTCGTTTGGCAAGCCGTCGGACGACGCCATTACTCGACACCGTGGTCGAGGGCGAGCGAGACGAACGCCTCGACAAGATCGGAGCGGTGCCAGCCGCGCGCGGCCTCCTGGATCAACTCGTCGCAGGCCGGCTCGACCTGCTGCGCCGGCTTGTACGGCCGCGCCGTCGTCAGCGCGTCGAATACATCAGCGACGGCGATGATCTGTGCGAGGAGCGGGATCGCATCGCCGCGCAGGCCGTCCGGATAACCGGAGCCGTCGAGCCGCTCGTGATGGTGACGGACGATCGGACGGACCCGCCGCAGCGATCGAAGGTCGCCGCACAGGCGATCGCCGATCGCGGCGTGCTGTTTCATGACGTCGTACTCCGCGCGCGTGAGCCGTCCCGGCTTCAGCAGGATCGCATCGGGAATGCCGACCTTGCCGACGTCGTGCAGGAAACCGCCGCGCGACAACACGGCGACATCGGCTTCGCTCAACCCCAGATGCCGGCCAAGCCTCGAGGCGTAGCGCGCGAGCCGCTGGCAATGACGCTGTGGTCCTGCTGTCGCGGGCTTCGATTGTGAGGGCGAGGCTCAGGATCTCCGCAACCGCTCGCCGCTCCAACTCGAGCAATATAGATGACAATGATGACATTAGAAGGACTTAATCATCTAACAACGTCATCTAACACCTTTAGAGAACTTTATATGTCGGTAGTCGTCTGACAATCACGAAAACACTCCTGTCAGCCTTTGTCTTACAACGATGGAGAACGACGGTCCGCCCGTATACTTTTCGCGATGGTCGGTGCCTTCGCGTGCCGAAGCCCCGACGGACGGCACGGAGTTGCGATTTCAGAGGCTGCTGGAAAACGCGCAGGACCTCATCTATCGCTTCCGAGTCGCCCCGCCGCGCGGCTATGACTACATCAACTCCGCGTGCCTCGCGATCACCGGTCACGCCGCGGCGGAGTTTTACGCCGACCCGCAGCTGATTCTGAAGATCGTTCACCCGGACGATCTGCCGCTGGTATCGGAGGCGTTTCAGGACGATCCCGACAAGATGCAGCGCGCGATCCTGCTGCGGTGGGTTCATCCGGATGGACGCATTGTCTGGGCCGAGCACCGGCGCGTGCCGATTCTCGATCGCCAGGGCCGGCTGATTGCCATTGAAGGCGTCGGCCGCGATATCACGGCCAACCGCGAGATTCAGAACCGGTTGCGCGAGTCGGAACAGCAGCTGCGGCGGCTCGCGGCCAGCCTCCATTCGGCGCGCGAAGCGGAACGCGCGCATCTGTCGCGGGAGCTGCACGACGAGCTGGGTCAGGCGCTCACCAGCATGAAGATCGATCTGTCGCGGACCGTGCGCGATCTCATTCCGTTCGGGCTGACGCCGGATCTGATCGACCGCATGCAGTCGCTGGCCGGCAACATCGACGTCGCGACCGAGACCGTTCGACGGATGGCGTCGGCGCTCCGCCCGCCGGCGCTCGACCATCTCGGCCTCGCGGCGGCGATCGAACTGGAAGCCGCGGCGGTCGCGCGACGCACCGGGCTGCGGTGCCGCATCAGCGGCAACCTGCAGACCGCCGGCATGACCCCCGAGCAGACGACCGCCGTCTTCCGTATCGTGCAGGAAGCGCTGACCAACGTGGTCCGCCACGCCGACGCCAGCGCCATCCGCTTGACGATGAAAGCAGACGCCGCGCAGCACTTCGGTCACGATTCACGACAACGGCCGCGGCATCTCGGAACGGGCCCTCGATGATCCGGTCGTCGATCGGCCTGGTCGGCATGCGCGAGCGCGCCGAGCTGATCGGCGCGCGGTCTGACGATCAACTCGCGTCCCGGCAAAGGCACGACGATCGTGATCACGATCCCGATCGCGCGGACACGAAAGGCGCGGCGGCCGATGATCCGCATTCTGCTCGTCGACGATCACCCCGTGGTGCGCCACGGCATCCGCCAGATCCTGGTCGACGGCCTCAAGGCCGTGACCGTCGGCGAGGCCAGCGACGTCCCGACGGCGTCCGCCCGGCTTCGCAGCGACGTCTGGGACGTCGTGGTGCTCGATCTCACGCTGCCCGGCGCCAGCGGCCTCGACTTGCTGAAAGAGATCAGGCGCGAGCGGCCCGGCCTGCCGGTCCTGGTGCTGAGCATGCATCCCGGCGGCGCAGTTCGCGCGCCGCGTGCTCTCCGCCGGCGCGTCAGGCTATCTGACGAAAGACAGCGCGGCCACCGATCTCGTGCGACGCCATCGAGCAGATTCGCCGCGGCCGGATGTATCTGGGCAGCCAGCCGCCGGATTTGGCGCGCACGCCGACTGAGAGCACAGGCGCCGCACGACAAGCTGTCGGATCGGGAGTATCAGGTGCTGCGGATGCTGGGGTCCGGGCTGACGGTGTCGGAGATTGCGACGGCCTGCGGGCTGAGCGTCAAGACCGTCAGCACCTATCGCTCGCGCCTGCTCGAGAAACTGGAGATGCACAGCAACGCCGAAGTGATGCGCTACGCGATCGAGAACGGCCTGATGGATTCGTGAGGGAGCGACGGCGCCCGCCGATCAGCGCGTGACCCACGGCTTGAACTGCTCTTCTTTCTGCAGCCTGGCCGCGATGGTCTCGGCTTCACGGCGCGTGGTGAACGTGCCGACGCGCACACGAAACACCGACGGCGTCCCGTTGGCCGGCGTCAGCACGTAGGCGGCATAGCCTTTCGAGCTGAGGCGCTTCGCGATCGCGTCCGCTTCGCTGCGCACGTTCAAGGCGGCGATCTGAACCGCGAACCCCTGGCCGGGCGGCGCCGTGACGCCGCAGGAGCGGCCGGCTGCGGGTGCCGGGGCTGGAGCGGCCGCGCGCGCCGGCTCCTTGGCTGGCGGCAGGTGGAGCGGCGGCGTCGCCGCCGCGGCGGGCGGCGTGACGGCGCGCTCGGACGGCGCCGATCGATCGGGCGCCGGCTTCAGCTGCTCGGCCGGCGGGTTCTGTTTTTCGAGCCGCTTGAAGTAGCTGAGCTCGTCGGTGGCCGGCGGCGGCGCCGCCGCGCAGTCGGATCGGATCCGGCAGCGGGTGCCGGGGCTGGTGCCGCCGGCTGCGTGGGCGTTGTCTCGGCGACCGTACTCGGCCGCGCGTCGTGTCGGCGACGCTCAGCTGCGACCGTACGCCGCGTCCGACGAGAACCCCGCACAGGAAAATCACGACCGACACGACCGTCGCGGCCATGAACAGGAACACCAACTGCTTACCGTTCAGTTGGATTTCGTGAAAGCCTTCGTCCTGGGTCTGCTGCGCCACAAGTAGCGCGATTTTAGCACGTTAGCGGCTGTCGATCCGCGCGAGCAGCTGCTTCGCATCGACCGACGCCGGATCGAGCGCGAGGGCGCGCGTCGGCTTCCGCGCGCGCCGCGGTCCAGTCCTGCGCCTGCCGGTACGCCTCGCCGAGCGCGGCGTGGGCCTCGGCGGTCTCGGCGCTCCACAGCGTGATCTTGAACGCGTCGATCGCTTCGTGCACGCGGCCGATCCGCAGGAGCGCGCGCCCGAGCAGCAGGTGCGCCTTCCGCCAGATACGGCGACAGATAGATCGCGTGGTTCAATTCGACGATCGCGTCCCGATCGTTCTCCTGCTGAAACAGCCGCCGTCCGCGCTCGAGATAGAACTGCGCGAGCTCCTCGTTGCTGCGCTGCTCGCTCGTCGCCAGCCGCGTCGCCGATCTGGCGCGCGTGCGGCAGCTCGACGACCTGCTTGACGCGCTCGAGCCCTTTCGGCACCGCGTCGCCGGCCGGGCCGCTTGCCGGGCTCGTATGCCTCGGACAGCCGGCGCGCCAGCTCGCGCTCGCGCGCGGCTTCGGCGGCGTTGCTGCCGCCGGCCAGCGCCGCGGCGAGCACGAAGTGCGCGTCGGCGTCGGCCGGGTTGCGCCGCACCGCTTCGCGCAGCCAGTAGATGGTCGCCTGCGGATCGCGATCGAGCCAGTACGCGTACCCCAGGTTGAACAGGAAATCCTCGTCGTCGGGATCGGCTTCGGCCGCCTTGCTTGAAGAAGTACGTCGGCTGGCCCGACTGCGGCGCCGCGCCGCGACGCAGCTGCACGACACCGAGGTTGTTCAACACGGCCGGCGCCGGATCGGCGTCCGCCAGCGCCTTGAACGTCGCGAACGCATCGTCGTATTTCTTGAGGGCGAGCTGCGAGAGCCCCTGCGAGAAACCTCGCGCGCCGAAACCACGGCGAGTCCTCTGCCACCGACGTCACGGCGGTGAGCGCGAGCGCGTGATCGCCCTGCTCGGTGTACACGTCCCACAACGCGAGACGCGCGCGATCGAACGAGGGCTGACCGGCGAGCGCGGCCCGCAGATAGCTGATGGCGGTCGCCGGCGTCTCGGCGAGCAGGCCTTTGATGAACGCCTCGAATACGGTGACCGGCGGATGCTGCTTCTCGATGTCCGCCGACGAGGTCGGTCGACGGCGGCGCCATGCGGCGCGCGATCCGCTCGAAGGTGGCGAACAGCTCGGGCAGCGGCCCCCGCTCCGTGACGTCGGCCCGCACGCGGCCGGTGTCGAGGGCGATGCTGCGCGCGCGGACGACGAGCGCGTCGCCGTCCATCTGCAGGGATCCGACCACGACCTGCGAGGCGCCGACGAGCTGGCCGATCCGGATGATCGTGGCGTCGGTGAGGACCGCGACCGGCGGCACCTGGAGCCGCTCGAACGCCTGCTGCCGCTCCTGCGCGCGTGATGGCGCCGGCGTCGAGCGCGTTGAGATCGTCGGTCAGCAGCACCGCGCGACGCTTCGGTCAGCCAGAAGATCCGCCCATCGCGCGTGACGTTCTCGAACGGCATCACGAGGATCCGCGCGGCAGCCGCCTGGGCGGTGCGACGGCACCGGGCGGACACGCAGGTCCGACCCTACGTCCTGCGCGATCGCGACGTCGCCGCCGTGACCGCCGTCGAGGGTCGACCCATGTGTCGACCCTGAGAGGCAGAACGTCGTCGACAACGCCGCGATCCAGCGCGTCATAGGGCCTCGACCGTCGCGCGGCTGCCGCCTGACCGTTCAGCAGCGACACGTTGAGGACGCAGGTCGGCTCGCCGGTGCCGCGGCACGCGACGACTTCGATCGTGGCCGCCGATGTCGAACAGCGCCATCAGTCTGGTGAACGCGGCGGCGTAGAAGCCGCAGAGCGGATGCGGCACCGGCTCGCGCACGGTGCAGAACACCGACGCGCGCAGATCGACGCGCGCGGTGCCGCGGCGCAGGCTGCGACGACCGCGCGGCTGCCGCTGTAGCTGCTGCGCACCAGCGCCGCGCGCAGGCGCAGGAGGAGCCGGCTGCGCAGCCACACCGGCGCCGCCTTGATGAACGCGCGCTGCATCGGCGGCATCGACTGCACCGTCCAGTCGGCCGCGTACTCGCCGGCGCGCGTCGTGATCAACGTGTACGCCTCCCCTCCTGACGCAGGAAGCTGAGCACGGCATACAGCGGCGCCAGACCGATCGTCCCCTCGCGCAGCCCTTCGGCGTTGAGCCAGTTTTCGTAGAACGCCGAGACGCGTCGGCAGGATATCGGCGATCGCCTGATGCAGGCTGGCGAC
Source organism: uncultured Actinomycetota bacterium (assembly GCA_963766015.1). Taxonomy (GTDB): domain Bacteria; phylum Actinomycetota; class Actinomycetes; order Mycobacteriales; family Nakamurellaceae; genus Nakamurella. Next base: position 238,182 of record CAVXYU010000031.1, on the reverse strand, counting down.
GAGCACGCGGCCGATGCCGGCTTCTCGCATGTCAGGTTAAGATAAGATTGCGGGATGATGGCGAGCGCGGCAATTCTGGCCGGCGGCCAGGCACGCGCTTCGGCGGACGCGACAAGAGCGCGCTGCTCGTCGACGGCCGCACGATCCTCGATCGTCAGCTCGCCGCGCTCTCGCCGCTGATCCGACGACATCATGATCGTCGGTCGGCGACATCGACGACGCCGGCTCGCCGGTTGCGTCGCGATCGTCGCCGACATCGTGCCGGGCTGCGGACCGCTCGGCGGGCTGCACGCGGCGCTGACGCCGCGCGACAGCGACGCGCTGTTCCTGGTCGCGTGCGACATGCCGTACGTGACGTCCGCGTTCGTCGCGCTACCTGCTCTCGCTCGCGCCGCGACGCCGACGTCGTCGTGCCGCGGACCGAACGCGGCTATCATCCGCTGTGCGCCGTCTACACGCGCGCGTGCCTGGCACCCGCGGCGGCGCGGCTCGGCGGAGCGGCGTCTGAGGATGCGCGAGCTCGTCGACGAGATGCGGATCGCGGGTCGTGCCGGCCGACGAGATCGATCGCTTCGGCGATCCGCATCGGCTGCTGGCGAACGTGAACACGCCGGCCGACTACGCAGGTCTCGAGACACTTCAAGGTCACAAACTGTAATCGTATCACGAGCTTAGCGGCGCCTTCGGTCCGCACGCTCGACGCGCGATCCGTACATGATTCTGAGCGTTCAACGTCACGTCCACGACGCCATCAGCCAGCGCGATCCGGCAGCACTTCGGCATCGCCGACGTGCCGCCGTTCGCGGTCGAGGTGCCGCCGACCCGCGCGCTCGGCGATCTCGCGGTGCCGGTCGCGTTTCAGCTGGCGCGCACGCTGCGCAAGGCGCCGCAAGGCGATCGCGCAGGAGCTGGCGCAGGCGCTCGGGCCGATTCCCGGCATCGCGCGCATCGTCGCGACGCCCAACGGCTACCTGAACCTCTATCTCGATCGCGCCCGCGTTCTTCATCGCGCGCGTCCGCGGCCAGGTGCGCGCCCGAGCGCTGCGGCCGCCGGAGAAGACGATCGTCGAGCACACGGCGATCAACCCGAACAAGGCGGCGCACATCGGCCACCTGCGCAACGCGACGCTCGGCGACACGCTCGTCCGCGCGCTGACGTTCCGCGGCACGCCGGTCGAAACGCAGAACTACATCGACGACACCGGCGTCCAGGTCGCCGACGTCATCGTCGGTTTCCGCGAGCTCGAGCAGCGGACGCTGGACGACGTGCGGCACGATCGCCGAGACGACGCGGTTCGACTACTACTGCTGGGATCTCTACTCGCAGGTCACCGAGTGGTACGACGGCGACAAGGAGCGGCTCGCGATCCGCGCGGCGGTGCTGCACGATCTCGAGCACGGCGGCAACGCCACCGCCGCGATGGGCGCATTCATCGTCGAACGCATCGTGCGCGCGCATCTCGAGACGATGGCGCGGCTGAACATCGGCTACGACCTCCTGACCTACGAGGGCGACATCCTGCGGCTGCATTTCTGGGCGCATGCGTTCGAGACGCTGAAGGCCCAGGGCGCGGTCTTCCTGCAGACCGAAGGCAAGCTCGCCGGCTGCTGGGTGATGCGGATCGAAGAGAGCGGCACGAAGGCGTCCGCCGAAGATCGCGACGCGACGCGGCCGACGATGACGAGGTGCGCGAAAAAGTGATCGTCCGCTCGAACGGCGTCGTCACCTACGTCGGCAAGGATCTCGCGAACCAGTTCTGGAAGTTCGGGCTGCTCGGCCTCGACTTCCGTTACCGCCGTTTCGCGCGCAGCCGACGGCCGGCCGCTGTGGGCGACGACGTCCGGCGACGAGCGAGCCGGGCGCGCCGCCGTTCGGCCAGGCCGAGCGGATCTACAACGTCATCGACTCGCGGCAGATGTATCTGCAGGCGCTGCTCAGCCAGGCGCTGCGCACGCTGGGCCATGCGACGGAGGCGGAGAACTCGATCCATTTCTCGTACGAGATGGTCGCGCTTGTCGCACGCGACGGCGCGCGAGCTGGGATACGAGAGCGCGGCGGACGGCGAAGACGCGAAGAAGCCGTTCGTCGAGGTCTCGGGGCGGAAAGGGCTCGGCGTCAAGATCGACGACCTGCTCGATCTGCTGACCGACCAAGGCCAGCGCGGAAGTCGCGAAGCGCAACCCGGAGTTCGCCGCCGACGACTGCCAGCGCGTCGGCGCGCAGATCGCAGTCGCGGCGATCCGCTATTTCATGCTGAAGTTCTCGCGCGGCAAGCTGATCGTGTTCGACATCGAGGAGGCGCTGAGCTTCGAAGGCGAAACCGGCCCCTACCTGCAGTACGCCGCCGTGCGCGCCGAACAACATCTTGCGCAAGCTCGCAGGAGCGGGAAGGGCTTTCGGAGGCCGACGTGCTCGGCGCGCTCGATCGGACGCCGCCGACGAGCTGCCGACCGAGGCGGACCGACGGCGGCGACCACGCCCTGTGGGCGGTCGTCTTCGAGGCGTCGCGGCTGGACGAGGTCGTCGAACAGGTCGTCCGGTCGCTGGAATTCTCCGGCCTGGCCAAATACACCTTCGGGCTGGCGCAGACCTTCAACGCGTTCTACCATCGGTACCCGATCCTGAACGAAGAGCGAGCGGACCGAAAACGCTGGCGCGCGGCCGGCGTCGTCCTACGTGCGCGCGCAGCTGACGCGCGCGCTCGACTTGATGGGCATCGAAGTTCCGAGCCGAATGTAACTTATGACGGTCATTGGCATCTCTGCGTGCCGGAAGCTCGAAGACTACCGGCAGTCGATCCTTCACGTCGGCGGCGAGCCGCGCATCCTCGATTCGTCGATGCCGACGTCGAGCAGGCGATGGCCGGCATCGACGGGCTGATGCTCACCGGCGGCGACGATGTCGACGCCGTCGCGCTACGGCGAGACGGCGCATGCCGGCGATCGGTCGAAGCCGAGCCCGGGCGCGACGAGTTCGAGATCGCGCTGGTCGCCGCGGCGCGCGCGCGCGAGCTGCCGATCTTCGCGATCTGCCGCGGCGTCCAGGTGCTGAACGTCGCGTGCGGCGGCACGCTGGTGCAGGACATCCCGTCGCAGATCCCCGGCGCGCTGCGCACAGCCTGCCGGTCCCGCCGCACCAGCCGTACGACGCTCGCGCACGAGATCTGGGTCGACAAGGACTCGCTGCTGGCGACGCTGATGCGCGAGCGGCTGAGTCGACGACGCGTCGAGGTGAACAGCCGCCATCATCAGGCGGTGAAAGACGTGGCGCAACGGGCTTCCGTCGTCACGGCGACGGCGCCCGACGGCGTCATCGAAGCAATCGAGGATCCGCGCCGCGCGCTTCTGCCTCGGCGTCCAGTGGCACCCGGAGAACTTCTTCCGCACCGGCGAGTTCCGCGCGCTGTTCGAGGGATTCCTCGAGGCGGCCTCGCAGAAGATCTGAGTGATCAGTCCTACGTTTCTCGGTGAACACGACGACCGTTTCGACGTGCGGCGTGTTGGGAAACATGATCGAACGCGTCGACGCGCTCGATCGTGTAGCCGGCGTCGACGATCCGGCGGGCGTCGCGCGCGAGCGTCGCGACGTCGCACGACACGTAGATCAGTCGCGCGCCTTGAGCGCGCAGCACCGCGTCCAGCGCCTCGCGCGACATGCCGGTCCGCGGCGGATCCACGATCACGCGTCTCGACCTTCAGTCCGGCGCCAGCGATACGCCGCTCGCTCCGCGCGCCGATGCCTTCGACCGCGCCGTGCACCGTCGTATCGTCCGTCCGGCCGCTGCGCCGTTCGCGTGCAGATCCGCGGCGGCCAGCGCGTCGCCTTCGACCGCGGTCACCGAGCCCCGCGGATCGCCGCCGCGGCGACGGCGAACAGCCCGACGCCGGCGTAGAGATCGAGCACCGCGCCGCCGATCGGCACGCTGCCGACACATGGGCGACGAGATCGCGCGAGCAGATAGCGGTTGCCCTGGAAGAACGCCTGCACGTGACGGCGCAGCGTCAGCGAGGCGCTCGCCGATCGTCAGCGCGTCGGTGACGTACGGGCTGCCGGCGCGTGAAGCCGTCGACCGACACCGAGCTTCGTCAGACGCTCAGCGCGCGGATCGAGCGGCTGCGGACGTCGTCGAGATGCGACGACGCGCTCGCGCGCGTCGACGTTCTCCGACAGCTCGATCTCGCGGACCGCGCTCGAGGCCGAGTCGAGCGGATCGCCGCCATCAGGCGCTCGAGCGCGTCGGAGGTCGCCGGCAGCAGCTGACGCGTCGACCGCGCGTCGCAGAGATCGTGCGTGCCTTCGCGGAAAAACCCGAACCGGTGCGCCGCGCACGTGCAGCCGCGCGCGCATCCGGTAGCCGTCTTCCGGCGAGGGGGCCACGCCGACCGGGCGCGGCGAGCTCGAGACGGCCGATCCGCCTGAACGCGTCGGCGATGACCTCGCTCTTGATCGCGAGCTGCCGCGCGATAGGCGATGTGGCTGTAGAGACAGCCGCCGCACAGCGGATCGCCGGACACGGCGCGGCGATCGCGGCGACGGCTCCTCGATCCGACAGCGTCCGCGTAGGCCACGCCCTTCGCGACACGCGCTCGATGCGCGCCTGCACGCGCTCGCCGGGAATCGCGCCGGAGACCAGCACCACCTGGCCCTCGTGGCGCGCGATCATCGCGCCGCCGGCCGCCGGCCTCTCGATTGTGAGCGGAATGATGTCGCCGGGCTTCAGCATGGAGTCAGACGCAACGGCGACGACGTCGGCAGCTTGACGCGCTCGCGGACCAGGCGATCCATCGCCGCCTGCGCGCGCGCGGGCGAACGCGTCGGCTGTCATGCCCGCGCGGAATCCGGCGAGCTCCGATTCCGCCTCACGCAGCGAGCGCCGCGCGCGTGCTCTCATCCAGCGCCGCCCGCGCCTGTTGCATCAGCTCCGCATCGAGCGCCGCCAGGCGATCGAGCAGCGCCTGCCGCGCCTGGCCCCGCAGACCGCCGGCCTTCGCCCGCGCCGCGTCGAGCTCGGCGCGCCGCGCGATCGATCAGCGCGTCGAACTCGTCGCCAAGCGAGCCGCCCGCGCGCGCCGATGTCAGGCGCAGCACCACGCGCTCCAAATGCGCCGGCAGGGACTGACCGACTGCCGACTGCCGACTGCATGACTGCTCGACTGCAGACTCGATGACTCGGCGACTGACGCTGCGACAGGCCCGTCGCCCGCCGCCATTCGTCGAAGACGTCGAGCACGTCGGCGTCGCAGAAGTCGATCTTGACCGGCCGCCGCCGCGGCCCCTTGCGGTAGTAGCGCTCGAAGTATCGATCGATGCCCGCGAGCGCAATCTTCAGCGGCACGCCCTGCGCCGCCCAGCCCGACACGACCTCGAAGGAGGGGCCGACGACCCGGATCAGATGGCCGTCGTTCTTCCGGCAGAGGTAGGTTTCGATCTCCCGGCAGTACTCGTCTATTGGTTGCGTTCCCACACGATTCTCAAGCCCGTGGAGCGTCAGGTCGGCGTCGACGTGCTGGATCAGCGCCGTTTCCGGCGCGATCACGTCGGCAAGCCCGCCGGTCGCGACGCAGATGGCGTTGCCGCCCAGCTCGTCGCCCATCCGGCGCACGAGCCCCTCCACCATGCCCGACATATCCCCAGAACAATCCCGACTCCATCGCGCCGACCGTCGTCCGGCCGACGACGTGCGCCGGCTTGCGGACGTCGATCCGCGGCAGCCGCGCCGCCCGCTGAAACAGCGCGTCCGCCGAAATCTGTGACCCCGGGACAAATCGCGCCGCCGAGGTACTCGCCCGTTCGCGCTGATCGCATCGAGCGTCGTCGCCGTGCCGAAGTCGACGACGATCAGCGGCGCTGCCCGAGCTCCTTGCCGAACTTTTCGTACGCCGCGACGGCGTTGACGATGCGGTCGGCGCCGACCTCCGACGGGCTGCTCGTACAGGATCGGCATCGCCGGTGTTGACGCCGGGCTCGACCACCAGCGCGGTGACGCCGAAATAGCGCTGGACCATCGCGCAGATCGTGCCGGTCAGCGGCGGCACGACCGACCCGAGGATCACGCCGCGGATCTGCGACGCGCTCGATCCGGCTGTGGGCGAAGAGGCCGTCGACCAGCAGACCGAGCTCGTCGGAGGTGCGCTCGCGCAGCGTCTGCAGCCGCCAGCTCTGGACAGCGCGGCGCCGTCGAACACGCCGAGCACGATGTTGGAGTTGCCGACGTCGATGGCTAGCAGCATCAACGCTGCTCGACACAGTCTTTCCCTGGTGTCCTCTGTGTTGACCGGCGTCACAACCACACGACCTCTCCTGAGACGATGCGCTCCACACGATCCTCGATCCGCACCAGCAGCGCCCCGCTGTCGTCGATGCCCGCCGTCGTGCCCGACGCCGTGCCGGCGTTCGTCGTCCAGGCGACGCGCGCACCACACGCACGAGGCGCGAGCCGCCGCCAGGCGTCGAGAATAGCATCGAACCGGCCGGCGAGCAGGTCCTCGTAGCGCCGGGCGAGCGCGACGAGCGTCTCGGCGAGCAGATGATGGCGATCGACGCGCGCGTCCGAGCTCCGTTTCCAGAGACGTGGCCTGGCCGCGCAGCTCCGGCGGAAAGCTTCGTCGACTGCACGTTGATCCCGTAGCCGACGACAACGGCGTCGAATCGATCGCCGGTACCAGACGACTCCGCGAGGATCCCGCCGACCTTGCGCCCCGACACCAGCAGATCGTTCGGCCACTTGAGATCGACGCGAAGGCCGGCCGCCTGCTCGATCCCTTCCGCCAGCGCGACGCCGGCGGCCAGCGTCAGCAGCGAGAACGCGCGCGACGGATCGATGCGCGCGTCGCCGGGGCGAGCACCACCGAGACGTACAAGCCCGATCCCGGCGGCGAAAACCACGTGTGCCCTCTCCGGCCGCGGCCGGATGTCTGTTCGTCGGCGACGACGACGAGACCTTCGGCAGCTCGGCGCTGGCCGGCGCTGGCGGCTCAGGCCTCGGCGCTGGCGACGCCGACGTCATTGGCTGCAGCTCGACGTTGTCGATCCGATCTCGAAAAACAGCACTGAGCGATGCGAGGCGGCCGAGGCGCGGGCGCGCGCGCTCGATCGCGCGGCGAGTCGCGAGCGCGCCGGCCTTCAGCCAGCGCGATCAGGCGGGTTCGATTTCAAAGCTGATGTCGATCGCCGGCGCGGAATGCGTCAGCGCGCCGACGGAGACGAAGTCGGCGCCGGTCGCCGCCAGCTCCGGAATCCGCTCGAGCGTGACGCCGCCGGAAATCTCGATCGTGGCGCGGCCGCGCGCGCGGACGACCGCCTCGCGGATGCGTTCGGTGGACATGTTGTCGACGCAGGATCGTCTCGGCGCCCGCGGCCAGCGCCTCGTCGACCTGGGCGAGCGTCTCCGCCTCGATCTCGACCGGCAACCCGGACGGTGCGCGCGCGACGCGGGCGATGGCGTCCGCGACGCCGCCGGCGAGGCGGATGTGGTTGTCCTTGATCAGGATCGCGTCGAACAGGCCGACGCGGTGGTTCGACGCGCCGCCGGCGCGGACGGCGTACTTCTCGAGCACGCGCAGCGTCGGCGTCGTCTTGCGCGTATCGAGGATCGTGATGCGCCCGCCGGCCGCATCGACGAACCGGCGCGTGCGGGTGGCGATGCCGGACAGCCGCTGCAGGAAATTGAGCGCGGTGCGCTCGCCGATCAGCAGCGCGCGCGCGGTGCCGTCGACCTCGGCGATCTCGTCGCCGGCTGCGGCAGCGAGTCGCCGTCCTGCTTCGCGACGCAAAAGCGGACGCGGCACGTTCGGCTTCTGCGACCTGCCGGAACGCCTCGAACGCGACGTCCAGACCGGCGACGACGCAGTCGGCCTTTGACGAGAAACACGCCGCGCGCCATCAGCGCCGGCGCGACCGTGGCGTCGGTGGTGATATCGCCGTCGCGCACGTCTTCGTCGAGCGCGCGCCGCGACGATGTCGCGGTAGGCCGCAGGGTCAGCGGTTCAACGTTCACGGTTCAGCGTTCATCAGCGTTCCGAGTTCCAGTTCTGAGTTTCAGTTCGAGTCTCAGTTCTGCAGTTCTGGCCGCTCATAGCCGTCGACGACGATCTCCGGCTCGCCCTCGGCAGTTCGAACGCCTGCACGCGCAGCGCCGCGCGCAGGTCCGCCTCGACGATCGGCATCAGCGCGAGCGCACTCGGCGTCGGCCTTCGACGGTGACCTTCGTGATCGGCACCTTCAGCGGCTGCTTCGCCTCCGAGCGCTGCTTGCGCACTTCGAACAGCACGTCGGTGCGCCCATTGATAGATCGCCTGATCCGACTGCGCCGTCGCCGTCGCGTTGTCCGCGAGCAGCGACGTCAGTTCCTCGGCGGTCGGCCACGCGGCCGTGTGAATCGAGCCCTCGCGCCACCACGACCAGACTTCCTCGGTCACGAACGGCAGGAACGGCGCGAACAGCCGCAGCATCACCGACAGCGCGGCGGTCAGCGCGGCGTTGGCGGACGCCGCGCCGTCGGCGCCCTGCTCGCCGTAGCGGCGCCCCTTCACCAGCTCGAGGTAGTCGTCGCAGAAGCCCCAGAAGAACGTCTCGGTGCGCTGCAGCACGCGCGCGTAGTCGTAGCCCTCGAACGCGGTCGTCACGTCGGCGACGAGCGCGGCGAGGTTGCGCAGCATCGCGCGATCGACCGGCGCGGCGATCGCGGCTGCGGCGTCCGCCTGCTCCGCGGCGTGACCGGCGCGCTGTTCATCAGCGCGAACTTCGACGCGTTGAGAATCTTGATCGCCAGCCGGCGGCCGACCTTCATCTGGCCCGGATCGAACGCCGTGTCGGTGCCCGGGCGTCCGCTGGCCGCCCAGTAGCGGGCGCCGTCGGACCCGTACTCCTCGAGCAGCGCGAGCGGCGTGACGACGTTGCCCTTCGACTTCGACATCTTCTTGCGATCGGGATCGAGCACCCAGCCGGAGATCGCGGCGTGGGTCCACGGCAGCGAGTCGTGCATCAGGTGCGCGCGCAGCACCGAGTCGAACAGCCAGGTGCGGATGATGTCGTGCGCCTGCGGCCGCAGATCCATCGGGAACGTCTCCGCGAACAGCTCGTGATCGTCGGGCCAGCCGCACACGATCTGCGGCGAGAGCGACGAGGTCGCCCACGTGTCCATGACGTCGGGATCGCCGACGAAGCCGCCGGGCACGCCGCGCTGGTCCGCGCGATAGCCCGCTCGGCACGTCGGTCGACGGATCCACCGGCAGCTGATCCTCGCGCGCGCGGAATCGGCCGCGTCGTATCCGGACGCGGCCCTGCGTCGTCGAGCGGATACCAGACCGGGAACGGCACGCCGAAGAACCGCTGGCGGCTGACGCACCAGTCGCCGTTCAGCCCGTTGGCCCAGTTCTCGAAGCGCGTCTCGCATGTACTCCGGATGCCACTTGCAGCTCGCGGCCGCGCGCGAGCAGCGCGTCGCGGAACTCGATCGTCTTGATGAACCACTGCCGGCTGGTGACGATCTCGAGCGGGCGGTCGCCCTTCTCGTAGAACTTCACCGCGTGCGTGATCGGCCGCGGGTCGCCGACGAGGTCGCCGCTCTCGCGCAGCTGCTCGACGATCTTCGCGCGCGCCTTGGCCGCCGACAGCCCGCTCGAGCTCGTCGTAGTAGCGCTGCGCCGCGATCGGCATCGGCCGACTCCCATCCGGGCGCGCCCCACGTCACGGCGCGCAGCGTGCCGTCGGCCTGGATCACCGCGCGCACCGGCAGGCCCAGCTCGCGCCACCAGGTCACGTCGGTGACGTCGCCGAACGTGCAGATCATCGCGATGCCGCTGCCCTTTTCCGGATCGGCGAGCGCATGCGCGCGCACCGGCACCCGGACGCCGAACAGCGGCGTCTCACCTCCTGGCCGAACAGCGGCTGATACCGCGCATCGTCGGGATGCGCGACCAGCGCGACGCAGGCGGGAATCAGCTCGGGGCGCGTCGTCTCGATCTCGACGGCAGCCGCTCGCCGTCCGGCGACGCGCGAACTTGATGCGGTGGTAGGCGCCCGGCATCTCGCGATCCTCGAGCTCGGCCTGCGCGACCGCGGTCTTGAAGTCGATGTCCCACAGCGTCGGCGCTTCGACCTGGTAGGCCAGCCCGCGCTGCGAGCAGGTGCAGAAACGCCAGCTGCGAGACGCGCTGCGCGCGCTTGCCGATCGTCGCGTAGGTCATCGACCAGTCGACCGACAGACCGAGCGTCTTCCACAGCTGCTCGAACGCCTTCTCGTCCTCGGCGGTCAGCGCGATCGCACAGCTCGATGAAGTTCGGACGCGACACCGAGATCGGCGGCTTGGCGGCTGCGTCGGGCGGCGCGAACGCCGGGATCGTACGGCAGCGACGGATCGCAGCGCACGCCGTAGTAGTTCTGCACGCGGCGCTCGGTCGGCAGCCCGTTGTCGTCCCATCCCATCGGATAGAACACCGCCTTGCCGCGCATCCGCTGGAACCGCGCGATGAGGTCGGTGTGCGTGAACGAAAAGACGTGGCCGACGTGCAGCGATCCGCTGACGGTCGGCGGCGGCGTGTCGATCGAGAACACCTCGGCGCGCGGGCGGCGCGCGGTCGAACCGGTAGACGCCGGACTCTTCCCAGCGCGGCGTCCATTTGGCTTCGAGCCCTTCGAGCGCGGGCTTTTCGGGAAACTGCAGGCGCGCGGGATCGAGCTGCGTCAGCGGACGGCGACGATGGCATCCGACGATCTTATTTGATTGCGGCCTTGATCCGCTCGATCTCTTCGCGGACCAGCCGCTCGGCGACCGTCGACACGACGTCGGCGACCGCCTCGCGCACGACGCGTGTCCGAGAGGCGCTCGAGCACGCGCCGGGCGACCTCGCTCGACGAGCTCCTCGGTCACCTCGGCGGACGGCGCCGGCGCCGCCGGCCACAGGCGGCGATCGCCGGCGACGGCGTCGCTCTGCTCCGCGGCGAGCAGCGCGGCGAACGCGTCGGCCAGCGCGGGAAGCGGCGCCGGATTCGGCGCCGGCGGCTCCGGCGTCGGCGGCGCGGCCGGCGGTGACGGAGCCGGTTCGATCGGCAGCGACTGCTCGATCGGACGAGGCGTCGGTGCCGCTGGCAGCTCAGCGGCTTCAGTGCGCGGCCGGCGTCGATCGCGACACGACGGCAGGCGTCCGGTCGGCGGCGACGCGTGCGCAGCAGCTCGTCGGATCGCGTCCGCGCGAGGTGACGTCTCGGCACGGCCGGACATGTCGTCCCGGGCGTGCAGCGACGAGTCGCACTTGCTGCCGAACCAGTCCAGTTCGTCGGCGTCGCGCGGCGGCGGATTCGGACGAACGGGCCGCGATCGAGCGTGTCGAAGTAGTCGTCGAGTCGGCGTCGACGACGGCATGTCGTCGAGCCGCGTCGGCGATCGCGTCGACCGTCGGGATCGGCGCCGATGCGCGGCGGCCGGCGGGCGACCGACTGCTCCGATCGGCGGCGCCGGCGTCGATGTCCGCCGGCGGCGCGCGGCATCGCCGAGCGCGCGCGCCGGATCGCGCCAGCAGTTCCTTGACGCGGCCGATCACCAGCTGCGGCTCGAACGGCTTCGCGAGCACGCCGTCGCAGCCGGCCTCGTCGGCGCGCGCCTGATCGACCGGCTCGAACGCGCCGGTCAGCAGGACGACGGGAATGTGCGCCAGCTGCGGCGACTGCTTGATGTAGCTGCGCCACCTCGTAGCCGTTCTTGCCGGGCATGCCGATGTCGGCGAGCACGATGTCGGGCGGCGCCGCCTCGAGGCGCGCGATCGCCTGATCGCCGTCGCTGACGGCGACGACCGTCGACGTCCTCGTCGGCGAACGTCAGCTCGATGACGCGCTGGATCGTGACGCTGTCGTCGGCCAGGAGCAGGGTATGCGGCACGTTGTGTTATCGGTCGATCAGACTGCAGACTTCAGCTCTCAGCTCACGCTCGGACCCGCGCGCGCGTGGGCGTTGATGAAGTCGACGATGTCCTGCATCGGCGTGCCCGGCAGAAAATGCCCTTGACGCCGATCGCCTTCAGCTTCGGGATGTCGACGTCCGGGATGATCCCGCCGATCACCACCAGCACGTCGTCCAGCCCCTTCTGCTTGAGCAGCTCCATCAGCCGCGGCGCGATGTGGTTGTGCGCGCCGGACAGGATCGACAGGCCGATGACGTCGGCGTCCTCCTGCAGCGCCGCGGACGCGATCTGCTCGGGCGTCTGGCGCAGGCCGGTGTAGATCACCTCCATGCCGGCGTCGCGCAGCGCGCGCGCGATCACCTTGGCGCCGCGATCGTGGCCGTCGAGGCCGGGCTTGGCGATGACGACTCTCAGTTTTCGCATGTGCTCGTGCTAGTCTGCAGTCTAGCGCAACTGCTGATCCTAGCCACTAGCCCTAGCCTCTAGATGATCGGCACCTCCTCGTACTCGCCCCACACGTCGCGCAGCGCGTCGCACATCTCGCCGACCGTCGCGTAGGCGCGGACGGCGTCGAGGATGCGGCGGCATCAGGTTCTCGGTCGTGCCGCGCGGCGGCGCGCAGCGCGTCGAGCGCGCGCGTCACGCGCGTCGCTGTCGCGGGTGCGCCGCAGCGCGCTCGAGCTTCGCCAGCTGCGTGTCCGACGCCGACTCGTCGATGTAGAGGATCTCGATCGGCGGCTCGTCCTGCCTGGACGAAGTCGTTGACGCCGACGATGATCTTCTCCTTGCGCTCGACCGCCTGCTGGAAGCGATACGAGCTCTCGGCGATCTCCTGCTGCGGGAAGCCGCGCTCGATCGCCTCGACCATGCCGCCCATCGCGTCGATCGGCGTCGAAGTAGGCGAGCGCGCCGTCCTCCATGTCCCTGGTCAGCTTCTCGACGAAATACGAGCCGCCGAGCGGATCGACGACGTTGGCGACGCCGCTTTCGTGGGCGATGATCTGCTGCGTGCGCAGCGCCAGCGTCGCGGCCTCCGCGGTCGGCAGCGCCAGCGCTTCGTCGAGCGAGTTGGTGTGCAGCGAGTTGGTGCCGCCGAGCACGGCCGACAGCGCCTGCAGCGCGGTGCGCACGACGTTGTTGTACGGCTGCTGCGCGGTCAGCGAGACGCCGGCGGTCTGGCTGTGGAAGCGCAGCTTCCACGATCGCTCGTTCTTCGCGCCGAACCGGTCGCGCATCGCCGTCGGCCCAGATCTTCCGCGCGGCGCGGTACTTCGCGATCTCCTCGAAGAAGTCGCTGTGCGCGTTGAAGAAGAACGACATCGCGGGACGAACGTCGTCGACGTCGAGGCCCGGCGTCGACGCCCCACTGCACGTATTCGAGGCCGTCGCGCAGCGTGAACGCCAGCTCCTGCACGCGCCGTCGCGCCCGCCTCGCGGATGTGGTAGCCGCTGACCGAGATCGTGTTCCACCGCGGCACCTGCGTCGAGCAGAACGCGAAGATGTCGGTGATGAGCCGCATCGACGGCCGCGGCGGGAAGATGTATTCCTTCTGCGCGATGAATTCCTTGAGGATGTCGTTCTGAATCGTGCCGGAGATCGTCTTCCAGTCGGCGCCCTGCTTTTCCGCGACCACCAGATACATCGCGAAGATCATCGCGGCCGGCGAGTTGATCGTCATCGACGTCGTGATGTCGCCGAGCGAGATGCCGTCGAACAGCGTTTCCATGTCGGCGAGCGACGTGACGTTGACGCCGCACTTCCCCACTTCGCCGAGCGACAGCTCGTGGTCCGGGATCGCGTCCCATCAGCGTCGGCAGATCGAAGGCGACGCTCAGGCCGGTGCCGCCGGCCTGCAGCAGCGCCTTGTAGCGCGCGTTGGTGTCCTCCGGCGTGCCGAACCCGGCGAACTGGCGCATCGTCCACAGCTTGCCGCGGTAGCCGGTCGGGTGGATGCCGCGCGTGTAGGGAAACGCGCCCGGGCTCGTCGATGTCGCGCGCGTAGTCGATGCCGCTCGACATCCTCGGCCGTGTAGAGGCGATCGATCGGCCGGCCGGAAATCGTCGTGAACGACGGCGGCGCGCTCCGGCGATTTCTTCAGCGCCGGCTCGAGCGTTTCGCGCTCCCAGCGCCTTTGCCGGTCTCGGCAACCGTTTTCATACAAGAGGCCATTATACCCGTCACGTTACGGCCGGCATCGACTTGACTCGTGCGCGGTGAGCTACGGTACGCTGGCCCGTTTCGACTAGGAGCCTCATGGCGTCCACACACGGATCGATTTTCAACGCGATGCTCCAGGAGTTCGACGGCGCGGCCCGCATCCTCAACCTCGAGCCCGGCATCTGGAAGATCCTCACCCACCCGAAGCGGCAGATCACCGTCTCCTGTCCGATCCAGATGGACAACGGCGAGATCGAGGTGTTCACCGGCTACCGCGTGCAGTACAACATCACGCTCGGACCGGCCAAGGGCGGCATCCGCTATCACCCCGGCGTCACCCTCGACGAGGTGACGGCGCTCGCCGCGTGGATGACGTGGAAGTGCGCCGTCGCGCACATCCCGTTCGGCGGCGGCAAGGGCGGCGTCATCTGCGATCCGACGCAAGATGTCGAAGCGCGAGATCGAAGCGCTGACGCGCCGCTACATCGCGGAGATCGTCGACGCGATCGGCCCCGAGAAAGACGTGCCGGCGCCGGACGTCAACACCAACGAGCAAATCATGGCGTGGGTGATGGACACCTACTCCATGCACGTCGGCCACACGACGACGGCGGTCGTCACCGGCAAGCCGGTCGAGATGGGCGGCTCGCTCGGCCGGCGCGAAGCGACCGGCCGCGGCGTGATGATCGCCACGCGCGAGTCGGCGCAAGCACGTCGGCGTTCGACATCAAGAGGCGCGACGGTCGCGGTGCAGGGCTTCGGCAACGTCGGCTCGATCTCGGCGCGAGCTGCTCGCGCCGGAGTCGGCGCGACGCATCGTCGCCGTCACCGACTGGAAGGGCGGCGTCTACAACGCGAAGGGGCTCGACGTCGCCGAAGCTGCTCGAGCACGTCGACGCAGCACAAGACCGTCGACGGCTTCAGCGGCGCCGAGCCGCTGCCGCAACGACCGACCTCTTCGACGCTCGACGTCGACGTCCTGATCCCCGCCGCGCTCGAAAACCAGATCACCATCGACAACGCGGCCGCGCATCAAGGCGAAGATCATCATCGAAGGCGCCAACGGCCCGACCACGCCCGACGCGCACAAGCACCTGCACGAGCGCGGCGTCTTCGTCGTGCCCGACATCCTCGCGAACAGCTCCGGCGTGACGACGTCGTACTTCGAGTGGGTGCAGGATCGCTACGGCTACTTCTGGACCGAGAAGGAAGTCAACGAGCGCCTCGAGGCCAAGATGTGCGAGGCGTTCAACGCCGTGCTGCAGACGTCGCTGAAGTACAACGTCGACATGCGCACCGCCGCCTACATCGTCGCCATCAGCCGCGTCGCGACGGTCACGCGGATGCGCGGGATGTACGCGTAAACCGGATCCGCGTCGACCGAACACTCGTATCACGATAACCACGAAGAACACGAAGGACGACGAAGAACACGAAGTATTTCTTCTTTTTGCAAAAGAATTCTTCGTGAGCTTCTCGTTCTTCGTGAACTTCGTGTCTACATGTGATCCGCGAATTCAGTTCGCAGGTTTGAGAATCACCCCGGCATGCGACCGGCCGTTGATCGTGATACCGAGCGGCATCTCGAATCGCAGGTGGCGCACGAACTCCGTTTCCGTGGCCGCCGGGCGCGCCGCCAGCCATTCCCAATCGACGAAGCCTTCGCCGACATCAGGGTTCACCGTGAAATACCCGATGTTGCCGGCCGCGAGATTCTGGAAGAAGTGACTCCCCTGCGACGGCGTCACCTTGAAATCGGCGAACCGGCCTCGACGATCGCGCGCGCGCCTGAAATCTGATCCCACGTCACCGGAATCCCGAGCAGCGGATCCGCCGACCCCCAGCGGCCGACGCCGATCAACGCATACGGCCGGCGCCTGGACTCGGGTCGGGTCCGCCGGGACCTGCTCGTCGAGGCCGGCCTGATCGGCGTCGTGGCTCGGCCCTTGGCATCCTTGTCGGCTGCGGCATCGGGTGGCTCGGTGCGCGGTTGACGGGCTCGCCGATGGCTGGCCCGTCCTGCCGCCGGTCGGGCTGGCCGTGACCGCCGCCGGTGGGGTGGTGTTGACCGTGCTCGCCGCTGTTGCACCGCCTCCGCGGCGATGCGGGTCGCGCCGCTGGTCGCCCTGCAGCCGGTTCCCGAGGACGCCCCTCGGCGCCGGCGGGACGCCGGCGGGTCGTGCTCGCGGCGCTGCTGACGGCAGCGGGCGTTGCCCTGCTGGTCCTGGCGGTGCTGGGCAACCAGGTGCTGCTGGCCCTGGGCGGCGGAGCGCTGTCCGCCGTCGGAATCCTGCTGCTGAGCCCGACATTCGTGCCGCCGCTGCTCCGGATGGTCGGGATGGTTGCCGGGCTCGCCGGTGTGCCGGGCCGGCTCGCCGCGCTGAACGGCCGGCGCAATCCCGGTCGGGCCGCGGCGACCGCCGCGGCGCTGATGCTGGGCGTCGGGCTGATCGTCACCATGCAGGTCGGTGCGGCGAGTGCGCAGGCGTCACTGGATCGGGCGCTGACAGTGCAATACCCCGTGGACATCTCGATCACGGGCGAGGGGGAGGCGATCGCCCGCAGCGTCATCGACGCGGTCGCCGCACAGCCGGGCCTGCGTGCGACCGCCGCTCTTCCCGGCGCACCAGCGGACATCATCGGCCCGGCGGGTGAAGAGGTGGCGACGGATGCCACCGTGCTCGGCGTGGGCAACGGCGCCGGCGCCGTCATTCCCCAGGTCCCGGCGGAACTGCGGGACGACACGGTCCTGGTGCCCGGATACCTGTTGTCCGGGCAGCTGTCGGTGGGGGACCGGGTGACCGTCACCGTGGGCGGGCGCAGCGGAACGTTCTCCGTCGCTGCGGGCGCACTGTCCGATCAGGGCGTCAACGGTGGGTCCTTCGTGCTCACCGGAGCGTCGCTGGCGCAGCTGACGGCCGACCCGGCACCGCTGGTGATCTGGGCAGCGCTGGATGCGGGGGCCGATGCCGAGCAGGTCACCTCGGAGTTGAACCGCACCATCGCCCGCAGTCCCGAGCTCACTCTCGGCGGGTCTGCGCCGGAACGCGCCGCGACGTCGTCGGCCCTCGGCACCATCGTGACGGTGGCGATCGGCCTGCTCGCCGTCGCCGTGGTGATCGCCGTCGTGGGTATCGGCAACACCCTGGGCCTGTCGGTGATCGAGCGGACCAGGGAGTCGGCGCTGCTCCGCGCTCTGGGGCTGCAACGCCGTCAGCTCCGGCTGATGCTCGCGGTCGAGGCGGTGATGCTGGCGCTGATCGCGGCCGTCGTCGGCGTGCTGGCCGGCATCGGGTACGGCTGGGTCGGCGTCCGCAGCGCGTTCGGGGAAGCGGGTGGGGAGTCGACGCTCGCCATCCCGTGGGGATCGCTCGCGCTGGTCGTCGCCGTCGCGGTGGCCGCCGGGCTGCTCGCCTCGGTGCTGCCGTCCCGGCGGGCAGCGATGACGCCGCCGACCCATGCGCTGGCGACCGAGTGAGCGGCGGGCTGCCATTGAGCAGCGACCCGGCCAGGGCCGGGGAGTGAGCGGCCATCCGGGCTGCCGGTACGATCATCGGCGAAGCACCCAGCGCTGAGGTCCGGTTTGCCGCGGTCGACTCGTCATGAGACGCCCGCAGGGAGCCGAGCCGACGCCGGCGAATTGTTCCGCTCCTTCCGGGCGGCGACGCATCGCAGGCGTCCAGCCCTGACCGAACAACCGATCGATTTGCAGGCGTCCCGCACGCGCGGGTAGCCTGTGCGATTGGCCCGGTCCTGCTGGGTCGATGTTGTGTGCCCTCAGTCGTGTGCCGCGTGGCGCTCGGTTTTCTGGCGCCTCGCCACCATCGGTGGCGTCCGCGCGGGGGCAACGGATCACCAGCACTCAGACCGTCATAGCTCTGCCTCGTCGCGAAATCGCGAAGGAAGAAGTCGCCAGCACATGCCCACGATCCAGCAGTTGGTCCGCAAGGGCCGCACCGACAAGATCGGCAAGACCAAGACGCCGGCCCTCAAGGGCAGCCCGCAGCGGCGCGGTGTCTGCACCCGCGTCTACACGACCACCCCGAAGAAGCCGAACTCGGCGCTGCGCAAGGTCGCCCGGGTCAAGCTGACCAGCCAGGTCGAGGTCACCGCCTACATCCCCGGCGAGGGTCACAACCTGCAGGAGCACTCCATCGTGCTGGTGCGCGGCGGCCGGGTGAAGGACCTCCCCGGCGTCCGCTACAAGATCATCCGCGGATCGCTGGACACCCAGGGCGTCAAGAACCGCAAGCAGGCTCGCAGCCGGTACGGCGCGAAGAAGGAGAAGAGCTAATGCCCCGCAAGGGACCCGCTCCGCGTCGGCCGCTCGTTGCCGACCCGGTCTACAACTCCCCGCTGGTGACCCAGCTGGTCAACAAGGTGCTGATGGACGGCAAGCGCTCCATCGCCCAGTCGATCGTGTACGGCGCCCTCGAAGGCTGCCGCGACAAGACCGGCAGCGACCCGGTCGTCACCCTCAAGCGCGCGCTGGACAACGTCAAGCCCGCCCTCGAGGTCAAGAGCCGGCGCGTCGGTGGCGCCACCTACCAGGTGCCGATCGAGGTCAAGCCCGGCCGGTCCACCACGCTGGCGCTGCGCTGGCTGGTCGGCTACTCCAAGGCCCGCCGCGAGAAGACCATGACCGAGCGGCTGATGAACGAGCTGCTGGACGCCTCCAACGGCCTCGGCGCCTCCGTCAAGCGGCGCGAGGACACGCACAAGATGGCCGAGTCGAACAAGGCCTTCGCGCACTACCGCTGGTAAGCCAGCAGCGCAGCGTCGGGCAGGAATATCGCACCCCTGTTCGGCGCTGTATGGGTGCTGCCCTCCGCTGGACGGATCGAGCGTGCGGCACACCCACCCACTTGACTATTGAGACGAGGAAGAAGCCACCGTGGCCACGAACGCCCTGGACAAGGTCCGCAACATCGGGATCATGGCGCATATCGACGCGGGCAAGACCACCACGACCGAGCGCATCCTGTTCTACACCGGCATCACGTACAAGATCGGCGAGGTCCACGAGGGCGCCGCCGTCATGGACTGGATGGACCAGGAGCAGGAGCGGGGGATCACCATCACCTCCGCCGCCACGACGACGTCGTGGAAGGGTCACAAGATCAACATCATCGACACCCCGGGGCACGTCGACTTCACCGTCGAGGTGGAGCGCTCGCTGCGCGTCCTCGACGGTGCCGTTGCCGTGTTCGACGGTGTCGCCGGTGTCGAGCCGCAGACCGAGCAGGTCTGGCGGCAGGCGGAGAAGTACCACGTGCCGCGGATGTGCTTCGTCAACAAGCTCGACCGCACCGGTGCGAACTTCTTCCGCTGCGTCGACATGATGGTCGAGCGGCTCGGTGCGACCCCGCTGGTGCTGCAGATCCCGATCGGCGCCGAGGGCGGTTTCATCGGTGTCGTCGACCTGCTGCAGATGCGGGCGCTGACCTGGCGCGGCGAGACCGTCAAGGGTGAGGACTACGCCGATCGAGGAGATCCCGGCCGATCTCGCCGACGCAGGCCGCCGAGTGGCGCGAGAAGCTGATCGAGACGATCTCCGAGAACGACGACGAGGCCATGGAGGCCTACCTCGTCGGCGAGGAGCTCACCCTCGAGCAGCTGAACGCCGCGATCCGCCGGGCCACCATCGCCGGCAAGGTCAACCCGGTCGTCACCGGTTCCGCGTTCAAGAACAAGGGCGTGCAGCCCATGCTCGACGCGGTCGTCGAGTACCTGCCGTCGCCGCTGGACGTCGGCGCCATCGAGGGCACGCTGACCGACGGGGTCACCCCGGCCGAGCGTCACCCGGACCCGAAGGACACACTTCGCCGGGCTGGCGTTCAAGGTCGCGACCGACCCGCACCTGGGCAAGCTGACCTTCGTCCGCGTGTACTCCGGCACCTTGAACACCGGCACCCAGGTCGTCAACGCGACCAAGGACCGCAAGGAGCGGATCGGCAAGATCTACCAGATGCACGCCAACAAGCGTGAGGAGCTGGCCTCGGTCAGCGCCGGCGACATCGTCGCCGTCATGGGGCTCAAGCAGACCACCACCGGCGACACGCTGTCCGACCCGGCGCACCAGATCGTGCTCGAGTCGATGAACTTCCCGGATCCGGTCATCTCGGTGGCCATCGAGCCGAAGACCAAGAGCGACCAGGAGAAGCTGGGCACCGCGATCCAGAAGCTCGCCGAAGAGGACCCGACGTTCAAGGTCAAGAACGACGAGGAGACCGGCCAGACGGTCATCTCCGGCATGGGCGAGCTGCACCTGGACATCCTGGTGGAGCGCATGCGGCGGGAGTTCAACGTCGACGCCAACATCGGCAAGCCGCAGGTCGCGTACCGCGAGACCATCCGCGGCACCGTGGAGAAGTACAGCTACGTGCACAAGAAGCAGACCGGTGGATCCGGGCAGTACGCCAAGATCCTCATCACGGTCGAGCCCTTGGACATGGAGGCACTCGGAGGGTGCCACCTACGAGTTCGTCAACGCCGTCACCGGTGGACGTATCCCGAAGGAGTACATCCCTTCGGTGGACGCCGGCGCGCAGGACGCGCTGCAGTACGGCATCCTGGCCGGCTACCCGGTGCTCGGCGTCAAGCTGACCCTGGTCGACGGTGCCTACCACGAGGTCGACTCGTCCGAAATGGCGTTCAAGATCGCGGGTTCCATCGCGATGAAGGAAGCCGCGCGGATGGCCAAGCCGGTGCTGCTGGAGCCGCTGATGAGCGTCGAGGTCGTCACGCCCGAGGACAACATGGGTGACGTCATCGGCGACCTGAACTCGCGTCGTGGGCAGATCCAGTCCATGAGCGAGCGGTCCGGCGCGCGCGTGGTCACCGCGCTGGTGCCGCTGTCGGAGATGTTCGGCTACGTCGGCGACCTGCGGTCGCGGACCCAGGGCCGGGCGTCGTACTCGATGGTGTTCGATCGCTACTCCGAGGTTCCGACGAACGTGGCCAAGGAGATCATCGCGAAGCAGAACGGGCGAGTGAGCATCTCCGCGAGCCGAGCGAGCAGCGTGTCCGCACAACTGAATCACCCGAGAGGTACGGATTGGCCCGCACGGCGCGGCCATCCGTACCCTGCACAGTCGGGATGGTGGGGTCGCGCCTCCACCGTCACGGGTCCGGGCTCGACAGCGATCCCGGTCCAGATCCATCCACCAACGCCCTGACGACCTGCAATCAGTACCGGAAGTCGCATGGCGCATCAGAAGAGTCCTGAGGAGGACAGCAGTGGCGAAGGCGAAGTTCGACCGGAGCAAACCGCACGTCAACATCGGCACCATCGGTCACGTCGACCATGGCAAGACGACCCTGACGGCGGCCATCACCAAGGTGCTGCACGACAAGTACCCGACCCTGAACGAGGTCTCCGCCTTCGATCAGATCGACAAGGCTCCTGAGGAGCGTCAGCGCGGCATCACCATCAACATCGCGCACGTCGAGTACCAGACCGAGAAGCGCCACTACGCGCACGTCGATGCCCCCGGTCACGCCGACTACATCAAGAACATGATCACCGGTGCCGCCCAGATGGACGGCGCGATCCTGGTCGTGGCCGCCACCGACGGCCCGATGCCGCAGACCAAGGAGCACGTGCTCCTGGCCCGCCAGGTCGGCGTGCCCTACATCCTGGTCGCCCTGAACAAGGCCGACATGGTCGACGACGAGGAGATCCTGGAGCTCGTCGAGCTCGAGGTTCGCGAGCTGCTCGCCGGCCCAGGAGTTCGACGAGGACGCCCCGGTCATCCGGACCTCCGGCCTGAAGGCTCTCGAGGGTGACCCGAAGTGGGTCGAGACCGTCGTCGAGCTGATGAACGCCGTCGACGAGTCCATCCCGGAGCCCGTCCGCGACACCGAGAAGCCGTTCCTGATGCCGATCGAGGACGTCTTCACGATCACCGGTCGTGGCACCGTCGTCACCGGCAAGGTGGAGCGCGGCAAGGTCAACGTCAACGAGACCGTGGAGATCGTCGGCATCAAGCCGAAGTCCTTCCAGACCACCGTCACCGGCATCGAGATGTTCCGCAAGCTGCTCGACTCGCGGCCAGGCCGGCGACAACGTCGGGCTGCTGCTGCGCGGCACCAAGCGCGAGGAGGTGGAGCGCGGCCAGGTCGTCGTCAAGCCGGGCTCGATCACCCCGCACACCGAGTTCGAGGCTCAGGTCTACATCCTGGGCAAGGACGAGGGTGGCCGGCACACGCCGTTCTTCAACAACTACCGCCCGCAGTTCTTCTTCCGTACCACCGACGTGACCGGTGTGGTGAACCTCCCCGAGGGCACCGAGATGGTCATGCCCGGTGACACCACGGAGATGACGGTCTCGCTGATCCAGCCGATCGCCATCGAAGAGGGCCTCCGCTTCGCGATCCGTGAGGGTGGCCGCACCGTCGGCGCCGGCTCGGTCACGAAGATCATCAAGTAGTTCTGCTCGGCGGGTTCTGCTCGCTGGTCGGCTCAGGGCCCCGCTCGCGACTTCGGTCGCGGGCGGGGCCTTCTGCTGTTTGTTGGGCCTGTCCGGAGCGTGAGGGTTTGCGCGGGGCTCGGTCGCTGCAACACCTGCTGCTACTTCGCAACGCCCGCGGGTGATGCCGCGTAGCAGCGGATGTTGTTGCCACCTCTGAGGTCCAGGGCGATGCCGCCAGCAGCTCGGTGACCGGTCAGGCCGGTCCCTGCGGCTCAACGGGATCCGCGGCCCATGAGCCGGCCAGCCCACCGACCCGGACGGTCCTGGCTCCCTGCTCCAGGGCGGCTCGTACGGTGGCTGCCATGGCGGCGGGGTCGGCAAGGTCGGACCACACGAAGCGGACGACGGTATATCCGAGCGACCGCAGGAGATCCTCGCGCCGCTTCTCCGCGATGACGACCTCTTCCGGTTGCTGACCCGGCCGGAGAGGCTTCCGGTACTTCACCATGCCGTCGAACTCGATGAGAACTCCCAGTCCGGGATAACCCAGGTCCACCCTGCCGACAAGAACGCCGGCGCGGTCGTAGATCCGAATCTGCAGGACGGGCTCGGGAAGCCCTTGCGCGGACAGGATCAGCCGCGCCCTGGATTCGCCGGCGCTCTCCGAGCGGCGGTCGGCAAATGACAGAGCGCGGCGGGCGGCCGCAGCCCCACGGCGATGACGAGTGCGCGCCACGGCCAGCGCCAGCTCAGCCGGAGTGACCAGACCGCGCCGAAGGGCTGCGTCACCTGCTATCACCGTCGTCGGTAGGGGACTGCTGCACGCGACGTCGACCAGGGTCCGAGCCACTGTCGTGACCCTGGTCCCATCGACCTCGATGATCTCGGACGGCTTGAGCGGCACCGCGTGCACAACCCGCCCGGGACTGACCCGGCCGCCACCCTGGCCGATGCGGGTCAGGTGTACCCGCTCCAGCGAGACGCCCCAGATCGGGAGCCCCAGCACCGCGGCCGCGGAGACGTGACTGACGACAAGGTGTGGGGACCGGCTCGCAATGGCCCAGGCGCGCAGCCGGTGGAGCTGTTCGTACTTCAGGGCCGCGACAGCGTCAGCCGCACAGTAGGTGCCGCGGTGTAGGGCGACCCACTGCCCGCTGCGACGAGAGGTCCGGATCTCGTCGTCTGTGAATCCGCCGGCGAGCAGTGCGGTGCGGTGGAGGACCTCAGGGAGGCCATCGGGTGCGGTGGGCATCTGCCGATGGTGGGCGGCCGGAACAGCCCGGGACGGTCGGGAGCTGAATTGTGGATAGATCACCGCGGTCTGACGCAGCGCTGCACCGATCAGGATCGGTCTCGCCCGGCCGGACTGGGTCTGGCCAACCGCAGCGGCTACGGCGCAACGTCCAGGAGGCTGAAGCGACGCAGCTCCGGTTGCACGGACGACCGGGCCAGCTCGGGGATGGCGGGCTCGGTCACCATGGAGCTGTCTGGCCAATCGGAGCTGTCTGGCCAACCGGAGCGGCTACGGCGCACCCTCCGGGGAGGTTGCACCGACGCGGCGGGGGTTGTGGCGACTCGCAGAGGTTGCTCCGACGCCGAGGCGGCCCCGGGGGCAGAGGTTGCTCCGATGCCGAAGCGCCCGGGTGGGCCGCAGGGGTTTGGACCGGCCCGGAGCCGGTGCGCGGACGGTCACAGGGGGCGGATTTGAAGTCACCCTCCCCGATGAGGCATACTTCTCGGGTTGCCCTTTGACGGGGTCGTGCTTTCGTGCGGCCCAGATGAGGTCAGCGAGAAGCGGGACGGAGATCGGAAACGATCATCGAACCGGTTCTGAACTGGGAATATCGGCAGTACTTGAACGAACTGCAGTCTCGCGCCCAGCCGGGTGCGGCCGATCCACCAGCATCTGCGAGGAAGTCTGAAGCGGATGTGTGCGAGTGCGGGCGACACGCCCGACCGCGTGGACCGGTGAACCCAGACAGATGAACAGTGACGGCGGACCATGTCCGCCCGACAGCGAGCGCGTGCGCCTGCTGCCGAGCAGGACAGGTGCGGCCGGACGGCCGTGAGCAGGACCGCGGGGAAACCCGAGCAGGGCCGGCAGGGACCCGCCAGCAGGAGCGGCGGCGACACCCGTGCAGGACGCGAGCGTGCCGGGCAGGACACGGCAAAGCGCGTGAAGAGGAACGGCGGGAACACCCGCGAGCAGAACGGCGGGGCGACCCGCAACCAAGCGCAGCGGGGCAACCCGCAGCCCAGGACAGCAAAGCGGGAGAACCGCGACGAAGTGCGCTACGGGACCCCCGGAGTGCGCGACAAGGCGAAAGCCGCGGGAAACCGCGACAAGTGAGAAGGACGGCAAGCGTGGCGGGACAGAAGATCCGCATCCGGCTCAAGGCCTACGACCATGAGGCGATCGACGCGTCAGCGCGCAAGATCGTCGAGACGGTGACCCGTACGGGTGCCCGCGTGGTCGGCCCGGTGCCGCTGCCCACTGAGAAGAACATCTACTGCGTCATCCGTTCGCCGCACAAGTACAAGGACTCGCGCGAGCACTTCGAGATGCGGACGCACAAGCGGTTGATCGACATCCTCGATCCGACCCCCAAGACCGTCGACGCGCTGATGCGCATCGACCTGCCGGCGTCCGTGGACGTCAACATCCAGTAAGGGCTGTTCACCACCAAGCGTTCACGATTCAGCCCTGACGATCACGTCCACAGCCCGCAGGGGCCAGTCGATACCGCCCGCGAGGGCGAAATTCTTCCGCACAGGAGATGGGTACTTCCAACATGGCAAACACGATCAAGGGAATCCTGGGCCACAAGCTCGGGATGACCCAGGTCTTCGACGAGGCCAACCGGGTCGTCCCGGTCACCGTCGTCGCTGCCGGCCCGGTCGTCGTCACCGCCGTCCGCACGCCTGAGACCGATGGCTACAGCGCGGTGCAGTTCGCGTTCGGCGCGATCGATCCCCGCAAGGTGACCAAGCCGGTGGCCGGTCAGTTCGTCAAGGCGGGCGTCACGCCGCGCCGGCACATTGCCGAGCTGCGCACCGAGGACGTCAGCGGCTACACCGTCGGCCAGGAGCTCACCGCTTCCGAGGTCTTCGACGCGGGCAACCTCGTCGACGTCACCGGGACGTCAAAGGGCAAGGGCTACGCGGGCGTGATGAAGCGTCACGGCTTCAAGGGTCTGGGCGCCGGTCACGGCGTGCAGCGCAAGCACCGTTCGCCCGGTTCCATCGGCGGCTGCTCGACCCCCGGACGGGTGTTCAAGGGCATGCGGATGGCCGGCCGGATGGGCAACGACAAGGTCACCACGCAGAACCTCACCGTTCACGCCGTGGACGCCGACAAGGGTCTCGTGCTGATTCTCGGCGCCATCCCCGGCCCGAAGAACGGCGTGGTGTTCATCAAGTCCGCCGTCAAGAACCACAGCAAGGTTGGTGCCTGATGACCACGGTCCAGATCACCACCCCCGCGGGGGCGGCCGAGGGCAGCGTCGAACTGCCGGCCGACATCTTCGACGTCACCGCCAACGTGCCGTTGATGCACCAGGTCGTCGTCGCGCAGCTCGCCGCGGCCCGCCAGGGCACTCACAAGGCGAAGAACCGTGGTGAGGTGTCCGGTGGCGGCAAGAAGCCGTACCGCCAGAAGGGCACCGGCCGGGCTCGTCAGGGCTCGACCCGCGCGCCGCAGTTCAATGGCGGCGGCACCGTGCACGGCCCCGTCCCGCACGGCTACGCCCAGCGAACCCCGAAGAAGATGAAGGCAGCCGCTCTACGTGGTGCCCTCTCGGACCGGGCCCGCAGCGGCAACGTGCACGTGCTGTCCACGCTGGCGATCGACGGCACCCCGTCCACCAAGACGGCCCTGACCGCGCTGCGCGCCGTGTCGTCGGCGAAGAACATCCTCGTGGTGCTCAGCGCCGACGACGTGCTGGGCTGGAAGAGCCTGCGCAACGTCCCCGAGGTGCACCTGATCGCCTCCGGCCAGCTCAACACCTACGACGTGCTGGTCAGCGACGACGTGGTCTTCACCCGCCAGGCGCTCGACGAGTTCGTCAGCGTCGCCGGCAAGGGCGGGACCGCGCTCGCCGTCGATGCGCCGGCCGGTCGGCACGCCGCTGCTGACACGACCGAGGCGGACGACAGCGAGATCTCGCTGTCGAAGAAGTCCGCCGTGCAGGACGAGGACGACACCACCGCCGCTGAAGCTGTTGCAACAGAGGAGGACTCGGCATGATCGCCGATCCGCGGGACATCATCGTGCGACCGATCGTGTCCGAGAAGAGCTACGGCCTGCTGGAGTCGGGGAGCTACACCTTCGAGGTGCACCCCGATGCCAACAAGACCCAGGTCAAGATCGCCATCGAGAAGATCTTCGACGGCGTCAAGGTCATCTCGGTCAACACGCTCAACCGGCAGGGCAAGCGCAAGCGCACCCGCGCCGGCTACGGCCAGCGCAAAGCCACCAAGCGCGCCATCGTCACGCTGTCCAAGGACAGCAAGCCGATCGACGTCTTCTCGGGCGCCTGAGCGGGGTTAGGGAAAAACCATGGGTATCCGTAAATACAAGCCGACGACCCCCGGTCGCCGCGGCTCCTCGGTGGCTGACTTCGCCGAGGTCACCCGCGACACCCCGGAGAAGTCGCTGGTCCGTCCGCTGCACTCCAAGGGCGGCCGCAACGTGCACGGGCGGGTCACCGCGCGGCACCAGGGCGGCGGTCACAAGCGTGCCTACCGGGTGATCGACTTCAAGCGGTCCGAGAAGGACGGCGTGCCGGCCGTTGTCGCGCACATCGAGTACGACCCCAACCGCACCGCGCGGATCGCGCTGCTGCACTTCGCGGACGGCGACAAGCGCTACATCATCGCGCCGAACCGGCTCTCGCAGGGTGACACCATCGAGACCGGCGCCAGCGCGGACATCAAGCCCGGCAACAACCTGCCGCTGCGCAACATCCCGGTCGGCACCGTCGTGCACGCCATCGAGCTGCGGCCCGGTGGCGGCGCGAAGATCGCCCGCTCGGCCGGTTCCAAGGTGCAGCTGGTGGCCAAGGACGGCCCGTACGCGCAGCTGCGTATGCCGTCCGGCGAGATCCGCAACGTCGACGTGCGCTGCCGCGCCACCGTCGGCGAGGTGGGCAACGCCGAGCAGGCCAACATCAACTGGGGCAAGGCCGGCCGGATGCGCTGGAAGGGCAAGCGCCCGTCCGTCCGCGGTGTCGCCATGAACCCGGTCGATCACCCGCACGGCGGTGGCGAGGGCAAGACCTCCGGCGGCCGTCACCCGGTCAACCCGGGCGGCAAGCCCGAGGGTCGCACCCGCCGGCCGAACAAGGCCAGCGACGACCTGATCGTCCGTCGTCGCCGCAAGGGTGGCAAGAAGCGTTGATGCAGATGACAAGCGCACAGACCAGCACGACCACCAGAGCAGGAAGGTAGGAGAGAGATGCCCCGCAGTCTCAAGAAGGGCCCGTTCATTGACGACCACCTGCTCAAGAAGGTGGACGCTGCGAACGACAAGAGCTCCAAGGCCGTGATCAAGACCTGGTCACGACGCTCGACGATCATCCCCGACATGCTCGGGCACACGATCGCCGTGCACGACGGCCGCAAGCACGTCCCGGTTTTCGTCACCGAGTCGATGGTCGGCCACAAGCTCGGCGAGTTCGCCCCGACGCGGACGTTCAAGGGCCACATCAAAGACGACCGTCGCGCGCGGCGTGGCTGAGAAGGGTCGGGTTCGTCATGAGTAAGAAGCCGGCAGTCGAAGAGCTGCCCCGTTCCACGGCGACGGTGCGCTACGCGCGCCTGACCCCGATGAAGGCGCGTCGCGTCGTCAACCTGATCCGCGGTCGCAACGTCGCCGACGCCGCCTCGATCCTGCAGTTCTCCCCGCAGGCCGCGAGCGAGCCGGTTGCCAAGTTGCTGGCCTCGGCCGTCGCCAACGCGGAGAACAACCAGAGTCTGGATCCGTCGACGCTCATCGTCGACACGATCTACGTGGACGAGGGTCCCACCCTCAAGCGGTTCCAGCCGCGCGCACAGGGCCGGGCTTTCCGGATCCGCAAGCGGACGTGCCACATCACCATCGAACTTGTCTCGGTTGATGCAAACCAGGGCCAGGCCAAGAGTGCGAAGGGAAGGACCCGCTAGTGGGTCAGAAGATCAACCCCCATGGGTTCCGTCTCGGCATCTCCACCGACTGGAGCACCCGCTGGTACGCCGACAAGGCCTACGCGGAGTACGTGAACGAGGACGTGCAGATCCGCAAGCTGATGTCCAAGGGTCTGGACCGCGCGGGCATCTCCAAGGTCGAGATCGAGCGCACCCGCGATCGCGTCCGGGTGGACATCCACACGGCTCGTCCGGGCATCGTCATCGGCCGCCGCGGCGCCGAAGCGGACCGCATCCGCGGCCAGCTCGAGAAGCTCACCGGCAAGCAGGTCCAGCTGAACATCCTCGAGGTGCGCAACCCCGAGTCCGATGCGCAGCTGGTCGCCCAGGGTGTGGCCGAGCAGCTGTCGAACCGGGTCAGCTTCCGTCGCGCGATGCGCAAGTCCATGCAGTCGGCACAGCGTTCGCCGGCCGTCAAGGGCATCCGTATCCAGTGCTCCGGACGTCTGGGCGGCGCCGAGATGAGCCGCTCCGAGTTCTACCGCGAGGGCCGGGTGCCGCTGCACACGCTCCGCGCGGACATCGACTACGGCTTCTTCGAGGCCAAGACGACCTTCGGCCGGATCGGCGTGAAGGTCTGGATCTACAAGGGCGACAAGGTCGGCACCCTGGCCGAGCAGCGGGTGGCCGAGGCCGCCGCCGCTCAGCGTGGCGCCCGTGGCGACAGCCGCGGCCGTGACGACAGGGCAGAGCGTCCGGCGCGTCGTCGCTCCGGTTCGTCGGGCACCACTCCGACGTCCACCGACGCAGGCCGTGCGGCCGTCGAGGACAACCCCGAGGCAACCGCTGCGGCCCCAGAAACGACAGGGGTCTGATCGACGTGTTGATTCCCCGCAGGGTCAAGCACCGCAAGCAGCACCGGCCCAACCGGGTCGGCATGGCCAGTGGTGGAACCCAGGTCACCTTCGGTGATTTCGGCATCCAGGCGCTGGAGCCGGCGTACGTGACGAACCGGCAGATCGAGTCGGCCCGTATCGCCATCAACCGGCACATCCGGCGTGGCGGCAAGGTATGGATCAACATCTACCCGGACCGCCCGTTGACCAAGAAGCCGGCCGAGACCCGGATGGGTTCCGGCAAGGGCTCGCCCGAGTGGTGGGTGGCCAACGTCAAGCCAGGCCGGATCCTGTTCGAGATGAGCTACCCGACCGAGGCCATTGCCCGCGAGGCACTGCGCCGCGCGATCCACAAACTGCCGATGAAGTGTCGCATCGTGACCCGGGAGGGTGGTGAATCCTGATGGCCAGCACCGAGACCGCAGCGAACGAGCTGCGCGAACTGGGCACGGACGAGCTCGTCCTGCGTCTGCGTGAGTCGAAGGAGGAGCTGTTCAACCTCCGCTTCCAGATGGCCACCGGCCAGATGGACAACAACCGCCGGCTCCGTACGGTCCGGCACGACATCGCCCGGATCTACACCGTCATGCGCGAGCGCGAGCTCGGGCTGTCGACCGGTCCGGACGAACTGGCGAATGAAGGAGGTGCCGCGTGAGCGAGCAGCCGGAAGTGACAACAACTGAAGAAGACGCGGCAACCGCTTCCACCGCCGGCGCCGCGCCGGCCGTCAAGGCCAGGGGCGACCG
The DNA here is from genome assembly GCA_963766015.1 of uncultured Actinomycetota bacterium. Taxonomy (GTDB): domain Bacteria; phylum Actinomycetota; class Actinomycetes; order Mycobacteriales; family Nakamurellaceae; genus Nakamurella. The sequence continues at coordinate 207,945 of CAVXYU010000031.1, read as the reverse complement.
CAAGACCCGTGAGGGCATGGTCGTCAGCGACAAGATGGAGAAGACCATCGTCGTCGAGCTCGAGGACCGGGTGAAGCACCCGCGCTACTCGAAGGTCATCCGCCGGACCACCAAGGTCAAGGCGCACGACGAGAACGGCACCGCCGGCGTCGGCGACCGGGTCCTGCTAGCAGAGACCCGTCCGCTGTCGGCCACCAAGCGGTGGCGGCTGGTGTCGGTGCTCGAGCGGGCCCAGTAACGCTGCTCCACTGCACGCAACGCTGCTCCGCACGGGCAACGGAACAGGGCTCCATTGCAGGGGCGACGGAACGGGCTCCATTGCCGCGGCGACGGAAAGGTTGACAGGACGATGCCCAGCTCACCGAGCAGTCGGCAGATACAAGACAGACAAGTGCTTGCAGGCGGAGAACCCTCCGGCGAGCGCACATCGCAAAGGTTGGGACTGACGTGATTCAGCAGGAGTCCAGGCTCCGGGTCGCCGACAACACGGGCGCCAAGGAGATCCTGTGCATCCGTGTCCTCGGCGGCTCCTCCCGTCGGTACGCAGGCATCGGCGACATCATCGTGGCGACCGTCAAGGACGCGATTCCCGGTGCCGGTGTGAAGAAGGGCGACGTCGTCAAGGCCGTCATCGTGCGCACCGTGAAGGAGAAGCGTCGGGCTGATGGCTCGTACATCAAGTTCGACGAGAACGCCGCCGTGCTGCTCAAGGGCGACGGCGATCCGCGTGGCACCCGCATCTTCGGGCCGGTCGGCCGCGAGCTGCGCGACAAGAAGTACATGAAGATCATTTCGTTGGCGCCGGAGGTGCTGTGCATGGGGCTGAAGGTGAAAAAGGGCGACACCGTCCTGGTCATCGCCGGTAAGGACAAGGGCGCGCGCGGGAAGGTCATCCATGGCCTACCCAGAGCGCAATCGGGTCCTGGTCGAGGGTGTCAACCGGATCAAGAAGCACACGAAGGTCTCGACGACCCAGCGTGGTGCGAAGTCCGGCGGCATCGTCACGCAGGAAGCGCCGATCCACATCTCGAACGTGCAGGTGGTGGACGGCGACAACAAGCCGACCCGCGTCGGCAAGCGAGTCAACGAGGAAGGCCGCAACGTCCGCGTCGCGCGCCGCACCGGTAAGGATCTGTGATGACTGTCGTCATTGAGAACCCGTCGACGGAGACCACCAAGCCGCGCCTGAAGGTGCGGTACGAGGACGAGGTCCGCGCTGCCCTGCAGCAGGAGTTCGGCTTCGGCAACGTCATGCAGATCCCCGGCGTCGTCAAGGTCGTCGTCAACATGGGCGTCGGCGAGGCGGCCCGTGACGCGAAGCTGATCGAGGGTGCTGTCCGCGACCTGGCCACCATCACCGGCCAGAAGCCCGTCATCCGCAAGGCCACCAAGTCCATCGCGCAGTTCAAGCTGCGCGAGGGCATGCCGATCGGCGCGAAGGTCACCCTGCGCAACGACCGGATGTGGGAGTTCCTCGACCGGCTGCTGACCATCGCGCTGCCCCGTATCCGCGACTTCCGCGGGCTGTCGGCCAAGCAGTTCGACGGCAACGGCAACTACACCTTCGGGCTCAACGAGCAGTCGATGTTCCACGAGATCGACATCGACCGGATCGACCGGCCGCGCGGCATGGACATCACGGTCGTCACCACGGCCACGACGGACGACCAGGGACGCGCGCTGCTCAAGCAGCTCGGCTTCCCCTTCAAGGAGAACTGATCGATGGCGAAGACCGCGCTGATCATGAAGGCCAAGCGCAAGCCGAAGTTCAAGGTGCGCGGCTACACCCGCTGCAACCGCTGCGGGCGCCCGCATTCGGTGTACAAGAAGTTCGGCCTGTGCCGGATCTGCCTGCGCGAGATGGCGCACGCCGGCGAGCTGCCCGGCGTCACCAAGTCCTCCTGGTAACGCTGGCTCCGCCAGGTAGCTGCGTGAGGGACGGCCTTCGGCCGGCTCGAAAACGCTGGCTGACGCGTTTCCAACTGGCCTGCGCGCTCGACGCATTCGCGTTCCGCCCGACAAACGCTCCGCGTTCGTCGGACTGCCTTCGGCAGTGGCTCGCGAACTGAATACAGGTCTCCACCAAGAGGCGCTCCACAAGAGCTCCCAACATCGTCACAGGCCTCGGCCCTGCGCAGCAGCGTCAGCGGGAACCAGGCGAGAGAGGCACGACCGACCATGACCATGACCGACCCGATCGCGGACTTCCTGACCAGGATCCGCAACGCCAACTCGGCGTACCACGACGAGGTCGTGATGCCCTTCTCGAAGCTGAAGGGCAGCATCTCCGACATCCTCGTCAAGGAGGGCTACATCGCCTCCTGGACCACCGCTGACGCCCCCGTGGGCAAGTCGCTGGTCGTCAAGCTCAAGTACGGCCCCAACCGCGAGCGTTCGATCGCCGGAGTCCGCCGGGTGTCCAAGCCCGGGCTTCGGGTCTACGCGCGTTCCACCGAGCTGCCCAAGGTGCTCGGCGGGCTGGGCGTCGCCATCATCTCGACCTCGACCGGTCTGCTGACCGATCGTCAGGCCGCCAAGAAGAAGGTGGGCGGGGAAGTTCTCGCCTACGTCTGGTAGGGGAGGAGCAGACATGTCACGAATCGGACGACTGCCGATTCCCGTTCCGGCGGGTGTCGACGTCAACATCGATGGTTCCGCAGGTCACCGTCAAGGGACCGAAGGGTTCGCTCTCGCACGAGGTGGTCGAGCCCATCACGGTCGCCAGGCGAAGACGGCGAGCTGGTGGTCACCCGCCCGAACGACGAGCGCGACTCGCGTTCCCGGCACGGGCTGACCCGCACGCTGGTCAACAACATGGTCGTCGGCGTCACCCAGGGCTACACCAAGTCCATGGAGATCGTCGGCGTCGGATACCGGGTCGCCGCCAAGGGCTCGGACCTCGAGTTCGCCCTCGGCTTCTCGCACCCGGTGCCGGTGAAGGCCCCTCCGGGATCACCTTCGTCGTCGAGTCGCCGATCCGGTTCCGGGTCGAGGGCATCGACAAGCAGCAGGTCGGCGAGGTCGCCGCGAACATCCGCAAGCTCCGCAAGCCCGACCCGTACAAGGGCAAGGGCGTGCGGTACGCCGGCGAGGTCGTCAGGCGCAAGGTCGGAAAGACAGGTAAGTGATGGCAACCTCCGTTTCCCACGCGCGGCGCACCGCTCGCGCCCGGCGGCACTTCCGGCTGCGGAAGAAGGTCACCGGGACGGCGACCCGTCCGCGCCTGGTGGTCACCCGGTCCGCCCGGCACATCGCGGTCCAGCTGGTCGACGACACCGTCGGTCGCACGCTGGTCTCCGCTTCCACGCTGGAGGCGGACCTGCGGGCCGCCGACGGCGACAAGAGCGCCAAGGCGCGCCAGGTCGGCGAGCTCGTCGGACGGCGCGCCACCGAACTCGGCGTGACGACGATCGTCTTCGACCGCGGTGGCGACTGCCTACCACGGCCGGATCGCCGCGCTCGCCGACGGCGCCCGCAGCGCCGGGTTGGAGTTCTGATGAGCACGTTTGTACACAGCAATCACCTGAGCATGATCGAGAGGGATATCTGATGCCCGGAGCACAACGCGGCGGCTTCGGCGGCGGCGACCGATCGGGCGGGGCCGGTGACCGTGCTGGTGGATCAGGCGACCGCCGCGACCGCCGCGGCGGTCGTGACGGCCGTCGTGACGCCCCCGTCGAGCACAACCCGCTGCTCGAGCGCATCGTCGTGACGAACCGTGTCGCGAAGGTCGTCAAGGGTGGACGCCGGTTCTCCTTCACCGCCCTGGTTGTCGTCGGTGACGGTGACGGCTCGGTCGGCGTCGGCTACGGCAAGGCCAAGGAGATTCCCGCGGCCATCGCCAAGGGCGTCGAGGAAGCCAAGAAGTACATGTTCAAGGTGCCCCGCATCGCCTCCACCATCCCGCACCCCGTGCAGGGTGAAGCGGCGGCCGGTGTGGTGCTGCTCCGTCCGGCTTCGCCAGGTACCGGCGTCATCGCCGGCGGCCCGGTGCGTGCAGTGCTGGAGTGCGCCGGCATCCACGACGTGCTGTCCAAGTCGCTCGGCTCGGACAACCCGATCAACATCGTGCACGCCACCATCCAGGCGCTGAAGAACCTGCAGCGCCCGGAAGAGGTCGCGGCCCGCCGTGGCCTGCCGATCGAGGACGTCGCTCCCGCCGCCATGCTGCGGGCGCGGGCCGGTCAGGGGGTCTGAGATGGCTCTCAAGGTGACCCAGGTCAAATCCACCATCGGCAACAAGCGTCCGGCGCGGGAGTCGGTGCGTTCGCTCGGTCTGAAGCGGATCCACCACTCCGTTGTCGTGCCGGACAACGCGACGAACCGTGGCTACATCAACCGCGCAACGCACCTGCTGTCGGTCGAAGAAGTTGCTGATGTCGCAGTAGGGAGTGACTGACAATGACGATCAAGGTCCATCACCTCCGCCCGGCTCCGGGCGCGAAGACGGCCAAGACCCGGGTGGGTCGCGGCGAGGCGTCCAAGGGCAAGACCGCAGGTCGCGGCACCAAGGGCACCGGCGCGCGCAAGAACGTCGCCGCCGGATTCGAGGGCGGGCAGCTGCCGCTGCACATGCGGCTGCCAAAGCTGAAGGGCTTCAAGAACCGCTTCCGGGTCGAGTTCCAGGTCGTGAACATCGGTCAGCTGGCCGAGCTGTTCCCGGCCGGCGGCGCGGTCGGGGTCGACGAGCTGGTCGCCGCCGGAGCGGTCCGCAAGGGCCAGCTGGTCAAGGTTCTCGGTGACGGGGACCTGGGCGACGTCAGCCTGCAGGTGACCGCGAACGCCTTCTCCGGCTCCGCCAAGGAGAAGCTCGCCGCCGCCGGCGGGAGCGCCACCACCATCTGACCGTCCTGCGAGGAACACCGCTTCAGCCGCCGCCCGGTACGCCCTGACAAGGGGTCGTGCCGGGCGTTCGGTATAGATGGGTGGTCTCACTCAGGAAACTGTCGCGTTCCTCCTGAAACAACAGGAGCACCGCGTACAGAAGCTGAGCATCGGGACCGACCGTCGCGGTCGGGTTGCGGCTCTGTCGCGAATGCCTGTCCGACGCGCCGCGTACGTTACAGTCGAAGGCTGCGGCCGGCGCCTCGCCGGCACTGTGATGGTGCCCGCAGAACTACTCCGGGCGCCTCGGGTGCCGATCGGGACCGTCATCGCACCGCACGTTCGAATCGGATCCGTCGCAGCCTGGCGGACCGTGTCGGCGCGGGGGAGTTTCCACGTTCAGTACGACCGTCAGGACACGGCCCAGGCCGTGCTCGGAAGACGGAGGTCCGGTCGTCGACCGGGTTTCCGCCACCGGCCCGTCCCACCGGGGCCGGTGTAGCCAGGAGGATCATTGCTCGCCGCTTTCGCCACGGCGCTGAAGACGCCCGATCTGCGCAAGAAGATCCTCTTCACGCTCGCCATGGTCGCCATCTACCGGCTGGGTGCCACCGTGCCCTCGCCGGGTGTCTCCTACGGCGCCATCCAGGTCTGTATCGACGAGGCCGGTTCCGGCAGCGACCTGTTCACCGTGCTGAATCTGTTCTCCGGTGGCGCGTTGCTGCGGCTGAGCGTCTTCGCGCTCGGCATCATGCCGTACATCACCGCGTCGATCATCGTGCAGCTGCTCACCGTGGTCATCCCGCGGTTCGAGCAACTCAAGAAACAGGGCCAGTCCGGTCAGGCCAAGCTCACCCAGTACACGCGTTACCTGACCATCGGTCTCGGTGTCCTGCAGTCGACGGCGTTCCTGGCTCTGGCCATCAACGGCCAGATGTTCCCGGGTTGCTCGACCAACGACCAGATCATCCCGGACCAGAGCGCATTCGCGCTGATCGTCCTCGTCCTCACCATGACTGCCGGCACCGCCGCGATCATGTGGATGGGCGAGTTGATCACCGACCGCGGCATCGGCAACGGCATGTCGATCCTGATCTTCACCTCGATCGCCGCCCGGATCCCCGCAGAGGGCAAGAACATCCTGGACAACCAGGGCCCGGTCGTCTTCGGCGTCATCGTGGTGATCGCGCTGGGCATCATCGGCGCCGTGGTCTTCGTGGAGCAGGGGCAGCGCCGGCTGCCGGTGCAGTACGCCAAGCGGATGATCGGCCGGAAGATGTACGGCGGCACGTCGACCTACCTGCCACTGAAGGTCAACCAGGCGGGCGTCATCCCGGTCATCTTCGCGACCTCGCTGCTGTACCTGCCGCTGCTGCTGGTGCAGTTGGTGAGCCCGACGACGGTCAACGCCGACGGCAGCCAGCAGGTCAGCGGTTGGGTGCAGTTCATCCAGCTCTACGTGGTCAGCCAGTCCAGCTGGGTGCACATCCTGCTGTACTTCGCCTTGATCATCTTCTTCACGTACTTCTACGTCGGCATCACCTTCAACCCGACGGAACGTGCCGACGAGCTGAAGAAGTACGGCGGGTTCATCCCCGGCATCCGGCCGGGACGACCGACCGCGGAATACCTGCAGTACGTGCTGTCCCGGATCACCCTGCCGGGCTCTCTGTACCTCGGGATCGTGGCGATCCTGCCCAACCTGTTCCTCGAGCTCACCGGTGAGGGCAACAACCAGAACTTCCCCTTCGGCGGTACCGCTGTGCTGATTATGGTCGGCGTGGGGTTGGATACGGTCAAACAGATCGAAACCCAACTGATGCAGCGCAACTACGAAGGGTTCCTCCGCTGATGAGAATTCTGATCGTGGGACCGCAGGGAGCCGGTAAGGGCACCCAGGCGGATCTGCTTGCCAAGAACCTGAACATCCCGCACATCTCGACCGGCGACATCTTCCGGGCGAACGTGACCGCGGGTACCGAGCTCGGCGTGCTCGCCAAGAAATACATGGACGCCGGTGAGCTGGTGCCGGACGAGGTCACCAGCGCGATGGTTGCGGCCAGGCTGGCAGAACCCGATGCCGAGCCCGGTTTCCTGCTGGACGGCTTCCCGCGGACGGTTCCGCAGGCGAAGTGGCTCGGCGAACTGCTGCACACCAACGATCACGACCTGGACGCGGTGCTGCTGATCGATGCCCCCGACGACGTGCTGCTCGAGCGCATGTTGGCGCGCGGCCGGGCGGACGACACCGCCGACGCGATCACCCGCCGGCTCGCGCTCTACCACTCGGAAACCACCCCGCTGCTGGAGCACTACGCCGACCTGCTGGTCGCCGTGGACGGTGTCGGCACGGTCGACGAGGTGCAGCAGCGCGCTCTGACCGCACTCGAGCGCTGAGGCTGTTCCGCCAGCGATGAGTGACCGGGGAATCCAGCTGAAGACCAGGGGCGAGCTGCAGGCCATGCGCGCCTCCGGACGCGTGCTCGCCGCAGCCATCGCCGCGGGCCGGGCGGTCGTGACGCCGGGTGCGACCACGCTGGATGTGAACGATGCGGTTGCCGCCGTCATTGCAGAGGCGGGCGCGACCAGCAACTTCCTGCACTACGGAGCCCATGGCTCGGACCCGGGTTTCCCTGCGACCATCTGCGCGTCCGTGAACGACGAGGTCGTGCACGGCATCCCGCGGGCCGACCGGGTGCTGCGGGAGGGTGATCTGCTCTCCATCGACGCGGGTTGCATCCTTGACGGCTGGCACTCCGATTCGGCCATCTCGGTGCACGTCGGGTCCGCGCCCTCTATGGAGGAGGTCGACCTGATCGCTGCCTGCGATCTGGCGATGTGGGCGGGCATCGCGGCGGCGCACGCGGGTGGCCGGCTCGGCGACGTCTCATCGGCGATCGAGGAGTCGGTGGCCACGTCCGCCCGCAACGACGGCCGGCGGTACGGATCCGTCGCCGGATACGGCGGCCACGGGATCGGCACCGCGATGCACATGGCCCCGTTCGTGCCCAACCAGGGCAAGCGCGGCAAGGGGCCTCGGCTGGTCGGCGGTACCGCGCTCGCGATCGAACCGATGATCACCCTGGGCAAGCCGGCGACCAGGGAACTGGCCGATGGCTGGACCGTGGTGACCAAGGACGGCGCACGCGCCGCGCACACCGAGCACTCCATCGCGATCAGCGACGAAGGTGTCTCCGTGCTGACGGCCGCCGATGCCGGGGCGGGTGGGCTCGCCCCGTTCGGCGTCATTCCGATCTCGCTGGACTGAGTTCTTGCTCGCCGCCGCCGCTCGGCGCGCCCCTGCCTTCCTGCTGATCACCACGCTGCTGTGTGCGCTGACGCTGTCGCTGGGGTATGCGAACAAGGCGCGTTGCGTGGGGCCGTCCTTCGATCAGTTCGGCCGCAGCGGGCCGGCGTACCAGACCCGGATCGCCCGTGACGTCTGCTACTCCGACATCCAGTTCCTCTGGATCGGCCGGGACATCGACCGGCATGTCTTCCCATATGTGTCCGGCGGCTACAACGCGATCGAGAAATCTCTCTACGGCGGCTCTCTCGAGTACCCCGTGCTGACCGGCCTGGCGATCTGGCTGGCCGCGATCCCGTCTTCGACGGACGGCGACTTCCTGTTGTATTCGGCGGTGCTGCTGGCCGCTGCCGGTCTGCTCGCTGCAGCGCTGCTCGCCTGGCTGGCCGGGGTGCGGTCGTGGTGGTACGCCCTCGCCCCGCCGCTGGTGCTGTACGCGTTCCACAACTGGGATCTGCTGGCCGTGGCGGCCACCGTGGTTGCCTTCTTCGTGCTGCTGCGGGCAAGCCGTCCGCTGCGGGATGGCGCCGCTGCGGGAGAGATCGCACCGCCCGGCAGGATCTCCCGGCCCGGCCCGCTTGTCGCCGCGGCCGCCGCCCTGGGGATCGGCGCGGGCTTCAAGCTCTACCCGATGATGTTCGCGCTGCCGATCGCGCTCTGGCTGGGCGCCGGCGGATGGAAGCCTTCCTTCGGCAACCCCCGACCCGTGTTCGCCCGCTGGATGGTTGCGATCGCCTTCGCAGCGGGTACCGCACTGGTCTTCGTGCTGGTGAACGTGCCGTTCGTGCTCGCCGGGCCGCGGGGCTGGTGGGCGTCGTTCCAGTTCCAGTGGAGCCGGCCGATCGACGTCACCACCAACACCATCTGGTTCTGGGGTGCGAGGCCCTACAGCGACTCCGACAACGAGTCGGTGCAGCACACCCTGGCGATGATCGCGACGGGCACGACGCTGGCCGCGTTGCTGCTCGCCTGCGTCCTGGGGTTCCTCCGATACGACCGGCGCCGCGGGTACCCGTGGCTGCAGGTGTGCGCGGCGATGGTCTGCGGCTACCTGCTGTTCAACAAGGTGCACTCGCCGCAGTTCACCCTGTGGCTGCTGCCGTTTTTCGTGCTGCTGCGGATCCGGCCCGGCTGGATCCTGGCCTACTTCGTCGCCGACGCCGCCGTCGGGATCGGGTTCTTCCGGTGGCAATACCTGATCGGCATGGGGGCGCCGAGCTCGGCCTACGACGCGCTGTCCCCGCAACTGGTGCTGATCGGGGTCTGGGGGAGAGCCGCGCTGCTCGTCGCGCTCTTCATCGTCTTCCTCCGGTCCGAGGTCGTCAGCCTGCCGCCGCGATGGCGGCGACAGGCTGACGGGTCAGGGGCCGACCGGTCAAGGGTCGGATCAGATGTCCACCTTCGCCCGGCCGCGGATCTTGCTGACCGCCACCCAGATGGCGCCGAGCACCAGCAGCCCGTACAGCGACAGCGCGAGGCCCGAGTCGAACAGTGTGCCGACGTCACCCTCGCTGACGGCGAGCGCGCGCCGCAGGCTCGTCTCGGCGAGCGGCCCGAGGATCACCGCGATGAGCACCGGCGCCAGCGGCAGCCCGTACCGGCGCAGGACGAACCCGAGCAGTCCGATCAGCACCAGCATGATCAGGTCGACGAGCGATGAGCTGCCGGCGTAGACGCCCAGCACCGCGAACACGGTGATCCCGGCATACAGGTAGGGCTTCGGGATCAGCAGCAGCTTCGCCCAGATCGGCGCGAACGGCAGGTTGATGATCAGCAGCACGAACATCCCGACGAACAGGCTCGCCAGCAGCGCCCAGACCAGGTCGGAATTACGGGTGAACAGCAGCGGCCCGGGCTGCATGCCGTACTGCTGGAACGCGGCGAGCATGATCGCGGCCGTCGCCGACGTGGGCAGGCCCAGGGCCAGCAACGACCCCATCGCGGACCCGGCGGTGGCGTTGGCGGCGGACTCGGGCGCGGCCAGGCCACGGATGGCGCCCTTGCCGAACTGCGGGTCCTTGCGCCGCCGGTCCAGTCGCCGCTCCAGCCCGAACGCCAGGAAGGTGGGGATCTCCGCGCCGCCGGCCGGGATGGCGCCGAACGGTACGCCGAATGCCGATCCGCGCAACCAGGCCGGCAGTGCTTCCTTGAATTCACGGCGGTTCAGGTAGGGCCGCTTGTTCATCTCCATCGCGGTGGCGGACGGGTCCTTGTGGATCCTGGAGGCCACGTGCAGCACCTCGCCGAGGGCGAGCAGGCCGACCGTGATGACGATGATGTCGATGCCGTCGAACAGCGCGGGCACGCCGAAGGTGTACCGGGACGCGCCACTGATGCCGTCCACGCCGACCAACGCGAGCGCGAGCCCGATGGCCAGTGCGGCAACGCCTTTCACCGCCGAGTCGGCGACCACCGCGGAGGTCGCGACGAACGCGACCACGGCGAGCGCGAAGTACTCGGTGGGGCCGAACACCGTCGCCAGCTCGGCGAGCACCGGTGCGAAGAAGACCACCAGGATGGTCGCCAGCAGGCCGCCGGTGAAGGCGCCGATGGCGGCGGTGGCCAGCGCCTGTGGTCCGCGGCCGCGTTTGGCCATCCGGTGCCCCTCGAACGTCGAGGCGATCGCCGTCGAGTTGCCGGGGGTGTTCATCAGGATCGCGGTGGTGGAGTCGCCGAACAGCCCGCCGTAGTAGATGCCGGCGAACATGATGAACGCGCCGACCGGGTCGAGGCTGAACGTCACCGGCAGCAGCAGTGCCACCGCCATTGCCGAACCGAGGCCCGGCAGCACGCCGACGGCGGTGCCGAGCATGCATCCGACGAACACCCACAGCAGGTTCATCGGCGTCAGGACGCTGCCGAATCCCGCCATCAGGTTGCTGATCTGGTCCACGTCAGAGCACCCCTTCCAGGAATCCGGCCGGCAGGTTCAGGCCCAGGGCGGCACCGAAGATCAGTTGGATCACCGACGACATCACCAGGGCGACGGAAAGGTCGAACAGCGGGCGGCGGGAGCCCAGGGCGTAACTGACCCCCCAGAACAGCACGGCCGCGGCGATGATCCAGCCGGCCGGGACGAGCAGCACGATGCACGCCACCAGGGACGCCAGCACGGTGCCAAGTGCCCGCCAGTCGCTGAAGGCTCTGGCCGGCCAGGGTTCGCGACCCGGCGGCACGTCGGGCGGGATCTCGTCGACCTGCTCGCCGTCCGCGTCCAGTGCCGGGCCGTCGGCCGGCAGGAACTCCGTCGAGGCATCGACGTCGTCGAAACCGGTGCCGTCCCCGCGATCGGTGTGCAGCGTCGGATCCCGCCGCTCGCGCATCGCGCGAGCATGACTGCGCAGGATCTGAATCGTCGACAGCAGCGCCATCAGCAGCAGCAGGCCGATCACGATCATCGGGAAGAACGTCGGGCCCGGAACCTGCACGCTGGGCGGCAATTTCATGTTCACCGTGCCGACGATCAGGAAGATCGCGATCCCGACCAGGATGCCCGGCACCACGAGCTCGGACAGCCCTGCGCGCGGGCCGACAGTGGCGGTGATGCCCGGGGTGGCGGACCGATCGGCCGTACTGCCGTGTTTCTCTGAGGTGCTCATCAGGCTCCGATCCCCAATTGGTCGGCGATCTCCTGGATCCGGGTGGTCTCGGTGGCCAGGAATGCCTCGAACTCGTCGCCGGCCAGGAAGGTGTCCTGCCAGCGGTTGCGGGCGATGGTGTCCTGCCAGGCGCCGCCCTGCACCATCTCGGCGACGATGTCGACCAGCGTCTGCCGCTGCTGGTCGGTCAGTCCCGGGGGAGCGACGAGACCACGCCAGTTGGTGAGTTCGACGTCGACGCCCTGCTCGCCCAGGCTCGGCACGTCAATCCCGTCCACCCGTTCCTTGGTGCCCATCGCCAGCGCCCGGACGTTGCCCGCCTCGATCTGGTCGGCGAACTCGTTGTAGCCGGAGATGCTGGCGTCCACGGTGCTGGCCAGCAGCGCGTTCAGCGCCTCGCCACCGCCGGAGAAGGCCAGGTAGTTGAGCTGCCGCGGATCGATGCCGGCGTCGACGGCGACCAGGCCGGCCAGCAGGTGGTCCGTGCCACCCTTCGACCCGCCGCCGACCACCGTGCCGCCCGGGTCGGCCTTCCAGGCTGCCAGGAATTCCTCGAGGTTCTGGTACGGCGAGTCGCCGGGGACGACGATCACCTCGAAGTCCTCGGCCAACCGGGCGATCGGGGTGACATCGCCGAGCGTGGCGTCACTGTCGTTGGCGATGACGCCGCCGACCATCACCGTCCCGGTGACCATCAGGGTGCCGGCCTGGCCGTCCATGTCGGTCAATTGGCCGAGCCCGATCGTGCCGGCCGCGCCGGGGATGTTGACCACCTGGACGTTGTTGACGATGCCGTCGGACTTGAGCGCCTGCTGGGCCTCCCGGGCGACCAGGTCCCAACCGCCGCCGGGTGCCGCCGGGGCGATGACGCCGAGCCGGCTGCGCGCCGAGTCACTCGACCCGTTGTCCACCGCCGACCAGATCCCGGCGCCGACGACCAGCACCACCACCACGGTCCACACCGCGGTGACCCAGGGTTTGCGCTGCTTGGCCCGGGCCTGCGGTGGCGGGCCGGATCTCGTGTCGGGAGATGCCGTCATGGGCTTTCCTTCTGCGTCTGGGAAGGGTCGAGGAAGGGTCGAGATGGTGCATGCGAGAGGCGGACGTGCGGAGAGCGTCCGCAGCCGCGGTCGATCACTGAGGTGTCAGAGGGTGCCGGCGCCGGAGCGGCGCGGTCAGGGCCGGGCGCGGACCGCCAGCACCGGGACCGAGGCGTTGAGCAGCACGTTCTGGGCGGTCGACCCGAAGAACAACTTGCCGACCGGAGACCGCCGGCGCAGCCCGATGACGATCATCTCGGCGTCGAGTTCGGTTGCCAGGTCGACGATCTCGCCGGCCAGGTCTTCACTGCGCACCGCCGCCCTGATGGACACTGGGGGATCGGCGGCGCCGCCGTCATCGACCTCGGGGACGGTGTGCACCCGTGCGTCGCCGGTGTGCGCGGGGGCGGTCAACACGATCAGGTCGGTGCCCCGCAACCGCGCTTCGTCGACGGCGCGGCGGACGGCCGCCTCCCCTTCGGGGGTCTGCTGGTAAGCCGCGAGAATCGTCATCGGTACTCCTTCGTTGCCGGTGGCCGGGACGTTATCTGCGTCACCCGACAGCGCCGCCCTTTCCCGCGATTCCCCGGTGTTGTTGACGTTGCCGCGAGTTGTGCGCGTTGTGCTCACGACTTTGCAGGACTTAGGGTCGCCCGATGAGGCGACGGCGCCTGCGGTTCACCGGTCAGCTGCTGGTCCTGCAGCTGGCCGTGGTGGCGGCTGTCGTGCTGGTCGGGTTCGGGCTCTTCGCGACCATGCTCGATCGCGGGCTGCGCACCGGGTACTCCGATCGTGCGCTGGCCATCGCCCGCTCGATGGCGGCCGATGACGAGGTCCGGGCGCTGGTCGCCGGGTACTCCGCCGATCACCGCGCCGGGCCGGACACGGCCTCCGAGCTGGAGCGCGGACCGATCCAGCGTGACGCCGAGGCCGTCCGGCAGCTCACCGGGGCGTTGTTCGTGGTGGTCACCGACGACCGGGGGATCAGGCTGGCCCACCCGCAGCCGGCAGAGCTGGGCCGGCCCGTGTCCACCGATCCCTCGATCGCGCTGGCCGGCCGGGAGGAGATCGTCGAACAGCGCGGCACTCTCGGCGAGTCCGCGCGGGCAAAGGTGCCGGTGCTCGCGCCCGGCGGCACCGACGTGGTCGGCGCGGTCAGCGTCGGTATCGGCACCGACGAGATCTCCGCGGCGCTGTGGTCGGACCTGCGGGTCGCGGCGCTGTATGCCGCCGCCGCGCTCGGCCTCGGCGTGTTCGCGTCGATCCTGCTCAGCCGCCGGCTACGCCGGTTGACCCTGGGGGTGGAGCCGGAGGAACTGGCCGCAATGGCGTCCGAACACGAGGCGGTGCTGGGAAGCATCAGCGAGGCGGTGGTCGGCGTCGACCCGCGCGGCCGGATCGGGGTGGCCAACGGCGAGGCCCGCCGGTTGTTCGGCGAACGGGTCCGACCGGGCGAGATGGCGGACGAGGTGGGTCTTCCCGACAGTGTGCTGACGGCAATCCGGCGGATGTCGGCCCGGCCGGCCGCCGATCGGGTGCCGACCGACCCGTTCCTGGTGCTCGCCGGCGAGCGGGTGCTGATCTGCAGCGTCGGCGGAGTCACCCGGGACGGCCGCGACCTCGGCGTGGTGCTCTCGGCCCGCGACCGGACCGACGTAGAGGCGCTCACCCGGCAACTGGACGCGGTGCAGACCATGGGGTCGGCGCTCCGGGCGCAGCGTCACGAGTTCGCGAACCGGCTGCACGTCGTGCACGGCCTGCTCGATCACGGCCACCTGCAGGAGGCGACTGAGTACGTCCGGTCCGTCCTGGGTACCGGTCCGCTCGGCACCCTGCTAGGGGGTCTGGAGACGGTCCGAGATCCGACCCTGCAGGCCTTCCTGGCGGCGAAGGCGGCGCACGCCCGCGAGTGTTCGGTGACGCTGCGATTGGGGCCGGGGAAGAAAGGGCGGGGGCCGGCGAACCGGTGTCGGCTGCGGCGGTCGCCGACCAGGTCGGGATCTCCCGGGCGACCGCACAGCGCTACCTCTCGTTGCTGGCCGACGGCGGGACGATCGTCATGCAACTGCGCTACGGGTCGACCGGCCGTCCCGAACACCGGTTCAACGCGCCGGACTGACCGCCGGGACCCTGTGAAACGCTCGGCCGATGAACGCCCTGCTGACCGGGATCCTGGTCGGTGTCGTGGTGATCGCGCTCGTCATGCTTTCGGTGTTCGCCGGTCGCTGGCTGCGCCGGCGGATGCTCGACCCGCCCGGGGTGCGGGCGGCCGGTCAGGCCCTGCGGACCGCGGGCCTGGCTGCGCCGCCGCTGCGTGAGGGGCTCACCTCGCGGGCCAGCGCACAGGCGCTGCCCTACTTGTCGGCGTTGCTGGAGACACCCGGTGTCGCGCTGGCCGGGCCTGACGGGCACTTGCTCGGCGTGCACGGGCCGGGTGCCCATCATGCGAACGACACCACCGGGGCAGTCCTGACCGCCATCGACACCGGCCGGCGCCAACTGGCCGGCTGCCCGCCATGTGGTCGGTCCGGCTGTCAGGTGAGCCGGGCGGTCGTCGTGCCTGCTCGTCGCTGCGGGTCGCTCGGCAGGTGCCCTTGTCGTGCTCGCCGGGTCCGCAGTCGGGCCCTACCTGGTGCGGGCGGCCGACGAGACCGCGCGCTTCATCAGCACCCAACTCGAGCTCGCCGAGCTGGATGCCTCCAGGGCCGACCTCGCGCGGGCCGAGGTGCGGGCGCTGCGGGCGCAGATCTCGCCGCACTTCATCTACAACGCACTCACCACCATCGCCGCCTTTGTGCGCAGCGACCCGGACCGGGCGCGGGAGCTGTTGCTCGAGTTCGCCGACTTCACCCGGTACTCGTTCCGGCAGGCCGGCGAGTTCACCACCCTGGCCGACGAGATGGGCAACATCGAGAAGTACCTGACGCTCGAGCGCGCGAGGTTCGGCGACCGGCTGCACATCCGGTGGCGGGTCGCCCCCGAGGTGCTGGGCGTGCTGGTGCCCTTCCTGTCGATCCAGCCGCTGGTCGAGAACGCCGTGCGGCACGGGCTGGCCGGCCGGACCGGCGACGGCACCGTCGCGGTGACGGCCGAGGACGCCGGCCCGGACTGCCTGATCAGCGTGGAGGACGACGGCGTCGGGATGGACCCCGAGGAGGTGGGCCGGAGCCCTGCGGGCGAGCCGTCCGGCAGCCATGTCGGGCTGTCCAACGTCGACGACCGGTTGCGCGCCGCATTCGGCGAGGACTATGGCCTGATCGTCGAGACCGCACCGAACGCCGGCACCAAGGTGATCGTCCGGCTGCCCAAGTTTGCGCCCGGGGTGAGTGCCGATCGGTGAGAGAGCGCGAGATCAGCGCGGGGGGCGGGAGGGCCGAGGCTGAGGGATGGCGGCTCCGGTTCGCCGGGGACTGTGAAGGATCATGCTGCGGTGAGCGACACGATGTTTCACGATGACGGTGCCGCGACAGGTGCGGTCCACCCTCGCTGAGGGAACCGCGCTGCGACCTACAATTCAAGCCGCCCGTTGCCCGAAACGGCGGCGGGCCGGTGAACGGACAGGACGGTCAACGTGGCGTCGTCGACGGAATCGGCCCTCGCGGGACTCGTGGTGCTCGCGGTCGACGACGAGGCGCCGGCGCTCGACGAGATCGGCTTCCTCCTCGGCGGCGACCCGCGGGTCGGAACCGTGCTGACCGCGGCGAACGCCGCGGAGGCGCTGGCCATGCTCCAGCCGACGTCGTCGCCGACCCCCGACGCTGTGCTGCTGGACATCGCGATGCCTGGGTGGGACGGGGTGGACCTGGCGCGGGTGGTGTCCGCGTTGCCGCATCCGCCGGCCGTGGCGTTCCTGTCCGCGCACGACGACCGGGCCGTCGATGCTTACGAGATCGGCGCAGTGGACTATCTTCTCAAGCCGGTCCGGCCTGCCCGGCTGGCCGAGGCGGTCACCCGATTCTGTGCGGCCAGGGACGCCGCCGCTGAGCGGGACCGCCGGCACCAGCGGGTGGTCGCCCCGGGGCCCGTTGATCCGGCGGTCGCCCCTGCGCCCCGGACAGCTGAGCCCGCTCCGGCGGGCGCCGGGCAGCCGGAGGTCCCGCAAGGTGGCGACGGAGCGGTGATCGCCGTCGACCTGGCCGGCAAGACGCGGTTCGTTCCGCGCGCGTCGGTGTGCTGGGCCGAGGCGCAGGGCGACTACGCCCGGCTGCACGTCGAGGGTGGTGACAGCCACCTGATCCGCACCCCGCTCGCCGTGCTGCAGGAGGAGTGGGCGGCGGCCGGCTTCGTCCGGGTGCACCGCGGTTACCTCGTCGCACTGCACCGGATCGTCGAGCTGCGGTCGGTGGACGGCGGCTACCGGGTCGGCGTCAGCGGCCAGTCCGCGATCGCCGAGATCCCGGTCAGCAGAAGGCATCTGCGGATGCTCAAGCAGCGGTTGCTGGCCGGTCGGCGGCCGGGCCGGTGAGCTCGCAGCAGCCGCCGCGGCGGGTCCGGGTGGTGCTCGCCGACCGGCGGCCGGCTGCGATGCCGATCCTGCGCGGCGCCGAGGTCGCGGAACAAACCGAGATCGGCCGTGAGCTGGTCAGGGGCCTGATGCGGGCGCAGTTGGCCGCCTCGCTGCGGATCGCCGGGGTGGCGCTGGTGCTGTTCGCGCCTTTGCCGGTGCTGTTCGCCGCCGTGCCCGCGGTGGCCGACGTGCGGGTGCTCGGCATGCCGCTCATCTGGTGGCTGCTGGGCGTCGCGGCCTACCCGGCGCTCTATCTGCTGGCGCGGTTGCACCGGCGGCAGGCCGAGCGGATCGAGCGGGACTTCACCGACCTGCTCGAACGGGGCTGACGGCGGTGGACGGCTCCACGCTGTCGCTGATCGCGATCGCCCTTGTGGTCGTCGCAACCGGCGTCATCGGCGCGTACCGGGCTGCGTTTCGCGCGCACCACCAGCGACTTCCTGGTCGCCTCGCGGTCGGTCGGCCCGAACTGGAACGCCGCCGCGATCTCCGGCGAGTACCTCTCTGCCGCATCGTTTCTCGGGGTTGCCGGGCTGATCGCGGTGAACGGCCCCGGATGCCCTGTGGTACCCGGTCGGGTTCACCGCCGGCTACCTCGCGCTGCAACTGTTCGTGGCCGCCCCGCTGCGCCGCTCGGGTGCCTACACGGTGCCCGACTTCGCGCAGATCCGCTGGGGCTCGCGGCGGTTGCGGGCGGTGTCCACCGCCCTGGTCCTGGTCATCGCCTGGCTGTACCTGGTGCCGCAGCTGCACGGCGCGGGCCTGGTGCTGCAGGAGGTCACCGGGCTGCCCGGCTGGGTCGGGATCGCCGTCGTCGCCGTGGTCGTCACGCTCAACGTGGTCGCCGGCGGCATGCGCTCGATCACCCTGGTGCAGGCCCTGCAGTACTGGTTCAAGCTGATGGCGATCGCCGTTCCGGTGCTCGTGGTGCTGGCCGTCAACCGCGCCGATGTGCAGGAGATGTTCGCCGGCAGCTGGGCCGACGCCGGGTCGAGGTCTCGGCGGCGCACACCCGGTGGCCGGGATCTACTCGCTGATGCTGGCCACCTTCCTCGGCACCATGGGGCTGCCGCACGTGCTGGTCCGCTTCTACACCAACATCGACGGCGGATCGGCAAGGTCCACGACGGTCCGGGTGATCGCGCTGCTCGGGGTGTTCTACCTGTTCCCCGCGGTCGCCGGGGCGTTGATCCACACCCTGATGGCGCCGCCTGCCGCAGGGCAATCGGACTCCCTGCTGCTGGGCCTGCCGGCCGCCGCGGTCGGCGGCGTGCTCGGCAATGTGCTGGGTGCGCTGCTCGCCGCCGGGGCGATCGCCGCGTTCCTGGCCACGTCGTCGGGCCTGGTGGTGGCCGCGGCCGGGGTGCTGTCCACCGACGTGCTCCGTGGCCGGGTGCGCGACTTCCGGGTGGCCGCCGTCGTCGCCGGGGTGGTGCCGCTGGTCCTCGCGCTGCCGACCACCGACCTGGACATCTCCCGGGTCGTCGGGATGGCGTTCGCGGTGGCGGCGTCGACCTTCTGCCCGCTGCTGGTGCTGGGCATCTGGTGGCGCGGGCTGACCACAGCGGGGGCGATCGCAGGCCTGCTGGTCGGCGGCGGGCTCAGCCTGCTCGCGCTCGCACTGTCGATCGTGATACCGGGTCTGCTGCCCGATCCGTTCGATTCGTTGCTCGGCCAACCGGCCGTCGGCTCCGTACCCGCGGCGTTCCTGACGATGATCGCGGTGTCCCTGCTGACCAGGTCGACGGTCAGCCCGACGGCCGATGCCGTACTCGCCCAACTGCACCTGCCGGGGGCCGTCAAGCGCGCGATGACGCCGGCCTCCGAGCACTGACCGGTGGTGATCAGGTCTGTGGGACCGGTCACAGCTGTGCCCGAATAGGCCGCTCACCGGCGCCGAACCGCCGTTCGGCGCACCGACTCCCCGCTGCCCGATCAGACGGTGCGATCAGACCAGGTGCTACCTAGCGTCCTCGCATACCGCGCCTGCGCCAACCCCTGCGGCGCGCCGAAGCAGAACCGGACAAGGAGGTCCCATGGCAGATCCGCCTGCAGCACAGGACACATCGGTGACGAGTTCGGTGACGAGCTCGGTGGAGTGGGAGACGGTGCAGGCGTCACCGGATTTCGCGAAGCTCCGACATGCCCTGCGCTCCTTCGTGTTCCCCACCACGGTCGGTTTCCTGGTCTGGTACTTCACCTACGTGCTGTGCGCGGCCTTCGCCCGTGACTTCATGAACATCCAGGTGTTCGGCAACATCACCGTCGGCCTGCTCTTCGGTGTCCTGCAGTTCCTTTCGACCTTCCTGATCGCGCTGCTCTACGCGCGGCACGCGGACAGCAAGTTCGACCCACTCGCCGACAAGCTGCGCGGCCAGATCGAGGGAGACGCCCGATGATCACGTTCGCCGCAGGATCCGCCCGGGTGGCGGAGGAGGTGCAGGCCGCCGCCGAGGAGGGGTCGTCGCACCAGACGCTGACCATCACGCTGTTCGCGGTGTTCGTCGCGCTCACCCTCGGGATCACCATCTGGGCCAGTCGGCAGAACCGCACGGCCGCCGACTTCTATGCCGGCGGAAGGTCTTTCACCGGCATGCAGAACGGCTTCGCGATCGGCGGCGACTACATGTCCGCCGCATCGTTCCTGGGCATCGCGGGCCTGATCGCGCTGTACGGGTATGACGGCTTCCTGTACTCGATCGGCTTCCTCGTCGCATGGCTGGTGGCGCTACTGCTGGTCGCGGAGCTGATGCGCAACACCGGCAAGTTCACCATGGCCGACGTGCTGAGCTTCCGGATGCGGCAGCGGCCGGTCCGTACCGCGGCGTCCATCTCGACCGTTGTGGTGTCGATCTTCTATCTGCTTGCCCAGATGGTCGGCGCCGGCGAGCTTGTCGCGCTGCTGCTCGGCATCAGCTCCCAGGCCGCGAAGAATCTCGTCATCGCCGGTGTGGGCCTGCTGATGATCGTCTATGTCGTGTTCGGCGGCATGAAGGGCACCACCTGGGTGCAGATCGTCAAGGCGGTCATGCTGATGACCGGCGCTGCGGTGATGACGATCTGGGTGCTGGCCAAGTTCGGCTTCAACCCGTCCGCGCTGCTCGGTGCGGCCGCCGACGCCTCGGGCAAGGGAGATGCCTTCCTGCAGCCGGGACTTCGCTACGGCGTCGAGAATGCGGACGCGACCAAGACCATGCTGTCGAAGCTCGACTTCATCTCGCTCGCCCTTGCCCTGGTGCTCGGGACTGCGGGCCTGCCGCACATCCTGATCCGCTTCTACACGGTCCCGGATTCCAAGGCGGCGCGGAAGTCGGTGCTCTGGGCCATCGGGCTGATCGGCACCTTCTACCTGATGACGCTGGCCCTGGGCTTCGGCGCCGCGGCACTGGTGGGCTCGAAGGCGATCTCGGAACAGAGTCCCGGCGGCAACACGGCGGCACCACAACTCGCCGAGGCGCTGGGCGGGGTCGGTACCGGACTCGGCGCGGTGATGCTCGCGGTCATCGCGGCGGTCGCCTTCGCAACGATCCTTGCGGTGGTCGCCGGTCTGACGCTGGCGTCGTCGTCCTCGCTGGCCCACGACCTGTACTCGAACGTGATCAAGAAGGGAAAGGTCACCGACAAGCAGGAGGTGCGGGTCGGCCGGATCGCGGCGGTCTGCATCGGCGCCGTGTCCATCGCACTGGCCATTCCGGCGCAGTCGCTCAATGTCGCGTTCCTGGTCGCGATCGCCTTCGCCATCGCGGCGTCCGCCAACCTGCCGGTGATCCTGTTCTCGCTGTTCTGGAAGCGGTTCAACACCCGCGGCGCGACCTGGGGCATCTACGGCGGCCTGATCTCCGCCCTGGTGCTGCTGGCCTTCTCGCCCAACGTGTCCGGTGGCACCGTCAACGCCACCACCGGCAAGGCAGCCAGCCTGATCAGCGATCCGGCTATCAACTTCGCCTATTTCCCGCTGGCGAACCCCGGACTCGTGTCGATCCCGCTCGGCTTCCTTTTCGCCTTCATCGGGACGATCACCAGCCGCGAGTACAACAGGGCCAAGTGGGCGGAGATGGAGGTGCGCTCGCTGACCGGTGCGCACGCCGAGAAGGCGACGTCGCACTGACTGCTGATCGTTCGCCCCGGTTCCACCGGGTTACTCGGTCCCGCTTCCACGGGGGCACATCGCCGGCTGAGCGCCAGCCGGCGATGTGCCGTATCCGTACGCCCCAACCGGGCAGGGCGTCCAGCGCCGCATCGCGATCGGTGGCAGCGAATCGGGCCAGCACTGCGTAGGACACGGCACCGCGCAGGCCCAGCGCCTCGGCCATCGCCGCGACGGCGCGGAGTCCTCCCGCAGCAGCACGTTGGTGGCCAGGTTGTCCCTGACGGCGCCCACCAGGACGGCGAGGCAGTCGATCAGGCATGCGGACAGCCGCAGGGACGTGTCCAGTGCGGCGCTCACGCCGCCCATGCTCGTATCAGGGGTTTCGTCTCCGTGACGGAGCCGGCTCGCTGGTCCCGAGCAGACGAAACGGACGAACATCACCCCGCGCGGATGACGTTTTCCCGCGGTGTGGGCGAGCACAGTGACGTCCAGCGGGAGCCGGTTCGGCCCCGCCCGGTGCGGCACGCCCGCCGCGTTAGCCGGAACACCTGTGCAAGGGCGCCCCAACGGGAGGACCACCATGCCACCACGGAAGAGGGCGCCTGCCCGCGGCGCGGCGTCGCGGCGTGCGGACACGAACCCGGCTACCCCCACCGACGCCCGCGTCGGCCCGGCGCAGCTACAGGCCGAGTTCGTCGCCATGGTCGAGAACTTCGACGACTCCAAGCAGGAATGGCGCCGGCTTTTCTCGGAATTCGTCGGCACATTCATGCTGGTCCTGGTGGCGGCCGGCGGCGGGATGATGAGCCAGGCGTTCCCGGCCACCATCAGCCGGTCGGCGGCGGTCGTGGCCCCCGGGCTGATGGTGCTGGGGATCATCCTGTTCATGGGCAAGGTCTCCGGTGCCCATCTCAATCCCGCGGTCAGCCTGGCGTTCGCCCTGCGTGGTGACTTCCCGTGGGTCCGGGTGCCGGGCTACATCGTCGTCCAGCTGGCCGGAGCGGTGCTGGCGTCGTGGTTCGCACAGGCGGTGATCGGCGTGTCGGCCACCTACGGCTCCAACTACCCGGCCGCCGACTACTCAAACATGGCCGCCTTCTGGATGGAGACCGCGTTGACGTTCGGGCTGGTCAGCGTCATCCTCGGGACCGCGTCCGGCGCACAGAACGTCGGGATCATCGGCGCGATCGGGGTCGGCGCGTACATCGCCCTTGCCGGCCTGTGGGGCAGCCCGATCTCGGGGACCTCGATGAACCCCGCGCGCACGTTCGGACCGGACATGGTCTCGCTGGATTTCAGCGCCTACTGGGTCTACGTGGCCGGGCCGCTGGCAGGCGCCGTCATCGCCGTCGGCACCGCGTTCGTGTTGCGCGGCCAGGGCGGTGGACGGTCCGGATCGTCGGCCGCGCAGGGCGTCCTGTTCACCGAGGTCGCACGCCCCGGCCAGTGACCGGTCAGGGCTTGTAAGGTCAGCGGGGAGAGGGAGCCGCGGCGTCGCGGCGCCCACCCTGCGGCGGGAGGTCGGGCCCGTGCAAGCCGGTTCCAGCTGGTCGCTGGCGCGCCGCATCCTGGCGTTGCAGGCCGTCGTGCTGGTCATCGTGCTGGGCGCCGCGCTGGCCGCCCTGCTCGTCGACACCGACGCCGAGACGGAGCGGTCCACCGGCGACCGGGTGGTCGCGGTGGCCTCCGCGGTGGCCGCCGCGCCGAGCGTGCGCGCGGCGCTGACGGCGACCTACCCCGCAGGGCAACAGGTCTCGGGGCCGACCGCGGCATTGCAGAATTACGCCGAGGACGTCAGATCCAGCACCGGGGCCGACTTCGTGGTGGTGATGAACCCCGACGGCATCCGGTTCACACATCCCGACCCGACCCAGATCGGCCAGGAATACCGCGGCAGCCGGGACGCTGCGCTGGCCGGCAACACAGCGGTGGAGACCTACACCGGGACCCTGGGGCCGTCTGTGCGGGCGATCGCGCCGGTGCTCGACAACGGCCGGGTGGTGGGCATGGTTGCGGTCGGCGTGCTCGTCGACCACGTCGACGAGGCGACCAATCGCCGGCTCTGGGTGTTGGGATTCATCGCAGCGGGCGCGCTGGCGATCGGCGTCATCGGGTCGCTGCTGATCGCCTCCTGGGTACGCAAGCAAACCCTGGGCAAGGGCCCTCAGGAACTGGCGCGGCTGTTCACCTACTACGACGCGGTGCTGGCGTCGGTGCACGAGGGCATGGTGCTGCTGGACCGAGACGGGCGGATCGTCAGCGTCAACGCGGCGGGCCGGCGACTGCTCGAATTGACCGACGACGCGATCGGCGGCACCGCAGCACAGGCCGGGCTGCCGCCGCAGATCGCCGAGCTGATCGACGACCTCGGCGATCTCACCGACGAGCTGGCACTGTCCGACGACCGGGTGCTGCTGATCAGCCGCCGGCAGGTCCAGGTGCAGGGAGCTGTCGTCGGCGCGGTGGTGACGCTGCGGGATCACACCGAGCTGGAGTCGCTGACCGGCGAGCTGGACCGGGTCGAGGGCTTCTCCGATGCGCTCCGAGCGCAGGCACACGAATCGGCGAACCGGCTGCACACCGTCATCTCACTGATCGAACTGGGCGAGACGGAGCACGCCCTGACCTTCGCGGTGTCCGAACTGGAGTCGGCGCAGGGCCTCGCGGACCGGGTGATGGCAGGGGTGGAGAACCCGGCCGTCGCGGCGTTGCTGCTGGCCAAATCCGCGCAGGGCGCCGAACGCGGGATCGAGGTGGCGGTCCGGCCCGGATCCTTCCTGCCGCCCGGCGTGGCGCCCGACGCCGAGTTGGTGACGATCATCGGGAACCTCGTCGACAACGCCTTCGACGTGTTGGCGGGCACACCGGACAGTCCGTCGGGCCCCCGGCGGGTCGAGGTGTCCTCCGAGGTGGTGTCCACAGTTGCCGCCGCGGGCGGCACCGACCCGGGCAGTGCTACGGACCCTTCCGAACCGGGCGACGAGGTGTCGGTGGACTCCGACGACGAGGTATCGGTGGACGCGGCCGACGAGGTGCTGATCACGGTCGCCGACAACGGCCCGGGGCTGACGGCCGAGCAGGCTGCGTCGGTGTTCGTCCGGGGCTGGTCGACGAAGGTCGCCCGCGGCCCTGCCGGCGACCGCGGCCTGGGACTGGCTCTTGTGGCCCAGGCGGTGCACCGCTGCGGCGGCCGGGTCGGCGTCGAACCCGGGCCGGGCGCGAGATTCAAGGTGTGGTTGCCGCTCCGCCGGCCCGCACCCATCCGCGGTGACAGCGACCGATCCGCCGTCGGCTCCGGGCACGGGGCCCGATGATCCGGGTGCTGGTGGTGGAGGACGAGCCGATCGCGGCTCGCGCCCACAAGGCGTACGTCGAACGGGTCTCCGGCTTCTCGGTCGCCGCGGTGGCGCATTCCCGGATGGAAGCCGAACGCGCACTGAGCCGCGGCGGCGTCGACCTCGTGCTGCTCGACCTGCACCTTCCCGACGGCAGTGGATTGGATCTGTTCCGTCGGATCCGGGCGGCGGGATCCACGGTCGACGTGATGGTGGTGTCGTCCGCGCGGGACGCCGACGTGGTCAGGTCGGCGGTGGCCCAGGGCGCGGTGCAGTACGTCATCAAGCCGTTCGCGTTCGGCACGCTGCGCGACCGGCTGCTCGCCTACCAGGAGTTCCGCAATCAGGTCGGTGACACCGACGTCGACCAGGCCGCGCTCGACAGGGCGCTCGGCATGCTGCACTCGCCGGCCGGCGGTGCCCTGCCCAAGGGAATGACGAAGGAGACCCTTGCCATCGTGGTCGGCGCACTGCGCGAGTTCGGCGAGGCATCCTCGACGCAGGTCGCGGAGTTCCTCGGGGTTTCCCGGATCACCGCACGCCGGTACCTCGAGCATTTGGCCGACACCAACGTTGCGGAGCGGAGCCTTCGGTACGGGCAGGTCGGCCGGCCGGAGACCCGGTACGGGCTGCGCAAGCCCGACTGACGCATTTGTTCTAGCCGTCACCGGCTCGGACGCGGCAGTCTGCTGGCCGTCCACCGGACTCCTCGAGAAAGGCCCGACCTGATGCCCGTCGCCACCCTCAAGATGGTCACCCTCGACAGCTCCGACGCCCGCCGGGATGCGCGGTTCTGGTCCGGCGTGCTGGGCTGGGAGGTCGCGCACGAACAGGACGAGTACGCCATGCTCACCGGCCCCGGCGGAATCTCCCTCGGGCTGGGGACGCTGCCCGACCATCAGGCGCCGGGATGGCCGAACGCGAACGGGAGCAAACAGTTCCACTTCGACCTCGCGGTCGACGACCTGGACGCCGGCGTGGCCTCGTGCGTCGAACTCGGCGCGACCTTCCCCGACGAACAGCCCGGTGAGACCTGGCGGGTGCTGCTGGATCCGAGCGGTCACCCGTTCTGCCTGACGCAGGCCGCGAACTGGGGGTAGCGCCCGCTGGTCCAGGAGGTCCGCGCCGGTGATCAGGTCCCCTGGTTCAGGTGGGTCGGCCGCCCTCGGCTGCAGGCCCGGTCCGTGCGTCGCCATCGCTGTCGACGTCGGCGCTCGGCGTCGGCGTCGGCTCGGCGTCGGCGTCGGCGTCGAGCAGTTCAGCCGGCCGGCCCCTCCTCTGCCGCCAGACCTGCCGGACGGTCAGGCACAGCATCAGCCAGGCCAGACCGGTCACCCAGCCGCCGATCACATCCGTCGCCCAGTGCACGCCCAAATAGGTCCTGGACAGGCCGATCGCCAGCACGAACAGGCACGCGACGGTGATGACGCCGGCACGCACCCAGTGGCTGCCGATCGCGGGAATGAAAACGACCAACAGCACACCGATGATCGCGGCGGACGCGAGGGCATGCCCGGAGGGAAACGACTCGTTGGACTCGACGACCAGCCGTAGGTTGGCCGGCGGCCGGTCCCGGCCGACGGTGGCCTTGCCCAACCGGACCAGCGCACCTGCGCCGGCAGCGACCACGGCGACCAGCGCTGCGTCAGAGCGCCTGCCGCGCCACCAGAGATACCCGACGGCCGTCAGCGCGATGATCGCCATCGACACGGTGCTGCCGATGTTCGTGACGGCGATGGCGAGGGTCGTCAGCGCAGGGGTGCGGCGGTCGATCATCCACTGCCACACCGGCGGGTCGATCGAAGCCAAACCGTTGCCCTCGGTCGCACCGTCCGCGAGCCCGAGGACGATGCCGGCGAGCACGGCGAGCAGCGCGCCGCTGGTCAGCAGCAGCTCCCCGGTACGCGGGGTCGAGCGGCGCCAGCGAACGGTCGCAACGCCGCCCAGCGCCAGCAGGACCAGGGCGGCGATGGCGTACGGCAGCCAGACATAGCCGTACTCGAACAGCACGTCCCCGTCGGCCAGTTGGACGGTCGCACCTGAAGGCGGCGCGCTCACGAGCGCGGAAGACACGGTGAACTCCCTCGGCCGGCAGATCCCCACGGGTGGTGCCCGGTCAGCTCACCACGGTACCGACAGCTCGGCCGCCAACAGCCGCGACGCAACGGCACATCGGGTCGGCAGGCGGCGGACTCAGTCGAAGAAGCTCTCCAGGAAGGTCTTCTTGCGCTTCTTCACCTTGCGAAGCTTCCGGTCCTCGGTGTACAGCCGCTCCGCACGTTTGCGGTCGTCGGCGGGGGAGGGGCGGCGCGGTGCGTCGTAGTCCTTGATGGGTGGTGGCGGCGGGGTGCCGACCGGCTCAAGACCCAGGTAGCGGGCCTCTGCAGCCTGCAGGTGCTCGAGCTCGCCGACGTCCAGGAAGACCCCCCGGCACTGCTTGCACTGGTCGACGGTCACGCCGCTGCGCTCGTAGCTGCGCATCTTGCTCTGGCACTTCGGGCACGTCAGGCTCATGGTGGGCACAACGGTAGCGCGCCCGGAGGTCGGTCGGTGTTTCCCCTGGGTTTCGCGCGAGTTGGAGCAGCCGCCGGACAAGCGTAGAGTGGAACGTCGGCGCGCGAGTCGTGTCGGCTTGGTGCTGCACGCATCCGGTCGGCATCGGATGAGTGGCATCTGAGCGCGTCGGCCTCCCGCCACAGGATAGACACGGACAGTGGTACGGCGGTGCGCCGGAACAGGGTTCATGCGGGGGGAGATCGACTCAGGACCGGTCGCCGGTCGGACATCACTGTTCACGAACAGCGATGGCGGGCGCGGTGACCAGCACGGCCAACGGATCGGATTGCGGAGGACATGGGCAAGAAAGACGGGGCCATCGAGGTCGAAGGTCGCGTGGTCGAGCCGTTGCCCAACGCGATGTTTCGCGTGGAGCTGGAAAACGGGCACCGCGTGCTCGCGCACATCAGCGGCAAGATGCGGCAGCACTACATCCGCATCCTGCCCGAAGACAGGGTCGTCGTGGAGCTCTCGCCCTACGACCTGACCCGCGGTCGGATCGTCTACCGCTACAAGTAGACGCTCGCTCCGCGAGTAGGCAACGGACCGCCTACGGCAGAAGTAGACGCTGCTCCGCGAGTAGGCAACGGACCGGGAGCAGACCTGCAGTGAAATCCGCCCCCCACTCAGGGGCGGGACCGGGTTCGAGACCCGGGACGATCGGCCTCGATTCGCAGGACCGATAGGGAGTGCATCGCCAGATGCACGTGGTCCGCGCCAAGATCGGCGCGGTACTAGAGAAAGCAGGACAGCATGAAGGTCAAGCCCAGCGTCAAGAAGATCTGTGACAACTGCAAGGTGATTCGTCGCCACGGCCGCGTCATGGTCATCTGCAACAGCAACGCACGGCACAAGCAGCGCCAGGGCTGATCGCCCCCGCGCCGCTGCATCAGGACGAATCCAGCAGCACTGCAGTCACGCAGTACAACCATCGCGTCGCCACCCGCCACCCGCAGCCTCCGGGCTGCAGTGCGCGGTACGCCCCCGGACCACGGGCCGGGGCCCCGTCACACCGTGACATTCGGTGCAGGGGACGGCACGCGACCGACACCTGTGGGAACGGCAAAGGAGTACCACGCCAGATGGCGAGACTCGTTGGCGTCGATCTTCCCCGCGACAAGCGGATGGAGATCGCGCTCACCTACATCTACGGGATCGGTCGCACCCGATCCCTCGAACTGCTGAAGGCCACCGGCATCAGCCCCGATCTGCGTTCCAAGGACCTGACCGACGAGGACGTGCTCTCGCTGCGCGACGCGATCGACCAGGCCGACCTGAAGGTGGAAGGTGACCTGCGCCGCGAGGTGCAGGCCGACATCCGCCGGAAGATGGAGATCGGTTCCTACCAGGGACTGCGGCACCGCCGCCACCTCCCGGTCCGCGGTCAGCGCACGAAGACCAACGCGCGCACCCGCAAGGGACCGAAGAAGACGATCGCCGGCAAGAAGAAGGCCAGGTAAACGATGCCCCCCAAGGCCCGTACGGGTTCAGCAGCCGTCAAGAAGGTCCGCCGCAAGGAGAAGAAGAACGTCTCCCACGGCCACGCTCACATCAAGAGCACCTTCAACAACACCATCGTCTCCATCACCGACCCCACCGGTGCGGTGATCTCCTGGGCGTCCGCCGGCCACGTCGGTTTCAAGGGTTCCCGGAAGTCGACCCCGTTCGCCGCTCAGATGGCGGCCGAGAACGCTGCACGCCAGGCCATCGAGCACGGCATGCGCAAGGTCGACGTGTTCGTCAAGGGACCGGGTTCGGGTCGGGAAACCGCGATCCGTTCACTGCAGGCCGCCGGCCTCGAGGTCGGCGCGATCTCCGATGTCACCCCGCAGGCCCACAACGGAACCCGGCCGCCCAAGCGGCGCCGGGTCTGAGCGGGAGAGGAACTCACAGTAATGGCTCGCTATACCGGTCCCATGACCAAGAAGTCCCGTCGCCTGAAGACCGACCTCGTCGGTGGCGACCAGGCCTTCGAGCGCCGTCCCTTCCCGCCCGGCCAGCACGGCCGCGCGCGGACGAAGGAGAAGGAATACCTGACCCAGCTGCAGGAGAAGCAGAAGGCCCGCTTCACCTACGGCGTGATGGAGAAGCAGTTCCGCCGCTACTACGCGGAGGCCGCATCCCGTCCCGGCAAGACCGGCGAGACGCTGCTGCAGATCCTCGAGTCCCGGCTGGACAACGTCGTCTACCGCGCGGGCCTGGCCCGCACCCGGCGGGCGTCGCGCCAGCTCGTCACCCACGGACATTTCCTGGTCAACGGCCAGCGGGTGGACGTCCCGTCCTACCGCGTCGAGCAGTACGACATCATCACCGTCCGCAAGCAGTCGACGGAGTCGTTCCCGTTCGAGCTGGCTCGGGCGACCTTCGGTGATCGGCCGATCCCCGGCCTGGCTGAAGGTCGTCCCGGAATCGCTGACGATCCTGATCCACTCGCTGCCGGTGCGTGCGCAGATCGATTCGCAGGTCACCGAGCAGCTGATCGTGGAGTTCTACTCCAAGTAATCCGCCGCTCGCTGGCTCCGCCAGTAGGTAGGGACCGGCTTCGCCGGGCTCGAAACCCATGATGCGCTGGCTCCGCTTCGCTTCGCCCCACCGACTTCGTCGGTGGGACTGGCTTTGCCAGTGAGGTTGTGATCGCTCCCGCGCGGCGCGGGTTGGCTTCGTCATCGAGGTCGGTCCGCGCCGACGCGGGAACGCGGCCGTTGGACCGGCCGTTGCACCACCACCGAAGTGACGTCATATAGCGGTCGTCACCTGCGAAAGGAAACACCACTGTGCTGATTTCCCAGCGCCCCGCACTGACCGAAGAAGTTGTCTCCGAGAACCGTTCGCGGTTCGTCATCGAGCCGCTCGAGCCCGGATTCGGCTACACCCTGGGCAACTCGCTGCGGCGCACCCTGCTCTCCTCCATCCCCGGCGCGAGCGTCACCAGCATCCGCGATCGACGGCGTGCTGCACGAGTTCACCACCGTCCCCGGCGTCAAGGAGGACGTCACCGAGCTGATCCTGAACCTCAAGGAGCTGGTCGTCTCCTCCGAGGACGACGAGCCCGTCACCATGTACCTGCGCAAGCAGGGCCCCGGTGACGTCACCGCCGCCGACATCGCGCCGCCCGCCGGTGTCACCGTGCACAACCCGGATCTGAAGCTGGCCACCCTGACCAAGAAGGGCAAGCTCGAGATCGAGCTCGTCGTCGAGCGTGGCCGCGGCTACGTGCCGGCCTCGCCCAACAAGGTCGTCGGCGCCGAGATCGGCCGCATCCCGGTCGACTCGATCTACTCGCCGGTGCTCAAGGTCACCTACCGCGTCGAGGCCACCCGTGTCGAGCAGCGGACCGACTTCGACCGGCTGGTCCTCGATGTCGAGACCAAGCCGTCGATCACCCCGCGGGACGCGCTGGCCTCGGCCGGCACCACCCTGGTCGAGCTGTTCGGCCTGGCCCGCGAGCTGAACATCGACGCCGAGGGCATCGAGATCGGGCCGTCGCCCGCCGAGGCCGATCACATCGCCGCGTTCGCGCTGCCGATCGAGGAGATGGACCTGACCGTCCGCTCCTACAACTGCCTCAAGCGCGAGGGCATCCACACGGTCGGCGAGCTGGTCTCCCGCACCGAGGCCGACCTGCTGGACATCCGCAACTTCGGGCAGAAGTCGATCGACGAGGTCAAGATCAAGCTCGCCGGCATGGGCCTGTCCCTGAAGGATTCGCCGGCCGGGTTCGATCCCGCCGCCGCTGCGCTGGCCTACAGCGACAACGACTGGAACGACGACACCGACGACACCGGCTACGGACTACCCGCGGCCGCGCCCGTCGAGGCCGTCGTCGATGACACCGACTACGCGGAGACCGAGCAAATCTAGACGCTGGCTCCGCCAGTAGGTGATGGACCGGCTTCGCCGGGCTCGACAAACTCAATAAGTGCAGTTGCTTCGCTTCGCTCCGCCCCACCGACTTCGTCGTTGGGACTGGCCCCGCCAGTAGGTGATGGACCGGCTTCGCCGGGCTCGACAAACTGAATAAGTGCAGTTGCTTCGCTTCGCTCCGCCCCACCGACTTCGTCGTTGGGACTGGCCTTCGCCAGTTGGAGTGCGGCGGGGCACGGGTCCACCCGGGCTTCGGGTGGGCGGCAACGACTCGCCAAGCCATTTCGCGCAGCGTGTCCGTCAACCTGTCGGGTTGCGGCCTCGCGCATCGATGTTGCGCAGCAGCGTTGCTGAACACGGATAGGAAACCGTCGGCGCCCGGGAGTTCGCTCCCGGGCCGCCGCCTCACCCGCGGTGGGACCACCACCACGGACAACGATCGAAGGAACATCTGATGCCTACGCCTGCCAAGGGTCCCCGTCTCGGCGGAGGGCCGGCCCACGAGCGGCTGATCCTCGCCAACCTTGCCCAGTCGCTGTTCGAGCACGGCAAGATCACCACCACCGAGACCAAGGCCAAGCGCCTGCGGCCGTACGCCGAGAAGCTGATCACCACGGCCAAGAAGGGCACCCTGCATCGCCGTCGCGAGGTGCTCAAGGCCATCCGCGACAAGGACGTGGTGCACAAGCTGTTCGCCGAGATCGGGCCGTCGTTCGCGACCCGGGACGGTGGCTACACCCGGATCACCAAGACCGCGCCCCGCAAGGGCGACAACGCCCCGATGGCGATCATCGAGCTGGTCGACGAGGAGACCGTTTCCTCTTCGGCGTCGCGTGTCGCCCGCCGGGCCGCGTCCACCCGCAGTGGTGATCGCAGCGCCCGCGTTGCCGCGTCGTCCGGTGCTGCCACCGCTGCTGCGGAGAGCGCCACCGGTGCCGAGGACAGCGCGGATCGCGAGAGCGGTTCGGCCCAGGCCGTCGACGCTGCCACCGAGGCTCCGGCCGAGGGTGCGGACACGACCGTCGTCGAGGGCACGGTCGACAGCGGTGTGACTGCCGCGGAGACCAGCGCCGACACCGAGAGCGGATCGGCCCAGGCCGTCGAGGCCGCGACCGAGGATCCGGCCGAAGGCGCGGATACCGCGAAGTAGGACGCATCCAGCCCAGCGGACGGGGGCGGATCGACGCCAGGCGTCGGTCCGCCCCCGTTCTGGTCTCCGGGCCGTGTGTGACGGGGATCGAGATGGCGATTTCCGTCGTTCCCGGAGCCGTCGAAGGTCGGATTTCGCCATCTCGATTGCTGGAGGGGGGTGCTGATGACGGAACAGGTCCGGTTGCGGCTGGACATCTCCTATGACGGCACGGACTTCTCCGGCTGGGCAGTGCAGCCGGGTCGCCGGACGGTCGCCGGGGAGCTGCTGGCCGCCCTGACGGTGCTGCTGCGGGATCCGCCGCCGCTGGTGGTGGCGGGACGGACCGACGCCGGGGTGCACGCGGTCGGTCAGGTGGCGCACATCGACGTCGATCGGGCGGCCCTGCTTGCCCTCGCGCCCCGCCACCTCGCGAGGCCCGACCCCGCGCCCCAAGACTTCGCGCCACCGCAGGGTGCGACGACGAACGTCCCACGACCCTGCGAGGACGTCCCACGGGGGCACCGGCCCTTCCCCTGACGACACCGCACCGGGCCGGCTCGGGCTGCTCCGGCGGCTCGCCGGACTGCTGCCGCCCGATCTCAGGGTCAGGGCGACAACCGTTGCGCCGCAAGGCTTCGACGCCCGGTTCGCGGCGTTGCGCCGTCATTACCGGTACCGGATCGGCACCGCGGACTGGGGCGTCGAACCCGCGGACCGCCGGTACGTGCTCGCTCGGCGCCGAGCCCTCGACGTCGAAGCGATGAACCTCGCCGCCGCCGCACTGATCGGGCTGCGCGACTTCGCGGCGTTCTGTCGGCCCCGGGACGGTGCGACGACCATCCGCGAACTTCAGTCGCTGACCGTCGAACGGGCCGGCGACGAGGTGCGCATCGACGTCGTCGCCGACGCGTTCTGCCACTCCATGGTCAGGGCGCTGGTCGGTTCGTTGATCACCGTCGGGGAGATGCGGGCACCGACGGACCGGCCCGCTGAACTGCTGGCGGCGGGTGAGCGCACCTCCGAGATCCACGTGGCGCCGGCGCACGGCCTGACGTTGATGGCGGTCGACTACCCGTCAGACGTG
This sequence comes from uncultured Actinomycetota bacterium, assembly GCA_963766015.1. Taxonomy (GTDB): domain Bacteria; phylum Actinomycetota; class Actinomycetes; order Mycobacteriales; family Nakamurellaceae; genus Nakamurella. The sequence continues at coordinate 174,607 of CAVXYU010000031.1, read as the reverse complement.
GAGCTGACGACGCGCTCCGCGATCACCAGGGCGACCCGGTTCATGCCCGAAGACTTCCCTCGCTAGGACATTCACCCTCTACGGGTAGGACCCTTTTCTCTGCGGATCTGCCGAAGACGGGACGAAACGCCCTAGATTGTTCCCGTGACGGACAGCGGGATCGGGCGGCCGTGAGCGGCTGGGCCGCTCGGACGGCGTCGGCGGCAGGGGGCTGGCTTGTCGGAGTCCGGCCGCGGCGCAAGGACCTCAAGGCGGACATCCTGGCCGGCGTACCGGGGGCGATCAGCTCGGTTCCGGACGGGATGGCGACGGCCCTGCTGGTGGGCGTCAACCCCGCCTACGGCCTTTATGCCTCGTTCTCCGGCAAGGTCGGCGGCGGCCTGACCACAAGCACGAAGCTGATGGTCGTCACCACCACCACCGCTGCCTCGCTGGCGGCGGGATCCGCCCTGGCTGACATCCCGGCCGAGGGCCGCGACCGGGCGCTCATCACCCTGACGATCCTGACCGGCATCGTGATGATCGCTGCCGGGGTGCTGCACCTAGGCCGCTACATCCGGTTCGTCTCCCGGTCGGTCATGCTCGGTTTCCTCACCGGCGTGGCCGTCAACATCGTCCTTGGTCAGCTCGCCGGCCTGGTGGGATCCCCGACAGAAGGCGGGGTGGCCGCGCAGAAGGCGCTCTACGTCCTCACCCATCCCGGCGGGATCGTAACGCCCTCTGCCATCGTCGGCGGGATCGCACTGGCCGTGATGTTCCTGCTCAGCCGCACCCGACTGGGGTTGTTCGCGTCGCTGATCGCGGTGGTGCTGCCCACCATCGCCGTCGCCGTGATGAATCTCGACGAGGTGGCGACGGTGGCCGACGTCGGGGCGATCCCCAGTGGGTTCCCGCCGATCGTCCTGCCGCACTTCGCGGATCTGACGTTCGGGGTGATCAGCGGAGCGCTGGCGATCGCCGCCATTGCCCTCGTCCAGGGCGCCGGAGTCGCCGAGGCCGCGCCGAACCCCGGAGGAGCGCCCTCGAGTACCAACCGGGACTTCATCGGCCAGGGTGTGGCGAACATGGCTGCCGGGTTCTTCCACGGCACACCCGTCGGCGGATCGGTCAGCAGTACGGCCCTCAATCTCGCGGCGGGGGCGCGGAGCCGATGGGCGGCGGTCTTCGGCGGGGTGTGGATGTTGATCATCCTGGTGGCCTTCTCGAAGCTCGTCGGCCTGGTGCCGATGCCTACCCTGGCCGCCGTGCTGATCTTCGCCGCGGTGATGTCGGTGCGGCCGAGGGATCTTGCCGTGGTCTGGCGGACAAGTCACACCGGGCAGATAGCGCTGGGCGTGACGTTCATCTCGACGCTGGCGCTTCCGGTGGCGGCGGCGGTCGGGGTCGGGGTTGTCGTCTCCCTGCTGCTGCAGCTGAACAAGGAACAGATGGACCTGCGGATCGTCCGGATCATCCGGCGGGCGGACGGGAAGTTCGTCGAGCGGCCGATGCCGGTCCTGCTGCCCGATGCCGAGCCTGTGGTGCTGGACGTCTACGGCAGCCTGCTCTACGCAGGAGCGCGCACGCTGGGTGCTCGGCTGCCCGATCCAAGGCCGACCAGGCGGCCCGTGGTGATCCTCCGGCTCCGTGGCAGGACGTCGCTGGGGTCGACGTTCTTCGGTGTGGTCGCCCACTACGCGGAATTGCTGGAGGCGAGCGGCGGTCGGCTCTACCTGTCCGGGGTCCAAGCGAAGATGGTTGATCGCTTCGAGCGCAGTCAGCGGGATGACGTGCAGGGCAAGATCACCGTCTTCCGGGCGACCGAGGTGCTGGGTGCCTCAACCCTTGCCGCCGTCCGGGATGCGACCGAGTGGCTCGCAGGTCTGGACCCGGATTCCACCGAAGGTCGGGCAGAGACGGACGAGGTTGGTCAGGGCGTCGTTGATCGGGGCGTTGATCGGGGCGTTGATCGGGGCGTTGATCGGGCTCATCAGGGCGTGGATCACGAAGGTCCGGGTCTGTCGTCGGCGGCGGATCGCGTTGCGTCCCATCATCGTCAAGCCGATGAGGTCGCAGTGGATCAGATCCCACCCGATCGGGTTGTAGTCGATCAGGTTGCCGTCGAGGACGTTCCGCTCGATCGGGTCGCCGTCGATCAGCAGGCCGTCGCCGACAATCTCCTCGATCGGGACGGCGTCCCGCGGAGCGCTGATCCTGCAGACCTGGCCCACCGCGCCGGTGACGGAGCGGTGGGATCTATCGGTGGCATCCAGTGACCGGCCGTCAACGGGTGGTTTTGACCTTGCCGACGGCCGCGCGGTACTCTGGCTAGTCGGTGTGCCGCTCGACTGCGTGCGGCGGATCTGGCGCGTGTGCGTCGGTCCGCATTGTGCAGTGTTTCAGGACCCTGTGACTCGATGTCGCCGGGCTCTGGCCATGTGGTGCCGCGCACCACGTGGGGGGCACCCGCCCCCGGCAGGACACCCTGGACGACCCACCAGAGAAGAACGAAGAGGCATATCCGTGCGCACGTACAGCCCCAAGCCCGGCGATGTGACCCACGCCTGGCACGTGATCGACGCGACCGACGTCGTGCTCGGCCGGCTCGCGAGCCAGGCTGCGCAGCTGCTGCGTGGCAAGCACAAGGCGATCTACGCGCCGCATGTCGACACCGGCGATTTCGTCGTGATCATCAACGCCGGCAAGGTGGCGGTGACCGGCAACAAGCGGGATGGCAAGTTCCTCTACAGCCATTCCGGCTACCCGGGCGGCCTGCGCAAGCAGACCGTCGGCGATCTGCTGGACACCCGGCCGGAGCGCCTGGTCGAGAAGGCCGTCATCGGGATGCTGCCGCACAACTCGCTCGGCCGTTCGATGGCCCGAAAGCTCAAGGTCTACGCGGGCGCGGAGCACCCGCACCTGGCGCAGCAGCCGCAGCCGTTCGAGATCACCCAGGTCGCCCAGTAACGCTTCGTCCCGTGACGCTGGCCACCGGCCGCGCCGCCCAGCACACCACCGCACACAGAACAGCGAGATGAGTCAGTCCGTGAGCCAGAATCCCGAAGCCGTTGTCGAGGAAGCCGTTGTCGAGGAAGACTTCGCGCTCCCGTCCGATAGCGAGTCGGCCCCCGAGGTCGATGTCGTCGAGACAGACGTGATCGAGCCCGCCGCAGGTGACGAGATCGTCATCGACGAGGTTCCCGAGGTCGTCCCGGCCGTTGTCCTGCCGGTGGCGGTCGACCGCCCGGTGCAGACCGTCGGCCGCCGCAAGGAAGCTGTCGTCCGCATTCGCCTGATGCCGGGCAACGGGACCTTCACGCTGAACGGTCGCACGCTGGACAGCTACTTCCCCAACAAGGTGCACCAGCAGCTCATCAAAGAGCCGCTGATGATCCTGGAGAAGGGCGAGATCTACGACGTCATCGCCCGGCTGCACGGCGGCGGGGTGACCGGCCAGGCCGGCGCTCTTCGGTTGGCCATCGCTCGCGCGCTGATCGAGCTGGACGAGACCGATCGTCCGCCGCTCAAGAAGGCCGGGTTCCTGACCCGCGATGCGCGCGCCACCGAGCGCAAGAAGTACGGCCTGAAGAAGGCTCGCAAGGCGCCCCAGTACTCGAAGCGCTGATCGCCGTGGGGGGACGGCTTTTCGGCACAGACGGAGTACGAGGGCTTGCCAACGCAGACCTCACCCCGGCGCTCGCCCTGCAGCTGGCCACAGCGGCCGCTCAGGTGCTCGGCGAGCGTCGGGTTCCTGTCGTCCCCGCCCGGCGCCCGTTCGGTGCCCGCGGCGAGGCTGTTCTACCGCCCAGTCCGACGCGACCGCTCGCCGTTGTCGGCCGCGATCCCCGCGCCAGTGGCGAGATGCTCGAGGCCGCGGTCGCCGCTGGACTGGCTTCTGCCGGGGTCGACGTCATCCTGCTCGGTGTGCTGCCGACGCCGGCCGTTGCTTACCTGACCGCTGACCTGTCGGCCGACATGGGCATCGTCATTTCCGCGTCGCACAACGCGATGCCGGACAACGGGATCAAGATCTTCGCCGCCGGCGGCGTCAAGCTTGACGACGCCGTCGAGGACGAGATCGAGCGGCGGATGGATGCCCCTGGTCCGTTGCCGACCGGCGACGGTGTCGGCCGGATCAAACCGGCCATCGACGCCGACCGCCGCTACCTGGACCATCTGCTGGTTGCCACCCCGAACCCGCTGAACGGCCTGCGGGTGGTCGTCGACTGCGCGCACGGCGCCGCGTCCGACCTGGCCCCCGAGGTGTACCGGCGGGCCGGTGCCGAGGTGGTCGTCATCGGTGGCAGCCCCGACGGCCTCAACATCAATGCGGGTGTCGGTTCCACGTACCTGGCCGGTCTGCGTGAGGCCGTGGTGTCCGAGGGCGCGGATCTCGGTATCGCGCACGACGGCGACGCGGACCGGTGTCTGGCCGTCGCGGCCGACGGCTCGGACGTGGACGGCGACGTGATCCTCGCGCTGCTGGCGATGTCACTCAAGGAACGCGGCCGCCTCGTCGACGACACCGTCGTTGCGACCGTGATGGCCAACATCGGCTTCCACCAGGCGATGGCGAAGGCTGGGATCAAGGTCCGTACCACTGCCGTCGGCGACCGGTACGTGCTCGAGGACATGCGGGCCGGCGGATACACGCTGGGCGGCGAGCAGTCCGGGCATCTGATTCTCTCCGACCATGCGACCACGGGTGACGGGCTGCTGTCCGCGCTGCACCTGATGGCCGCCGTGGCCGAGTCCGGACGGCCGTTGGCGGACCTCGCCAAGGCCGTCACCCGCTTCCCGCAGGTGCTGATCAACGTTCGGGTCGGCGACAAGGCCGCTGTTGCCTCGTCGCCCGACGTGCTCGCTGCCGTGGATCGGGCGGAGGCCGAGCTCGGCGATTCCGGCCGGGTACTGCTGCGCCCCTCCGGCACCGAGCCGCTGGTCCGGGTGATGGTGGAGGCCGGCACCGCCGCGGACGCGCAGGACATCGCCGAGCGGGTCGCGAAGGTCGTCGCAACCGTCTGACCGGCGTTCGCGGCGCTCCGGACAGGGGCGGGTCGAGTTGGGCGGACTTGTCACGCGTTGTGAAGGCGAAAGCGCTCCATGACCCGACCCAACTTCATGGAACCACGCCTCGATGCAGCTGGGGCGAGTCATGCCGCCGCTGCCGAACGCCGGTCGATCTCGGTGGCGATCTGCGCGATGAGCCGTTCGCGGCCGGACCACAGCATCGGAGCGGTGACGTTCAGGATCGTCCAGCCTTCGGCGGTCAGGGCGTTGGTTCGCGCGGTCCCGGGTCAGTGCGGCTCCGGTATGGAACTGAACACCGTCGTACTCGAGCCCGAGTTTGAGCAGCGGCCAGGCCAGATCCAGCCTGTATGACGCACCGTGCGTGCACCGCACCCAGAACTGGGTTCCGGGGGTGGTAAGCCCGCGTCATGGCAGACCCACCGCAGCCAGGACTCCGGTGGAGATTCAGCCCGGCCATCGGCGATGGTGATCAGGCTCCGGGCGGTGCTGACGCCGTCCACGTGCAGCGCGGCCGCCATCGCGATCAATGCCTCGACCGTCGTGAAACGCGATCGGATCGCCGCATCGAGCACTGCGAGCGACCTCGGAGCATTCGCCGCAGCGGCCGCCAACCGCACGGCCGTCTCCGCCGGGTCGACGATCCGAAAGCCGCGGAAGACCTGTAGGGGCCCCACCGGCGGGGTCCGATGAACCTCCAGGCCCGTCAGTGTCGTGCTTCTGTCGCCAAGGGTGTGGGTGCTCGGATCGTCATCGACCGCGAATCCGTACAGCTCGGCGGTGGTCTGCAGGCATGCGGTGATGGGGCGCCGAACGGTGAGCTCCGCGGCCGCGAGCCGGGTCAGCGTCGGTACTGAGCCCACAGTGACGCCCTTCTCGCGCACGGCGTAGGTGCCCCTCCACAACGGCACGAGCAAGCCGAGCCAAACAGCATGACGGAGGCTCCGCTCACCCAGCACCGCCCGTACCTGCCGCCCAGTGACCGCTGAATGCTGACCCGCGGCGATCGATAGCAGAGCCGGTGGCAGCGCACTGATGTGCCGGCTCGGCGCGGGGGCAAGCATCGGGCCAGCGTGCCGCCGCGTCCCTGGACCGAACCGGCTCGGAACCGAAAGGTGCACGGACCGCAGGGATGGGGACAACCGGGCCACGTCCGAACTCGAAACCCCTTAGTTGCGCAGACTTGTCGAGCGTTATCGAGCCGCGAGTGCGCGACAACGCCACGGAACTTGGGAAGGGCGGACCAGGCTCAGATCATCGCGGTGGCGGCGAGGTCGCCCGCGGACACCGATGAGTGCAGGTCGGGATCTTCCAGGTCCTCCAGCGTGGTCCCCTTGACCTTGTCCTCCAGTTCGTCGGCGAGCTGCTCGGCGTCGGTCAGGTACCGGATGAAGAACGCCGAGGCGAGCATTCGCGTCACCTGCTGCACTTTCTTGTCCGAGTCCGCGCCGATGATCCCGTTGACGAACGACTTCCCCTCGGCCAACCCCAGATGACCGGAGCCCTTGACCATCCGCAGCTGGGCCGGCCCGGTGCAGGACCGCGCGATCCGGGCGCCGTCCGACTCGGCCATGTCGTCCTTCGAACCGATCAGGTGCAGGCTCGGCACCTCGACCTTGCCGGCCGCCTCGATCGCGGACGGGCGGGTTTCGGCCGCGGTCACGGTCACGACAGCACGGATCTGGTCGTCCTTCGACGCCGCCAGGATGGCCGCGCCGCCGCCGATCGAATGCCCGAGGACGCCCATCCGGCGGAGGTCACCGCGGACCCGGCCCTCGCCGAGGTTTCCCTGAGCGACCAGGCGAAGCGCCCGGGACAGATCGAGGGCGAGGCCCTGCTGTGACGAGAACAGGCTGCGGTGCGTGTTCGGCGCGACGACGATGATGCCCCAGGACGCCAGGTACCGCATCGTGTCGGCGTACCGCTCGGCTGACTGCAGCCATCCGTGACCGACCGCGACGACCGGCAGCCGTCGGCCCGAGGTGGGCGTGAACACCAGCCCCGGCATGCCCGCCGGTGCGAGGTCGCCGACCGCGACCCGGTGCGGGCCGCGGTAGGCGAAGTACTCCAGCGTCGGGCGCTTGATGCTGGGGGCCAGCTTCTTGGCCATCGGTCCTCCGCTCACTGCCACCGCGATCGGCTGAATCGCTCTCGTACAGTAACCGGTGGCCGTGGCGGGGTCGCCGGCCACCGGCAACCGCACGCACCCACGATCAGCGGCGACAGCCACAGCGGCCCATTCACAGCAACCAGCGCAGCGACAGAGCCAGACAGAAGGAGCACGCCCGTGGCAGAGGACTTCGCGACCAATCTCCGCCGGCTGATTCGCGCCCGCTTCCCGCTGCTGTCCATCCAGACCGCCGAGGAGTCCAGGGCGCTCGCCGAGATCGCGGCCGTCGTGGGCAATCGCACGCAGGTGACGCCGGCGCGGCAGGTCTACACCTGGTCGACGGCGAACGGCTTCGCGGCCCTCGGCCAGCCCGGTAACCCGGACACCCGCACCCCGCACGCCGCGCTCACCGCGGCGGCCGCGCTCACGATGCCGAGCGTCGTAGTGCTGCTGGATCTTCATCCGTGGATGGGGTCGAACTCCACGCCCGCCGACACCCAGCTGGTCAGGGCGCTCAAGGACACGGTCCGGTTCTACAAGGACGGGCGGGTGCCGCGCACGCTCATCCTCATCTCGCCGACACCGCAGATCCCGCCGGATCTGGAGTCCCTTGTCACCCTTGTCGACTTCCCGCTGCCCACCGAACCGCAGATCCGCGCGACGCTCGACGGGATGATCGCGCGCAACTCCGCGGCGGGGGCGCTAAGGTCGAGCTCGGGCCGGACGGCGCCGAGCGGCTCGCGAAGGCCGCGCTCGGGCTCACCGCGTTCGAGGCCGAGAACGCGTTCGCCAGGTCGATGGTGGACGACGGCAGGCTGACCGACGACGACATCGCCCTGGTCCAGGAGGAGAAGCGGCAGATCGTCCAGAAGTCGGGGGTGCTGGAGGTCGTCAGATCCACCGTCAGCCTCGACGACATCGGCGGTCTGGAGAACCTGAAGACCTGGCTCCGGAAGCGGAACGGGTCGTGGCTGGACGAGGCCGCGGCCTACGGGCTGCCCGCACCCAAGGGCGTGCTGGTCACCGGTGTGCCGGGTGCGGAAAGTCGATGACCGCCAAGGCGATGGCCTCGGCCTGGTCGCTGCCGCTGGTCCGGCTGGACATCGGCCGGGTCTTCGGTGGTCTGGTCGGCGCCAGCGAGCAGAACATGCGGACCGCGCTGCGGACGGCGGAAGCCATTGCACCGTGCGTCATGTGGATCGACGAGATCGAGAAGGGGTTCGCCTCAGGGGCTTCCGGTGGCGGCGACAGCGGCACGTCGGCCAGGGTCTTCGGGACGTTCCTGAGCTGGATGCAGGAGAAGACGTCAGCCGGTGTTCGTGATCGCCACCGCCAACACGATCTCGCTGCTGCCGCCGGAGATGATGCGCAAGGGCCGGTTCGACGAGATCTTCTTCATCGACCTGCCGACGGACACCGAGCGGACGGTGATCTTCCGGCTGCACCTGAAGGCCAGGCTCAAGGCCGGTCCCGCGCTGGGGGACCTGCCGTGACCGACGAGCTGATCGGCGCCCTCGTCGCCCAGACCGAGGGTTTCTCCGGCGCGGAGATCGAGCAGGTCGTCATCGCCGCATGCTTCAACGCTTTCAACGAGCGCCGGACTCTGACCCGGGAGGACCTGCTGCACGAGATCGACAACACCGTGCCGCTGTCGGTGACCCAGGCCGAGCAGATCGCGCAGCTGCGGGCCTGGGCGGACATCAGGGCCGTCGCGGCGTCGGCGCCGGAGGACCGGACCGGCTATGCCACCCCGGAGCCCAACCCGCCGGCGGGGGTGGTGCCGCCGGAGGCCGCAATGTCCAGGGGTGGCCGGGCGGTCGAGGCCTGAGGGCCGGCTCGATCGAGCCCGGCCTGACGCAGGCCGGCCCACCGGACGCGCCTCACGGGTCCGGCCTGACCCATCCCCGGCTGACGCGGTCCGTCCCGACCGGCGTTTGCAGGCGCAGCGCAATCTCCGCGGAAACGCCCCGCTGCAGCCCTGACGATGCGTTTCCCGCCACCCGCAGTGAGCGTCATCACCGCCGACCCGCCGCCCGCCACCCGGATGAGTTGCGGATGCCGAAGTCCCGCATTGCACCCATTAGCCTTCAGAGCATGTGTGGCATCGTCGGATACACCGGTCCCCGTCAGGCGCTCCCGCTCGTCCTCGAGGGACTGCGCCGGCTGGAGTACCGCGGGTACGACTCCGCCGGCGTCGCCGTCCTGGACGGTGAAGGCGGGCTGCACACCGCGAAGAAGGCCGGCGTGCTGGCCAACCTCGAGCACTACATCGACTCCGGCGAGGTCGCCCTGAACGGGACGACCGGGATGGGCCACACCCGTTGGGCCACCCACGGCGCGCCCGACCGACCGCAACGCGCACCCGCACACCGACGTCAGCGGCAAGGTGGCCGTCATCCACAACGGCATCATCGAGAACTTCGTCCCGCTGCGGACGCGAGCTCGAGGCGCAGGGCATCGAGATGCGCAGCGACACCGACACCGAGGTCGTCGCGCACCTGCTCGGCGCGAGCCTTCGCCGGCGGCCCGACCGCCGGCGATCTGCCGGCCAGCATGGCGCGCCGTCTGCCGCGGTCTGGACGGCGCGTTCACCCTGGTCGCGATGCACGCCGACGCCCCGGGCATGCTGGTCGCCGCCCGCCGGAACTCGCCGCTGGTGATCGGCGTCGGCGAGGGCGAGATGTTCGTGGCCAGCGACGTCGCCGCGTTCATCGCGCACACCCGGCAGGCCGTCGAGCTCGGCCAGGACCAGCTCGTCGTCATCACCCCGGACAGCTACGAGGTCACCTCCTTCTCGGGCGGCCCGGAGGCGGTCGCCGACTACCGCATCTTCCACGTCGACTGGGACCTCGCCGCCGCCGAGAAGGGCGGCTACGCGACCTTCATGGACAAGGAGATCGCCGAGCAGCCGCAGGCGATCGCCGACACCCTGCTCGGCCACTTCGACGGCTCGGGCATCGTGCTGGACGAGCTGCGGCTGTCCGATGACGACCTGCGCACCATCGACAAGGTCTTCGTCGTCGCCTGTGGCACCGCCTACCACTCCGGGCTGATCGCCAAGTACGCGATCGAGCACTGGACCCGGCTGCCGGTCGAGGTCGAGGTCGCCAGCGAGTTCCGTTACCGCGACCCGGTGCTCGACCGGGACACGCTGGTCGTCGCCGTCACCCAGTCCGGCGAGACGGCCGACACCCTGGAGGCGGTGCGGCATGCCCGCCGGCAGAGGGCCAGGGTGCTCGCGGTCTGCAACACCAACGGCTCGCAGATCCCGCGCGAGTCCGACGCGGTGCTCTACACGCACGCCGGCCCCGAGGTCGGCGTCGCGGCCACCAAGACCTTCCTGGCGCAGGTGACGGCGAACTACCTGGTCGGGCTGGCGCTGGCGCAGGCCCGCGGCACCAAGTACCGGGACGAGATCGCCCGCGAGTTCGAGCTGCTCTCCGAGATGCCGGACGCGGTCGCCAAGACGCTCACCCTGATGGACCCGGTCCGCAAGCTCGCGCAGGACATCGCGCAGTCGAAGGCGGTGCTGTTCCTCGGCCGGCACGTCGGCTACCCGGTGGCGCTCGAGGGCGCGCTCAAGCTCAAGGAACTCGCCTACATGCACGCCGAGGGCTTCGCCGCCGGTGAGCTCAAGCACGGCCCGATCGCGCTGATCGAGGAGGGCCTGCCGGTCGTCGTCGTCACCCCGTCCCCGGTGTCCGACCCGCTGCTGCACTCCAAGCTGCTGTCCAACATCCGGGAGATCCAGGCCCGCGGAGCCCGCACCATCGTCATCGCCGAGGAGGGCGACGACACGGTTGCGCCGTTCGCGGACTTCCTCCTCGAGTTGCCGCGGGTGCCGAAGCTGTACCAGCCGCTGGTCAGCACGATCCCGCTGCAGATCCTGGCCGCCGAGATCGCCCGGTCCCGTGGGTACGACATCGACAAGCCCCGGAACCTCGCCAAGTCCGTGACGGTCGAGTAGCCGCCCCGTGCTGCCCGAGGTGCCCGGCGGTGCAAGGGTTCTCGCCGTCGGGATCGATGTCGTCGCGGTCGACAGGTTCGCCGCCTCGATGAGCCGGACACCCGGCCTCGCCCGACGGCTGTTCACCGCGCGCGAGCAGGTCACCGCGTCGGGACTCCCACGCGGACCTGCCTCACTCGCCGCCCGGTTCGCGGTCAAGGAGGCCGCCGCCAAGGCGCTCGGCGTGCCGACCGGGATGGACTGGCACGACTGCCAGGTCGTCTCGGAGGACTCCGGAAAACCGCGGCTCGAGGTCAGCGCCACCGTCGCCGCCGCGGCCGCCGCGATGGGTGTGACGGACTGGCGGATCTCGATTTCTCATGACGCCGGTATCGCCGCGGCCGTCGTCATCGCGTTGGGCTGATCCGAGGGGTACCCGGCGCCGGCGCGTCCCCTCGACGGACGGCTCACGTGCTCGACCAGACCCCGAGTTGGGTGCCGCTCGGGTCGGTGAAATGGAACCGTCGGCCGCCCGGGAACTCGTACGGATCGGTGACCACCGTCCCGCCGGCCGCTCGGACGGCATCCAGCGTCGCGTCGAGATCGTCGGAGTAGAGCAGAACCAGCGGCGTGTGCTGCTCCGGTGCGGCGGTGCCGTTCAGGCCGCCGACCTCGCCGTCACCAGAGGGTGCCCTGATGCCCGCGTAGGCCGGCCCATAGTCGTTGAACTGCCAGCCGAAGGCCTGTTCGTAGAACGCCTTGGCGGTCGACAGATCGGAGACCGGAAGCTCGACGTAGTCGATGGCGTGATGGAAGTTGGTCATGGCGCTGACCATAGGTTCGGGTCCCGACAGTGCCGTTTCTGCCGGGGTCGGCGCCCGCCGGGAACGTCGCAGCCGGGTGCACAGACACTGTTCCCATGGCAGCTGATGCACCGGCAGCACCCGAAACGCCGGAAGCGCGGAGAACGTCCGATCCGGTCGGAGCCTGTGATCCACCCCGGACGCCCGAAAGACCCGGGGCATCCGAGCCACCCCGAACGCCCGAAAGACCCGGGGCATCCGAGCCACCCCGAACGCCCGAAAAACCCAGGGCATCCGAGCCACCCGTGGCATCCGACACGCCCGGCGTCCGTGCCTGGCCCGACGGTCTCCCGGAATCGGTCGAGGCCGTGCTGCTCAAGGGCGGCCTGATCTGCACGACCACCCGGGAGCGGCTCGCCGACGGCCGGGTCGTCGTCGTCAAGCGGTGTCCCTACCCGGCCGAGGTCGAAGCCGAGGGACTCATGGCCCTAGCCGCTGCCGGCGCCCCGACGCCTGCCGTGCTCGGCACCGCGGCCGACGTGCTGGTGCTCGAATACGTCAGCGGGTCACCGGACTGGGCGGGTCTGGGGAGGGCAATGGCCACGGTGCACCGGACCACCGCCGATCGGTACGGCTGGCACCGGGACAACCCGGCGGGTCGCTTCGACCAGCGCAACGACTGGTCCGAGGACTGGCCGACGTTCTTCGTCGAGAGGCGGATTCTCGCGCACCTTGCCGACCCCGAAGTGCCGGCGCCGATCGCCGAGCGGTTGCGCGCCGCCTGCGCCGGGCCGCTGAAGGAGATGCTGCCGACGGACCCGCCCGCCTCTCTCACGCACGGCGACCTGTGGTTCGGCAACGTCGTCGACGGCCGGTGGGTGGTCGATCCCGCCGTGTGTTTCGCCGACCGGGAACTCGATCTGGCGTTCATGGAAACCGGCCGGCTGCCCGACGAGCTGTTCGACGCCTACCAGCGGGAATGGCCGTTCGAACCCGGCTACCAGCAGCGCAAGCCGGCGTTGCAGCTACACAAGCTGCTGACCGGACTACGGCATTTCGGTGCTGTCCGGCTGCCGCGGATCGTCGCAGTGCTCGACCACTACGGCTGGTGACGAGCGCGATCGAGAGCCCACGCACAGGCGCCACCGGCACCGGGCCAGGATGAACCCCATGATCGAGGCCTACACCGTCCAACAGATCCGCGCCGTCGAGGCCGCCGCGCTGGCGACGCACGGCGACGGCACGCTGATGCGCCGGGCGTCGCATGCCATTGCCCTGGAGGTCGCCGAACGGCTGCCGTCCCCGCACCCCGGCAGGTACGTCGTGCTACTGGTCGGGTCGGGCAACAACGGGGGTGACGCGCTCTACGCCGGGGCGTTCCTGCGCGGCCGCGGGATGCGGATCACCGCGGTGCTGCTGGACCCGGCGAAGGCTCACCCCGCAGGGCTGCAGGCGCTTCGCCGCGCCGGCGGGCGGGTCCTCGCCGCCGACGACCCGGCAGCGGCCGCCGGCATAGCGCAGGCGATCCAGCGCGCGGACGTCATCATCGACGGGGTCGTCGGTCTCGCCGCCAAGCCGCCACTGCGGGAGAACGCAGCCGAACTGGTGGGCAACGCCAACGCCACCGACGCGTTGCGGGTGGCCGTGGACATCCCCAGCGGTGTCGAACCGGACACCGGACGGGTTCGCGGGGTGGCCTTCCTCGCCGACGTGACGGTCACCTTCGGCGGCATCAAACCCGGATTGCTGATCGCCGGCGAGCAGGCCGGCATCGTGGTGAGCGTGCCGATCGGCATGGAGATGATCGGCCGCGCCGCCGATCTCATCGCGATGACCGACGGCACGCTGCGCGCGCTGCTGCCCGGACCTGGACCGGCGGCGGACAAGTTCACCGGTGGGCTCGTGGGGATCGCGGCAGGATCGCCGGGCTACCCGGGTGCCCCTGTGCTGTGTGTCGGTGGGGCTGTGCGGACCCGACCGGGCATGGTCAGGTACGCCGGTGCGCAGGCGACGGCCGTGCTGTCGCACTGGCCGGAGGTGGTCGCCGCCGCCACCCCCGCGGAGGCCGGGCAGGTGCAGGCCTGGGTCGTCGGGCCCGGTATGGGCACCGAGGGCTCGTCCATCGCGACGTTGCGGTGGGTGCTGTCGCAGGACGTGCCCGTGCTCGTCGATGCCGACGGGCTGACGGTGCTCGCCGCCCTGCCGTCGTTGCTCGCCGAGCGTCGCCGGTCGGGTCAGGTCACTGTGCTGACCCCGCACGACCGGGAGTTCGCCAGGGTATTCCCGGACGTCGACCTCGACGACCGGCTTGCGGCAGTCCGCCGCGCCGCCGCCGGCAGTGGGGCGACGGTGCTGCTCAAGGGCCACCGGACGCTGATCGCCGATCCGGCCGGCCAGGCCGCCGTCAACCTGTCAGGGTCGTCGTGGCTGGCCACGGCCGGATCCGGTGACGTGCTGTCCGGCGTCATCGGATCATTGCTGGCATCCGGTCTTCCCCCGTTATTGGCGGCGGCCGCCGGCGCGTTCCTGCACGGGCGGGCGGGGGAGCGGGCCGAGCGCAGCGGGTTGTTCGGCGCCCAGGTGCTCTGGGATCATCTCGGGCCGGCCGGTCGCTGAGGCGAACCTCAGCGAACAGGAGTGTGCCCGACGGCCAGATAGCCCGCCCCGTACGCCAACTCCTGGACGCGAAGGTCCGGCACGAACTGCGCGAGTACCCGCCAGGGCCGGTCGAACCCGTCGAAGCTGCTGATGAACGGCGCGTGCAGGTCAGACACCCACATCCGCAGCGGCCACATCCACGGCGCCGGCCATTTCCCGCCGATCGCGGCAACGGCCGCACCGGGGCGTAGGTGCGCGAAAACCCTGGCCATGGCCGCCTGCGACTGCATCAGGTCGTGCACCGCGCAGAACATCGCAGCATCGGCAACCGCGTTGATCTGCGCGTCGGCGATCGGTGCGGCGATCAGCTCGACGTTCGTCCAGCCCCACTCCGCGACCCGGCGCATCGCCTGCGCCAGCATGTCGGTGGACGCATCGATGCCGACAATCGACCCTGTCGGCCCAACCTTCTCGCGGAGCAACGGCAGGCAGAGCCCGGTTCCGCACCCGACGTCAAGGACGGTGTCGCCGGGTTTGGCGGGGAGCTCGTCGACGAGCCGCTCACGGAAGTGCTGGAAGGTCCTGGTTCGGTGGTCGTATTGTCCGGCCTCCGCGCGGTAGGCCTTGGTGAGCGGTGAGGTCCCGGTCGGTCCCGCGGCGTTGTCGGGTGCCACATCCGCGGAAGGTGCCTCCTCGGTGGAAGGTGCCGCGTTCGTGGAAGGTGCCTCGTTGGTTGAGGGTGCCTCGTTGACAGCCGGTGCCGCGGACTGCCGGGCCGCCGATACTTTCTCGTCGGCGGTATCGGCGGGCTCGCCCGCCCGGCCGTCCTCGCGAAGCCGATGGATGATGTCGAAGTGCTGTTCCCGCCCGTGGCGACCTTCGTCGGTCGCACGCGGGCGCGGTTCTGTGGTGACCATGTGCAGTGACCCCCGGGGTTAGCCCTGTCTGCCCGTCCGGAGCGATTTGACCACGTCTATTTGACGCCCCGGTAAACCTGGGGTCAACCGTTCGCTCCCTTTTGCGGTCCGGCTGTGATCCGTTACATCGGGACGCCCGAGTGAGCAGGGTCGACCGGCAGTTCAGCGCGGTGGGCCGCCGTCCCGCTGCCGAACGTGATTCGATCGTCAAGTGAGCATTCCAGTGGTGACCGCACCGGGCGCCGGGGCGGCGGCAGCGACCGGTTCGGCAGCTGGAGCGACGGCGACCAATTCGGGCGCGGTGGCCGGCGGCGGGGACGACCCGGGCGGAGCCGTCCGCGCCGAGGCCGTCATCGACACCGATGCCATCGCCGCCAACACCGCGCTCCTGCTGTCCCGGCTCCGCGGCCGGCGATCCGACGTGCGGTTGATGGCCGTCGTCAAGGCGTTCGGCTACGGGCACGGCGCGGTTCCGTCAGCGCTCGCGGCGTTGGCCGGTGGCGCGACCTTCCTCGGTGTCGCCACCCCGACCGAAGCACTCGAGCTCAGGGCGGCAGGGATCGACGCGCCTGTCCTGGCCTGGCTCTGGCCCGCCGGCGAGGACATTGCCGCCGCGCTGGCCGCGGATGTGCAACTCGGGATCTCCAGCCTGCAGCACCTGGACGCTGTCCTCCGGGCAGGCCGAGGTCGCACCGCAGGACCACCCAACGTGCACATCAAGATCGACACGGGCCTCGGCCGGAACGGCGTCGGGCCGGCCGATCTCGGTGCCCTGCTGGATGCGGCCGGAGCGGCGCAACGAGCCGGAACGGTCAAGGTCACCGGGGTGATGAGCCACCTCGCCTGCGCCGATGTCCCCGGGGATCCCTCGGTCGCCGAGCAGACGGCCGCGTTCGTCGATGCGGTGGACCGCGCCGAGCGGGCGGGCATCACCGGCGCTGTTCGTCACCTTGCCAACACCCCGGCAGTCCTGGACCACCCGGCCACCTACTTCGACATGGCGCGCTGCGGTATCGGTATTTACGGCGTCGATCCCGTGGCAGGCGAACGTCGGCTTCCGCTGCGTCCGGCGATGACGCTGCGCGGCACGGTCGCGTTGACCAAACGGGTGCCGGCGGGCCACGGGGTGTCCTACGGGCTGACGTACCGGACGTCCACGGAGACCACCCTTGCGCTGGTGCCGCTGGGTTACGCGGACGGAATCCCGCGCTCGGCGAGTTCCGTGGGTGAGGTGTGGCTCGGTGGTCGGCGCCGGAGAATCGCGGGCCGGGTGGCGATGGACCAGGTCGTCATCGACTGCGGTGACGACGACGTGGCGGCGGGTGACGAAGTGATCCTCTTCGGACCCGGTGATCAGGGCGAACCGACCGCCAACGAGTGGGCCGATGCCTGCGGCACGATCGGCTACGAGATCGTCACGCGGATCGGTCAACGGGTGCCGCGCAGGTTCGTCGGCTCGCCCGGGCCAATCAGCGCAGGGTCGGTCAGCGCAGGGTCGGTCAGCTCAGGGTCGGTCAGCTCAGAGTCGGTCGGTTCTGAGGTTCCGGCCTCGTCGGGTGATTTCCGATGAGCACCGTCGGCAAGATCCTCGGAGCCGCGGGCATCGCCACCGGCGTCATCGGCGCGGCGGCACTCGGCGGCGTCACGGCCCAGCGAATGGCGGTTCGGCGCTACCAGGCCGCGCACGCCGAACTGCTCGCCGACCCGGACGAGGTGCAGGGATACGGCTCCCTCACCGCTGACCGCACCTACTCCGTCGACGCCGAGGACGGCGTCGCACTGCACGTCGAGGAGGTCGGCCCGGTCACCGCGCCGTTGACGGTGATCTTCTCGCACGGCTGGACTCTCCGGTCGGGTTCGTGGCACTACCAGCGTCTCGGGCTGGCCGGACCAGGATTCGGTGCGGCCGCTGAGCAAGACGGCCCGGACGGCAGCCGGCCGGCGGACGAACCGCAGGCCCGGCTGGTCTTCTACGACCAGCGCTCGCACGGCGCGTCCACCCGTGCCTCGGAGGGCCACTCCACGATGGAGTACCTCGCGTCGGACCTCACCCAGATCATCAACACCGCGGCGCCGATCGGCCCCGTCGTCCTGGTCGGCCACTCGATGGGTGGCATGGCGATCCTGACCCTCGCGGCCCACCGGCCTGACCTGTTCGTCGACCGGATCGCCGGGCTCGGGTTGGTCTGCACCGGCGCCACCTACCTCCGCCCGTCGGAGCTGAACAGGTTGCTCGTCACTCGCGGCAATCCGGTCGTCCGGGTCGTCGCGGCCGTGGCCGCCCGGTACCCGTTGATGTTCGAACGTGGCAGGGCGAGCAGCCGGGACGCGGTCTGGCTGCTGACGCGGAGTCTCGGCTTCGCCCGCAGCGACGTACCGGGGGCGATGGTCGACTACCTCGACGAGATGATCACCGCGACACCGGTCGAGGTGATCGCCGACTTCATCCCCGCGCTGTTCGCCCACGACCAGTCCGCGGCCGTGCATGCGCTGGCCGGCATCCCGACCGTCATCGTCGCGGGTGACATGGATCGGCTCACGCCGCTGGAGCGTTCGCAGGCGATCGCGGACGTGCTGCCCGATGCCGATTTCGTCATCGCCGAGGGTTCGGGGCACATGGCGATGATGGAGGATCCGACGCTGACCAACGATGCACTGCGCGCCATGCTGAACCGCGCCATGGAGCACGCGGCGAGCCATCGGCCAAGGCGCCGACCGTCCACCGGCAAGGGAGCGAAGGCAGGGCTGTGAGCAGAATGGACACCGTCGACCTGCCCGACGTCGCCGCGACCGACGCCCTCGGCCGTGCGCTCGGGCAACGCCTCCGCGCAGGCGATCTGGTCATCCTCAGCGGCTTGCTGGGTGCCGGCAAGACGACTCTCACCAAGGGCATCGCGGCCGGGATGGGGGTCCGCGGGCTGGTGACGTCACCGACGTTCGTCATCGCCAGGGTGCATCGGCCCGAACCCGGGCAGCCCCAGGCCGACGCGCGCGCGGTCCCGCTGGTGCATGTCGATGCCTACCGGCTCTCCGGCGCGCTCGAACTGGACGATCTGGACCTCGACACGGACCTGGAAGCGGCGGCGGTGGTGATCGAGTGGGGCGAGGGTGTCGCGGAGCGGCTTGCCGAGGACCGGCTGATCGTCGAGCTGACCCGGCTGCCCGACGACAGCCGGACCGCGTTGCTCACCCCGGTCGGATCCTCCTGGGTGCAGCGGACGCGGGAGATCACCGCGTCGCTGACGTCGGCCGGTGCGGCGCTCAGCGGGCCGGGCACGAGTTCTTACGGTTCACGGTAGGTCCGCGCCGAGGGTGGCGGAACGGTCTGCCGCCCGCTTACCGTCGGTTGTCCCGGGTGGTTCGTCGCGCAGAAACGCACGACGCCCGGCGGGGTTCGGGAAGGCGGCCGGGTGATGCGGCAGTCGCGCGTGCTGGTCGTCGACGACGACGAGACGGTGCGAGAAGTGGTGCGCCGCTACCTGACTCGCGACGGGCATGAGGTTCTGGAGGCGTCGGACGGCGTCACCGGGCTGGAGCTGGCCCGTACCCGCCAGCCGGACCTTGTCGTGCTGGACCTGATGCTGCCGAAGATGGACGGGTTGGAGGTGTGCCGGGAGCTCCGCCGGACGTCGACGACGCCCGTGATCATGCTGACCGCGCTCGGCCAGGAATCCGATCGCGTGGTGGGGCTCGAGTTCGGCGCCGACGACTACGTGGTCAAGCCGTTCAGCCCGCGGGAGCTCGCCCTGCGGGTGGGCCGGGTCCTCGAGCGGAGTCGCGGCGCCGGCAGCCTGCCCGGTGACGGAACCGGTGTGCGCGCCTCCAGCGCGGACGGTGAGCTCTCGACCGACCCGTTGTCCCGGACGGCGCGGTGGCGCGGCGCCGAACTGATGCTGACCAGTCGCGAGTTCGACCTGCTGCACTTCCTGCTCGGGCACCCCGGCCAGGTGTTCAGCAGGGCCGAATTGATGGAACGGGTCTGGGGTTGGTCGTTCGGTGACCAGTCCACCGTGACGGTGCACGTCCGCAGGTTGCGGGAGAAGATCGAGGACGACCCGGCCCGCCCGACCCGCATCGTGACGGTATGGGGCGTCGGTTACCGGCTGGATCCAGGCGCTGCACCCGACGGCGGACCTCGCATGACGACGCACCGAGCATGATGACGGACCCAGCATGATGACGGACCCAGCATGATGACGGACCCAGCATGATGACGGACCTCGTGCACATCCTGCCGTGGGCGCTGCTCGCGGCATTGATCACCGGGGTCGTCGAGCTTTCGGTCCTGTACCTGCTGCGCCGGCGGTCCGCGGCAGCCAACATCGCGGCGCTGGTCACCATCCCGATCCTCGCCGTGCTGATCTTCGTCGTGGCGATCAGCGGGCTGATGTACACCCAGGCGCTCGCCCTCACGGCCACCGCCTGCGGGCTGATCGCCGTCGTGGTCATCCCGGTGGCTGTGGTGCTCGGCCGGCGGATTGCCCTCGGCGCGCTGGCCGCCGAGCAGGAGCGCGCGGCCGAGCGGGCGGCTGAGGCCTCCCGTCGTCAGCTCGTGGCATGGGTCAGTCACGACCTCCGCACCCCGCTGGCCGGCATCAGGGCGATGAGCGAGGCACTCGAGGACGCGGTGGTGGTCGATCCCGCCGAGATTGCCGACTACGCAAGGAAGATCAGCTCGGAGACCACCCGGCTGTCGACGATGGTGGACGACCTGTTCGAGCTGTCGCGGATCAACGCCGGAGCCTTGGCGCTGACCCTCGGTCCGGTGTCCACCGAGGAATTGGTCGCCCAGGCGATGGAGACCGCGGCGCCGGCCGCCCGGCGGCGCGGCATCGCGCTCACCGCATCCGCGGACCCGCGCTGGCCGACCGTGCAGGGTTCGGACAACGAGCTGATCAGGGTGCTGCGGAACCTGCTGGTCAACGCGATCCGGCACACCCCGTCCGATGCGACCATCGAGGTCGTCGCCGGGCAGACCGCCGACTACGCCTGGCTGGCCGTGCAGGATGCGTGCGGCGGGATCGACCCCGACGACCTGCCGCGGGTGTTCGATGTGGCGTTCCGGGGTGCGGCGGCGCGGTCCCCGCAACCGGGTGTCGCGGCCGAGGAGACGGGAGCCGGGCTCGGCCTGGCCATCGCCCGCGGGCTCGTGCAGGCGCACGGCGGAGAGATCAGCGTCAGCAATCACGGTCTACGGCTGCCGGTTCGAGGTGCGGCTCCCGGTCGCGGTGTAGCGGCCGCCGGTTGCGGTCTTTCGGTCGGGTTTCGGCGCCCGGTCGCAGTCAGGCGACTCAGGCGGCGACGGCGTCCCGCAGCGCCCCGAGCGGGTCACCCTCGTGATAGCTGCGTTCGGCCGGCTCGATGTTGTCGAGGAATTGCTGGTAGACGACCGCCGCGTTCAGCGCCGCGACCGGGCGGAGCAGCTCGGCGGCGCGACTGGCGTCGGAACCGGGCACGATCCGCTGCCATGCGCGCGCCCATTCCTGTTCCACGGCGAACCGGTCGGGCGTACTCAGCCGCCGGCCGAACGCCAACTGGTCGATCATCGGGTGCCCGACTGCGCTGTCGCCCCAGTCGAGGATCACGAGATTGCCGGCTGTGCCGCGCACGTTGCCCGGGTGGAAATCGCCGTGCACCAGGGTGTCCGGCAGTCCGCACTCGGAGATGGCCGCCCACCGGGCGTCGAGACCGCGCACCAGGTCGTCGACCTGGCGACGCTCGTCGTCGGACAGTTCGCCGCGCAGGCGCTGCGCCACGGCTTCGATCCTGGGTGTCAGCGCTGCCGGTCTGATATCCGGCACACCCAGGGTGAGCAGCTCGCCGGTTCTGCCGATCCAGCCGGCCTGCAGCTGCACCAGCTGCCGCACCATGTCCAGCAGCGACGCGCCGGTTGCCTCGTACTGGTCAGCACCGGGGACACCGTCCAGCAGCACCCGGCCAGGCTCCGCACCCAGGACCGGCGGAACCGAGCGCGGGTCGAGCACAGGTAGCAGGGCGCCTTCGTGAGCGAAGAACGGCGGCACGACCTTCAGCCACGCCTCATGGACGCCGCCGCCGGCCGGGTCCTTGCCGGTGTACGTCAGCCGCCAGATACTGGACAGGTTCCAGGTCCGCATCTGCTGCCGCCCGGTCACCGTCCACCCACGTTCGCGCAACACCGCGGCGGCCCATTCCAGGTCGGCGTCATGACCGCCGGGTCTCGCGTACGGCAACCGGAGTGGGTCGTCGGCGAGCCGGTCCGTCAGGTCGTCGGGTATCCCACCCAGCTCGACGGCAGGCGGGTGATCGACCTCCGCCAGATAACTCACGGGGCCGCCCCCGGGGAACATCGGCCCGACGCTGCTGAGCAACCGGAGCACCCGGACATCGGCCCCGAACGCCCGCCGCGCGGTCTCGACGACGTCGTCGACCTGTCGCCACCAGGGCGACTCGACGTCGAACGTGGGCAGTGTGCCGAGCAGTTCGCCAGCCGGAGTGCACAGCACGAGCCGAACATGACGGGCAGGCATGACGCGCAACGATAGGTCCGCTGGTGCTGGGACCGCCACGGATTTTGCGTCTTGATCAACTTTCGGCGGATTCTGCTTCTCTCCCGGCGGTCATGACCGGCATGCCGAAGGCAGCGCGGCAGTGCTGCAACAGCTCTCGGAGCGCCGGTCGATCCCCGGCGTTCCACACCAGCGCCAGCAGGGCGGGGGTTCGAACGTCGGTGATCGGTAGCGCCCGGAGCCGATCGGCGTAGTGGCCGGCCATCGACGAGCTCAGAATGCCGATGCCGAGTCCACGTGTCGCGAGGTCGGCGACGGCATCGGCCGCGCTCGCCTCCAGCGCGATCCTCGGCTCGACATGAGCTGCGGCACAGTCGGTGTCGAATACGGTGCGAATGCCGGTGCCGCGCGGCATGGACACCACCGGGTGTGTGCCCACCTCGGCGAGAGTCGCGTTTGCCTGAGCGGCAAGCGGGTGACCCGCTGGGACCAGCGCAACCAGTCCCTCGCTCACGATGGTGAGCACCTCGAGGTCGGCGGGCGGCGGAGCCGCCGTGCCGACCAGCGCCACGTCAATTGCGCCGCTGCGGATCTCGTCGATCAACCGATTCGACGTGTCCTCCAGCAGGGACAGCTCGACTCCCGGGTGTTGCTCGTGGAAGCCGGCCAGGGCGTCGAACAGCGGCTGCACCGTGCAGCCGACGACCATCCCGATGACGAGCCTGCCGCGGACGAGGCCGGTGACCTCGCCGACCGCCTGCTGGACCGCTGCGGCCGCCGCGATCGCCGCTCGCGCCGGCCCGAGGGCCGCCTCACCGGCGACGGTGAGAGTGACCGTCCGGGTGGACCGGTCGAACAGTGCTGCGCCGAGATCGCGCTCGAGCTGACGGAGTTGGGCGCTCACCCCCGACTGGCTGATCCGGACGCGCTCGGCGGCCCGGGTGAAGCTGGCCTCCTCCGCGACCGCGATGAAGTACTCGAGCTGGCGAAGTTCCATGACTGGAGATTCTAGGAGTCAGTCAAACCATCTGTTGGACTTCTGGCTCAATGCACGGCAGGGTCGGGGTGTCCGAGATGGAGAGGAACCTGACATGACCGAGAAGGCTGTGACACCAGAGGACATCACCCGGTTGTTCGTCGAGCGCTCGAATGCGGGCGACGCCGCCGGGGTCGCCGCGCTGTACGAGGAGGATGCCGTCCTGGCCTACCCGCCGGGGAGCGTGACGGTCGGCCGCGACGCCATCCGCGCGCTGTGGGAAAAGGTGCTCGAGAGCGCGCCGCACTTCCAGCCGGAAACGCCGCTGCCCACCCTGATCAGCGGAGATCTGGCACTGACCTCCACGCCACCTCGTGACGGGAGCGGTGCCCGAGCCCAGGTGGTGCGCCGACAGCCCGATGGGAGTTGGTTGCGGGTGCTCGATCAGCCCGAGTTCGTCAGGCCGTGACCTGTTCTGCAGGTCATCGCGAGAACAGCCGGTCCGCCGCGGTGACACTGTTGGTGATGTACTCGGGCCGGTCGTTCTGGATTCCGAAGCGGACGTCCTCCAGGATCCGGCAGCGTGCGTAGAACACGGCCCGATCACGCAGGCTTTCCGCATCGGCCTTCGGAAACTGCCCGGCGGCCGCGCGGAACGCCTCGTCGCCGATGTCCCGCAGCACCAGACCGAGGTCGATCGCCGGGTCGGTGATGGCGGCGTCCGTCCAGTCGATCACCCCCGTGACGTCGCCGCGGTCAGGGTCGACCAGGACGTGCTCGCCGCCGAGATCGTTGTGGGTGAAACAGACTTCGTCGCCCTGTGGCGGTGGCGCAGCCGCGAGGAATCGGTGGATCCGGTCGAGGCTGTGCTGCGGGAAACCGCCCGGTGATGCGGCCCGGTGGCCGATGGCGTCCCAGCAGTCGCGGGCGTCTGCCAGCCAGTCGAACAGCGGCTCGATCTCGAGCTCGACGAGCCCGGTCAAGCTGTCGGCGGGGATCGATCGCAGCGACGCGAGGAAACGGCCGAGGACGTTGCCGAGGTCGGCTGCGTGGGTCCGTCGCCAGTGCTGTGACCGGCTGAGCAGCGGTACGCCCGGCAGTGCCCGGTAGGCGAGTATCCCGTCCACGGCCACCAGCGGCACGGGAACCGGCAGGGTCGAGTACTGGCTGACCAGGTTGAGCAGCCGTGCCTCCCGTTCGGCCTCGTCGGCCCGGTCACCTTCGGCCGCGTGTCCTGGTTCCGCCTGTTCCCCGTCGGCCTGTTCTGCATTCTCCGGTTCCCCGTCGGCAGGGTCATGGGGCAGCCGGACGATCAACTCGCCCCCGACGAGATAGGCGACATGGTCGGCACCTGCTCCGAGACCACGGATCTCGGCTGACTGGTAGTCGGGGAGGTGAACGGCCAGCAGGGGGCGGAGGCGATCGACGCCGGAGGACACGGATTTACTGTAACGACGGTGCCGGTGTTCCGGTTGGCGGCTGATGTACTGACCGTGAAGAGTGGGCCAGTCGTATTTCCGGTGGTCTGGTCGTGTGGTGGGCCAGTGGTCTGGTCGTGTGGTGGGCCAGGTGGTCTGGCCGTGTGGTCGGGTCGTGTGTCGAGTGGTTGGAGAGCCGTGATGAGCGCAGCAGTACCGGACAGCACCATCAGCGAGGTTGCGGACAAGGTGGCCGGCCTGATGCCGGGCCTGGTGGAGGAACTGAAGGCGCTCGTCGCGATTCCGTCTGTCGCATTTCCCGGGTTCCCGTCCGAACCGGTGCACCAGATGAGCGAGGCCGTCGTCGATCTGCTGCGGCGCAGCGGTGCGCCCGCCCGGTTGCTGGAGATCCCGGACGGCTACCCCGCGGTCTGGGCGGAGATCCCGGCACCGGAGGGGGCGCCGACGGTGCTGCTCTACGCGCACTACGACGTGCAGCCGGCACCTGCCGGAGCAGGGTTGGGACACCGAGCCGTTCATCGCGACCACCGGCGACGACGGCCGGATCTACGGCCGGGGTGCCGCTGACGACAAGTCGGGCCTGATCATCCACGCGGGGACGCTGCAGGCGCTCGGCCCGGACCTTCCCGTCGGCGTCAAGATCCTCATCGAGGGCGAGGAGGAGACGATCAGTCACCTCGAGGATTTCGTCGACGCCAACCCCGAGATGTTCGACTGCGACGCCTTTGTCATCGCCGACATGGGCAACCAGTCGGTGGGCCGCCCGGCGCTGACCACCGCTCTGCGGGGCGACGTGTCGTGCACCGTCCGGGTCCGGACGCTGTCGTTTCCCGTGCATTCCGGGGTGTTCGGCGGCGCCGCACCCGGACGCGCTCGTCGCGTTGATCAAGATGCTGGCCACCCTGCACGACGACGCCGGCGACACCGTCGTGCCCGGGGTCGCGACCGGCACCTGGGATGGGGCGGACGTCGATCCCGACGTCTACCAGTCGAGCTCCGGGATCCTTCCGGGCGTCGACCTCGTCGGCACCGGGTCGCTGTCCTCGCGGCTCTGGGCCAAGCCGTCGGCGACCGTCATCGGCATCGATGCGCCGAGCGTCGCCGAGGCCGCCAACATCCTGATCCCCGAGGCGACCGCCAAGGTGTCGATGCGGATCGTGCCAGGAGCCGACGCCGATCATGAACTCGAGCTGCTGGTCGCCCATCTCAGGTCGGTCGCCCCGTGGAACGTCGAGGTCGAGGTGACCCCGCTCAAGGCGGGCTGGCCGTTTGCTGTCGACATGGACGGTGCGGCGGTCAAGGCGGCGGAGGCCGGGTTGCAACAGGCCTTCGGGTCCGAGGTGGAGTCACTCGGGTCCGGCGGGTCGATCCCGCTGATCAACTCCCTGAAGAACGCCTGCCCCCGGGCCGACGTGGTCCTCTGGGGCGCGGAAGACACCAAGCTGTCCCGGATCCATGCCTCCAACGAGTCCGTCGATCCGTCGGAGATCGAGCGGATGGTGGTGGCGCAGGTGCTGACCCTGCAGCAGTTGGGATCATCGTCGGGATCCGCCTGACGGCGCCGGAGTCGACCGGAGAAAAGGGCAGTTGGGTGGTCTGGGGCTGCGTGTCGATGATTGCCGCAAGACACAACAGGAGCTCGTCGAGAAGGGTGTCGAATTCGTCCAGGAGCCGGCCGACCGCCCGTAGGGGCTGGAAGCGGTGATCGGTGACAACGCCGGCAACTGGTTGGTACTGGTTGGACGAAAGGAGTTCGAGCCGGAGAATTTCGGCTGGTCAGAGGTCGACGGCCGCAGAACCGAAGGCAACGTTGAACCGATCGCACCAGACGACCACCGACGTCAGCCCGGCCAGACCGGCGTCGGCAGGCACCGCGTAGTTCTGGTTGCCGTCGGTGCCCTTGAGAGCGCCCAGCTCGACGTAACGACCGTCGTCGTACTTGCCCCAATCGTCGCCGCCCGCCTGCTGGTCAGTGATCCAGACCTGGACGTCCGGGCCGTCGCTGGTCGAGAACCCCTCCAGGCGAACGTATCTGGAGCCGTCCGGAAGTTGGAGAACGCTGGCGGTGCCGGTGGTCGTGTGCTCGCCGTCGACGAAGCTCCCTGTTGCGAGCACCACAGGTTCGGTCACGGCAGGTGCGGTCGCGGGCGGTTTGTCGGCAGGCGGTTTGCCTGCCGGGGGCGCGGTCGCGCTCGGTTCAGTCGCGGGCGGCTGAGCTGGCGCCACGCTCAACGGTGAAGCAGTCGTAATAGGTCCCGGTGTAGGCGGGTCGATGGCAGATCCAACGCCAGCACCGGCAGACCCTCGGCTCCCGTCTGTTGCCGAGTCGCCGGCGGTACTGCCGGCCGGATCGCTGACCCCGGCCGGCGTAGGAGTGACCGCGGCGGCGGCCACAGGTAGTGCTTCGTCGACGGTGCTGCGGGTGAACAGCCGCCAAGGCTGGAACAGCGCGAGCGCCAACGCTATCCCGATGACCACGACCACGGTGACGGCGGTCCAAACAGCCTTCTTCCGCGATCTGGGTCTGTTGATGGAACGGGTGTCGAGTTCGGTCATCGATGACTCCAGCGCTGATCGGACACCCCGTGGACGGCGGAAGAGGTGCAGTGGCTTTCAGGACACCGCATGAATTGCGCAACGATCAAGAGCACATGCCTTACGGGAGTGTGACGGACCGTCGGCCCAGACACGCGCGACTGGTCACACCGTGCCGGCAGGGCCACCATGCAACGGGCCGCTTGACACCCATAGAGGATCACGCCTTGGAAGCTCGGCCGGGAATGGCCTACTGGCCCGATGGTGCCGGTCGGGTCGGGGCTGGAACGCCGCATGCCGCAGACACCGAGGTCACGCCGCTGCGGTGATCATCGAGGGAGTCGTGTTGTCACGAAGCGTTCGGGCCGATCGAAGGCGTTCGCGAGAGCCGCGGCCGTGTTCGTCGCGCAACTCGGCGATGGCAACGTGAGTTCTCAGCCGAAGAGCTCACGGATGTCGTCGGTACTGAGCGGGTGTCCGAATTGGTCGATGTCGGCGGTCTCCCCGCGAAACAGCACGTCGAAGAGGGTGGCCTTGCGGCGCTGGAGCGCCATGACCTTTTCCTCGATCGTATCGGCGGCCACCAGCCGGTAGACGAGAACATTGCGGGTTTGCCCTATTCGATGGGTGCGGTCGATGGCCTGCCGCTCTGCTGCCGGATTCCACCACGGGTCGAGCAGGAAGACATAGTCGGCTTCGGTCAGGTTCAGACCGAGGCCGCCGGCCTTCAGGCTCATCAGGAAAACGGGTGCCGTTCCCGCGCGAAATTCATCGATGACTTGCCGGCGATTTCGAGTGCTGCCGTCGAGATACGCGTAGTGAATGCCGTCCTGATCCAATTGCGCGGCGACTTTGCCCAGGAAGGAAGTGAACTGGCTGAACACCAGAGCGCGGTGGCCCTCAGCGATGACGCCGGCCAATCGGTCCCGCAGCGTCGCCAACTTGGTCGACGGCAGCCCATCGTAGTCGGTGTCGACGAGGCCGGCGTGCAGGGCCAGCAGACGAAGCAGGGTGAGGGAGCGGAACATGATGAACTTGTTGTTCTTCTCCGTTTCGTCGAGGAGCTGCAGCACCTTGCGACGCTCGCGCTGCAGGTAGCGGTCGTACACCGCGCGGTGTTCGGGGCCGAGGTCAACACGCAGCACCTGCTCCTGCCGGGCCGGCAGTTCGGCCGCCACCCGGTCCTTCGTGCGCCGCAGCAGGAAGGGCCGGATGCGTCGACGCAGGGCGGCGAGCCGCTCGCGACGTACCCGCTCGGCGACCTGCGGGGCAGTGCCCGCGCCGACGCCACCGGTGATACCGGCCATCGGCTGCTCGATCGGCCGGACGTAGCGGCGCTGGAATTTCGGGGCTGACGGGAAAAGACCGGGGGCGACGATCGAGAACAGCGCATGCAGGTCGGTGAGTGAGTTCTCCAGCGGGGTGCCGGTGATGGCCAGCTTGAACGGCACGGACAGCTCGAGTGCGCACTGATGCACTGCGGCTGTGGGGTTCTTGACGAACTGCGCCTCGTCCAGCACCAGACCCGCCCAGCCGGGGGAGGTCGCGACAGCCTGGTAGGCGTCGAAGTCGAGCCGGAGCAGGGCATAGCTGGTCACCAGGATGTCCGCGTCGGCGGCGAGCTCGGCTATTGCGACGGTTCCGGTGGACTCGGTGCCCGTCATCGACCGCACCGTCAGGCCGGGGGTGAAACGTGCGGCCTCGGCGGTCCAGTTCGGAACGACCGAGGTAGGCGCGACAATCAGGAAAGGGCTCCGAATCTTGTCGCACTGCTTGGCATGTTGGATCAACGCGAGCGTCTGCACCGTCTTACCCAGGCCCATGTCGTCGGCCAGGATGCCACCGAGGCGATGCCGCCACAGGTGCGCCAGCCACGAAAAGCCGGTCTGTTGATACGGGCGCAGGGTGGCCCGCAGGCCGTCAGGGGGTGCCGTCTCGACCGCGGTATCCGGGTCGAGGTCGACCAGCAGCGCCCGCCATCCGGCCGCCGCCGCGGACTCGTCGGCCAGGTCCTCGAATTCCGGCCAGATGGTGACCACCTGGTGTCGGCTGAGAGTCGGAAGTGGCTCCCACTCCTCGAGATCCAGCGATTCGGCAATGAGGTCGCGCAGTTCCTGCAGGGCTGGATGTCGCAGGGAGAGGTAGCTGCCGTCGACGAGCAGGAGTGCGCGTCGGCCCCGGGTCAGGGCCGTGAACAACGGGGTGAACGGGATGACGCGACCGTCGATGGTGACGGTGACGCCGAGGGAGAACCAGTCGGGCTTCTCGGCAGGCACGACGGAGATCGCCAGCTGCGGCGGTCCGGTGAGTTCGCGGTAATTCGGTGCCGGGCCGTGGATCTCGACCCGGACACCGGAAAGCCGAGCGATCGTGGGTAGCACCGTGGTGACAAACTCGGCGGCGTCGACATCCTGGAGCCGGACGGCTCGTCCCGGCTCTGCCTCCGATTCGGTCAGGGCGTCCGGCAGCAGACCCGTCACGCCGAGCTCGGCAAACGACTGCCGGCTGCCGCCGCCCCGGTCATCCCATGCTGTCGTCACCTCGACCACGTGGTGCGGTGCGTGAGTGACGCTGACCAGCAGGACCGCCGGCGGCGGCTCCGGAAGGACAACGGACCCGTCGGCGCTGGTCACCTCCAGGCCGCGGCGCAGGCCCGGCAGGTACGTGCCGAAGAATTCATCGACCCCCGAGCCGGGAATGCTGACGGTCGGTTCCGCGTCCGCGCCGAGCAGTCCCACCTGTTCGGCGGTGAGCGCACTGGACGTGGACGCGACGGTGATCGTGTTGTCACCGTCGACGGCATACACGCCGTGCCGGCCGATGGCACGAGCGCTCGACGTGGGCATCACGACGTCACCGACGACCAGTCGCGGGGTCAACGTGATCCCGCCATCGGCACTGGTTGCGTTCAGCGTCACGGCGGCACTGCTCGACCGCCGCAGGAGACCCGCCGGGCCCGATCCCAGCAGTGCAACGCCCTGCGCGGCGGCTTGATCCAGCAACGTCCACAGAGCGGGGTTACCGAAGTCGTCCAGAAAGACCCAATCGGCATCCCGGGTGGGGTCGGTCGGGGCGACCGCCCGATACAGGGCACCGAACTCGCAGCACCACCGATGGTGAGCCGGATCGAGCTGCAGCCGATTCTGCTGATGCGGGAGGTTCGACCAGGTCAGGGAGCCCTGAGCCCATCCACGGCGGGTCCTTGCCACCGGTCGGCCGGCGAGGCGATGCCGGCGGCCAAGCCCGCTGGGCGGGGTCGACTTGACCGCCCTGGTCAGCGGTCCGTTCCAACGGTGTCGGTTGCGCGGCACGAACTCCCGCAGCTCGAACCGGATGGCCAGCGACGTGTAAACGCTGCCGTCCATCGTGGAATCCGCCAGGTACCGGCCGACCGTGCGGCGCCAGTCGTCCGCCTCGGTGCTGTCCACCCCATGATTGTGCAAGCCCGGACCGACAACCCACCCTCTGGCTGCGCGCGCCCAGCGGCCAGGGTGGGGCAGAGGGTAGCCCCGGTTCTGTTCCACAGCGACGAACGGGCGCATCCGGCGGCTCCGACGAGGTTCGAAACCTCAGGCGCCGGGTGGCTGGTCAGCGTCCCTCCGCGGCGTGCTGTCACGGATCACCACGTCGCCCAGCACGGTCACCACGACCGGGGCCGTATCGTCCTCGCCTCCCAACGGGTGGTCCAGAGCGAGATCCAGCGCGCGGCGACCGATCTCGACGAGTGGCAGCCGCACCGTGGTGAGGGCGGGGCGCACGTCGCGCAGGGTCGAGATGTCGTCGAAGCCGGCGACGGCCATGTCCTCGGGGATGCGATAACCCTGGTCCCGCAGTGCCGCAGTCGCGCCTACCGCCATCACGTCGTTCACCGCGAAGACGACGTCGACGTCGATCTCCCGGTCCAACAGTTCGGTCATCGCGACGTAGCCGCCGTCGCGGGTGAACTGAGCGCTGATGACGTTCTCCTCGGCGAGGTTCAGGCCCGCCGTCTCCCAACCCTGCCGGAATCCGGAGAGCCTGTCCTCCGAGGTCACCAACGACTCGGGCCCGACCAGAACGGCGCACCTTCGGTAACCCAGCGACACCAGCGACCGCGCGAGACGTGCTGCACCACCGACGTTGTCGATCGCGATCGTGTTCAGCGGAAGGCTGTTCTGGCCGATGACGGCGACATGTCCGCCGCCGACGGAGAATCCGAGGAGTTCCTCTGCGAGTCTCGCCATGGACTCCACGTCGTTGAAGCGGGACCCCGCGAGGATGACGGCCCTCGCCCGCTGCCGCCGAAGCGCCTCGACATGGCGGATCTCGACAAACGGATCCGACAGGGTCGATGCAATGGTGACGATCAGGTCGCGCTCGGTGGCCGCTGCCATCACTCCGGAGGCGAGCGCTGCCGCCGACGGGTCCGCGATGTCGTGGACGATCAGTCCCACGGTGGTGGTTGTTCCGCGGACGATCGCCCGGGCGTTGGCGTTCGGCGAGTAGTTCAGTTCCGCTGCGGCGGCTCTGACCCGGGCGCGAAGGTCGGGTCCGACGGTTCGCCCCGCTCCGCCGTGCAGTGCCCGCGAAGCCGTGGCGAGTGATACACCCGCCCAGCGGGCCACGTCGGCCAACGTGACCTGTCCGGACACGTCCCACCTCCTGGCTTCGACGGGGCGAGAGGTGGCCTCTCGATCGGAATCGGACCAACCAGTCGCTGCATCGAGCCTATCGGGGTCGCCGGATCTCCTTCGTCGTCACTTCATGATGACGTTGCTCCCACCAGGGGCATGGTCCTCGCCTGATTCAGGCGGGCACCTCGCGAACGTAGGATGGTTGACCGTGCTCGTTCTCGCTCTGGACACCTCGACGCCATCGGTCACGGCGGGTGTCGTCCGGCTGCGCGAACCACACGAGATCATCGCCGCGCTGAGTGCCGGTGCGGTCCTGGGCGATTCCGCCACCCGGCCGGGGACTCTGCTCGCGCAGGCGGTGGTGACCGACCCGTTCGCGCACGCAGAACGCCTGATGCCGTTGGCGATGGCCGCTCTGTCCGAGTCCGGCGGGACACTTCGGGATCTGGCAGGCGTGGTGGTCGGCCTGGGTCCCGGCCCGTTCACCGGACTCCGGGTCGGCATTGCGACCGCAGCCGCCCTCGGTGATGGGCTGGCGATACCGGTCCACGGTGTGCCCAGTCACGATGCGGTGGCGACGTCGATGGCGCCGCTGACCGGGGACCTGCTGGTCGTGACTGACGCGCGGCGTCGCGAGGTCTACCTCTCGGTGTATCGGCCTGACGGCAGCAGAGCCCTTGGTCCACTGGTCGCGAAACCCGCCGCAGTTGCGGACCTGTTGAGCCAATGCGGGCTCGTCCCGTCATTGATCACGGGCGCCGGGGTCGCGCTGCTCGACGAATTCAGGACACTGTCGTTCGATCCGTTCACCGTGCGGGCCAGTGAGTCGGCCGCGCCCGAGGTAGCCGGCAGTCACGAACAGGCAGCCCGTCAGGACGGCGCGACAACCGGCCGTCCGATAGCCCTTGGCCTGGTCGAGCGAGCGGCGATGCACTTGCTCACCGGAGCCGTGCCCGGCCCGCTCGAGCCGCTGTATCTGCGCCGACCCGATGCCACCGAGCCGGGCGCACGCAAATCGGTCCTGGGTCGGTGATGGCGATGGCACTGCGGCGCGACCAGCCGCCGGTAATAGCTGCGGGACTGGAATTCCTCGAATGGCCCGACAT
This sequence comes from uncultured Actinomycetota bacterium, assembly GCA_963766015.1. Classification (GTDB taxonomy): domain Bacteria; phylum Actinomycetota; class Actinomycetes; order Mycobacteriales; family Nakamurellaceae; genus Nakamurella. The sequence goes on along the minus strand of CAVXYU010000031.1, from coordinate 142,069 downwards.
CCCTGCCCTGGTCGAACTCGAGGAGCGGCTGTTCCCCGGCGATTCGCCATGGAATTGGGAGATGTTCGCGTCGGAGCTCGAAGCGGGCAACCATTACTTTGTGCACCGCGATGCAGCCGGTGCGATCGACGGATATGCGGGTTTGGCGCTCATGGACGACGAGGCCGAGGTCCATACGATCGGCGTGCGCCCAGAATCTCAGGGTGCCGGCATCGGCCGAAGACTGTTGCAGCAGTTGATTTCGGTTGCTGGTGACCGTCGTCTGCTGCTGGAGGTGCGGACGGATAATGCGCCCGCGATTGCGCTGTACACCTCGGAGGGCTTCACGATGGTCGGCATTCGCCGCAGGTATTACCGCCCCAGTGGTGCTGATGCGTACACCATGGCGCGACCGCGATGACCGGGTCGCAGGCGCAACAGTACAGTGCACGAGCCCGCAATCTGGCTGTCGGCACCGTCGTGCTGGGCATCGAGAGTTCCTGCGACGAAACGGGTGTCGGCCTGGTGCGAATCACCGAGGGTGCACCTGAACTCCTCGGGTCCGCACTGGCCTCCAGCCAGGACGAGCACGCACGGTTCGGTGGTGTCGTGCCGGAGATCGCCTCCCGCGCCCACCTCGAGGCGATGACACCCACGGTGCATGCCGCGTTCGCCGACGCAGGGGTTGAGCCGCGTGACGTCGGTGCGGTGGCCGTCACCTGCGGACCCGGGCTCGCCGGCGCTCTTCTGGTCGGTGTTGCCGCCGCGAAGGCCTACGCCGCGGCGTGGGACGTACCGCTGTACGGCGTCAATCACCTTGCCGGACACGTGGCCGCCGACACTCTGGAGCATGGCGTTCTTCCGAAACCGGCACTGGCGCTGCTCGTTTCGGGCGGTCATACCCAGCTGCTGCGGGTGGACGACCTCGCGGGCGACATCACCGAGGTGGGAACGACCGTCGACGACGCAGCGGGGGAGGCCTACGACAAGGTGGCTCGCCTGCTCGGACTCGGTTACCCCGGTGGCCCCGTCATCGACAGGCTCGCCGCAGACGGGAATCCGACGGCCGTGCGATTCCCGCGCGGCCTCACCGGTCCGCGGGACTCGCCTCACGACTTCTCCTTCTCCGGGCTCAAGACGGCGGTCGCCCGGCACGTGGAAGCCGCCGAGCGGGCCGGCCGGACCATCGATATTCCCGACGTGTGCGCGTCCTTCCAAGAGTCCGTCGTCGACGTCCTGACGGCGAAGACCGTTCGAGCAGCACGAGAGCTGGACATCGGCACCGTTGTCATTGCCGGCGGTGTCGCAGCAAACAAGCGGCTGCGGGAACTTGCCCAGCATCGATGCGACGATGCCGGCCTCCTGTTGCGCGTGCCGCGACCGGGACTGTGCACCGACAACGGGGCAATGATCGCGGCCGTCGGCGCCCACGTGGTCGCCGCCGGTGGCCTGCCTTCCGACGAGTTTCTGACCGGCGACCCTGGCCTATCCGTCTCCGTCGTGTACGTCTCGAGGGAGGCCATCACCCCTGTGGGTTGACCAACCGCTCGCCGGAGGCCGGCGTGGCAGCGCAGCCCGGTGATCTTGCTGTGCGCCCCCCTCGTCATCGCCGACGGCCACGGCGGCGCGCTCATCGACAAGCGCGTCCTCGGCCCGCTGCATCGAACCGTCTGCGGTGGCATCGGTGCGCCCGTCCTGCGTCGGATCAACGGGAGCGTCTCCCCGCTCGCGCGAACCGTCACCGGTGATCAGAGCGTCACCGTGCGTGGGCAACTCCTCTCCGTCGGGAATCTGCTCCAGGTGGCCCGTTGCCGCCTGCGATCTGCGTTCGAGCAGTGCCTCTTCGAGGTCGAGGTCGTACTGCATCTCCCGTAGCACGTCCTCGGTCAGGGTGCCCTCGTTGCGCATCGACACGATCACCAACCGCTCGATCCCCAACAGGGACCGCCGCCAGTCCGACAGCGCACCCAATCGCCGTCCGAAGTCACGGGCGCGATCGTCATCGTCCCAATTACGCCAGTCCCGCAGCGCTGCCCAGCGACGCATCAACTCACCCTGCCGCTGCGGCAGCCGGCCCTCGGTACACATCTCGTCGACCTTGGCGTTGATGGCCTCGCTGGTCCGCGTGCGTACCTCGGCACGCTCGCGCTCGTCATCGGCCGTGGTGTCTTCCGCGATGCCCAGCTTGCGAATGACCCACGGCAGGCTCAAGCCCTGCAGCACCAGGGTGCCGATGATCACCGCAATCGTGCAGACCTGGAGCAACGAGCGATACGGCGTGTCCAGGGGCAGGGTCTGGACCGCCGCCAGTGAGACAACCCCGCGCATGCCCGCCCACGACACCGCTGCGACGCCGGTCCATCCCACCAGTTCCTGCGCACCGCCGAGCCTGGTCGCCAGGTGGATCACCGCGTGCCACATGGGCCGGCTGATGATCACCGTCAGCAGCACCGCACCGATCGCGACGAACACCATTCCGTCGGAGGTGTCCAGGGCCGCGACGATGCTCCGCAGCTGCAGCCCTATCAATGCGAAAACGGCGCCTTCGAGAACGAATCGCAGCGCCGCCCAGGTGGCGTTCTCGGTGAGCCGAACCGCGGCCGACACCTCCGGCGGGGAGCGGTAGCCCACCACCAGACCCGTCACGACGACCACCAGCACACCGGACGCGTGCGCTGCCTCTCCGGCTGCGTAGGCGATGAACGGCGATACCAGCGACAGGGCCGTGACCGTGACAGCGGACGGGGTCGATCGACGGATGAACGACAGGATCAGACCCAGGGCACCACCTATCAGCACGCCGCCGACCGAAGCCCACGCGAACTCGGCGACGGCGGGTGCCCAGGCGATCGAGCCCGCACTGATGGCGGCGACCGTCACCTTGAGCGTGACGAGGGACGTGGCGTCATTGAACAGCGACTCGCCTTCGAGGATCGTCACCAGCCGACGCGGCAGACCGACCCGGCGGGCGACCGCGACCGCAGCCACCGCGTCCGGCGGCGCGACTATCGCCCCGAGCGCGAGCGCGGCGGCAAACGGAATCGCCGGGATCACTGCAGTGAGGACGACTGCGACGGTGAACGCCGTGAGCAGTACGAGCACGACCGACAGTTGGAAGATCGGCCGGAGCAGCTTCCGGATCGCCACCGCGGACGATTCGAAGGCCGCCGCGAACAACAACGGCGGCAGCAGGACGGCCAGCACCAGGTCCGGCTCGATCTCGTACGCCGGTATCCCCGGAACGAACGACACCGCGAAACCTGCGACCACCAGCACGATCGGCACCGGCAACGACCACCGCGCCGACGCCGTCGACACGAGCAGCACCCCGAGGATCAGTCCGATGATCGGCAGCAGCGTCTCCATGACCGGTCCCTCCCGGCGGGCCAGGTCGACCCGGTGGCCCTGCGCACACCGGTCTTGCCGAAGGGCTTCGACCACCTGACGGACAGCGATACCCGGGCGCGCGCGGCGTGAAACCGCTCCAGGCCGCGCTGCCCTCCGCCTGTCAGCCGACCGGATCCCGGTGCCGCGCAGGCAGGAACACCAGCACAGCGATCGCGGCAGCACCTGTTGCACCCGCGGCCACCAGCGAGCCGGCGGTCATCCCGTCGAGGAATGCCTGGGACGTCGCCTGCACGACGCTGACCGCTTCGGCCGGTGGAACCAGCGCCGCAGCCTGGAACCCGGCCGACACCGACCTGCTGGCTGCCGTGACCTCGTCAGACGAGAGTGACGTGCCACTGAGCGCGTCGACCAGTTGCCCGGCGTAGATCGAGTTCATCACCGATCCGACGATCGCGACGCCGAGCGTGCCGCCCACTTCCCTGGTGGTGTCGTTGACGGCGGATCCGGCGCCGGCCCGACCGGCGGGAAGCGCGCCCATGATCGCCTCGGTCGCCGGCCCGGCGGTGAAGGCCAGCCCGGCGGCCATCAGCGTCATCGAGGCGACGATCCGTCCCCAATACGCCGAGTCGACGCCGGAACCCGCGGCCAGCAGGAACCCCGCGGTCATCAGGGCCAGTCCGGCGGCCACGACGACGGTCGTTCCGAATCGCTTCATCACCACGATCGCAACCGGGGACAGCGCCCCGATCACGACCGCGAACGGCAGCGTCGCGAAACCCGCCTCGAGGACCCCATAGCCAAGGACGATCTGGAAGTACTGGGTGATCAGGAAGATGAACCCGAACAGACCGAAGAACGCGGCCGCGATCGCCCCGCTCGCGGCGGAGAAGCGGGCGTTGGCGAAGAGGGTGACGTCGAAGAGCGGGTCGGTGCGACGCGTTTCCCACCAGACGAACCCGGCGAGGGCGACCAGGGCGCCGGCCAGTCCGAGCACCGTCGCGGCAGACGTCCAACCGTTCACCGGTGCCTCGATGATGGTCCAGACGAGCAGTCCGATCCCGACCATCGAGCCGAAGGCGCCGACAGGATCGAACCGCCCGGGCGCCGGATCCCTGGACTCCTTGATCAGCAAGGCGACCGCGATACAGGCGATCAGCACCATGGGCAGGTTGACCAGGAACACCGCCGACCAGGAGAAGTGCTCGACGAGCCACCCACCGATGACGGGCCCGAGGGCGACCGACAGACCGGTGATGCCTGACCAGATTCCGATGGCGGCGGCGCGCTCTTTCCGATCGGGGAAGAGCGAGACCAGCAGCGCGAGGGTTGCGGGGAAGATCAGCGCAGCGGCGGCGCCCATCGCAGCCCGGCCGGCGACCAGTTGTCCGACGGATCCGGCGAAGGATGCGACGACCGATGTCAGGCCGAACAGCACGAGGCCGGTCAGCAGCATCCGGCGCCGGCCGAACCGGTCGCCGAGGTGTCCCGCGAGCAGCAGCAGCGTGGCGAAGACCAGCGTGTAACCGTCGACGATCCACTGCAGGTCACTGGTCGAGGCGTCCAGTTCTCGGCCGATGGTCGGCAGGGCGACGTTGACGATCGTGTTGTCGATGCCGACGAGCAGGACGCACAGCCCGATCGCGGCCAGCCCCCACCACCGCCGTGAGGGTCTCGGGTGGCCAGATGTGGGCGCGCCCGGCGCCGGTCCGGTCGATTGCAGGGGAAGCGCCATCAGGATCTCCTTGTAGAACGACGTACTACGAATGTAGAACATCGTTCTATCATGACGATGCGGCGACGACCAGCCTTTTCGGGCGGCCGGGGGAGAATGCGACGATGCAGTCAAGAAGTAGGCAGTCAACGGGTAGACAGTCGCGAGGTGGGCAGCCAAGAGGTGCACGGTCAAGGGAGGGGCAGTCGGGGCCGGTGCCGCCACGGGGTGGCCCGACCGCGGCAGCGCCGCTCAGCCGCACCCCCAGCCGGGACGTCGAGCAGGCCCTGGTCGACGCCGCCGAGCGGGTGCTCGTCCGGGAAGGACCCGAATCGGTCACCGTCCGCGCCGTCGCGGTGGAGGCCGGCGTGGCCCCGATGGGCATCTACAACCGCTTCGGCGGTAAGGACGGCCTCGTCGACGCGCTGCTGATTCGCGGTTTCCAGGCGCTGCGTGCCGCCATCGAGACGCAGGGCGAGTCGGATCCGGCCGAGCGGTTGATGAACGCGGGCCTGCGGTACCGACTGTTCGCACTCGGTAACTCGGCGCACTATCTGGCCATGTTCGACAATGCGATTCATCAGGAGGTGCAGTCGCCGGACGTCGGGCCGTGCGCCGAGGCATCGTTCTCCGAGCTCGTCGGGCACGTCCGCTACGGAATGGTCGGCGGCGCCCTTCGCCAGGGTGACGCTCACGAAGTGGCACAACAGATCTGGAGTGCGGTGCACGGGGCCGTCCAGCTGGAGATCAAAGGCATGGTCAAAGTTCCGGATCCCGAGCGCAGCTACCGTGCACTGCTCGAGACGCTGTACCGGGGGCTGAGCAGTACCGGTTGAGGGTGGCGTCACCCGGGGGGCGTCCTAAAGTGCCCTTTTTATGCCCTTTCGGCGGGTTTGCCCTTACCCTGTCGTTGGTCGTCCGCGACCTGACAGGCCCAGCGGATCAGAGGAGTTCAACGATGAGCGCCACGACTGCACACGATGCCAATGCCTTCCTGCACACCGAGGGCGCGGCCACGCTGCTGAGTGAACTGCGGCAGGCAACCGACGGTAGGACCGGCGATCGGCTGTCCATAACCGTCCGCACGGTGGTCAGTGCGAGTTCGCACCTGACCGCCGAGGAGGTGGACGCGGCGATCGCCGCGATAGCCCTGTTGCTGGCGGCGAACGACCCGACCCTGCTCGACGGCGCCGCGGACGAGGACGGGCTCCGCGGTTGGCTGCACCACGTCGACACAGAGCTGACTCCGGGCCGGCGGATGGTCGCGCAGGCGGCACTGGACCGGATGGAGATCAGCGCCAACAACGAGTGGTACGCGGGTCACGAGGCGAACGGCACGCTGACCGCAGCGCTGGGCGCGGTGCACCGACTGCGTGACGGTCTGCACGACGCCACGGCCGGCTGACCCGAGAGCCGCCCGATCCCCGAGCTGCTCGCGTTCCGGAGCCAGCTCGCCTTCCGAGAGCCGGCTCAGGTCCTTGGGCGCCCTGGATCGCCGGACAAACCCCGGTCCGCTGACGCCCGTCCCGCCCCGGATCGCCGGAGAAACCCGGTCCGGTGGTTGAGACCTGGCACTCGCATGGCTAGAGTGCTAGTCGAACGGCACAGTGACGGCCCGGCACCCGCGACGACGGGCCCGATCCTCGCCGGGCACCCGAGAAGACAAACCCGTCGGCAGGGCCGAAAGGCGCTGTCACAGAGTCGAACCCCAGAAGGGGGAGGTCACACCGTGGCGAGCGTGAACATCAAGCCGCTCGAGGACAAGATCCTCGTCCAGGCCAACGAGGCTGAGACGACGACCGCGTCCGGCATCGTCATTCCTGACACCGCCAAGGAGAAGCCCCAGGAGGGCACCGTCCTTGCAGTAGGCCCGGGTCGTTACGACGACAACGGCAAGCGCATTCCGATCGACGTCGTCGAAGGCGACGTGGTCATCTACTCCAAGTACGGCGGCACCGAGGTCAAGTACAGCGGCAAGGAGTACCTGCTCCTTTCCGCGCGTGACGTGCTGGCCAAGGTCGCCAAGTGACACCGACCGGCCGCCGTTGACCTGCTGGATTTCTCGGCAGGCCGACAGCACCAGCCGGTCACACGCTGACGTTCGACCCGTGCCCCGGCGGCCCGCACCCGCGGGCCGTCGGGGCACGGTCGTACCAGCAGGCTGCTTCAGCACCGGGCTCGAAACACCGGACTGGAAACACCTGACCGAATCATCTGACTCGAACCTCCCGACTCGAATCACCGAGACACCAAGGACTGGACAAACACCATGGCGAAGCAGATCAGCTTCGATACCCAAGCCCGCGCTGCCATGCAGCGCGGCGTCGACAAGCTCGCCGACGCGGTCAAGGTCACCCTCGGCCCGCGCGGCCGCTACGTCGTGCTCGACAAGAAGTTCGGCGGCCCGACCATCACGAACGACGGCGTGACGATCGCCCGTGACGTCGACCTGGACGACCCGCAGGAGAACCTCGGCGCCCAGTTGGTCAAGACCGCCGCGACCAAGACCAACGACGTGGCAGGTGACGGCACCACCACCGCCACCATCCTCACCCAGGCGATCATCGCCGAGGGCCTGCGGAACGTCACCGCCGGCGCGAACCCGCTGGCACTGCGCTCCGGCATCACCCAGGCCGCCGACCGGGTCAACGAACTGCTCACCGAGTGGGCGACCCCGGTGGCCGGCGACCGCGCGGCCATCGCGCAGGTCGGCACCATCGCCTCCCGCGATCCGCTGATCGGCGATCTGCTCGGCGAGGCGCTCGAGAAGGTCGGTGCGGACGGCGTCGTGAGCGTCGAGGAGCACTCCGGGCTCGGCACCGAGCTCGAGTACACCGATGGCGTGCAGTTCGACAAGGGTTACATCTCACCCTATTTCGCCACCGACCCCGAGGCGGGCGAGGCCGTCCTGGAGAACACCCTCGTCCTGCTGGTGCGGGAGAAGATTTCCGCGCTCGCCGACCTGTTGCCGCTGCTGGAGAAGGTGCTCGCCGAGAGCAAGCCGCTGCTGATCATCGCCGAGGACGTCGAGGGCGAAGCGCTCTCGACACTGGTGGTCAACGCCATCCGCAAGACCTTCAAGGTGGTCGCGGTGAAGTCGCCGTTCTTCGGTGACCGGCGCAAGGCGTTCATCCAGGACCTGGCGATCGTCACCGGCGCCGAGGTGGTCTCCTCCGAGGTCGGCCTCAAGCTGTCCGACGTCGGCCTGGAGGTGCTCGGCACCGCCCGCCGGGTCACCGTCACCAAGGACGACACCACGGTCGTCGACGGCGGCGGATCGAAGGAAGCGGTCCTCGAACGTGCCGCGCAGCTACGCAAGGACATCGAGACCACCGACTCCGACTGGGACCGCGAGAAGCTGCAGGAGCGGCTGGCGAAGCTGGCCGGCGGCGTCGCGGTGATCAAGGTCGGCGCCGCCACCGAGATCGAGGCCAAGGAGCGCAAGCACCGCATCGAAGATGCCGTCAACGCGACCAAGGCAGCGGTCGCCGAGGGCATCATCGCCGGTGGCGGATCCGCTCTGGTGCACGCGTCGGCGAAACTGGCCGAGCTGGAAGCAGAGTTGACCGGCGACGAGGCAATCGGCGTCGCGATCCTGCGCCGCGCGCTGCCGTCGCCCGCCTTCTGGATCGCCGCCAACGGTGGCCAGGAGGGCGCCGTCGTCGTCTCCAAGATCGCCGAGCTGCCGGTCGGACAGGGTTACGACGCGAACACAGAGGAGTACGTCGACATGGTGAAGGCCGGCATCATCGATCCGGTCAAGGTCACCAAGTCGGCACTCTCCAACGCCGCGTCCATCGCCGGCATGGTGCTGACCACCGAGAGCACCGTCGTCGACATCAAACAGGAGGAGCCGGAGTCCAACGGCAGACACCACGGACACTCACACTGATCCGGTGAACTCACGCTGATCCGACACCCCGACGGTGCCCCGGTCGCTGGAACGAACGGCCGGCGGCAGGTTGCCGGCAACGTCGGACAACGATCGAGGCGGGCGAGTTCCCCATAGGGATCCGCCCGCCTCGACGGCGTACAGAGGCCGCCGGACCGGCACGGCAGAACAGCGCAACTCAAGACCCGCAGGGCGCGGTCACGCAGCGATACGGATGGTCGTCATCCATTGGTGCGCAGATTGCCGATCGGACCACTACGATCGAGTGATGGCAGGCCGGCCGGTGGTCCCTTCGCGGAGTAACCCTGGCCCGCTGCCGCCGTCCGGACGATGCCGGCCAACCCTGACGGGTTCGCCCGAGTGTTCCTGGAACTCAGTGAGCCGCCGCCAGCGTCAGCATCTGAGCGCGCTCACCTTCGGACAAACCGCCCCAGATCCCGTACGGCTCGTGCACCTGCAGCGCATGGGCCCTACAAGCGGCCATCGCCGGGCACTCGAAGCAGACGGCCTTCGCCTGAGCCTCGCGGCGCGCCCGGGCAGGGCCGCGCTCGCCCTCGGGGTGGAAGAAGAAGGAACTGGCCATTCCGCGGCACGCCGCATGCAGTTGCCAGTCCCAAAGATCGGCATTCGGGCCTGGCAGGCGCCTGGTGTCAGCCACGTGGATCCCCTCGCTAGCGATCAATGCCCCGACGAGTCGAGCCGGGGCGACAGCCGTACCGAACAGCGCAGCCGGAGCCGGGCCTGTTGTGACCCGGAAACCGGAGGTCCTACCGTGCCGGGGATCGAGGCGCGGCGGGCTTCGCAGCTCCTCCCGCGCGGCGTGGCTCGTGGTCCGAGGACCGCGGGGGCGCCGTGGGATTCGCCGTTCGGAAGCAGGATCCGCGCTGATCCCGGCGTTGTTGATCTCCAGACAGTAGAGCGGTTGGGCCCACCCGACAAGACCTTGATCATGAAATTTGTCGATCTTGATGACGGGGTCACGGGAGCCTCTTCCTGGGGCGGGTCGGGCGTCGCGGGCGGCGGTAGATGTGGTAACGGTCACGATCAGCCGCAACGCCGAAGTGGCACCCGAACATGTCTAAAGGTGAGCGGTCGACTACTCTCCGCAGTGATAGTTCCGTCGTCCGATGAGCGGATCGCAGTTGGTCCCCTTTGGGGATCGTTTCGCCGTCGTGCCGGCGCTCAGCGGTTCGGCGGGCCGGCATCCGCCACAGTGCAAGGTGCAGTGCAAGTACCGTCCACACCGTCCGCAGGGGGAGTCACGTGACAAGCGTGTTGATTTGCGACGAGCGCCGCAGCGCTCGTGATGGTCTGACAAGGGTGATGGGAGCGGTTCCGTCCGTCGAGGGGATCGACTGCGTCGCGAGCGGCGACGAGTTGCTGTCGCGCTACGGGCGGCAGGCGGCGGATGTGGTGCTGATCGGCACCCAGCGCGCTCTGACCAGCGGGATAGAGGCGACCCGGCGCCTGCTGGCCATCCATCCGACGGCGGTCGTCATCGTCTTCGGATCGCCGGACGACACGGCCTCCATCGCTGCCGCCATCGCTTGCGGCGCAAGAGGATTCCTCCGGTGGGATGCGACTCAGCCGGAGATCGTCGCGGCACTGGCAGACACCCTGACAACCCCGCGACTGCCCGCCATGCGCGATTCCATGGACGGTGAGGCGCCGCTGACCGAGCGCGAGATGCAGGTGTTGCGGGGGATGAGCCAGGGACAGTCGAACGGCGAGATCGGCCGCGAGTTGTTCCTGTCCGAGGACACCGTCAAGACCCATGCACGCCGGCTGTTCCGCAAACTGGGCGCGCGGGACCGGGCCCAGGCCGTCGCCCTCGGCTTTCGTCGCGGTTTCGTCGCCTGACCTCGGACTGTTACGTCCGTCATCGGTGTTGCTGACACCTCGGGCCGCGGCCGGCTCTCCGGGGGTCGTATCGGTCGCCGCGCGGCGGTCAGCGCCGTGAGACGCGAGTTGCGAGCCCTGGGTACGATGTCCTCGATGCGCGGGTGGCGGCGCATCTGCGTCCTGCCATTGCCGGGCGTACCGGGGTGATCACCCGGGCACGGCATGTAACGGGGGAGCCGCCGAAGGCGATGAAGCAGTCACAGGACGCGACCGACTCCAGCGACCTTGACGACCTGGTCGACCGGGCCGTCAACGGTGACGCTGTCGCTGTGGAGCGCGTGCTGGGTCGTATCCATCCGGTTGTCGTTCGCTACTGCCGTTCCCGAATGTCCGCAGGCCACCGTTCCCTGTCGTCCGCCGATGACGTCGCCCAGGAGGTGTGCATGGCCGTGTTCACGGCGCTGCCGACTTTCCGGCGCGAGGGCAAGCCGTTCCTGGCCTTCGTCTACGGCATTTGCGCGCACAAGGTCGCCGACGCTCATCGAGTCGCGGGGCGATCCCGGTCGATGCCGATGGCCGAGGTCCCCGATGCACCGTCCACCGAGCGTGGGCCCGAGCAGAGCGTCGTCGCGTTGACGACGGCCGTCATCGTCGACGAACTGTTGGGCGCGCTGCCCGAGACGCAGCAGGAGATCCTGCGGCTCCGGGTCGTCGTCGGGCTGAGCGCCGAAGAGACTGCCGAAGCTCTCGGGGATGACGGCCGGGGCCGTTCGGGTCGCGCAACACCGTGCACTCGCCAAGCTTCGGCATTTGCTCTCGGCCGACGCGGCACTGTCCGAACAGCTCGTGTGATGGCTCAGCGACCCGGTTCCCACCGGGCCGACCACGCTTCGCCGCTGGTCGACCTGGATGTGGTGTTTGCCGACGACAGACTCATCGACAGCATCGCCGCGGTCGACCCCTTGTCACCCGCACGAGCGGACCGTGCGGCTGGGCCGGCGGGTCGTCACTCCGCCGGTCGTCAGGCGGCCGGGCCGTCCCGAACCGGGCGAAGCACCCTGCCCGGCAATCATTCTGGGCGGTCGGCCGGCCCGGTCGTGGACCAGCCGGAGAGCGACGATCCGCTGACCGAGTTGTTCCAGACCTGGCGATACGAGCTCGCGTCAGAGCCGCTCCCTCCGGTCCCGTCCGTGCACCGCGCGGCGGATGCCGTCGTCAGCGGCAGGGAGCAGCGCAAAAGGTCGCTGCGTCCGGCGCTGTCGATTGCCGCCGCCATTGCGGCGTTGTTGATCGGATCGGCGACGGTCGGTTCGAAGGATGCCGACCAGGACTCCGCGTTGTGGGGCATCACCCAGGTGCTGTGGCCGGACCGGGCCGTGTCGGTGGCGTCCCGCGACCACGTGCGGCAGGCGCTCGACGAGGCAACGGTCGCCCTCGCCGCCGGCGACCCGCAGCAGGCGCAACTGGCGCTGCTCCGCGCGGCCGTCGCGCTCGGCAAGGTCGCTGATGTCGACGGCAAGAGCGGCATGCAGCAGGAGGTCGACCAGTTGTGGCGGGTGGCGGCGCCGCGTGAGCTGTCCGGAACGTCGTTGACCGCCGACCCGACGACCGAGCGGATGCTGGCCGATGCGCGATCGTCGACGGCGAACCCGTCGGTCACCCCCCAATCGACATCAGCTGCGGCGCAGTCTGTTCCGTCGCGATCGGCCGCTCCGCCCGTTGCTCCGCCCACCGCCGGCGGTACTTATCTGGCAGGTCGGGATGACGGCGCGGAGGTGCAGGTGTCGAGCCGGCAACCGGTCAGCCTCGCGGATCCGGCTGTCCCGGCGCCGTCCCAGGCCCGAAGTGGCACCCTCGGTGCGCCCACCGGCGTGGGCACGGTCGGCTCCGTCTCCACGGTGGTCGCCCCACCTACTGCCGGGCCGTCGGCGCCGCCGGTCAGCGACGTGTCCACCCTTCCCGTCGTCCGCTGTCCCGGCGACGCCGGTGACCTCTGCGCCGCCGGTGACCTCTGCGCCGCCGGTGACCTCTGCGCCGCCGTGACCTCTGCGGCGCCGGCCACCCCGGTGACGCCGACACCGCCGGTGACCGTCGAGCCGCCGTCGAGCGAGTTGCCGGCCGAATCGGTGTCGCCGGTTCCCAGCACGATCGGGACGACGGCGCCCGCGGCGGCGCCCGCGCCGACGACGACCGGCACCGGCCCGACCGACGACACCCCGGCGACCACCACTTCGGGCGACTCGGAGCCGGCGCCGCAGCCCTCGACGCCGGTTTCGCCTGCGGGCTGAGCCGCAACGGGCAGTTGGTCGCGACCGCTCCCTTACGATGAAGGGCACGCACACTCGCCGGACCATTGCCCGGCCAACGGTCGTGGGCGTCAGCGGAAGGTCGGTCATGTCGTCGGTCACACAACCAGATCTGTCGGTTCCACCCGGCAGGCCCGCCCGAGCGCCGCCGCGCTGACTACGACGGTGTCCGACCCCTTCGAGATCAATCGACCGAGCGTCGGCGACGACAAGTTCTCCACCGTCGGACTGACCTACGACGACGTCCTGCTGCTCCCCGACGCCTCAGATCTGGTACCCAGCGAAGCCGACACCAGCACCTGGCTGTCCCGCAACATCCGGCTCCGCGTGCCGCTGCTCTCCAGCGCGATGGACACCGTCACCGAATCCCGGATGGCCATCTCGATGGCTCGCGAGGGCGGGCTCGGCGTGCTGCACCGGAACCTGTCGATCGAGGACCAGGCCGCCCAGGTGGAGATCGTCAAGCGCTCCGAGGCGGGGATGGTCACCGATCCGGTCACCTGCCGACCCGACGCGACGCTCCGCGAGGCCGACGCGCTGTGCGCGAAGTTCCGGATCTCCGGCGTCCCGGTCACCGACGCCGACGGCCGGTTGCTGGGCATCATCACCAACCGCGACATGCGCTTCGAGGTCGACCTGACCCGCCCCGTGCGCGAGGTCATGACGCCGATGCCGCTGGTCACCGCGCCGGTCGGGGTCAGCGCCGAGGCGGCACTCGGACTGCTGCGCAAGCACAAGATCGAGAAGCTGCCGCTGGTCGACGCCGACGGCAAGCTCCGCGGGCTGATCACCGTCAAGGACTTCGTCAAGACCGAGCAGTACCCGCAGGCCACCAAGGACGCGGACGGCCGGTTGCTCTGCGGCGCCGCCGTCGGGGTCGGCGAGGAGTCCTACAAGCGGGCGATGGCCCTGGTGGACGCGGGCATCGACGTGATCATGGTGGACACCGCGCACGGGCACTCGATGCGGGTTGTGGAGATGGTCGCCCGGCTGCGGTCCGATGTCGGCTCGCGGGTCGACATCGTCGGCGGCAACGTCGCGACCAGGGCCGGCGCGCAGGCGCTGGTCGACGCGGGCGCGGACGCGGTCAAGGTCGGTGTCGGGCCCGGGTCCATCTGCACCACCAGGGTGGTCACCGGAATCGGGGTGCCGCAGGTGACGGCGATCTACGAGGCGTCCAAGGCCTGCCGGCCCGGCCGGTGTCCCGGTGATCGGCGACGGCGGGCTGCAGTACTCCGGCGACATCGCGAAGGCGATCGCGGTCGGCGCCGACACGGTCATGCTCGGCTCGCTGCTCGCCGGTGTCGCCGAATCGCCCGGCGAGCTGATCTTCGTCGCGGGCAAGCAGTACAAGACCTACCGGGGGATGGGCTCGCTCGGCGCGATGCAGTCCCGCGGCGAGGCACGCTCGTACTCCAAGGACCGTTACTCGCAGGACGACGTGCTCTCCGACGACAAGCTGGTGCCGGAGGGCATCGAGGGCAGGGTGCCGTTCCGTGGCCGGCTCTCCGACGTCGCGCACCAGCTGGTCGGCGGCCTGCGGGCGGCCATGGGGTACACCGGTGCGGCGACGATCGAGCAGCTCAAGGACGCGAAGCTGATCCGGATCACCTCGGCGGGGCTGCGCGAATCGCACCCGCACGACATCTCGATCACCTCAGAGGCGCCGAACTACATCGACCGCTGACGCCCGTCCCCGGGCCGGGAGTGCGCTGTTGATCATGCAGCCCAGCACGCGACACGCCGACGACGCGCCCGAGAATCTGTGCTGGGCCCCATGATCATCTCCGGCCGGGCAAGCGGTAGGTGCGGGCCGGGCGGGTCGCCTACCCTTCAACGCGACACCCCGCCGTGGCACGTCTGCCCGGCCGGACGCGCAACTGCGAGGAGCAACGGTGCCTGAGGTCGAGATCGGCATGGGGCGCACGGCCCGTTCGGCGTATGAACTCGAGGACGTCACCATCGTCCCGTCGCGGCGCACGAGGTCTTCGTCGGACATCTCCACCGCTGGCAGATCGACGCCTACCGGTTCGAGATCCCGCTGATCACCCAGCCTTCGGATGCCATCGTCTCCCCGGCCGTGGCGCCTCGGCGGTGTCGGCCATCGGCGGACTCGGGGTGCTGGACGGCGAGGGGCTGTGGGCGCGGTACCCGGACCCGCAGCGGGAGATCGACGACGCTGATCGAGCAGGGCGCCGACGTCGACGATCCCGACGAGCTGATCGCACGCTGCAGAGGGTCTACCACGCCCCGGTGTCGGTGGACCTGCTGACCGAGGCGATCGGCACTCTGCGGGACGGCGGCGGCACGGTCGCCGTCCGGTTGTCGCCGCAGAACGCCTCGGTACTGGCCGGCACCGGCGATCGCCGCCGGCGTCGAGATGCTGATCATCCAGGGCACCATCGTCTCCGCCGAGCACGTGCAGGCGAACGGGTCGGCGCTGAACCTGAAGTCGTTCATCGCCGACCTCGACGTCCCGGTGATCGTCGGGGGCTGCTCGAACTATCAGACCGCCACCCACCTGATGCGAACCGGCGCCGCCGGGGTGATCGTCGGCACCGGCCACGGCCGGACCACCACCACCGATGACGTGCTGGGCATCGCCGTCCCGATGGCGACCGCGATCGCCGACGCGGCTGCCGCCCGGCGCGCCTACCTGGACGAGACCGGGGGCCGGTACGTGCACGTCATCGCGGCCGGCGGCATCGATTCCAGCGCCGACATCGCCAAGGCCATCGCCTGCGGCGCGGACGCGGTGATGCTCGGCGAGCCGTTGAGCTGGGCAGCCGAGGCGCCGGCCGCGCGGTTGGTACTGGCCGTCGACCGCCGCACATCCGGTGCTGCCCAGGGGCTTTCCCGCCCCGTGCGGTCCGGCGGAGGTGCCGCTGCAGCAGTTGCTGATGGGACCGGCGCTCGGTGCCGACGGCCGGACCAACCTGTTCGGCGCGCTGCGCCGGGCGATGGCCAAGTCCGGGTACTCCGACCTGAAGGAGTTCCAGAAGGTCGGGCTCAGCGTCCACGCCTGAGCCCGGCCGTCAGAGCCAGTCGCTCCGCTTGAACAGCACGAACAGCGTGATCACCGCCGACACCATCACCACCAGCCCGATGACGAAGCCGTCGCCCTGGCCGAAACCCGGGTAGGGCACGTTCATCCCGAAGAATCCGGTGATCAACGTCGGCACCGCGATGATGGCCGCCCACGCGGAGAGCTTCTTCATGATGGTGTTCAGGTGCACGTCGGCGAGCGCGAGATTGGTCTCGAAGGCCGACGTCAGCAGCTCACGCAGACCCGTGGTGCCCTCGGCGGCATGCCGGGCATGGTCGGCGACGTCCGCGAACCGTCTGCGGGTCGTCGTGGTCAACAGGGCCGCGAGGGCGTCGTCGGCCTGCTCGGCGCCTCGGGCGGCGGCACTGGCGAGGGTCGCGGTCACCTCCGTCATGGGCGCGACGAGCTTACGGAGCCGGCCGATCGCCTGGCGCATCCGGAAGGCCTGCAACTGCTCGGCACGGCCCATCGGCTTGTCGTCGAACAGCTGGGAGGTGAGCGTGTCGGTGGCCTCCTCCATGTCCTCGACCGCTGCCGAGTAGGTCTGGACCAGCGCCTCCAGCACGATGTGCACCCCGGCGCCGATACCTTCGCTACGCATCCGACCGGCGCAGTCCGCCAGCGTCGGGGCGATTCGGGCCGCCTCATCGTCATCGGCGACGACGACCAGCACCCGTTCGGTGGCCAGGATCGACACCCGATCGATGTGCAGTTCGGCGGTGTCCGGGTCGAACCGGATGGCGCCGCTGACGATGATCACCGTGTCGCCGATGGTGTCGACCTTGGGTGCCTCGCGGGCGCCGAGGATGTCGTCGATGGCCAGCCGGTCCAACCCGAGCAGGTCGGCCGTCCCGGCGATCGCCGCTGAGTCCCGCTGCAGGAACCACCAGGCCTTTGCCTCCGGGTCGTCGGCCAGCGCGGCGGCGATCCGGTCGGCGGGAAGGTCGGTGCCGACGGTGTCCTCGCCGCTCCAGATCAGCGACCGCCGGGGGCGGTCGGTCTCGCTGCGCTGGGCCGGGGACATGGTGGTCACCTGCTCATGATGGACCCACTGCAGGTCGAGGGAACGTCAGCGGCGATCCCGCTTGGGCTGACGCAAACCGGCGGTACCGAGTCGCCGGAGGAGTTCGCGGGAGTCGACGGGCAGTGCGCCGGCGTCGATCAGATGTTGATAGCGCTCGCCCGGCACGTCGTAATGGTCGTGATCGAAACCGCGCCGCGGGATGCCGTTGTCGGCGGCGAAGGCATGCAGCTCGGCGTACGACGCGTCGCTGACCAGATGTGACCAGACCCGGCCGTGTGCGGGCCAGCGCGGCGGGTCGATGAGCACGGTCACCCGCCCGAGGGTAAGGCAGGGCGGCAGGTTGGGTGCCGCCCCACCACTCAGCCGTGCAGATCCCGGGTGCCTCCCCTGAGGCGATCACCTGTCACGACGCCGCCCTCTCAAGGCCGGAGCAGGACCTTGGTGGCCCGCCGCTCGTCCATCGCCCGGTACGCCTCGGCGGTCTGCTCGAGCGGCAGTTCGAGATCGAAGACCTTGCCGGGGTTGATCGTCCGGTTCCAGATCCGGTCGATCAGGTCCGGCAGGTACTGGCGCACGGGGGCGGGACCGCCGTGCAGATGCACCCCGGAACGGAACAGCACCTCTCCGGGGAGGTTGACGCCGTGGCTGACACCGACGTAGCCCACGTGCCCGCCGGCGCGCGCGGAACGGATGGCCTGCAGCATCGACTCCTGGGTGCCCACCGCCTCGATGACGGAGTGCGCGCCGAGCCCGCCGGTGAGTTCCTTGATGCGGGCCACGCCCTCGTCGCCGCGCTCCTCGACGATGTCGGTGGCACCGAAATCCTTGGCCAATGCCTGACGGACGTCGTGCCGGCTCATCGCGATGATGCGTTCGGCGCCGAGTTGCTGAGCCGCCAGCATGCCCAGTAGACCCACGGCGCCGTCACCGACCACGGCGACGGTCTTGCCCGGGCCGACCGCGGCCGCGACGGCGGCGAACCAGCCGGTCCCCAGCACGTCTGAGGCGGCCAGCAGGCTCGGCACGAGGTCGTCACCCGGCAGCTCCGGGGTGGCGACGAGTGTGCCGTCGGCCAGCGGGATGCGCGCGTACTGCGCCTGGGCGCCCGTGGGAGTGGCGGACTCGCGGTGGACGCAGAAACTCTGATAGCCCGAGCGGCAGATGTCACACGTGTTGTCGGAGGCGATGAACGACCCGACGACGAACTGACCCGGCCTGACGTTCTGGACGTCACTGCCTACCTCCTCCACGACGCCGACGTACTCGTGGCCCATCGGCCGCGGTTCGGTGACGTCCTGGATGCCCCGGTACGGCCACAGATCCGAGCCGCAGACGCACGCCGCGGACACCCGGATGACGGCGTCGGTCGGCTTCTCGATCGTCGGGTCCGGTCGGTCCTCGACGCGGACATCGCGGGGGGCGTACAGGACTGTTCCTCGCATGGTGCTGCTCCCTGTCTGTGCTTTTCTCGTCTTGTTCTGTGGATCCTCGCTGGTTCCGATTCTTACGCAGATGGGATGCCCCGACACCCGCCGCGTACTGGGGCCCTCCCCGACCGGCGGCCCGCTGCCGACTGTCTCTCCTGCAGGGAATCTCGCGGTGAAATGACGAGAAGGCCCTGCACAATCGTCAGTCGACGGATGAGGCCAGGAGGGACGGGGACCAGGGACGCCACAGCGCTACCGGCTCGCCGTCTGCACGCCCCCGGCACGAAGTCCGTCGTGGGCAGACGCCACGAACCGCCCGGATAGACTCCGCGTTGCTTGCCGACCGGTGTCCGGGGCTCCCGGATCCGTTCGTCGAACTGCCGGCGGCACAACGCCGGCTCGAACAGGAAAGGCGGCAACCGTGCGGAGCGACGCTGTCCCAGCCCCCGCCGGCGCCGTCACCGCTGATCACGCCGGCGGCGCCGGAGACGACCAGCAGCACGAAGCGCCCACCGGCGAACCGGCCCAGGACGCGCAGGCCCACCCCGTGCTCGTCGTCGACTTCGGCGCCCAGTACGCGCAGCTCATCGCCCGCCGGGTGCGCGAGGCCAGCGTGTACTCCGAGATCGTCCCGTCGAGCATCACCACCGCGGAGATCACCGCTCGGGAGCCGGCGGCCGTCATCCTGTCCGGCGGGCCGTCCAGCGTCTACGCCGACGGCGCGCCGCGGATCGACCCCGCGCTGTTCGAGACCGACATCCCGGTGTTCGGCATCTGTTACGGCTTCCAGGCGATGGCCCAGGCGCTCGGCGGCAACGTCGATCGGACCGGCCGTCGCGAGTACGGCGCGACCGAGCTGACCGTCACCGATACGGGCGGCGCGCTGCTGCACGACATGCCGCAACGGCTCGGCGTCTGGATGAGCCACGGCGACGCCGTCTCCCAGGCGCCGGACGGGTTCGCCGTCACCGCGACCACCGCGGACACCCCGATCGCGGCCTTCGAGAACCTGGACCGCAGGCTCGCCGGCGTGCAGTACCACCCGGAGGTGGTGCACTCGCAGTTCGGCCAGGAGGTGCTGCGCCGGTTCCTGCACGACGTCGCCGGCATCGAGCCCGACTGGACCCCCGCGGAGATCCTGCACGAGCAGGTGGCGGCCATCCGGGCGGTCGTCGGCAACGAGAAGGTGATCTGCGGGCTGTCCGGCGGCGTCGACTCCGCGGTCGCCGCCGCGCTGGTGCACCGGGCCGTCGGTGATCAGCTGACCTGCGTCTTCGTCGATCACGGCCTGCTGCGCGCGGGCGAGCGGGAGCAGGTCGAGCGGGACTACGTGGCCGCCACCGGGATCAACCTGGTGACGGTCGACGCCTCCGAGCGGTTCCTGGCCGCGCTGGCCGGGGTCACCGACCCGGAGACCAAACGCAAGATCATCGGCCGGGAGTTCATCCGGGTCTTCGAGGGTGCGGCCGCGGATATCAGCGCGGAGGAGGGCGGAGTCCGGTTCCTGGTCCAGGGCACCCTGTACCCGGACGTCGTCGAGTCCGGCGGCGGCACCGGCACGGCCACCATCAAGTCGCACCACAACGTCGGCGGACTGCCGGACGACCTCAAGTTCGAGCTGGTCGAGCCGCTGCGCACGCTGTTCAAGGACGAGGTGCGGCTGCTCGGCGCCGAACTCGGGCTGCCCGCCGCCGATCGTCCAGCGGCACCCGTTCCCGGGCCCGGGCCTGGGCATCCGGATCATCGGCGAGGTGACGCGCCGACCGCCTCGAGGTGCTGCGCGCGGCAGACGCGATCGTCCGGGCGGAGATGACGGCCGCCGGCGTCGACGCGCAGATCTGGCAGTGCCCGGTGGTGCTGCTGGCCGACGTCCGTTCGGTCGGCGTGCAGGGTGACGGCCGCACCTATGGCCACCCGATCGTGCTGCGCCCGGTGTCCAGCGAGGACGCGATGACGGCCGACTGGTCGCGGCTGCCGTACGACTTGCTGGCCAGGATCTCCAACCGGATCACCGGCGAGGTGCCGGAGGTCAACCGGGTCGTGCTGGATGTGACCAGCAAGCCGCCGGGCACCATCGAGTGGGAGTGAGCGCCGGACGCACGCAACCGGGCAGCGGGTTCGTGGCTCGTCATCACGCTCGGCGCGCTGTCCGGCTTCGGGCCGCTGTGCCTGGACATGTACCTGCCCGCGCTGCCCGAACTGCCGGGCGACCTTCGTCGACCCCGGCCGCTGCCCAGCTCACGCTGTCCGCCTGCATCGTCGGGCTCGCCGTCGGGCAGCTGATCACCGGCCCGCTGTCGGACCGGTTCGGCCGGCGGATGCCGTTGCTGATCGGGGTCGCCGTTTTCGTCGTCGCGTCGGTGATCTGTGCCGTGACGACGTCGATGACGGTGCTGATCGCGGTCCGGCTGGTGCAGGGCGCGGCCGGCGCCGCGGGCATCGTGGTCGGCAGGGCCATCGTCGCCGACATGTTCGCGGGAAAGGTTGCGGCGGCCTACTTCTCGGCCATCGCCACGATCAACGGGCTGGCCCCGATCCTGGCGCCGGTGATCGGCGGCCAGGTGCTGCGGGTCGGCACCTGGCGGACGGTGTTCTGGGTGCTGGCCGGGATCGGGGCGGTGCTGCTGGTGCTGGCTGCCGTCGTGCATCCGGGAGACGCTGCCGCCCGACCGGCGCTCGCAGCGGTGGGTTCGCCGGCACCCTGCGCGCGTTCGGCGACGCTGCTGCGGGACCGTGGCTACCTCGGCGACGGTGCTGGCCGGCTGCCATGGTCACCGCCGCGATGTTCGGGTATATCTCCGCGTCGCCGTTCCTGTTGCAGGACGGCTTCGGGGTGTCGGCGCAGTGGTTCAGCGCGTGTTTCGCGTTGAATGCGACCGGCATTGTGCTGGCGACCCTGATCGGCCGGATCCTGCTGCGTTGGACCACCTCCTGGGTGTTGCTCTGCGGCGGCGTGGTGCAGGCGCTGTTCGGAGCGGTGCTGCTGACCGGGACCGTGCTGGCCGATGGTTCACTGGCGATGGTGCTGGTGTCGCTGTTCGTGATGGTGTCCGCGGTCGGGTTCGCGTTGCCGCACGCGTCGGCGATCGCGATGGACCGGCACCGCCGGATCGCCGGCTCGGCGTCCGCCCTGCTGGGGTTGACCCAGTTCGCGCTGGGGGCGGTCACCGCAGTGACCGCGGGCTGGGGTGACGCCGCCGCCGGCACGGCGCTGGGCCTGACGGCGATCGTGGCGACCGTGCTCGCCGTGGTCGCGCTGCTGGTAGCCCGGCCGGTGATCAGCCGCGCGGAGCTCGCTGGGCCGACGACGCTGGCCGGCCACGGATGAGGCCGCCCGTCCCGGGGGCTTGACCGCACGGGTCTCCCGGATCGGCCGTGCGGGTTCCCGCGATTGACCCTGCGGCGGCGGGGCACAATTCCGCTGGACGTGAGGGAGAGCTGATGACGGTCGTCGATCTGAACTGTGACGTCGGTGAGTCGTTCGGGCGCTGGGTGCTGGGCGACGACGCCGCGGTGATGTCGTTCGTCACCAGCGCGAACGTCGCCTGCGGCTTCCACGCGGGCGACCCGGTGACCCTCCGTCGGACCTGTGAACTGGCCGCCGCGTCCGGTGTCGTCATCGGCGCGCAGGTCGGCTACCGGGACCTCGCGGGCTTCGGCCGGCGGTTCATCGACGTCCCGGCCGAGGAGTTGACGGCAGACATCATCTACCAGATCGGTGCGCTGCAGGCGCTGGCCCGGGTCTCCGGCGCCGAGGTCAGGTACGTCAAACCGCATGGCGCGCTGCACAACGCCACCGTCGAACACGAGGTCCAGGCGGGCGCCGTGATCGCCGCGGTGCAGGCCGTCGACCCCACCCTCCCGGTCCTCGGACTGCCCGGATCGGCGCTGCTGGACATCGCCACGTTCCGTGGGCTGCGTGCGGTGCCCGAGGCGTTCGCCGACCGCGCCTACACACCTGCCGGCACCCTGGCGTCCCGCTCGGAGGACGGCGCCGTGCTGTCCGACCCGGCGGCCGTCGCCGCCCGGGCGGTCCAGATGATCACGGGTGGAACGGTTGTCGCCGTCGACGGGTCGGTGGTGAAGGTGGGGGCCGAGAGCATCTGTGTGCACGGCGACAGCCCGGGGGCGGTGCAGATGGCCGCGGCGGTGAAACAGGCTCTGGAGGACGCCGGCGTCACCGTGCGACCCTTCACGTGAGGACCAGGATCCTGCCGGCCGGCGACGCTGCGCTGCTGGTGGAGGTGGACGGCGTCCAGGACGTTCTCGCACTCACCGCTGCGCTGCGCGACAATGACTCGGCGGTGCTCGACCCGGTGGTCGACCTGGTGGTCGACCTGGTGCCCGCGGCGACGACCCTGCTGGTGTCGACCACCCCCGGCTGTGACCTCGGAGGACTGGGTGCCGTCATCGGCCGGCTCGCCGAGAACCTCGACCCGGGTGCGGATCTCGCCAGTGACAGCGCGGAGGTGCGCATCCCGGTTCGCTATGACGGTGCCGATCTGGACGAGGTTGCGCAACTGACCGGCCTGAGCCCGTCCGAGGTGATCGCCCGCCACACCGGCGCGCCGTGGCGGGCGGCGTTCGGTGGATTCGCGCCCGGATTCACCTACCTGGTCGGCGGCGATCCGGCGCTGGAGGTACCGCGGCGTCACGAGTCCAGGACGGCCGTCCCCGCGGGAGCCGTCGCGCTGGCCGGCGGGTACAGCGCGGTGTATCCGGCCGAGTCGCCGGGCGGCTGGCAGTTGATCGGCACGACCGACGCGCGGCTGTGGGACGTCGACCGGAACCCGCCCGCGCTGATCCGGCCCGGAGCTGTGGTGCGTTTCGTCGACGCGGCTGGGTCCGACAGCGCCGCTGGGTCGGACGAACCCGCTGGGTCCGACCAGGCCGGCCGGTCCCACGGTGCCGGCGAGTCGGGCGGGGATCCGGCGGCCGCCGGCCAGACCGTGCACCGGTCCATTTCTACAACCGCCTCTACAGCAACATATCTCGACGTCATCCGGCCCGGCCCGCGCAGCCTTTTCCAGGACGCCGGCCGCGCCGGCAATGCGGCTATCGGCGTCGGCGTCTCCGGTGCCGCGGACCGTTCGTCGTATCTGTCGGCGAATCGTCTGGTGGGCAATGACGACGGCGCCGCGGTGATCGAAAGCGTCCTCGGGGGGCTGGCCCTGCAGGCCGGCGGCGACGTCATCGTCGCGGTGACCGGGGCACAGGTGCCGGTCACCGTGGACGGCGAGCGCGCCGATCCCGGCGCCCCGCTCGATCTCCGCGCCGGTCAACAGCTGAAGCTGGGGACACCCAAGCAGGGATTGCGCAGCTACCTGGCGGTCCGCGGTGGTTTCGACGTGCCGAAGGTACTGGGGTCCCGCAGCACCGACACCCTGTCCGGGGTCGGGCCGCCGCCGATCGCGCGAGGGGATCGCGTCGCGGTTCGCACACCGCCACAGATCCAGCGGCCGGGCACGCCAGCATTGTCGACGGATCACGGCCGGTCCCCGATCGAAGCGGAAGTGACGGTCACGTCCGGCCCCGTGACACTGCGGGTGACTGCCGGTCCCCGCGACGACTGGTTCTCCTCGTCCGCGGACCTGGCGGTGGGTGAGTGGGTGGTGTCGCCGAACAGCAACCGGGTCGGTCTGCGTCTCGACCGCCCATCGGACGCCCAGACCGAAGGGGCGCCCCCTTTACGCCGCAACGATTCTCGGGAGCTGCCCAGCGAGGGCGTGACGCTGGGCGCCATCCAGGTGCCGCCGAGCGGGCAGCCGGTGTTGTTCCTGGCGGATCACCCGGTGACCGGTGGCTACCCGGTGATCGCTGTGGTGGTCACCGCTGATGTGGACCTGGCCGCGCAGGCGCGGCCAGGTCAGCGGATCAGGTTCGAGTTCCGGCCGGCGAACGGCCGCGACGGACTGACGACAGCGGCGGAGAACTGACGCGGACACCGAAACGGCCCCGCCACCTGTGCGGTGACGGGACCGTTCGCCGTTCGGCCGGGAGAGGACCGGCCGATCAGGACTGTTGCTTGGACCTGCCGGGGAGGGCGGAGGCCAGCAGGCTGATGCCGACAACGGCCACCACGCCGGCGATCACCCACTTGGTCGCCTCGTTCACCAGCCACCACGGGTCCCCGGTGAAGCCGACGGACGCCACGGCGAAGAACGCGAGCGCGAAGACCACCCCGATGATGTTCACCCGGCGGACCCGCACCGGGGTCGAAGCGCCCTGTCCTGCAGCGCTTGTCGTATGCGACTCAGCCATTGCGCACCTCCGCCTGCCCCGCACCGACGTGCACGGTGAGATTGATGGTTCCCTCGTCGGTCGAGCCGACCTGCTGCTGGGCGATCTCCTGCTGCAACCCGTCGGCCTGGACGCCGAGGCAGTCCACCTCACCCGCGTTGGCGCTGCAGGTGACGTTGACGTTGGCGTCCGCCGGGACGGTGACCGACGCCTGGCCGGCCCTGACTTCCACATCGATGTTCGCCGTCTGACCCGCCGGCACCGTGATCCGCGACAGATCCAGCGTGCCCTCGCCGCCGTTGAGCACGTACGGGGACTGCGCCTGCGCGACCGCCGCCGTCGTCGGCGTCCAGGTGTGCTGCCCGTATCCGGTGGTGCCGTCGATCCCCGTGACGGTCAATCCAAGGGTCAGCACCGACAGGAAGATGCCGGGGCCGATCAGTGACTGCCCGCGGCCCCGCAGCGATCCGATCAACAGACCGAGCGCAACGACGGTGAGCGCGGTGGCCGCCACGCCGGCCCAGCTCAGCTGCCACCACCCGGCGAAGATGCCGGCGGTCGCGAGGCCTCCGACGAGCAGGACGGCACCCATCGTCACCCGGCCGATCACACTTCGCTGCCGTGGTGCCGGTGCTGCGGGTGGCAGCGGTGTCGGCTCCGGCAGATCCCATGCGAACGGGGCGACTCCCAGCGGATCCCACGCGGGCGGCTGCGGTGACCCGGGCTCAGCTGGGGCCGCCGGTGCCTCCGGTGAGCCGGCGGACGGTGGGGTGCCCTTGGTCATGTTGACCCCGGACGTTCCCTTCTCATCCCAGAACGCGGGCTTCTCGAACGGCGATGCTGTGTCCTTGCCGGGCGTCGGCGTTCCCGACCACGGCTGACGTGCCACCCACTGCTCGGCCTGGGCGCCCCAGGACTCGCCCTTGGCCGTCATCCGGGCCGCCCAGTCGTCTGCGTTGTAGGGACCGCCATGCAGGCTGCCGCCATGTGCGCCGCCGCGCCCCGCGCATCCCTGACTGCGCTTCCTTGCGACCGAGATGACGATGATCCCGCCGATCACCAGTGGCCAGAACGGAAGCCCCCAGGAGAACATCGAGGCGATGGAGAACACCGCGACGATGGCCAGCCCGACTGCGAGCGCCGGCGGCGTCGAGGAACGACCGCGGCCGATCAGCGACTCGGCGGCGGACACCTCGTCGCCGTCCGCGGGCAGCAGCAGCCACCCAAGTACGTAGAGCAGCCCACCGAAGCCGCCGAAGACCGTCAGGATGACGAAACCGACCCGGATCAGCACCGGGTCGACGCCGAATGCCCGACCGAGACCACCGGCGACACCCGCGACCTTGCGGTCGTTCGCCGATCGGCGCGGACGCCGCGTCCACCAATCTCCGCCGGGGGCGCCCGATCCCGGGGTGCGATCCTGCTGCATGTTGCTCATGACATGAGCGTGCTCCGGTCGTCCTCGTCACACCATCGGGGATCCCCCTGGTTCGCCGATCCAGGGTGAACCCGGATACCGCTGCGGACCGGGACGTGTGACCCTGAAGTGGTGAAGTCGTCGCCGCATGCCCGCCGCGCCCTGGGTGCCCGCGCCGGCGCGCACCTGCGTTTCGGTCACGCCGCCGGCAGTTCCCCGTCGTCGGCCGACGCGACCTCGGCTCCCGTCGACGTGCAGGTCGCGGAGGAGCAGTCCATCGACTCCGGAATCGGCGCTGCGGACACCGGCCCGTCGGGCGGTCAGCCTGCGGTCGCCGACCGGGTCGCCGACGCACATCCGGACGCCGAACCGGGTCCGGAAGCAGCGGCAGAACGGCCGCCGCGGTCCACCCCGTCGGCCGACCACTCACCGGCCGACCAAGCACCGGCCGACCAACTCAACTCTTCGACCGACATCATTCCGCCCAGCGCCGTTCTCGGGCCGCCACCGGCTCAGCGGTTCACCCCCGACGGACTGCCCAAGCTGACCCGCCGGCCGGAGGGCTCGATTCTCGGCGGGGTGTGCGGCGGGATCGCCGATCACCTCCGGGTGCCGGTGCTGTGGGTGCGCGTCACCTTCGCGTTGCTGGCCGTGATGGCAGGAGCCGGGGTACTGGCATACGCACTGCTGTGGATCTTCGTGCCGCAGCGGCCGCCATCGCCGACGCAGACAGCCGGGCCGGCCAGCGCGATCGAACGCCGGCAGGCCCTCGGTGTGGCGGCGGTCGGAGTGGCGTTGCTGATCGTGGCGACCGCCCTGGGTTTCGGGCAGGTGCTGACCTGGGTCCTCGGGCCGCTGGGGTTGGCAGCGATCGGCGCGGCGTTCATCTGGCGGGAGGCCGACGAGGGACGCAGAGCCCGCTGGAGGCGAACGGCCGCGGGCATCGTCGGCCCGACCACCGGATCCTGGTGGCGCCTGATCGGTGGCTGCCTGCTCGTCGTCGGTGGATTGTCGGTCTTCGCGATCGGTCAGCTCGACTTCACCGCCGTCCGGTCCGCGCTGATCGCGGTTGTGCTGACGCTGGTCGGCGTCGCGATCATCACCATCCCGTGGTGGCTGCGCCTGGTGCGGGATCTCGGTGACGAGCGCAGGGGTCGCATCCAGGAGCGTGAGCGCGCCGAGATTGCCGCCCACCTTCACGATTCCGTGCTGCAGACCCTGGCGCTGATCCAGCGTCAGGCGGGTGACAGCCGAGAGGTGCAGCGGCTGGCCAGGAGCCAGGAACGGCAGCTGCGGACGTGGCTGTACGGCCCGGCCGGGTATGCCGCGGCGGGGGAGTCGTCGCGGCCGCCGTCCAGTTCACTCGCCGCCTCGCTGGCAGAGGTTGCCGGCGAGATCGAGGACACCTACGCCGTGGCGGTGACGCCGGTGATCGTCGGTGACGCCACCATGGACCAACACCTCGCCGCGCTGGTGGCCGCCGCCCGGGAGGCGATGGTGAACGCCGCCAAGCACGCCGAGGTGGAAGAGATCAGCGTCTACGCCGAGGTCGAGGACGGCACGGCCAGTGTGTTCGTCCGGGACCGCGGCGTCGGGTTCGACCAGAAGGACGTCGCGACCGACCGCCGCGGACTGGCCGAATCGATCCGCGGACGGATGGAGCGGCATGGGGGCACCGCAATGGTGCGGTCGACCCTGGGCGAGGGCACCGAGGTCGAGTTGACCGTGCGGGTGAGTACCTCGGCAGACGACGCTGAGGGTTCTGGATCGACCGACCCGCCTGCCGCTGGCTCCGCCGCCCAAGGCTATCCCGGTGAAGGTTCTACAGCGGCGGGATCGACGGGGTACGGCTCGACCGCCGGATCGCCCGCGGAGCCCGGTACGGTCAGGGCGTCCGCCGAAGCAAGGGGCCCAGCGTGAGCGAGCCGGTCACAGTGTTCCTCGTCGACGACCATGCCCTGTTCCGCACCGGGGTGAAAGCGGAACTGGCCGGCTTGGATGACGACCGTATCTCGATCGTCGGCGAGGCCGGGTCGGTCGGTGAGGCCGTCGTGCGGATCTCCTCCCAGCCGCCGGACGTGGTGCTGCTCGACGTGCACATGCCCGACGGCGGCGGTCGCGCGGTTCTCGAGCAGGTGCATGCGAAGTTCCCCGATGTGGTCTTCCTCGCGCTGAGCGTTTCGGACGCGGCGGAGGACGTCATCGCGGTGATCCGTGCCGGGGCGAGGGGCTATGTGACCAAGACGATCTCGGGCCGCGAACTGGCCGACGCGATCGTCCGTGTCGCAGCCGGTGACGCGGTGTTCTCGCCGCGGCTGGCCGGCTTCGTGCTGGACGCGTTCTCCGACCGCAACGGTCCCGCCGTAGTCGCCGACCCCGAGCTGGACATGCTGTCACCGCGCGAGCGCGAGGTGCTCAAACTGCTGGCCAGGGGCTACGCGTACAAGGAGATCGCCGCGCAGCTCTTCATCTCGATCAAGACGGTCGAGACCCATGTCTCCAGCGTGTTGCGCAAGACCCAGAAGTCGAATCGCTACGAACTGTCCCGGTGGGCGTCCGACCGCCGACTGGTCTGAGACGCCTGATCTGACGGTGGACTGGCAATTGGCCTGGTACGACATTGCCGATTCGGTCGTCGCGTCGGACGGAGCGTCGTTGGACGTTCTTTTCGGCTTCGTCCCCGCCGGGCTCGACGAACTGTCGCGGTTCAAGCGTCCGAGGACCGGGTGGCGGCTGATCGACGGCAACAGCCACATTCCGGCGCAGGGCGGGTTGTCGGTGCTGGCTGCGCCGTGGCCAGCAGCGGGGCAATCGAGTTGGGCGCTGCTCGACGTCGCCCACCCGCAAGGCCGCCTCCGGTTCGTCACCAGTTCACCCACGGCGTTGCGACCCGGGAAGGCTCAGCGCCGGCGAGGACTTCTCCTGGAATGGCCGATCGGGCACATCAATCTTCAGTGTGGTGACCCGTTGACTCCGACCTTGCTCGTCGTCAACACGACGAGCGATGTGTGGGTGGGCGACGGCGAGGACCACGACATGGTGTCCGGCAGGGTCCTCGGGCGCGACGGATCATCACCACCGCCGCGCGCTCCGATGATGGACCGCGGATTCGTTGCGCTGCCCATCAAGCGGCTGGGCCCGATTCCTCCCGGCCGAACCGTAGAACTCACCCTCAGCCAACTGGACGACACCGATCTGAGCGCCTTGCCGCCCGGTGAGTGGCTCCTGGAAGCACGGTTGGAGAGCCTTGGACTCGCGGCGCCGCCGATCGGCGTCACGGTCACGGCCTGACATGCGGGCGGCGCTCGGCTGTCGGTGGCGAGGTCTACCGTCGCCCCAGACACCTACAACCTTATGGAGCGACGATGACGACACTCGAGAACCGACCCAACACAGCACTTCTGGTGATCGATGTGCAGAACTGCGTGGTCGAGGACGGCTTCGAAAGAGATGCGGTGGTGGCCAACATCTCCGGCCTGGTCGACAAGGCCCGGCAGGAGCTGATACCCGTCGTCTGGGTGCAGCACAACGACGACGAGATCGTGCGCGGCAGCGACGGTTGGCGGATCGTGCCGGAGTTGAAGCCGGACGAGACGGAGGCGCTGGTCGAGAAGTGCTACGGCGACGCCTTCGAGGACACCACGCTGGAAACCGTGCTCGCGGGTCTGTCGGTGGGCCGGCTGATCGTGGCCGGCGCCCAGACCGACGAATGCATACGGTCGACGCTGCACGGTGCGCTGGTCAGAGGGTACGACGCGACCCTGGTCAAGGACGCGCACACCACCAGCGACATGACGCAATGGGGCGCACCGCCGCCGGAGCAGGTCATCGCCCACACGAATCTGTACTGGACCTACCAGGCGGCTCCGGGCAGAACCGCCGGAACTGTCGCCACCGCCGATGTCGACTTCACGGCGACGTCCTGACGGCTCGGGCACCTGGCCGTCACTCGAGCCGTATACGGGTCGCTCAAGCTGAAGAAGAGTGAGCGGGCGCAGCCGGGGGCCAGCGAGGCGCTCGAGAAGGAGCAGCGAGCCCTCCCGGGGCCTACTTACGACCGAGCCTGCCGCGTCCCATCGCGAGCAGAAGCATGCCGAGGTCGGTGCCTGCGGGACCCAGCGCGCGGAAGCGCTCCAGGATCGCCATCTCGCGGCTGTAGACGATCTTCGGTCCGCCGAGGGTCTTACGCGCGGTGCCGATCGCATGGGAAATGGCCGTCCTGTGCAGGATCAGCTTGACGAGTTCGGCATCGATCGCGTCGATCTCCTTGCGGAGCACGTCGATGCCTTCCTGATCCTGCGGAACAGGGATCAGTTCGGGTGCCGCTGCCGGGGATGGGTCGGTGGCGTCGATGGCCTGCTCCGTGAGGGTGGCTCGGGTCCGCTGGTGCACCGGCAGGGTAGCGCGGCCCGCGCTCCCGGCCAGTGCGGTCGTGCTACGGACGGTTGTCAAGGGCGCGTTGCTGGCTGTGACGGTGCTGGTCGGTGCTGTGCTGGTTGACGCAGTGCGGCTTGGGGTGGCGCTCGTTGGGGCGGTACTGACTGGGGCGGTACTGACTGGAGCGGTGCTGACTGGGGCGGTGCTGCCTGAGGCGGCGGACATGGCGGTGGTCATGATCGGTCCTCATTCTGCCCCTGGCCGCTCGAGCCGGGCACGAAAAACGCCCCGGGTCTCTGCGGACCTCGGGGCGTCGTCGTGGCGGTTGGGTTCAGCCGCGGACGGGCACCGGGATCCGGTACCCATAAAAAAACTCCGGCCGTGCGAGCGCACAGCTGAGAGTTCCGCGGCGGGTCATGTCGGGTAGTGAACCACATCGTCCTTATTCGGCGCATCCCCTTCAGCCAGGTTGTGCACGGTTGCGCTTGGCAGCCCCAGACGGCACCGCGCGATGCCTCCGATGGCCCATCGGCGCTGAGGACCCGGACGCGCGCGGCGGCGTCACCGTCCTGTCGGCGGTTCCGGGTAGCGTTGTTGCCGACATGACAAGCCTTTTCGAGCTTCCTCCCGCCGGTGTGGCGACGGCCGCGGCGGTGGGCGTTCGCAACCTTGGAGCCGAGGCGGCGGCTGCCAACGCCGAGCGTGCCCGGGAACGCGCCGAGCGCGCGAAGGCCAGGGCGGATGAGCTGCTCGAGGGACTCAACCCGCCGCAGAAGGAAGCCGTCGAACATCGCGGCGCGCCGCTGCTCGTGGTGGCCGGGGCCGGCTCGGGCAAGACCAGGGTGCTGACCAGGCGAATCGCGTACCTGCTCGCGGTGGGTGGAGCGCAGCCGGGCGAGATCCTGGCGATCACCTTCACCAACAAGGCCGCCCGCGAGATGAAGGAGCGGGTCGCCGAGCTCGTCGGGAACCGGGCCCGGGCGATGTGGGTCTCCACGTTCCACTCGATGTGCGTGCGCATCCTGCGCGCCGAGGCCGGTCAGCTCGGGATGAAGTCGACCTTCACCATCTATGACGCCGCAGATTCGCAACGGCTCGCACAGCTGGTCGCCTCCGGGCTGAACATCGACACGAAGAAGTACCCGGCCCGTTCGCTCGCCGCGCAGATCTCCAACCTCAAGAACGAGCTGATCGACCCGCAGACCGCGATCAACCGGGCGGACTCCGACCAGGCGAAGGTCGTCGCCCGGGTCTACGAGGGCTACCAGTCACGGCTGCGTGCAGCCCAGGCCTTCGACTTCGATGACCTCATCATGCAGACGGTCGAATTGCTGCAGGCCTACCCCAACATCGCCGAGCTCTACCGTCGGCGGTTCCGTCATGTACTCGTCGACGAGTACCAGGACACCAACCACGCCCAGTACATGCTGGTCAAGGAACTGGTCGGCGGAACCAACGACGCCCGTGAGGCCCGCACGGTGGACGGCGAACTGGTCCGCCCGGCAGCGTCCTCGGTGCCGCCGGCCGAACTCGTCGTGGTCGGTGACGCCGACCAGTCGATCTACGCGTTCCGCGGCGCCACCATCCGCAACATCGTCGAGTTCGAGCGTGATTACCCGAACGCGCGGACCATCATGCTCGAGCAGAACTATCGCTCGACGCAGACGATTCTGTCCGCGGCCAACGCGGTCATCGCCCGAAACCCGCAGCGCAGGGCCAAGAATCTGTGGACCGCCCAGGGCGGCGGCACGCAGATCGTCGGTTACGTCGGCGACAACGAGCACGATGAGGCGCAGTTCGTCGGCAAGGAGATCGACGCGCTTGTCGATGCCGGCGACGCGGTGTTCGGCGACGTGGCGGTGTTCTACCGGACCAACTCTGCATCCCGGTCGTTGGAGGACGTCTTCATCCGGACCGGGATGCCGTACCGGATCGTCGGCGGCGTCCGCTTCTACGAGCGCAAAGAGGTCAAGGACGCACTTGCCTACCTCAGGGCGATCGCCAACCCGGACGACGAGATCAATCTCCGGCGCATCCTGAACACCCCCCGCAGGGGGATCGGCGACCGCGCGGAGGCCACCGTTGCGGTGTTCGCCGAACGGGAACGGATCGGGTTCGGCGAGGCGCTGCAGCGGATCAAAGAGGTCCCCGGGCTCGCGACCAGGTCCGCCAATTCGCTGGAATCGTTCGCCGAGTTGCTCGCCGGACTACGCGCGGAGGTCGGCTTCGGGATGGAACCGGCCGACCTGCTGACGGCGGTGCTGGACCGCACCGGGTACCGCGCCGAACTGGAGGCCTCGGACGATCCGCAGGACGGATCCAGGCTGGAGAACCTCGACCAACTGGTCAGCGTCCTGCGGGAGACAACCGAAACCCTTGTCTCCACAGCCGCTCTCGGGGCCGCCGCGGTGGCCGGTGATGCCGACGCCGTCGATCAGCGCGATGCCGGCGCGGAGCAGGACGAGGACGTTCCACCCGACGCCGGTGACCTGCTGATCGCCGTGATGGAGCAGCTCTCGCTCGTCGCAGACGCCGATGCGGTGCCCGATTCGGCTGAGGGCGTTGTCACCCTGATGACGTTGCACACCGCGAAGGGCCTCGAGTTCCCGGTCGTCTTCCTGACCGGTTGGGAGGACGGCATCTTTCCGCACCAACGGTCGCTGGGCGACGATGTCGAACTGGCCGAGGAGCGCCGACTCGCCTATGTGGGGATCACCCGGGCGAAGAAGCGGCTGTACCTGTCCCGGGCGATGATGCGATCCGCCTGGGGCCAACCCGGCGCGAATCCGGCGTCCCGTTTCCTCGACGACATCCCCAAGGATCTCGTCGAATGGCGGCGCACCGACGAGGACGCCAGGTCCGGCGGCTTCATCGGCGACAGCTCCTTCGAGGGCAACATCAGCGGCCGGATGTTCGGCGGCCGGGGCCGTGGCTTCGGCAACTCAGGCGGCGGCTCGTCCGGGGGTGCGTGGGGTTCACGATCGGCGCCGATGACCGCCAGTCGGTTCGGGGAGAAGTCGTCGTCCTCGACCGGCCGGCGCCCGCTCGGGTCCGGGCCGGTGCTGGAACTGGCAGTGGGCAACCGGGTCTCGCACGACAAGTACGGCCTGGGGACCGTCGTCGCGGTCGACGGCGTCGGGCCGCGGGCGACCGCGACCATCGACTTCGGGACGGCAGGGAAGGTGCGGCTGATGCTGATCGGCGGCGTGCCGATGACCAAGCTCTAGGGGTGTGCGGCGCGGAGTGCCGGCCGCGGCATCAGTCAGCGCAGCAGGTTGGCGGGCACAACCGTCACGGGGAACGGCTTGTCGAGCGTGACGGGCTCATCGCCCGTGGCAGCACCGACCGTGACGTACACACCGTCGACCAGCTCCAGCGCCAGGATCGACGGCTCCTCGGGGTCGACGATCCAGTAGTTCACGACGCCGGCTTCCTCGTACTTCGACCGCTTGTAGACCGAGTCCTTACGGCGCGTCGATGGTGACAGCACCTCCACCGCGAGGATCATCGACTGGTTGACAGGCGCCGTGAGGTTGCGGTTCTTCAGCACGAGGACGTCCGGTTGCAGCGAGGTTCTGATGTCCGGCCGCCAGTCCAGCGGGGCAACGACGGCCTCCATGCCCGGCGGGCACTCCGCGCGGAGCAATGCAGCAAGTTCAAGGACGGCCCGCTGATGACGGCGGGTCGGAGCCGGGCTCACCAGCAGGATCCCGTCGAGCAATTCGTAGCGCAGCCCGTCATCGGGCAACGCGTCGAGATCGTCCACGGTCCAGTCGGCCACTCCGCGGGGCATCACCGTCATGGCCGTCATGATCCGCTCCTTCACTCGCGCTGTCATCGCTGAACACGAGCGCAGCGTGACAGAACACTCGAACCGAACGGCCGGGTTGTGCACACGGCTCATTCCGCCGACGAGCCCTCCGACCGCGCGGACGCCCTGGTCTGCCAGAGCCACATCAGGCCCAGCACCGGCAGGATGATCGGTACGTAGCCGTAGCCGGCGCCGAAGCGCGACCAGACGGTGTCCTTCGGGAAGGCCTCGGAGTCGATGATCGAGGCGATGCCGATTGTGATGACGCCGACCATTTCCGTGCCGACGGCGGCCCAGGCGAGCGGCCGCGACCACCGCCGGTGGGTGACCAGGCCGACCGTCGCGGCGATGTACACCAGCCCGGAGAACAACGAGAGCAGGTACGCCACAGGCGCTTCGTCGAACTTGGTGATGATCTGAACAACCCCGCGAGCGGTTGCCGCCAGCGCGAAGACCGCGTACAGCGCGATGAGGACGCGGCGGGGGCCGGTGGGCGGGCCGTCGTCGTCGGGCCGGGTGTGCTCCGGACCGTTGTCATCCGGCCGGTCGTGGTCCGGCTGTCTGGAGTCCGGGCCGAGCGCCGGCTGGTCAGCCAACGGGGGCCCGCCAGAGCTGGATCAACCGGAGGGTCATCACCGCCACCACCACTGCAGTGAAGCACAGCGACAGCGACCCCCACCGGGTGCGTTCGAGCCGCGCCAGCTGGAACCCCAACGGCAACGGCAGCAGGATCCCGATCGAGTAGGCCACGAATGTCACCGGCTCGGTGAGGTCCTGACCGTTTGTCAGCCGGACGATCGCGATCACCGTCTGCACCAGCAGCGCCGCCTCGACGACGATCGCGCCGACCATCTGTGCCTCGGTGGTCGGCCGGCGCCGCCACGCCTGAAAGCCGGTCCAGGCGGCGAGCAGCAGGCCGGCGACGATGACGCCGACGGCCAGAGGCTGAATCATCCTTCGATCATCGCTGATCGCGGGCGGCTACCGGCGCAGATGCTCTCCCCGCGGAGCCGGTGGCCGAACAAACCGGGCGTTGTCGCCGCGGGTTGCTACGGTCGGAACCGTGCAATCAGCCCGCTCCGTCCGCCTGTCCGCCCGCGGGCGGTGGTCGGGTCTGTGCCCGAGACGGGGCCCTGTCCGACCGGACCGGCGGACACGGTGACTGCAATCACCTCGAACTCGGGTGCTCCGGCCGTCGACCCGCGGGAACGCCGGGCAGCCGTGGTGCTGTCGACGCTCCTCCTGTTGGCCGGCGTACTGGTTGGCATCAGCCCACTCCTGGGCGTGGTCAGGACGGCCGATTCGTCACCGACGACGGCCGTGGCGGTTGCCGCGCTTGCCGCTGTCCTGCCAGGTCTACTGGCCATCGGGCTGGCGCTGCGCCGACCCATTCTCGGACTTGCCGGGACAGCAGGTGCCGGCGTCATCGGAGTGGTGCGACTGCTGACCGACGTCGCCGTTCTCTCCGAACCCGACAGGGTCACCCGCCCCGAGCTCTTCGCCGAGACCACCGAACGCGCCCGGCCCTTCACCCCGGGAGCCGGGGGATGGGTTCTGGTGCTGGCCGACGTCCTCTGGCTGACCGTAGGCGTGCTGGCCGCGATCCGGCTGGCGCGGCTGGTGGCGCCGGGTGACGACGATCCGGCCGAGCGCATCTTCAGCGCCCCGGACCCGGTAACTCTCGAACCGGTCGATCGGGTTTCCGGCGGCATGGAGATCACCGAAGTGGGGAGTACGGACGCCACCGAGGTGGCCGCCGCACTGAGCCGCGCCTCGCCGGGTCGGCGTTCACTGAACATGCCGATGGTCCTCGTGGGGTTTCTGGGTGCCGTCCTGCTGATGGTGGGCGCACTGGGGACGCCGTTCGCGGGCGGCTATCTGGCGCTGCGCGTCCTGCCGTTCGGGTCGAGTCTCACCGGCCTGATCGGCGCTGCGCTGCTGGGTTTCGTCGCCGCGGTCGTCGTCGTCATCGCCGCAGCCCTGCCGACGTCCATCGGAAGAACCTTGCTCGGTGGTACGGCGCTCGCCGCCGCCGTACCGGGTCTGACGGCCGTGCTCGCTGTGTTGTTCGGTGCTCCGACGAGCCTCTCGCCGGTCGTCTGGTGCGGGTTGCTCGGTGCGCTGGTACTGGCAGCGGCCGGGCTACTCACCCGGCGAACGGTCGACTCTGCCGGAGCGCGCTACCTGGACGGGGCACCACCACCGGGATGGATGACGACCGGCACCGGCGTGCTGGCTCTACTGGCCGCGGCCGCCCTCGTCGGCGCGGGGAGCATGCCTCTGCTCTATCTCGACGGCGCCGCGCCGGACGACGTCGCGGGCGGGGCACTGCTGCCCGCGGCGCTCCCGCAGCTCGTTGCCGCGATCCCCATCGCGGTGGCCGGGTTGCTGGCCGTGGTTCCGTCGCTCGCCGCATTGGGCCGGGCCGCCGCAACGGTGGTGTGGGCCGGAGCGGTATACGCGTTCGGGCAGGCTTTGCTGGCCCGGTCTCTTGTCCTGTCCACCACCGGCGACTCGACCGGAACCGCGCACGTCTGGACAACGGGTCCGGGTCAATGGTTCTCGGTACTCGGCACGATCTGCGCCGGCGCGGCCGCGGTGCTCGCAGTACTGACGATGCGCCGCGTCGAGCAGGCTTCGACGGCGATCGTCGATGACGACACCCTGGCCGACGCGCGTGCCGCGCGCCGCTGGCCCGCAGTCGGCCTGACCGCGCTCATCGTCATCGGGCTGTCGTTGCCGGCGCACAGCGACCTGACCGGGTCCGGACCGGGTTTGTGGCACGGCTACGACCTCGACACCTGGGGGATCTGGGCACTCGCGATCGGCGGGGTCATCGGTGTGTGGGCGGCGGCCCTGACCCACCGGCCCGGTGCCGCCGCTGCCTGGTTGATCGCTGCCGCTGCGGTTGTCGGGCAAACGTTGATCGTTCCGCCCGCGGTGCGCGCGGTCGCCGGCTTCGGTTGGGGCGCCGGGCTGTGGGCGGCGCTGGCGGCCGTGGTCGCCCTGTTGGTCGCGGCGCCGTTCTTCGCCGGGATTGCCCAGCGGGTGCGAAGCGCTACTCCGAGCCCCTTGGGCGCGGCCACCCCGTCCCGCCGCACCAGCACGCCGCCCAGGGGCTCTGCGCGAGCAGGCACCACGTCGAAAGGCAGATGATGTCGGTTCCCAGTTCTCCGGCCGCTGATTCACCGGCCACGGCTGATTCGCCGGCCGAAGCTGATTCACCGGCCGAGGCGGCGGCGCCGCCCGTTCCCTCCCGGCCGATCAGGGTGGTGGTCGCGAAACCCGGCCTCGACGGTCACGATCGGGGGGTGAAGGTCGTCGCGCGAGCACTCCGTGACGCCGGCATGGAGGTGATCTACACAGGGCTGCACCAGACGCCCGAACAGATCGTCGCCGCGGCGCTCGCCGAGGACGCCGATGCGGTTGGTCTTTCGGTGCTCTCCGGGGCACACATGACCCAGTTCCGCCGGGTGGTGACCTTGCTGGCCGAGGCCGACGCGCAGGACATCGTGGTCTTCGGCGGCGGCATCATCCCGGCGCAGGACATCAAGGAACTGGCCGAGATCGGGGTGACCGGGATCTTCACGCCAGGGGCACCGACCAGCACCATCGTCGACTGGCTCCGTGCGCAGGTGGCGCCCCGGCTCGCGCAGGAATGACAACTCGGGGCTGACAGCTGTTGCGCCGGTCCCGCTCCCGAGCCGCCCGGCCAGAGGTTCCGCAGCCGACCGCGCCGCTTCCGGCAAGCACGAGCGTGACCCGTCCGGCCCAACGTGGGGGAGGTCTCAGCTCCCCGTCAAGTCCGGCCGTCATTGGGTCGCTAGGGTAACGACGACGGTCTTCGGCGCCCGGGCTTCGGTTGCGCCGGACTCGTTTTCCGGCACCCGCAGTCCTGCGAGGGAGAAGACGTGGATCTGTACGAGTACCAGGCGAAGGAACTGTTCGCCGCACATGGTGTCCCTGCTCCGGCCGGTGTCGTGGTGACGACGGTCGACGGCGCGGTCGATGCTGCCTCTCAGCTCGGTACACCGGTGATGGTGAAGTCCCAGGTGAAGATCGGCGGCCGCGGAAAGGCCGGCGGCGTGAAGTTCGCCGCCACCCTGGACGACGTCCGCAAGCACGCGGGCAACATCCTGGGCCTGGACATCAAGGGGCACATCACCCGTCAGGTGCTGATCAGCCCGGCAAGCGACATCGCCGAGGAGTACTACGTCTCCTTCCTGCTCGACCGCTCCAACCGGACCTTCCTGGCGATGGCCACGCACGAGGGCGGCATGGAGATCGAGCAGCTCGCCGTCGAACGGCCGGATGCGCTGGCGAAGATCCCGGTCGACGCGCTGACCGGCGTCGATCTCGCCAAGGCGACCGAGATCGCCGATGCGGGAAGGTTTCCCGCCGAAGTCCGCGATCAGGTGATCGACATCCTGCAGCATCTGTGGGAGACGTTCGTCGCCGAGGACGCCACCCTCGTCGAGGTGAATCCGCTGGTCAAGACGCCCGACGGCACGGTCCTGGCGTTGGACGGCAAGGTCTCGCTCGACGAGAACGCCGCGTTCCGTCACCCGGATCACGCGGCTCTCGAGGACAACGCGGCCGAGAACCAGCTCGAAGTGCGCGCGAAGGAAAAGGGTCTCAACTACGTCAAGCTCGACGGGCAGGTCGGGGTCATCGGAAACGGTGCGGGATTGGTGATGTCGACGCTCGACGTCGTCGCCTATGCGGGCGAGGCGCACGGCGGCATGTCGCCGGCCAACTTCCTGGACATCGGTGGCGGCGCGAGCGCCGAGGTGATGGCGAACGGTCTGGACATCATCCTGACCGATCCCGATGTGTTGGCGGTCTTCGTGAACGTCTTCGGCGGCATCACGTCGTGTGACGCCGTTGCCGACGGCATCGTCGGTGCTCTCAAGATGCTGGGTGACGAGGCCAGCAAGCCGCTGGTGGTGCGCCTCGACGGTAACAACGTCGAAGAGGGTCGGCGCATTTTGAACGAGGCGGCGCACCCGCTGGTGACGCTGGCACAGACCATGGATGAGGGCGCCGACAAGGCCGCGGAACTTGCGGCAGCGGCACTGAAGAGCACGGGAGTCTGACGATGGCGATCTTCCTGAACGAAACCTCCCGCGTCATCGTGCAGGGCATGACGGGGTCCGAGGGCATGAAGCACACCCGCCGGATGCTCGCCTCCGGCACCACCATCGTCGGTGGCGTGAACGCACGAAAGGCCGGTACCACCGTCGATGTCGACGGAACGCCGCAGCCCGTCTTCGGTTCGGTCGAAGAGGCGATGAAGGAGACCGGCGCGGACGTCAGCGTGCTGTTCGTGCCGCCGGCGTTCACCAAGGACGCGATCATCGAGGCGATCGACGCGGGCATCGGCCTGGCCGTCGTCATCACCGAGGGCGTCCCGGTGCACGACTCCGCGAAGGCCTGGGCACACGCGGTGGCCACCGGCAACAAGACCCGCATCATCGGTCCGAACTGCCCGGGCATCATCTCTCCCGGTAAGTCCAACGCGGGCATCATCCCGGCCAACATCACCGGGCCGGGACGGGTCGGGTTGGTCTCCAAGTCCGGCACCCTGACGTACCAGATGATGTACGAGCTACGGGATCTCGGGTTCTCCACGGCCATCGGCATCGGTGGCGACCCGATCATCGGGACCACCCACATCGACGCGCTGCAGGCATTCGAGGCCGACGACGAGACCGATGCCATCGTGATGATCGGCGAGATCGGCGGCGACGCCGAAGAACGCGCCGCGGCCTTCATCGCCGACAACGTGCGCAAGCCAGTCGTCGGTTACGTCGCCGGCTTCACCGCCCCGGAGGGCAAAACGATGGGCCACGCCGGCGCGATCGTCTCGGGATCGGCCGGCACCGCGCAGGCGAAGAAGGAAGCCCTCGAGGCGGTCGGCGTCAAGGTCGGCAAGACCCCGTCCGAGACGGCCCGGCTGCTGCGCGCCGCCATCGCCTGATCCTCGACGGTTCCCCACAGACCGGCGCCGAATGAATCGCGGGACGCGGTCGTTGGTTGGCCCGGTGGATCTGCCGCGGTCGGTACGTTCGAATACGACGCTGTCGAACGTGCCGATCACCAGGTCAAGTCCTGGTGATCGTCACCGCCACACCGGCTGCGCCGCCCGAACATTCGGCTCTCCGCTGGGTGGTGACGGTGTCGGCGGGTCCGCGGTGGCGTGACCTGAGGGAGACGACCATGACCGGCAACGACCAGCAGCCGATCGGCGATCCGCCGGCCGCACCGTACCGGTCGGCCGCGCCGCAGCAGCCGTCCGGCCATCCGGTGACCGGGTACCCGCCGGGTCCGTACCCACAGGCCGTGTACAGCCAGGGTGCGTACCCGCAGGCCGCGTACTACCGGGGCGCGCACCCGCAGGCCGGTGGGCCATCG
Source organism: uncultured Actinomycetota bacterium (assembly GCA_963766015.1). Taxonomy (GTDB): domain Bacteria; phylum Actinomycetota; class Actinomycetes; order Mycobacteriales; family Nakamurellaceae; genus Nakamurella. The sequence continues at coordinate 101,235 of CAVXYU010000031.1, read as the reverse complement.
GCGGGGTATCAATCGGCGGGGTATCAATCGTCGGGCCGTGAACGGGCAGGTGATCGGTCGGTGCAGGGGTACGGCGGCACCCCTGCCGGGACCGGGCCGGTCCCCCCGTGGACGCCGGCCGATGCTCAACATGACACCGGGCCGGTCCGCATCATCGGACAGTCCAGTGCGGGTGCAGGTCGACGGGGTTCTTCAGCGGCCCGAACCCTCGATCCGGCAAGACTTCTCGGCCTGGTGGTCGCCGTCCTGGGCGCTCTGAACTTCCTCTGGGGTTTCCTGCCGGAGATCTCACTCAGTCGCTCCGACGAGTCGCTGTCGGTCTTCGCGGTCGGGCCGGCCTATGTGCCCATACTCCTGCTGATCGCCGGCCTGCTAGCCCTCGCTGCATTCCTTCCCGGAAGCGAGGTCTCCCGGCTCGCTGTCGCCGCGGTGTCGGTCGGCGGCGCGGCAGGAGCGATCGTGTCGCTGGGCACCGAGAGTTCGGTGCAGATCGCCTTCGGCAGCCAGGCCAGCAAGGGGATGGGCGCCATCCTGCTGGTCATTTTCGGCATCATCCAGGCGGTCGTCGCGATCGGTGCCTACGTGGTCGGCGCCGACGTGCCGCCGTGGTTCCGCGGCGCCGGGTCCGCGGCACCGAACTCCATCAACGCAGGCGGCCCTCAGGCAGCAGGACAATGGGCACCGACGGCAAACCCCTCCGGTCGACCACATCAGGAGGGCGGACCCGCCGCGCAGGCCGTTGGCTGGTCCCCCGGGCAACAGGGCGGTCCCAACGGGCCCTCCGGGCCGGCTGCGTGGGGCGCTCCCTCCGCTCCGTACGGCTCTCCCAACCAGCCCGGTGCCTACTCAGCGCCGGTCTACCAGGCGCCGCCGGCGACGGAATTGTCCGCCGACGAGCCGGCGACCGGACCGCAGTTCGTCGTCGGCACCGAGGCCGACAGGCAGGCACCCCGGGCGGGCGCCGCCGCTGACCCGCAGACCCCGCCGAGGGGTCAGTGGTCCCATCTGCGCGAGTCGGCTGACGCCACTGGGTCGCCCGACGCCACTGGGTCGCCGGAAGCCGCCGAGTCGCCTGACGCCACTGGGTCGCCCGACGGCACCGGGTCGCCCGACGCCCGCGAGTCATCGTCCGCGGCCGGTCAGGAATCCGACCCGACCTCCCGACCAGATCTGATGAAGACATCCGCAGTTCCGACGCCCGGACCCGAAGACCCGCACCCCGAGCCCGCAGATCCGCAGCGACCGCCGCGGAACACCAACGACTGAACGCCGTACCGAGTCCGGCGCTCCCGGCGGCGTGCCTGGCGACGTCGCGCCGCTCTCCATGTGACAGTGGCGGGGTGATCCGCCAGTTGGCCCCAGAGCGTCCGGCCGCCGTCCAGCAGGAGGCAGCCGTCAGTTCAACCGCCTGGGTGGCCGGTGCGGCGGCGGTGCGCGGCGCCGCGGTTGCCCTGTCCGGGGTCACCTTCGCAGCCGGTGTTTCCGTCCTGATCTGGGCGCTCACCCCGGCCTCGGGCGCGGACGCCGTTTCCGCTATTCGTGCCGGTGTCGCCGGTTTTGCCGCGGCCAACCTGATCCCCGTCGCCATCGGCGGCACGTTCCTGACGATCCCGCCGCTGTTGTTCACTCTCGCCCTGGCCGCCCTCCTGGCGACGACCGCGCGGCGGGGTCGCTTCCTTCCGGTCGGCCGCCAACATGAAGCGCTGGCCGTCCTCGTCAGCTCCGGGGTGTACGGGCTGCTGGTCGCCACTCTGACTCGCGGGCTGGGCCCGGAAGGCGTCGTCCCAGCCGGTTGGGTGTGGACCGCAACCCTTCTGGCGCTCGTCGCGACCGCGGGCGGCATGCTCGCCCGCGGATCCGCCTGGCACGAGTGGTGGTCGACGACCGTGGTGCGCTGGGTCAGGGTGGCTACGCGCAGCGCCGGAATCGGGCTCGGCGTTCTGATCGGCGGAGGTGGGGTTGCGCTGACCACGGCGCTTGTCGCGCACTTCGGATCGGCCGTCGCGGTCAGTGCCCTGGCCGCACCGTCCTGGATGGACGGTCTGGGGCTGGCGCTTCTCGGGGTCGCGTACGTGCCCAACGCTGTCATCGCTGCGACCGGATACGTCACCGGGGTCGGTTTCGAGATCGGCCCTGGTACCTACAGCCCGTTCGACTCCTCGACCGTTGATCTTCCGGCGCTGCCGTTGTTCGCCGCGGCACCCGACCAGGCGGGCCGGTCGCTGGTCGGCCTTGCATTCTTGGCCGTGCCGCTGTTCGCCGGGTTCCTGATGGCCAGGCCCGCGGTCAGGGCGTTGGCCACCCGCTCGGAACGCGTGGTGGCGGTCGGGTCGGGCGCTGTTCTTGTGGGCGCCGTGCTCGCCGGCATCAGCGCGGTGGCCCGCGGCGGGATCGGGGACGGCCGCTGGTCGACGATCGGCGCGCCGCCGCTGTTGGTCGGCGCGGTGGTCGCTGTCGAGGTCGGAGTGGTCGCAATGGCCGTGGCCGGCCTGACGGGTATGGGCTCGGTGCCGTGGCGCCCGTATAGGGCCGTCGCCGCGGCCGTCGAGTCCGACCGTGCTGATGACGACCGGGACGATCTGACCGACGACGACCTCGCAAACGACGACCTCGCCGACCACGACCGTGCAGACCATGACGTCGCCGACGCGCAAACGGAGTCGGACGCCAGCGCGTCCCTGGACGTCGACACGCAGGACGCCGATGTCACCGGCCCGGAGGCCTCCGACGAGGACGTTGTCCACGATTCGACCCCTGGTGGCCCCGGCGTGGGACTCGCTGATCCTGCTGGAACCGAGCCGGTCCGCGCCGACCTCGATGCCGGCGACGTCGATGCCGGCGACGTCGATGCCGGCGACGTCGATGCCGCCGACCTGAGGGCCTTGGACCCGGATGCCGCGGAGCCGTATTTCGCCGACCCGGATGCAGCGGACCCGGATGCCGTGCACCCGGACCGCCGGCAACGCCACGTGACCGCACCCGCGAACACCGACGATGCCGAGGTCGAGAGTGCCGGGCGGACCGATGGCATCACCGACAGCAGGGACTCCACCGAACGGTAACGGTGACGGGCGCCGAGTCCGGGACCTGCCCGGCAGTCAGCACCCCGGGCGGCAGAGCCGCTGACCCACCGCATCCAGGAAGATCTCGCCGATCTGGTTGGGATCCCGGGACTGGTACGCGACCCCACCGGTCGCCGCACTGATCTTGCTCAGCGCCTCCACATCGCTCTCCGGCCCGAAGGCGATCGAGATCACCGTCACCGGCCGGGATGGGTCCTGCTCAGCGGTCAGCGTGGCCAGCAGTTGATCGAGCGAGATGCTGCCCTGGTCGTCGTTCACCCCGTCGGACAGCACCAGGACCGCGTTCACCTTGGTCGGGTCCCAGCCGGCCCGCATGGTCCGCACCGCGTCGAGAACCGTGTCATAGAGACCGGTTCCACCTTCCGGGACGGCTTGGATGCCGCTGAGCGCCTGGGCAAGTCGCTGCGCTCCGGTCGATCCGGTGCCGTCATCGCCCAGCGTGCTGACTCCGATGAGCTCGCGGTGATCACTGTCACCGTCCAGCTTCCGGGAGAACACCCACAGGCCGATGTCGCTGTCCGCCCCGTACAGTCCCAGACCGCGGGTGGCCGCCGCCTTGGCCAGATCCATCCGACTGGCACCGTCCGCACCGGGTACCTGGGATTCCATCGACCCGGAGATGTCCATCACGGCAAGCATGCGTGACGGTTCGTTGGTGAGCTGGGCGGTGCGGATGGCGTCCTGGACCGCGGCCCTGCCCGGCAGTACCGACGTCACCCGGACGTCGGGGTCGACCCCTTCGACGGAGCCCAGGGATTTCCCGGGACGCCCGTCGGGAGAACGGAAGCCGGCATCCAGGAACGCCGCGGACGCTCCCTGATCGGTGAGGACATCGACCAGCGCTGCCGCTGCGGATCCCGTCTCACCGCCGGCCAGCACGACGACCGGGTAGTCCAGCGCGACACCACCGTTCACCTGGTAGACGGCCTGAACCGCTGCCCCCGGTTCGGCCCGATTGTGCTGGACGACCGCCTGCTCACTGACCGGGACCGCGGTGCCCGGATCGGCGCTGAGCCGATCGAGCAGCTCACCACCGTGGACGGGCAGTTGCGGGGGACTGGACCTGACGGCCCAGGTCAGCGCCGCCCTGGCGTCGGACGTACCGGCCACGGCGGCCCTCGCCGCGATGATCGCGCCGACCGACGCCGCGGATCTTTCCGGGTCGGGAAGGCCCACCCGGATCGGCGTGGCGGTCCGCCTCGACTCCAGGATGCGGGTGGTCTCCGGCGTGCCCTCGGCGGCGGTCAGCTGAGCGGCCGCCGCGCCGGACAGGGCAAAGACCACCGGGCTCGTCGCGATGACGGGATGGGTGGCGGGAACCGGAATGCCGACGGAATTGGCCCGGTCCAGCCACATCGAGGAATCCGGGATCCAGACGTCGACGCCTGGCGCCCTGTCGGCGATCACCGACGCCGGATCCACCGACTTGACCGCGACGCGGCAGCCCCCCGCGCCGGCGCGGGCGAGAGAGTCGACCACCTCGGCGATCTCAGGGGCGGCCGCCACGGTGAGCTCGCCGGTCGGCAGGATGCACTGTCCCTGGCCGCCGGCCGCTGCAACTGACTCACCGGACCCCGGAGAGCCCGAGGAGCTCGACGAAACTTGAGTCCCGGACGAACCCGGGCCCCCCGATGACCCGGAGACGCCCGACGCTGCGCCTGTTGAAACGGAGGACGCCGAGGCGCCGCCCGCCGCGGACGTCAGTGCGGGGTCGTCATTGGCTGCCGAACGGACCCACCACACGACGACACCCGCAGCAACCAGGGCCACAGCCAGCCCGACCGCGACCAGCGCACGGTTCCGCCGGGTGTGGTCGCGGTGCCTGCCGTGTTGCCGGGGCGGTGGAGTCGCCGGTCCTTGTGACGCCGGCCCTCGCGACGCCTGCGGGTCCCACGCCGGCCCGCCGGCCGGTTCTCCCGGAAGCTCACTCACAGATCACTCCTCAACAGGGCGCTGCCAGTCGTTCATCGGACGGCCGTCGGGCAACCGATTGGTTCCCCGATCGACGCCGACCACCCGCCCGTCCCGTCGTCACCGTGCGGTCGCCCGCCGGGGAGGCCGCATGACTGTCAGAACCAGACACTCAGCCCGATCGGGCCCATCTGCTCGCTGAACCGCGCGTCGTCACCCGCGCCGGTGAGGAGCTGCCTCAGTCTGCTGTCGAACGCGTCCAGGCGCTCACCGAACAGATGAGGCGCGGAGCTCGACAACGAGTACACCGAGGAGACAATCTGCTCCACCGATCGCTCGACCACCCGACCCGGCACCTCGAGGCGCTGCGGACCCCGGAATCCTGCCTCCCGGAAGACTTCGTCCTCGTCCCCGGCGGTCCCGGCAGGGAGATGGCCCTGCCCGGCGCGTCTTTCGGTCCCGAGGAAGTCCTGGATCAGCGCGGAGATCGCCTGCCGGGGCGGCTGTGGACGAGGCAGCACGTCGTCGGTGGTGATGCCCTCATGCGTCGTCCCACCCAGATGTACGACGGCACCACCCGGAGCGAGCATCCCCCGGAGGGCGGCTGCGACCCTGGGCCGGTCCATCCAATGGAAGGACTGCGCAAAGGCCACCAGCCTGGGGCGGGGAAGATCGGCCGGGAGGTCCTCGCCGCGCAGTTGCCGCCAGGTCACGTTCCAGACCTGTCGCTGTTCGGCCAGGCGCGCCGCCTCCGTCAGCATGTCCGGGTCCGGATCGACGCCGATGGCCCCCGCGACGTGCGGTGCCAGCAGCAGGGTCAACGAACCCGGCCCGCAGCCGACATCGATCAACACTCCTGTGCCGTCCAGCTGCAGCGCCCGCACCAGCTCGTCGGCGACCTGCCGCGGGTAGGCGACGCGGCCCACCGGGTAGTGCCCGGCACTGCCGGCGTACAGCGACGGATCCCAAGTCCACGGTTTCTCTGGCTCCCTGGCGGGTGTCAGTGACGGCACCGGCAGAGCGTCCCAGACCGGTCCGACAGTCTGCACGGGTGTCAGGTCCGGGGACGGGCCACCGTCGGGCACGGTGGCGCCGGCGACTACCCTTGGCCCGCCCGGTTCTGCCCGCAGCGACCGGTCCGCGCCACAGAGTCCGACGGCGCCACCTCCGAGTGACCGCCGAGCAGAAACGGGTGACACGTGGACGACGATCGGACCACGCCGACCACCCGAACAGGAACCCCCGGCACCAAGAACATCGTGGTGCTGGCCTCCGGTTCCGGAACGCTGCTGCAGGCGCTGCTGGACGACCCCGATCCCAAGCCGTACCGGGTGGCGGCGGTGGGTTCGGACCGGTCGCACTGCGTTGCACTGGATCGTGCGGAAGCCGCCGGCAGTGCCGTCCTTCGTGCTGCCGGATCGCCGACCACCCGCGACCGGGAGGCGTGGAATCGCGGGCTTGCGGTGCTGACAGCATCGTTCAACGCTGACCTGGTCGTCCTGGCCGGGTTCATGAAGCTGGTCGGGCCGGTCTTCCTGGACGCCTTCCCCGACCGGGTGATCAACGCCCACCCGTCGCTGCTGCCGGCCTTCCCGGGGATGAACGCGCCGGCCGACGCGCTCGCGCACGGCGTCAAACTCACCGGCTGCACGGTCTTCCTGGTCGACGGCGGCGTCGATGCCGGCCCGATCGTCGCGCAACGCGCCGTCCCCGTGCACGACGACGACGACGCGACCGTGCTGCACGAGCGGATCAAGGTGGCCGAGCGGTCTCTGCTGCCGAGGTTGTCGCCGCACTGACCAGCCATCCCTACACGGTGACCGGACGAAAGGTGAGCATCGGATGACGTCACAGGACGCTCCCGTCACGTCGGCGGAGACGGACGGTCGCCGGCCCATCCGCCGGGCCCTGCTGTCGGTGTCGGACAAGACCGGGCTGATCGAGCTCGCGGGCACGCTGCACGCGGCCGGTGTCGCGCTGGTGTCCACCGGTGGTTCGGCCAGGGCCATCGCGACGCGGGGATCCCGGTGACGCCGGTCGAGGAGGTCACCGGTTTCCCCGAGTGCCTCGACGGCCGGGTGAAGACGCTGCACCCGTCGATCCACGGCGGGCTGCTCGCCGACACCCGGCTGCCGGGCCACCTCGCGCAGATCGCCGACCTGGGCATCGAGCCGTTCGAGCTGGTCGTGGTCAACCTCTACCCGTTCCGGCGAGACCGTGGCCGCGTGGCGCGAATTTCGACGACAGCGTCGAGCAGATCGATATCGGCGGCCCGGCGATGGTCCGGGCGGCGGCCAAGAACCACCCGTCGGTCGCCGTCGTGGTCGATCCGGCCCGCTATCCGGACGTCGAGAAGGCCTTGGCAGCCGGGGGTTTCACCTTGCGGGAGCGGACCGCGCTGGCTGCCGCGGCGTTCTCGCACACCGCGGCGTACGACGTCGCGGTCGCCTCCTACCTGAACGGCGAGGTCGGTCCGGACGACGGCTGGCCGGACTGGACGGGAGCCACCTGGGACAAGGCGTCTGCGCTCCGGTACGGGGAGAACCCGCATCAGGCCGGCGGCGCTGTACCGGCACTGGCGTCCCGGGCTGGCCTCGGCGCGAGCAGTTGCACGGCAAGGAGATGAGCTACAACAACTACGTCGACGTCGGACGCCGCCTGGCGGGCCGCGAACGACTTCGCCGACCCGGCGGTGGCGATCATCAAGCACGCCAATCCGTGCGGGATCGCGGCCGTCCCCGGCGGTGCGGACGACGCCGTCGCGCTGGCGCATCGGCGGGCGCACGCCTGCGACCCGGTGTCCGCCTACGGCGGCGTCATCGCGGTCAACCGGCCCGTGACCGCTCGAGATGGCCGAACAGATCGCCGACGATCTTCACCGAAGTGCTTGCTGGCGCCGGCGCTTCTCCGACGACGCGCTGACCGTCCTGACCCGCAAGAAGAACATCCGGCTGCTGGTGATGCCGGCCGACTCGGCTCCCGATCCGGCGGAGTTCAGGGCGATTTCCGGTGGGGTGCTGGTGCAGACCGCGGGACCGCATCGACGCACCGGGCGACGACCCGGCGAGCTGGACGCTCGCGGCCGGGGCCGCGGTCGACGCCGCGACGCTGGACGATCTGAATTTCGCCTGGCGGGCGTGCCGTGCGGTGAAGTCCAACGCGATCCTGCTGGCGCAGGACGGCGCGAGCGTCGGCATCGGCATGGGGCAGGTCAACCGGGTCGACTCCGCCCGGCTCGCCGTCGAACGCGCGGGCGACCGGGCCGCCGGATCGGTGGCCGCGTCGGACGCCTTCTTCCCGTTCGCCGACGGGGCGCAGATCCTGATCGACGCCGGTGTCCGGGCCATCGTGCAGCCCGGCGGGTCCGTGCGGGACGCGGAGGTGATCGCCGCCGCCGACGGCGCCGGGGTCAGCATGTACGTCACCGGCACCCGGCACTTCTTCCACTGAGCGCGCGGCCTGACGTCCTGTTCGCCGCCGACCTTCCGACTTCGGAGGTTCCCGCGTGCCGATCCAACTCACCGAAACGTCCTACGCCGACGAGGATTTCGCGACGTCGACCTGATCGGCGAGTCCCTGGAGGAGCATCGCTTTCATCGACTGCGACTTCACCGACGCCTCGCTGGCCGATGCACGGACCCGGCGGGTGACGTTCGAGCGCTGCAGGTTCGTCGGCACCGAGCTGTACGGCAGCGCCCACCAATCCAGCTCCTTCGTCTCGTGCACGTTCGAACGGGCTGCCCTGCACGGGGCGACGCTGACCGGGTGCCGGCTGACCGGTTCCACCTTCACCGACTGCCGGACTGTGCCGCTGACCATCCGGGACTGCGACCTGACCCTGGTCTCATTGGCCGGCGCAAAGCTCGCCGGCGTCGATCTGTCCGGGCTGCGGATGCGGGAGGCCAACCTGACCGGCGCGATGCTGTCCGGCTGCTCGCTCCGCGGTGCCGACCTGACCGGGGTGCGAGCCGAGCGGCTCGACCTGACCGGCGCCGACCTCCGGGGCGCCCGGATCGATCCCGCGCTGTGGGTCGGCGCCAAGCTGACCGGTGCAGTGGTCGATGTGGACCAGGCGGTGCTGTTCGCCGCCGCGCACGGGCTGGTGCTGCGGGCGGAGGGCGACACTACTTCGGTCTGAACCGGTCTCGCCGGCGGCCGAACCCGTCTCGCTCATGGTCGGCCGTTTCGCTGATGGTCGGCCGCCGTCTAGTGCCACACCTGCAGGGTTTTCGGCGCCGCTGGGGTCGAAAAACCTGCAGCTGTGCCAATGGGCAATCGGCCGCGCTCGTCTCACGTGTTTGTGCGGACCCCGGAATATCACCGGCCCGCGGCCGCCAGGATGCCCTCGACGTCGATGTCGGCGCACTCGGCTGCACTCACGAGCCCCTCCTTGCAGGCGTTGGCGAACATCACCTCGCCCGACGTCGGCGACTCACCACAGATCGTGCCGCACCGCAGATAGCCGGGCACCTCCTCGCCGGGCGCAATTCCGGCCGCCAGCGCACGGGCCGCCGTTTCCGGTGAGACGTAGGAACCCGACGGGGTGGTCCAGCCGTTGGTTGCGGCATCGGCCTGAGCGGCAGCTTCTGCCGCTGCTGCCTCCTCCGCCGCGGCGGACTCGGCTGCGGACTCGGCGGCGGCTTGCTCGGCTGCGGCTTGGTCGGCGGCTGCTTGCTCGGCGGCTGACTGTTCCGCCGCGGATGACCGTGCTGCTTCCTCGGACGCGGCCGCTCTGGAAGCCGCTGCCGCTGACTCGGCTGCCTCTGACGCCGCCGATTTCGATGCGGCTGCCTTTGATGCGGCTGCCTTTGCCGCTGCTGCCATGTCTGCCTGTGCCTTCTGGGCCTTGGACTTCTCCGACGCCGCTTGCGCCATCGACGCCTCGGCCGCGGCGGATGCGGACTGGACCGAGGCCGGATCAGGCGTCATCACCGTCGGCGCGACAGAAACCGGCGTTCCGCCCTCGCCGGAGGTGCATGCGGTCAGCCCGAACGTTCCGGCCAGGATGACGGCGAGCACGCTCAGCGTCGTAGAGAGCTTCCGTTGCACGATTCCCCCGATGTGTCGCACGACGTTCACGCAGGACATCCCTGCGGCCGTGCGACCCCCACGGTCGAGTGTGCCGCCCGGGTTGCTTCGGCGGCAAGGGCAATGGGTCAGACGAACGCCGACTTGCCGGTGATCGCCCGGCCGACGATCAGCGCGTTGATCTGCGCGGTGCCCTCGTAGGAGTACAGCGCCTCGGCGTCGGCGAAGAACCGCACGGCGTCCCGGTCGAGCAGGATCCCGTTGCCGCCCATGATCTCCCGCGCCCAGGCCGCGGTCTCCCGCAACCGGTGGTGGAGTACCACTTGGCGAGCGCGGCCTGCTCGTCACGGAAGATGCCCTGCTGCTGCAGCTGCGACACCCGCACCGCCATGCCGAGCGATGCGGTGATGTTGCCGAGCATCCTGGCCAGCAGATCCTGGATCAGCTGGAAGTGCCCGATCGGCTTGCCGAACTGCATGCCGCTCCTTGGCGTACTCGCACGGCGGCGTCATAGGCGCCGATCTGGCAGCCGACCGCCGACCAGGTCACGCCGCCGCGGGTGGTCCGCAGCACCCGGGCGGTGTCCCGGAAGGAATTCGCGTTCTGCAGCCGGTTCGCCTCGCCGACCCGGCAATCGGTCAGCACGATGTCGGCGTTCTGCACGGTCCGCAGCGACGCCTTGTTCTCGATCTTGGTCGCGGCGAAACCGGGGGTGTCCCTTCTCGACGACGAAACCCTTGACCTGGTCGTCGTCGACGTCCCGCGCCCAGATGATCGTCAGGTCGGCGAACGTCGCGTTGCCGATCCACCGCTTGGCGCCGTTGAGGACCCACTGGTCGCCGGAGCGTTTCGCGGTGGTCCGCATCCCGCCGGCGACGTCGGAGCCGCCGTCCGGTTCGGTCAGGCCGAACGCGCCGATCAGCTCCATCCGCTGCATCGCCGGCAGCCAGCGTCGTTGCTGCTCCTCGGAGCCGCACAGCACGATGGTGCCCATCGCGAGCCCGCTGTGCACGCCGACGAAGGTGGCGATCGACGGGTCGACCCTGGCGATCTCCAGCCCGACGAACCCGGTCAGCAGCTGGCTGGCGGTGTCGACCCGTCCAGCCCGTAGGCCCGGCCGATGATGCCGACCTCGGCCAGCGGCTCGATGATCTGGAACGGGAACTCCGCGCGCGCCCAGCAGTCCTGGGCGACGGGAGCGACGTGCTCGGCCATGAACTCGCGGGTCCGCTGCACCACCCCCCATTCGTCGGCGGTCAGCATCGCCTCGTAGCCGAACAGGTCGGCGGACATCAGATCCGGCGGATCGGCGCCCTCAGCCACTGCGGTGGATCGGATGGGCTCGAGCAATTCCGAGGGGGCGGACATGGATCCACGGTAGGCGGCGTTCGGCGACCGCAGAGGGCTCCGGGAGGGATCGTCGGGTTCATCCCGATTCGTCGAGCGGCTGGACCGGCGCGCCCGGTCGATCGGCGACTCGTCCCGGTGGGAACGATCGGGTCGTGCCGGGATGGCATCATGACCTCTCGTGACCGCGACCCTGCTGGACGGCCGAGCGACGCTCGCGGTGATCAAGTCAGAGCTCAGGTCCCGGGTGCAGGCGCTGGCCGGGCGCGGCATCGTCCCCGGGCTGGGCACCATCCTGGTCGGTGACGACCCGGCGAGCCGCTGGTACGTCGCGGCCAAGCACCGGGATTGTGCGGAGCTCGGCATCGGCAGCATCGAGCGTGAACTGCGGGCGGGCAGCAGTCAGTCCGCGGTCGAGGATGTCGTCGACGAGCTGAACGCCGATCCGACCTGCACGGCCTTCCTCGTCCAGCAGCCGACCGGCCTGGACGAGTACTCGATCCTGAGCCGGGTGGACCCGGTGAAGGACGTCGACGGTCTGCACCCGCTCAATCTCGGCGCACTGGTCCTCGGCCGGCCGGCGCCGCTGCCCTGCACGCCGCTGGGCATCGTCGAACTCCTGCGCCGGTACGGGGTGCCGATCGACGGTGCGCACGCTGTGGTGGTCGGTCGCGGCCTGACCGTCGGGCGACCGCTCGGCCTGCTGCTGACCCGGCGCACCGAGAACGCCACCGTGACGCTGTGCCACACCGGAACCCGCGACCTGCGGCGTTTCGTCACCCAGGCCGACATCGTCGTCGCCGCCGCCGGAGTGCCCCGGCTGATCACCCCCGGAATGGTCAAGCCGGGGGCGGCCGTCCTGGACGTCGGCGTCAGCAGGGTCGACGGCAAGATCGTCGGCGACGTGCACCCCGAGGTCGCCGAGGTCGCCGGCTTCGTCGCCCCCAACCCGGGCGGTGTCGGACCGATGACGCGCGCCATGCTGCTCTCGAACGTCGTCGCGGCCGCGGAGGCCGGCGCGACCCGATGACGTCGACGCGGGTCGAGCGGTGACGGTCAATCCGCGGGTCCTGCGCGCGGTCCCGATCACGCTGGTGATGCTCATCGTCATCGCCGCGCTCGTGCTCATCGCGTTCGCCTACTGGCGGCGCGGAACCTTCGGGCTGGGCCTGGCGATGCTCCTTGCCGGCACTCTGCGCGCCGTGCTCAGCGAGCGGACGATCGGCGTGCTGGCGGTCCGGGGCCGCGGATTCGACGTGACGTTCTACTACGTCGTCGGGCTGTTCATGATGGCGCTGACCATCGGGATCACCTGAGCCGGCGGCCGGTGTTCACGATCGCGCGCGGCCCCCGGGCTTGCTCTCCTTGGCGGTCTGCCGAGGGATGGAACTCGGAGCTGACCCCCGGGTCGAGACGCCGCTTCCGGCCCGGTTGCCGCGCCCCCGCGCGGCCGTCCGCGGCGGGACCTTGGCTGCCGCAGCCGCCTGCACGCCGACGGTGACCTGTTCGCCGTCGTCGCGCTTGGCGCCGTCGGCCAGTATCCGGCTGAAGACCCGGGCCAGGGTCGCGGCCTCGTCATCGTCGATCTGCGACGAGAACAGCCGCTCGATCCCCGACATGTGCACCACCGAGGCGCTACGCAGCGCCGCCCGCCCGGATCTGCTGATCTTCACGAGCACGCCGCGCCCGTCGCGTGGGTCGGGGAGCCGGTCGAGCAAACCCTCCTCCTCCAGCCTGGCGACCTTCCTGGACAGTCCCGGTTGAGAGAGCACGACCCGGTCCACCAGGTCCCGCAACCGCAACCGACCGCCACCCTCGGCCAGCTGCACGAGGATGTCGTAGGTGCTGAGAGGAATCTCACCCGCCGCGTCAAGCTCCCGAGCCAACTGTTGGGTCAACTTCGCCTGGCTGTGCAGAAAACCCTCCCAGGCGGTCTTTCGATCGCCGGAGAACCCCCTGCCGTCGTTGGTTCGGGAAGGCCCCATGATGCGTCCCCCTGCTGCGCCGTGCGTCCCCACGCATCGGGCCGCGACCCGATGCGTCCCACGTTCGACGACTGACGGTACGGTCTGCCCGGGGTTCCTGCACCACCGGTAACCCGTGCGGCTCAGTGCCAAAGAGCTTTGGGCGGTACGGGAAAGCATTCGAAAGGGAGACGGCAGCGCATGTCGAAGATCAAGGTGACGGGCACGGTCGTCGAACTCGACGGCGACGAGATGACGCGCATCATCTGGCAGTTCATCAAGGACAAGCTGATCCTCCCGTACCTGGACGTCAACCTGGAGTACTACGACCTCGGCATCGAGAGCCGCGACGACAGCAACGACCAGGTCACCATCGACGCCGCCCACGCGATCCAGAAGCACGGGGTCGGCGTCAAGTGCGCGACCATCACCCCCGACGAGGCCAGGGTCGAGGAGTTCGGCCTCAAGAAGATGTGGCGGTCGCCGAACGGCACGATCCGCAACATCCTGGGCGGCGTCATCTTCCGCGAGCCGATCATCATCTCCAACATCCCGCGACTGGTACCGGGCTGGACGAAGCCGATCATCGTCGGCCGCCATGCCTTCGGAGACCAATACCGCGCCACGGACTTCCGCTTCCCCGGTAAGGGCAAGCTGATGATGACGTTCATCCCTGACGACGGTTCGGCGCCGATCGAGGCGCTGGTCTACGACGCGCCGGGCGACGGCGTCGCGCTCGCCATGTACAACCTCGACGACTCGATCCGGGACTTCGCGAAGGCCTCGCTGAATTACGGTCTGGCCCGCAACTACCCGGTCTACCTGTCGACGAAGAACACCATCCTCAAGACCTACGACGGCCGGTTCAAGGACATCTTCCAGGAGGTGTACGACACCGAATTCGCCGATCAGTACAAGGCGGCCGGGCTGACGTACGAGCACCGGCTCATCGACGACATGGTCGCTTCCGCGCTCAAGTGGGAGGGCGGGTACGTCTGGGCCTGCAAGAACTACGACGGCGACGTCCAATCCGACACTGTGGCACAGGGTTTCGGCTCCCTGGGGCTGATGACATCGGTGCTGTCCACCCCCGACGGCAGGGTCGTCGAGGCGGAAGCCGCGCACGGAACGGTGACCAGGCACTACCGCCAGCACCAGGCCGGCAAGCCGACGTCGACCAACCCCATCGCGTCCATCTACGCCTGGACCGGCGGGCTCAAGCACCGCGGGAAGCTGGACTCCACGCCCGAGGTGATCGGCTTCGCCGAAGCGCTCGAGGACGTCATCATCAAGACCGTGGAGAGCGGGAAGATGACCAAGGACCTCGCCGCGCTGATCGGCCCCGATCAGGAGTGGCTGACCACCCAGGACTTCCTGAAGGCACTCGACGAGAACCTGGCCGCCCGGCTCGGCTGACCGGTTGCCGCGGACCTGCGGCCCGCCGCACTCGATCGCGCGCACCCCGGTCGCGCCGCAACCCGTCCGCGTGGATCGAGACGGCGATTTCCGTCCTTCCCGTCGCGCAGGAAGATCGGTATCCGCCATCTCGATTTCGGCCTGTCACAGCGCGGGGCCGCTGACGGGATGAGCGGACTTGATCGATGTGACGCGGACCGGAACGGTGCGCCTGTCGTTGACAGGCCAGGCTGCTGTCCCTAGGTTTCACCCATGACGCCTGCCGACCCCACCTCTCAGGTGGCTGCCCGGCTGCGCGTCCGGCTGAACCACCGGCGCAGGCACGTCGACCTGCAGCGGGTGGCCAGCGCGTTGTGTTGCCGCTGACCTGCTGATCGCGGCCCCGGCCACTGGCCCCGGAGATATCGAGTCACAGCGCTACTGAACCCTCGGTCCCTGGAGCCTGGCGGTACCAGTGCCATCCCCGTCCGGTCCGTCCGGCGGAGGCGCACGCCGGTGCGGCTGCTGATCAGCGTTCGCCGTCAGCCAGCACCCGCACCCACCACATCCGGAACCGGCCGAAACCACCGGCACAGCGTGACGTGATGGGTCTGCCGATCGGAACCCCATGACGCCGTCCCCGGCGATCGACGTTCACCAGCACCTCTGGCCACCGCAGCTGATCGATGCGCTCCGGTCGCGTTCCCGCGCGCCCCGCCTGGACGGCTGGGACCTGCTGCTGGAAGGTGAGCCTCCGTACCGGGTGCAGGCCGCGGATCACGATCCGGCGGGTCGGCGCGCACTCGACGAGGGGCGGATCGTGCTCGGGCTCTCCAGCCCGCTGGGCATCGAGGACCTGCCCGCAGCGCAGGGGCTGCCATTGCTGGCGGCCTGGCACGAAGGCGCTGCGGCGCTGCGGCCCTCGTTCGAGGCGTGGGCGGCGGTCAGCCGGCAGGATCCGGACCTCACCGATCTCGCCGGGCGGCTGGCGGACGGGTTCGTCGGGCTGCAGATCCCCGCGACCTGGCTTTCCACGCCCGGGGCCGTCGAGGACCTCTCCGCGATGTTCGCCCTGGTGGCCACGGCGAACCGTCCGGTGTTCATCCACCCCGGTCCAGTGCCGGCGGGTTCGCGCTCGCCCGCAAAGGCCGCCGATCAGCGCCCGCCGTGGTGGCCGGCCCTGGTCGACTACCCCGGTCAACTGCTGACCGCCTGGTGGTCGTGGTACGTCGCCGGCCGCGCACTGTTCCCGCAGCTGCGGATCTGCTTCGCCGCGGGGGCCGGGCTGGCCCCGGTGCACCACGAGCGCTTTCTCGCGCGCAGCGGTCGACCACTGGTGGTCGACCGGCGCACCTTCGTCGACACGTCCTCGTACGGGCGGCAGGGCATCGACAGCCTGATCCGCGTACTGGGCATCGACCTGCTCGTCCTCGGCAGCGACCGGCCCTACGCCGCACCGCTGGACATCGATCTGGGTGCGGCCGCGTCGACCGCGATCCGCCATACCAATCCTGTTGCTCTGCTGGAAGGAACACCGTCATGACCATCACCGCAGGACCCCTGTCCGGGCACGTCCCGGTTGCCGTCTCCGAGCCGGTTGCGGTCTCCGAGCCGGTCGCCGTGCCGGACGCGGTCGACGTGACCGCCCCTGCACCGCCCGGCCGGGTCGAGGCCGCGGAGATCGCCGGACGGGTGGCGGACGAGTCGGTCCCGGCCCGGGCCGCCGTCACCCTGGACGTCGCGTCCGGCAGCCTGCCCGATCTGTCGCTGGACAACCTGCCCGGCCGTGACCTGGATCAGCAGGAGCTCCTCGCGCTCGCGTCATCGGTCGCCTCGGGCCCGCAGTTGCTCGAGGAGCACATCGCGTTCAGCGACGACAAGCGGCACTACGTCAGCCTGCATCGGGACACCCACGTCGACGTCTGGCTGCTCTGCTGGACCCCACAGAACGACACCGGATGGCACGACCATGACATCTCCTCCGGCGCCGTCGCGGTGCTGCGGGGCGGGCTGACCGAACACAACCTGGCGATCGGAACTGCCAGTCTGGAGACCGGGATCGAGGCCGGGTCGGCGTTCAGTTTCGGCCCCGATCACATCCACCGGCTGACCGGTCGCGACCCCGGGAGCGTCTCCGTGCACGCCTACTCACCGCCCCTGTGGCGGATGGGGCAGTACACCCTGGGTGCTGGCGGGCAGCTGCGCCGGCGCTCGGTGTCGTACGCCGACGAGCTCCGTCCGCTGGACGACATGGCCTGACGCCGCCCCTTGGAGTCTGGCCCGGTTCGAAAGGCGGCCGGGCTCCCGTGGCCGGGAGGCACCCGGGCCGGATGGCAAGATCGCCGTCATGAGTTCGCCAACGGAATCTGCGCAGCCCACCCGTCCCCGGGTGCTCTCCGGGATCCAGCCAACCGCTGATTCGTTCCACGTCGGCAACTACCTCGGCGCCCTGCGGCAATGGGTGGATCTGCAGGCGACGCACGAGACGTTCTACTCCATCGTCGATCTGCACGCCATCACCGTCGAGCAGGACCCGGCGTGCTGCGCCGGCGGACCCGGGTCGCCGCGGCGCAGTTGCTGGCGCTCGGAATCGACCCGGACCGCTCCACCTTGTTCGTGCAGTCGCACATACCGGCGCACACCCAGCTGTCCTGGGTGATGGAGTGCCTGACGGGATTCGGCGAGGCCGGCCGGATGACGCAGTTCAAGGACAAGTCGCAGAAGGGCGGCGCCGAGCGGTCCAGCGTCGGCCTGTTCACCTATCCGATCCTGCAGGCCGCGGACATCCTGGCCTACCAGGCGGACGCGGTGCCGGTCGGCGAGGACCAGCGACAGCACCTCGAGCTGACCCGCAACCTCGCGCAGCGGTTCAACGCGAGATTCGGCCCGACGCTGACGGTCCCGGAGCCGTACATCCTCAAGCAGACGGCGAAGATCTACGACCTGACAGAGCCGACGGCCAAGATGAGCAAGTCGTCGCCGGGCGGCTCCCTGGATCTACTGGCACCCGTGAACGCCTCGGTGAAGAAGATCAAGTCCGCGGTCACCGACACCGAACGTGAGATCCGGTACGACGAGACTGCCAAGCCCGGTGTCTCCAACCTGCTGTCGCTGCTGTCGGTGTTCACCGGCACCTCGATCCCGACGCTCGAGAAGGAGTACGAGGGAAAGGGGTATGGGGACCTGAAACGCGACCTGGCCGACGTCTTCGCCGGTTTCGTCACTCCGCTGCAGGCGCAGGTCGCCCGATATCTCGACGATGAACCGGAGCTGGACCGGGTACTGGCGTCGGGGGCGGTGAGGGCGAGGCAGGTCGCGGACGCGACGGTCGCCGCCGTCTACGACAAGGTCGGTTTGCTGCGCGGTTGAGCTGAACGGACTTGGCCCCGCACGAACCGGATGTAGCACCGCTGACGAACCACCGGGACGGCTCGTGCAGTTCCGCTCGTGCAGTTTCGACACAGGAGGCCCGATGGCCGCGACGAACGGATCGATCAGCACGTCGGCGCGCAACGGGGCGCCGCCACCACCGGTTCCGCCAGATCCGTCGTTTGTCGGGCGATTGATCCTGCGCGGCAAGCGGATTGCGGAACGGAAGAGCATCAAGCACCTGATCCGGGCGATCGGCCGGTACGGCGAGCGGCTGGGTAGCCAGTTCGCCGGGGCGATGACGTACTTCTCCTTCCTGTCCCTGGTGCCGATCCTGATGGTCGGGTTTGCCGTCGGCGGCATCGTGCTGGCCAACAACCAGGAACTGCTGACGGAGCTCGAGAATCAGGTGGCCGAGTTGCTGCCGGCGGATCTCGCCAAGCCGATCACGGACCTGATCGACAGCGTCGTCGCCAATCCGCTCGGGGTGGGCATCGTCGGCCTGCTGATCGCGCTGTACTCGGGAATCGGCTGGATGGGCAACCTCCGCAAGGCGACCACCGCGATCTGGCGGCCGGCGTTCGACGACCAGGAAGCCACCACCGACAACATCGTGGTCGCCACGGTGAAGGATCTCGGCTCACTCGCGGGGCTGGGCGTGGCGATCGTGGTGTCGTTGGGCTTGAGCACGTTCGGGGCCCAGTTCGCCACCCAGATCCTCGATTGGCTCGGCCTGAGCGACCAGCCGTGGTTGGGGCCGATCGTCACCGTGATCACCCTCCTGATCGCGATGGCCGCCGACGTGTTGATCTTCATGTGGGTGTACACCGTGCTGCCCGGCAAGCAGTTGCGGTCCCCGTTGAAGGCCCGGCTGCGTGGTTCGATCCTGGCCGCCGTCGGGTTCGAGATCCTGAAGTACGCGTTGATCGTCCTGCTCCCCGGCGCCGCGACGACGTCCAGGACGGCGGCGATCTTCGGCCCCGTCATCGCCCTGCTGTTCTTCTTCAACCTCGTCGCCCAATTGGTGCTGTTCGTGGCGGCCTGGATCGCGACGGCCGACGGCGGCCCGGAGATCGACGACGAACCGTTGCCCGAGGTGCCGGAGGCGACGACGGTGGTGCGGAAGGACGCGTCGCCGACGACGGCCGTCGCGTTGGTCGGAGTAGGTGCCGCCGTCGGCTGGGGAGCCGCCCGCCGGCGCCGGTGACAATCGCGCTGCGGTGAGTCGGTCCTGGCCGGGTCGGGTTCCTGGTTGCTGCGGAATTCTGGTTGATGCGGAACATCTGGGGTGCTCTATGCGGCTGGATGTTCCGCGGTCACCGGTCGGCCGGCCCGGTGGAACGCGGATCGCCCTCGCTGCGGAACCTCCCGGTGCTCTATGCGGCTGGATGTTCCGCGGTCACCGGTTGGCCGGGCCGGTGGAACGCGGGTCGGAGGGCGGTGGCTCGGTGGGCGGTGGCGGGTCGGTCGCCGGTGGCTCGGCGGGTGCTGCGGCTTCATCGATGGCGGGTTGTCCGGCCGGAGCGGACGGCGGTTCACCGGCCGGCGGGGCTGCGTCCCGGGCCAGGACCGCGCGTTTGTTCAGCCGTCGGCGGCGGAGCAGCAGCAGGATGCCGGCCAGCACCACCAACACGCCGATTCCGGCCAGCACCAGGGCCGTGGACACACCACTGGACGTGCTGGCGGCAGGCTGCGGATTGCCGTCAACCGTCGTCGAGTCGGTGGGAGTCGCAGCGGACGACGCCGAGGTGTCCGCGGCGGACGGGCCCGGCGGCGGCCCGGTGCTCGGCGTCGGCGCAGGGGAGGCGGCGGTGGCCTCGGCCAACGACCCGACCAGCTTGCCCACCGGCCGTGCGGTCGACGGCAGCGCGAAACCCCAGTCCAGCAGCGACGCCGCCTGCATCCACTGCCGGCGCGGCTGCTGGGTGCCGTTGAGCATCGTCACGACCAGCCGCCGACCGTCCCGGTCCGCCATCCCCACGTAGGTGTTGCCGGCGTCATCGGTGAAGCCGGTCTTGCCGCCCAGCGCGCCCTTGTACTGGTAGAGCAACTGGTTGTCGTTCGCGGCTATGTACCCCTCACCACTCGCCGACGGCACCCGGACGTCCACGCTCGACACGATCTGCGGGAACGGTGGCGTGGCCATGTCAGCCTTGGCGAACAGGGCCAGGTCATACGCCGACGTGGACTGACCTGGCCCGTCGAGGCCGGAGACCGTCGCGGCGCGGGTGTCCAATGCGCCGAGAGCCTTTGCGGTGGCGTTCATGTCGGCGATGGTCTCGTCGTACCCGCCGTTCTCGCGGGCCAGTGCGTTGGCGGCGTCGTTGCCGGAGATGATGATCAGATACGTCAGTAACTGGCGGACCGTGTACTTGCCGCCGGCCTCGATGCCGACCCTGGTGCCGTCCTGATCCGAGTCTGTGCTCGTGCCCTCCACGACCTTGTCGAGCTTGCGCAGGTTTTTCAGCATCACCTGGGCGGTGAGGAGTTTCAGCGTGCTCGCGGGTCGGTACCTGCCGTGCGGGTCCTTCGCGGCCAGGACCTCGCCTGTGTCCAGATCGGCGATCAACCAGGCCGCGGCCGATATGTCCGACGGCAACGGCGGCACCCCCTTGGGGACGATGAGCCCGCACTCGCCCAGCCGTCCGCCGCCCACCGGTTCCTCCGGAACCGGGAGCGGTTTGATGGCGGGGGAGCCGGGTGGGGCGTCCTCGGAGGTGTCGACCGGCGGTGGCGGCTTCGCCCGCTGCCCGCAGTCGTCGGTGGACGGCGGGACCACCGTCTCGCTCGGCGGCACGTACGGATCGGTGTTAGGACTTGCGGACCGAAACCGCGGTGTCCGCCTGGGCGACGACCGGCGCCGGCCGCCCTACCACGTCCGGCTCGTACGCTACTGCGGCTTGCGAGACAACGCAGCTGACCAGCAATCCCAGCGCAAGTGCCGGTACAGCGATCCGGGCTCCGGCCGCCGAAAGGTCCCGATGCCGACGGACAGGTTCCTGGTCCCGGAGAGCGTTCATTGCGGTCGACCGTAGCGCTTCGGGTGACCTGGGGCCGGTGAGGACGCCCGGCGGCCGACGTCAAACGACGGCCGACCATCGGCGCAAGGTCAGGCGTTGGCCTGGGCCGCCGCGACCTGGGCGCGGACGTCATCCATGTCGAGTTCCTTGACACCGGTGATGACCTGCTCGAGCGCGCTCGGCGGGAGGGCGCCGGGCTGGGAGAACACCAGGATGCCGTCGCGGAACGCCATCAGGGTCGGGATGGAGCGGATGCCCGCGGCACCGGCGAGCTCCTGCTCCGCCTCGGTGTCGACCTTGCCGAAAACGACGTCCGGGTGCTGCTCGGAGGCCTTCTCGAAGGTGGGGGCAAAACGCTGACACGGGCCACACCAGGCGGCCCAGAAGTCGACCAGCACGATGCCGTCGCCGGACACCGTCGGTTCGAATGTCGTCTTGGTCAAAGCCTGCGTAGCCATGCGGAAACCTCTCGATCGGTTCGGGATTGTCACCCGTTCCAACCACCGGAACACCCCGGCTGATTCCCGCACCCCGCCGACCCGTCCGACCAGCGAAGACTATCCCCCGCCGATGATCATGCAGCCCAGCACGCGACACGCCGACGACACGCCGACCGACGATCCGGTGCTGGCGGCGCCGATGATCAGACAACGTTCCGGGTCGCGCGAGTCCAAGCAGCTGCACAGCGACCGGTCAGATGCGCCGGAACATCAACGCGCGCTTGACTTCCTGGATCGCCTTGGTGACCTGGATGCCGCGGGGGCAGACCTCGGTGCAGTTGAAGGTGGTCCGGCAGCGCCAGACACCCTCGGCGTCGGAGAGGATCTCCAGCCGCTCCTGGCCGCCCTCGTCACGCGAGTCGAAGATGAACCGGTGGGCGTTGACGATCGCCGCCGGCCCGACGTAGGCGTCATCGGACCAGTAGACCGGACACGATGACGGTGCACGCCGCGCACAGGATGCACTTGGTGGTGTCGTCGAACCGCTGCGGTCCTTGGGGGACTGCACGTACTCGCGGGTCGGTTCCGTGGCTGTGGGTGATCAGGAACGGCTTCACCGCGCGGTACGCGTCGAAGAACGGCTCCATGTCGACGATCAGATCCTTGAGCAGCGGCAGGCCCTTGATCGGCTCGACCGTGACCTCGTTCTTCTTGTCGCCGATCAGGTCCTTCACCAGCACCTTGCAGCACAACCGGTTCCGGCCGTTGATCCGCATCGCGTCGGAGCCGCAGACACCGTGCGCACAGGACCGGCGGAAGGTCAGCGTGCCGTCGATGTACCACTTGATGTAGTGCAGCACGTTGAGCAGCCGGTCGCCGGGCAGCGCCGGAACCCGGTACGACTCGGTGTGCGGCAGTTCGTCGATCTCGGGGTTGTACCGCTGGATGTGCACGGTCAGCATGACCGCGCCGTCGGGTACCGGCGGCAGCCCTGCGGCCCCGCCCGGTCCGCCTGTCGCGGTCGAGTTCCGGCGCGAACGTCGTCATCAGTACTTGCGCTCCATCGGCTGGTAACGGGTCTGGACGACCGGCTTGTAGTCCAGACGGATGTCGGCGGTGAGTTCCGCAGCCCTGCTTGTAGGCCATGGTGTGGCGCATCCAGTTGGTGTCGTCCCGGTTCGGGTAGTCCTCCCGGGCGTGCCCGCCGCGGGATTCGGTCCGGACCAGTGCGCCGACGACCAGCACCTCGGCCAGTTCGAGCAGGAAGCCCAGTTCGACGGCCTCGAGCAGGTCGGTGTTGTACCGCTGCCCCTTGTCCTGGATGGAGACCCTGGCGTACCGCTCCTTGAGCAGGCGCACGATCGTTCAGCGCCTCCTTCAGGGTCGCCTCGGTGCGGTAGACGGCGGCGTTGAGGTCCATCGTCTCCTGCATGGCGGTGCGGATGTCGGCGACCCGCTCGGTCCCGGTGGAATCCCGCAGGTTCTTGACCATCTCGACCACCATGGTCTGCGGGCTCGTCCGGCAGCGGGGCGAAGTCGCGTGCCGTTGGCGTGTTCGGCCGCGGCGATGCCGGCCCGCCGGCCGAAGACGTTGATGTCCAGCAGCGAGTTGGTGCCGAGCCGGTTCGAGCCGTGCACCGACACGCAGGCGCATTCGCCGGCGGCGTACAGCCCGGGCACCACGTCGGTGTTGTTGGCCAGCACCTGACCCTGGATGTTGGTCGGGATGCCGCCCATCACGTAGTGGCAGGTCGGGAACACCGGAACCGGCTCGTCCAGCGGCTCCACACCCAGGTAGGTGCGCGAGAACTCCGCGATGTCAGGCAGTTTCGTCTCCAGCACCTCCTTGCCGAGGTGGGTGACGTCGAGCAGCACGTAGTCCTTGTTCGGGCCGGCGCCGCGGCCCTCGCGGACCTCCTGGACCATCGACCGGGCGACGATGTCGCGCGGCGCGAGGTCCTTGATGGTCGGCGCGTACCGCTCCATGAAGCGCTCGCCGTCGCCGTTGCGCAGGATGCCGCCCTCGCCGCGGACCGCCTCGGAGATCAGGATGCCCAGCCCGGCCAGGCCGGTCGGGTGGAACTGGAAGAACTCCATGTCCTCCAGCGGCAGTCCCTTGCGGAAGCACGATGCCCAGCCCGTCACCGGTCAGGGTGTGCGCGTTGGAGGTGGTCTTGAAGATCTTGCCGGCGCCGCCGGTGGCCAGCACCACCGACTTGGCCTGGAAGACATGGATCTCGCCGGTGGCCAGTTCGTAGGCGACCGCGCCGGTGCAGGTCTCGCCCTCGTCGGTCTTGGTGAGCAGCAGGTCCAGCACGTAGAACTCGTTGTAGAACTCGATGCCCAGCTTGACGCAGTTCTGGTACAGCGTCTGCAGGATCATGTGGCCGGTGCGGTCCGCGGCGTAACAGGCCCGGCGGACGGCGGCCTCGCCGTGGTTGCGGGTGTGCCCGCCGAACCGGCGCTGGTCGATCCGGCCCTCCGGGGTGCGGTTGAACGGCAGCCCCATCTTCTCCAGGTCCAGGACCGCGTCGATGGCCTCCTTGCACATCACCTCGGCGGCGTCCTGGTCGACCAGGTAGTCGCCGCCCTTGACGGTGTCGAAGGTGTGCCACTCCCAGTTGTCGTCCTCGACATTGGCCAGCGCGGCGCACATCCCGCCCTGCGCCGCGCCGGTGTGCGACCGGGTCGGGTAGAGCTTGGTCAGCACGGCGGTGCGGGCCCGCTTGCCGGACTCGATCGCGGCGCGCATGCCGGCCCCGCCGGCGCCCACGATCACCACGTCATAACGGTGGAACTGCATATCAGTCCTTCCCAGGACGGGGGAGACCGGCTGCGCCGGGCTGAGCTTGCATATCCGCGGCTCCCGTCAGCTCATGTTCGGATCGAAGGTGAAGATCACCAGGGTGCCGACACCGAGGATCAGCACGACCGAGGCGGCCAGCATCAGCTGCAGCCAGAACCGGGTGCCGTCCTTGCGGGCGTAGTCGTTGATGATCATGCGCAGCCCGTTGGCGCCGTGGATCTCGGCCAGCCACAGCATCAGCAGGTCCCAGACCTGCCAGAACGGGCTCGCCCAGCGGCCGGCGACGAAGCCCCAGTTGATCCGGTGCACGCCGCCGTCCAGCACGTTCATGATCAGCAGATGGCCGAGAACCAGGACCACCAGCACGATCCCGGACAGCCGCATGAACATCCACGAGTACATCTCGACGTTGCTGCGCCGCCCGGCCACCCGGCGCCGCGGCGCGCGGGGCGCCTCGATGCCGCGGGTGGCCGGGGGGTCGAAGGCGGCGGTCACGAGGCACCCCCGAACAGGTCAGTCGACGGTGCGCTGCAGCATGAAGTAGACGCCCGGGATCATCACCACGAACCAGATGCCGAGCATGATCCACAGCATCGTGCCGCTGGTAGCGGGCGCCCTTGGCCCAGAAGTCGACCAGCATGACCCGGATCCCGTTCAGCGCGTGGTAGAGCACCGCGCCGACCAGGCCGACCTCCATCAGGTTGACGATCGGGTTCTTGTAGGTCTCGATGATCTGTGTTGTAGGCCTCCGGGGACACCCGGACCAGCGCGGTGTCCAGCACGTGCGCGAACAGGAAGAAGAAGGTCAGCACGCCGGTGATCCGGTGCGCGACCCAGGACCACATGCCGGCGTCGCCGCGGTAGACCGAACCGCGACGCGGCAGGGCACCCGCTCGCCGGTCGCGAAGGCGGTGGGGTTGGACATGATCGTTCTCGACCTCCGGCATCAACGGCGGACGCGCCTGGGTGGGACCTGTGGACGGCAGTGCAACATGCTTTCTTCAGCGGTGCGACCGCCCGGCCACCACACAGCGATCTTGCAGCAAGGCTAACCCTGACTTCACATCGGGAGCGACCCGGAGGGTGTGTGACGTGATCGACAGGGGGGTGTGTTGGCGCACATCACCGACCAGCGACGATGGTCGCAGACGGCGTCGACCGGGTGTGCGGCGCGTCGGGCCTGCCGCATGCCGTCCGGAACGGATGTTGCGGTGACGGACGGCAACGGTTTGCAGCGGTTGGAGTACACGCATGGACGCCGCATCCTCCGCTGTCGCGCGTAGGAAGCACGCAGGATATTGCGGCATCAGGGCCATACGGTCCTGCTCCAGGAACAATTCGGTTACAGAGCGGGGTCGCCCCTCGCCGCTCCACGCTTCACGCGGGTAACGTCCGACGGTGCCCTTCGCCACAGTCCGGCGCTCAGCGGCCTTCGTCCCCCGACCGGTGGGATCGTGCAGTGAAGAAGAGGAGATAACACGTGCGTCGAGCTCGAAGCCTGAAGCTCATCGCCGGACTGGCGGCAGCCGGCCTCGCGCTGGCCGCCTGTTCGTCCGGCTCCGGCTCCAGCAGTTCCACCGCGTCCGAGCGCATCCGCTGCGGCGTCGTCCGCGGCGTCCGCCTCCGCCGAGCTGTCGACCAGCGGCTCGGCCGCCGGGTCGGCGTCCGCGCGGTGTCCGCTGGCGGCGTCGGCCTCCGCCGTCGATGACCGGTGATCCCGCGTCGGTGAAGCTGGGCCTGGCCTATGACATCGGCGGCCGCGGCGACCAGTCGTTCAACGACCTCGCCGCCGCCAGCCTGGACAAGGCCAAGGCCGCCGGCGTGACCGATCACCGGCGAGCTGACCGCCGCGCCGGGCGAAGCCGGAATCGGCCAAGACCGACCGGCTCAACCAGCTGATCGACAGCGGCGCCACCGACATCATCGCTGTCGGTTTCGCCTACGCCGACGCCGCTCAAAGAGGTCGCCGCGGACAATCCCGACGTCAACTTCGCGCATCGTCGACGACAACTCGCTGGCCGCCGTGCCCAACGTCGCGTCGCTGACCTTCGCCGAGGAGCAGGGCTCCTACCTGGTCGGCGTCGCCGCCGGCAAGAAGACCAAGACGAACAAGGTCGGCTTCATCGGCGGCGTCAACACCCCGCTGATCCAGAAGTTCCAGGCCGGCTACGAGGCCGGCGTCAAGGCCGCCAACCCGAGCGCGACGGTGACCGCGAAGTACATCACCGAGCCGCCGGACTTCAGCCGGCTTCAACGATCCCGCAGCAGGGCGAGACCATCGCCACCGGCATGTACAACGACGGCATCGACATCATCTACGCCGCGGCCGGCGGCTCCGGTGCCGGCGTGTTCAAGGCCGCCAAGGCGACCGGCAACCTCGGCATCGGCGTCGACTCCGACCAGTACAACGTCGCCCACGCTGGCCGACGTCAAGGACGTCATCATCACCTCGATGCTCAAGAAGGTCGACGTCGCGACCTACGACTTCATCACCAGCGCGGTGCAACGGCGACGTCGCTCACCGGCGAGCACAAATACAACCTGAGCAACAATGGCGTCGGCTACTCCACCTCGGGCGGCAAGATCGACGACATCGTCCCCGACCTGGAGAAGGCAAAGGCAGCAGATCATCGACGGGACCATCACGGTTCCGACGACCACCGAGCTGATCCAGGTGCAGCTGACGATGCGATCGCGGCCCCGGCGGGTTCTCCCGTCGGGGCCGAGTGCATTTCTGCTAAGACTGCAGCCAGGATCGCTGCGGCGTCATCCGTCCGAGAACGACGCGGAGAGCAGGACCGATGACAGCGGATCCGAATGCACCCGCGGGCGCTCGCAGGATCGGCGCGACCGCCGACGGCCGCCGGCGCCGTCGAATCTGACCGGGATCACCAAGCGGTTTCCCGGGGTGGTGGCGAACTCCGACATCAACATCACCGTCCGGCGCGGCACCGTGCACGCGCTGGTGGGGGAGAACGGCGCCGGCAAATCCACGCTGATGAAGACGCTGTACGGCATGCATCAGCCGGACGAGGGCACCATCGAGGTCAACGGCAGCCAGGTCACCTTCCACTCGCCGGCCGACGCGATCGCGGTCGGAATCGGCATGGTGCACCAGCACTTCATGCTCGCCGACAACCTGACCGTCTGGGAGAACATCGTGCTCGGCGCCGAGCAGATGGGCTCCGGCGGCCGGCTGGACGTCAAGGGTGCCCGGGCGAAGATCGACGAGCTGGCCCGCCGCTACGGCCTGCTGGTCGACTCCGGCGCACTGGTCGAGACCCTGGGCGTCGGGGCCCGGCAGCGGGTGGAGATCCTCAAGGTGCTCTACCGCGGGCGCCAAGATCCTGATCCTGGACGAACCGACCGCGGTGCTGGTGCCGCAGGAGGTCGACGAGCTGTTCGGCAACCTGCGGGAGCTCAAGTCCGAGGGCCTGACGATCATCTTCATCTCGCACAAGCTCGACGAGGTCAGGGCACATCGCCGACGAGATCACCGTCATCCGCCGCGGCACCACCGTCGGCACCGCCGATCCCGAAGACGGTGACCAACCGGCAGCTCGCCGAGATGATGGTCGGCTCCGCGCTGCCGGTGCCGGAACTGCGGGAGTCGACGGTCACCGACCGGGTGGTGCTGGCGCTGTCCGGGGTCCGGGTCGCCGGCAGCGTGATCGGCGGGCGAGATGTGTTGTCCGACATCGACATGACCATCCACGCCGGCGAGGTGCTCGGCATCGCCGGGGTCGAGGGGAACGGCCAGGCCGAACTGGTCGACGCGATCATGGGCATCCGGCCGCTGGCCGGCGGAACCATCGAACTGGCCGGCAAGGACATCGGCCGGCCTCTCCACCGCGAGCCGACGGGAGGCCGGGGTCGGCTTCATCCCGGAGGACCGGCAACGGCAGGGTCTGATCCTGGAGGGCTCGCTCTGGGAGAACCGCATTCTCGGCCACCAGACCCGGCGGCCGTCGTCCCGCGGATTCCTGCTGGACCGGGCGGCCGCCAAGGCCGACACCAGGCGCATCGTCGAGGACATTCGACGTCCGGACGCCCGGCATCGACGTCACCGCCGCGTCACTGTCCGGCGGGAACCAGCAGAAGCTGATCGTCGGCCGGGAGATGAGCGAGAACCCGGTGCTGCTGATCGCCTCCCATCCCGACCCGCGGCGTCGACGTCGGTGCGCAGGCGGCGATCTGGGAACACCTGCGCAACGCGCAGGGCGGCCGGCCTGGCGGTGCTGCTGATCTCGGCCGACCTGGAGGAGCTGATCGGCATGTCCGACCGGCTGACCGTCATCCTGCGCGGCCGGCTGACCGGCACCTACGACCCGCGCACCGTCACCCCCGAACAGCTCGGCGCGGCGATGACCGGTGCCGACGACGACCACGTCGGCGAGGTGGCCTGATGACCGGCTCCCGGACCCGCCGGATCCTGCTCGGCGCGGCCGCGCCGGTCGGGGCGCTGCTGGTGGCGTTCCTGATCACCTCGATGCTGCTGCTGCTGACCGGCAGCAATCCCGTTCGACGCCTTCGGTGCCATGGCGCTCCGCCTTCGGCCGGCCCAGGATCATCCTCGGGCACGATCAACCAGACCGCGGTGTACTACCTGGCCGCGGTGGCCGTGGCCATCGGCTTCAAGATGAACCTGTTCAACATCGGCGTCGACGGCCAGTACCGGCTGGCGGCGATGCTGTCGGCGGCGGTGGCCGGCGCGTCGTTCATGAGTTCGCTGCCCGGGCCGCTGCGGATCGCGATCACCCTCATCGTGGCGATGGCGGTCGGCGCGTTCTGGGCCGGCATCGCAGCGCTGCTCAAGGTCACCCGCGGGGTCAGCGAGGTGATCAGCACGATCATGCTGAACTCGATCGCGACCTTCATCGTCGCGTACCTGCTGACGCCGCAGCTGCTGGCCGTGCTCGAGGGCAACAACATCAGCACCCCGAAGATCACCGAAGGTGGCCAGCTGCCGGTGATCACCTTCACCGGCTCGCACGCACGCCGCTGTACTCGCTGGTCATCCTGGCCGTGATCGTCGGGGTCATCTACGCACTGGTGCTGTCCCGCACCGTGTTCGGGTTCTCGATCAAGGCCACCGGGATGTCCGAGTCGGCGGCGGTCGCCAGCGGCATCTCGGTCAACAGGATGATCGTCTCGGCGATGCTGCTGTCCGGCGCGGTGGCCGGGCTGATCGGCATGCCGGAGCTGCTGAACGGCTCGGCCGGCGTCCTACTCGCTGAACTTCCCGACCGGGATCGGGTTCACCGGCATCGCGGTCGCCCTGCTCGGCCGGAACCACCCGGTCGGCATGGTGTTCTCCGCGCTGCTGTGGGCGGCGCTGGATTCCTCGGCGAACGCGCTGCAGGGCGTCGGGGTCGCCCGCGAACTGGTGACGATCATGCAGGGCGTCATCGTGCTGTCCGTCGTGGTCGCCTACGAGTTCGTCCGGCGCTACCGGTTGGTGCTCGAGGCCAGGGATGTGGCCCGAGCGCTGGCGGTGCAGACGCGCGCAGGCGGTGGCGGCATGAGCAGCGTGCGATCGAGCTCGCGACGTCCTGCGCGAGAGCCGACGAGCCGGCGACGACCGTGAGCCGGGTCCGAGGCTCCGCGCAACCGCTCGACCGCCGGCCGCCTGGCTCGGCGTTGTCGCGGCCGGGATCGCGGTGGTCTCGCTGGTCCGGATCTGGACCGGCGCGGACAACCTCGATTCCTCCGGCGCCATCCAGGCCGCGATCACCGCCGCGGTGCCCATTGCGCTGGCCGGCCTGTCGGGTCTGTGGTCCGAACGCGCCGGCGTGGTGAACATCGGCATCGAGGGAATGATGGTGCTCGGCACGTTCGGTGCCGGGTACGCGGGCTACCAGTGGGGTCCGTGGGCCGGGGTGTTCTTCGGCATCGTCTGCGGCCTGCTCGGTGGCCTGCTGCACGGCCTGGTCACGATCACCGTCGGCGTCGACCACATCATCTCCGGTGTCGCGATCAACATCCTGGCGCCCGGCCTGACGCTGTACCTGTCCCGGCTGGTGTTCACCGACGCGCCCGGCGGCGGTCAGCGGCAGTCGCCGCCGGTGCCGGACGTCGGCCGGATCACCCTGCCGTTGCTGTCCGACTGGCTCGGCGAGATCGAGGACAAGGGCTGGTTCTTCGTCTCCGACGTGGCGAGCATCATCCGCGGGTTCTGCACCAACCTGTCGCTGCTGTCCGTGCTGGCCGCGGTGCTGATCGCGGCGTCGGCTGGGTGCTCTGGCGGACCAGGCTCGGCCTGCGACTGCGTTCGGTCGGTGAGGCGCCGTACGCGTCGGAATCGCTCGGCGTCAACGTCTACCGGTACAAGTACATCGCGGTGATGATCTCCGGTGCGCTGGCCGGGCTGGCCGGGGCTTTCCTGGTGGTCGGCCTGAAGTTCCAGGACGGCCAGACCGGCGGCCGCGGCTTCATCGGCCTGGCCGCGATGATCTTCGGCAACTGGCGGCCCGGCGGAATGGCCATGGGTGCCGGGCTGTTCGGCTACACCGACGGCGTCCAGCAGTACGACTCGTCCGGCACGGCGATGCACGCGTTCCTGCATCCTGGTGGCGGTGGCGCTGATCGCGGTGGCGGTTCTGCAGTACCGGGCCGGGCATCCGGTCGTCGCCGCGGTCGCCGCCGTGATCGCGGCCCTGTGCCTGTGGTGGTTCTCGGCGACCGACGAGCTGCCGCAGCAGCTGGTCAAGGCGGCGCCGTATGCGATCACCCTGCTGGTGATGGCGCTGGCCTCGCAGAACCTGCGGATGCCCAAGGCCGACGGGCTGATCTACCGCAAGGGCGGCCGCTGATGGCAGTTTCCGAACCCGGACACGACGCGCCCGACGTGGCAGCCGATCCGGCGCCCGGGTGGACCGCCGGGCCGCCGCACATCGACTGGGACGCGTTGCGGTCCCTCGCGGTCGAGGCGGCCGCCGCGGCGTACTGCCCGTACTCGCACCTGCAGGTTGGTGCGGCCGCACTGGTCGACGACGGCCGGGTGATCACCGGCTGCAACGTCGAGAACGCCTCGTACGGGCTGGGTCTGTGCGCCGAGTGCACCCTCGTCGGGCAGCTCCGGCTGACCGGCGGCGGCCGGCTGGTGGCGCTGGCCTGCCGGTCGGGCGACGGTGAGCTGCTGATGCCGTGCGGCCGCTGCCGGCAGGTGATCTACGAGTTCGGCGGTCCGGAACTGCTGGTGGACACGCCGACCGGTCCGGAGGCGATGATGTGGGTGCTGCCGGCCGCTTTCGGCCCGGCGGACCTTCCCGGGGCGCCGGGGTGAGCGCCTTCGCCGCGGTCGACGTGATCATCGCCAAACGGGACGGGCACGAGCTCACGACCGCGACAGATCGACTGGGTGATCGACGCCTACACCCGCGGGGAGGTCGCCGAGGAGCAGATGTCCGCGCTGCTGATGGCGATCCTGCTCAACGGCATGAACCGGCGCGGAGATCGCCGCCTGGACCACGGCGATGATCGCACTCCGGCGATCCGGCTGGACCTGTCCGGCGTGGGCCGGCCGACGGTGGACAAGCACTCGACCGGCGGTGTGGGGGACAAGATCTCGCTGCCGCTGGCGCCGCTGGTCGCGGCCTGCGGGGCGGCTGTGCCGCAGCTCTCCGGGCGCGGTCTCGGGCACACCGGCGGCACGCTGGACAAGATGGAATCCATCAAGGGCTGGCGGGCCGCGGTCAGCCCGGACGAGATGACCGCCCAGCTGGCCTCGGTCGGCGCGGTGATCTGCGCCGCCTCGGCCGATCTCGCGCCGGCGGACCGCAAGCTGTACGCGCTGCGGGACGTCACCGGCACCGTCGAATCGATCCCGATGATCGCCGCGTCGATCATGAGCAAGAAGATCGCCGAGGGCACCGCCGCGCTGGTGCTGGACGTCAAGGTCGGCTCCGGCGCGTTCATGAAGCGACCCGCCACGCCGCCGAACTGGCCAGGACGATGGTCGAACTCGGTGCGCGGCGCAGGGGTACGGACATCGGCGCTGCTGACCGACATGTCGACGCCGCTGGGCATCGCCGTCGGCAACGCCGTCGAGGTGGCCGAATCGGTCGAGGTGCTGGCCGGCGGCGGCCCGGCCGACGTCGTCGAGCTGACCATTGCGCTGGCCCGGGAGATGGTCGCGCTGGCCGGCCTGCGAGGTCGATCCCGCGCTGAGTGCTGGCGTCCGGGCGGGCGATGGACAGCTGGCGGCGCGATGGTCGCAGCGCAGGGCGGCGACCCGGACGCCCCGCTGCCGATTCCGCGCTACCGGGAGACCGTGGTGGCCCGGACCCGCCGGCGTCGTCGACGGGCTCGACGCGCTGGCAGGTCGGTGTCGCCGCCTGGCGTCTCGGCGCCGGCCGCGCCCGGCGCGAACATGCGGTGCAGCAGGCGGCCGGCGTGCTCTGCCTGGCCAAGCCGGGGGACACCGTCACTGTCGGGTCGCCGCTGTTCGAACTGCACACCGACACCCCCGACCGGCTCGGCGCGGCGCTCGACGAGCTGGCCGGCGCCGTGACCATCGCGCCGGCGGGCACGGCGGTGCGAGCGGCCACCCCTCATCCTGGACGTGATCCGGGTGGATTGATCCCGCCGGCTGTTTCGGGGTGACCGCTGCGGGTCGGCTGTTTCGGGCGACTGTTCGGAGCGGCTGTTCGAGGCGGCGGATTCGTTGCCGTGAGGCCTGTCTCGACGGGTGATTCGTGATCATTCCTGTGGTGCAACGGATCGTGTCAGCATCGCGTTGGGTCACCGGATCGAAGGCTCCTGCCGTATGGCGAGACATCCTGGGGTGACGAAGCTCTGAGCGAGACGCGACAACCCGACATTTCTCCCGATGGTGGGATGAACGGGATTGTTGCGCGCAAAGTCAAAGGGGTACAACACGGACGTCGCATCGGATGCGCCGCCCATCTCACGCCGGCGGCCCTGATTGCGCTGCGCTGCTGTCTGAGCGGTGTGCTCGGCGTGTACTCGATGGGATTCACCGACGAGCGGATCGTTGTCGTGCTGAGCGCGGCCGAACCGGACGACTACAGCCTCGGCCAGCGGGACGGCCTGGCACTGCAGGCCGATCCCGGCGGCCGGCTCTCCATCGAGACCGTCACGGCGACCGTCCGGGCGGCCCTGGGTGGCCCCGCCGACCGCGAAGGACCAGGTTCGCCGACCTTCATGCCGGCCGGGTAACGTCCGCCCGATGCCGACACCGTTGACCGCCGACACCATCGTCACCGCCCCGAAGGTGCTGCTCCATGATCACCTCGACGGCGGCCTGCGGCCGGCGACGCTGGTCGATCTGGCCGAGCAGACCGGCTATCGCCAGCTGCCGACCACCGTGGTGCCCGACCTCGCCCGGTGGTTTGCCGAGTCGGCCTTCTCGGGTTCGCTGGAGCGGTACCTGGAGACCTTCACCCATACGACGGCCGTGATGCAGACGCGAGAAGCGTTGGTGCGGGTGGCATCCGAATGTGTCCAGGACCTTGCGGCCGACGGCGTGGTGTATGCGGAGGTGCGATTCGCGCCCGAACTGCATACCGAGCAGGACCTCACCCTCGACGAGGTGGTGCAGGCGGTCCTGGACGGCGTGGCGGCGGGCACCACGGCCGCAGAGGCTGCCGGTCACCGCATCCGGGTGCGGCTGTTGCTGACCGCCATGCGGCACGCCGCGCGATCCACGGAGATCGCCGAGTTGAGCATCAAGTTCCGCGACCTCGAGGTCGCCGGGTTCGACATCGCAGGCGCGGAAGCAGGTTTCCCACCCACCAGGCATCTGGACGCCTTCGAGTACCTGCGCCGGGAGAACGCGCACTTCACCATCCATGCCGGCGAGGCGTTCGGGTTGCCGTCCATCTGGGAGGCGATCCAGTGGTGCGGCGCCGACCGGCTCGGGCACGGGGTGCGGATCGTCGACGACATCGCCGTGGATCGCGACGGCACCGCCCGACTCGGCCGGCTGGCGGCCTATGTACGGGACAAGCGGATCCCGCTGGAGATGGCGCCGACGTCGAACGTGCAGACCGGAGCCGCGACGTCGATCGCCGACCACCCGATCGGGCTGCTCGCCGCGCTGAAGTTCCGGGTGACCGTCAACACCGACAACAGGCTGATGTCCGGGTGCTCGATGACCAGCGAGATGACCGCGCTCAGTGAAGCTTTCGGCTACGGCTGGGACACCCTGCAGTGGTTCACCGTCAACGCGATGAAGTCGGCGTTCCTGCCGTTCGCCGAACGACTGGAGATCATCGAGCAGATCATCAAGCCGGGGTACGACCGGCTGCGTGGCTGACCACCCGGCCGAGTCCGTCACGGATCGCTGCTACCTCGTCGGCGCTCAGCGCTGCACCGAAATGCTCCCGGATGCCCCGCTGGTAGGTGGGCGCGGCCTGCCGGAACAGCGTCCGGCCGGATCCGGTCAGCGCTGCGTAGGCAGACCGTCGATCCTCGGGATTTGCCTGGCGTTCAACAAGTCCCGCGGCTGTCAGCTCGTCCACCAGGCGGCTGACCCTGGTCCGGCTCAACGTCACCCGCTCGCCCAGTTCGCTCATCCGCAGCCGCCGGTCAGGGGCGCTGTTCAGCTCCAGCAGGACGTCGTACCAGGCCAGTGACAGGCGATGGGCGGCCTGGAGTTCGCGGTCCAGGATAGGGACCAGCGCCGCGTGCACGCGCAGAAGTGCGCCCCAGGCGTCCTCGGCGGCGCGGTCGGCCTCGACCGCTCGATCGCCGTTGGCCGTCTCGGTGTCCACCCGGGTCCTGGCGCTCGCTTTCGACATGGTCGGACCCTACTGCTTGCGTGCGTGCGCACATAACTGCTAGTGTGTGTGCACGCACATAAATCACGAAGGAGTCGACATGACCACACTGCTGCACGTATCCGCCTCTCCCCGCGGGGCGGCCTCGGAATCACTGGCGATCGCGGAGACCTTCCTGGGCGCGTACCGGGAGACCCACCCGGATGTGCACATCGAGACCTGGGACCTGTGGGACGGAACACTGCCGGAGTTCGGGCCGGCCGCAGCTGCGGCGAAAATGGCGGTCTTCGCGGGAGCGGACCCGGAGGGCGACCAGGCCGCAGCCTGGCGGTCGGCGCGGCAGGCGTTCGAGCGGTTCGCCGCGGCCGACGCGTACCTGTTCAGCGTTCCGATGTGGAACGCCGGCATCCCGTACATCCTCAAGCAGTTCATCGACGTGGTGAGCCAGCCCGGGATGGTCTTCGGGTTCGACCCGGAACTGGGTTACACCGGACTGTTGACCGGACGGAAGGCCGCGGTCGTCTACACCAGCGCCGTCTACGGGGCAGGAAGGCCACCGTCCTTCGGCTCGGACTTCCAGGCGCCGTACCTGCGGGACTGGCTGCGCTGGGCCGGGATCGACGACATCACCGAGGTGGAGTTCCGGCCGAACCTTGCCACGGCCGACGCCGAGACCGGTCGGCAGGCCGCGCACGCCGCAGCCAGGGACGCCGGCAAGACATTCTGACCGGGGGCCCGGCAGGCGCCGTCAGCCGCGGTCGCCGTCCCAGTCCAACGTCGCGCTGAACCGGTCGACCAGCACGCTCCAGGCAGCCACCTCGTCGTCGTACGGCGGCGCTGGGGCCTGCCGGTTGGGATCCGGGCGCACCGCGGCGCCGATGAGGTTGCCCAGCGGGCTGGCGGTGCCGAGCGCGTCGATCGTCTCGGCGTCACCGCGTTCGAGCGCTGCATCGGCCAGCAGTTCGACGCCGAGTTCGAGTTGCTTGCGGTCGACCGCTTCCGGGCCCTCCAGCAGGCTCCTGTCCAGTCCGTCCAGCAGATAGGTGTTCTCCGGACCGGCCAGCACGGCGGCGTCACCATCGGTGACGGCCTTGCGGATATCGGTCCAGACCGCCAGCGACGCGAGGGCGTGTTTGGGGTCCGTTTCCATCAGATAATTCTCCAGATCCTCTGCAGAGGAGTAGATCTGGATGCGCCCGCCGCGGGAGAGGAACACCGGGTCGTCCCCGAGGTAGCACCGCAGGGTGTAGCCGGTCCGGCCGTTGACGGTGATCTCCAGGCAGTCGACCCCGGTCTCGTCCCAGAACTCCAGGTCCTCGTCCCGGCTCTCGTCGACCAGGACGTCGTCGAGTTCGGCTTCGACGTCGACCGGCACGCCGGGCTCGGGTTCCGGGCGCTTCTCGACGGCGCTGATCGCCGCCGCCTCCTCGACGGCCACCTCGAGCGCCGCAGGATCGACCTCGGGGGTGGTGACGATGCCGTCCAGCGCGTCCAGGACCTCGTCCCAGCGGGCGGCGACGACGGCGCCGATCTCGTTCCACAACTTCTCGCCGTTCCGCCCGACGAACGCCTGCTGCCCCATCGGCAGGAGCGCGAAACCGTCCGCGGAATCCAGGACGTCGTCGACGGCGTCGAGGCCGCAGACCTCGGCGAGCGACCGCAGGATGGCGACGGTGTCGGTCAGCTCGGCGAGCGTCCAGATGTCCGCCGGTTCCGCGACCAGCTCCGGGACGCCGACGATGTCGAACCGGTGGTCGTCGTCGGGGGAGAGCTCGTCGACGAGGAGGTCGGCGGCAGCCTCCCACTGCGGATGATCCAGCAGGTCGTGTTCGGTCGAGGTCCGGATGAACGCGGCCAGGTGCGCCGCTGTCGGGAAGATGTAGAGGTCCTCCTCGTGACCGAGGAAGGCCTCCCAGTCCTCGCCGTCCTCCCGCCAGCTCGGTGCCCACAGGGTCAGCCCGTTGCCCGCTGTCAGCCCGAGCTCAATGGGAATGATGTCCGCTGCCACCGACATGGTCCTCTCAGTGCTGATTCGTCCGATTGGGCGCGGCCCCCGGGTCGGTCGATCGCGCGGCGCAAGCCTAATGGTTCTTCCGGGGCCGGCGGCCCGGAACAGGCCTCGCGGGCGCGTGGATGAGGTGAGGGAGTGAATGAAGTGGCTCGGCGCTGTCGCGACGGGCGATGATGGTGCGCGTCCCCTTCAGGAATCAGGACAGTCAGGGTCCGGGACAGTTGAGAATCGGCACAGTCGAGAATCGAAGCAGTGCGTGACAGCACGAGCACAGCCGCGACCACCAGGAGGCCCTCCATGCCAGACAACCCAGCATCGAAACGTTCAGCAGAGTCGGCCGCGGTGACCGGCGACGACGCGGCGGATGCCACGAACGCAGCAGCGGAAGAGCCGGAGGGCCCGGTGACGGCCTCGGCCAAGGAGGTCTTCGCGGCCGCGCTGGAGAAGAAGAAGGCCGCCGGCCAGTCACGCAGCGCTCACCTGGACGGCCACGGCGGCGTCGGCGGCGCCACGGCCAGCCACAAGGCGACGAGGACGTTCCGGCGGAAGTCGGGCTGACAGGCTGTCGGCCGTGGCCTCGTGCGTGCACTGCGGAGCAACCGACCAGTCCGGCAGATTCTGCGGCAACTGCGGGCGGTCGGTACTCGCCGAACCGACGGAGCTGATGACGCCGACCGGAACCACGGTCGAGCGGGTGCCCCCCGGTCCGGCGCCGCCGACGGTGTCGTTGCGGAAGAACGACCCGGGCGGGGTCGGTGCGTTTCCGTACGTGGGCGGATATCCGGGCCCGCCCGGGTATCCGGGCGGCATGCCGCCGGGCCCGCCGCCGGGTGGGATGCCGCCGGGCCTGCCGCCCACCGGCCCACCGACAGCCGGTGCGCCGCCACCCCGGCGGTCAGCAGGGCCGGCCTGGGTGATTGCCGCCGTGGTCGCTGTCCTGGTCGCGGCGGCCGCGGTGGTGGCGGTCGTGCTGGTGCGTACCGGCTCGTCGGATCAGGACTCCACCACCGCGGCGTCCAGTGCCCAGGCTCTGCCGCCGACCGCCGCGGGGTCTGAGGACGCACGGCCGGTCGCGCCACCCCGGCAGTCGAAGGCGTACGTCCAGACCGGCGGGAGCACGGCCGGCGCGAGCGGGTCGGCCGGCCCGGCGACGTCCGGCGCTGCACCCACCACCGCGGCGCCGGTCGTCGCGCCGACCCGGCAGGACATCGGCTGCGACGAGGGTTACATCGTCCAGGTGGCGTCGGAGCTCGACCGGCCCGCGTTCGAACGGCGGATCGCGGAGCTCCGCGCGGCGGGCCAACTCCCGGCCGGCGTCAAGTGGGCCGAAACCAGTTCGTCCTGCAAGATCTTCACCGCGCAGGTCAACGTGCTGGTGCTGTACGCCGGGCCGTTCGCCAGCCCGGCCGACGCCTGCCCGGCCAGGCTGGCGAGTCCGGCAGACGCCTTCATCAAGGGTACGACTCCCGATGTGACGTCAGTGATCTCCTGCGTGTGCCCGGCCGACCCGAACTCACTGCCGAAGATCACCACGGTGGGCCAGCGGAATGTCTGGGTGGGTGAGCTGCAGCGGGTTCTCGGGGGCAAGCTCGACTACGACGTGGGGGACATCAACGCCGACCCGGCGGCCGGCGATCCCGGGCGGTGGGGCATCTACACCGACGAGACCGCTGCCGCCGTCGGTCGTTTCCAGGCCGACAACAACCTGGCCCAGTCGCGGCAGGTGGACTCAACCACCTGGTCGGCGCTGCGGGCCCAAGGCTGCTGATCCGACGGGGCTGCGATCCGACGGGGCTGCTGAGCCGATCGGACCTGCGGCCGAGCTACATCAGCACGACCGAACGGAGAACTTCGCCGCGGTGCATCTTCTCGAACGCCGCCTCGATGTCGGTGATCGCGATCTGCTCGGAGACGAACTTGTCCAACGGCAGCCGGCCCTGCAGGAACAGGTTGCTCAGCACCGGGAAATCCCGCTCTGGCAGGCAGTCGCCGTACCAGGACGACTTGAGAGACCCGCCGCGACCGAAGAAGTCGAGCAGCGGCATCTCCAGCGTCATCGTCGGGGTCGGGACGCCCACCAGCACAACGGTTCCCGCCAGGTCGCGACCATAGAACGCCTGTTTCCAGGTCTCCGGGCGGCCGACCGCGTCGATCGCCACGTCCACCCCGAAGCCGCCGGTCAGCGCCTGGATCTGCTCGACGACGTCACCGTCGGACACCAGGACGGTGTGGGTGGCGCCGAACTGCTTGGCGAGCTCCAGCTTCCGGGCGTCGGTGTCGACCGCGATGATCGTGTGCGCGCCGACCAGCGACGACCCGGCGATCGCGGCATCGCCGACGCCACCGCAACCGATGACCGCGACCGAGTCGTTGCGGGTGACGGCACCGGTGTTGATCGCCGCTCCGATGCCGGCCATCACGCCGCAGCCGAGCAGCCCGGCAACCGCCGGCGGTACCTCCGGGTTGACCTTCGTGCACTGACCGGCGGCGACCAGGGTCTTCTCGACGAAGGCGCCGATGCCCAGCGCGGGGGAGAGCACGGTGCCGTCGGCTCAGGGTCATCTTCTGTTGCGCGTTGTGGGTGGCGAAGCAGTACCAGGGCCGGCCGCGCTTGCAGGCGCGACAGGAGCCGCAGACGGCCCGCCAATTGAGCACCACGTAGTCGCCGGGCGCCACGTCGGTGACGTCGTCACCGACCGCCTCGACGATGCCCGCAGCCTCGTGCCCGAGCAGGTAGGGGTAGTCGTCGCCGATGCCGCCCTGCTTGTAGTGCAGGTCGGTGTGGCAGACGCCGCAGGCCTGCACCCGGACGAGCGCCTCGCCCGGACCCGGGTCCGGCACGAGAATCGTGGTCAGCTCGACCGGGGCGTCCTTGCTGCGGGAGATGACGCCCTGAACCTCGTACATGCCGTGCTCCTTCTGCCGTGACCGACGGGTGTGCCGGGTACCCCTGGGGAGTGCCTCTGGGAGGGTAACCGGCGGGCCGCGGTCGGGGCAGCGGTCAGCTGCGGGCGGCGATCTCCGTCATCGCCGAGCGGGAGATGACCTTGATCCGGGCCCGGCCGTGCGGCTGGCCGGCCGCGAGTTCGTGCGCGTCCAGCCGGTCCCAGCCGGCGAAGTCGGTGACCGGCAGGCCCTTCGCGGCCGAGCAGCGCGTCGACCGCGATCCCGTCCGCGCGGAGGGCGCGGACGGCAGCTCCGGCAGCGTCGGCGAGCAGGTGGGCGATGGTCTCGGCGGCGTCGGACTTGGTGTGGCCGATGAGGCCGACCGGACCGCGCTTGACCCATCCGGTCGCGTAGATCCCGGGCAACGGGTCGCCGTCCAGGTCCAGCACCCGGCCGCCGTCGTTCGGCAGCACGAACCGGCGGGTGTCGAACGGCAGGTCCTCGATCGCCTCCGAGCGGTAGCCGACGGCGCGGTAGACCGCCTGCACGTCCCAGTCGGTGAACTCGCCGGTGCCGCGGACGGTGCCGTCGCCGGTGAGCTCCTGACGCTCGGTGCGCAGCCCGACGACGGCGCCGTCGGCGCCGAGGATCTCGATCGGGTTCTCCAGGAAGTGCAGGTGGATCCGGCGGTGCGGACCCGGCTCCGGATCGCGCATGGCCCAGTCGCTGAGCACGTCGACGACCATCCGCAGCGACTTGCTCTTGGCCAGCGCCGCCTCGGACTCGGCGTCGAACTCCATGCCCTCGGGCGCGACGACCACCTGGACGTTCGGCGAGTGGTCCAGCTCGCGCAGTTCCACCGGGGTGAACTTGGCCTGCGCCGGGCCGCGGCGGGCGAACATGTGGATGTCGGTGATGGCGGAGTCGGCCAGCGCCGCGTGGACGTGCGGCGGGATGTCGGTGCTGAGCAGTTCCGTCGGCGCTGCGGGCGAGCATCCGGGCGACGTCCAGACCGACGTTGCCGACGCCGACGACCGCGACGGACCGCTGCTGGGACAGGTCCCAGGTCTGCTCGCGGTCGGGGTGCGAGTCGTAGAACGCGACGAAGTCGGCCGCGCCGTAGGACCGCTGCAGGTCCTCGCCGGGGATGCCGCATCGAGCGGTCCCGCTCGGCGCCGGTGGCGAAGATGATGGCGTCGTAGAACTGCCGCAGCTCGTCGAGCTTGATGTCGACGCCGACGTGCACGTTGCCGATGAAACGGATCCGCTCGTTCTCCATCACCCGGTGCAGGGCGACGATGATCGCCTTGATCCGTGGATGGTCCGGCGCGACGCCGTACCGGATCAGGCCGTACGGCGTGGGCAGCCGGTCGAAGATGTCGACGGTCGCCGATGGGTCCTTCGTCGTCAGGATGTCGGCGGCGTAGATGCCGGCCGGTCCGGCGCCGATGACGGCGACCCGCAGGGGCAGGGACATTCGATCTCCCGGGAAGTGAGGCAACCCTTCCAGGCTAGGGAGCGGTCGGACGTGCTCGATGCCATCGTGATCAAGCTCGCAGGGTGCCTGCGCGGGGACTGTGACGTTCCCGACGGTGATCCTGGGTCAGCCACCCAGGTCGCGTCCTGCATGCCGCTGACAGCGGCACCCGCCGCACGTCAGCAGTCGCAGCCCCCACCGGCCGGCGGGCCGGCCAGGAATCAGTAGCCGCCCCCACCTGCCAGTGAGACGGAGCCGGTCGGGTGCCAGACCGACTTGATCTCCAGGAACGCGCGCATCCGGGCGGTCCCCGGCGGCCGGCTGAAGTCCGGGTTGCGGGGGGCGTAGACGCGCTTGATGGTCCCGGCGGCTGCCTTCTCGAGCTCGGTGCGCAGCGAGCCGTCGGTGCCGGTCAGGTCGAGCGCGTTGACGTCCCCGTGGGCGGCCAGGTGCGGTGCGATCTCGGCGGGGTCGCCGGTGAGGATGTTGACGACCCCTCCCGGGACGTCCGAGGTCGCCAGTACTTCGGCCAGCGTCACGGCGGCCAACGGCTGGTGCTGCGCGGCGATGACGACGGCCGTGTTGCCGGAGGTGATGATCGGCGCCAGCACGCTGACCAGCCCGAGCAGCGGGTCGTGCTGCGGCGCGACTGCGGCGACCACACCGGTCGGCTCCGGGGTGGAGAAGGAGAAGAACGGGCCGGCAACCGGGTTCGCGCTGCCGAACACCGAGGCGAGCTTGTCCGTCCAGCCCGCGTAGTGCACGAGCCGGTCGATCGAGGCATCCACGGCGGCGGCGTCTTCGGGGTGTCCGCCGAGCAGGTCCACGAACTGCGCCCGCCGGCCTTCCAGCATCTCGGCGATCCGGTAGATCACCTGGCCCCGGTTGTACGCGGTCGCCGCCGACCATGGCTTGAACGCCTTGCGGGCCGCGCCGACGGCGTCCCGGGCGTCCTTGCGGGAGCCCTGCGCCACGTTCGCGACGATCGATCCGCCGGGTCCGCCGGATGCCTGGTAGGTCCGACCCGACTCGGACCGGGGGAACGCGCCGCCGACGTAGAGCTTGTAGGTCTTGCTGACGGCGATGCGCGGGGTGCCGTTCGCGGTGTCGTCGTTCGGGGCGGCTGATTGCACAGACTGTCCAGTCGCAGTAGGGCTGAACTGCGCATCGCGTCCTACCCGACCAGCCTCTGCGCTCGCGACGACCGCGGTCGCGTCGGCCAGCGCCTCGGCGTCCGAGAGCGCGTCGGCGCCGGCCGCGACTGCGCTCCCGCCGTCCACACTCCCGCTGTCCATCCTCCCGGCGTCCACCTTCCCGCCTTCTAGGGCTCCCACCGGCGACCGGGAAACCGGGATCGCGGCGCCGTCGGCGGCAGCCCGGACCGGACCGTCGTCCTCGGTGTCCAGATAGGCCGAGAGGCCCGACCGGCCGCCCTCCCGGCCGAAGCCGGACTCCTTGTAGCCGCCGAAGGCCGCCGCCGGGTCGAACCGGTTGAACGTGTTGGCCCAGACCACCCCGGCCCGCAGCGCCGATGCCATACCGAGGATGCGCGAGCCCTTCTCGGTCCAGACGCCGGCCGACAGTCCGTACGGGGTGTTGTTCGCCTTCGCGACCGCCTCGTCCGGCGTTCGGAAGGTCAGCACCGACAGCACCGGCCCGAAGATCTCGTCGCGGGCGATGCGCATCGACTGGGAGACCCGGGTGAACACGGTCGGCGGGAAGAAAAACCCGCGGTCGGGTACCGGGCACGGAGAGGTCCAGCGCTCTGCACCCTCGGCCTCGCCGGTGTCGGTCAGCGCCCGGATGGTGGCGAGCTGGGTGGCCGAGTTGATGGCGCCGACGTCGGTGTTCTTGTCCATCGGATCGCCCATCCGCAACGTGGCAATGCGGGCGCGGAGCTTCTCGTTCACCTCATCGGCGACCGATTCCTGCACCAGCAGCCGGGATCCGGCGCAGCAGACATGGCCCTGGTTGAAGAAGATGCCGTTGACGATGCCCTCGACGGCCTGGTCGATCGGCGCGTCGTCGAAGACGACATTGGCGGCCTTACCGCCGAGTTCCAGGGTGATCTTCCGGCCGGTCCCGGCGAGTGAGGCCTGGATCTGCCGGCCGACCTCGGTGGATCCGGTGAACGCGACCTTGTCGATGCCAGGGTGATTGACCAGTGCGGCGCCGATGTCGCCCGCCCCGGTGATGATGTTGACCACCCCGGGCGGCAGATCCGCATCGGCGAAGATCTCGGCCAGCACCAGTATCGACAGGGGCGTGGTCTCCGCGGGCTTGATGACGACGGTGTTCCCGGCGGCGAGGGCCGGGGCGATCTTCCACGCGGCCATCAGCAGCGGGAAGTTCCACGGGATCACCTGGCCGGCCACCCCGAGCGGCGCCGGCGCGGCCCCGTAGCCGGCGTGCTCCAGCTTGTCGGCCCAACCCGCGTGGTAGAAGAAATGAGCTGCCGCCGTGGGAACGTCGACGTCCCGCGACTCCTTGATCGGCTTGCCGTTGTCCAGGGTCTCGACGACCGCGAGTTCCCGGGAGCGTTCGGCGATGCCGCGGGCGATGCGGTACAGGT
Organism: uncultured Actinomycetota bacterium; assembly: GCA_963766015.1. Classification (GTDB taxonomy): domain Bacteria; phylum Actinomycetota; class Actinomycetes; order Mycobacteriales; family Nakamurellaceae; genus Nakamurella. The sequence continues at coordinate 57,184 of CAVXYU010000031.1, read as the reverse complement.
ACTTCCCGCGCTCGGCCGCCGAGATTCGGGACCACACGCCGTCGTAGGCGGCCCGGGCGGCGGCGACGGCAGTCGTCCACATCGGCGGTGGCGGCGGTGCTGACGGTCGCCAGCATCTCCTCGGTGGCCGGGTTGACTGTCTTGATGTCGTCGCCGCGACCGTCGACGAACCTCCCGCCGACATACATCTGGTAACGGTCTCGGAGCCGCCCGATCGCCGCCGATTCCGGCGCGGGCGCGTACTCCCAGTCCAGACCGCCGGTGGGCGCGGATCGTCGGGTGCTCGTCATCGAGATGTCCTCACTGGCAACCGTTTTCAGTCGACGGTCACGTAGTCGGGGCCGGAGTAGTGGCCCTGGAGTTGGCTGCGGCGCTGCATCAGCAGGTCGTTGAGCAGACTTGAGGCGCCGAACCGGAACAGGAACGGGTCCAGCCATTCCGGCCCCGCGATCTCCTTGACGGCGACCAGGTGACGGATGGCGTCCTTGGACGTGCGGATCCCGCCGGCCGGTTTGACCGCCCGCCGCTCGCCGGTCTGCTCGTACCAGTCGCGGACCGCCTGCAGCATCACGGCGGTCACCGGCAGGGTGGCCGCCGGCGAGATCTTCCCGGTCGAGGTCTTGATGAAGTCGCCGCCGGCGAGCAGCGCCAGCCAGGACGCCCGTCGCACGTTGTCGTAGGTGGCCAACTCCCCGGTCTCCAGGATCACCTTGAGCCGGGCGCCCGCCGCAGGCCTGCTTGACCGCGACGATGTCGTCGAAGACCTTGCCGTACTTCCCGGCCAGGAACGCGCCCCGGTCGATGACCATGTCGATCTCGGTGGCGCCGGCCCTGACCGCGACCGTCGGTGTCCGCCAGTCGCACCGCGAGACTGGTCCGCCCGGTGGGGAAAGCCGTTGCCACCGAAGCGATTCCCGACTGCCGCTGCCGGCCAGTGCCTCGACCGCGACGCCGACCATGTCCGGGTAGATGCACAGCGCGGCGACATGCGGCGTGTCCGGGTTGTCCGGGTCGGGCCGGCGTGCCTTGGCGGCCATCGCGCGGACCTTGCCCGGCGTGTCCGACCCCTCCAGCGTGGTCAGGTCGACCATGGAGATCGCCAGGTCGATCGCCGCCAGCTTCGACGCCTTCTTGATCGACCGGGTCGCCAGGCCCGCCGACACGCTGCTCGACACCGACCGCATCGACCCCGGGCAGACCCGTGCAGGAACCGGCGGAGCGAGGTCTCGTCGGCGGCCACATCACGCAGGTGCGGCGGCAACCCCGGAGCCACCGCGCCGTCCACCGGCCGTTGCGGCGTTGCTGTGCTCATGACGGCCATCCTAGGGCCGCTGCGGCACCCCCACGGTGGGTCGTTCCCGGCCCGGTGTCGGTCCGGACGACGGCCGAACGCCCGGTTATGCCGCCGTTGTCCGCGTTCGTGACCGGACTGGACGGGCGCCGGGTGGGCCGGTCGGAAGCACGGCCAGCTACGGTGCCATCACCGCCCGGCCGGTGCTGCTGCCGGCCCGCCACGCGCTGTCGAGGATCGGGCGCGACCGAGAAAAGAGCCGTGCCATGCCTGTGCAGTCCCCGGTGCCGCAGCAACATTCCCGACGACCTGGACGTGACGGTGGTGGATCACCCGCTGGCGGCGTCACGGCTGTCCACGATGCGGGACGCCCGGACCGACAACGCGACGTTCCGCGCCGCGCTGCGCGAGCTGACGCTGATGCTGATCTACGAGGCGACCCGCACGCTGGCGACCGTGCAGGTGCCGATCCACACCCCGGTCGCCAGGACCACGGCCACCCGGCTCTCGAACCCTCCGCTGCTGGTCCCGGTGCTGCGTGCCGGGCTCGGGATGGCGGACCAGGCCCACGCCCTGATCCCGGAGGCGCAGATGGGATTCGTCGGGCTGGCCCGGGACGAGACGACCCTGCTGCCGACCCCTTACATGGAGTCGCTGCCGGAGTCGCTCGCCGGACGTCCGGTGTACGTGCTCGATCCGATGCTGGCGACCGGCGGGTCGATGGTGCACACCATCGAGCTGCTGACCGGTCGCGGGCGCCACCGACGTCACCGCGATCTGCGCTCTGGCCGCACCGGAGGGTCTGCTGACGCTGGCCGCGGCGAAGCTGCCGGTGCGGGTGGTGACCGCGTCGGTCGACGAGCGGCTGAACGATTCCGGCTACATCGTGCCCGGGCTGGGTGACGCGGGTGACCGGCAGTTCGGCGCCGTCTGACCGGCGACCCTGGCACCCACTCTGAGTGCGCGGCGCTGACTGACCGTGTCTGCCGCGCCTGATCCGTTTCGCCGTGCAACCATCCTGTTGGGGCGTTACGTCCTTGTTCAAGGCGTTGCAGAGTGTGTGACGACCGGGCCTGAGCGGCTTCCGTACCCAGCGGTGGGGCGGGAGGAATCGGCCGCTGCGGCGGCAGAAGGACGTGACCATGAGATCGACACTTCGCCGCGCGACAGCACGCACCTCGACCGGGCGGACCCCGCTCGCCCGCGCCGGCATGCTGTTCGGAGCAGTGCTGGCGGTGACCGCACTGCTCGCACTGTCGGCCTGTGCCAGCAACAGCTCACCGGGAGCGGCCTCCTCATCGGGTGCCACCAGCGGATCGACGCCCGACTCGTCAGAGACCGGCTCCCCGGCCACGGGTTCGGGCTCGTCGGGCGCGGTCCCGTCCGGATCGTCGGCCGCGTCCGGAGCAGCCGCCCTGGACGGTCGCACGTTCACCGCCACCGAGGTGACCGGCAAGTACACGATCGTCCCCAAGTCGACCATCACCCTGACGTTCGAGAAGGGCAAACTGTCCGCGAAGGCGGGCTGCAACAGCATGTTCGGCTCCTACACGGTGACCGGCGACGTGCTGACGGTCCCGCAGATGGGGTCCACGATGATGGCCTGCCAGGACGAGCTGATGGCCCAGGACCGCTGGCTCGCCGCCTTCCTGGCCTCCGGACCGACCTGGACCCTCGACGGCGACACGCTGACGCTGACCGACGGCAAGGACACCCTGGTGCTGGGACCGGCACCCAGTGGCGCGGATTCCCTGGAGGGCACCGGCTGGAAGCTCGACGGCCTGATCACCCAATCCGGCAGCACGGTCTCCGCGGTGGCCCCGACCGTGACGGCCTGGGTGCGGTTCAACGCCGGGGAGATCGCGTTCGACAACTCCTGCAACACCGGCGGCGGCCCGGTCGAGATCGCCGACAGCACCATGGTTTTCGGCAATCTGCGCAGCACGCTGAAGTTCTGTGACGGTGCGGCGGGCGAGACCGAGGCGGCGATGAACGCCGTCCTGCAGGGGACCGCGTCCTACACGGTCGGCTCGGATCCGTCGGGCGGGGTGCTGACGATCATGGCCGAGGACGGTGCCACCGGGCTGCAGTTCATCGCCGACCCGAAGGTCGGAGCCGATGCCTTCCCGGGCGGTGCTTCCTCGGCGGTGTCTTCAGCGGCCGCAACAGCGGTGCAGTCCTCCGGCGGCTGATCCGTCAGCCAGGAATGCCGACCACCTGCTCCATCTCGGATCGGAGGGCGTCGAGGTCGGCGGCCGCTGCTGCGCGGAGCGAACCGAGCTCTGCCGACTCCGGTACCGGGGTCGAGACCTGCAGGTAGCACTTCAGTTTCGGCTCGGTTCCGGACGGCCTGACAACGACCCGGGTGCGGCCGGTGCGCAACCGGATGCCGTCGGTCAACGGCAGCAGATCGGTCACCTCGGTGACCGCTTCGCCGAGCAGAGTCGCCGGGGCTGCCCTCCGCAGCCTCGCCATTGCGGTGCCGATCTGGCCGAGATCCTCGACCCGGATGGACAACTGGCCCGTCGCCAGCAGGCCGTGACGGCGGGCGAGTTCGTCGAGCCGGTCCTGCACGCTCTGCCCGGCGGCCTGCAGGGTGGCAACCAGGTCGCACGCGACGACCGCCGCGGAGATGCCGTCCTTGTCCCGCACCCGGTCCGGGTCTACGCACAGCCCGAGAGCCTCCTCATAGCCGAACACCAGGCCGGTGCCGGCGCCGTCACCGGCCCGCACAATCCATTTGAACCCGGTCAGGGTCTCCGCGTAGCGGGCGTCGTGGGCCTCTGCGATCGACTTGAGCAATTCGCCCGAGACGATCGTGGTCGCCACCAGCGGGTCCGGATGGGCGGTGCGGTCCAGGCCACGCAGCAGGTGGTCGCCGAGCAGCGAACCCGTCTCGTCGCCGGTCAGCATTCTCCACCCGCCGCCCGGCACGGGGATGCCCACGGCACACCGATCGGCGTCCGGGTCGAGCGCGATGGCGATGCCCGCATCCACCCGCTGGGCGAGGGCAAGCAGCAGGTCCGTCGCGCCGGGTTCTTCGGGGTTCGGGAATGGGACGGTGGGAAAGTCGCCGTCCGGCACCGCCTGTTCGGACACCACGTGCACGTCGGTGAATCCCGCGAGACGCAGTGCCTTGACAGCGGTCTCGCCGCCGACGCCGTGCATCGGGGTGATTGCAACCCGCACCGGAGGCGCGGCGGACGATGCCGGGGCCAGGGTTCCGACCCGGTCCAGGTAGCCCTGCACGATCTCCTCCGGCCACGGCTGCACCCGGCCGGCGGTGCTGTCGACGTCGATGGAACGCGCCGGCCGGGCCGCGGCGATCGCCGCTTCGATCTGGCCGTCCTCCGGATTCACCAGCTGCGCGCCCTGGGCCAGGTACACCTTCAGGCCGTTGTCCAGCGGCGGGTTGTGCGACGCGGTGACCTGAAGGCCGGCGGCGGCGTTCAGTGATCTTGTCGCGAACGCGAGGATCGGGGTCGGTAACGGGCCGGGAGCGAGCAGCACCTGGAAACCCGCGGACCCGATGACGGCGGCCGCATCAGCGGCGAACTCCGCCGATCGGTGACGTCCGTCGTAGCCGACCACCACCGTGCCCCCGCGATCGCCGTGCGCAGCGAGGTGCGCGGCGATTCCGGCCGCGGCCCGCCGGACCACCGCCAGGTTCATGCCGGACGGACCCGCCCGGAGTGGCCCGCGCAGGCCGGCGGTGCCGAACGTCAGCGGTGCGCTCATCCGCGCCTGCAGGTCGATCACCGCCTCGGGCCGGCCGGCCATCGCCGCGGCGAGCACGGCCTGCAGCTCGTAGCGGTCGGACTGCGACGGGTCGTCGGCGATCCAGCGGATCGTGGCGTCCCGCAGCGCTGGAGTGAGCCTTGGAGAGGGATCGGTTCCTGATGGCGTCATGCGCCGGCGACCAGCTCGGCGAGCAGATCGCCCATCGCCACGGCCGCCGCCCGCCCGGTCGCGAGCACCTCCTCATGATCCAGCGGTTCGCCGGTCATCCCAGCGGCGAGGTTGGTGACCAGCGACAAGCCGAAGACCTCCGCGCCGGCCTCCCGGGCGGCGATCGCCTCCAGCACGGTCGACATGCCGACCAGGTCCGCGCCCAGCGTCCGGAGCATCCTGATCTCGGCCGGGGTCTCGTAGTGCGGGCCGGGCAGCTGGGCGTACACGCCCTCGGTCAGGCTCGGGTCGATCCGGGTTGCCAGCGCGCGCAGCCGGGGCGAGTACAGGTCGGTCAGGTCGACGAAGTTCGCGCCCGCAATCGGGGAGGTCGCGGTCAGGTTCAGGTGATCGGAGATCAGCACCGGGTCGCCGGGCGTCATCCCCTCGCGCAGCCCGCCGGCGGCGTTGGTCAGCACGATCAGGCGTGCCCCCGCGGCGACGGCCGTCCGGACGCCGTGCACGACCTGCGCGACGCCGCGGCCCTCGTACAGGTGGGTCCGGCCGAGCATCACCAGGGCGCGCTTGTCACCGATCGGGATGGACCGGATGCGGCCGGCGTGCCCGGCGACGACCGGGGCGGAAAAGCCCGGTAGCGCAGAGACATCGATGTCGGCGGTCGCCGTGCCGAGCCGATCCGCTGCCGGTACCCAGCCGGAACCCATGATCAGGGCCACGTCGTGGTGCGGGGTGCCGGTCGCATTCGCGATGGCAGCGGCGGCTTCCTCGGCCTTGGCTCTGTTTTCGGTTGCTGGGTCGACAGGCATGCGAAGACCCTACGGGCCCCGTCGCGGACCGGATCGTCCCGGCCGAGAGCACGTCCGGGTGCTCGGGGCCTGTCGCGGGCCGGATCGTCCCGGACGATCGCGTCCAGCTGCGCGGCCGTGTCGTTGGGTGAGCGTCTGCCTGGCAGGTTCCGGTCGAGGGGCGGCTCGGTGGGAGGGAGGGGTTCAGTGGGCTGAAGCGCCGCAAGGAGAGCAAGCGGTGTGCGGGTCCGGCGGTGCTCAGCTCAGCCCGGTCTCGGAAGCCGGTGCCAGATCGGCGGTGCTCAGTAGTCAGCCGAGGTTTGCCACCCGGCCGCGCCGGGCCGGGCCGGGCCGATGCCGTCGCCCGCTCCGATCTCCGCGGCCATGGTTGCATGCGCCGATACGGCACCAGCTGCGTGTGCCGATGCGGTCGCCGCGGCTTCGGTTGCGAGATCGGCGATGATCCGCACGCCGAAATAGCCTGCCGCAGCGGCCAGTATCGCCACGATGACCGCCGCGACGGTCCTGTACAGCCGGGACCGTTCCTGCGTGGCGCCATGAGCGCCTTCAGTTTCAGGACGGGAAGCCTCGGAGCGCTCCCGTTCAGCTCCGTCCCGGTCCGAAACCTCTGCAGGCAGTGGCGGGAGAGCGGCCGAGTCCGACTGGGCCCACGGCGGTGGCGGCAGCGCAGGTGACGTGGGGCGCGGCGCCGCGTTCCCCGGGGTCCGCGGGCGGCCGAGCCCCGGTTGCGGTGTCGAACCCGCCCGGAAGGCACCCGGCGGCGATCCAGCGGGATACCCCGGAGTCGACCCGGTGCGGTAGGCCGGGGCAGATCCAGCGGGACGTCCAGGAACTGAGCTACCGGGATACCCCGGTGTCGATCCGGTGCGATAGGCGCCCGGCGGCGGGGGTCCGGGGCGGTTCCGGTGTGATTGGTCCGCCGGATACCGGGGCGGGACATACGGCGACGCCCCGGAGCCGACCGGCCCTGCGGCGCGCCCCGCCGCCCCGGGATCACCGCTCCAGCGATCCCCGCGCGGACGACCCGAATCCGATCCACCGCCGCCCGGCCGACCCGAATCCGATCCACCGCCGCCCGGCCGACCCGAATCGGATCCACCGCCGCCAGGCCGACCCGCATCCGGACGACCCGCATCGGGCCGACCCGCATCCGCACGATCCCAGCTCGCACCGTCCCCGCGCAGGCGGTCGACGCCCGGGCCACCGCCTGACCTCGGGTCACTGCCGGTACCTGTCGCAGCGGCGGGCGGTAGCCCTGGAGCGGTGTCCTCATCCCGCGGGATGCGTTGCACCGCAGCCAGGTTCATCCCGGACGGATCGTCCGCGATGCCGCGCATGATGATCAGCGCGCGGTCGATCCGCATCCGCAGCGCCGGGGTCTTCACCAGCAGGCCGGAGACGACAGCGCCCAGCCGCCCGGAGTGCGGGTGCGGGGGGACGGGGTCCTTCACCACCGACGTCAGCGTCGCGATGGCGGTGCCCTGATCGAACGGTGGGCGGCCCTCGACCGTGGCGAACAACAGCCCGCCCAGGCTCCAGGCGTCGGAGATCGGGCCGACCGGAACTCCACTGGCCACTTCGGGAGCGATGTAGGCGGGGGAACCCAGCAGCAGACCGGTCGCGGTCATCGTCTGTTCCGCCGTGCTGCGGGCGATGCCGAAGTCGGTGAGCTTGATCCGGCCGTCGTCACAGATCAGCACATTGCCGGGTTTGACGTCCCGGTGCGTGATCCCGGCGGCATGGGCGGCCAGCAGGCCGGAGGCGACCGCCACGCCGATGGTCGCCGCCTGACCGTCGGGCAGCCGGCCGACTTTGCGCAGGATCTCGGCCAGCGACCGGGCACGGAGCAGTTCCATGACGATCACCGGCCCTTGCTCCAGGGTCAGGATGTCGAACAGCGTGATGACGTAGGGGTTCGACAGCGCCGCAATCGCCCGTGCCTCGCGCAGCGTGCGGTGCTCGAGTTGGGCGCGCTCCGCCGCGGGGGTGCCAGGTGGGAAGTCGATCTCCTTGATGGCGACCTGCCGGTGCAGGATCTCGTCGGTGGCGGCCCACACCGTTCCCATCGAGCCCTTGCCGATCACCGAGTCCAACCGGTACCGCCCCGCGAGCACCCGCGGGTGGTCCGCCGGTGACGGCCCGCGAACCGGTATGCCGTCGGCGCCCCGACGGTCGGGCGGCTGCGGTGGTGCGGGCGGTGGCACCCCGTCATCCTGCCAAAGTGGCCGACCTGGCGTCGCTGATGGTGCGGCGTCCCGCCCCGGCGCGGCGCTCGGCACGGAGCAGGTCACCGTGGGCGGGCCGACGTCCGTCGATTCCCCAGCGCCCGAGCCGTTTGACATGCTGTGCGGATGGGCGAAGACGGCAGCACCTCGAAGGCCACCCGCATCGGGCTGGAGATTCTCGGCTGGTTGCTGATCGCCGCCGGAGTCGCCGCGATCGTGCTTCCCGGCCCCGGTCTGCTGCTGCTTGCCCTGGGCCTGTGGGTGCTCGCGAAGAACTACCAGTGGGCCGACCGCCTGCTGGATCCGGTCAAACGGGCGGCGTACCGCGGTGCCGCCGAGAGCGTGACGTCGTGGCCGCGGATCGTGCTGTCGACGCTGCTGGCCCTGGCCATCATCGCGGTCGGCGTTGTCTGGGGCATCCGTCCACCACCGCCCGGTTGGTGGCCGCTCGCCGACAAGTGGTGGCTGTTCGGTGGCTGGGGCACCGGCGTCTTCCTGATCGCCTCGGGCGTGTTGGCGCTGGGCCTGCTCGGTTGGAGCATGAAGAACTTCCGCTACGGGAAGATGACTCTGGAGGACGTCTACCAGCAGCGACGGCTCGAGGAGCGCCCCCGACGGACCGAATGACCGCAGGGAACGGCCGCAGGGAATGACGGTGGGAATGACGGTGGGAATGAGCGCCGGGAATGAAGAAGGGAACGACCGGGCGAAGCCCATCGCCGGAATGGACGACGAAGAGCTGATTCGACGGCTGCGGGAGCGCGACGCCGGCGCCTTCGGCGTCATTCTCGATGCCTGGTCGCCCGGAATGCTGCGGTTGGCAAGAACTTTCGTCAGCACCGGCGCGTCGGCCGAGGAGGTTCTGCAGGACACCTGGCTCGCAGTGACGACGGGAGTCGGGTCCTTCCAAGCTCGTTCGTCCCTGCGGACCTGGGTCTACCGCATCCTGGTGAACACCGCGAAGCGGTGTGCCGAGCGGGAGAGCAGGACGGTCCCGTGGAGCAGCTGGGCGGACGACCCGGCCGACAGCGATGGTCCGACAGTCGATCCCGCCAGATTCCAGGCCGCGGACGGGCAGTACCCGGGTCATTGGCGCGACTGGCCCCGGCAATGGCCCCCTTCCCCGGAGCGGGCGACGATGGCGACGGAACTTCGCGCGGTGCTGGACCGCGCGGTCGACGGTCTGCCACCCCGGCAGCGGATCGTCGTCATGCTCCGCGACATCGAGGGTTACCCCTCCGACGAGGTCTGCGCCATCCTGGACATCACAGCGGCGAACCAGCGGGTGCTGCTCCATCGCGGTCGGGCAGCGGTGCGCGCCCGTCTGGAGCACTATTTCGCCATGACGGACGGCCCGGATCCGGCCGGGGGAGGGTGACCGCGTGGAGTGCCGTGAGTTCGTCGAACTGGTCACCGCCTTCGTCGAGGGCGACCTGGACGCGTCCGGAAAAGTCCGCGTCAAGGATCACCTGGAGCTCTGTGAGGGCTGTCGGCGATACCTCGACCAGTACCAGGCCACTGTGCGCGGCCTGCAGCAGATGACCCCGAAGTCGGTGGACGCCGGCCTGCGCGCCGATCTTCTAGAACAATTCCGGGAAACCCGCTCCTGAAACTCTGTAACGCGGGGCGGGTGCGCCGACTCTGACCCTGCATGAAGAACAACCGCACCAACGCGGCACCGGCGTTGCGCCGTCGGCTGCTGCCGCTGCAGCTCGGCGTGACGCTGCAGGGCTGCCTGTTGTGGTTGCCGGTGGAGAAGCTCTTCATGAGCGAGATCGGTTTCACCGCTGCCTCTGTCGGAGTGATGGCCGCTGCCTATGCCGCCGTGACCCCGATCCTGGAGGTGCCCTCCGGGATCCTCGCCGACCGGTGGAGCCGGAAGGGGGTGTTGATCCTGTCGGCGGTCGCGCTGTCGTTGTGCACGGTGATCGGTGGCCTGAGCACGGGCGTCCCGATGTACATCGGGTCCGCAATGATCCTCGGGGTCTACTTCGCGATGTACTCCGGCACGGTCGAGTCGGTGGTCTACGACACCGTGCTGGAGGCGGCCGGTTCGGCAGAGCAGTACGAGACCCGGCTCGGCGGGGTCCGGTTCCTGGAAAGTGCCGCCCTGGTGGTCAGCTCGTTGCTCGGTGGGTGGCTGGCCGGGTTGGCAGGTCCCAGGGTCACGTACTTCGTGACCATCCCGTTCACCCTGCTGGCGATCGTCGCGTTCGCCCGGTTCGACGAGCCCCGGCTGCACCGCGCCGGCGAACGAACGGGGCTTCGGGCGCACATCGCCCTCACCTACCGGACGATCACCGGACGCGGCGCCCTGCTGCCCATCGTGCTGCTCGGTGCCGTCACCGCACTGATCACCCAGACCCTGTTCGAATTCGGGCCGCTGTGGTTGGTCGCGCTGGCGGCGCCCGCCGTGCTGTTCGGCCCCTACTGGGCGGCACTGGTCTCGACCCTGGGCGTCGGCGGCCTGATCGCGGGTCGACTGCGGCTCGACCACCCGGCGGTCGTCGTGGTGGTCGCGGTGGCGATGGTGACGTCGAGCGCGGTGCTCAGCATGACCGGCAACATCGCGGCGGTGGTCGTCGCCCAGGTGTTCCTGCTGCTCGTTCTGGCGGTGGTGGGGATCCATGTCAGCGCGCTGCTGCACGACGCGGTGCCGTCCACCATCCGCGCCGGAGTGGCATCCGGGGTCAGCACGATCTCCTGGCTGGGATTCCTGCCGTTCGCCCTGGCGATCGGCTGGACGGCGGCATCGGCCGGACTGCACGCCGCGGGTTGGATGATCACCGTGGTCACCGCGCTGGCCGCGGTGCTGCTGATCGTCGTCTCCCGGCGCGGCAGCACCGGGCAGAGGGTCGCGCAGCCGGTGGAGATGGTGGAATCACCGGTGAAGGAGCCGAGTGAGCGCCTTCGCGGGTGAGGAGCGCCGTTCGCCATGCCGGACCGTGCCGATCTGCCCGCGGCTGGGCGCCCGAGCGGCAGGATCCTCGTCGTCGACGACGACCGGCCGCTGGCCAGGGCGCTCGCGATCAACCTCAAGGCGCACGGGTACGACGTCACGGTGGCTCATGACGGGCGGACGGCCCTGACCGAGGTGGCCCGCGCGCACCCGGCCGTCGTCATCCTCGACCTGGGCCTGCCGGATCTGGACGGCATCGAGGTGCTGGCGGGCATCCGGGGCTGGTCGGCGGTGCCGGTGCTGGTGCTGTCGGCCCGGTCGACGTCCGCCGAGAAGGTCCTGGCACTGGACGCCGGTGCCGACGACTACGTCACCAAGCCGTTCGGGATGGACGAACTGCTGGCCCGGATCCGGGCAGCCGTGCGCAGGGGAGCGCCGCCGTCATCGGAGCACCAGGAGGTCATCACCACCGACGACTTCAGCGTCGACCTCGGCGCCCACCGGGTGCTGCGCGACGGGGAGCAGGTTCGGCTGACGCCGACCGAGTGGTCGTTGCTGGAGTTGCTGGTACGGCACGCCGGCAAGCTGGTCCCGCAGAAGCAACTGCTCACCGACGTCTGGGGTCCGGCCTACGAACACGAAACCCATTATCTGCGTGTCTATCTCGCGCAGTTGAGGCGCAAGCTGGAACCGGACCCGGCGCACCCGCGATACCTGATCACCGAGCCCGGGGTCGGTTACCGCTTCGAGCCGTAGCCGCGACCTGCGGGTCCCGGGCCGTTGTGCACGAAGGTCGGCACAGCGAACAATGGCGCAACGGCGCAATGCGGAACCGGAGGTGCCGGCGTGGAACAGCCAGCAGCGGGCCCGGAACTCAGCACGCACGACCGGCGCGTGCTGGAAGCCGCGCCGCTCTGGATCCTCACCGCGGTGGCCGGACGGCAGAACCGATTCGAGCCGCAGGAACTGGCGGCCTTCTGGCGTGCCGTCGACGGCGCGGCCGCGGGCGAGGTGGGGCTGGCCCACTCGACGCTGCTGGCGCTGAGCGACGACTTCTCCGCCCGGCTCCGGGATCACGCCGACGAGTCGAGGTCCGTCGTCACCGGGCTGTGGGAGGTCACCGCGATCCTCGCGCGGCTGGACCCGCTGGTCAGCGGGCCGTTCGTCGCCGCGCTGCTCGAGGTGGCCCGGATGCTGTGCACGGCCCGTGGCCCGTACGGACGGTCGATCAGCTCGGAGGACGCCAGGACCCTGCTGCTACTGGAGGCGTTGCTGGAGATCGATCCGGCGGCCAGCAGGTTCGAGCGGGACGCCTTCGCCTGAGCGACAGCGACACGTTCCGAGAGCCGCTCCGGGACCCGGTCGGCCGGGCCGTCAGCCCATGTCAAACGCGCGCAGGATCGCGTCGGCGGCGCTCGGTGCCGGGGTGGCGTCCGCCAGGACCTCGGTACGCAGCCGATCCGCGGCGGCGACCACGGCGGGCGAGCGGCGCAGCCGCTGGTCGAGTTCGTCCCGCACCAGCGCCCAGGTCAGTTCCCAGCGCTGCGCGGCGCGCTTGTCGGCCAGTCCGTCCGTCCCGAGGAAGTCGCGGTGTTTCAGGACGGCCTTCCAGACCTCTCCGACCCCGTCACCGGTCAACCCGGAGCAGGTCAGCACCGGGGGACGCCAGGCGCCGTCACCACCGCGCACCAGCCGTAGTGCACCGGCGAGATCCCTTGCGGCGCCTTTGGCCTCGACGACCCGGTCGCCGTCCGCCTTGTTGATCGCCACCACATCGGCGATCTCCAACACGCCCTTCTTGATGCCCTGCAGCTGGTCGCCGGAGCGGGCCAGCCCGAGCAGCAGGAAGGTGTCCACCATCCCGGCAACGGTGGTCTCGGACTGGCCGACGCCGACGGTCTCCACGAGTACGACGTCGTAGCCGCCGCCCTCCAGAACGGTGATCGTCTGCGCGGTGGCCCTGGCCACCCCGCCCAGCGTCCCGGCCGTCGGCGATGGCCGGATATAGGCGTTCGGGTCGGCCGCGAGGGTCGGCATCCGGGTCTTGTCGCCCAGCACGGAACCACCGGTGCGGGCGCTGGACGGGTCGACCGCCAGCACGCCGACGCGGTGACCGCTCGAGGTCAGTACCGTGCCGAGCGCCTCGACGAAGGTCGACTTCCCGACGCCCGGCACTCCGGAGATGCCGACTCGGACCGCCCCGCCCGCGCGGGGCGCCAGCGCGGTGAGCAACACCCTGGCAGCGGCCCGGTGATCGGGACGGGTGGATTCGACCAGGGTGATCGCGCGGGACAGCGCGGTGCGGGAACCGGAGAGCACCTCCTCGGCGAGCCGGTGCGGGTCCGCCCCGGTCATCGTCGCCCCTGCCATTGGCACCCCTTCGTTCTCGCGCTCGTCATCCCGGCTGCCGCCGACCTGACGGTCCGACGGTCGTCGGCACGTCAGCTCGGAACCTCCCAGGTGTGCACCGGCTCATTGGCGTGCATGCCCTTCGAGTACAGCTTCAGCATCTCGGTCAACGCCGCCTCCCGGGACAACCCGCGCGCCTCGAAGGCCGCCACCGTCTCGGACTGCCACCACGCGCCGTTGCGGCGGGTCTTGCACCGGTCCCGGACGATGCCCAGGTACCGATCCCGGGCCTGCCTGGGTGACCCCCCAGCGGCTGAGCCCCTCGTCGGCCTTCGGCAGCAGGTGCCGCAGCAGGAGTTCGTCCCAGGTGACCTCGCCGAACCCGGGCCAGTAGAAGACGGCCTCGATGCCGTACCGGGCGCCGGAATCGAAGTTCGCCTTCGCGGCGTCGAACGACATCTTCGTCCACACCGGGCGGTCCTCCGACGCGAGGACCGTCAGCGCGCCGTAGTAGAACGCCGCATTGGCCAGCACGTCGACCACGGTGGGACCGGCCGGCAGGACCCGGTTCTCCACCCGCAGGTGCGGGCGTCCGTCGACCACGTCGTACACCGGGCGGTTCCAGCGGTACACGGTCCCGTTGTGCAGCCTCAGTTCCTGCAGCCGAGGGGCTTTCCCGGAAGCCAGCACCTCCTCCGGGTTCTCGTCCGTGGTCTCCGGCAGCAAGGCCGGGAAGTACCGGACGTTCTCCTCGAACAGGTCGAAGATCGAGGTGATCCAGCGCTCGCCGAAGAACACCGGCGGCCGCACACCCTGGTTCCGCAGTTCAGGGGAGCGGGTGTCGGTTGCCTGCAGGAACAGCTCCGTCCTGGTCTCGGCCCAGAGCCGCTTGCCGAAGAGGAACGGCGAGTTCGCGCCGAGTGCCAACTGCGGCCCGGCCAGCGCCTGGGCGGCGTTCCAGCAGGCGGCGAAGTCAGCGGGGGAGACCTGCAGGTGGAGCTGCACAGAGGTGCAGGCGGACTCGGGGGCGATGGTGTCGGCGAACATCTGCAGGTGTTCGTCGCCGGTGATGTCCAGCTCGAGGTCTTCCCGGCGGGCGGCGAACACCGCTTCGTCCAGCGCCTGGTAGCGGGGATTGGCGCTCATCCACTCGCCGTCCAGGTGTTCCTTCTGCAGCGTCGGCAGGATCCCGACCATGATGATCTCCGAACCGATCCCGTTGGCCCGCTCCTCGGCGTGATCCAGCGAGGCCCGCAGGGTTTCCTCGAGGTCGAGCATCAACTCACCGGAAAGCGACCGTGGCTTGACGTTGAACTCGATGTTGTAGCGCCCCAGCTCGGTCTGGAAGTCCGGATCGGCGATCACATCCAGTACCTCTGCATTGGCCATCGCGGGCAGCCACTTGTCGTCGACGAGGTTCAGCTCGATCTCCAGCCCCGTCATCGGTTTGCCGAAGTCGAAGGAGTGCTCGACGAGCATCCGCTCGAACACGTCGAGGCACCGGCGTACCTTCGCCCGGTAGGCCTGCCGCTGCTCGCGGGTGTAGGTCGTCGTCGCGATGTCATCGCCCATCGGGTACCTCCTGCGCAGGTGCTGCCCGGTCGCACATGGGCCTGTCGGTGATCGGTGGCGGAACCGTGCCCGCTGCCGCTCACCCTCTCGCCCACACCCAATCAGCCCACACCCAACCACACGACACCGGTGTCCGGCTGCACGCGGTGGGCGACTGCGGTCAGCCGCGTGCCGGGTCGGGTGGTGACCCGCAGACGGCGGTTCCAGCGCGTGCGGCGGACTAAGCTGTCTGCGATCCCCCACGGTGCCGTGCGGGACTTCGGCATGCCGGTACAACCCGGAGGTGACGGCCCGGTCGGGCGTGGACGGAGGAACGCGGAATGGCTCATCACACCGGACGCGTCGACACCTCGCGCATGGAAGCAGCCCGGATCGAAGCGGCGCGGATGGAAGCGGCCCGCACGGAGGCGGCGCGGATCGAGGCGGCCCGGATCGAAGCGGCGCGGCCGGACGGTGCGCACCTCGACGGAGCCCGCCCGGAATCCCGGGTGCCCCAGTTGACCGTTCCTGCGGCATCACTGCACGTACCGGCACCCCAGGACGTCGGCGATCTCGGCGCGGGCTGCGGCCCGGAATGGCTCGACCGGTCGGTGCGCAGCGACCTGCCCGAGCTGGTCAGACTGCGCCGGCGGGTGCATGCGCACCCGGAGCTGGGTCATCAGGAGTCCGCCACCACCGCACTGATCATGCGCACCCTGGAAGAGGCCGGCATCAAGGCCAGGCTGATCCCGTCAGGCACCGGCGTGATCGCCGAGATGGGTTCGGGCAGCAAGCTTGTCGGGCTGCGGGCGGACATCGATGCGCTGCCCATCGCGGAGCGCACCGGGTTGCCGTTCTCCTCCACGCTGCCCGACGTCTCGCATGCCTGCGGGCATGACGTGCACCTCACTGTCCTGCTCGGCGCGGCGATGGCGCTGGCCAGGGCCGGCGATCTCGGTGGACGGGTGCGGCTGATCTTCCAGCCCGCCGAGGAGGTCTTTCCCGGTGGATCACACGATGTGATCGCCGCCGGTGGACTCGACGGGCTGAGCAGGCTGTTCGCTCTGCATTGCGATCCGCGACTGGAGGCCGGCCTGGTCGGGCTGAAGGCCGGCGCGATCACCTCGACCTCGGACGTGGTGGAGCTGCGGGTGTCCGGCCCCGGCGGTCACACCTCGAGGCCGCACCTGACGGCCGACCTCGTCTACGCGCTGGGCACCGTGATCACCGGGCTGCCCGCGCTGCTGACCCGCCGGCTTGATCCGCGGGCGGCCGCTGTGCTGGTCTGGGGCGCCGTCCGTTCCGGTGAGGCCGCCAACGCCATCCCGCAGTCCGGTGAGCTGCGCGGCACGCTGCGGATGATGGACCGCAATTCCTGGGACACCGCCGAACCCCTTGTCCGGGAACTGGTCGCGGAGCTGCTGGCACCGACCCAATGCGACTTCGAGCTGACGTATCACCGCGGGGTGCCGCCGGTGAACAACGAACTGTTCTCGACCGAGCTGATGACGGCCGCCGCGCAACGGGCGCTGGGCGAGGACGCGATCAGGCTGGCCGAACAGTCCACCGGCGCGGAGGATTTCGCCGTGTTCCTCGAACGGGTCCCTGGGTCGTTGGCCCGGCTGGGGGTGTGGGACGGCGTCAGCCACCGGGTCGATCTGCATTCCTCCTCGTTCCGGGTGGACGAGCGGGCCATCGCAGCCGGGGTGCGGCTGCTGGCGCACACCGCCGTGGCGGCCCTGCAGCACTGACACCCCCGCAAGCATTGGGGCCGCTTGCAGCACTGAGGCCCGAGGATCCGGTACGCCACCGCGAGGAGAGCCGCGCCTCTCGTCGAACCGCGTGGCGAGATCGTCATTCCGGTGCATCTCCGGACGTTCAGAGCCCGCCGTGCGGTCGGCTGCGGATGTCGTTCACGTACTCGGCCGGTGCGTTCGCGGCCTCGGCGGCATCGGCGATCACCCCGAGGTAGCGCGCCGACGGCAACCCGCCCTCGAAGGCCTGCAGCGCGTAGAGCCAGGCGAGCACGTCGCCGTCGAGCGTATGCACCCGGAGCCGGATCTTGGTGTAGAGGCCGAGATCGGCGCCCTCCCAGGAGTCCAGGGTCCGCTCGTCCGAGTCGGCCATGTCGTACAGCACCACGAACACCGACGAGTCCGGGTCCTCGACGACGGTCGCGAGCGCACCGTTCCAGCTCAGGTCCTCGCCGCCGAAAGTCAGCCGCCAGCCCGGCAGCCAACCGGTGCCGGCCACCGGTGACGACGGGCAGCGCGCCAGCATATGGGCAGGGTCCATGTTGGACCCGTAGGCCGCGTACAACGCCATGGCAGCAGACTGTAGCGGGCGTTCGACGGGCATCCCGACACAACCGACAATGGTCGCCGGACACTCGCCGTCGGCTCGGACAGCAGACTTGCACACCGTCGGCTGTACTCCCATTAGGGTTGCTGCGTGACCAGGATCGTGATCATCGGTGGAGGCCCGGCCGGCTACGAGGCGGCACTGGTGGCGATGCAGTACGGCGCCGACGTGACGCTGATCGAGCGCGACGGCATCGGCGGCGCGTGTGTGCTGTCGGACTGTGTGCCGTCCAAGACGTTCATCGCATCGGCCGGTGGCCGGACCTCCGTGCGGGCCGCCGGCAGCCTCGGAGTGATGGTCGATCCGGACAAGGTCGCTGTCGACGTCTCCGTCGTCCAGGGCCGGGTCGCGGAATTGGCGCTCGCCCAGTCCGCCGACATCCGCACGACGCTGCAGGCCAACGGCGTGAAGTTGGTGAACGGAACGGCGGTGCTCTCCGACCCGCAGCCGGGGCTCGCGTCGCACTGCGTCAAGGTGAAGACCGCCGACGGCGACGTCACCGAATACACCACCGACGTCGTGCTACTGGCCACCGGCGCGACTCCGCGGATCCTGCCCGATGCCGTACCGGACGGCGAGCGGATTCTGACGTGGCGGCAGGTCTATTCACTGCCGGAACTGCCCGAACATCTGGTGGTCATCGGCTCCGGCGTCACCGGCGCCGAGTTCGCCTCGGCCTACACCGAAATGGGCGTCAAGGTGACCCTGGTGTCGAGCCGAGACCTGGTGCTGCCCAGCGAGGACGCCGACGCCGCCAAGGTGATCGAGAAGGTGTTCTCCTCCCGCGGCAGCACGCTGGTCAAGCGGGCCAGGGCCAAGTCGGTCAAGCGGGAGGGCGACGGTGTCGTCGTCACCCTCGAGGACGGTCGTGAGGTGCACGGGTCGCACGCGCTGATGACGGTCGGCGCCGTGCCGAACACCGACGGACTCGGTCTGGAAACCCTGGGCGTCCAGGTCAACAAGGGCGGCTTCATCGAGGTCGACCGGGTCTCGCGGACCTCCGTCCCCGGCATCTACGCCGCCGGCGACTGCACCGGCGTGCTGATGCTCGCCTCCGTCGCCGCCATGCAGGGCCGGATCGCCATGTGGCACGCATTGGGCGAGGGTGTCGCGCCGTTGCGGTTGAAGACGGTGTGCTCCAACGTCTTCACCCACCCGGAGATCGCCACTGTCGGTTATTCGCAGGTGGAGGCGGAGACCGGTCCGGCGCTCGCCCAGGTGATGACGATCCCGCTGGCCACCAATGCGCGGGCCAAGATGCTGGGCCTGGAAGAGGGCTTCATCAAGATCATCGCCCGCCAGTTGACCGGGATCGTGATCGGCGGCGTCGTCGTCGCGCCGGAAGCATCCGAGCTGATCCTGCCCATCGCGGTCGCCGTCCAGAACAGGCTGACCGTCAAGGACCTCGCCTACACGTTCAGCGTGTACCCGTCGTTGTCCGGTTCGATCACCGAACTCGGCCGCCGGATGATGCCCAGCAATCCCGAAGGGATCTGATCGGCCCCTTGCTGGTGACGGGGCGTGGTGACCGCCCGTTATCGCCGCGGTTGCGCCGATCGGATGCGCCGGTAGCGTGGATCCCGGTGTCCCACCAGCACCCGCAGGGCCGCCACCGAGCAGGAGGGACGGCCGAGCGATGACCCACCCAGAGACCACGAGCAACGGCGCCGGCAATCCGGTCACGCAGTCCAGTGCGCGATTGGGTCCCGCGGAACGCGCGGCGAGTTTCGACCGGCTCGGTGGCCAGACCTTCGACGTCGTGGTGATCGGCGGCGGTGTGGTGGGGTCCGGTGCCGCGCTCGACGCGGTGACCCGGGGACTGTCCGTCGCTCTGGTCGAGGCCAGGGACATCGCCTCGGGAACCTCGTCCCGCTCGTCCAAGCTGTTCCACGGCGGTCTGCGGTATCTGGAGATGTTCGAGTTCGGCCTGGTCCGTGAGGCACTGCGCGAGCGGGAGCTGATGCTGACCAAGATCTGCCCGCACCTGGCGAAGCCGGTGTCCTTCCTCTACCCGCTGTCCAAGCATCTCGTGGAGCGCCCCTACGTCGGGGCGGGGCTGATCATGTACGACACGATGGGCGGCGCCCGGTCGGTCCCGGGGCACCAGCACCTCACCAGGGCCGCGGCCCTGCGTCTGGTCCCCGGGCTGCGCCGGGACGCGCTGGTCGGCGGCATCAAGTACTACGACGGACAGGTCGACGACGCGCGGCATACCCTGGCGGTCGCCCGCACGGCCGCGTCCTACGGCGCGGTGGTCAGGTCGTCAACCCAGGTCGTCGGCTTCCTCAAGGAGTCCGACCGGATCGCCGGGGTGCGGGTGCGGGACGTCGAGACCGGCCGGGAGACCGACGTGCGCGCCCGCGTCGTCATCAACTCCACCGGAGTGTGGACCGACGAGCTGCAGCGGCTGTCCGGCGGACGCGGCCGGTTCAAGGTCCGTGCCTCCAAGGGCGTGCACCTGGTGGTGGCCAGGGATCGGATCACATCGGAGAGCGGCATCATCCTGAAGACCGAGAAATCGGTGCTGTTCGTCATCCCGTGGAAGTCGCACTGGATCATCGGAACCACCGACACGGACTGGAATCTCGACCTGGCGCATCCGGCGGCGACCAAGGCCGACATCGACTACATCCTCGACCATGTCAACAAGGTGCTGGCCGTTCCGCTGACCCACGACGACATCGAGGGCGTGTACGCGGGCCTCCGTCCGCTGCTGGCCGGCGAGAGCGAGCAGTCGTCGAAGCTGTCCAGGGAGCACGCCGTGGCCAGGGTGGCGCCCGGGCTGGTGGGCATCGCCGGCGGGAAGTACACGACCTACCGGGTGATGGGAGCCGACGCGGTGGACGCCGCCGCGGAGGACCTGCCCGGCCGGATCAACCCTTCGTGCACCGAGGACGTGCCGTTGATCGGTGCCCCCGGGTACCAGGCGCTGGTCAATCAGGCCGACCGGCTCGGCGAGCAGCACGCCATCCACCCGTACCGGATCCGCCATCTGCTGGACCGGTACGGCTCGGAGATTAACGACGTGCTGGCGCCCGCGGCGACCGATGCGTCACTGCTGCAACCGATTCCGGGCGCCGCCGACTACCTCCAGGCCGAGGCGCTGTTCGCGGTGACCCACGAGGGTGCGTTGCACCTGGAGGACGTGTTGGCCCGGCGGACCCGGATCTCCATCGAGTACGCCCACCGCGGCACGGAGTCGATGCAGCGGGTCGCCGAGATCATGGCCCCGGTGCTCGGCTGGACGGCCGAGGAGACGGCCCGCGAGGTCGAGGTCTACCAGGCCAGGGTCGATGCCGAGCGCCGCTCGCAGACCGAACCGGACGACGCCTCGGCCGAAAAGGTCCGGCTCGAGGCGCCGGAGGTGCGCGACCTCATCACGTCGCCGGTCGCCTGACAGCGTTCCCGGTGCGCAGGCGGCCGGGCGTGGCCGGTTGGGCTGCTCAGTTCTCGGTGTCGATGGTGGACATGTCGGGGTAGCGGGCGCCGGTGACCGCGTCCGCCGGGAACGCCTGCTCCAGCTCGGCGAGATCATCGGCGTCCAGCGCCAGCTGTGCTGCGGCGACGTTCTCCCGCAGGTAGCTGACGCGCTTCGTGCCGGGGATCGGCACCACGTCCTCGCCCTGGGCGAGCACCCAGGCCAGCGCGAGCTGACCCGGTGTGACGCCCTTGCGATCGGCGATCTGCCCGACCCGCTGCACCAGGTCGAGATTGGCCCGCAGTGCATCGCCGGCGAATCGTGGGTTCTGACCGGCGGAAGTCGTCGGCGGCCAGGGTATCGGTCGAGGTGATGGCGCCCGTCAGGAATCCCCGGCCGAGCGGCGAATACGGGACCAGGCCGATGCCGAGTTCCCTGATGAGGGGCAGGATCTCGCCCTCGATGTGCCGGGTCCACAGCGAGTACTCGGTCTGCAGTGCGGTGATCGGGTGCACCGCGGCCGCCCGCCGGATCGTCGCGGCCGAGGCCTCCGACAGGCCAAGTCGCCGGACCTTGCCGGCCGCGACCAGTTCGGCCATCGCGCCGACGGTGTCCTCGATGGGAACAGACTGGTCGACGCGGTGCTGGTAGTACAGGTCGATGTGGTCGACGCCCAGCCGCTGCAGACTCGCGTCGCAGGCGCGCCCGGACGTACTCCGGGCTGCCGTCGACCCGCCGGCGGGACGGGTCGTCCGCGTCACGGACGTTGCCGAACTTGGTCGCCAGGACGACATCGTCCGCGCCGGCCGGGATGGCCCGGCCGACGAGTTGCTCGTTGGTGAACGGGCCGTACATGTCGGCGGTGTCCAGCAGGGTGACCCCGAGGTCGAGCGCCCGGCGATCGTGCGCAGTGCCTCGGACTCGTCCGCGCCGCCGTAGAACTCGGACATGCCCATGCAACCCAGGCCCATGGTGGACACCGTCAGGTCGCTGCCACGAGCGACGGATCCCAGGGTGCGGGTTCCGAGAGGAGCGGATGAACTGCCTGTGCTGGCGGGCGTGGGCGCAGCGGGGGTGTGGCGTGAAGTGGTCATGTCGCCACCCTTGACCTTCGAGTGCGCTCGAAGTCAAGCCGAGCCGGTCGTCACACCGAATCCATCCTCAGGCGGAACGGGATCGCTGCACCCGTTCCTGGTAGACGTCGATCTTCCCGTCGATCGCTTCCAGGTGCGACGAGGTGGCGGCGAGTTCGGCGAGCACCCGTTCCCGGTGGGAGAGCAGCAGCGCGAGCCGCCGATCTTCGTTGCCCTCACCCGCCCTGCAGAGCGCCGCATAGGCCCTGATGTCGCGGATCGGCATCCCCGTTGCGCGGAGCCGGGTGATCAGGGTGATCCAGGCGAGATCCCGCTCGGTGTAACGGCGGTGACCGGTTGAGGCCCGGCCCACCTGCTCGAGGAGGAGACCGTCACGTTCGTAATACCGCAGGGTGTGCGCAGTCAGTCCGCATCGCCGTGCGGCCTCGGCGATGGTGAGGCCGGAGCCGCGGGTGCCGGCGGTCGGGGCGCCGCCGGCCCCCGACCCGGCACGGGACGGGGTGGCGGCGATGCTGTTCCGGAAGGAGTCCACCCGACATGATGACCGTGCAGCCGGGCCTTTCGTCAAGTCGGCCGAGCGCAGTGGTCAGAGAACGCGGGTGAAGTTGTACAGCCCCAGTGCCTCATTGCCGTAGTACGGGCTGTACAGGCGGTCGGCGCTGGCTGCCGGCCCGCTGAGATAGCGGTAGCTGTTGTGGCCGTTGACGTGTCCAAGGCCGGTTGTCGGGGAGATGCCCACGATCCAGCCGCCGCCGCTGGTGCCGCCGGTCTGATTCGAGACGATCCGCATCGGCAGCGGGCCGGGAGAACTGCCGAGCAGAAGGTCATCACCGACGCGATTGGATACCGACACCCGCTGATCCTGCCCGTTGAACGGGAAGGCCTGCGGATAGCCGAAGGCGCTGAATGTCTGCTTACGGGAGGCGTTGAAATATGTGCCCTGCCCACCGAGGTACGTCGCGATATGCCGATTGCTCAATCGGGCGACCACCCCGTAGGCGAGATCCTGCTTGATGTTGCCGAAGTAATGCCACTGAGCGGTGGTGGTGAGGTTGCGGGCGGTCCAGATTCCGTACGGGTAGATCCCTGCTTTTCCGCCGGACGGGTTGGAGGCATAGCCGGGAACGAAGATCCACTTGGACACGAAGTGACCGGCACCATCGCTGACGCAGTGGCCGGCGGTATCGATCATGTCTTTGTTGGTGCTGTTCACGATGGTGCCGGAGCAGACGTAGTCGGCACCGCCCTCACTGAAGAAGACCTTGCCGTTCATGCGGTCGGGTCGGTTGGTGTAAGGCCGGGTCACTTTGGCCCGCAACGGTTCTGTTCTGGGCGCAGCGAGTGTGCCTGCGGTGGCATGGATGTCAGTGACCTGGACAGCGGCCGTGAGTCGCTGGTCCGGCGCAACGCTGCCGACTGTGGTCTTCGCCGCTGTGGTGGTCACCGCGGGCGTGATCGCGGCGGCCATTCTGCTGGCGGTCCAGTAGCTCTCGGCCTCAGCTGTGGTGGTGAACGATTGCGTTGTGACCTTGGAGGTCTGCGCCGAGGAGCTGACGTTGCCGGAGGTCGGCACCGCCGCTGCGGCCAAGGTTGCCGATGCGGAATGGCTCGTGTCAGCAGTGGCCGCCGATGCTGTCGTCACCGCTGTGGCGGTCAACGCGGAGGCCAGGACCGCGACGGCGGCCACAACGGTACGGGTCCTTCTCAGCAGTGCACTCATGTCAGGTCCACAACATTTCCGCGCTAGGAGTGGTGAAAGACCGCGCGGTGATCCCGGCGGACAGTGCTGTTCACGCTTTTGTGGTGCGGCGCGGTGCCCTGATATCGACTCGAGGTGGTGTCACCCGCTGTGGTCCGGCAACCCGACCGGATGAAGCAGCCCCCCCGGGCGAGTGTGCGCACCGCCCCGCGCACTCCCAAATTGTCACAGAGCGTGCGCAAAATAGCATCACCCTGACGACGTACCTCGATAGATGGGCACCCTTTAGGGAAAAAGTGACGGTGCGTGTGTGATTGTTGACTGGGTGATCAATTTGTTCGGGAACGACCCATAGCCGGTGACGGATCGCGTTCCAGGGCACAGCTGAATCGACATCGAAAGGGGGAAGGTGCGCGGGAACATCAACCGCGCGGCCGGTCGAAAGGCGTGTCCTCCGCCATGGCCGATGCGCATGGGGAACGCCTCTGGACGCTGCTACTGCTTCGATGGGCGCGCGTTGACCGGCACGTGGTGGTGCGGGGCCGGACGGCCAGTCAAACGATCGATGCCGGGAAGCTGTTCAGGGCCCCGGTGGCAGGAAGCGACGAGACGGTACCGGTGGCGCTCAGCGCCGGCGGTTGCCGTCCTTCCAGTCCCCGCCCCAGGCCGCGCCGGAGAGCACACCGATGACAGCGGGCAGCAGGAAGATGTACCAGGGCAGGTGCAGCGCGAAGAACAGCACTGCGGCGACGATCCCGGACGCCGCCAGCGCGAAGGACGCCATCCGCTGCGCGGGGGTCCGGGGATCCTCCGGTCTCACGGGTTGGGCGGACGCCCGCGCGGCCGGCAGGCGATCAGCTGCGGGGGGCGGTGGACCCGGCAGCGTGGGGTGCGGCGCGGGCAGGTCGACGAACAGTTCACGAAGGTCGCCGACGGTCCGCGCCTGACTGACCTGCGCGCTGCGGGTGCCGAACTCGTCCAGGTCTATCCGCCCCGACGAGAGATGCTCGCCGAGCGCATCCATGGCGGAGTTGCGCTCCACGTCCCCGATCCGGATCTTGGCCGGGTCGGCCCCTGAGAACCCTGCTGTGCTCACCCCACGACTGTAAGCCGATGGCAGCGCGACCGGTGCGCCGACCGGTGGCCGATCATTCGACGTCGATCACGGTTTCTTCCGGGATCGGCTCGGTCTCGATCTCGGCGATCTCCGCGACGACCGCGCCGGCGGTCACCTTGCCGCCGACCTCGACGTTGACCGCGGTGATCTTCCCGTCGTGATGGGCGGTGATCGGGTTCTCCATCTTCATCGCCTCGATGACGGCGATGACGTCCCCTGCACGCACCGCGTCACCGGCGGCAACGGCCACCTTGACGACGGTGCCCTGCATCGGCGCGACGACGGCGCCCTTGGTGGGCAGCGGAACCGCGTGTGCCGACCCGCGCCCGCTTGCTGCGGCCCGCAGTCGCCGGCCGGGCGGCACCGACAGAGACCAGATCAGGCGGGAGCCCGACGCGGACCCGGCGTCCGTTCACCTCGGCGACGAACTCCCGGAGCGGACCCACCGGTGCGGGGGTCTCTACCGCGACCGGCGTCGGGAACATCTCGATGGTGTTGACGAATTCGGTCTCGATCCACCGGGTGTGCACGTCGAACACCCCGTTCTCCGCGGTGAAAGCGGGATCGTCCAGGACGACCCGGTGGAACGGCAGCACTGTTGCCATGCCTTCCACCTGCATCTCGGCCAGCGCGCGGCGGGACCGCTCCAGCGCCTCCTGCCGGTCCGCGCCGGTGACGATGATCTTCGCCAGCAGCGAATCGAAGTCGCCGGAGATGACGGATCCGGTTTCGACACCGGCATCGACCCGCACCCCCGGGCCGGACGGCGGGACGAATCGGGTGACCGTGCCGGGCGCCGGCAGGAAGCCGCGGCCCGGATCCTCGCCGTTGATCCGGAACTCGATCGAGTGACCGCGGGGACGGACATCGTGTGTCCAGCGCAGCTTCTCGCCGTCGGCGATCCGGAACTGCTCGCGGACCAGGTCGATTCCCGAGGTCTCCTCCGAGATCGGGTGCTCCACCTGCAGTCTGGTGTTGACCTCGAGGAAGGAGACGGAGCCGTCCTGCCCGACGAGGAACTCCACCGTGCCGGCGCCGTGGTAGCCGGCCTCCACGCAGATCGCCCTGGCGGCGGAGTGGATCTTGGTGCGTTGCTCGTCGGTGAGGAAAGGCGCCGGTGCCTCCTCCACCAGTTTCTGGTAGCGGCGTTGCAGCGAGCAGTCCCGGGTTCCGACCACGATCACCGTGCCGTGCTGGTCGGCCAGCACCTGCGCCTCGACGTGCCGGGGCCGGTCGAGATACCGCTCGACGAAGCACTCCCCGCGGCCGAAGGCGGTGACCGCCTCGCGGACCGCCGACTCGTACAGGTGCGGGATCTCCTCGATGGTGCGGGCCACCTTGAGGCCGCGGCCGCCGCCGCCGAACGCCGCCTTGATGGCGACCGGCAGGCCGTGCTGCCGGGCGAACGCGATCACCTCTGGATAGCCGGAGACCGGTTCCGAGGTACCTGGAACGAGCGGCGCGCCGACCCGCATGGCGATGTGCCGTGCGGTGACCTTGTCGCCGAGATCGCGGATGGCCTGCGGTGTCGGCCCGATCCAGATCAGCCCGGCGTCCATCACCTTCTGGGCGAACTCGGCGTTCTCGGAGAGGAAACCGTAGCCGGGATGGACGGCATCGGCACCGGCCCGGGCGGCGACGTCGAGCAGCTTCGCGGCATTGAGGTAGGACTCACCCGGCGTCGAGCCGCCGAGCGCATAGGCCTCGTCCGCCATGCGGACGTGCAGTGCGTCGCGGTCGGGGTCGGCGTAGACCGCCACCGAGGTGAGGCCCGCATCGCGGCAGGCACGGGCGACCCGGACGGCGATCTCGCCGCGGTTGGCGATCAGGACGGTGTGCACGGGCACCCCTTCAGGTAGAGCGACGGGTAGGGATTTCGAGGTTCTGTTCGTGGCGGGCCGTGGCGCGCCACAGGTCGGTGACGGCGACGCCGACCCGGCGGAGCAGGTCGCGGGTCAGCGGGAGGGAAATGCCCAGCACGTTCGACGGATCGCCCTCGACACCGTCGACGAACCAGCCGCCGAAGCCGTCGATGGTCAGCGCACCGGCCACCTCGAGCGGCTCGCCGGTGGCGATGTAGGCGTCGAGTTCGGCATCGGTCGGCCGGCCCATCCTGACGACGGTCGAGCGGGTGTCCGCGGCGCCCGCGTCCAGCCGGCCGTCGCGCACCCGCCGGACGGCATGGCCGGTGATCAGCACGCCGTCCCGGCCGGCCATCTGCCGCCAGCGCGACCTGGCCTGGTCGGCGTCCACCGGTTTGCCCTGGAGTTCGCCGTCGATCAGCAGCATCGAGTCGCAGCCGACCACGACGACGTCGTCCGGGGCGACGTCCGGTAGCTGCCCGAGCGACACCCGTTCGGCCACGGCATCGGCCTTCGCCTCCGCGAGGGCCAGGATCTGACTTTCGGCGCTGTGGCCTCGGCGCGTGTCCAATACGGCGTCCTCGTCGACCCCGGACACCGTGACCACCGGGTCCAGGCCCGCGGTGCGGAGCACATCGAGCCGGGCAGGGGAGGCCGAGGCCAGCAACAGGGTCGTCATCGCGGCATCGCCGACGCCCACCAACCGGTCGGCGACGGCTGCGGGGTCCCGAGCCGGTGCGCGGGGTCGCTCCAGATGGACCGTCTGCCCGGCACTTCCGCGGGTGCTGCGCTGTCCTGCGTGGAAAGTGCCAGCACGATGGCAAGCACCGTTGCCGCGTCATGGTCGTTGCGTTCCCGGATGACGTCGGCGATGTTCCGCTCGCTCACAGTGCTGATGCTGTTTCGCTCGCTCACAGTGGGATGTTCCCGTGCTTCTTCGGCGGCAGGGACTGCCGCTTGTCGGCCAGCACCTGCAGCGCGTTGGTCACCATTGCCCTGGTCGCCGACGGCTTGATCACCTGGTCGACATACCCGCGCTCTGCGGCCATGTACGGGTTGACCAGCGTGTCCTCGTACTCGGTTTCCAGTCGCGCGCGCAAGGCGGCGACCTCCGGGCTGAACTCGCCGGTCAGCGCTGCCTGGGCCTGCAACTCCTTGCGGTACAACACGTTCACCGCACCGGCCGACCCCATCACGGCGATCTGGGCGGTCGGCCATGCCAGGTTGACGTCCGCCCCGAGATGCTTCGACCCCATCACGTCGTACGCGCCGCCGTAGGCCTTGCGAATGATGATGGTGACCAGCGGGACGGTCGCCTCGGAGTAGGCGTAGATCAGCTTCGCGCCGCGGCGGATGATGCCGTTCCACTCCTGGTCGGTGCCGGGCAGGAAGCCGGGCACGTCGACGAAGGTCAGCACCGGGATGTTGAAGGCGTCGCAGGTCCGGACGAACCGGGCCGCCTTCTCCGCGGCGTCGATGTCCAGCGTGCCGGCCAGGTGCATCGGCTGGTTCGCGACGACGCCGACCGGTTTTCCGGCGACCCGGCCGTAACCCGACGATGACGTTCTGCGCGAACAGTTCGTGCACCTGCAGGAAGTCGCCCTCGTCCATCACGGCCGCGATGACGGTGTTCATGTCGTACGGCTGGTTGGGAGAGTCCGGGATCAGCGTGTCGAGCGCGAGATCGGTGTCGTTGACCTCGATGTCGGGTCGCGCGTCCTCGACGATCGCGGGCGGCATGGTGAGGTTGTTCGACGGCAGGTAACCGAGCAGGTCCTGCACGTAGGAGATGGCGTCCTCTTCGTCCCGGGCCAGGTAGTGCGCGACACCGGAGCGGGTGTTGTGGGTCCGCGCGCCGCCGAGCTCCTCGAGCGTGACGACCTCGCCGGTGACCGAGCGGACCACATCAGGCCCGGTGATGAACATCTGCGACTTGAGGTCGACCATCACCACGAAGTCGGTCAGTGCGGGGGAGTAGACGTGACCGCCGGCATTGGCGCCCATGATCAGCGAGATCTGCGGGACGACCCCCGACAGGTGCACGTTGCGCTTGAAGATCTCGGCGTAGAGGCCCAGCGAGACGACGCCCTCCTGGATGCGCGCCCCACCGCCCTCGTTGATGCCCGACGATCGGCCGGCCGGTCCGGAGCGCGAAATCGAGGATCTTGACGATCTTCTCGCCGTACACCTCGCCGAGGGAACCACCGAAGACGCCGACGTCCTGGGAGAAGACGCAGATGTTGCGACCGTTCGACCGTGCCGTACCCGGTGACGACACCGTCGCCGTAGGGACGCTTCTCGGCGAGCCCGAAGTTCGTCGAGCGGTGCCGGGCGAACGCGTCGAATTCGACGAACGAGCCCTCGTCGAGCAGCAGGTCGATCCGCTCGCGGGCAGTCAGCTTGCCCCGGGCGTGCTGCCTTTCCACCGCACTGGCGGAGGCTGCGTGGATGTGCTCATCCATCCGCCGCTCGAGGTCGGCCAGCTTGCCGGCCGTCGTGTGCGGGTGCGTTCTTGCGCACGGGAATACCCCCGTTCGGGGTCGATGCAGTGGAGATGTGCTGGGCGCCCGCGGACCGACTCACGCTCTGGAGGTTACTCAGGTGAAGGGGTGCTGAGGCGCATTGTGAGACGCAGTTAACCAATTGGGCGATTGAGGGCGTTTGGGACGAACCGCCCAACCGGCCGATCCCAGGGGCGGTTGAACCTCCACGCCTCAGTACGGTTGCCCCGATGACGGATTCCGATCAACAGGCCGAAGGTGCGATGCCGGAGCGAGACGGGCCGCCCCCGGGCGGCGGGGCACTGTCAGGGTCCTTCCAGGACGGGAATGACGCCCGGGATGACGATGTGGATGACGACAGGGATCACTCTGACGCCGTGCGATCGTCACGCTCACCGATCGACCCGGCCGCGGTCGGGCGACTGCTCACCGAACCGCAACGGTGGCGGATCGAGCACACGGTCGTCACCGGCTCGACGAACGCCGACCTGGCAGCGCGGGTGGCGACCGCGGAGTCCGGGCAGGTGCTGACCACCGAGGAACAACTGACCGGCCGCGGGCGCTCGGGCCGTGACTGGTATTGCCCCGCCGGTGCCGGGCTGATGTTCTCAGCGCTGGTGCGGCTCCCGCAGGTTCCGGTGGATCGGCGTGGGTGGACAGGTGCGCTGCTCGGGCTTGCCATCGTCACCGCCCTCGGGAGGTTGTCTGGCACCCGGGCGAGGGTGAAGTGGCCCAACGACGTCCTTGTGGGCGGCCGCAAGTGCGCCGGAATCCTGGGCGAGATGGTCGACGACGCCGTCGTTGTCGGTGCGGGCATCAATATCTCACTTCGGGCTGACGAGCTGCCGCGGGCGGACGCCACCTCACTGCTGCTGGTCGGCGGCCGGCAGCTGCCCGCCGCCCTCGACCGCACAGCCCTGCTCGCCGGCATCCTGGACGACTTCGGCGATCTCCTCGATCGCTGGGTCGCTGCTCACGGTGACATCGACGTGAGCGGCCTGCGGGCCGAATACCGGATTGCCTGCGCCACCATCGGTTCCGACGTGCGGCTGGTGCTGCCGGGCGGTCGGCAGCTCCTCGCGCGAGCGGTTGACGTCGCCGCGGACGGCGCGCTGCTGGTCGAGGACGGGAACGGCCGGGCGACCGCCTACAGCGCGGCCGATGTGGTCCACCTGCGGCCCGGGTGACGCACCGATGACCGCGTGCGCGATCCCGTCCGGCACCCTGCTGATCGATCAGGGTGTCCGACAGCACACCCCGAGCGGCGGCGTCGCGGAATGCCTCCCGCGCCCGGTCCGTTGCGACTATCGGTGGCCGTGACCTGACCTCAGGACGGCCCGTATCCGTTCAAACATGAGCGGTCCCGCCGGTGAAGCCGGCGGCTGAGAATCGTCAGCTTCCCGGAAGGGTGCATCATTTTGTCCGAATCGTTAGGACTGCAAAGAATTGGGCGCTCCGTGCGGCGCATTCCGTTCTGGGGGCAGACCATCATCGGTCTGGTTGTGGGGGTGGGCCTCGGGCTGGTCGCGCGGTGGTTCGGTGTCGGTTGGCTGGACGGCCTGCTCAATCAGGTCGGTTCGATTTTCGTCACCTTGCTCCGTGCGGTGGTCGTCCCGCTGATCCTGCTGGCCCTGATCGTGTCGATCTCCCGCCTGGGAGCGGTGGCGAACGCTGCTCGTCTTGCCGTGCGGACGGTGGTCTGGTTCGCGATCACCGCGCTGATCGCCGTGGCCATCGGCCTGACGTTGGGCACGATCACCAACCCGGGCACAGGGACGGGCCTGTCCACCGAAGGTGCGGAGTACGCGGGTCGCACCGGCGGCTGGACCGACTTCCTGACCGGCCTGGTCCCGTCGAACTTCCTCGGCCTGCAGGCGTCGACCACCGTCAGCGACAGTGGCGCGACCACATCGGTGTCGTTCAACGTCCTCCAACTCGTGGTCATCGGCATCGTTGTCGGCGCCGCCGCGCTGAAGACCGGAACCAAGGCCGAGCCGCTGATCCGGTTCGCCGACTCCGGCCTCTCGGTCGTGCAGACGGTGCTGTGGTGGATCATCCGGCTGGCTCCGATCGGCTCGGGTGTGCTCATCGGGCATGCCGTGTCCGCCTATGGCTGGGACCTGGTCGCCCCGCTGGCCGTGTTCACCGCCGATGTCTACGTCGGCTGCCTGATCGTGATGTTCGCCGTGTACCCCGTGCTGCTCAAGCTCCACGGGCTGTCGCCCAAGGCGTTCCTGGCCGGAGCCTGGCCCGCCATCACCCTTGCATTCGTGTCGCGTTCGTCGGTCGGGACCATGCCGGTCACCCAGCAGGTGACCATCGACAACCTCGGTGTTCCCCGCGAGTACGCCAGCTTCGCGGTGCCGCTCGGTGCCACCACCAAGATGGACGGTTGCGCAGCCATCTACCCGGCACTCGCTGCGATTTTTGTGGCCCAGGTGTTCGGCGTCCCGTTGTCGATCACCGATTACCTGCTCATCGCCTTCGTGTCGGTGGTCGGCTCCGCTGCCACTGCCGGGCTCACCGGCGCGGTCGTCATGCTGACCCTCACGCTGTCCACCCTCGGGCTGCCGCTGGCCGGCGTCGGACTGCTGCTGGCGATCGACCCGATCCTGGACATGATGCGGACCGCGACCAACGTCGCCGGTCAGGCCCTGGTCCCGGTCATCGTGGCGAAGCGGCAGGGGATCCTCGACATCGGACGCTACCGCGGCAGCAACGGCGACGGTTTGCCCGCGCCGCGCACCGGGGACCGGGGACCTCGTCACGGCCGAGAAGGCCGGCGCCTGACGACATCGCACGTCGCACCGCCACTCGAACGGTCCCTCCCGCATCGCGGGAGGGACTGTTCGCGGCAGGAGACCCGGATCGGCTACGCGTCTGTCGTGCCGGCTCTGCCACGGGCGCGTCGGGCGGCGGCGTCGACGATCCGGGCCGCGACCTCGGCCACCTTGATGTGTTCCTTCTGACTGAGCGTCCTCAACCTGTTGAAGGCGCCGTCCGCGGTGCTGCCGGTTCGACTGATGATGATGCCGATGGCCTGGTCGATGACCGCGCGATTCACCAGCGCCTGCTGCAGGTTCGAGGCCAGGCGCTGAGTCTGGGCGAGAACCTGCGCGTTCTGCACCGCAATGGCCGCCGGGACCGAAAAGAGCCGGCCGATGTCCTCAGCCCGCTCATCGAAAGCATTCCTGGCGTGCGCGTAGACGTTCATCGCCCCGACGATGTCGTCCCCCGTCCGCAGCGGAAGCGACAGAACACTGTGCACACCGAGCCGTCCGGCGCGCGGCCCGAACCTGGGCCACCGGGGATCGGCCCCCAATGAGCCGGAGCGCACCGTCTGTCCCGTGGTGGCGGCGGTGATGCAGGGGCCTTCGTTGATCCCGTACTGGATGTCGTCGACCTGCTTGACGAACTCAGCACTCATCACGATGGTGTCCGCCCGATCGGGCTCGAGCAAGGTCAACCCGGCACCGTCCGCGCCGGGAATGGCATGCACCGCGTACGACGCGACCCGGGTCAGCAGGTCCTCCAGGCTCAACCGGGCCGCCGACAACCGGGACAGCGCCATCAAACTGACGGCGAGGTCCTCGTGATCGCTCTCGCCGGTCGTCCTGACCTGTACGCCCAGCGGACCGGTCGCCTCCGTCGCCGGCGCATCGGGGTCGCCCGGTGAGTGCTCCTCCGACTTCAAGATCCCATCCACCTCAACTCGTCCCGAGCCACCCTGATCACGCATCGACTGCGCCATGAACTGCGCATTACCCAGCAATTAACTCAGGCAACGCACCGGATGCCGGAGGGACCCCCCAGCCGTCGAGGTCCTGGCGCCGTAATTCTCCTACGGCTTGGCCTCATGCGGCTCTGCTTCGGCCAAAAAGCGCGGCAACAGGTCCGCAGGCCCGCAGGTCCGCAGGTGCACGTCGCGGGCCGGTCCCCCACCGCCACGCCAGCAGTGAGATCCTGTCCTGGGACGGCCGTTTCCCTGCTGGTGCGGCACCGGACAGGAGAGGACGTCGAGTCGGACCCCTGCGCGAGCCCGAGGGCGACCCAGCGGCCCTGATGCCCCGAGCCGGGCGGCGTGCTGGCTAGGGTCGATGTATGACCGTGCCCGGCGATCCCATGCTCGACCGTTTGCGCCGGGTCCGTTCGCAGATCGACGCCGCCGCCGTTGCCGCGGGCAGGGACCCGTCAGGAGTGCGCCTGCTGCTCGCGACGAAGACCCAGTCCGCGGAACGGATCAGCACGGCGCTCCGGGCCGGGTTCACCCTGATCGGTGAGAACAGGGTGCAGGAGGTGGTCGGCAAGGCCGCGGATCTGGCCTCGATCCCGCACGAGATGCATTTCATCGGTCACCTGCAGGCCAACAAGATCAACCAGTTGCTCGATCACATCAGCTGTCTGGAAACGCTGGACAGCGCGGATCTGGCCCGGAAGCTCGATCGACGGCTGGACGCCCGGGACCGGAACCTCGACGTGCTGATCCAGGTCAACGTGTCCGGCGAGCAGTCCAAGAGCGGTGTCCCACCCGAGGCCGCGGTCGACCTGCTGGCCGCCGTTGCATCGTGTCCACACCTGATGCTCCGCGGGTACATGACCATCGGGCTGAACTCCGACGACCTGGGCGCTGTCCGGGCCGGCTACCGACGGCTCGCCGAGCTGCGGGACGCGGCCATCGCGGACGGGGTCCCGGGAGCGGCCGGGGCGAGCGAGCTCTCGATGGGGATGAGCGGTGATTTCGCCGCAGCCATCGCCGAGGGCGCGACCATCGTCCGGGTCGGCTCGGCGATCTTCGGGCCACGGCCGAGAGCCGGATCGGCGAAGCCGGCGGCCGAGGCGCAACCGGCGCACGGTGGGGCCGGCTGAGTCTCGGGCGGGTGGTGGCAACGTGGACATCCAGATCGCGATGCCCGGTTCGGGTTGATCCGTCCGATCGGCCGCCGCGGCGGTAGCGTGATCGACAATCCGGCGCACGCGGCGCCGCAAGGCCGGGGCCCGCCGGCTCGATGCGAAGGAGGGGGCGTCATGGCCTACCCCGACAACCTGTTGGTGACCGGCGAGCGGGTGATCGTGAACAAGCGGCCGCATTGGAAGGTGCTGATCCTTCCGACGATCCTCTTCATCGTCATCATCGGGGCCGGCGCTGCGCTGGCCGCGTGGATCAACAGCCGCGACATGGCCAACGCGACATGGATCTACTGGGCGATCGTGGCGGTCGCCGTCGTCGCTCTCGTCATCCTGGTCGTCGTGCCGTTCGTCCGGTGGCGGACCGAGCACTTCGTCATCACCAACCACCACGTGTTCTTCCGGACCGGCCTGCTGTCCCGGCGCGAGCATCAGATCCCGCTCGGCCAGATCGCGAACATGGAGACCGAGGTGACGTTCTGGGGCAGGCTGATGGGCTACGGCTCGCTGATCGTCGAATCGTCGGCGGACCAGCCCCTCAAGTTCCGCAACGTGGCCTCGCTGTCCAAGGTCCAGGCCACGCTGAACCAGCTGATCCGGGACGAGCGTGAACGCACCCACCACGGTGGTCCTGGCTACCAGGGTGCGCCGCCCGCACAGGGCTACCCGCAGGGCGATTATCAGGGTGCGCCCCCTTCGCAGTACCCCCAGCAGCGCCCGGGCCAGTACTCCAACCAGGACCAGTACCCCGCCCAGCAGTACCCGCCCAAGCAGAATCCGACCCAGCAGTACCCGCCGCAGGCGTATCCGCCGCCGCAGGGCACCGCCCAGGGTGAGGGCCGTCCGGCGCAACAGTCTTGACCGGCCGGTCGGGGGTCGGGAAGGACGCCGCGCTCGCAGACCAGATCCGGGCGGGCGGCGCCGCGAGGTACCACGCCGCGAACGCAGCCAAGGGCAAGCTGTTCGCCCGCGCCCGCATCGACCTGCTCATCGACGAAGGTTCATTCGTCGAGGACGGCCTGTACGCCAACGCCCTCGCCGACGGCCTGCCCGCTGACGGAGTGATCACCGGACTTGCCACGGTGGCCGGCCGCCGGGTGTGCCTGATGGCGAACGACTCCACGGTCAAAGCCGGGTCGTGGGGCGCCCGCACGGTCGAGAAGATCATCCGGATCATCGAGCGCGCGTACGCGACGGGCGTCCCGATGGTCTACCTGGTCGATTCGGCCGGTGCGCGGATCACCGATCAGGTCGAGCTCTTCCCGGGCCGGCGCGGCGCGGGGAAGATCTTCCATACCCAGGTCCGGGCGTCGGGCTCCATCCCACAGGTCTGTGCGCTGTTCGGCCCGTCGGCGGCCGGCGGCGCGTACATCCCGGCGTTCTGCGACATCGTGGTGATGGTCGACGGCAATGCCTCCATGTATCTGGGCAGCGACCGGATGGTCGAGATGGTCACCGGCGAGAAGACCACCCTGGAGGAGATGGGCGGCGCGAAGATGCACACCACGGTGTCCGGCGTCGGGCACCTGCTGGTGGACAGTGACGCAGCCGCGATCGATGCGGTGAAGCGTCATCTGTCGTACTTCCCGGACAACTGGACCCAGGATCCGCCTGTAGCGGAGCCCGGCCCCCGCGGGAAGGGCGACCTGCGCGCGCTGGTCCCGGCGTCCGAGCGGCAGGCCTTCGACATGCGCCGGTACGCCAGGGCGCTGCTCGACGAGGGGTCGATCTTCGAGATCCATCCCGGTTGGGCGCGCGAGGTGCTGGTCTGCCTCGGTCGGCTGGACGGTCGGGTGGTCGGCGTCGTCGGCAACAACTCGATGTTCCGTGGTGGCGTGCTGTTCGTCGACTCCGCCGACAAGGCAACACATTTCGTGCAGTTGTGCGACGCGTTCAACATCCCCCTGGTGTTCCTGACCGATGTACCCGGGTTCATGGTGGGTGCCGTGGTGGAGCGCCAGGGGATCATCCGGCATGGCGCCAAGATGATCACCGCGATCTCCGAGGCCACGGTCCCGAAGATCTGTGTGGTGGTCCGGAAGGCCTACGGTGCAGGCCTGTACGCGATGGCCGGCCCCGGGTTCGAGCCGGACGCCACACTGGCCCTGCCGACCGCGAAGATCGCCGTGATGGGCGCGGAGCCTGCTGTCAACGCGGTCTACGCGAACAAGATCGCGGCGATCGAGGATCCGGATGATCGGGAGGCTTTCGTACAGGCACGCCGCGAGGAGTACGAGCGGGACATCGATCTCGTCCACCTGGCCGCCGAACTGGTCGTCGACGCCATCGTGCAACCGGAGGAGCTGCGGGCAGAACTGGCGACGCGATTGGCTGCGGCCGCCGGCAAGGACCGCACCTTCTCCCGCCGCCGGCACGGGGTCACACCGGTCTGAGTTTCCAGACGGGCGACCCCGGACAGGCGATGCCACCGGCCAGGTGATCCGTGCGCCGATCGGGGCGAGTCCGGTCGCCGCGAGTTCCTGCGACTGGGACGACCGGTCCGGCGGGGCCGTCGACCTTGATCACGTGGTCAGGCATCACCCGAATCCGGTGAGTGGCCGAAGGCTTTTGAGCTCGACGCCCGAGGTCTGCAAACGGTTGATCATCCCGACCAGCGCCGCCTGGTCCGGAACAGGCCCGCGAAGCACCGTTTCCACCTGTTCACTGATGACCCGTAGATCACCCAGCTCGACCAGCACACTGTCGGCGACCGGCCCGGCCATCCGGATCTCGATGTGCAGATCTGTCATTCTTCGACGCTCCCGCCTGGGTGTTCGTTTGCGCCTCTGACGATGCCACGTCGTGTGCGGCGGCAACTCATTCGTTCCGTATGGACGCGCGCGAGCTCGGTTGGGCGCCCGGGACAGGACCTGAACACTTCACGACGGCCCGGCTCCGGGAGCAGGCCGGCGGAGGGTTGACGAGCGTTCGCCGACCGGTCCGACCGGAACCGACGTCCGCCGGGACACCGCCGTGACGGCGGCTTGGGGGCAACCCCGGCGACCGCCGGAGGAGACACCGACGGAGCGGGAAATCACCGTGCAGCGGTACCCGCCGACAATGTTCAGGCGCGGCAGAAATTGCTTCCGACCTGAATGTGACGGTGAACACGGTGAAAAGTCACCGGCAGTCGATCAACCGCGAACTCGATGTTCGGACGCGCCGCGACGCAGTGGATCACGCCCGCGAGTTCAACCTCATCTGACGTTGGCGACCGGCGGCGTGAGCCGCGCATCCCAACATTGCGAGGGCCGGCCGACACCAATGCACCGGGACATCGGGCCCCTTCGCGGGTTCACCTCATCCCTGAACCTCGCATCACTGCGGCCGCGTCGGCGGCGTTCGGCAGTGATATTTCGGGATTCGTTCTCGCTTGTTTCGGTGCGTTGAAAGAGCAGCTTTCCTTTTCGACTTCATGCGTCGTCGGTGAAGGAAAAGGTGTGCCCGTTTTCTCTCGGACGTGCGACTGTCGGTGGTGCACGGGTGAGGGGAGCCTCACCGTTGTTCCTTTCTTGATCCGGTGTTCGACGCGGATCAGGCTGCCTGTCCGCCGGAAAGTCATACCAACTGGATGTGGCATTTCTTCGGCCGGAGAG
The DNA here is from genome assembly GCA_963766015.1 of uncultured Actinomycetota bacterium. Classification (GTDB taxonomy): domain Bacteria; phylum Actinomycetota; class Actinomycetes; order Mycobacteriales; family Nakamurellaceae; genus Nakamurella. The sequence continues at coordinate 19,601 of CAVXYU010000031.1, read as the reverse complement.
GATGATTGCACTCAAGGGTGGTCCACCCGCAGAAGGACGGTTCCCCATGAGTACCGATCAACGGACTGATCACGGTCAGTTCGCCGATGCCCATCGCAGCAATGTAACGGTCAGCCCGAATGCCGCCATCGGCATGACGGCCGCCGGAGTAGCCATGATCGTCATCGGATTGTTTCACGCAATACAGGGTTTCAGCGCCCTGTTCTCCGACTCCATTTTCGCCGTCGGGCGGGGCTGGATCGTGCATCTGGATGTGGCGACCTGGGGCTGGATCCATCTGGTCGGGGCTGTCATCGTCGCGGCCACCGGTGCCCTGCTATTTACCGGTTCTGTCTGGGCGCGGGCAATTGGAGTTGCCGTTCTGGCAGTCAGTGCCCTGCTGAATGTGTTCTGGATGCCCTATTACCCCGTCCTGAGTGTCGTGACGATCGCGCTCGACGGGTACCTGATCTGGGCCCTGACCGTCCACCGGGACGTCATCCCGATCGACGAGAACAGCGACTGGGACTGACCTGTCGCGACAACAGCCGGCGGACCGGAAGGTCCGCCGGCTGTTGTGTGTCCGGGCGCCGTCAGGCGAACCCGCGCGGTGCCGGCATTGATCCGCTCGATCCGGTCGCCCGCAATTTCCGGCTCCGCAGGGTCGTCGCGCGACGAAACGGTTCCTTCCGGTGGGACTCGACCAAGACCGGTCCCGGCCGCCGAGGTCCTCGGAGGGGCCTTCAGGAGGTGGATCCGTCACCGGTCAACAGCGTGTCTTCGGTCACTCTCCACCACGAAACGTCAACGCTCCGGCAGCTGCTCGGCGCTGCCCGCGGCAGGCCGGTGGTGTGATCAACCGGTGCAAACGAGCGTGTCGCTCGCCGGTCCCAGTTTGCTCCACTTGCTCAATGCGCCGTCCGACCAGCGAACCGAATATCCGACGCGTGTCCACAGGTGCGTCGGCTGTGTGCAACCAGATTCCGTGACGCGTGTATATTTCACTGTCGAGGAAATGGCGGTCGTGCCCGTTCCAGAATTGACCGGGACGTTGTTCTCGGCCAGAATTCCGCCATTGACGCGACCCAGTCGGACAAAATCGATCTGGACGCGAACGGCTTTGGCTCCCCTTTCAATGGTTCCGAATCCGCTCGCACCGTTGTATTTGAAGGTCGTGTCGTCGTAGCGGAGTTCGACGCCGATCTCGGTGTAGACGTATCCCTTCTTCACGTCGCCGAGATGGTATGCGGCGCCGAACGCATATCCGTCGGTGAATGTCCCCGCACCGGCCGGCGTCGAGGTCGCGAGAAGAGCGGTCACAGCCAACAGGACGGTGAGCGATCTGCGGATCGATCTCTTCATGATCAACATCCCATCTTGGTCCTGATTACTGAACGTGACCCTATACCTAGTTTCTGTAATCAACACTCTGGGATTCGGTGCTGGCCGCTCGGCGCCGGGTCCGCCCGTAAGGTGGTCCCCGTGACGATGGTGCTGCTGGTCGAGGACGATCCGGCGATCGCGCACCCCTTGGCCAGGGCGTTGCACCGCGAGGGTTACCGGGTTCAGCCCGTCCAGACCGGGGCCGCCGCCATCGCCGCCTTCAGCGGCTCGGGCACGGACATCACCCTGGTCATCCTCGACCTCGGCCTTCCGGACCTGGACGGGTTGGAGGTGTGCCGGCGCATCAGATCGTCGGGCCGGGATGTGCCCGTCCTGATGCTGACCGCGAGGACGGACGAAGCAGACTTCGTGGTCGGGCTCGACGCGGGCGCCGACGACTATGTCGCCAAGCCCTTCCGGATGGCCGAACTGCTGGCCCGGGTTCGCGCACTGCAGCGGCGGAGGATCCCGGCCCTGATGGACATCGGCGGCGTCCGGGTCGAGACAGGCTCACGGCGGGTAGAGGTGGACGGGGTCGAGGTGACCCTGTCCAACAAGGAATACGAGCTGCTCCGCGTGATGATGAGCCGTGCCGGTCAGGTGGTGACCCGGGAGGAGATCCTTTCGGAAGTGTGGAACGACCCGTCGATGAAGACCTCGAAGACGCTGGACATGCACATGTCCTGGCTGCGCCGGAAACTCTCCGGTCAGGAGCCTGGCTCCGGCGGTTCCGCACACCTCGCCGAGCAGCGCATCTCGACAGTGCGTGGTATCGGGTTCCGCTTCGAAACGGACTGAGGTCCATCGATGCGCAGGCGGGTGCTGATCTCCATCCTGCTGGTCATCGCCGCGACGGTGCTGACGCTGGGGGTGCCACTGTCGATCGTCTCCTGGCGGGTGGTCGACGACCTGTCGCACCGTGATCTGTCCAGCAGGCTGCAGTCCATCGCCGCCTCCATCGCCAACCAGTCCGGATCCTCCGAGGTGGACCTCGGCCAGCTGGCGGCGGCGGTCCCGGAAGGTGGCCGGCTGGAGATCAGGATGACCGGCCGGATCGACCAGTCCATCGGCACGCTGCAGACCGACGAGGTCTACAGCGAGCAGTTCGCGATGGCCGGCGGAGGTTCGTTGCGACTTTCGGTGCCGGAGACCTACCTGCGAGCCGAGCAATGGACCGCGCTCGCGCTGGTCGCGCTGGCCGTGTTGCTGTCGGTTGTGGTCGGCACCGGGGTTGCACTACTGACCGCGGGACGGCTGGTCACCCCGCTCACGGACGTCGCGAGGCGTGCTGCCCGGCTCGGCTCGGGCGATTTCAGGACGTTCCGCCGCCGGTACGGCGTTCCCGAACTGGACCGGGTGGCGGACGTGCTCGACTCGTCGGCCCAGGACATCGCCGCGCTGATCTCCCGTGAGCGCGATCTTGCCGGCGACATCTCGCACCAGCTCAGGACCCGGCTGACGGGCCTGCGGCTGCGCCTGGAGGAGCTGGCCGAACACCCGGACCCGTTGGTCGTCGAGGAGGTCGGCGAGGCGCTCGAGCAGACGGACCGGCTGGTTGCCGTGGTCGACGACCTGCTGGCGAACGCCCGATCCGAGCGCGCGGCAGGGGCAGGTGAGGTCGTGTTGTTCGACGAACTGGCCGAGATCGACGCCGAGTGGGGTCCGCGGCTCGCCGCAGCGAATCGGACACTCGCTGTGCGCTGCCCCAGGGACGTCGTGGTGCATGCCACACCCGGTCGGCTCCGTGAGGCCATCGGTGTGCTGGTCGAGAACTCCCTGCTGCACGGTGCGGGCGCGGTGGGGATCACCGTGCGATCGACGGCCCGGGGCAGCGGCGCGATGGTGGTGCTGGAGGTCAGCGATGAGGGTGACGGCATCCCGGAGGGACTCGTCGCGCACGTCTTCGATCGCGGGGTGTCGACCGCGTCCTCCACCGGGATCGGTCTCGGCCTGGCCAGGGCTTTCGTCGAGGCGGACGGCGGCCGACTCGAGCTGCGCAGGGCGGCACCGCCGATCTTCGCGATCTTCCTGGCTGTCGGTCAGCGGCCTCCGCCGCAAGCCGCGGGGAACGACTCCGACGTGACCGGGCCGGGGACGACACAGCCGGTTCCGCCGGCCGGCGTGCCCGGTGTCCCGGGGCCTGGGGGCGGTGTGCCGGGGCCGGGGGGCGGTGTGCCGGGGACGGGGGGCGGTGTGCCCAACGACGATCCGCGGTCAAGCACTCCGGCGGTTGGCCGGTAGGTCGACGGCTGCCGGGAAATCGACCGCCGGCGCGACTACCGGTTGCGCAACGATGGGGTTCGGCACCGCCGCGCTCGGGACGTCCGGCTCGGACCCGGATACGGATGGCCGCGAGTGCGGGTGCGCGGGTCCGGGTTCACCGTGCTGCCGTGCCGCTGCCTCCAGGTGCATCTCGGCCAGCACCTCGGCCTCGTCCAGCAACCCGGGATGATCGGCGAGTTCCTCTGGGAACACCCATTTGCGGTAGGCCCAGAACCGGAACGCCATGCCCAGGATCGTGCCGATGACGTTCGCCGAGATGAAGTTTGTGATCGAAACGGTCAGCGAGGAGTAGTTCTCGGTGTTGAACCCGAAGACGTATTGGGACAGTGCGAGCGGCACCAGGTTCAGGGCCATGGCGATGCCGTTGACCAGGAAGAACAGCATCGCCTCGTGGTGCTTCTCACGACCACCGCGGCGGCTGAACGACCATTCCCTGTTGAGGATGTAGCTGAGGATCGTCGCGATGATGACGGAGATCGCCTTGGCGGTGATCACCTTGTTCGACAGCACGGTGTGCGACAGCACTGTGAACAGCCCGACGTCCACCACGTAGGCCGTGCCACCGACCACCAGGAACTTGGCCAGCTCGCGGTACTTGACCGGCAGGTGCCGGCGGACGGTGTCGATCAGACTCACCTGAGCGATTCTAGGGCCGCGGCGCCCGCTGCCCGTGTAACACGTCGTTCAGGGTGGCAATACTCTCTGCCGAGCAACCCGGCGGCCCGGAGCGCGTCGTCGTCCGGTTGACGCTCAGCCTGTGGAGCCGGTCGGCGCTGGCAGCAGCTGGATCGGCACGTTCCAGGACAGGTCAGGGCCGTCCAGTGAGAGCGTGGCGTCACCCGGAACGGCCTGGCTGTCGACGGCGATGGTGATGACAACGGTGACGGCACTGCCGGCCGCGATCGGCGGCAATGTGGCGGCCGTCTGCCCGCCCGCCGCGCCGTCCACGTGCATGTCGATCATGGTGACGCCGGTCGGCAGCACGGCGGTCAGCGGCTGCTCTGCAGAGGCTCCACCACCGGTGTTGGACACCGTGAACCGGATCTCACCGGGGTTGGCGCCCGCCACAAGCGGCTGGGTGACCCACGGTTCGGACACCACGAGGTCGGCCACGGCCGCGGGCGCCGTATCGGTGGCAGTCGTCGGCTCGGCTGTGGTCGGCTCGGCTGTGGTCGGCTCGGCTGTGGTCGGTTCGTCCGACGTCGGTTCGACCGGGGTGTCCGTGATCGGTGTCGGGCCCGGGGTATCGATCGTCCCGGCGACGTCGCCCGCTGTCGCAGACGGGTCTGACGTGGGCGTCGAGGATTCGCCCCCGCTGCTCGCCGGATCATCGGTCGTCGTCCCGGTATCGGGAGCGGTTGTCATGGTCCCGGAATCGGTCGCCGACGTGTCTTCCGGCGACGTGGGCTGGGCGGCCGGGCCGGTTGCCTCTGTCCTATCCGTCGTATCCGTCGTACCGGTCGTCGTCGGGAGCGCGTCAGCCGGGCTTGCGTCCGTCGTGCCGGCGCCGTCGGCCGGGGCACCCGGCTCGTTGCTCGTGACGTCAGCCGGCTGGTTCTCGGGCGTGGTCGGCGTGGCGTCGCCGGGCGATCCAGCCAGCACGGAGTTGTCCGGATCAGTCGTACCAGGAATGGTGTCGGACGGGGTGCCGCCATCAGGCGCTCCGTCGACCGGCAGTCCGTCAGGGGCAGGAATCGCGGGCTCGATCAGATCGGTCAGCAGCACAGCGTTCGCGAGTGGCTCCGCACCCGGCGCGGGAGCAGCCGGTTCAGCCGTGGTACCGGCCGCCGGCATCCCGTCCGGCCGGTAGCCGCCGCGCGCTTCGAAGGTCGCGGAACGGGTGCTGCCGTCGATCGTGACCTCGACGGTTGCGGTTGTGTCCTGCCAGGCGCCCAGCAGGAGGTCGACGGTCGTCGATCCACCCGGGGCAACGGGTGCCAGCCGGCACGTGGTCAACAGCGGCGAGCAAAGGTCCTGCCCGCTCGCCCTGACACCGAGCAGCCGGACGCCCGTGCTCACCGTGATGTCGATCGGCATGTCCGCAGACGCGACCGGTGCCGGGTTGTGCACCGCCACCCGCAGCACCGTGAGCCACGGGTACGGCTGCTGCACGTCGATCCCGGACAGCGTCAGTCGACGAGCCGCCACCTGCAACGGCCCGCCGGTCGGGCCCGTCACGTCGACGCTGCGTCCTCCGGCGTCGGTGGCGGTCAACCGGATCGCGCCGGGCCGCTGATCGAGCGGCACCGCAATCGCCAGGTCGAACGATGACCCGCTGCAGAGGGCTCCGGCGGGTACCGGTGAGCAGCCCGGGGTGGACTCGAAGCCGATTCCGCCGTCCGGTGCGGTGACGGTGACCGGCCCCGTCTCCGTCACCCCGTCCACCGGTCCGACGGTCACCGGAACGATGGTCGTCGCGCCGGGGATGAGGGCCGCGGAGTACTGCGCACTGACCGATGCGATGCCGCCGCGCACCCCGATGGTGGTGGTGAGTTCGGCATCCGCGGCGCTGATCGCGATGGTCAACGGGCCCTGTCCCGCGGTGGCCGAGACGGCGAACTGGATTTCCACATCGAGCGAGCCGGCGGGCTCGATCGTCGGCAGCGTGCAGGTGTCCGTCCCCGTGCAGGCCGATGAGCCGGCCACGGCGATCGAGGTCACCGTGAGGCCGGTCGGCGGAACGACGGTGAGGTCCTGCGGGAGCGAGCCCGTCCCGCCGGTGTTGCGGACGGAGAAACGGACGGTTCCGCTGCCGCCGGCCGGAACCGGTGCCGCGCTGGCGACCTCGGAGAAGGACAGCCGCGCGGGCCTGGCCTGCACCGACAGCTCGCGATCATCAGCGCCGATCAGCGAGACGTTGTTGCCATAGTGGTCAGCGACGGTCACCGGTAGCGGACCGGCGGCCTGGCCGGCTCCCACGATGACGGGCACGGTGAAAGCACCTGCAGCGCAGGTGATCACCGTCGGTCCTTCGGATGTGCAGTCGTTCCCCGCACCGAAGGTGACCTCGCCGCCGGCCGTCAGCGTCACCGGCCCGGGCTCGACGTCGCCGCCGACGGTCCGCTGTCGGAAGGTGACCTGCCTGGCCTCGCCGTCGGCGATCAGCGGACCCGCTGATGACCCGACGAGGGCGGTGAGCCCGCCGTCGATGGCGACCGTCAACTCGCGGCTGGACCCGCCGACCGCGAGCCGGACGGCTCCCGGTTCGGCCGTCGGCGTCAACCGCACCAGGATGTCGAGGCTGACGGTCTGCCCGGCCGACAGCACATCGAGGACGCAGGTTCCCGGGCCGCAGATCTGGCGTTCGCCCGCCGCCACCCGTTCGACGGTGACTCCGGCCGGCAGGCCGATCTCGACGGGCAAATTCGTCACGTCGACGCCGCCGGAGTTCGTCACGGTGGCGGTCAGCCTGCCCGTCCCACCGGCGATGAACGGGCCGGCGACCCCGAGCTCGGACACCAGTACCTTGGCGGGCTGGACGATCCGGACGGGATCTCCGGCGCCGAGGATCGGGATGACCCGTCCGGCGGAATCCGTCGCCGTCACCGGCAGGTCGCCGGTCGGCAGTCCGGACGGGACGAGCACCCCGAGCGATATCGGTCCCTCGTTCAGCGTGCAGGTCAGGGTCAGCCCGTCGCCGTCACAGCCGTAGCCGCTGCCGTTGCCGTTGCCGTCGAGCGTGACGGTGTCCGGGTGGGCGGTGAAGGTGACTCGCGCACCGTTGACGTTCGCGATGGTCGTGGCGGTCAACTCGAGCTGTTGGCGGCTGCCGTCCGCGACCAGCGCCGCTCCGCCGGTCGTCAGGGCCGTGATGGGTTGCCTGATCGGCAGAGTGAACATGAGTGAGCTGCCGCCGACCTCAAGGGTGACGCCGTCGGTCACGGTCGCGGCATCGAAGCCCGCCGCCACCCGGACGGTCAAACGGAAGGCGTCGCCAGGGTTCACGCTGTCCAAGGTGCAGTCCGTGACGTCCGCACAGGTCGGCCGACCTTCTGCCTCGATCCCCGTCACGGTGACGCCGGGCGGCATCGAGAACCGCACACCCTGTGCGGTGGCCGCTGTTCCGCCGACGTTGCGGACGGTCACGACGAACCCGCCCACACCACCGGCCGTCGCGGCCGAGCGGTTGGGTCCGGAGATCCGGACGTCCGCGGGAGCGGCCGGCACCGCGATCGGGAGCGAGGTCTCGCGGCTTCCCACGGCGAAGACAAGGTTTCCGTTGCTGCCCGTCACCGGCACGCGGATCGTCAGTGTCACGGTGACCGCGCCGCCGTCGGGTACCGCCGGGAGGTCGACAGAGCAGCTTCCGGCTGAGCATGGGACGGGTCCGGTCCTGAGCAGCCCGGCGGTCGCCCGTCGGAAGCCCGGGGACTGGAGGGTGACGTCGGCGTCCGTGACCTCGACGCCGTCCGGCGGCCGGAGGTTCAGTGACTGCGGATCTGACGGCTGGCCGCCGGTGTTCGTGATCGTCACCGTTGCCGATCCGACCTCACCGGCTGTCAGTGACGCGTTCACGTTCGAGAGCAGAAGGTTCGCCGGCGGCGGCGGAACAGGCGTGCTCGGCTCGGTCGGTGGATCAGGGCTGGTGACGACCGTCGGATCCGTTGGCACGACCGGTACCTCGCTGGTCGCCGGAGGGGGAGCGTCCGTTGTCGACGGCAGGATCGGTTCGACCGGCGCTTCGGTGCTGGGCACCCCGGTGACGGGTGCATCGGTGGCGGGCGCATTGGTGACAGGCACGTCGGTGACGAGTGCAACAGGAGTGGGCGTTTCCACGGCCGGGACCGGACTCGCGGGGATCAGCGGTTCGGTGGCCTGCACGGATGTCGTCGGTTCGACACTGGTGGGGGCGGGGGTGAACACCGGGAGGCCCTCGAGGCCTGCCTGACTGGTGGCCGTCGGAATGCTGGTCGTTCCGTCACCGGACGGGATCGAGATGATCGAGGCTGGATCGGTGGAGTCGAAGAAGCCGCCGGTCGTCCCCGCTGCGGTGGTCTGCACGACGGCAGATTCGGTCGGCCCGGCCGCCGCGTCGACAGTGTTCGAGGGAGAATTCGCGATCAGAGCGACGGCGGTGACCCCAGCCGCGACAACGGCCGCACCGGCTGCCACCAGCCCCCCGACGCTGACGCCGGCCAGCACGCCCGAGATGCCGCCCACGGCGGCCGCGCCGCCCAGTGCTGCGGCACCACCGGCCGCCGCCATGCCGCCGACGACGGCCGCACCGCCCGCCGCGGCCGCGCCGCCGACTGCTGCTCCACCGGCTGCCGCTACGCCGCCGACGGCCGCGGCGCCGCCGACTGCGCTCGCTCCGGTGGCCGCGGCCGCGCCGGCTGCTGCGGCTCCGGTCGCGGTCGCGCCGACTCCGGTCGCGCCGCCCCGGCCCCGGCCACCCCGGCCGCGCCCGCACTCCCTGCGCCTGCACCGACGCCTGCGGCCCCACCAGCGACGCTGCCGGTTCCCGCTGCTCCGCCGGTGCCGGCCGCGACGCCCGCACCGGTTCCGCCGGCTGTGCCGGTTCCGGAGGCGTGAGCCATCGCGGACATCCCGACGGTGGTTGCCGCCGCGGCTGCTGCGGCCGCGGTGGTGCCGGCCGCAGACGCCGCGACGCCACTGGCGGCCGCGGCTCCTGCTGTACCTGCACCCAGGGCTGCGCCGCCACCGGCTGCGCCTGCCGCTCCCGCTCCACCGGCGCCTGCAGCTGCGCCGACCGAACCGGCACCGGCCGCGGCCCCGGTTCCCGCTGCCGCTCCGGCGCCCGCTCCGGCGGCCGATGTCCCGCCTGCGGCCCCGCCCGCCGTGGCCGCCGAACCGGCACCCCCGGCCAGCAGCGCTCCGGGCACGGCCAGCGGGGCGACCGGGCCGAGCGTTGCGATGTAGCCGGCCGCTGCCCCACCGAGCAGCAACGGCGCGAGCAGACCGCGCAGTCCGTGGTTGACCTCGTTGAGCTCGACGCCGAGTGCACGGCAGCGATCGCATTCCTCCAGATGGGCGTCGACCTGCGCCTTTTCGCGCTTGGACAGGCCTCCACGGGTCCAGGAGCCGAGCCGCTCGACGGTGGACCGGCACCGGTCGGCAGCAGTTTCGGCGAGGTGGGCCTGCAGGTAGGCCTCGCGAAGTCCCTCCCGCGCCCGGAACGCCAACGACGACACGGCGCCCGGCGCCATCCCGAGCATCGCGCCGACCGTCGCCGGTGACTCGCCCTCCACCTGGGTGTGCCACAGCACCGCCTGCCAGCGCTCCGGCAACTGGGCGAACGCCGTGGCGACCAGTCCGTTCTCCATCCTGGCCAACACCGGGTCGGCTCCCAGGACGGCGACGTCATGAGTGCTCATGTCGTCGGTGAACTGGAGCCGCTTGTCCTTCCGCGTCTTGTCGTACGCGGTGTTGCGGATGGTGGTGAACAGGTACGCGCGAAACGCAGTGTCCGGGCCCTTGCCGGCCAGCAGGTTGTCCAGCACCCGGGCGAATGATTCGGAAACCAGGTCGTCGGACTCCGAGGGGGAGCGGGCGAACTGGCGGGACAGCACCGTCGCCGGACCCGAGTGCCGGCGATAGAGCTCGCCGAACGCCTCCCTGTCCCCGGTGCGGACCCGGGTGATCAGTTCAGGGTCGCTGACGACGTACTCGTCAGCGTCCTGGTCCGGCACTGCACCCTCCCCTTCGGTTCTTGCTGCTCTTGCCGTCTGCTCTGCCCTTTGGTTGACGACCCGGCCCCCGCGCCGTCACGCCAGCCGTGTTGTTACTTTCCGTCGTGCGGTTCCGGACGTGCGGTTTCGGACGTGCTGTTCCGGACGTGCTGTTCGGATGCCGACGGCAGCCCACAACGGTGGCTCGCGGCATGGGACAACCGTTGGTGCCCACATCGCCGCGACACCGTCACCGAACGTCGCCCCGGTCATTGTGGACCACGAACTGCACCTGACGCCCACACCTGGTCCCGCAGTCTTCGCCGCAATGCCCTGAACGGCCTAATGGTGTGCTGCCACCCCCGTCGGGCGGGCCGCCGTCACGCAAAGTCGGAGAAATTCTTTCGACAACCGCGTGATGGACACGGAAGAGCGACGTCTCATCTTCAAGAACGCGCCGGTGGCCTCGCCCGCGCGGGGTTCACGAGAGGTTCGTGCACTGTCCGACTTGCGGAAGGGGGAGGCTCCCGGCGATGGACTTCATCCCGAGCACAACCCCGATGACCAGCCCTGACCTGCAGCGCCGGTGGTTCGAACAGTCGAGCAGTGCGGGCTGGAGCTTCGCCTCGGACTGGTTCGACCCGGCAGTGGAAGCACTCTGCGACGCGTGCGTCCGTGGAGAGTTGCTATGGCCGGCGGCTGAACGACTTGGCGCCGCACGCGCCTCCGCGGGGATCTCGCTGGGCGAGGCATTGGCGGACATCGACGGACTGATCTTGGTCATGCAGGGTGCTGCTGCTGATGTTCTGCAACGCGCGACGTCGTTGGGTTGGGCCGATCGGATGATGGCGCCGACACCGTCGGTGTTCGACCCGCTGACCGGGCTCGTTTCCATGGACTACCTCCGAACCCGGCTCGGTGAGGTGTACAGGGGCGCCGATGTCGCCGGCCTGCCGGTCTCCAGAAGCCACGCGCTGGTCGTCGTCAGCGTCGACCTGACGGGCCGGATCGGCTGGGACAGGGTGACGCCGCTGCTGCTCGCCGGCGATGCGATGCGGACGGTCTTCGACGGTGAGCAGACCCTCGCGCGGCTCGCCGACCACATGGCCGTCGTCCTGACCGAGCGCGAGCCGATGCTCGCCCGCAAGACCCAGTTGCTGGCCGGGATGATCAGCGATCGGTTGGCCAAGACCGAGCCGTTCCTGGGCCCGGTGCCGCGGGTCTGGATCGAGAGCCTGCCGGACACCCAGTCACCGGGGGTCGCGCTGATCCAGGAGCTCGGCCGATGAAAGCCCGGGCCGCACTCTTGGCACTCCGTGCCCGGCACGAGGCGCTGGGCAGAGTGCTGACCATGAACAAAGCCGCGGTCTGCAGAGCCGCGCCGCAGTAAAAGGACTTCCCACGGTGTTAGAGGGGACGCCGTGGGCAGAACCCGGGGAGGGTGATCAGGCGTCGGGGATGGGCGCCTGTAGCCGCCGCGGTGATCGTTCCGCACCGAGCCGCCCGAATCGGGCCGGCAGGAACGGGACGATCACCGCGGCGCCAAAGCCGGCCGCCGGGCGGACCGCAGGGCACCGCGGGCCGATTACCATTCGACGTCGTGGACCCGCGGACTGGAATGCCCAGAGTCGGAATGGTGGGCGGCGGGCAACTGGCGCGAATGACACATCAGGCGGCGATCCCGCTCGGTCAGTCGCTGCGCGTGCTGTCGGTGTCGGCGGACGACTGTGCGGCGCTGATCACCCCGGACGTGATGCTCGGCGAGCACACCGACCTCGAGGCGCTACGGGCATTCGCCCAGGACTGCGACGTCGTCACCTTCGATCACGAGCACGTGCCGGGCGACCACATCCGGGCGCTCGCAGCGGAGGGCCACGCGGTGTACCCGGGGGCCGACGCGCTCCAGTACGCCCAGGACAAGTCACTGATGCGCGCGAAGCTGGCGGAACTCGGCATCCCGGTCCCCGCCTTCGTCGTGGTGGAGCCGGACGGTTCGGACGACGCCGTCCGTGCTGCCGTCACCGCGTTCGGTGCGGACCAGGGCTGGCCGGTGGTCGTCAAGACCGCCCGCGGTGGCTACGACGGCCGGGGGGTCTGGGTCGTCGACTCTGCGGACAGCATGTCCGCCGAGTCCCTGCCGACCTCCGGCACCCTGCTGCTCGAGGCGTTCGTGCCGCTCCGGCGCGAGCTGGCGGCGGTGATCGCGCGCTCGCCATTCGGCCAGGCGGCCGCCTGGCCGGTGGTCGAAACCGTTCAGCAGCAAGGTATCTGCGTCGAGGTCATCGCGCCGGCCGCGGGTCTGGATGACGACACGGCGGCTGCGGCCTCCAGGCTCGCGCTGCGGATCGCCGCCGACCTGGGAGTGGTGGGGGTGCTGGCCGTCGAGCTGTTCCAGGTTGCGCCCACCCCGCTGGCACCGGACGGCCTGATGGTGAACGAACTCGCCATGCGACCGCACAACTCGGGTCACTGGACGATGGACGGCTCGGTGACCAGCCAATTCGAACAGCACCTGCGGGCGGTGCTGGACTACCCGCTGGGCCGCACCGACAAGATCGCCCCGTTCACCGTGATGGGCAATGTGCTCGGTGGGTCGTCGGTCGAGCCGCCGACCGGCGATCCAGCGGCGGACGGCCGACCGGCGATGGGCATGGATGAGCGCGTCCATCACCTGGCGGCACGGTTCCCGGAGGTCAAGGTGCACCTGTACGGCAAGGCCTTCCGGCCGGGCCGCAAGCTCGGGCACGTCAACGTCATCGGCTCGGATCTGGGAGAACTTCGTCGCAAGGCCCGGCTTGCCGCGGCCTGGCTGGGCGATGGCGTGTGGCTGGACGGCTACAGCATCCACGGTGAGCCGGACCGTGCGGAGGTGCTCGTGCCTGCCGTCGATGACCCGCCGGGTGATCCGCGGCTGGACGGCGAACACGATGATCACTGTGGCGCTCGCATCGGGGTGGCCGGTCCGGGGCCGGCCGGCCGCGTGGCGGATGGCGCTGGTGAGCGGGCGACCGTGGGAGAGTCCTCGCCGTGACGTCACAAGGTTCGATCCCGGCCCCAGGGTCGGCAGCCCCGATCGTCGGTCTGATCATGGGTTCCGATTCCGACTGGCCGGTGATGTCGGCGGCCGGTGACCTGCTGGACGAGTTCGCCGTCCCGTACGAGGTGGGTGTCGTTTCGGCGCACCGGACACCGCAACGAATGCTGGACTATGCGGCGTCGTCGGCCGGCCGTGGCCTGCGGGTGATCATCGCCGGCGCCGGCGGTGCCGCCCACCTGCCGGGGATGGTCGCCTCGGCGACCGTGCTGCCGGTGATCGGCGTGCCGGTGCCGCTGGCCACCCTCGACGGGATGGACTCGTTGCTGTCCATCGTGCAGATGCCGGCCGGGATCCCGGTCGCCTGCGTCTCCATCGGCGGTGCCCGGAACGCCGGTCTGCTGGCCGTGCGGATACTCGCCGCCTCCCCGGACCCGGTCGGGGAGACCCTGACGCGGCGATTGTCAGCGTTCGCCGAAGACCTGCAGGCGGCGGTGCTGGCCAAGCACGACGGCCTGCGGGCGCGAACCGGCCACTAGCCATTCCTGATCGCCTTCCGTCGGGCCGATCTGTTGCGGTCGGGGCTACGATCGAATTGTTACTCGCGGGTAACACTCGCCCGCCCCGAGCTCCAGAGGATCTGTCGTGACGACAAACCTGTTCACACTCACCGATGATCACCACGCGGTACGGGAGGCGATCAGGGAGATCGCCGAGGCCGAGATCGCCCCGCACGCAGCAGATGTCGACGAGAACGAGCGTTTCCCGGTCGAAGCGCTGAAGGCGCTGAACGCTTCCGGATTCCAGGCCGTGCACATCACCGAGGAGTACGACGGTGCCGGCGCGGACGCTGTCGCAACGGTGATCGTCATCGAAGAAGTTGCCAGGGTCTGCGCGTCGTCGTCGCTGATCCCCGCCGTGAACAAGCTCGGGTCGATGCCGATCATCCTGTCCGGATCCGACGAGCTCAAGCGGCTCGTCCTGCCGTCCGTGGCATCGGGCGAGGCGATGATCTCCTACGCCCTGTCGGAGCGGGAAGCCGGGTCGGACGCTGCCGCGATGCGCACCAAGGCGGCCCGAGACGGCGACGAGTGGGTGCTGAACGGTTCCAAGAGCTGGATCACCAACGGCGGGGTGTCCAAGTGGTACACCGTCATGGCCGTCACCGATCCTTCCGCCCGACGGCCGGCCGACGGGATCTCGGCGTTCGTGGTGCACGCCGACGACCCGGGTTTCGTGGTGGGCAGCAAGGAGCGCAAGCTCGGCATCAAGGGCTCGCCGACCAGGGAGATCCTGTTCGAGAACTGCCGTATTCCGGGCAACCGCATCATCGGCGAGCCGGGCACCGGCTTCCGCACCGCGATGGCGACACTTGACCACACGCGGCCGACGATCGGCGCGCAGGCGGTCGGGATTGCGCAGGGTGCGCTCGATGTCGCGGTGGCATATGTCAAGGAGCGCAAGCAGTTCGGCAAGAAGCTCGCCGAGTTCCAGGGCCTGCAGTTCATGATCGCGGACATGGCGATGGCGATCGAGGGGGCGCGCACGCTGGTCTACCAGGCGGCCGCCGCCACCGAGCGCGGTGACGCGAACAAGACCTTCCTGTCCGCGGCAGCAAAGTGCCAGGCGTCCGATGTTGCGATGAAGGTGACCGTGGACGCCGTGCAACTGCTCGGCGGGGCCGGCTACACCCGGGACTTCCCGG
Source organism: uncultured Actinomycetota bacterium (assembly GCA_963766015.1). Taxonomy (GTDB): domain Bacteria; phylum Actinomycetota; class Actinomycetes; order Mycobacteriales; family Nakamurellaceae; genus Nakamurella. Next base: position 4,588 of record CAVXYU010000031.1, on the reverse strand, counting down.
TGGAGCGCATGATGCGCGACGCGAAGATCACCCAGATCTACGAGGGCACCAACCAGGTCCAGCGGTTGGTGATGGCGCGCTCGCTGCTGCGCTGACGCCCGGCGGTCTGTCGGCGGTCAGGCCAGCCGGGGGAGTCCGGCCACCTCGACACCGAAGGTGACGGTGGCGCCCTCGTCGGCGGCGATCCGGGCCAGCGCGTCCCCATCCGCGGCCGCCTCATGGGTGACCTGGATCAGCGAGCCGTCCGCGGCGAGAGCACCGAGCAGGGCGCTGCACACCCGGTCGGGCAGGGTCAGGTCGAGGGTGCTCAGCACCCGGCCTGCCGGGCCGATCGCCTCCGCTGCCCGGGCGGTGCGGTCGAGCAGCTCCGAGATGGTGACGGTGCCGTCGTTCGTCACCACCGCGACCGAATTCGCGTCGGCACCCGGCCGGCGCGGGATGAACCGGTCGGCCTGCGGCAGAATCGCGTCCGACACATGCCGATAGAGCTCCGGCAGGGCGCCGCGACCCACCCCGAAGGGGTGCGAAGACGCGACGATCACCTCGTCGGCGCCGGACTCGTCGTTCTCGTCGATGAACGCCGCGGCGGCCTCGGACTCCGCGGCGAGGTCGTACAGGTCGGTGACGACCATGCCCGCCCACCAGGAACCGAGCAGCAGCGGCACCCCCTGCCAGGAGCGCCGCACCCGCCAGACGACAGTGTCGCCGGGGCGCGACCCGAGTTCGTCGATCAGGAATCCGGCGGTCTTGGCCGACCAGTTCGCCAAGGACGCGGTGGACAGTTCGGTTCGTCCGACACCGTGCCAGATCAGCCGCGGCCGGTGCGGGTCGCCGGCCAGCAGCGGACCCAGCACGGCCGCGCTGATCCCGCCGGCCGGGGGCGGTGTCGTCATCAGTTCACGCACGCAGCGACGGTCGAGGACTGCTGCAGAGCCGGCGTCTGCGCGGCGGCACCCACGCCTGCCGGAGCCGGCGCGGCGCCACGAGCCAGCGCCGCACCTGGCGCCCGCAGCCCGGACGGGACGTCCAGATCCTTGCCCACCACCACCAGCACATGCCCGCCGGCGACGGCGTCGTCGGGCACCAGAGTGCCGACGCCGAAGGCCTTCTTGACCTGTTGGGCCGCCCCGAGGGCGTCGGCCGGGTACCGCACCTCCGTCGTCGCGGTCTCGTTTCCCGACGATGTCCCCGGGACCACACCGAGCGAGCCGAGACCGAATCCGGCGCCGTTGATGATGTCCGCGGCGCGGGCGGTCACCCCATCGGCCACGGTGCCGTCCTGCACGTCCACCGTGATCGAGGCCGGGTCGACGGTCGCCGCAGCCGTCGTCGGGTCCGGCGCCGTGGAACCGCCCGCAATGGCGGCGAAGAAGGACTTGACCTGCTCCGGATCGGTGGCGAGCGCATCGGCGTTGGTCGACGTCTCCGGTCCGGTGGTCGGCAGCGTCTCGAAGTTGATGTTGCCCGACGAGAGGTTGGTGAGTTGCTCGGCGAAGCTGAGCACCGAGAAACCTTTGTCGAAAACCACCGACCGGTCGATAGCGCCGACCAGATCATTGAGCGTCGACGGATTGGTCAACGTCCCCACCGACAGGATCTTGTCGGCGGCACCGGCGAGAAACGCCTGCTGGCGGCGGACCCGGTCCAGATCGCCCTGCGGCAGGCCGTGCCGCTGGCGGACGAAGGCCAGCGCAGCCGTGCCCTGGACCTCCTGCTGGCCGGCGGCGAAATTGGCCCCGGACCACGGGTCGTTGACAGCGGCGTTCAGGCACACCGGCACCCCGCCGATGGCGTTGGACAGCAGGTAGAAGCCGAGCAGGTTGACCTCGGCGTAGTGGTCGACCTTCATCCCGGTGAAGGCCTGCACCACCCGGATGAGCATCGTCCGGCCGGCCTCGTTCGACTCCCGCTCGATCTGCGCGCGGTCGCTCACTCCCTGGCTGACCAGCTTCTGCTCGGTGTACGCCTTCGCCGTCGAGTAGAAGGAGTTGATCTTGTTCGGGCTGTAGGTGCCCTCGGTCCCGTCGGCGTACGGCCCGACGACCTTGTCCATCACCGCTGGGCCGATCCAGGTGTCCCGCGGCAGCGAGACGGCGGTCGCCTTTCCCCCGCCCTGCGGGATGTGCACCAGCATGATGGTGTCGGTGTTGATGCCGCCGCCGTCGTCCTCGGTGCCGACCTGACGCAGTTCCTCCGCGCTGAGCGGGTTGCCGTCGGCGTCGGTCCTGGCGTCGGAGCCGACGAGCAGGAAGGTCATGCCCTCCTCGGAGATCACCCCGCCGTTGCCGGCATTTCCGGCGGCGTCCGAGGTCCCGCTGTTGGACTGCAACCGGCCGGTCAGCGCCCAGCCGACGCCGCAGCCGATCAGCACCACGGCGGCCAGGGCGACGGCGACGATCCTGCTGACGAGGACGGCTCCGGGCGTCCGCCGACGCGGTTCACCGGGTCCACCACGCCGCGGCGGGGCGGGCGGACCGGGTGGGGGACCGACGGGCGGCCCGCCACCATACGCGGCCGGGACCGAGGTGCCGGACCAACCGCTGTACGGCGGCGCCACCGGCCCGGGCTGGTCCCGCGGGCCCGCAGGTGGCTCGGAGTAGGACGGGAACTTGGCAGTCGGCGCCGGGCCGGCCGGCTGACGGGGCGTGGGTGGCTCAGGAGCCGGTGGGCGTCTGCTGTCCCTGGCGGGGTGGCCCGTTGCGCCCGCGGCCGCTCGACGGGCGGTCCGTCGTACGGCGGTGGGGTGTACACGGTCGTCGAATCGTCGAAGTCGGGCCGGCCGGGGGTCGGCGAGCCGGCGTTCGGTCCGAAGCGACGCGGTCCGCGTCGTGGATCCGGGACGTCCGAATTCGCCATGCGCTGCCTTCCTCCAAGGTTGCCCGACAGCATCTGCGGCCGTGCCCGGTGTCCGTGGCATGCCGACCGAGTTCGCCGCTGCCCGACCGAGTTCCCGGTCGAACCGCATCGACTGCCACTCAGGACGCACACAAGACGCGGTTCGGACATACCCGGTTGCCTGCCGCCCGACGCCGCCCTCATTGGGGTGCCGGAACGCTGCCCAGGGTAGCCGCGAGGGTCCGCCGATCCGGTGACAAAGTGACGGCGTGTACCCCCTTTCCGGCAGCTGACCAATGCAAGAGAACAGGTTCCGGTACGGCACAATGGCTTCCCATGCGCATTCTCGTGACCGGCGGTGCCGGGTTCATCGGGTCGGTCTTCACCCGACACCTACTGGCCGACGACTTCCCGGGGCTGGAGGGCGCCGAGGTCACTGTGCTGGACAAATTGACCTACGCCGGGAACCTGGCCAACCTGCGGGAGGTCGAGGACTCCGATCGTTACGACTTCGTCCAGGGCGACATCTGCGACGCGGAGCTGACCAGCAAGCTCGTCGGCCGGGCGGACGCGGTGGTGCACTTCGCCGCGGAGTCGCACGTCGACCGCTCGATCCTCGGCGGCGCGGACTTCGTGCTGACCAACGTCCTGGGCACGCAGACCCTGCTGCAGGCCGCCCTCGACACCAAGCTGACGAAGTTCGTGCACGTCTCCACCGACGAGGTGTACGGGTCGATCGACGAGCGGCTCGTGGGACGAGAAGCAGCCGCTGGAGCCGAACTCGCCGTACTCGGCGTCGAAGGCGTCCTCCGACCTGATCGCCCGCGCGTACGCCAGGACGCACGGCGTGCCGGTCGCCATCACCCGCTGTTCGAACAACTACGGGCCCTACCAGTTCCCGGAGAAGGTCATCCCGCTGTTCGTCACCAACCTGATGGACGGTGACACGGTGCCGTTGTACGGCGAGGGCTCGCAGGTCCGCGACTGGCTGCACGTCGACGACCACTGCCGCGGCATCGCGCTGGTGCTGGCCGGCGGCCGGACCGGTGAGGTCTACAACATCGGCGGCGGTACCGAACTGACCAATGCCGAGCTCACGATGAAGCTGATCGAGGCCACCGGGCGCGACGAGTCCTACATCGAGCGGATCATCGACCCGCGCGGCGGCGGGCACGACCAGCGGTACTCGGTCGACCACAGCAAGATCTCGAACGAGCTCGGCTACCAGCCGCAGGTGCCGTTCGACAAGGGCCTGGCCGACACCGTCGCCTGGTACCGGGACAACCGGGACTGGTGGGAGCCGCTGAAGGCGCGCTCGGCGATCGACCGCTGACGTCGCCGCAGTGCTGACTGTGCCGATCACCGACGTATCACCCGCACCCACGAGGGGGCCCCACAGTGACGTCGGTGCTGATCACCGGGGCCCGCGGCCAGTTGGGTTCGACCTGGTTGCGGCTGCGGCGGCGACCGGGATACCGGCGCAGGCCTTCGACTCACCCCGGCTGGACATCGCCGACCCGGACGCCGTCGATGCGGCGCTGACCGTTCCTTCGCTGTCGCGGTGGGCGCCCGGACCGATGACGTCAACGGCCGTGCGGTCGTGGTCGATGCCGCCGCTTACACGGCCGTCGATGCCGCCGAGACGACGTCGACGCCGCCTACGCGGTAAACGCCTCCGGGCCCGCCCACCTGGCGCCGGCCGCGAGAGGCTGGGTCTGGGCCTGATCCACGTCTCCACCAGCTACGTCTCCCT
>CAVXYU010000030.1:0-143875 GCA_963766015.1 uncultured Actinomycetota bacterium | reverse complement strand
TCATATTGCTACTGCTAGATAGGCCAGCAGCGCACGCGCCCGAGTCGGTGGCAAACTCAAGCGCAGCGTCCGCCCAGGTGGCCTGAAACGTCCCTAGAAATGACAGCCGAAGTTGCATAGACAATCCCTCATAAAGACGGTTATTGCGCTAAATATTCCCCTAACTCTCAGCAGAGGGTAGTTCTACATGATGCTGTAGTTACGATGGACGCTGCGATTCAGGCCTACAACTATGCTGCGGAGCGCCCTAGCGGGGCACCGAAAAGAGGAATAGCTAGATTCTACCATGCTTGTCACGCCTTGTCACGCGGCTGTCACGGACCTTATGCTATCCTTGTGACCAACTCTACCGAACCCAACAGGCAACGCCTGACCATACCATCATACGGGGAGAAATGACATGCTCTTTACCCGGCGCCAACCTGCCGAGTACCACTCATATCTATTGCGGCTGTGGCGGGATGGCCCACAACAGTCATGGCGCGCCTCTATGCAAAGCACGGCAACGGGTGAGTTCCATCACTTTGCCGGCATAGAGCACTTGGTTGACTTTCTGCAAGCGCAGTTGCACCGCAGAAGAAGCGCCTGCTCCGCAGGCGCCAGACCGCGGAGACAATCCGGACTAGGCAAGTGGCAATTCCAGCATTCAAATCAGGAGGTACTAATATTATGACGCTTCAGCTCTCAACCCGTCGTTTTCTAGCCTACGCGGTAGCTATCCTGACCGGCGTGTTGGCGCTCGGTCTGGCCCTGGCACCGCGTATCGTCCACGCCGTCAACCCAGACCCGGTGACCGCGGCCTGGGAAAAGGCCCAGGCGCCGGCTCGTATCGTTTTACCAGTGATGTGAAGCAGGTGACCATTCCCGTCGCCAAAGTGACCAACGTTGGGCGCAGCAGCCGCACGGAGCAGTTGCACCTCGAAGGGCAGAGCAACTTGCAGCAGCAGAAGCTGGAGTTGCGGCTGTGGTCCGATGGGGGCAGCGTGGTGCAAAGCGACGACGGCGTGGCCATCAAGATCGAAAACGGCAAGAGCTATGTGCGCCAGAAAGGCGGGCAGTGGCAGGAAAGCGAGGGGATGCTCGAAGCGATTGCGCCGCAGGGTGATTTTCTGGCCTATCTCCAGGCGGTGCGCAATGTGCAAGCCCATCCCTCGGAGCAGCGCGGCGGTGTCCGCTTCACCCGCTACAGCTTCACGCTGGATGGCCCCACCTTTGCCAACTATCTGCGTGGGCGTATGGAAGAGGCGCTGCGCGCCAAGGGCGAACTGCCGCCCGGCGTCACGCTGAATACACCGAGTTCGTTTAGCCAGATGACGGGTGACGGCGAGTTGTGGGTGGGCGAAGCCGGACTGCCCTTGCGCCAGATTTTGAATCTCCAGTTTCCCGAACAGCAAAATGACGCGATCAGCGCCCAGATTGTGACTGACTTTTCGCACTATGGCGCAGATGTCGAGCCGGTTGCCAGCCGTGGTGAAGGGCTGATCGCGTGGATGGCCTGGCTAGGCGTGCGGCTGCAAGACTTGAGTACGCTGCTGGCCCTGCTTCCCGTGCTCGCCTTGTGCTGTGCTGATCCTGCGCTTACGGGCGCAAGCGTGTGATGCAAGCAGCCCTGGCCACGGTGGTCATCACCAGTCTGGTGGTCGGCCCGCTCTTGCAGACCCTGCGCATCGACGCTTTCTTCGCCACTCAGGCCGTTAAGGCCGCCGCCCGCCAGGAACAACAAGCCGCCGCCACCACCGACAAGGATATGAAAGAGCGGTTGGGGAAGGTCGAGTTCAACCCACACGCAAATCCGCTGGAAGAGACTGAAGATCAGAGATCAGAGACCAGAGACCAGCAGCCTAGAAGCTAATCTCCGGTCGCCAATCTCTCATCTCCAGGCCGCGCCGCTGGCAGCCACCACTGTCATCACGCAGGACAACGGCGTGGACACCGATGCCGATGGCCTGAGCGACTTTGTCGAAGAGCGCGTCGGCACGAGCGCGGTGATGTCCGACACCGATGGCGATGGCCTCCCGGACAATGTCGAGGTGCGGGGCTTTAGCTATGCCGGCAAAACCTGGTACACCGATCCCCAGGCGCTGGACAGCAATGATGACGGCATCCCCGATGAAACCGAGTGGGGCCGCAATGCGGACGGCACCCTACGCGCCACGCCGCTAGACACGGACAACGATGGCATTCCCGACCTGTTTGACCCCGACAACGACAATGACGGCATCCCCGACCGCCTGGACCTCTCGCCGTTCACCAAAGGGACCAGCACGGTCAGTGACGCCGATCCCTTCAAGCTGACGATCAGCAATCTGACCGCTGGCATGCCCACCTTTGTCGATTTCCAACTGCGCCCCACCGATCCATCGCATCTCGCCTTTGCCTTCAATGTGCTGGATTGGCCGCGCAATGACAACCAGGGGCAAGTGCAGGATATCGATGGCATGACCTACGCCGACCTGGCCGCGGCTCAAGGACGCACCGCCGCCGCCAATGAGGCGTATGGCGACATGAAGCTGATCCCGATGTTGGAGATCCGCATGCCGGCCAATGGCGCCAACCTGCCGCCACAGAGCGATCTGACGCCGTACAATATTGCCGTCAACAATGTTACACAAAACGGCAGCCAGAAAGTGGTCTATGTGCCGCTAAGCCTCATCACCGATGAGCAGACGGGCCAGCGTGTCGCCTTTACGGGCCGGATGCGCTATCTGCCCACCTCGGCACTTGGCCCTCGCCGCATGAGGTGCGGCTGGCCTGGGTGGTGCATCCACCGTCAAGTTCTTCCCGGCGGAGAGCTCCGGCGGGGCAGCCGCCGTCCGGGCGCTGTCGGCGCCATTCACCGAGGTTGGGTTCATGCCGACGGGCGGCATCGGCCCCGACAACTTGGCCGACTACCTCGGCCTGCCCGCGGTGCGCGCCGTTGGCGGTTCTTGGATGGTGCCGCGCGACGCGCTCGGTGATACCGCGCGGGTCGCCGAGTTGGTCGAGCAGGCAGTCCACCTCGCGACGGCGCTGCGTCCCTAGAGGTCAGGGCCAAGCATCCGTCCTGGGTCTGCCGGGCTGCGGACGGCCCCTCGCTGCGTCGCACTCGCATCCGGCAGCACGCCGGTATCGGCTGTCGCACACTGATAATCGCCCTCGCGACCCATTCCGAGTCGGATACCGGCAGTCCTCGATCAAAACATCCGGCCCTGACCACATGGCCCGTCACCCGCATCCATCCGGCGATTCCGGTCAGCGGTGACTGATCCTTGATCGAGTGATGGCGCTTCGCGGACGATGCCGCCTGCTGCCCGGCCAACCGCGAATTCGGTGATCGAGGTGGTCCATCCGCGGCCGGCAAAGTGCCTGGCACGATGGAGGAATCGTTGCGGCGCCGGTGCCCGTCGTTGGGACCGGCCGGAACTGTGCTGCGCTCCGGCCGAGGTCGCCGGCCGGAACGCGCTGTGCGGAACCCGTTCTCATCGACGGACGTCGGCCTCGGCGTCGCTGGTGGAATCGTCGCTCCAATCCAGGGTGCCCTCCCAGTCCCCGGGCACCGCACAGACGAGCGCGCCCATCCTGGCCCCGCTCGTCAGGCACGTTTCGATGGGATTCCCGTTGGCGAACTCGGCCAGGAATGCACCGACGAACGCATCGCCGGCGCCGACCGGATCGACCGGTTGGATCGGGACGATGGGGTGCTGGTGGACAATTCCGTCGGCGAGCGCCAGGGCGCCCAGCGATCCGAGTTTGATCACGGCGATTCGTGGCCCGAGCGCGCAAACCTGTTGTGCGAGTACCGTTGCGGCATGCCATGGGTCATCGATCTCGGCGGTGTCTGCGCCGCCGGGTAGGAGTAGCGCGGCCTCTTCCGGCCCAGCGAAGAGAATGTCGGCCGCACTGGCGAACTCCTGCAGGACTGGCGCGGCGACGGCCGCGGGCCACAGAGTCGCGCGGTAGTTGACGTCGAAGGAAATCGTGGCCCCTCCGCCGCGCGCCACCGCGATGGCGTGACGGAGCGCCGCCGTCGCCGAGTCGCCGAGTGCTGCGGTGATGCCGGTCAGATGAACGATGTCCGCATCGCGAGTAGGTCCTGGCCCAGGTCATCTGGTCCGAGGCGCGACCCGGCGCTGTATTTGCGGTAGTAGCGCACATGGGTGGGTTTGCCGCGTCGGTGTTCCTTGACCATCAGGCCGGTGGGCGCCTCGGGATCTCGACGCGCATGGACGTTCACTCCCTGCCCGTGAAGCTCCCGCACCACCAGGCTGCCGAGATCGTCATCGCCGACTCGGCCGATCCACGTCGTTCGCGCGCCCAGCCGGGTGGCGGCGATCGCGACGTTCGATTCCGCCCCACCGATGGTGAGCGACGGGGCCGAGCCGGGCCGGAGCAGGCAATGGTCTGGGGTCCCCGAGCAGTGCCATGGTTTCTCCGATGGTGACAATGCTGGACCGCATGCTGGGCTCCTCGACGCTTGTGCGGCCGTCCGACGGTCGCAGCTGTGGATCATGCACGCGCAGCAGGATCCCGCTGCGGCCGGTGGCCATCGCCTGCTTTCGGCGCACCTTCGCCACCGAAGCGTGACCTACTGGCATGGGGCAGGTCTTGATGGTTTCAATCGTTGCACAGGCTATAGGAACGGTCAACACGTCGCTGGTCACGGGCCATCGTTGCAGCTAGGCAAGGCCTTTGTAGTCGGCCACTCATCTGCCGGACCATCGGCGAAAAACGGATGCTTGACGTGATTGAAACGATCAATTATGGTTACTCACTGACCCGCTGGCCGTCGCCACCTCCGCGACCCGCCAAGGTCGACCAACGTCAGCCACGCGAATTGCCCCATCCCGGAGGGGACCGTCCCGGCCCCTGTCACCGTCGACGAAGGAGATGTGCACATGAGCACTGCAGCATCAGTTCCCGGGCCCAGGAAGTCGGGCGCCGCGACCCGAAGAAGGCCGCGCTCAGCGGCTGGATCGGCAGCGCACTCGAGTACTACGACTTCGCGCTGTACTCGCTGTCCGCGGCCCTGGTGTTCCCGACGGTCTTCTTCCCGTCGGGTAACGCGACCCTCGCTCTCATCGGCTCGCTCGCGACCTACGCGGTCGGGTATTTCGCCCGGCCCATCGGCGCGGTCGTGCTGGGCGCCTAGGGTGACCGGCACGGACGCAAGAACGTCCTGGTCTTCGCGATGTTCCTGATGGGCATCTCGACGTTCCTGGTCGGCGTGCTGCCCACCTACGCGCAGGTCGGCGCCCTCGCGCCGATTCTGCTCGTCGTGCTCCGCGTGGTCCAGGGCTTCGCCGTGGCCGGCGAGCTCGGCGGCGCCAGCGCCATGATCGTGGAGCACTCCCCGGACGCCAGGCGCGGGTTCTTCGCGAGCTTCAGCCTGCAGGGCACCCAGGCCGGCTCGATCCTGGCCACCGCCGCGCTGCTTCCCCTCGCCGCGTTCCTGCCCGCCGAAGCGTTCCAGACCTGGGGCTGGCGCATCCCGTTCCTGCTCAGCGCCTTCGTCATCCTGGCCGGCTACATCATCCGCCGCCGGGTGCAGGAGCCGCCGGCCTTCGCCGCGCAGGCGGACACCGCGGCCAAGCGCAAGCTGCCGTTCATCGACCTGCTGCGCACCCACCCGTGGGGAACCCTCAGGTGCATTCTGATGACCTTCACCAACGTGATCGGCTCGGCGACGCTCGTCTTCGGTGTGTCCTACGGGACCGCCAAGGGCTACGGCATCGGCTTCACCACCAGCGACATGCTCTGGGTGACGCTGATTGCCAACATCGTCGCGGTGATGACCATCCCGCTCTTCGGCGCGCTCTCCGACCGGATCGGCCGCCGCTCGTTGATGATCTTCGGCGGACTCGGCGGCGGCCTGCTCTCCGGCCTCTACCTGTACACGGTCGAGCAGAAGAACCTGTTCCTGGTCATTCTCATGGTCGTCCTGGTCCAGGGCCTGCTGTTCCAGATGTGGAACGCCACCTTCGCGACCTTCTTCCAGGAGCAGTTCCCGATGCGCATGCGGGTCACCGGGTTCGCGGTGTCGCAGAACGTCGGCCTGGCGATCGCGTCGCTCTTCCCGACCCTGTTCACGGCCATCGCTCCCCCCGGGTCGACGAACGTGCCGCTGGTGATCGGCCTGGTCACCTTCGGCATCGCACTCGTCGCCGCGGCTGCCGCCTACTTCACCCCGGAGACCAAGGGCACGGCGCTCGCGGACCTCGGCCAGCGGGACCCGATCCTCGAGCACTCGTCCAGCACTGATCGGCGGCACCAACCGTGAGCGCCAGGCCGGGCACCGATAGGTTGGTGCCCGGCCGCAGCCGACCTGCGCGATGCGTCGGCATCGTGAAACCTACGATCCAGCATCCGAAAGGCCGCGATGATGCGCTACTGCTTCACTTCTCGGGTCGATCCCCGGCACCTGGACCGGTACCGCGAGCGGCACGCCGCGGTCTGGCCGGAGATGTTGACGGCACTGCGTGACTCGGGCTGGCGCAACTACTCGCTGTTCCTCGCCGAGACCGGCCTGCTCATCGGCTACTTCGAGGCCGACGACAAGGACCTGGCACAGGCGCGGATGGCGGCGACCGACATCAACGCGCGGTGGCAGGCCGAGATGGCCGAACTGTTCGCCGGCGACGGCAACCCGGACGAAGGGTTCACCTACGTCCCCGAGGTGTTCAACCTCAACGACCAACTCCGTGCCGCAGGTCTCCCGGTCGACCCGGGCCGACGACGAACCCGGCCTGACAGTTCCAAGGGACACCTGGCACCGGTCACGAGCCTTGCAGGCGCCGCAATGACCGGTTCGCTGCGAAGGCGCTTCGAGGTGTGCAATGCGCAGTATCAACTCACCACCAACAAGATCAAGGAAGATCGATGCCTGTAGACACGACAGCAACGCCGAAGGTGTGGCCGGTGAAGCACAGCCCGCTGCTTCGGGCCCCGGAACGGTTCGTCTCGAGGACTGACATCCGAGAGCTCATCCGGCGCCTGACCACCAACCTGGTCTCGATCGAGGACACCACCGGCGAGTTCCTGCTCCGCCTGGACGACGGGCGGGTCATCGACACCAAGGGTTGGGCCGGGTGGGAATGGACCCACGGCGTCGGTCTTTACGGGATGTGGCAGTACTACAACCAGACCGGCGACCAGGCGATGCGCGACATCATCGACTCCTGGTTCGCCGCGCGGCTGGCCGAGGGCACCACGAAGAACGTCAACACGATGGCCCCGTTCCTCACCCTGGCCTGCCGGTACGAGGAGACCGGCGACCGCACCATGGTGCCGTGGCTCGACACCTGGGCCGAGTGGGCGATGCGCAGCATGCCTCGCACCCCGCACGGCGGCATGCAGCACGTCACGCTCGCCGAGGAGAATCACCACCAGATGTGGGACGACACCCTCATGATGACGGTGCTGCCGCTGACCAAGATCGGCCTGGTGCTGGACCGGCCGCACTACGTGCGCGAAGCGACGTTCCAGTTCCTGACCCACGTGACCTACCTGATGGATCGCGAGACCGGGCTGTGGTTCCACGGCTGGTCGTTCGAGGGCCACCATCACTTCGCCAAGGCACGGTGGGCCCGCGGGAATTCCTGGGTGACGATGGTGATCCCCGATTTCCTCGAGCTCGTGGACCTGCCGGACGACGACCCGGTGCGCCGGTACCTGATCGAAGTGCTCGACGCCCAGGTCGAGACCCTCGCGCAACTGCAGGACGAGTCGGGGTTGTGGCACACGCTGCTCGACGATCCGACGTCCTACCTCGAGGCCTCGGCGACCGCCGGGATCGCCTACGGAATCCTCAAGGCGGTCCGCAAGGGCTATCTCGATGCCCGCTACGCCGCGACGGCGGAGAGGGCGGTCAAGGCGATCATCGCGAACGTTTCCGAAGATGGTGAGCTGCAGCAGGTCTCGTTCGGCACCGGCATGGGATCGGACCTGGACTTCTACCGGGAGATCCCGCTGACATCGATGCCCTACGGACAGGCCATGGCGATCCTGTGCCTGGCCGAGTACTGCCGCACCTACTACTGATCCCGTCGACCACCCATCGACCAGTCACCGGGTGTCCCGACGTGGGACTCGCGACAGCATTCGTTTCTAGGAGAAACCAGTGATTCTCGAATCATTTCGCCTCGACGGCAAGGTCGCCGTGGTCACCGGCTCGTCGCGCGGGTTGGGCCAGAGCGCGGCGGTTGCCTTGGCGGAGGCGGGAGCCGACCTCGCGCTGATCGACCGGAGCGCGGCGACCCAGACCGCCCAGCGGGTCAAGGATCTCGACCGCCGGGTGCATCCCATCGAGCTCGACCTGATCCACGCGACCCCCACCCAGCTCGACGAGGCGATCCAGTCCGTCGTGGACACGCTCGGGCGCGTCGACATCCTGGTCAACAATGCCGGGATCATCCGGCGCGCACCGTTGCTGGAACATCAGGCCGCGGACTGGGACGACGTGCTGGCGATCAACCTGGACGCCGTCTTCCACCTGTCGCAGGCCGCCGCCAAACGCTTCGTGGCCCAGGGCAGCGGAAAGATCATCAACATCGCCTCGATGCTCTCGTTCCAGGGCGGGATCCTGGTCCCCGGGTACGCGGCGAGCAAGCACGCCGTCGCCGGACTCACGAAGGCGTTCGCCAACGAGTTGGCCGCCCACGGCGTCAACGTCAACGCCATCGCCCCCGGATACATGGCGACCGACAACACCGCACAGATCCGCTCCGACGAGGCCCGCGAGAAGGCCATCCTGGACCGCATCCCGGCCGGCCGCTGGGGCACCCCGGCCGACCTGCAGGGCCCGTTCGTGTTCCTGGCCTCACCGGCCTCGAACTACCTCAACGGCGCGATCATCCCCGTCGACGGCGGCTGGCTGGTCCGCTGACCAACCGCCGACCCAACCGCCTCACCACCCGGCAAACTGGAGACCCTCATGGACCATCGTTATGCGACCAGCCCGCAACAGCTCACCACCTTCGACACCGCCGCCCTGCGTGCGCAGTACCTCGTCGAGAACCTCTTCGTGCCCGGTGAAATCACCGCCTGCTACACCCACCACGACCGGGTCGTGCTCGGCGGCGCGGCGCCCGCCGGCGAACCGCTGCCGCTGCCCACGTTCGACGAGCTGCGCGCGGAGTTCTTCCTGGCCAACCGCGAACTGGGCATCGTGAACGTCGGCGGCACCGGCACGGTCACCGCCGGCGGCGAGACGTACACCCTGCCGAACGGTGCGTGCCTGTACGTCGGCCGCGGCACCCGGGACGTGGTCTTCGCCAACGCCGCGGACGACCAGGACGGCCCTGGCGCAGAGTTCTACCTGTTCAGCGCCCCGGCGCACACCACCTACCCGACGCAGCTGGTGCTCGAGGGGGAGGGCAACGCTCTGGAGCTGGGTGACCAGCTGACCAGCAATCGTCGGACCCTGAACCAGTACATCCACCCGAAAGGGATCCGCTCCTGCCAGATCATGATGGGTGTGACCGAGCTGCACCCGGGGTCGATGTGGAACACCATGCCGGCGCACACCCACGACCGGCGCACGGAATGCTACCTGTACTTCGATGTACCCGACGATGCCCGGGTGATCCACCTGCTCGGCGAGCCCACCGAGACCCGCCACCTGGTGGTGGCCGACCGGCAGGCGGTCATCTCGCCGTCCTGGTCGATCCACTCCGGCGTCGGCACCGCGCACTACTCGTTCGTGTGGGCCATGGCCGGGGAGAACCAATCGTTCGACGACATGGACGCCGCCCCCGTGGTCTCGCTGCGGTGAAATAGCGCTGCGGTGAAATAGCGCTGCGGTGAAATAGCACGGCGGTGAGATAGCCACCCTTGCAGCGGGATCATGCTGCGTTTTCGAGGATTCCCATCGCGACCGCCCGACGGCCGCACGAGCGTTGAGGAGCCCAGCGTGCGGCCGGCATTGTCACCATCGGAGAGACCATGGCACTGCTGGCACCCCCGACCATTGCCTGCTCCGACCCGGCTCGGCCCCGTCGCTCACCATCGGCGGGGCGGAATCGAACGTCGCGATCGCCGCCACCCGGTTGGGGGCGTCGACGACCTGGATCGGCCGACTCGGCGATGACGATCTCGGCAGCCTGGTGGTGCGCGAGCTTCGCGGGCAAGGAGTCAACGTCCACGCGCCTCGAGACCCGGAGGCACCCACCGGCTTGATGGTCAAGGAACACCGACGCGGCAAGCCCACCCATGTGCGCTACTACCGCAAACACAGCGCCGGGTCGCGGCTCGAACCCGATGACCTGGATCAGGACGTCATCGCAGATGCGGACATCGTTCATCTGACCGGCATCACCGCAGCACTGGGTGACACCGCCCGGGCGGCGCTGCATCACGCAATCGCGGTGGCCCGTCGCGGAGGGGCCAGGATCTCCTTCGACGTCAACTACCGGGCGACTCTCTGGCCGCGCGGCCGCCGCCACCCCGGTTCTCCGGGAACTCGCCAGTGCGGCCGACATGCTCTTCGCCGGGCCCGAAGAAGCCGCGCTCCTGCTCTCCGGCGAGCCTCGACACCGCCAACATCGACGACCCATGGCAGGCCGCCACCCAACTCGCACACAGGTCTGCGAACTGGGGCCACGCATCGCCGTCATCAAACTCGGCTCCCTGGGCGCCTTGGCGCTCGCGGACGGAACCATCTACACCCACCCCATCGTCCCCATCGACCCTGTCGACCCGGTCGGCGCCGGAGACGCGTTCGTCGGCGGGTTCCTGGCGGAACTCGCCAACAAGGAACCCATCGAAACGTGCCTGACGAGCGGGGCGAAGATGGGCGCCCTCGTCTGCGCGGTACCCGGGGACTGGGAGGGCACCCTGGATTGGAGCAACGATTCCACCCGCGACGCCGAATCCGACGTCCGTCGATGACAATCGTACTTCACTATGAGTCGTTTTCAGTGGCGGGCTCTGCGGATCGAGGTACAACATTGCTCCAGTTCAGAGCGCTAGTGAGCCGTCTTCGCAGGCTTCAGGAGTTGACGGCTGAAACGTTTAATGGGTACTCTTCGAAGAGTCCAACTATTCGCATCCAACGAGGAGATGAACGCCACCACTGCTCGACAGCACGCTTCCGATCCGGCTCAGGGCGGGTCCCATCTTTCGATAGAACCCTTCGCAGCCTCCGCGACCCGCGCACCCATTTCTGAGCCTTTCTACTTTACCTAATGACCGCGCTGACCCTAGCCGATGATCTTGACCCAGCTCAGTGGCTCTATCTGGCCACTGTTGGTCCACCTCAAGTCCACGTCAACTGAAACGTATCTATAACTGGCATTTCATGACATAGTCAGCTAGCTTGCCCATCGAGACGAGGACGTCCACCCATGACCGACACCCACGCTGCCCTGTCCGATCTCGACGACTTCGGCATCGAGGTGCCGCAGCTGGGCGTACGGGAATTCCGGCACCCGGTTCAAGGTGTTCACCACCCCGGGGACCCCGCGGGATCCGTGGGAGAAGATCGCCGACGCCGCCCAGGTGAACGCGCTGACCGGGCTGGCCCCGAAGGTGTCGATCCACATCCCGTGGGACAAGGTCGACGACTACGCGCGCGCTGACCGCCCACGCCAAGGAATTGGGCGTGTCGATCGGGTCGGTGAACTCCAACCTGTTCCAGGACGACGACTACCGGCTGGGGTCGTTGACGAACAAGGACCCGAAGATCCGGGCGAAGGCCGATCGCGCATCATCTGGAATGCCTGGACGTCATGCGGGCCACCGGGTCGAAGGATCTGAAGATCTGGTTGCCGGACGGCACCAACTACGCCGGGCAGGATTCGTTGGGCGGCCGGCAGGACCGGCTCGCCGAATCGCTGGCGGAGATCTACGCGGCGATGGACGACGATCAGCGATTGTTGTTGGAGTACAAGATCTTCGAGCCGTACTTCTACACGATGGACGTCCCGGACTGGGGCACCTCGCTGCTGCACTGCCTGGCGCTGGGCGAGCGGGCGAAGGTCATCCTGGACACCGGGCACCACGCGCAGTCCACGAACATCGAGTTCATCGTGATGCAGCTGGTCCGGCAGAACCGGTTGGGCGCGTTCGATTTCAACTCCCGGTACAACGCCGATGACGACCTGATCGTCGGGTCCGCCGACCCGTTCCAGTTGTTCCGGATCATGTTCGAGATCATCGAGGCCAAGGCGCACCTGCCCGGGTTCGGGGGTGAACTTCATGCTCGACCAGTGCCACAACATCGAGGAGAAGATCCCCGGGCAGATCCGGTCGGTGATGAACGTGCAGGCGGCCACCGCGAAGGCGCTGCTGGTCGACCAGGACGCCCTGCAGGCCGCGCAGCAGGCCGGGGACATCCTCGGCGCGCACGGGGTGCTGATGGACGCCTACGAGACCGATGTCCGCGGCATCCTCGCCGACCGGCGGGAGAACCTCGGCCTGCCGCGGGATCCGCTGCAGGCGTTCGCCGACTCCGGGTACGCCGCGAAGGTCGCCGCCGACCGGGTCGGCGGCACCCAGGCCAGCTGGGGCGCCTGACCGCGCCAGCACCCGACGGACCGTGCGACCGGCGCGCCCGTTCCGTCGACCTCCGCTACCCGATTCCGTACCGATCGCGACCCCCTTCGACGACGCAGGAGATGACCTTTCATGAGCGAGACCACCACCACCGCAGCGACCTGATCGCCCGGTCCAACCGGCTGGGCGCCGACCCGCGGAACACCAACTACGCCGGCGGGAACACCTCCGCGAAGGGCACCGAGACCGACCCGGTCACCGGGCAACCGGTGGAGCTGTTGTGGGTCAAGGGTTCCGGCGGTGACCTCGGCACCCTGACCGCGAAGAACCTGGCGGTGCTGCGGCTGGACCGGCTGCGCTCCCTGGTCGACGTGTACCCCGGGGTGGACCGGGAGGACGAGATGGTCGCGGCGTTCGACTACTGCCTGCACGGCAAGGGCGGCGCCGCCCCGAGCATCGACACCGCGATGCACGGCCTGGTCGACGCCGCGCACGTGGATCACCTGCACCCGGATTCCGGGATCGCCCTGGCCACCGCCGTCGACGGGGAAGAGCTGACCCGCAAGGCGTTCGGTGACCGGGTGGTGTGGGTGCCGTGGCGGCGCCCCGGTTTCCAGCTCGGGCTGGACATCGCCGCGATCAAGGCGGCGAACCCGCAGGCCATCGGCTGCATCCTGGGCGGGCACGGCATCACCGCCTGGGGCGACACCAGCGAGCAGGCCGAAGCAGAACTCGCTGGAGATCATCCGCACCGCGGAGCAGTTCCTGGCCGACAACGGCACCGCCGAACCGTTCGGCGCGGTGGTCCCGGGTTACGAGGCGCTGCCGGAGGCGGAGCGGCGGGCGAAGGCCGCCGCGATCTGGCCCCGACCATCCGCGGCATCGCCTCCGCCGACCGGCCGCAGGTCGGGCACTACACCGACTCCGACGTGGTGCTGGAATTCCTGTCCCGGGAGAAGCTCGCCGCGCTGGCCGAGCTGGGCACGTCCTGCCCGGATCACTTCCTGCGGACCAAGGTCAAACCGCTGGTGGTCGACCTGCCCGTCCACCGCGATCGGTGGAGGAGATCCTGGCCCGGCTGGCCGAGCTGCACGAGGCGTACCGCACCGACTACCAGGGCTACTACGACCGCAACGCGACGCCCCGACTCGCCCGGCCATCCGGGGCGCGGACCCGGCGATCGTGCTGGTCCCCGGGGTGGGGATGTTCTCCTTCGGCAAGGACAAGCAGACCGCCAGGGTCGCCGGCGAGTTCTACGTCAACGCGATCAACGTGATGCGCGGCGCCGAATCCGTCTCCACCTACGCAGCCGATCAGCGAGGCGGAGAAGTTCGCCATCGAGTACTGGGCGCTGGAAGAGGCCAAGCTGCAACGGATGCCGAAACCGAAGGCGCTGGCCACCCGGGTCGCGCTGGTCACCGGCGCCGGCTCCGGGATCGGGAAGGCCATCGCCACCCGGATCGCCGCCGAGGGCGGCTGCGTCGTCATCGCCGACCTGAACCTGGACAGCGCCCAGCACGTCGCCGACGAACTCGGCGGCCGCGACGTCGCCGTCGCCGTCAGGGCCGACGTCTCCGACGAGCAGCGCGGTCGCGGACATGTTCGCCGCCGCGGCGCTGGCGTTCGGCGGGGTCGACCTGGTGGTCAACAACGCCGGCCTGTCGCTGTCCAAGCCGCTGCTGGAAACCACCGTCAAGGACTGGGATCTGCAGCACAACGTGATGGCCAAGGGCTCCTTCCTGGTCTCCCGGGAGGCCGCCCGGGTGATGATCGAGCAGAAACTCGGCGGCGACATCATCTACATCTCCTCCAAGAACAGCGTGTTCGCCGGCCCGAACAACATCGCCTACTCCGCCACCAAGGCCGACCAGGCCCACCAGGTCCGGCTGCTGGCCGCCGAACTCGGCCAGTACGGGGTCCGGGTCAACGGCATCAACCCCGACGGGGTGGTCCGCGGCTCCGGGATCTTCGCCGCCGGCTGGGGCGCCTCCCGGGCCGCCGTCTACGGGGTCAAGGAAGAAGACCTCGGCGCCTACTACGCCAAGCGCACCCTGCTCGGCAAGGAGGTCCTCCCCGACCACATCGGCGACGCCGTCTACGCCCTCACCGCCGGTGACCTGTCGCAGACCACCGGGCTGCACATCCCCGTCGACTCCGGCGTCGCCGCCGCGTTCCTGCGATGACCGCCGACGCGGCGGGCACCGGGTCAGGCGCGATCAGCCTGGCGCGGTCGATCTCGGCGCCTCCAGCGGCCGGGTCATCCACGGCCGGGTCGGCCCCGGCGTCCTGGAGATGACCGAGGTCCGCCGGTTCCGCAACGGCCCGGTCGACGCTGCCCGACGGCCTGTACTGGGACATCCTCGGCCTGTACCAGGACATCCTGGCCGGGCTGCGGGACGCCGCCCGTCGACGACGGCGGCATCGCGGGGCATCGGCGATCGATTCCTGGGCGGTGGACTACGGACTGGTCGACGCCGCCGGGTCGCTGCTCGGCAACCCGCGGCACTACCGCGACGACCGCACCGCCGGCGTCATCGACACCGTGCACGCCGCCGCCCCGGCCGAAAAGCTCTACGGCATCAACGGTCTGCAGCACCTGCCGTTCAACACGCTGTACCAGTTCGCCGCCGACCCGCGGATCCACGAACCCGGGGTGCAGGCGCTGCTGATCCCGGACCTGCTGGGCTACTGGCTCACCGGGCAGCGGGTCACCGAGGACACCAACGCCTCCACCACCGGCCTGCTCGACGCCCGCACCGGGCAGTGGTCCACCGACCTGATCGACACCCTCGGCCTGCCGACCGGCTTGCTGCCGCCCGTGGTGCCCCCGGGCACCGTCGTCGGCGAACTGACCGCCGCAGGTCCAGGCCGCAGCTCGGCCTGGACCGGCCGGTGCCGGTGACCACCGTCGGCTCCCACGACACCGCGTCCGCCGATCGTCGGAGTCCCGGCGCAGACACCCGAACTTCGCCTACATCTCCTGCGGCACCTGGGGTCTGGTCGGCGTCGAACTCGACCACCCGGTGCTGACCGAAGACGAGCAGGGCGGCGAACTTCACCAACGAACGCGGCGTCGACGGCACCATCCGGTACCTGCGGAACGTCATGGGGCTGTGGCTGCTGTCCGAGACGCATGCGCACCTGGAACTGCAGGGCCGTGCCACCGACCTGACCGACGCTCATCGCCGCGGCCGGCGAACTCCCCGCCGGTGGGCCGACCTTCGACCCCGACGACCCCGCGTTCCTGCCGCCCGGGGACATGCCGTCACCGGATCGCCGCAGCCTGCGCCGCGGCCGGGCAGCGCGCTGCCCGCCACGTCCGGCCGAAATCGTGCGCTGCATCCTGGACAGCCTCGCCGCCACGTTCGCCGCGAGAATCGCCGACGCCGAACGACTCTCCGGCAAGCAGGTCGACGTCATCCACATGGTCGGTGGCGGCTCGCAGAACCAGCTGCTCTGCCAACTCGTCGCCGACGCCGCCGGCCGGCCGGTCGTCGCCGGTCCGGTCGAGGCCACCGCGCTCGGCAACCTGCTCGTCCAGGCCCGCACCCACGGCGCGCTGACCGGCGACCTGTGGTCGCTGCGGGCCGAACTTCGCGCGACGGTGCGCACCAGCACCTACCACCCTGGCGCCGACCTTCCGCCCCGCTGAAGTCGCTCTCTCGTTCCCTTTTCTGATCACGACATCTGGAGGAGAAATGGTCAAGCGACAAATGCCCAAGGCCGCTGAGCTGCTCGCGCCAGGTCGCCGCGGGAAGAAACCGTGGTTGCGTTGCGGACCATCTCGCGCCAACCCGAGAAACATGAACTGCGCGGACGTTGCAGGGTGGCCGGCAGAAGAACTGAAAAGGGGAGGCGCGCGGGCCATTACGTTCGCCCGCCGCCGCACCGCCCTGCTGCCGATGTCGAAGATCGTCCCACTGGCCGACGTCACGCACCGACGGAGGGGTCAATCGCTTTTCACCACGTTCAACCCGCCGGGGCCGTACGGCCGGCCGTCCTCGGGAGTGACGACGCGTTGATCTGGTTGTGGACGGGCGCGACCTCGATCTTCGGGAACGACCCACCTGCAGCTTCGATCAACGGGATGAGCACCGGCGCGAACGCATCGAACGCTTCTTGGGATTCCCATACGTCGACAACGATGTAGCCGGTGCCCTTCAGGGCGGCGACGTGGGAGAGCCGCCCAGGCGGATTGCCGTGACCGGCGTCCTCGAGTTTCTGGATCGCGTCGTCGTACTGGGCGACGGTGTCGGTTGCTGCGTCGGAGATCATGAGGATCGCCATACTGTCCTTGTTCCTGCTTTCTGCTTGCGGTCGCCGTGGTGGCTAGACCTTGTTGAAGTCCCGGCTAGATCTTGTTGAAGTCCCAGGTGACGGTCGTTTCGGGACGGAAGCGGATCTCGGTTCGGTCGCCCAGACCCAGGCTGGTCAGGTACCGGTATTCCGCCGCGGCTTGGTTCTCGTCGCCGCTGTAGCGACCGAACAGCTTCGCGTGCTCTTCGGGTGTGGTTGTCTCTGACTGCGCGTGGGCTCGTCCGGTGTAGTGGACGCCCGCATAGGGCGGGTCGGCCTTGTCGATGAGGACCGACGCGCGGCCGTTCCGGCGGATGTTTCTGACCGCGTCGCTGTTCTCCCAGGTGCTGAAGACGATCTCGGCGTCATCCACCGCGTAGGTCAGTGGCGTGATGCGCATCGATTGGTCCTGGTTCTGGGTGGCCAGCTTCGCGATCAAGCGCCCCTGCTGTCACGAACGGCTCGAGTTCCTCCGCGGTCAGTGGCGGCAGTTTCATGTTGCGCTCCTTAGGTTCTCGTCCTGAACCACGGTGTCGGAGGGTCGGTGGGCCTGCGGCATGGCCGGTCCGATGAGGAGGTTGTCGACGGCGAAGTCGGTGACCGTCATGCCGCTCGGGTTGCGGGCCGGCTGGAGTACCGGGTGCAGGCGTTCGGTGATGAAGCGGTCGTGGTCGGCCTTCGACTCCCAGATGCTGATGATCCGCATCCCGTCGTCGGCGGCACCGCCGACCTGGACGATGAGTCCGTCGATCGGTTCATCGGCGTATCCCTGACGGAAACGCCAGTAGTCGTCCATCGTCCGGTCTTCGAAGGCGACGGTCGCCACGTAGCGCATTGATCCTCCTCTGCCACAACTTCTGGTGTGACGTTAGGAGTGAACAGCGGAATCGTCGTCCGCCGAATTACTCAGCCGCGGTACTCATCTTCCGGCGGTGAACCACACGGCGATCTGACTTCGGTTCGACAGTGCCAGCTTGGTGAGGATGTGCTGTACGTGGTTCTGGGCGGTGCGCTCGGAAAGGACCAGCCGTTCGGCGATTTCCCGGTTCGTGAACCCCTGCCCGACCAGCTCGGCGACCTCGTGCTCGCGCGGCGTCAGTGGTGACGGACGCCGGTCGCCCAGCTCGTCGAGCAGGGTGTGTGCCTTGGCCTCGAACGGCTTCATCCCCAATGATCGGGCCCGGGAAGCGCACTCCGTGAGCAACGACCTCGCACGAGTGTGATCGCCCGGCTGTGAACGCTGGGCGAGCGTGGCGCCGAGCTCGTACTCCGCTTCCGTCTGGAAACCCACGGCGCCGTTGGCGACGCAGGTGGCTGCGGCGTGCTCGAGATCGGTCACCGCATCATCGAGCCGGTTCAGGTATCGAGCTGCGCGTCCCAGGCACAGCTCGGCCGGACCGCCGTACGCGACCTGACCGGCGCCGCTGACGAGGTGATGGTCGCGGTAGACCGCCAGCCGATCGTGCAACAGCGCGACGTCGTCGCGCGAACCGACCACCATCGCGAGGTCGATGCCGAACGCCAGTGCCACCAGGATCGCGTGCGGTGAGGGCGTCCATGCCGCGACGGGACCGAGCGATCGGTACACCGCTGCGGCTTCGTCGAGTCGGCCGACATCGGCGAGCAGGTGCGCGTTCGCGACGGCGACGATGACACCGGCGGTCGGCAACGGTCGATCGAAAACGGTCGCGTCACCGTACCCAATTGCCTGGACGGAGCCGCTCGCTTCGTGGCCGATGTGATGGCCGACGAACCCCAGCAACCCGGCTCTCACGATGAAGCCGTGGCTGTTCTCGCCGGTCCAGGCCACGGCCGCGAATGCCGCGTGCATCAGCCGGATCGCGTCCGCGAAACGGCCGCGGGCCTGGGCCAGCACGGCCTGCGTGGTCAGCAGATGGAACCGCGCGATCGGGCCCTGTATCTCGCCCGCGCACCAGGACAACGACTCCACCTCGCGACCCACCCGGGTCAGATCGCCGAACTCGAAGGCCACGTCGATGCTCCACAGATGCGACCACATCTGGGTCACCGGGTCCGCCGTCGCCCGCCCCAACGACAGCATTCGCTCGGCCAAACCCCTGCGTTCGTCGATGCCGTCCGGTCCAGAACAGGCCAGTCTGCGGGCGCGCAACGCCGCCTCGAGCGCCGTGCGATCGCCACTGCGCTCGGCCAGTTCCAGGGCCTCGTGCACTCGCCGACCCCGGCGACCACATAGTCCTCGGTTCCGTGCTCTCTGCTCCACGCCAGGTAGATGGACGCCTCCGCGAGCCTGGCCGTCAGCCGCGCTCGCACGGCGATCTCGTCGGGATCGACAACGGCCAGTGCATCCGCACACAACCTCCGCGTCGTCGCCTCGGTTTCCGATGGTCCGATCGCCTCCGGCACGAGAGCTGCCTGGGCCATCAGGTCGGCCCGACCGATGCGCGCGGCCCGGGTCGCGGCCTCCGCACACGTGTCGACACACGTGGCGATCTCGCCCGATCGGAACAGCGCCCGGGCCGTCGCGAGCAGCAGCCTGCACCGGGAAATCTCGTCGAGCTCGCCGCCGCCGACGTCGATCGCCAAACGAAACAGGCGGGCGCTCTCTTCGTAGCCGAGCCGCCGCATGGCCTCCTCACCCGCGCGTTCAATCCACCCCGACGCACGGAACCGATCACCCTGGACGGCGGCGAACGTCCAATGCCGGGCCAGATCGAACAGGTGCGGAGAAAGGTCGGTGGCGTAGAACTCCTCGATCGCATCGGCAGCGCACCGATGCAGACGCACCCGCTCCGGCGTGCTGAGCCCGGCGGCGATCGCATCGCGGATGAGTGCATGCGCGAACCGGTGCTCACCGGGTGAGCCTCCCGGTTCAACCAGGCCGGCGGCGACGGCCTCGTCGAGTGGCGCGAGGCATTCCAGCACGGGCAGCGTCAGCATCGCCGCGACGACGGCCGTTGAGAAGTCACGGCCGATGATCGACCCCGCACGCAGGAGCGTCACGCTCGCCGGAGTCAGTCGCGCCAGGCGTCCGGCGATCGCGTCCAGGACGCTCGCCGGGACCGCCGGAGACGACAGCCCGGCCTTGCGGTCTCCGAGGACCCGTCCCATCTCCTGGACGAAGAACGGGTTACCACCGGTGATCTGATGGATGCGTCTTGCATCGGCGTCGGCGACGTCAGATCCGACGATCGATGCAAGTTGACGCGCCACGCTCCCTGCCGAGAGGCCACCGAGGTGGACCTCACGCGTGACCGGCTCTCGCAGCAGCTCGGCGAAGACGGCCGCGTGCGTGTGCTCGGTGTCCCGGTAGCTCACCATCAGCAACAATGGCTCGTCGCTCAAGGTTCGACCGAGGTGCTGCAATAACAGCAACGACGCATGATCCGCCCAATGCATATCGTCCAGCACGATGACGAAGGGTCGTTGAAGGGTGACCTGACGGAGGAGGCGGCTCACCGCGTCGAACTGACGGAACCGGTCCTCGCTGGTCTCGCCGGTGAGCGACATGTCATCACGGCTCGTGAAGATGTCGGGCGCCAGCCGAGAAAGGTCTTGGTCCAGCCGATATCGATCGGACAGTGCAGGGAGATCGATGACGTTGCCGATGGCGCGCAGCACCTGCCGCCACGGCCAATACGGCGGGGCCCCTGACCCGTCAACCGCGATCCCCCAGGCGCTCGCCACGTCGCGCTCGGCCGCCAACGTCAAGAGCTCCTGACCCATCCGGGTCTTGCCGATTCCGGGTTCCCCTCGGCACAGCACGATCCGGGGTCGCTTGTCGAGCGCATCGTCGAGGGAATCGCGCAGCGCGTTGAACTCTTGGTCGCGCCCGACGAACGAGCCTCGCATCAGTGCTCCCTCCGCGTCGGACGCCCCAACAGTAGCGTAGCCGTGCTGGAGGACCTCTCGGCAGAACCCGTCGGTGACGTCCTGAACCACCGCGGCCCGTCAGAGACTCGACCGACCTCAGGGAGGCTTGATGCGTGGGCGGCCGCCGGTGCCCGGCCGTAAGATGGGGACTGCATGGTGCGGGATAGTCGCTGAGATCCGCGACCAGGACGAGTCGATTTCGCCGGAAATGCTCTTCTGGTCCCAACCTTGACCGAAACCATCGCGATGCCGGCAGCGTCGGCGATCCCCGGGATCTGGCTCGCGTTCTCTCGGAGCGGGCGGCACGACAAGCAGCCGGCATATGACGTCACACAGGATCTCAATTCCGCAACCCAACAGGTAAAAGGGGATCAGCCGCGGCGCGGCGCGTTTGAGTGATCTTCACGGTTTGATCGGGCCCGACTCCGTGCTGACGGAGCATGTTCAAGTGAACACCAGCCGGTTCAGCGTCGACAAAGGGTTGCCGGCATCCATTGCGAACGGCAGTCACGCGCTCATGCCACTCGGCTCGGTTGGCCGCCCGGCAGGCGATGCACCGGCACTGGTCGGTCGCGTAGGCGGCACTCGGGTGCCGTGCTGATGAGGCGTCCCTGCATGGTGACAGTCCCGGCGCCCCGGACCCCTTCATCCGGACTAACAGATCGGGGACAGATCACCGCTGTCATCAGGACGGCTCTTCATCAGCGGCCGGCGATTGGGGGAAGTGCTGTGAGCCGCAATCGCATTTCCATGGATTCCGCCGGGGAGTAACAGAACCCAGCGACGACCGCGCCTACCCGGATCAGGCTCGCCATTTTCCCGTGTTAGTCCTCGGCCAACACAACGGACCGCCCCAACGGCGGCAACACCGTTAATCTTTCCAGCAAACTGGTTCACTCATCGAGATGATCCTTCAGGTCGTCCAGGATCTCCGCCCAATGTGCGACGATGAGCCCGTGTCCTGAATCGGGGAATAGCTCGAGACGGCTGGCCCGAATGGCGGCCAACAGCAGCCGAGCATCAGACGGTGGCACTGCGGCGTCCTGCTCCCCTTGATATATCCGGACATCGCTGTCGATCTGCTCAAGGGCAAAACCCCACGGGCGGCTTCGAGAGCGCAGTCCCAGCCGTACGCGTCAGTGCCTTGCCCGACCGCTTCTCGGACCGTGTCCAAGTACAGGGTGCGGACAACCGGATCTGTGAGAAGCTGCGCGTCCGGCTCGGGCCGCGGCAGTTCGAGGAACTTCTCCGGCATGTCAACCAGAAAGGCGGCGGAATCGGCAAAGGCCACGGCTGCCGCGGCGGACCGCCGGGCGAGCGCGGTCAGTGCCTCGTCATCGCCGGCCG
Source organism: uncultured Actinomycetota bacterium (assembly GCA_963766015.1). Lineage (GTDB taxonomy): Bacteria > Actinomycetota > Actinomycetes > Mycobacteriales > Nakamurellaceae > Nakamurella. The sequence goes on along the minus strand of CAVXYU010000030.1, from coordinate 121,912 downwards.
GAGACTCGCTGAGCGGTTCGACGAACGGGGCAATACAGCTGACCAGTGCCACCCGGCCGACCCGGTCAGGCAACTGGACTGCACACGCCAGGGCGTAGGGGCCGCCCGACGAGTGACCCATCACATCAAAGTTGCGCACCCCCAGAGCGTCGGCCAACTCGATCACATCGATCGGCCAGTCGGTGATCTGCCTGCCGGGACGGGGATCGGATCGCCCGTAACCCGGCCGGTCCACCGTGATCAACCAGAATGCGGCATCAGCGGTCGTCACCGGGTTTGGAGCGAAAACCCTGGAGCCGGGAGCCCCGTGGAAAGAAACAACGGCCGACTCTCGCGATCACCCCACTCGCAGAATGCAAGTCTGCGACCGTCGCTCAATCTGAGGTCAGCATCGACAGCGGGCCGGTATCCCATGGACGGCCTCCGGGGATTGCGCGAGTACTCTCGCCGTAAAGACGGTCCCGCGAGAATTGGCGGTCAGCAACAATTGACGGATCGCACAGAAGGGCCGAGCGGCGGCAGCTGGCAGTAGTTGGCGTGCAGCGACGAGATCCGCCCTTTCTAGACCCGCTGAGTCGAGAGCGGCCTCCCGAGCATCGGTTCGGGTGCAGCGGTCGCCGGCGGAGCAACGATTCGAGATCGTCCCGATAGGAGTCGCGCTCGACCGGCGCGCGATTCACCCGGCGGGAGTATCGCCGGGCCGGCGAGCCCACGGGTGAACCGTGGCGGGAGCTCCGCCTGCAGCCACACCCGAGCCCGAAGATGTGTAACTGCAGTTGATGACTTCGGTGACGTGGCAGCCCGCGACGATCATCGTGTGGGACCCATGTTCGGCCTGCGCTCTGATAGCTGGAACGGCGTTGGAGACGTTTATGGGGGTGGCCCGGGTATCGCGGCCGGGTGTCCCTGAAGACAGTCGGGTGACTGACGCCGCTGACAGGTCGTTGACCCCGCGAGTACTGAATTGGGGGTTGGTTGTCAACGAGTCGGCTCGGGTTCGTTGATATCGGCGATCACGTCCCGGATGGAGTTGATGACCAGTTGCGGGTTGCCGAACTGGATGTAGTGGTCACTGTTGGTTTCGGTGATGTGCTTGGCATGATGGAACTTTGCGGGTAATTGGTTTTGCGCGCTCATCTGCGCCGCCCACAGTGCGTCGGCGAAATGTTGGTCGACGCCGGCGGAAGTTGACCGGACGCCAGAACCTTCGGGGTCAACTGCGGGATGTCGGCGGTCAACACCGTGACCGGAAGGTCTGGCGCTGTGCGGGCCTGACGAAGTTCGGTGAAGACGGTGGCCGTGTCGAAGAATTCGGCGCCAGGCTCCGGTGGTGGGGCGTTCAGCGCCTGGAACACCGCCTGCTGCCGTGCGGTCAGCCCGGCGGTGAGGTCCTCGGACAGGGCGTCGACGAGGACCAGCCCGCTGACCTGGTCCGGGTGATCGGAGGCGAAGATCCGGATGATCGGGCCGCCATAGGAATGTCCGACCAGGACGAACGGCGGCGCCTCAGCGGAGGCGGTGAGCAGGGTTTCCAGGTCGCTGAGGTCTGCGCAGTGGTGGGCTGCGGTACCTGGGTGGACCGGCTGTTGCCGGTGCCCGGCCGGTCGTAGGCGCAGACCCTGCTGAACGTCGCAACACCGCCGTAGACGGTGACCGGTCGGAAATCCGCGGCCGTCCCCGACGTCGCTGACGACGCGACCGGGCTTGCCGACGACGCTGCTGCCCCGGGCACCGTGCTCCAGACGTCGGCGCTATCACCGAGACCTGACACCAGCACGACGGTAGGGGAGCCGGAACCAGTGCACTTGAGGTACATCTCCCGCCCGCCGCGGACGTCAACGGGACCGGCCCTATCCGACTGGGAGTCCGTTGACGTCGTCACCGCGCCCACCGTCGATCCGGCCGCCGGGGACGGACCACCGTCCCCGGCGCCCCCTCCCGAAGAGCACGCGGTCGGCAGCAAGACTCCCAACGCGAGAAGGATGAACCACCGGACCAGGGACGCTGACTCTCATGTCGGTCTCCCGTCTTTCCGGTTGCTCGGGCTAGGTATGCCAGTAGGGGTAGCGATTCGCGTCGAGCGGCGGGGTCACGCCACTCATTCGCTGAGGCGGCGCGGCTCGGTGGCGGCAGGCCCGACGATGAGGCCGACGTGGTTTTGTTGGCACCCGGCATGCAGAAAGCAAATCAGCACCGCTTCACGCCAAGGGTGACACACGGCAGCACATGCTGGACGAAAGGGATGCTTGGCCGCAGGATCGTTTCTTCCGGGGCCGTGCGCCGCTGCCGTTCTGCAGGGACCGCGTTCTGCAGGGACCGCGTTCCGCGGTGGGCACCCGACCGACCAGACCTCGCCCGTGCTATTTGTCCGTCTTTGAACTTCCCTGTTTCGCTACGTGCTGGTGCCCGGTGAGGCTCAGCGGCTGGATGCGCCGTTCGGGCACGCGGGACCCGGCTGATGGAGTGGGCCTTCCCGACGCGCACCTTCCAGCGGATGGGACTGCACGGGAAGGCGAAGGGTCCCAACGGAATCGACGAAAGGTTCGCGAGCCGGTCGGCATCGGGTATCGGCGTGGGAATCATGGGCCGCAACAAATTTCCGGCCGCAGCGGGGCTCGTGGGCCGACGAGCAGTGGCAGGGCTGGTGGGCAACAACCCGGCCTTCCACACCCCGGTGATCGTCCTCACCCACTCCGGCGGCCTCGACGTGCGCATCGGCGGCGGCGTCAGCACCATCCGCCGGTTCCTCGGGGCGGACCTGATCCACCGAACGCACATCGTCCTCGTCCCGATCATCCTCGGCCGCGACGAACGACTCTGGGAGAACACGGAAGGACTCGAGCAACGCTTGCCACATCGAGGCGGCACCCTGACCCAGCGGTGTCATCCACCTGACATTCGCCCGACGGCACCAACTCGCCTAACCGGCAGAGCCATCGCCGGGTCGCACCGTAGTGGCGGTTGGCGGGGCTCACGCGCTGCGGTTTCGCCGCCGCCCCGGCCGGTATCCAGCAGTGGTGCATCAGCGACCTGGGCATCTGGTATACCCGGTGTGGCAAGGAATGGCCTGCGTCGCGCTGCTCCGTTCTCGGGCGAGCCAACATGGTTCGCCGCCGACCAGGGCAGGGCAGCGTTCACAGCGGTCGTTTTCACCGCGCACCACGCCGTCGCAGTCGATTTGGGCCGCGGTTGACAATGGCGTGGTGACCAAGTCCCAGGTATGGGCCTAAAATCTCCAAGGCCAGGAACTCGACGGTCCTTCAACCACCCCCGGCGAATCCTTGTGAAGTGAAGAACCCACCCAGGAGTCAAATCAGCGGGTACGGCCTGGCCAAGGATGATGTTCATGGACAAGGCGATACCGTCAATAATGATTGACCGTCAACACCTAACGTGCTGCTGTCTGGCACCAGGTGCCGACGAAAACCGTTCCGCGACAATGACATAGTGCATTGCCGATCGGCGGGGATAGGGCAGACGTGCCGGTCAACCTACCGGCCGCCAGTGCGGCAGAACCGTCAGCACGTCATTGCACCTCTCAGCGGATCACCAAGGCCGATGCTCGGCGCCGCGGGGTTCGCGAACCGAGCCAAGCCTCGATGTCTCCCTTCGGAAGGGCACCGCTGCGACGGACGGCTGCTTGACTCACGGTCGCGCGCAGGCAAGTGACTGACATCAGCGGTCAACCAGCACTCAGCTCCGTGGTCGGTCACACTGAGACGAGAAGCAACAACGTGATCGACGACCCGTGTCAGACACAATCCTGCAGAGCGTTGCGCCTTTCGGCCTCAACACATCGATGGAGTGAAATGCAGGGACCACACCGGAAACCCGGATCCGTCGCCGCCTTCATCGTCGTGCTGTCGACTGCCCTCCTGATGGCCTGTAGCGCCACCGATGCACCCGAGTCAGCGAATTCCGAGATGGATCCGCGGAAACGATCGCGGGTCCGACAGCTTCACCTGGAACGCCCGTATCGTCGGCCTCAGGGTCGGCATCGTCACCGGATAATGCCACCGCATCGACTTCACTTGATGCCACCCTTCGACCCCTCGTCACCGGCTACATGGAGGAGAACGGCATACCCGGCATGATCGTGTCGGTCACGACTCCGAAGCAGGGCTCCTGGAAGGTTGCGCTGGGCATGTCGGACGTCGGCAAGAAAACGCCGATGAGGATCGACGACCACGTGCGCGCCGGCAGTATCACGAAAACGATGACCGGCACGGTTGTTCTTCAACTGGCTGAGGAAGGCAAGGTTGATCTCGACGATCCTCTGTCGAAGTACGTGCCCGAGGTGGACACGAATCAGGCAACGGTCCGGCAGACGCTGCAGATGGTCAGTGGTATCCCGGACTACACCACCCTGCCATTCCTCAATGACCTCGCTCTTCAGCCCGCCCGGGTGTGGTCGCCCGCCGAGCTCGTCGATCTGATCGCCGGTCGGCCGGCGACCTTCCCGGCCGGGCAGGGTTGGGAGTATTCGAACCCCAATTTCGTGCTCTTGGCGCTGCTGGCCCAGAACGTCACCGGCCAGGCCTATGAGGAATTGATCGATCAACGCATTTTCTCCCCATTGAAGATGTCCGGCTGCTCCATGCCAGCGGCGACCGACGCCACCATGCCCTCGCCGTACTCCCGCGGTTACCAGCTCAGCACCATCTGGGACCGGCAGCCCACACCCCCCGCCCCGTTACCCGACCTCGTCGACGTCACGGACAACAACCCCTCCTGGGGATTCGGGACTGGACAGCTCATCTGCAGAGCATCTGACCTGGAAACCTGGGCGCAGGCGCTGGAGGAACCGCTGACCCCTCGGATGCAGGCCCAGCGGCTTGATTGGTACACCATTCAGGACGGCAGCGGCACGCGCGATTCGGTCAAAGCGCAGTACGGACTCGGCATCAACAAACTGAACGACCTGGTCGGGCACAACGGCGAAATCAGTGGCTACCAGAGCCAAGCCACACGGCGGGAAACCGATGGCACCATCATCGTGGTGCTGTCGAACCTGATGATCACGCCGAGTCTGCAGGAGCCGGCCACGGTGCTGTCCGAGCTCATCGCGGAGGTCATCCCAGTCTGAAATTGCCGGAAACCTGGAGGCGAGGATCTCAAGCCAAAAGCAACACCAGATCCAGAGCAACGGCGACTACCGCAAGGTCGCCTGGATCACCGTCCCGCGCACAACCATCCAGGGACATCATCGGATGGTTTCGGGGTCTGGCGGTGCGCCGTTCGTAACTGGGCATCGGTTACCGATGTCCCGCTTGTGGCTGAGTCGCAGCATTGGGTGACCATCAATCCTCGATGCAAGGAGATTGCTCATGCGTGTCTTGTTCACCAGCACCGCTGGTTTGGGTCATTTGTATCCGCTGTTGCCGTTGGCGAGGGCGGCCCGCGACGCCCGGCACCAAGTGCTGTTCGCCGTGCCGGGCGCGGCCTGCGGAGTCGTTCGCCGGCAGGGCTTTGCGGCCGTGGGCGTTTCCGACGGGGAGTCACCGCGGGAGGCCGGTGAGTTCTGGTCGCAACTGCCAATGCAGGCCCAACCCAATACGTACGTGTTCGCCGGGCTGTTCGGCCGGATGCGGACGGAGGCAGCGTTGCACCGCACCGGTCAAATCGTGGATGAATTCTCCCCGGACCTGCTCGTCAGTGAGTGCATGGAGTTCGCGGGGTCTTTGGTCGCCGAGGCGCGCGGTATCCCTCAGGTCGCTGTGGGCATCGGCCCGCTGGGTTTGCCAGATGTGTCCACCGGACCCTTGATGGACGAGCTGAACCGTTTCCGATCGGGCTTGCGGCTGCCCGCGGCCGGGCGGCCGCCGTGGGAAGTCCAGCGTTTCGCCACCTGGGTGCCCGACTTGCTGCAGCACGCCTCGTTCGACGACATGGGGCCGGTGACGAAGTACAGGTACGAGGATGCAGAGCCGGCCCTCGAGGCCGGTCCACTCGTCGGGGAGCGGAGCACCGTGTACGCGACGCTGGGCAGCGCGGCTGCCGGGCAGGCCGGGTCGATCACCATCTCTATCGGGCGGTCCTGGAGGCCCTGGCGGACTGTGATGCAGATGTGTTGTTCAGTGTGGGCAGCCTCGATCCCGCAATGCTGGGGTCGGTCCCCGCCAACGTCACCGTCACCGGGTACGCCCGCCAGGGCGATGCAATGCGGCGGGATGTGGTGATCTCGCACGGTGGCTGTGGAACAACGGTCGCTGCGTTGTTCCACGGTCGACCGGCCGTGGTTGTCCCGCTGTTCGCGGACCAGCCGTACAACGCACAGCGACTGACCGAGCGCGGGCTGGCTGTGTCAGTATCGGCTGCCGACCTGGCCATCCAGTTGCCCGTTGCACTCGAGAATGTTCTCACTGATGGTGGTTTCACCCGGCGGACCGCCGAGGTGGCGGCGGCGATGGCCCAGACACCGACGGCGGACGAGGCGTTGTCGCAGTTGTTGCCGTCCAGTGCCGTCGCTGGATGACAGCCGTGCCAGACGCTGTCAGATGCGGTTCACTGATCTGATGATCCGGCCCGGACCGCCGCCTGGGGTGGTGAGCCGTGCGGCTGAGCGGGAAGCTTTGCGGTCAGCAGTGCTGGGATGCCGTCGCGGTACGGGCGGAATGGTCGTCCTTCTCGGCGAGGCGGGGGCCGGCAAGAGCGCGTTGTTGCGCGACGCCGAAGCGCTGGCCCTGCGGATCGGCCTCACCGTTCGGCGTGGCCAATGCAGGCAGGGCGCAGGGCCGTACAGACCGCTGGTGGAGGCACTGCTGGCTGTGGGCAGATGTGACCTGAGTAGTCCGCGTCTCCGTCCCTACCGGACGGCCCTGGCCACGATTCTGCCGGGTGAGGGTCCTGTCGGGTCGCCACCGCCGGACCCGGTTCTGGCCATCGGCGAGGGCCTGCTTGCGGCGATCCACGAGATCGACGGGGACGCGGGGACGCTGCTGCTCCTGGAGGACTTGCACGACTCGGACACTGACACTCTCGCGGTGCTGGAGTACATGAGCGGTCGCTCGCCCCAGTCAGGGATCATGATTCTCGCGACAGCGCGCATCGAGGAGATGTCACCTCGGCTCAGTGCGCTCGTCAATGAACCGTCAATCATGCGGTTGCCTGTCATGCCGTTGACGCCCGAGGCCGTCCTGGAGCTTGCCGACGTCGTGCTGCGGGGTGGAGATCTCCCTGCGGCAGTCGGCGCGTTACTGGTCGAGAAATCCGCCGGACTTCCCTTACTCGTCGAGGAACTGCTGGCCGGCATGATCGACGCCGGCACATTGCGGCTGGTCGATCAGCGGTGGGAACTGGTCGGGCCGCTGGACGCCGCGGTGCCGGCCAGCTTGACGATGCTGGTGCACCGCCGGATGCAAAACCTGGATTCCGCAAGCACCGACATCGTTCAAGCCGCAGCCGTTGTCGGTGACGTCATCGACTGGCGGCTGCTCGCTGCAGTCACCGGACGCTCGGACAACGACGTCGCGGACGCCCTGTCGCAAGCCCGGGCTGCTGCGCTCATCGGTCGCAATGGCACGACGTTGCGCTGGCGCCACGCACTACTGCGTGAGGCCGTCCTGAGCGACCTTCTGCCTCCCCACCGGTCGGCGTTTGCCGCTCACGCTGCAGCGGAGTTGGAGCGACGGGCCAATCAATCAACGATGTCCCGGGCGGCCGATCTGGCCGCGGCAGCTCAATTGCGCGTCCAAGCAGATCAACCCGAGAAGGCACTTGTCACTTACGAGACGCTGGCGACCGAGGCGTTGCGGGCCGGCCTGCCGACCGCGGCCAGCAGTTGGTTCGACCGGGCGGCACAGCTCGGCGGGCCACGCCGCTCCCTCGTGGTGAAGCAGGTACGGGCGCTGACGGTCACCGGACATGCGATGCAAGCCTTGGACCTGGGCCGCACCGCACTGGCCAGGACGTCCGGGCCGGACCACGCCGCCCTGTGCCTGGAAATGGCGAGGGCGGCGGTGACCGCGGCACGCTGGGGGCTGGCGATGGAATATCTGAACCGGTCGGGGCGGGCCGGCGACAACGCATCGGCCGACGCGTTGATCGCCGATGCTGCGTTCGGCGCCGGTGATATCACCGTTGCCACCGCACTGAGCGAGCGGGTCATCGCGAATACCGATGTCGACTCCGAAACCCTCTGCCGAGCGATCGATGTCCACGCTCGTTGTCTCGCCCGGGCCGATCCGGAGGCAGGGGAGACCGAATTCAGACGACTGGCGCTCGTGGCGGCCGAGGCCGGGCTGACCGAATGGCGGATCAAGGCGTTGGTCGGTGCCGGCACCATGGAGCTTGCCCAACTGGACCTGTCACCGTCACTCAATGAGGCACGTGAGCTGGCAGTGGACGCCGGCATGCTGGTGCTGACGACATCCATTGATCTGCTCCTGGCCGACAGTCGATTCCTGGTGGCCGGCCCATCGGCGGCCCGCCCGCTGGGCCAACGCAGTGTTGACCTGGCCACCCGCATCGGGCTGCATCCATTGGCAGCAGCCGGTCTCACCTTGATCGCCAGCGACGATGCCGCCAAGGGTGACGCGGCGTCGATGGAGATGCACTTGTCCCGCGCCATCCAACTGGCCACCGGCGACGCGCAGGTGACCGCCATGACCTATTTCGCTCGCGCGTTCGCGCCACTGACGGACGGTGACCTTGCCACCGCAAGGGATGCCCTCGACCGGGCGGTGGCCGCGGCCGAGTCCATCGGCGGCGGCGCGCCGTTGGAACACTGGGGGCTGTGGGTAGTCCTTCGGGCAGTCCTCGACGACGATGCAGCGGACGCCGCCCGACGACTGCGAGACGCTCCGGCGGCCATCCGGGTGGTCAACCGTGCAGCCCTGCTGTTTGCCGACGCCGTCCGTGCCGGGCGCTGCGGTGATTCGGATTCTGCTGCACGCGACTTCGACACTGCCACTTCTATGCTGACCACTCAACATTGGTGGCGACGACTGCTGCGGGTCATCGTTCTGCACAGCGCGGTCGTGGATTCTTGGGGTGATCCTGTTCCTGCTCTTCGAGCCGAACTCGCGCAGTTCGAGATTTCGGGAGAATCACGGCTTCAACGCGTGGCCCGGGACCTTCTGCGACGCAGTGGTTCTCCTGTGCGACGCGGCCGGGGGGACAGCACGGTGCCACCCGAGCTTCGAGCCTTCGCAGTGACGAGCCGGGAAGGCGATGTCCTGAGCCTTGTGACCTCCGGTCTGACCAACGCAGAGGTTGCCGCTCGCCTCTTCCTGTCGGTCCGCACGGTCGATCACCATGTCGCCAGTCTGTTGGTCAAGACGGGCGCGGCCAATCGGTTGGAATTGACCCGGCGATTCAAGCGGTAGCCGGCAGCCCACATCTGTGAGCACCCGAGGCGGCCTCTCACCCCGCAACGAGGATCAACATCGGCGTGCGATCGAACCTGACCGATCAGAGTGAACGCTGAGACGGCAACACCTCTCGGGCGGGACCCCAGCCTCAGGAGGTCACCGCTGCCGTTGCGCCAGGATCAACAACTCGTCACGCATGCGCGGTTCGGCATGCCTGAGGATCTTGCGCAAGGCGGCTTCGTTGCGGCGGCGGCGGGATCGGGCGGTCAGCGAACGGATCATGATGATCACTCCACGGTTTCTGGTCGCGCCTTGGGGCGCAAAGCGCTCGGATGGATGTCATGTTGTGCCGCAGGCGGTGTCGGGCGTCGGCACCGCCTGCGGCGGCATTGGTCGGCCAGTGTGTTCGGGTCGGTGACCGGGCATCGGTCATGGAACACCTCCGCCGTCGATAGATGAAGGCGCTCAGGCCTCCGGAGAGCGCCGTCCGAAGCTGCGGCGCAGCCGCGTACGGGTTCTCGTGGGCCGCCAGCGGTTGTGCCGCAGGATGCGGTCGGTTTCGGCGGAACGGTTCAACAGGAACTGCTCGGCGTTGATCGGATGCGGTGTGATGTACATCGGCTTCTCCTTGTCGGTGCTCAATGTTCGATGTGATCAGGTTGCCGAGAACGACTCCGCCGAGCATCGGTACGGACTACCCATTCCGCGGCCCGTCACTACCTATCTCCGAGGACAACAATCGCTCACGGTGGCCGCTGCGCGGTCACCGGCGACGCCCGCAGTTACTGGACCGATGGCTGTTACATGTGGGCGGTTGCATGGTCGATGCTCGCCGACAGGACGGCCGGCGCCATCAGTCGCCCAGACAAACAGAGTCGCCTGCCACGGTCAGTGGCACTGGCCGAAGGTCACGACGCAACGGCAGCCGCCGACGGTGACGGTGACTCTGTCGTGATACTCGTGGTGGCGCTGCCGGTGGCGACGACATCGGGGATGCCGTATTCGCGGGTGATCAGGGCGGCGTGGGCGGCGGCAGTGTCCTGGTCGTTGACAATCGGCGCGACCGAGATCCGCAGCCGCTGGACCAAGGAGCCAGCGATAGACCCAACGGTCAGCTTCTGCAGGCCCTGCCGGTCGGACCGTCGGTGGTGGAAGGATTCGGAGAATGAGTGGCCCCGTGACGGCCGTCCCGCTGTTGGAACGAGACGCCGAGATGACCGCCCTCCATACGGCGGTGTTGGCCGCCCGCGCGGGGAACGGCAGCGTGGTACTGGTGACCGGGGAAGCCGGGTTGGGTAAGTCCAGCCTGGTGCGTTCGGGTCAGACGCGCGCTCTGGCCGGCGGTGCTCGCGTTCTGGAGGCCGCCTGTGACGATCTGGTCGCCAGTCGTGTGCTCGGTGCCATCCGCGATCTGGGGCAGACGTCGGCCGGGCCGCTCCGGGCCGCGCTCACGGACAACGCCGATCGCGAGCACCTGCTCGAGGCGCTGCGTCAGGAACTGGCGGTTCCACCTCTTCCCAGCGTCGTCGTTATCGAAGACGCGCATTGGGCGGACGACGCGACCATCGACGTCCTGACTTGGTTGACCCGCAGGATCCGTTCGCTACCGACGTGCCTCGTGCTCACCTACCGTCCGCAGGAAATCGATCCAGCTCATCCAATGCGACGGCTGCTTGGCCGGTTGTCCGATGTGCCGGTGGTGCGATTGCCGTTGCAGCCGCTGTCAGAGGGTGCCGTCCGCAACCTCGCCGCGCAGTCCTCCGGTGTCGATGCCGCTGAGTTGATCGAGCGGACCGGTGGGAATCCCTTTTTCATCACCGAAGTATTGGCCAACCCCGCAGCCGCGGTGCCGGCGACGGTCGCGGAGGCGGTCTTGGGCCGAGTGGGTTTGTTGTCTGCCGACGCCCGGGAGGTCCTGCATCATGTGGCGGTGCTGCCTGGCGGCATGCCCCATTCTCTCGCGGAGGCGATTTTCGCTGATGTGCCGGCCGCGGTTGCAGAAGCCGAGGCGCGCGGCATGCTGACGGTCACGCCTTCGGGCATCACCTTTCGGCACGAACGGGCCCGCCGCGCCGTCGAGGAATCCCTGCCGGCGGCGCTGGTTCGGCGGCTTCACCAACGCGTGCTGACACTGCTGCTGGCGGTGGAGCACCCCGATCCGGTGCTGATTCTGCATCACAGCAACGCCATCGGTGACGACTCGCTCCTTGTCCGGTTCGGACCCGTGGCAGCAGCGGAAGCGGCGCGAGCAGGCGCGCACCGAGAGACCTTCGAGCACTACCGGCGGCTGATGAGCGTGCTGGACTCTTATCCCGAATCCCAGCGGATCGAATTCTTGGAGGCCTATTCCGTCGAGTGTTACATCCGTGGCCATGCCGTCGCGGCGGTGGACGCCCAAGGCCGGGCCGTCGACATGCGGCTTGCCAACGGCGAAGAAGATGTGGGTCTTGGCTCGGCCCTGCGCTGGCTGGCCCGGCTGAAGTGGTTCGCCGGTCAGGAAGAAGATGCCCGCCGTGTGGTTCAGCGGGCGTTGGATGTGCTGGAGCGGGTGGGCGACCCGGTCGCGTTGGCTTGGGGTCGGAGCACGGCGGCACAGCTGGCGATGATCAGCAGTCGGTATCAGGAGGCCAGCCGGTTTGCCCAGCAGGCGATCTCTGTCGCGCGTGACCACGGCGACGCTGCATTGCTGGTGCACGCTTTGAACAATGACGGGGTCGCGCAGTGGCTGGTGCACGGTCGAGAGGGGGGCGCACCACTGTTGGCGGAGAGTTTGAAGGGTGCGTTGGAGCACGGCCTGGAAGATGATGCCTGCCGCGCCTACGTCAACTGGGTCGGCTGCCTGCTCGATGACTGCTCCTACACCGAGGCCGACCAATTGGCTGTGGAGGGCATCGCCTATGCCGACCGCTGCGAGCAGCTGTCCTTCATGCGCTCAGCCCCGTCACCGGCCGTCAGGCACGCGCTGCCCTGAGCCTGGACCAGGACGACATGACGTTCGCCGGCCGAGCACACACCGCCGTCCCGGAGTTCCGGCCACGCTAGTGCGACCTGCCGCGCTTGGGTTGTGGCAACCTGGCTCGAAGATCCGCGGCGCCGTCACCAGGGCCAGGGTTTCTGTTGATCACTTCATGTAGGTGGGGCGGGACGGTCGAGGTGCCGCAGGCGGTACCGGGCGTCGGCCCGCCTGCGGCGGCACGTACTTCGGCGGGTCCGGTTCGACTGCTGACCGGGCATCGGTCACGAATCGTCGCCCCGCCGCATCGAGGGATCGAGCAGCGCATGCCGACCATTTGGACGTCCTTCATCCACGGTTTCTGCGCACATTCCGGTCCAGTCAGTCTTCAGCTCACCTCTACCTGCATCAGCTACTGGTAGTGCCGGCGGATGCTGGTATTGGTATTGCGGAGGTCGGCACCGTAAACGTGAAGCGATATGGCGATATCGACGCCAGCGTTCTTCACCCGATGGATGTCACCCGGTGGAAGAAGACCCGCGACGTCCCCGACAACCGCGGTGGCCGTTGCGGTCTGCCTCAGGCTGCGATCGCGTGACAACGCGTACCGGGTCTCGAACTCGCAACCTTTGTGGATGCCGACCACGCACCATGCCACGTGGTCGTGGATGACGGTGGTCTGTCCGGGCAGCCACACCAGTGCTACGACGGAAAAGGACCCGTCAGCTGCGACGTGCAGCAGGTGCTGGCGGTAGGTGACCGGGTCTGCCACCTGTTGCTCGGGCTGCAGGAGATTGTCGATGCCGAGAAAAGGTTGAATGCCGGCGGCGACGGCGTTCACGGTCGCCGTCGGCGTCGGCGCAGAATGGACCGCTTGATCGACGATTTGGATCAATGATTGCAGCGGCGAGCGCGTCAGGGTCGTTGTCATGGCATGCCTCCGTAAGGTTGGATAAGAGCAGCGACAGCATGGGAAATTGCTCGTGATCGCCCGAGGACGGGAACGGATCTCAGGTTGCGCCGCCGAACAAGCGACACCACGTCTCGGTGGCGGCGTGTCCACGTCCGACTGGGATCTCAATGAGACAGCGACGTTCGGGGCCGGGCCTACAGTGTCGTAGCAGGCCCGCTCGGAGCGGCGAGTGAAGCGCGGAGCGAATGCGGGGGCCTGGTGGGTTGGCTCAGGCGCCGACCTCGACGGGAACGCCTACCAGGGAGCCGTATTCGGTCCAGGAGCCGTCGTAGTTCTTGACGTTGCGCTTGCCCAGGATCTCGGTCAGCACGAACCAGGTGTGGCTCGAGCGCTCGCCGATCCGGCAGTACGCGATGGTGTCCTTGTCATCCTGCAGGCCGACGCCGGCGTACAGCTCGGTCAGTTCCGCGTCGGACTTGAAGGTGCCGTCCTCGTTCGCGGCCTTGGACCACGGCACGTTGAGCGCGGTCGGGATGTGACCGGCGCGCTGGGCGGCCTCCTGCGGCAGGTGCGCCGGCGCGAACAGCTTGCCGGAGAACTCGTCGGGGGAGCGGACGTCGACCAGGTTCTGGGTGCCGATCGCGGACACGACCTCGTCGCGCAGGGCACGGATGGACAGGTCCTGGTCTTTCGCGGTGTAGCTGGTCTCGACCCGGTCCGGGACGTCGGTGACCAGGGTGCGCCCGTCGAGTTCCCACTTCTTCCGGCCGCCGTCGATCAGCTTGACGTCGGTGTGGCCGTAGAGCTTGAAGTACCAGTAGGCGTAGGCGGCGAACCAGTTGTTGTTGCCGCCGTACAGCACGACGGTGTCGTCGTTGCCGATGCCCTTCGCGGACAGCAATTTCTCGAAGCCGGCCTTGTCGACGAAGTCGCGGCGGACCGGGTCCTGCAGCTCGGTCTTCCAGTTGATCTTCACGGCGCCCGGGATGTGCCCGGTGTCGTAGGCGGCCGTGTCCTCGTCGACCTCGACGAAGACCAGGCCGGGGGTGGACAGATTCTGCTCTGCCCATTCAGTGGTGACGAGGGAATCCTCACGGCTCATGCCTGTTCCTTTGATTCTGAGGCTTTGGGCACAGCAGCATCGCGGCCGGATCGAGTGGCCCGAACGGTGATGCGCTGTGGTTGGCAGTGATCACGGACTTGTCAGTGGTGTCCTGGAGCGGAGGGCGGCAAGTTCGTCGGCGGCTCCGTTGCGGTGCACGAAATCCGTTAAAACGGTGCGGAACTCCGCCACAGCGGCGTCGCCGAGGTGGCGGCGAAGTTCGTTCTCCATGGCGATGCTTTCGGCCAGCGCGGCCGTTCGGACCCGCTGGCCCAAATCGGTCAGTTGCAGGCGGGTCCGCCTGCGGTCACCGGGGTCGTCGGCCCTGTCCAGAAACCCCGCGGACACCATGTCGTCGGCGAGGCGACTGGCGGCCTGTTTGGTGACGCCGAGGAGTTCGGCCAACCCGGACACCGTGGGTTGCTCCGCGGCGACCGCGCGCAGGACGAAACCGAACGAGGATCGCATTGCCTCACCGCCTGGCACCGCCGTGACCGCCTGCAGTAACCGGTCGGCAACACAGCGGTTGGCGGTGCTCAGCAGGATGGCGAAATCCGGCTCCGTCACTGCGCCCACGGTGGCAGGAAGCTCTCCCCGCTGGGCACCAGCGTGGCCCTGCCGCCGGCTCTCATGCACGCAACGGCCTGGAACGGCTCCTCGGGTCCGGCTGTCAGCGTGAACGGCGTCCGCGCAGGCAGGACCAGGCAATCTCCCACGCCCACCGTTGACTCCACGCCTCCGACCGCGGCGACCGCTTCACCGCGGACCGCGAGAAAGACCTCCTCGACGTCCATCTCGTGCAGTGGACTGCTGCTGCCTGCCGCCATCTCGATCCGCCACAGGCTGATCTCGGTAGCGCCGCGCGACGGCGCGGCGTACCCGGTGAACTTCGTGTCGCCCGACTCGTAGGGCGGTGCGACCTTGCCAGGAATGATGTTCATGGCGGATACCATATCGTCAACAGACGTTGACCGTCAATAGGTGTTGACCACCGATTTCTTGGGATTTCCCAACGTCGGCGGCGTCTGGATCGGCGCGACGGTGCGGTTGGGATGTCGTCCGATCGGGCTGGTCGTCGCCGGGACCGATGCATTCCGCCGTGGGGTTTCAGCCGATCGCGCCAGCGCCCGCCGCATTCGCCGGGGTGTTCGAGTTCGAGGACGCCCACCTGAGCAACTCATCAGGCCTGAGCGTCGGGTACCAACAGCTTGACATTCAGACTGATGTCTTGAACGTTCCCGGGAGATTTCACATCGGCGACGACCTCGACCAACGCCTCGTTCCGAGTGACGTTGCCAGGGGTCGGCACAGTCTTCATCGAAAAGGGCCCGCCTCGCCTCGGAGGCTGATGGCACCCTCGCGAAACAAGCCGGCCGGCAACACCTGCTCAATTATCTGAACGGCGACCCGACCGCGCTTGAACGACTGTGCAACGTGCCCGGATGACGATTCCTCAAGATCCTGACCGCGCAGTCGAACGCAGCCGCGGAGCGGGGCGTCGCCGGCCGCGAAAAGGAACGTGCGTGCGTCGTTGCCTGGTGGTCCGCCCGATCCGTGTCCCACTTCGCCGGTAAGCAACCTCCCTCGCGGAGCATCGAGTGCGACAACACCTTTCGTGCGACAGCACCCGCGGAGTCACCGCCGCTGACCCGTTCCTCCCGTCGCGACGCAGCACATTTTCGCGCATCTCGGCGTCTTGCCGGGTGAGCCTTCACCCCACGCAGGTTGGCCGCCGATCGGCCCGACCCTGACCCATGTCGCGTGACCCGGTTCGTCGGTTCCAACGTCACGCACCTGTCACAGAAGGGGCACGACGCGGGGGCCGACATTTGTCGTCGAGGCAGGATCGGGGAGGCCAGGCGCTTCAGCGGAGGCGGGCGTGCGGGGTCCGAGGGGCCAGTCCCACAAGGGCTCCGCGAGGCACCCGTGCGCCTTCAGGATCGCAACCACCAGGGTCGATGCAACCGCATGCACAGCACTCACGGAATTCCATAAACCAGTGGGATTTGACCTGAATCATCGCCCACCGACATGGTCTCTATCCGCAGCTCAGCGCCTGTTTCCGGGGTCACCGAGCACCCTTCATATTCTCGTTCACACCGAAGGGGTCACTGGTTCGATCCCAGTACCGCCGACTGCATCACCGCACCCGGACGCCCCGTCCTCGACTCCGGGTGGTGGCTATGAGCGGGCGGTGCGTTGCGCCGGCCTACCGTGCCAGACCAGCCCGTTGTCGTAGGCGTAGATCACCAGGTGCACTCGGTCGGTCAAGCCCAACTTGGACAGCAGATGCCCGATGTGGCTCTTGACGCTGCTTTCCGCAAGGTGCAGGAACTGCGCAATCTCGCCATTTGAGCGGCCCTCTGCCACCAACAGCAGGACGTCTTCCTCGCGCTTGGTGATCTGCGCCGACAGCACAGCCGGCCGTCGAACAGGTGTCAGCCGCTGCGCGTACAGGTCCAGGAGCCTCCGGGTGATCTTGGGTGCCAGCAACGCGTTGCCGGCCGCCAGGACTCGGACGGCGTGCACCAGCTCTTCAGGGGTCGCGTCCTTGAGTAGAAACCCACTGGCGCCCGCGCGCAGGGCCTCGACGACGTAGTCGTCAAGGTCGAATGTGGTGATCACCAGGACCCGGACCGGTCGCTCGAGGGTCATTCCCGTCACCCGGGCCGTGGCGGCGACGCCGTCGAGATTCGGCATCCGGATGTCCATGATGACAACGTCCGGCCGGAGCCGCTCCGCACCCAGCACGGCCTCGAGCCCGTCGGACGCTTCACCGACGACCTCGATGTCCTCTTCGGACGACAGGCACATCTTCAGTGCGGACCGCATCAGCGGCTGGTCGTCGGCGATCATCACGGTGATCGTCACGGCGGTCATGCCTCCGTTGGCAGCGAAGCGTCCACCAGGACGCCCCCGTCTGTCCCGGGGACGACTGCGAGCTCGCCGCCGAGCACGGCCGCACGCTGCCGCATGCCGATCAAACCGTGGCCCGGTATCGAGTCCGGTCTCAAGCCGTTGCCATTGTCGCCGACCCGGATGTGGAGCTGGCCGGACCCATAGCCCAACTCGACCAGTGCCCGGGACGCACTGGCATGCTTGAGCGTATTCGTCAGCGCCTCCTGGACGATCCGAAATGCGTTGAGTTGGACCCCCGTCGACAGCGGTCGTGGTTCACCTGAGATCTCCAGATCCACCGGTAGACCTGAGCGTTCCATCCTGGCGATCAGAACGGGCAGCTGGTCCAGGCCCGGTTGAGGTTGCGTTTCAGCGCTGTCGGTGTCGGTCTGCAGGACGCCGAGTAGGCGGCGCATCTCGGTCAGTGCACCTCGGCCGGTGGCCTCGATGGAACGCAGAGCTTCCTTCGCCAATTGTGGCTGGGTATCGAAAACCCGCTGTGCACCGCTGGCTTGCGCGGTGATGACGCTGACGTGGTGCGCGACCACGTCGTGCAGCTCTCTCGCAATGCGCGTCTTCTCGTCCCGGATCGCCTGCTGCGTCTTGGTGGCGTGCTCGCGGGCGAGTCGCGCTTCCTGGGCCTCCAGCACAGATTTGCGTGTTCGGGCGAGCTGGATGCCGTGACCGAGCAGGCACGCAGCACCCAACAACAGGAGGTTCTCGAGAAGCCGGTCCGGGGAATCCGCCTGCCAGTGCAGATGCGTAGCTGTCGACGTCATGATCAACAGAGCGGCGGCGAGGCCGCCGGTGGCGGTGACCAGCGAACCGTGCACGAGCGCCACGGTGTACAGGGCGATGGCCGGGCCGATGGGCTGCGCCGGTGGATAGGCGAGCAGAAGACCTGCGCTGAATGCGCTCGCGCTGATGCCGAGCACCACAAGAGGAGATCGTCGGCGCCACATCAGGCTGATGGCACCGATCAGCACGAGGTTGATTGCGAGCCAATCCGTTTCGGCCAGCTCGCGATCCTCGGTGGGAGACAGGCTGAGCAGCGGGATGACGGTTGCCAGGTTGGCGAGGGTGACCGCGCCGACGCACAGGACAACGACGACATCGGCAACAGTCGGTGTCCGTTCCGTGGTCTCCACCTCCCATGAGGCGATGCCAGGCACCGGATGACCCAGTCTCAACTACAAAGGGTACGGACTTCTGCAAATTCCGCCTCTCTGGGTGGTCTGTCCGGGTGCGTTAGGAGTGTTCTGCAGGCTGGGCGAACGGGGTATGTCCGTAGACGTCGGGACTGACCCGGTATCCCCGCCGATCCTGAGCCAGTACCTGCCTGCGGATCACAGCCAGCTCCTTGGCGTTCAACGTGCGCGACTGGGTCAGCGTCAGCACCTCCGGGCTGTCCCCACCGACAGCCCCCACCTTGATGCTCCCCACACCGGGTGCGTAGTACTTCAGCTGGTGCCCGCCCTCAGGTTCCAACGGAGCCCACTCGTCGATCACCAGGACGTGGTGATAACAGCGAACCGGAACACAGACCCTCTTGTTCGTCTGTACCACCTGTGCGCAGTCCCGGAAGTCCACCTTCGGGGCAAAACCCTGCAAGTAGGCGCGCGTCCCGACCCTCGGGTGCGGCAGCATGCCGATCCCGGCTCGTGCCCGCGCGATTCCGGCGATCCATGTGGACGGCGCCCCGTCGAGCTTGCCGTCGACGTACTCCTCCGGGTACTCGCCGACGTTCCACACCCTGTTGTGCTTGTCCTCGGCCACGAAGGCGAGTTCCGATTCCTGGAGCTCGCCATTGTCGACGTCACGCTCGAAAAGGATGAGGGTGCGCACGCCGTTGATCGTCTTGGTCAGATCGGTCACCGTCGTCACGATCTGATGCCGGTGGGTGACGCCCTCTTCGACCACGGTTCCGGACATCACGAAATTGGTCCCCGGTCGCAGGGGAAACCAGGGGTTGTCCACTTTGGGGCGTCGGGGGAAATCGCTGGCCCTGAAGTCCGCCGCCGGCTTGCAGTCGGCAGGCACGGCCACGGTGGTTCGCGCAGTGCCACGAGAGACCGCGCCGGCGACCGAGGCGCCTGTCGATTGAACGGCGCCCTTCGCCGCCGCGGTGCCCGCCGTGGCAATCAACAGGGGTCCGATCAGGACGATCAGTGCTGCGCGCCGGAGCCGGATGGTCATCTCAGGTCCCTTCGGAGAGGCTCACGCTGGGTGGGGGCTCGCTGGATGGACGCAACGGGCTGTCCACCCCGGACGCTGCGCTCGCGCGTCGCTGACGCCTGCTCTGCCCGAAGCGCAGGTACAGGGACGGCACGACGAACAAATTGAGCAACGTCGATGTGAGAAGGCCGCCGAGAATCACCACGGCCAACGGGTATTCGATCTCGTGGCCCGGCCGATCACCGAGCACCACCAGCGGCACCACTGCGAGCCCGGTCGCGAGCGAGGTCATCAGGATGGGCGACAGTCGCTCTCGCGCCCCGCGAAGCACCAGGTCGCGACCGAACGTCATCCCTTCGTGTCTTTCCAGATGCTGGCAATGATTGATCAGCAGGATCCCGTTGCGCGCGGCTATCCCGAACACCGTGAAGAAGCCGACCAGTGAACCGAGGGAGACATCGCCGCCGGCGACGTAGGCGGCGAGTGCGCCACCGACCAGCGCCACCGGCAGCGTGACGAATGCCAGCGTGGCCAGTCGCCAACTGCCGAAGGCGACCTGCAGCAGCAGCAGGATAGCCAGCGCGGCAACGATCCCGATGGCCCCGAGGTTCTTCGAAGCGGACTCGCGTTCGGCGTACTCACCGAGCAATTCGGCATGGTATCCGCGTTCGAAGCTCACGCCCTCGAGTGCGGTCTTGACGTCCGCCACCACCGAGCCCAGATCGCGTCCCGTCACGTTCGCCGCAACGTCGATCCGGCGGGAATCGTTCTCCCGCTCGATCACGTTCGGCACGGGACGGATCGTCACCTTTGCAACATCCGCGAGTTTGATGACGTGGCCCGATGGCGTGTCGATGGGCAGGTCACCGATCGCTGCGACGTTGCCCCTCGTCTCGGGTGTACTCCAGACCACCGTGTCGTAGGCCTTGCCGCTGCGGAAGATGTCACCGACCTCCTCGCCGGCGACCAGGGTTGCGGCGGCGCGTCGCACGTCACCGGGTTTCAAGCCGTACTTTGCCGCCTTCGGCAGGTTGACCTCGACCTCTATCTGTGGTTCGTCGACCTGCAGGTCCACGTGGTCGTCGGTGATGCCCGGGATATCGGCGAGCTTTCCTTCTATCTCATGTGCCTTGTCACGAATGGTCTGGAGGTCTTCCCCGTATACCCGGACCACAATGGGTTCCTTGGCCCCCGTCAGGACCTCTTCGATGCGCTCATTCAGGTAGGTCAGTAGATCCCGGTACACGCCGGGGTAGCTGTTGACGACCTCTTCGACTTTTGCGATCGTCTCGTCGTAATCGGCATTCTCGTCGATGCTGATCCAGTTCTCACCGAAGTTGACGCCCGCGACCTCCTCACCCAGGAACGCCTGACCGATGTGTGAACCGAAGGTCTGTACGCCGGGGATTGCGCGGAGATCATTGCTGAACCGGGTGACCATCCGCGCTTCCTCCGCGACCGACGTTCCTGGCGCGGTGAGGAAGTGCATGAGGAAATCCCGTTCCTTGAAAGTGGGGAACAGCGACTGGCCCAGATTGACGACCACCAGCACACCGGCCAGAACCAGCACCAAACAACCCGCGTAGGCGCTCTTGGGTCGCTGCACGATCCGGGAGAGCACTGCGCTGTAGCCGTTTTGGAGCTTTTTGACCAACGGTGACTCGTGCCGCTCGACCGGTGCCTTGCGCAGCAGGATCAACGCAAGCGCCGGCGTCACGGTCAATGCGACGGCCATCGACGCAACGATGGCGAGGGTGTAGGACACGGCGAGCGGACGGAAGAACGACCCGGTGAGCCCGGGCAGCAGGAACACCGGCACCGCGGCCGCGACGATGATCAACGTCGCGTACACGATCGGGCTCCGCACCTCGAGGGACGCCTCCAGAATGATGGCAAACGTCGACTTCTCGCTGCCGGCCCGCCGGTTCTGGCGCAATCTCCTGGTGATGTTTTCCAGGTCGATGATGGCATCGTCCACGACAGCGCCGAGGGCGATCACCAACCCCGCCAACGTCATCGTGTTGATCGTCGCGTCCCGCCAGTACAGCACCAGCAAAGTGGCCATGAGTGAGAGCGGGATGGTGATCAGGCTGATCAGCGCCGCACGCCATTCGTAGAGGAACGACACCAGGATCACGAGCACCAGCAGGAAACCCAACAACAGCGCCTCGGTGAGGTTCCGGATCGACGTGTTGATGAAATTCGCCTGCCGGAAGATATGCGTGTCGAAAACGACGTCCGGCATGCCGGGCTGCAGGGACTTGATCACGTCGTCCACGCCCTGGGTGACCTCCAGAGCATTGCCCCACGGCAGTTTTTCGACGACCAGCAGCAGACCGGGGCCGTCTCCGATGACCGCATCGCCGGCCAGCATCTGGTGGTCTTCCTTGACCTTGGCCACCGACCCGATGGGGACGCGCACGCCGTCGGCGTTGTCGACCGTGACATGCGAGAGATCGGCCGGAGTGACGATCGGCAGCACGTGCCGGATACCGATTCGTTGATCGGCTGTGTCGATGGACCCCCCGGTGCCGATGATGGAGCCGCTGGAGAACCGCAACAGTCCGGAATCCACGGAATCGGCGGTCGCCTCCATCACGCTGTCCAGGCTGACCTTCCGTGCCGCCATCTTGTTCGGCTCGACCTGGACGGTCATCATCTGCAGCCGCTCGCCCCAGATTGCGACGTTGGCGACCCCGGGGACCCGGAGTATCCGGGCGCGGATGGTCCAGTACGCCATCATCGACATCTCGAGGAGGGAATGATCCTTCGACGACATGCCGATTTTCATCACCCGGCTGGTCGCCGACAACGGCGGCAGCATCACCGGGGGAGCAGCCCAGGTGGGCAAGCTGGGCGTCGCAGTCGCGAGCCTTTCCTGGACCAACTGGCGAACGTGCAGAAGGTCGGTGTCGGGCTTGAAGATCAGTTGAATGCTGGACAGTTGTGGGACGGACTTGGAGCGCATGTCCTCCAGTCCCTCGATGCCGTTGAACACCTGCTCCAGCGGGACGGTGACCAAGGACTCCACATCGCCAGTCGACAGGCCATTGCACATCGTCTGGATCTCGACCCGAGGCGGTGCGAACTCCGGGAAGACGTCGACGGGCATCTTCGACAGCTGCAACGAACCGACTGCCATCATCAGCGCAGCGACCGCGACCACGATGAACCGGAATCGGAGACTCGTCTCCACGATCCAGCGCATGAGGCCGCGACGTACGGTGGTGATCATTCTCCGGGCACCCCGTTCTCGGCGCCGAACAGCTCGGCTGCGCCGACGGTGACCACCTGGGTGCCCGGAGCCGGCCCCGACTTCAGAATCGCGTTGTCACCGTCGATCCGGGCTATCACCACCTGCTGCGGGACGAAGGTGAGCGGATCGGACGTGGTGTAGGTCCACGTCTTGCCGTTCTCGTCATACATCACGGCGGCCAGTGCGATCGTCGATGTGGTGCCGTCGCGCGCGACACCGACCGGCTGTGTTTTGATGCCGACTCTGCCGGCGCCCTCCTCGGTGAGAGTGATCTGACTGCGATCACTGCCCGCGATCGGCTCGACCTGTGCCGGATTGTCCTCGGTCACCTCCTCCGCGGTCGACGCGCAGCCGCAGAGCAGACCGGCCAGCATCAAAAGCGTTGCCAGCAGACGGCTCTTGTGAGCGTTCATCGGCGTAGCCGCCTTTCGGGATGTCATGACGGCACCAGTTCCTGCGTGCTGCTCAATTCCGGCTCGGGGCCGACGGGTGGCGGTTGACCGCCGGTCGACCCTCCGGTCGCCAACAGGTACAGGCCGGGCGTCACGAACAGGGTCAGCACCGTCGAGGTGACGAGCCCGCCGATGACGACGACGGCCATCGGCCGCACCACCTCGATGCCCGCGGTGTCTCCCAGGAACAGCAAGGGGAGGAATGCGCACGCGACGGCGAGCGCGGTCAGCACCACCGGCGCGACCCGCTCCCGGGTGGCCCGCACAACGAGATCTGCCACCGCCGGCCCGGCCCGGCCCTCGTCGCCGATGAAGCTGCGGATCAGCAGGATGCTGTTGCGAGCAGTGATGCCGAAGACCGTCAGGAGTCCGGCCATCGCGCCGAGCGTCCCGACCCCGCCGACGAAGAACGCCGACAGCACCCCACCGGCCACGCCGAGCGGCAGTGTCACCAAGACCGCCGCCGCCAGCGACCAGCTGTTGAACGCCGCCTGCAGCATCAGGAAGATGCCGATCGCGACCGCCAGTGCCGCGCCCGCCACCCGCCAGCGCATGTCCAGTGCCTGCTCGGCAGTGCCGAGCACCTCGGCGTGATACTCGGTGGGCATCGTCAGCGCGGCCACCCGGGAGCTGACCTCGTTCGTCACGTCCCCGAGGTCGCCGTCCACCTGCGCCGTGACATCCAAGCTGCGCGAGATGTTGTCGTGTTTGATCACGGCCGGGGCGGGCGACACCTCGACCCTGGCAACCTCGGCGAGGCGGATGTGGTCGCCGGACGGCGTGTCGATCAGCAGGTCGCCGACGGTGGCCGGTGTATATCGCGCCGACGGAACGCCCCAGACCACGACGTCGAAGATCTTCTGGTCCTCGTACAGGCTGCCGACCGGCAGGCCCGCGTAATAGGTCGCCGTTGCGCGTCGGACGTCGCCGGGAGTGATGCCGTACTTCTCCGCCGCCGCCAGGTTCGACCTTGACCTCGACGGTCGGCTCCATGACGACCTTCTCGACCGACGGATTGACCACGCCGGGCACATCGGCCATGACTGCGCGGATCTCGTCGGCCTTGGTGGCCAGCTCGGTGAGGTCGGACCCGTACACGCGGACCACCAGCGGATCGGATGTGCCCGTATTCGCGGCTCTGACGCGGTCCTCGGTATATGTCAGCACTTCACTGCGCAGTCCCGGGTAACCGTGCACCACGCGTTTGATCCCTTGCACCGTCGCGTCGTAGTCCGCGGATCGGGCCATCGCTGACCCACATTTCGCCCGAGTTGACGTTTCCGGACTGGTCAGCCATCAACGCGCGCCCGACGTGCGAGCCGACCCCCTCAACCCCGGGGACCGCCCGCAGCTCGGCGGCTGCGGCGGCGGTGATCCGCGTCGTCTCCTGCAGCGACGTGCCCGGTGCGGCCGACCAATGGATGAGCAGGTCCCGGTCCTGCAGTGCGGGCAGGACCGGTTCACCGCGGGTCAGCTGGGGGATCAGTGCAAGCATCGCGAGGGCGAGCACGGCTACTGCGGCAAACACCGAGCGCGGCCGGACAGAGCCTCGGGCCACTCTGTCGAATCCGCGTTGCAGGCCGCCCACCAAGGGGCTGGTACGGCGACGGACGGTTCGGCGTTGCAGGGATTCCCCGCCCATCAGCACCATGGACAGAGCCGGGGTGACAACCAGTGCCACCACCATCGAGACCCCCACGGCCAGGAGGTAGGACAGCACCAGCGGCCGGGCGAACGCGCCGGCAACACCAGCGAGGGCGAGGGCCGGCAACGGGAGCAGCAGGACGATCACGGTCGCGTAGAACAGCGGCCCGCGGGTCGCGAGCGTCGCTCGTACGACAACCGAGGCGGTGGTCTCCCCGTTGCCGGACGCACGGTGTTCCCGAACGCGTCGCCTGATCTCATCGACCGTGGCCACTGCGTCATCGATGACGATGCCCAGCGCGACCGTCAGGCCGGCAAGGATGATGACGTTGAAGGTGGTGTGACGCAGGAAGAGGACGTACGCAGCGGCCACCAGGGACAGCAGGATGGCGAAGAGCCCGACCAGCGCGGCCCGCCACGACCAGAAGAACGCCAACAGCAGCGCCACAACCAGGATCAATCCGATCAGCGCCCACCGGCCGAGGTTCCCCAGCGCCGTCTCGAGGAATGTTGCGGGCCGGTAGACGTTCGTGTCGATGGTGATCCCCGACAAACCCGGCCGCATCTCATTCATCGCATCGTCGATGGCCTTGGTGACCTCGTTGACATTGGCTTCGGGGAATTTCTCGACGACGATCATCAGACCCGGATCCCCGTCGAGCACTGCATCACCGATCAATGGCTGGTGGTCTTCTACCACATTTGCAACCTGGCCCAGGGTCAGAGCGCGGCCTTTGGTGTCCTCGATACTGACAGCAGAGAGGTCCTTTGCGGTGGTGATCGGCAGGACGTGCTGAATGGCGAAACGCTGGGTGGAGGTGTCGATGAACCCGCCGGTACCCGGCGTCGACGCCTCGACAAATGTCAATGGAGACACCCACAGTGCGTTGCCGGTGCTGTCCACGACCTGGCTCAAGGTCACGCCGTAATTCTTGAGCTTCTCCGGGTCGACCTGAACCTGCAATTGGCGGTCGCGCTGACCCCAGATCGCCACGTTGGCAACGCCGGTCAAACCCATCAGGCGCGGCTTGATCTTCCATCGGGCAAGAATCGAGAGATCAATCAGCGAAAGGTCTTTGGCGTGCAGGCCGATCATCATGACCCTGCTCGTGGACGAGAGCGGCTGGATCATCACCGGCGGTGTGCCGACCTGCGGCAGCGCGTGCGCCTGGGTCAGGTGTTCCTGCACCATTTGCCGAGCCTGCAGGGTGTCCGTGCCCGGCTGGAAGATCATGTCGATGCTCGACAGTCCCGGTACCGATTCGGACCGGATCTGATCCAGCCACGGCACACCATTGAGCAGGTCCTGTTCCAGCGGCACCGTGATCAGCTGCTCGACCTCGGCGGCGGAGAGGCCAAGGGCCTCGGCCTGGACCTGGACCTCCGGAGGAGAGAATTCCGGGTATCCGTCCACCGAGGCGGCCGGTAATTGAACCAGGCCTATTGTGAGAACCAGGAGGGCAGCGGCGACGACCAGAACGCGGAATTTGACGCTCAGCTTGACGATTTCGCGGATCACGTTTTGTCCCCCACGATCTGCCGACGATGACGCATCCCGATAGTAGGAATCACCGGCCCAACTCGTCGTCCCCCCAAGGGATCCGGTCAGCACCCCGTCAGGACCGTCCGACCCAATACCCCAGGGCGATGTCCCGTCCTACTCAGGGAGGGGTCGACCGGTACCCAGGTATCGATCACCCGACATGCTCGTGACATTGCGGCGGCCACGCGCGACGATCACCGGGGGTACGAGGCTCGGACGGTGCGGATGCTGGTCGTCGAGAATGGACGCGGGGCCGCCGCGAGGTCCCCTGGTTCGAGTGACACCGGACCGGACGACGGCAGGCGGATGCCGCGGCTGATCTGGCACCTGGCGTCGTCGATGCGGCGCCGGCTGGGTTCTGTCCGGCTGCGGGTGACGATGGCCGCGATGATCGGGGTCTCGGTCGTCCTGGTGGCCGCCGGCGTCGTACTCGTGGTCGTGTTGCGCGCGAACGTTCTCGACGATGTGAGAACTGCCGCCGCACTGCGCGCGACTCAGATCGCGGCGGAGATCTCCGACTCCGGCGTCGTCCCGGCGCTCGCGGACCGGGAGAACGAACTGGTGCAAGTCGTTGACGGGTCCGGTGCAGTGGTGGCCGCAACTCCTCCGCTGGCCGACGCAGGGCCGTTGCCCCAGTCTGCGGCCGGTGGCTTCACCATGGTGGACCATCTGGTCGACGACGGTCATTTCCTGGTGGTGCAGGCCAGGTCCGATCGGGCCGGCATTCCCGGGTCCCCTTACAGAGTCGTGGTCGCACAGGATGTCGACGACGCCAACGATCCCGTCTCGGTCATCTCGGTTCTGCTGCTGATGATCGTGCCGACGTTGGTACTGCTCGTCGGCTTCATCACCTGGCGGTTGACCGGCCGTGCATTGGCACCGGTAGAGGCGATCCGACGGGAGCTGGACGCGATCTCCGTCAGCTCGTTGGATCGGCGTGTGCCGAGTCCTCCCGGCGTCGACGAGATTGCCGCACTGGCCGGCACCATCAACAGACTGCTCCATGACATCGAGGTTTCGCACGACCGGCAACGACGTCTCGTCGCGGACGCCGCCGACGAGTTGCAGTTGGCGGTGGGCGTGATCCGCGACCATGCCGAGCAGGCGACGGCGAGTCAGGGCCGGATCAGCGGTGCGGACCTGGCGGCCGCGGTTCTCAGGGAGGGCTTGCGCGTGCAGCGGCTGATCAGGGGAGTTCGCCTGTTGGTCGCAGCCGACCAAGCACGATCGACGACGAGGCCTGGACCGGTGGATCTCGACCGGCTGGTTCTCGCTGAAGCAGATCATTTGCGGGGCAGCACCGATCTGCTGATCGAGACCACCGGAGTGTCGGCGGCCCGGATGATCGGCGACCGGATGACGCTGGCCGGGGTGGTGCGCCGACTGGGGGAGAGCGCCGCCCGCCACGCACGACGGCGAGTCCGCTTCACCACGAAAGAGGCCAACGGTCGGGTCACGCTCGTCGTCGAAGACGACGGGCCCGGTCCCGACGGCGATCCCGGCGGCGGCTCCGGGTCTGTCGTCCGGCCGGAGGCAACCGGCACCGCCACCTCCGATGGCGGGGCCCTGGGGCTCGCCATCGTCGAGGAGCTCGTGCGGGGGCTCGGTGGTCAGCTCACCGCCGGCACCGGCGCGCTCGGCGGAGCACGGATCGTCGTCGATCTCCCCGGCGAAGATTGACCGGGATCGGTCGATGTGGTGGTTGCAGCCTGGCCCGTCTGCCTGCCGGCGGACGGGCAGGTCGCCCCCGGCTAGCATCGGGTGTTCGTGTCGAGCCAACCTGCCGCATCACCGGCGGTGCCGGCCCGGCGAACCCGACCCTCGAGGAGAACCCGTGTCCAGCCCCCTCACCGCCGCGCCCCTGTCGAGCGTGCGGGTGCCGGCGGGGACGACCGCCGGGGCTGCCGTCCGCGAGGCCGGATTGCCCACCAGTGGGCCGCAGGCCGTCGTCGTCGTCCGGGATGAGACCGGCCAGTTGCGTGACCTCGCCTGGTCGCCGACGGACCAGGCGCAGGTCGAGCCGGTTCCGGCCGACTCCGAGGACGGCCGGGCCGTGATCCGGCACTCCGCCGCCCACGTCCTCGCGCAGGCCGTGCAGCAGGCCTTCCCGGACGCCAAACTGGGTATCGGCCCGCCCATCAAGGATGGCTTCTACTACGACTTCGATGTCGAGAGACCTTTCACGCCGCAGGATCTCGCCGACCTCGACAAGCGGATGCGAAAGATCATCAAGTCGGGTCAGCGATTCTCCAGGCGCGTGGTGGACGCCCAGGAGGCCAAGGCGGAGTTGGCGGCCGAGCCCTACAAACTCGAGCTGATCGACCTCAAGGGGTCAGCGGGCAGCACTGAAGCGAGCGCCGAGGAGAGCGTCGAGGTCGGTGCCGGTGAGCTGACGATCTACGACAACCTGCACGCGCACTCCGGCGAGCGGGTCTGGAGCGACCTCTGCCGCGGCCCGCACCTGCCGACCACCCGCTACATCCCTGCCTTCGCCCTGACCCGATCCGCAGCGGCCTACTGGCGGGGGAGCGAGAAGAACCCGCAACTGCAGCGGATCTACGGCACCGCCTGGGAGTCGGCGGAGGCCATGCAGGCGCACCTGGACTGGATCGCCGAGGCCGAACGCCGCGACCATCGCCGGCTGGGCACCGAGTTGGACCTGTTCTCCTTCCCTGACGAGATCGGGTCCGGTCTGGCCGTGTTCCACCCGCGCGGCGGCATCATCCGCAAGGAGATGGAGGACCTCAGCCGGGCCAAGCATCTCGCGGCGGGTTACTCCTTCGTCAACACCCCGCACATCACCAAGGCCCACCTTTTCGAGGTGTCCGGCCACCTGGACTGGTACGCCGACGGGATGTTCCCGCCGATGCACCTGGACGCCGAACTCGGTCCGGACGGCGAGGTGCGCAAGCCGGGCCAGAACTACTACCTCAAGCCGATGAACTGCCCGATGCACGACCTGATCTTCCGGTCGCGGGGTCGGTCCTACCGCGAGCTGCCGTTGCGGATGTTCGAGTTCGGCACCGTCTACCGGTACGAGAAGTCCGGCGTCATCCACGGTCTCACCCGGGTACGCGGGATGACCCAGGACGATGCGCACATCTTCTGTACCCGGGAGCAGATGGCCGACGAGCTGACCAGCCTGCTCCGCTTCGTCCTGGACCTGCTGGCCGACTACGGGCTCGACGACTTCTACCTCGAGCTGTCCACCCGCAACGAGGAGAAGTACGTCGGCACCGACGAGAACTGGCGGGTGGCCACCGAGACCCTCGCCGAGGTGTCCGCGGCGTCCGGTCTGCACCTGGTCGACGACCCGGGTGGGGCGGCGTTCTACGGCCCGAAGATCTCCGTGCAGGCCAAGGACGCGCTGGGCCGCACCTGGCAGATGTCCACCATCCAATTGGACTTCAACCTGCCGGAACGCTTCGAGCTGGAATACACGCGTCGGACGGCAGCAAGCAGCGCCCCGTGATGATCCATCGCGCCCTGTTCGGCTCCATCGAACGGTTCTTCGGCGTCCTGACCGAGCACTACGCGGGTGCCTTCCCGGCATGGCTGTCGCCAGTCCAGGTGGTCGGCATCCCGGTCGCTGACGCCTTCGGTGACCACCTCGAAATGGTCGTCGGCGAGTTGCGCGCCCGGGGGATCAGGGCCGAGGTCGACCACTCCGGCGACCGGATGCAGAAGAAGATCCGCACCCACACCACCCAGAAGGTCCCGTTCCTGCTGCTGGCGGGGCAGAAGGACGCCGCAAGTGGTGCGGTGTCGTTCCGGTTCCGCGACGGCACCCAGGTGAACGGCGTGCCGATCGCCGCCGCCGTCGACGCGATCGACGACTGGATCCGCGGCCGGTCGAACGTGTCGCCCACTGCCGAGGGGTTCGCGGGGTTGGTGCCGCCCGTTCACGGACTCGAGTCGACCGGTGGCTGAAGGACCGGAACTGGTGCCGCAGGACGGCATCGGGATTCCCGACCACCTGCAGCGGCTGTGGACCCCGCACCGGATGGCGTACGTCACCGGCGGGTCGGGTGAGGACCGCACCGCCGCCGCCAGCCCTACCACGGCACCGGCCGGCGATGTCGCGGGCTGCCCCTTCTGCCGCATCCCGACCCTGTCCGACGAGGACGGCCTGATCGTCGCCCGCGGTCGCTGGGTCTACGCGGTGCTCAACCTCTTCCCGTACAACCCTGGGCACCTGATGGTGGTGCCGCTGCGGCACATGCCCGACTACACGGACCTGAACGCCGATGAGCTGACGGAGTTCAGCGACTTCACCCGGCACGCCCTGAGGACGGTCCGGACGGTCAGCGCACCGCACGGTTTCAACATCGGCATCAACGCCGGGTCGGCCGCCGGCGCCGGTATCGCCGAGCACCTGCACCAGCACGTGGTCCCGCGCTGGGGTGGCGACTCCAATTTCATGCCGGTCGTGGGTCAGACGAAGGTGCTGCCCCAACTGCTCGCTGACACCCGCCGGTTGCTCGCGGACGCCTGGTAAACCGCCGGCACCGGCATCCCCGCGCACCGGCGCCGATCCGCTCGGCGCGCCGGGTGACCGGCAGCGGGTGCTGCCGCCGCTATCGTTGACCTCTACCCTGCCCTTCGTCGACCGATTGCCGACTGGCGTTCACGACCCGACCGGACGGATCACGATGCTCAACTCCCTGGCCCGGTCGTCGGTGTCCAAGGTCACCGACCCCATCGGCCGAGGGTTGCTCCGCGCCGGGATGAGCCCGGATCTGGTCACCGTGATCGGCACCATCGGGGTGGTCGCCGGATCGATCGCCCTGCTCGCGCCCGGTTACCTGTTCGCCGGGACGATGGTGGTGACGGTCTTCGTGCTGGCCGACCTGGTGGACGGCGCGATGGCCAGGGCGCGCGGCTACGGCACGGATTTCGGTGTGGTGCTGGACGCCTCCTGCGACCGGATCGCCGACGGGGCATTGTTCGGCGCGTTGGCGTTCTACGCCTTCTCCTCCGGGCAACGGGTACTCGGCGCCGTCGCGCTGATCTGCCTGGTCACCGGGCAGGTCATCTCGTACGTCAAGGCACGGGCCGATTCGGTCGGCCTGATCATCGGCGGCGCCCTCGCCGAACGCGCCGAACGCAATGTGCTCGGCCTGGTCGGCGCGGGGCTGGCCGGCCTCGGCGTGCCGTATGCACTCGACATCTGCCTGTGGCTGCTCGCGGTGGCTGGCGTTGTCACCGTTGTCCAGCGGTTGGTCCAGGTCAGGCGGGCCGCCGTCAAGGCCGCCGCGGACACGAGCTCGAACCGCGGCACCGGCCGACCGGCCCTGTGATCGCGGCAGATCTGTGAGCACGTATTCGTGGGGGCCGTGTCGATGAGCGCCGTATCGATGAGCGCGGCGACCCTGCGGATCACCGACCTGGGCTTCGCCGCCGGCTGGTCGATGGTCAAGGCGCTGCCCGAACCGATGGCCGATCGGTTGTTCCGGCAGGCCGCGGATCTGGCGTTTCGCCGGCGCGGACCGAGTGTCGTGCAACTGGCGAGGAACCTGCACCGGGTACTCGGCGATCAGGCGACACCGGAATCCCTGGCCGCCGTCACGCACGCCGGAATGCGGTCCTACGCCAGATACTGGAAGGAGACGTTCCGGCTGCCGGCAATGGACCACGACGAGGTCTTCGATCAGCTCCAGGCCGGTGCCATCGGTGCCGAGCACATCGACCGGGCGGTCCGGGAGGGCCGCGGCATCGTGCTTCCGATCACCCATTCCGGTAACTGGGACGCCGCCGGGCTCTGGGTCGCCCGCCGCTGGGGATCGATGACGACCGTCGCCGAGCGGCTCAAGCCCGAGTCGCTCTACGAGAAGTTCGTCGCCTACCGGGAGTCGCTGGGCATGGAGATCCTGCCGCTGACCGGCGGAGTGAATCCGTCCACCGTGCTCAAGGAGCGGCTCCGTGCCGGCGGCATCGTTCCGCTGGTCGGTGACCGGGACCTGTCGCGCAGCGGCGTTCCGGTCAGCTTCTTCGGCCAGACGGCGACCATGCCGCCGGGCCCGGCGATGCTGGCGGCACTGACCGGTAGTTACCTGTGCCCGACAAACCTGAGCTTCACCGACTCGGGCTGGTCCATCCACATCCACCCCCCGGTGACGATCCCGGGGACGCGGCTCGCCGAGCAGGTCAGGGGCGGCACGCAGATGGTGGCGGAGGTTTTCGAACGCGGCATCACCGAGCACCCTGCGGACTGGCACATGCTCCAGCCGCTGTGGCGCGCCGACCTCGAAGACCGGAAGGCCCGGTCGGCGGGATGAGGGTCGGTCTGGTCTGTCCCTACTCGTTCGACATCCCGGGCGGCGTGCAGGCGCACGTCGCCGATCTGGCCCGGACGCTGATCGGGATGGGTCACCAGGTGTCCGTCCTCGCGCCCGGCGACGACAGCGACGCGACCGTGGAGTTCCCGGAGTTCCTGGTCCCGTCCGGCCGCAGCATGCCGATTCCCTACAACGGCTCGGTGGCCAGGCTGTCGTTCGGGCCGGTGTCCTACACCAAGGTCCGGAAGTGGATCAGGGCCGGCAAGTTCGACGTCCTGCATGTGCACGAGCCGGTCGCGCCCAGCCTGTCGATGATCGCGCTGATGGTCGCGGACGGCCCGATCGTCGCGACGTTCCACACGGCAAATCCGCGATCCCGCATGCTGGCGGCGTTCCAGGGCGTGCTGCAGCCGTTCCTGGAGAAGATCACCGGGCGGATCGCGGTCAGCGAACTGGCCCGCCAGGTGCAGGTCGAACACCTCGGCGGCGACGCGGTCATCATCCCGAACGGCGTTGACGTGCAGTACTTCTCGCGAGCCGCACCGCTGCCCGGATATCCCCGCAGCGGTGGCACGATCGGCTTCATCGGCCGGTTCGACGAACCCCGCAAGGGCATGGTGGTGCTGCTGGAGGCGCTGCGGCTGCTGGCGCCGACCCGGCCCGACCTGCAACTGCTGGTCGCCGGCAGCGGTGACGAGAAGGACCTCTGGGAGCTGGCCGGGCCGGACCTGCGGCACACGGTGCGCTTCCTGGGCAGGGTGAGCGACGCGGAGAAAGCGTCGATGCTCAAGTCCCTCGACGTGTATTGCGCACCGAACACCGGCGGTGAGAGCTTCGGCATCATCCTGACCGAGGCCATGAGCGCCGGAACACCTGTGGTGGCCAGCGATCTGGACGCGTTCCGCCGGGTGCTCGACGGTGGTATCGCCGGGGTGCTGACGCCCGTCGGGGACTCGCCGGCGCTGGCCAGATCGCTCGCCGCCGTGCTGGACGATGCGGGCCGACGCGCGGTGCTGTCCGCGCAGGGCCGGCGGGTGGTGGCCGCCTACGACTGGCCGGTGGTGGCGGCCACCGTGGTGAAGGTCTACGAGACGGTGGTCGCGGCCGACCCCCGTGCTGTCGTCGAGGCCGACTGACCCCCGGGGTCTTGCCGAGCTGTGGTCGGCGTCACCGCGATTTCGGCCCTGCCGATTCGTCCCTTACCGTGGAGAATTCCCGCGCTGAACCCGGTGATTGCCCTGATGTCTCCGGCGCGCAGCCGTGGGACGCTTGAGCGAAGTCCGGAATGTCGGCCCAATCGTCATCCTGCGCGGGAGACGACCTGCACGGGGAACGGGGGATCGGTGGCATGACCACGGTTGTCGTCGTCATCCTCGTTGCGTTGCTGCTGTTCGCCGCGCTCCGGCTGTGGATCACCGCCAACCGCCTCGACCGACTGCATGTTCGCACCGAAGCGGCCTGGTCCGCTCTCGAAGGGGCACTCGCCCGGCGCATCGTCGCCACCAGGGCCGTCGCCGTTGCCGGCGGGCTGGGCCATCCGCAATCCGACGAGCTGCGCAGGCTTGCCGACCTGGCGGACAACATGGGTCGCGACCACCGGGCCGACGCGGAAAACGACCTGTCCCGAGCGCTGGCGACGATGCCGCCGGCGACCGAGCCGGATCTGGCGGCCGAGCTGGCCGACGCCAGCGAACGCGTGCTGCTGGCCCGCCGGTTCTACAACGACGCGGTCCGCGACACCCGGGCACTGCGCGGGGTCTGGTTCACCCGGGTGTTCAGGCTGGCCGGCCGGGCCGCGATGCCGGAGTACTTCGAGATCGCAGAGGTCCCGCACCGGACGGCGATGGTGCACCGCACGGCTGCTCGGGTCGTGCTGCTGGACGCTGCCGATCGGGTTCTGCTGCTGTCCGGCACCGACCCCCAGGTGGCTTCGCACTGGTGGCACACCCCGGGCGGCGGCGTCGAGGACGCCGAGGACATCCGGGCCACCGCGCTGCGCGAACTGGCGGAGGAGACCGGCATCCGGGTTTCGGACGAGGACCTCGTCGGTCCGATCTGGCGCCGGGTGGCCCGCTTCTCGTTCATCGGCCAGGACTACCAGCAGACCGAGTTCTATTTCGCCGCCCGGTTGCCCGGGCGGACCCAGCCGGGTCCCGCCGGCCAGCAGTCGGCGTCGGCGAACGGCGACGGGTGGTCCGGCGATTCTCGACTGCCGGCGGGTTCGGGCGCGCGCACGATGGTCGCGGCGCCGGGGGTCGATTCCGCGGTCGAGCCCCTGGACGGTTCCGGCCGCACGGAGGTCGAGCGGCGGACGCTGACCGGCGACAGGTGGTGGACCCTCGAGGAGCTGGCAGCCAGCGACGAGGCGATTTATCCGCTCGAGTTGGCCTCCCGGCTGCCGGAGGCCCGGGACGCGCTCCGGGCCGGGGTGGCCTCGATGGCCGCCACCCCGATCGACTGATCGTCCGATACGTCCGTTCATCTTCGGGCGGGTCCGGCGTCATCGAGAGCCGAGCGGGTTAGCGTGCTGACGGCGCACCTCCCCGCCTCGGGGCCTGCCGTGCCGGGAGGAACTGTGAGATCTCGCATTGCAGCAACGGTGCTGCTGTCCCTGGCGCTGCTGTCCCTGGCGCTGCTGGCCGCGGGCTGCTCGAGCGGCGAGGACGCCGCGGTGTCCGCTGCGCCGCCGGCCACATCGTCGGCGCCCACGCCGAAGCCGTCGCCATTGCCATCCCCTTCGCCGTCTCCGAAGCCGTCACCCAAGCCATCCCCGAAACCCACCGCGAAACCGCCGCCCGCGCTGACCAGCAACCCGCTCACCGGCGGCTCTCTGATCGGCGGTCCGGTGATCGCGGTCAAGATCGACAACACCGCCGCCGGACTGCCGCAGTTCAACGTTGCCGACGCCGACCTGGTGTACGTCGAGCAGGTCGAGGGCGGGCTGACCCGGCTGATGGCGGTCTACCACACGACGTTGCCGCGGGAGGTCGGCGCGGTGCGGAGTGTGCGGTCGACCGACGCCGAGCTGCTGCCAGTGTTCGGCACGCCCGCACTGGTCTTCTCCGGTGGTGCGGACGGACCACTGAACGCGCTGGCGGCCACCCCGACCGTCGCCGTCTCGGAGGACTCCGGCGCTGCCGGGTTCTGGCGCTCGGACGCTGCCGGCGGCACCTACAACCTGCACGCGAATCTGCAGGAGATCGCCGGGGCGCATCCCGAGCTGACGGCTCCGTACGACATCGGATTGCGCTTCGCCGCCGACGATCCGCGGGTGGCCGCCGCGCCGGCCGCGACGTCACTGGCGGTGCAGTACCAGGCGGCACGGACCGAGTTCGCCTTCACCGACGGCCGGTACAGGCTGCTGCGGGACGGCACGGAGCAGTCGGATGCCTCCGGCGCGCCGATCGTCGCGGACAACGTGCTGTTCCAGAGCGTCGGGTTCGAACCCGACGGGACCGTCGATTCCGTCGGATCGCCGTCCTACATCTCGCACACGGTCGGCTCCGGCACCTTCGAACTGTTCCGCGACGGGCACCGGATCACCGGGAAATGGTCGAGGGCGGCGGCCGACCAGCCGACCAGATACCTCGATGCGGCGGGAAAGCCGGTGCTGCTCAAGCCGGGAAAGACCTGGGTGGCGCTGGTGCCGCCCGTCGCGTCCGAAGAGATCTCCTGACGACATCTCCTGACGCCTTGTCCTGACGCCTTGTCCGGAGGACTGCACGACATTTCAGGGCCGGTTGCCCGAGTACGATTCGGCTCAGGAAGCCGATGCTGCGCCCATCGTCGCCCATCTCGCCCCTGCCAAGGCGCGATGCCGACCACCCGCGGCGACGCGGCAACCTCCCTGCCACCGTTTGATCGCTGTTGGCCATCCGCCCGCGGCGCCGTTCGTCCGAGGAGCACCGCCGTGTCCGCCGCCCAGAGCACGCAGTCCGATGCCAACGTCCCCGATACCCGCTTCACCGATTCCCGGGTCACCGAATCCCTGACCACCACCGGCACCGCGCGGGTCAAGCGCGGTATGGCGGAGATGCTCAAGGGTGGGGTGATCATGGACGTCGTCACGGCCGACCAGGCGAAGATCGCCGAGGACGCCGGGGCTGTCGCGGTGATGGCGTTGGAGCGGGTGCCGGCCGACATCCGCGCGCAGGGCGGGGTGTCCAGGATGAGCGACCCGGACATGATCGACGGCATCATCTCCGCGGTGTCCATCCCGGTGATGGCCAAGGCCAGGATCGGCCACTTCGTCGAGGCCCAGGTGCTCCAGTCGCTGGGCGTCGACTACATCGACGAGTCCGAGGTGCTGACGCCGGCGGACTACTCGCATCACATCGACAAGTGGGCCTTCACGGCGCCGTTCGTCTGCGGCGCGACCAACCTGGGCGAGGCGCTGCGGCGAATCACCGAGGGTGCGGCGATGATCCGCTCCAAGGGCGAGGCGGGCACCGGCGACGTCTCGAACGCGGTGACCCACATGCGCACGATCGGTGGCGAGATTCGGCGGCTGACGTCCCTGTCGCCCGACGAGCTGTACGCGGCCGCCAAGGACCTGCAGGCTCCGTACGATCTGGTCGCCGAGGTCGCGGCGCTGGGCAAGCTGCCGGTCGTGATGTTCACCGCGGGTGGCATCGCCACCCCGGCCGACGCGGCGATGATGATGCAGCTCGGCGCCGAGGGCGTCTTCGTCGGGTCCGGCATCTTCAAGTCCGGCGACCCGGCGGCGCGCGCCGAGGCGATCGTGAAGGCCACGACCTTCTACGACGACCCGGACGTCATCGCGAAGGTGTCCCGCGGCCTGGGTGAGGCGATGATCGGCATCAATGTCGATGACATCCCCGTACCGCACCGGCTGGCCCAGCGCGGCTGGTAGGACGGCGCCGCCCGAGGCTCATATTGCTGGGTGACAGGGCTGGATTCACGGTCTAGACTCAGCACTGTGGTCGACAGTCTGAGCGATGTCCTGGACGTCGTGGGTGAGCGGTGGGCGTTGCTCGTCGTTCGCGAGGTGTCACTCGGATTCCGTCGGTTCGACGAGATCCAGCACGTCACCGGGGCGCCCCGCGCTGTGCTCTCCGATCGGCTGCGCCGGCTGACGGCAGCCGGGATCCTCGCCACCCGCAGCTATCAGCTGCCCGGCTCCAGGGCGCGGACGGAATACCTGCTCACCGACGCTGGAGTCGACCTCCTCCCGGTGCTTGCCGCGCTGTCCGACTGGGGGGAGCGGCACGTCGCGCCCGGTGTGCTCCCCGAGATCGTCTATCGCCATCGCGGCTGCGGCGGTCGGGTCGCCGTCACGCTGCAGTGTGAGTGCGGTGAACGGGCCGATCCGCGGGATCGGCTCGTCGCCGAGGTGAACAGATGACCGGTGCACGAATCAGCCGGTCCCGAAAACCGTTCGAGGAGAACAGATGTCGCTGACGATGACCACCGATGCCACCTTCCGGCAGGATGTCCTGGAGAGCCCGCTGCCGGTGCTCGTCGACTTCACCGCGGCCTGGTGCCCACCGTGCGTGATGATCGCCCCGGTGCTGGACCGCATTGCGACCGATGAGGCGGACCGGCTCCGGATCGTCTCGCTGGATGTGGACAGCAACCCGGTGCGCACCCTCGAGTACGAGGTCCTCGGGATGCCGACCCTGGCGTTGTTCGTCGATGGGGAAGTGGTCGCCCGTTTCATGGGCGCCAAGCCCCGGACCGCGATCATACGGGAACTCGAGCCGCACCTGCGCCCGCGGGTCGCGGCCGGATAGGTCTGTCCGCTCAGCCCGGCGATTCGAGCTCGAGTGCGGTGTGAGCAGGGTCGTGAGCAGGTTCAGGACGGCCCGGCG
This sequence comes from uncultured Actinomycetota bacterium, assembly GCA_963766015.1. Classification (GTDB taxonomy): domain Bacteria; phylum Actinomycetota; class Actinomycetes; order Mycobacteriales; family Nakamurellaceae; genus Nakamurella. Next base: position 83,556 of record CAVXYU010000030.1, on the reverse strand, counting down.
GGCGAAAGTCCGTGCTGCTGTGGCGCAGGACGCGATTCCGCCAGTGCGGAACGCTCCACGGTGAGCAGGCTCTCCGCGCTGTGCTCGGCCCGGTATGCCGCGCCCCCGCCGCGCACCCCGAACAGGCGCTTGGACCAGATCAACCAGAGCACGGCGGCGATGTTCACCAGCATCAGCGCCAGTTTGAGCGCGGTGAACTTCTCGGTCACCTCGTAGATCTCCCAGGGCAGGAAGACGCTCGTGACGACGACCGAGAAGTACTCACCCCAGCGCCGGACCCGCCAGAGCCCGTAGGACTCGACGAACAGCAGGACCGCGTAGGCGCACAGCCCCACCGCGATCCACACCAGGGCCCGCGGTGTGAACGCGAAGATCCGTGAGATGCCGTGCAGCACCGCCGATCTGTCCAGATCCCAGCCGACCTGCTCGGCAAGCGGGCGGAACAGGCTGAGTTCGTTGTCGAAGGCCCGTTCGACTGCCGCTTGGGAGTCGCGGAAGTACAGCACCAGGCCAGCGATGACGATCAGCAGCAGACCCCGGGCGACCCGTTCGGCCGCCAGCAGCCGCATGATCGTCCGGTCCCGCAGCAACCGGCCGCGGGGCACCTCCGGGGCCCGGTCGGCGGGACCCGATCCCTTGGGCGCACCGAGGACGAAATCGCCGCACCGCAGGCAGCGCCAGGTCTCGCCGGCCGCCGTCCGAGCGGTGAGTCGCTCGGCCAGCGCCGGTTCGTCGGGCGCATAGGTCTCGTGACCGCGCCGGCTGCACACCCGCAGGCTCCAGTCCACCCGGCGAGAGTAGCCGCCGCACCGAACGTCAGCGGAGGCCGAACGCTCAGGCCAGCCAGCCAGGCAACGAGGATCGCGCGCCGGCCGCGGCCTGCCCGGCGACGGTCGCCAACCGGCCGACCGCGACCGCCAGCCGCTCCGGTGACGAGGTGAACGGCAGCCGGAGGTAGGACGCCATGGTGCCGTCCGGTCCGAACCGCGGTCCGGGTGCGACCCGGACGCCGACGGACGGAGCGAGCAGGGCCAGTTCGGTTGCGAAGGCGCCGGGCAGCCGGACCCAGAGGAACGTTCCACCCGTCGGCCTGGTCGGCCGCCAGTCCGGCAGGTCGCGGGCCAGCGCGGCCTGCAGGGCGGCCGCCCCGCCGGCCAGCCGGGAACGCTGAACGGACAGTGCAGGCTCGGGATCGGCGAGCAGCTCCGCCACCACCAGCTGGTCGAGGACCGGCCCGGACATGTCACCCAGCGCCCGGGCCGCCGCGAGCCGCTGGATCAGGGCCGGCGCGGCGCGTATCCAGCCGACCCGCAGGCCGCCCCAGAAAGACTTGGACACCGAACCGAGGGACAGCACCCTGGTCCCGCTGGCATCGCCCTCGAACGCCGCGAGCGGCGGCGGCAGGGGCGCGGTGCCGGCGAACGGCACGTCGCGGAACGATTCGTCGGCGAGCAGCACGGTCCGGGAGGACCGTGCGGCCGCGACCATCGATTCACGGGTCCGCTCGTCCATCAGCGCGCCGGTGGGGTTCTGGAAGTCCGGGATCAGGTAGCCGAGCCGGGGCGCTATCTGCCGCATGGTGGCGGCGAAAAGGTCGATGTCCCAGGGGTTTCCGCCGTCACGCAGGCCGGTCTGTTCGGCCATCCCGACCGGGGCCGGGACCCGTCGGTGCGCGCGCAGCGCGTCCAGCGCCACCGGGTAGGTCGGGCATTCGATCAGCACCCGGTCGCCGGCCGCCGACAATTCCCCGACGATCAGCGTGAAGGCGTGCTGGGCACCCGAGGTGATCAGCACCTGTTCCGCGGTGGTCGGCACGCCGGCCGCGGTGTACCGCGACGCGATCACGTCGCGCAGTACGGGCAGGCCGAAGGGCAGGTAGCCGTCCCCGTTCAGATACCGGGGCAGTTGCGAGGCCGCTGCGGCCACCGCCGCACGGACCGCGTCGGCGGGCGCGGGCAGGCAGGCGGTGGTCAGGTCGATGACGCCGGACAGCTCGTCACCCGGTTGCTGCCAGCCGGTGCTGTCGGCCCAACCGAAGATCCGGCCGCTGCCGAACGACGGGGCGGGCGGCTCGAACCCGCCTGTCGGGGCGGCCTCGCCCGCGTTGTCCTGATCCGGCAGCCGGAGCAGGCTGCCCGAACCGCGCCGGGAGTCGATCCAGCCCTGTTCACGGAGCAGCCCGTAGGCGGCGCCGACCGTGGTGCGGGACAGCTTCAGGCCGGCCGCGAGCTCGCGTTCGCTGGGCAATCCGGTGGCGACCGTCAGCCGGCCGTCCAGCACCGCAGCCCGGATCCGGTCCGCCAGCGCGCGGTAGGCGGGGACCCCGCGGTCTTGCGGGACAGGCCCGAGCCGCCGGGCGAGTGTGGTTGCAGAGATGCGGGTGGTCTCAGCCATTGGACTGCCTCATGAGGCCACTTTCTCGCAAGTGGTACTGGATGTACAGACCAGATGTCGTCAGAGTGGCTCTCATGCGCTTGCTAGCCCGCATCCCGACCGACCGCCGAGTACGCCGATTCAGCCAGCTCCTCGTCGGGCTCCTGCTGTACGGCATCACCATGGCGATGATGGTCAGGGCCGTCCTCGGCCTCGACCCGTGGGATGTGTTCCACCAGGGTCTGACGGCGCTGGTCAACCGCTGGGTGCCGCTGTCCTACGGCACGGTCATCACCATCGTCTCGGTGTTCGTGCTGCTGCTCTGGATCCCGCTGCGTCAGCGGCCCGGAATCGGCACGGTCGCCAACGCCGCCATCATCGGCTTCACCACCGACGCCGCACTGTCGGTGCTCCCGGAGTTCGAGAACCTGACCGTCCGCATCGTCGTGCTGGCCCTGGCCATCGTGGGCAACGCAGTCGCCGGCGCGCTGTACATCGGCGCGGGACTCGGACCGGGCCCACGCGACGGGCTGATGACCGGCCTGGTGGCCCGCGGGATCGGCTCGATCCGACTGGTCCGCACCACGATCGAGCTCAGCGTGCTCGGCATCGGGTGGATCCTCGGCGGCGTGGTGGGGGTGGGAACGGTGCTCTACGCGCTGTCCATCGGCCCGCTGCTGCACGCCCTGTTGCCCCGCCTGCAGGTCCGATCCGCGGGCGAACCGGAACCGGCTCTCGCAGCAACGGGTGAGGCTCCGTTCACCGAGGCTCCGTTCATCGAGGCTGAGGGCCGCTAGCGGCCCGTCGCGCCGGGTGCGACTGCTGCGCGGCGGCCAGCGCCGCATACCGGCCCCCGGCGGCCAGCAAGTCCGCCGGGGTGCCCTGCTCCACCACCCGGCCGGCGTCCAGGACGAGCACGTGATCGGCGTCCCGAACGGTCGAAAGCCGGTGCGCCACAACGATCCGGGTCATCCCGAGCTGATGCAGGTTGTTCTCCACAGTGGCTTCCGTCGTCGCGTCGAGGTGCGAGGTCGCCTCGTCGAGGACGAGCACCGCGGGCTTGTCGAGCAGGGCCCGCGCGAGCGCCAGCCGTTGCCGTTGTCCGCCCGAGAGTCCGGAACCGCCTTCGGCGAGCCAGGTCTGGTACCCGCGGGGAAGGTCCAGGATCTCGTCGTGGACGGCGGCCAGCCGCGCGGCTTCCCGGATGGCCGGCAGCGGCGCGCCGGGGGTGCGCAGGGCGATGGTGTCGGCGACGGTCCCGGAGAGAAGGAACGGGTCTTGCAGCACGACCCCCATCTGCCGGCGCACCGACGGAAGATCGAAGGACTGCAGCGGTGTCCCGTCGATCAGCACCGCACCCTCGGTCGGCTCGTACAGCCCGCAGATCAGCTTCGCCAGCGTCGATTTCCCGGAGCCCGACGCGCCGACGATCGCCAGCTTGCCGCCGGCGGGGATCTCCACGGTGACGTCCCGCAGGATCCACGGCGACCGGTGGGTGTGCCGGAAAGACACCGACTCCAGGGCGATCCGGCCGCGCAGTGGCGGTGCGGCCGGCCGGGCCGACGGCTGTTCGGCGGGGGCCTGGGCGAGATCGGTGAGGTGATCGACGACGGAACCGAGCTCGGAGATCGCCCGCAGGTGGCCGGCCAGCGAGCCCAGCGGCAGCAGCACCGCGGCGCCCAGCGCGGCCAGTCCGACCACGGCGCCGGGACCGGTGCCGACCAGCGGCAGGGCGGGCCCGGTCGCGGCCGGAACGGCGGCCAGCAGAAGTGCGACGGGTCCGCCGATCCGGAAGGCGTCGGCCACCGCCTCGGCAACTGCGGTGGTGCGGGACGCCCGGCTCAGCGCGACCAGCCGCCGCCCGTGCAGGTCCGCCCACCGTCGCCGCAGCATCCCTTCCGCGCCGGCGGCTTTCACCCACTCCATGCCGCGGACGGATTCCACCAGCCAACTCGTACTGCGGGCCTCGGCGAGCAGTTCCTCCCGTCGCAGCCGCCGGCCGCGGACGGCCAGCGCGCCGACCACCAGCAGTTGCACGGCGGCCAGGCAGACGGTGATCAGCGCCAGTCGCGGGTCGATGATCGTCAGCAGGAGCAGGTACACAGCGGCCAGCACGGCGTCGAGCACCGCACCCACGAGTCTGGTGGCGAGCGCGTCGCGGACGACGTCCGTTGCGGTCAATCGGGAGACGATCTCCCCGGTGCCCCGGTGGTCGAAGAACCGCAGTGGCGCCGCCAGCAGCCGCTCGAGCAGGTCCCGCGGCAGTGCACCCCCGACGATCCGCTGCAGGTGTGCGCCGGCCAATCCGCGGATCATGGCGATGACGCCGACCGCGGCCGTCACGGCGGCGACGACTGCGACCCACCCGGCCGTCGATCCGGCGGCGGACCCCGATGCGACCGCGCCGACGATCGTGGCAGTGACGATCGGGACGGCCACGCCGGCCACCAGCAACAGCGCCGACGTCAGCAGCAACGCGGCCAGCACCCCGCGGTGCGCCCCCACCGCGGGCCGGATCATCCCCCGCCACACCGACTCTGCCCGGGGGAGCCGCTCGGCACGTGCGGGGGTGGCCGCCGGTTGCGGCCGGAAGGCCAGCGCGATCTCCCGGTACCCCTGCCGGAATTCCTCGTGGGTGAACGTCCGGCGCCCGACGGCGGGATCGACGACGCTGACCGTCCGTTGGCCGACCCGCTCGACAACCAGGAAATGGTTGCCGTCCCAGTGCGCGATCAGCGGCAGCGGCAACGACCGGAGGCCCTCGGTGCCGGTGCGGACGGCTTTGCAGTCCAGCCCGCGCCGGCGGGCCTCGGCGCGCAGGTCGTAGGCGGTGACGCCATCCCGGCCGACGCCCATGTCCTCCCGCACGTCGTCCAGGGTGACGCCGACGCCAGCGTTGCGGAGCACCATGGCGAGGCAGGCCGGGCCGCAATCCGTTGCGGTTGCCTGCAGGACGACGGGGACCCGCCGCCACCGGCCGCGCCGCCCTGCGGTCACGGCTCGGACACCGCCGGCGCCGTCCGCTGCTCGTTGCCCCAGAACCATTGGACGTCAGCCGATGTCCGTTGCTCGGCGAGCCACTCGTCGAACAGTCGGCGGGAGAGCCGTTCCCGGGCCACGCCCGCATCGGGCGGTCCTTCACGGTCGACCACCACGGCCAGTGCCGGCGTGCCGTCACATGCCCGCACCACGGTCCCGACCGGAGCACCGAGCACTGCGCTGAACCGCCCCGGCACCTCCGCGGCCGACCATCGGTCCAGCCCGCCCCTGCGTTGCTCCCGTCGGGCGGTGACGATGGCGCGCAGCGGATCTCCCGCCAGCTGCTGCGCGTCGGCGGAATCGGGCCGGTCCTGCCCGGCGGGGACCTGCAGCCACGCAACCTGCAGGAACGTCTGCTCCGTGCCGACCGACGCTGTGCCGACCGACGCTGTGCCGACTGCGTGCCGACCGACGCTGTGCCGACCGACGCTGTGCCGACCGACGCTGTGCCCAGCAGTGCGTCGACCCGGTCGCCGACGATCACGTTCCGCAGAGCCGTGATCTTCGCCTGCTGCTCGACGAGCCGGCGGAACTGCTCAGGACTCAGGCTGCGCTCCCGCAACCAGTTGTTCGTCGACTCGGCGGTGAACAGGCCGCGGGCGGCGCGGAAGGAATCGGCTGCCGATTGCAGCTCGCCCGGGCCGATCCGGATGTCCTCGGCATCGATGGCCGCACCGAGCAGGCAGGCGTCGATCAGGGATCTCAGGAGGTGCCGGTCGTCGAACATCGCGTCGATGGCGGCGATCGCCTCCTGGATCGGCATCGTCACCGCGTTGACCCTCAGCAGGTCGAACTCGCCGGCGCGCGCGACGCCTCGCAGCGGCCACGGCAGGCCGTCCCCGGTGACCGACACGGACACCGTGCGCCCCGCCGGCTCGCGGAGGAGAACGTCGAAGGACAAACGGTTGTCGTAGGCCTCACGGTCGACCACCAGGGTGATCCGAGTGGCGCTTTCGGTGCGCCGCAGCACGTCGAGCCGGGTGCGCAGCCAGGCCTCTCCGGCGCTGTCCGGTGTCGCGCGGCGCAGCGCTCCCAGCACCTCGGAGACGAGATCGTCCATCGTCCGTGACGCGCCGGGGGTGCGGGATTCGAGAGTTGGTGCGGTCATCTGGTGGGCTCCGGTATGCGGCCGGCGTTGGCCAGCAGGGTGGCGACGGCGGCGCTGATCGGCAGGCCGGTGTCATGTTCGATCCAGAGGTACTGGCCGTTGGGATTGATCTCCAGAAACACGTACCTGCCGTCCGGTGTCCGGACGAGATCGATGGCGCCGTAGAGCAGGTCGAGTTCACGGACCAGCAAGCGGCACCGGTCGGCCACCTCGCAGGGCAGCTCCACCGGCTGCATGGGGGTGCGTGCGCTGTCGTAGCGGCGCCAGTCGTTGCGGGTGTGGTGCGCCTCCTGCGAGTGGATGGCGGCGGCGAACACCCGGTCGCCGACCACGGTGACCCGGAGTTCTACGTCCTTCGCGACCTGTTCCTGACCGATGAACGGGCACAGTTCGATGTCCTGCAGCCGGGCGAGATCCCGCGGCCGGACCGGATCGGCGTACCGGATGATCGTCTCGCCGTCCGCCGCGGCCATCCGCTGCCCGGCGCCGATCCGTTTGGTGATGACCGCGGCACGTTGCCGGCGATGGAAGGTCAGGAAGCCGTCGGGATCGTTGCCGATCAGGGTGGCCGGCAACTCGAAGCCGAGCCGTCCGGCGATCCGCAACTGCCTGGCCTTTCGCCCGGCGTGGGTCAGGCCGTCGGGTGTTGCCGGGATGAACGGAACGTCGAGCAGCTCCCAGAGATCTGACAATGCAGCTGCCGCTTCTTGTTCCGCGAACGCACCCGCCGGCGTACCCGAGAGCGTGCTGTGCGCAACCGGAACGCCCGGACGGCGCCACCAGACCGCGGCGATGTCCTGCAGCGCAATGGATGCGGCGGGGTCGGCCGGTCCGGCACCGCGCCGGCGCAGCTCCCCGGAGAACGAACCCGACGGGCTCAACCGCACAGCAACGGTCGCCTCGCGCGGGAAGCAGGCAGGGTCGAAGCGCGCGAACGGCACGCCCGCGGCGGTCAGTAGGGCGCACACCTCGTCGGCGTGCACGTCGCCGTCGCCGGTCACGATCAGGATCATCGATGTCCTTCTGCATGGTGAGCGGCCCGCGAAGGCGGCACCGGCCGAGCCGGTGCCGCCTCACGGTCGGTCAGGTCGCGATCGTCAGTCGCAGTCGTAGCCGCCGCTCTGATGACAGGTGCTCACGGTGCCCTGGCTCCGCATCGAGCCGGCGACGGCACGCAGTTCGTTGTCGGCGACCTCGACGGTCGATTCCCATGCGGCGTCATCGAGATCGGTGATGAGCAACTCTTGACGTGCGGACATGTCCGCCCCCCTTCTGCGCCAGGGCCATCCCGGCGACACAGGGGAAGAGACGGCTCTCCCGGCACAGATACCGCTCACCCGGATACCGCCCGGTCGGGTGAGATGAGAACGGGGTCGGGCCGGATCGATAGGGTCGGGCCCATGGAAGCCGTGTTGTCCGCCCTGCATGTCGTCGGCGCCGTGTTCATCGTCGGCCCGATGGCCATCCTGCCGATGACGGCGATGCGCTCCGTTCGTGCCGGTCAGGGAGCGCAGGTGGCGGTCCTGGCGAAGTCGACCTACATCTTCAGCCTGTTGTCGCTGCTCGTCGCGGTGCTGGGCTTCGGCATCCTCGGAGTGTCCGACCACGAGACCTCGGTCAGCACGCCCTGGGTGCTGATCTCGATCATCCTGTACGTCCTCGCCGTCGGATTGACGCTGCTGGCCGTCGTGCCCGCGCTGCGCAGCGCCGCCGAGCACCTGCAGGACCCGGCCGCCCAGGAGCTCAGCAAGCCGGACTACCGGCGGATCGCCATCGGCTCCGGTGTGACCTCGCTGCTGCTGGTGGTCGTCGTGGTGCTGATGTCCTGGAAGCCGGGCGGTTGATGCGCGCGGCACACTGGTTCGATCGGTCCCCGGAATGACCCGTTCCGATCCCGTGGTCGGGGTCCTGGCGCTGCAGGGCGACGTTCGCGAGCACCTGGTCGCGCTGGCCGGTCTGGGCGTCACCGCCCGCCCGGTCCGCCGGGCGGGCGAACTCGACGACCTGGACGGCATCGTCATTCCCGGCGGTGAATCGACCACGATCTGCCGGCTGCTGGACGTCTTCGAGCTGCGCGAGCCGCTGCAGCAGCGGCTGGCCGACGGGCTGCCCGCCTTCGGCTCGTGCGCCGGGATGATCGTGCTGGCCGAGCAGATCCTGGACGGCCGGGCCGACCAGCGCCCGCTCGGTGCCATCGACATCGTGGTGCGGCGCAACGCATTCGGTCGCCAGGTCGATTCGTTCGAGACCGATCTGCGAGTGGCCGGGGTGCCCGGCGGCCCGGTGCGCGCGGTGTTCATCCGGGCGCCCTGGGTGGAGCGCACCGGCGCCGGACGTCAGGTGCTGGCCAGCGTGGGGGAGCACCCGGTCGCGGTCCGGCAGGGCAACGTGCTGGCCACCTCGTTCCACCCCGAGGTCGGCGGCGACGATCGGCTGCACGCACTGTTCCTGGAGCATCGTGCAGCAATCCTGACCGGGCGCCGGCGACCGTAGGATCGTCTGTCGAGCGACGAAACCGGCAGGACATGACGTAGAGGGGTTCTGCAGGACGATGAGCGGCCACTCCAAATGGGCGACGACCAAGCACCAGAAGGCGGCCAAGGACGCCAAGCGGGGCAAGCTCTTCGCGAAGTTGATCAAGAACATCGAGGTGGCCGCGCGCACCGGCGGCGGCGATCCGGACGGCAACCCGACGCTGTTCGACGCGATCCAGAAGGCCAAGAAGTCCTCGGTTCCGAACGAGAACATCGACCGGGCGACCAAGCGCGGATCGGGCGCCGAGGCCGGCGGCGTCGACTACCAGTCGATCACCTACGAGGGCTACGGCCCGAACGGGGTCGCGATCATGATCGAGTGCCTGACGGACAACCGGAACCGGGCGGCCTCCGAGGTGCGGGTCGCGGTCACCCGCAACGGCGGCTCGATGGCCGATCCGGGCAGCGTGGCCTACCTGTTCAGCCGCAAGGGCGTGGTCATCGTGCCCAAGGAGTCCGCGGGTGTCGAGCTGTCCGAGGACGACCTGATGCTGGCGGTGCTGGACGCCGGCGCCGACGAGATCAACGATCTCGGCGACGCGTTCGAGGTGGTCTCCGAGGCCGCGGACCTGGTCGCGGTGCGCACCGCCGTCACCGACGCCGGCATCGAGTACGACTCCGCCGACCCGACCTTCATCGCCTCGGTGAGCGTGCCGCTGGACATCGACGGCGCGCGCAAGGTGATCAAGCTGGTCGACGCCATCGAGGACCTGGACGACGTGCAGAACGTCTACACCAACGCCGACATCCCCGACGAGATCGCCGAGCAGCTGGACAACGAGTAGCCGGTGCCGCGGCGTGCGCTGCCGGCGCGGAGCCGGGGCACCGGCCGGTCAGCTGTGACGCGCACGTACAGGTCGTTCGGGTGCCGGTCGGCAGTGTCGGCCGGCCTTCACAGCCGTGAGCGCAGGAGGTCGCGTGCGGGTGCTCGGCGTCGACCCCGGGCTGACCAGGTGCGGCATCGGCGTGATCGACGGTGGGCCCGGTCCGGCGCCGCGGATGGTCGAGGTGGTCGTCGTCCGGACCCCGCCGGGCACCGACCTCGCCGTCCGGCTGCTCACGATCGCCGAACAGGTGGAGGACATGATGGACCGGCTCCAGCCGGACACCGTCGCGATCGAGCGGATGTTCAGCCAGCACAATGTCCGGACCGTGATGGGCACCGCGCAGGCGTCCGGGGTGGTCGCGCTGGCCGCCGCACGCCGATCCATCCCGGTCGCCTGGCACACCCCCAGCGAGGTCAAGGCGGCGGTCTCCGGCAACGGCAACGCCGACAAGGCGCAGGTCACCGCGATGATCACCCGGCTGCTGCGGCTGCCGGAGTCGCCGAGGCCGGCCGACGCCGCCGACGCGCTCGCGCTGGCGCTGTGCCATCTGTGGCGATCGCCGATGCAGGACCGCCTGGCTCGCGCGGCCGCGCGAAGGCATGGCGAGCGGAGGTGGCGCCGATGATCAGTTCCGTCCGCGGCCAGGTGCTCGTCGGTGCACCTGGACCATGCGGTGATCGAGGTCGGCGGGGTCGGCCTGGCGATCCGCACCACGCCCGGCGACGCTGGCCGGCCTGCGTCGCGGTGAACAGGCGCGGCTGTCCACCACGCTCGTCGTCCGGGAGGACTCGCTCACGCTGTTCGGGTTCGGTTCCGACGAGGCGAAAGAACTGTTCGAGCTGGTCCAGTCGGTGTCCGGGGTCGGCCCGAAAATCGCCCTCGCGTTGCTCGCCGTGCTCGATCCGGAGCAGTTGCGGCGCGCCCTCGGATCCGGCGACACCGCGATGCTGACCCGGGCGCCTGGAATCGGCAAGAAGGGCGCCGAACGACTGGTGCTGGAACTGAAGGACAAGGTCGGTGCGCTCGCCGGGTCGCCGGCCGCGGTCGCCGGCGGTGCGGGCAACGGCCTGCCCTGGCGGGACAAATTGGTGGAAGCCCTTGTCGGACTTGGCTTCACGGCCAAGCAGGCCGAGGACGCCACCGGCGCAGTCGCCGAGGACGTCGAGGATCCCGCCGTCAGCGACGGTGATGTCGGCGTCCTGCTGCGCAGGGCACTGGCACTGCTCGGGCGTACCCGGTGAGCGCCGCCTCGCTGCCCGGTCCAGGGGACCGACGGTGCCCGGGCCCGAAGACGACATGGTGTTCGAAGGCGTCGTCAGCGCCACCGGGACGACGGCCGACACCGATGTCGAGGCCTCGCTCCGGCCGCGATCGCTGGACGAGTTCGTCGGTCAGGTCCGGGTCCGCGAGCAGTTGGGACTGGTGCTGTCCGGAGCGAAGCTGCGCGGCACCCCACCCGATCATGTGCTGCTCGCCGGGCCACCCGGTCTGGGCAAGACTTCGCTGTCGATGATCATCGCCGCCGAGATGGGCGCGGCGCTGCGGTTGACCTCCGGTCCGGCGCTCGAGCGGGCCGGTGATCTGGCCGCGATCCTGTCGAACCTCGTCGAGGGCGACGTGCTGTTCATCGACGAGATCCACCGGATCTCCCGGCCCGCCGAGGAAATGCTGTACCTGGCGATGGAGGACTTCCGGGTCGACGTGATGGTCGGCAAGGGGCCGGGCGCGACCTCCATCCCGTTGGAGATCGCGCCGTTCACTCTCGTCGGTGCCACCACCCGATCGGGGCAGCTGACCAGCCCGCTGCGCGACCGGTTCGGCTTCACCGCGCACATGGAGTTCTACTCCGCCGACGAGCTGACCACGGTGATCACCCGCAGCGCCGTCATCCTGGGCATCGACCTGCGGCCGGACGGCGCGACCGAGATCGCCCGCCGGTCCAGGGGTACCCCGCGGATCGCCAACCGGCTGCTGCGCCGGGTCCGCGACTACGCGCAGGTCAGGGCGGACGGCTCGATCACCAGGGACATCGCCCGTGCCGCACTGGCGGTGTACGACGTCGACGAACTCGGCCTGGATCGACTCGACCGCTCCGTGCTGGGTGCGCTCTGCCGCTCCTTCGGCGGCGGGCCAGTCGGGTTGACCACCCTGGCGGTCGCGGTCGGGGAGGAATCGTCGACCGTCGAAGAGGTCTGCGAGCCGTTCCTGGTCCGGGTGGGCATGCTCGCCCGGACCCGGCAGGGCCGGGTCGCGACGCCGGCGGCGTGGGCCCATCTGGGCCTGAAGATGGGCGGGCCGGCCGGTTCACCGGCGGGCGACACGCTCTTCGACGGGTAGCCTTGCCCTTGGTCACCGGACGTGCCACCGTGATCGGGCCGGGTCCTGGAACCACCGGCGGCTCTGCCTCGTTGTTGTTGCTGAGGTGTGCTGGCGACGGTGTACCTGCGAACGAGATGACGATCGCGCCGCATCGCCCCTGCGAGCGTGGGCACTGACGTCACCGGGCGGTGACGCCGACCGACTCGAGACCGAGGAGAAACATGGAACAGCTGCTGTTGCCCGTCCTGATGTTCGCAGGACTCGGCGGGTTGATGTACTTCAGCATGAAGAAGCAGAAGCGGGTGGCTGCGGCCACCAAGCAGATGCACGATTCGCTGGTCCCCGGTGCGCGGGTCATGACGACCTCCGGTCTGCACGGCACCGTCACCGCGATCGCCGACGACACGATCGAACTCGAGATCGCGCCGGGGCTGCGCACCACATGGGTACGCGCCGCCGTCCGGGAGATCATCGTCCCCGGGCAGACCGACGACTACGAGCTGGTGGACAGCTCGGACGACCCGGACGTCATCGACGCGGAAGATCTTGACCCGACCGATACCACCGTGACGGACCGTAAGTCCAAGGACCTCAACTAAGCTGTGGGACTGCCCCGGCCCGTCCAGGGTCGGGGCATCATCATGTGGGGGGCGTGACGATCGCCCCTGTTGCATGCGGCGCGGCCCGTGGTGATCCAGCTCGGCTCGATCGGTTGAGCCGAAGGATCACCGGGGGCCTCTTGTCGTGTGACGAGCAGAGAAGATGGGCGCGACGTGGCGACACCTGCTGGGCAGTTCAGGCCCTGGCGATTGATCTGGACCTTCATCGGCATCACCGGTGTCCTCTACGGGCTCGTCTTCCTGACCCCCGGGTCCAACACCCCCAAGCTCGGTATCGACCTGCAGGGCGGCACCCGGATCACCCTCACCGCCCGCACCCAGGACGGATCGGACCCGACGCGGCAACAGATGCAGCAGGCGCGGTCCATCATGGAGAGCCGGGTCAACGGCTCCGGTGTGGCCGGCGCCGAGATCCAGATCGACGGCGCCCGGCAGCTGGTCATCACCGTTCCCGGCACGCAGGACCTCAACTCGCTGACCCGCACCGCGCAGATGAACATCCGGCCGGTGGTGAGCGACGCCAGCGGCAACCCGGTGATCAGCTACCCGGCCGGCTACGTCCCGCCGGCGGCCAGCAGCACACCGCCGTCCAGTGGGTCGGGCGCATCGGCGTCAGCGACCACCGTGCCGGCGATCGGCGACACCCCGACACCGACGGCCAGTGCGGTGCCCGGCGAATCCGCCACCGTCGCACCGGGGAGCGGCAGCCAGGCAGCCACCACCGCTCCCGCCAGCTCACCGGCGCCGGGACTGCGCGGGCCGCAAGCCGCCGTCGCCGCGCCGAGCGGCGGTTCGGCAGCATCATCACCACCGGCGGCGTCCACCCCGGCGCCATCAACACCGGCAGCGTCCACTCCTGCCGGCAGCACGGCGGTCACCGCATCGGGCACCCCGGCTTCCGGTACCGCGGCTTCCGGTACCGCGGCAGCCGCACCGGCCTGGCCGGCGGGCAGCAACCCCGCCCTGCCGACCCAGCCCCTGGGCACCGACGAGGCGGCGGTCAGCGCCTGGATCTCGGCCGCGACGACGGCCCTGCCCGGTCTGAGCTGTGCCGACCTCGAGCCCTACCGCGGGCTCGACGATCCGAACAAGCCGCTGATCGCCTGCGCGGACGACGGCACCGCGATCTATCTGCTCGACAAGACCCTGATCGCCGGCACCCAGATCAGCACCGCGACCTCCGGGCAGAGCACCCAGGGCGCCGGCTGGGTCGTCAACATGTCGTTCAAGTCGGAGGGATACTCCACCTGGGCCGACTACACGACCAAGAACGTCGGCAAGCTGACGGCGATGACGCTCGACGGCCAGGTCATCTCCGCACCGCGGATCAACGGCCCGATCACCACGCCCGGCACCGAGATCTCCGGCTCGTTCACCCAGGAAACGGCCGCCGGATTGGCCAACTCGCTGAAGTTCGGCGCGTTGCCCTTGGCATTCGACCGGGCCGAGACCGTGAGCGTCAGCGCCCAGCTGGGCCTCGAGTACCTCAAGGCCGGCCTGATCGCCGGTGGTATCGGCCTGCTGCTCGTCGTCATCTATTGCCTGCTGTACTACCGACTGCTCGGCGTCATCACCATCCTGTCGCTCGTCCTGTCCTTCGGCCTGGTCTACGCGATCCTCGTGTTGCTCGGCCGGTGGGTCAACTACAGCGTCGACATGGCCGGGGTCGCCGGTCTGATCATCGCGATCGGCATCACAGCCGACTCGTTCGTCATCTACTTCGAGCGCATCAAGGACGAGGTCAGGGAGGGTCGGACGTTCCGGTCGGCGGTGCCCCGCGGGTGGCAACGCGCGAAGCGGACGATTCTGTCCGCCGATGCCGTCTCCTTCCTGTCAGCGGCGATCCTGTACGTCCTGGCAGTTGGTGAGGTGAAGGGCTTCGCGTTCACCCTGGGCCTTTCGACGGTTCTCGACCTGGTCGTGGTGTTCCTGGTGACGCACCCGCTGGTCCATCTCGCCGCCGGATCTCCGATGTTCACCTCGGCGCGGTGGTCGGGTCTGGGCAGCGTGGCCAAGGCCGGGGCCCAGCAACGGGCGGCCAACGCGAGACTCGGTGCAAACACCAAGGAGGTGTCGGTATGACGACCGACGACCAGCAGAAAACTCCTACCGCGACGGAAGCGACGGAAGCGACTGCTGCCACCCCCGCCAACGTGGCCACCATGGACAAGCAGTACGGCCGGCAGGCCGGCGTCCTGACCAGGTTGTCCACCGGAACCGGCGCATTCGACATCCTCGGCCACCGGAAGATCTATTACGCGGTGTCGGGCGCGCTGGTCATCGGATCGTTGCTGCTCATCATCTTCCGGGGCTTCCAGTTCGGCATCGACTTCGCGGGCGGCACCACGCTGCAGTTCCAGCCTGATAGCGGAGCGGAGATCTCGACCGGCCAGGTGGCGCAGGTGGTGACCTCGGCGACCGGCGTCGAACCGGATTCCGTGCAGACCGTCGGCAACCAGATCCAGATCAGTTCCGCGACACTCTCGCCGGATCAGGTCGTCGCCGCGAAGGCAGCGATCAATGCGGAGTACGCGCCCGAGGGTGGTGTCTCCAACTCCGCCGTGTCGGAGACATGGGGTTCGGAGATCTCCCAGCGGGCCCTGCTGGCGGTGCTGGTGTTCCTCGTCGCGGTCGCGGCGTTCCTGTGGATCAGGTACGAGAAGCGAATGGCCGCAGGCGCCGTCGTATCGGTGCTGCACGACGTCATCATCACGGCCGGCATCTACTCGCTGAGCGGCTTCGAGGTGACCCCGGCGACCGTCATCGGCCTGCTCACCATCCTCGGTTTCTCCTTGTACGACACCGTTGTCGTGTACGACAAGATGCAGGAGAACACCAAGGGCCTGACGTCGCTGAACCGCAGGACCTACCCGGAGGCGGCGAACCTGGCCGTCAACCAGACGCTGATGCGCTCGATCAACACCTCCCTGATCGCGCTGCTGCCGGTCGCGGGGCTGCTCGTCGCCGGCGTCGTGATCCTCGGGTCCGGGACGCTCAAGGACCTGTCGCTGGTGATGCTGATCGGCATGCTGGTCGGCGCCTATTCCTCGGTCTTCATCGCGGTGCCGATCGCCGTCGACCTCAAGCTCCGCGACCCGGCGATCAAGGCGCACACCGCCCGGGTGAACGCCAAGCGCAAGGCCGAGGGTTTGATCGTCGACGCCGACGGTGACCCGCTGCGCAGGGTCGCCGGCACCGGGCCGACCCCGACCGGGCGGGTCGCACGTCCCGGATCGATGCAGCGCCAGCCCGTCGTCGGCAGCAGCCCTGCGACCACGGGTCAGCTGACCCCCGGCGCCGCACCCAAGCCGGGCGTGAAGCCGGTTCGGCCCGCGCCCAAGCCCGCGTCATCGGCCGGTTCGCGGCCCAGTGGCAAGGGCGGACGCTCCGGCGGACCGCGGCCCACCGGTAAACGGAGCCGATGACCGGTGCGCGATGCCGCTGCTGAGATCAACCGGCTGGTCCGGATCCAGCAGGACTTCCCGCAACCGGGAGTGCTCTTTCGCGACCTGACCCCGGTGCTGGCCGACGCGGCGGCGCTCGACGCGGTTGCCAGGGCGCTCGCCGCCGCCGCACCGGACGCCACCCTGATCGCCGGCCTGGAATCGCGTGGTTTCCTGCTGGGTGCGGCCGCGGCGATGATCGCGGGAACCGGCGTGCTGGCGATCCGCAAGCCCGGCAAACTGCCGGGTTCGGTGCTGTCAGAGTCCTACCAGCTGGAGTACGGAACCGCCCGGCTCGAACTACATCCCGACGACGTGCCGGCCGGTGCCAGGGTGCTGGTGATCGACGACGTCCTCGCGACCGGCGGAACCGCAGCCGCCGCCTGCCGGCTGCTGCGCCGCGCCGGCGCGGACATCGCCGGTGTCGCGGTCGCAGTCGAGTTGACCGATCTCCGCGGCCGAGCCGCGCTGCCCGGACTGACCGTCACAGCGTTGACCAGTTGGTGAGGAGCATCTTCGGTGAGCGAGAAGTCGGTGACAGCTCAGCATCACGCCCTGGCCATTCCGGGTACCTGGAATTTCCGTGATCTCGGTGGGACGCCGACACCGGACGGCGCCATCCGGCCCGGCATCGTCTTCCGGTCGGCGGCGCTGGCGCAACTCGACGACCGGGGCCTACGTGCCCTCGAGACTCTGCGTATCACCGAGGTTTTCGACCTCCGTGGTCACCGGGAGATCGCCCGGGATGGACCCGACCGGGTTCCGGCATCGGTGACGGTCCGGATCGCGCCGTTCCATCCGGAGGAGGGCGAGGCGCTCGCCCACGAGGTGCAGGACGAGGCCGAGAGCGACGGGCAGCCGTGGACCGGGGGAGAACGCCTCCGGGCCTATTACGCCGCCATCCCGACGCTGGCTCCGGCTCGCGAGTCCGTGGCCGCACTGCTCCGCACGGTGGCCGATGGCGGTTTCGATCGGGGTGTCGATCGGGGTGTCGATCGGGGTGGCGGCGTGCTGGTGCACTGTGCGGCCGGCAAGGACCGTACCGGCTGGGCGATCGCGACCCTGCTGACGGCGGTCGGTGTCGATCGGGACGCGGTGCTCGCCGATTACCTGCAGAGCAACACCGCCGTCGAATCCTTGCGGACCTGGATGCTCGACCGGTACGGCGACGAGGCGTTGCGGACCGACGACCAGATTCTCGGCGTCGACGAAAGTTACCTGCAGGCGGCCTGGGATGCGGCGGATGCGGCGTTCGGCTCGTTCGAGGGCTACCTCGACTCCATCGGCATCGACGACGGCGTTGTCCGGCGCCTGCGGGTTCGCCTGCTGGGCTGAACGCCGCCTCCCACCGGATCAGGCCCTACGCGTCCATCCGGAAGCCGACCTTCAGGCTCACCTGGTAGTGGCCGACCCGGCCCTCGTGGATGTGCCCGCGGATCTCGGTCACCTCGAACCAGTCGAGGCCGCGAAGCGTTGCCGAGGCCCTCGCCACTCCGACTTCGATGGCGGCGTCGACGCCGTCCGGTGAGGTCCCGACGATCTCCGTCACTCCGTACACGTGTTGACTCATGGGGCGAGATGTTAGACCGGGGTGCGGACCAGCGGAGCGGCCCACAGCAGTTTCGTCCCTCCGCCATCCATCCGGCTGACCGTGCAGGAACCGCCGACCGCTTTCGCCCGGATCTGCAGATTGTGCAGACCGCTGGTGGCAACGGTTTCCGCGATTCCCACACCGTCGTCGCTGACATCGATCACGACACTGTCGTCCACCGAGATGGTCACGGCGAGATCGTTCGCGTCCGCGTGCCGGACGACGTTGCTGACCGCTTCCCTGACCACGGCGCGCACGTGTTTCCCGAGCTCGTCCGGCAGGTTGTTGAGCGGGCCGGACATCCGGATGGTGGTCTGCAACGAGCTGTCCGCGGTCAGATCGGTGATCACCTGGTGCAGCGTCGTGCGGAGTTGGCTGTGCGCCGGTTGGGTCTGCAGATCGAAGATGGCGGAACGGATCTCGTCGATGACCTGGTAGACCTGATCGACGTGGTCGCCGAGCCGTCGGGTGACCGATGGGGCGCTGGAGAGCTGATGCGTGGTCTCCATCGCGAGACCGACGGCGAACAGTCGCTGGATGACGTGGTCGTGCAGGTCCTGCGCAATCCGGTCCCGCTCGGCAAGGGACTCGAGTTCGCGCAATGACGACTGGTTCGTCGTGCGCTCCAGCGCCAGCATGGCCTGCCCCGCGAACAGTGACACCATCTGCAGCTCGAGGTCGTCGAAGGTCAGCGTGCCGGGCCGGCGCACGGTGAGCAGCACGCCGGCGAGCCGGTCGTCGCCGAGCCCCAGCGGCAGCGCCAGCGCCGGGCCGAAATCGACGCCCAGACCCTCGGACAGGTCGTAGGCGAGTTCCGGCACGGATCGAGCCTGCCGATCGCCGAACACCGCGCCTGCCGTCGATCCGGAGATGGGGATCCGTCGCCCGAGCGCGCCTTCCGCATCGGTCCCGACCGCGACGGTGACGCGCAGGGACGGCGGGATGGCCGCCTTGGTGTCCTCGTCCTGCGAAGGTGACTCCTCGAGGTCGTCCGGCAGTGCGACAAACGTGTAGTCCGCGGCGGTCAGGTGGCGGGCATGGGTGGCGATCAGCTGCAGGGCCTGAGTCGAATCCCCGCCACTGAGCAGTGCGGTGGTCACCTGCTCCACCGCCGATGACCACCGGCGGTGCCGCCGGCCGGTCTCGTACAGCCGGGAATTCTCCACCGCGATACCGGCCGCGGCTGCCAGCGCCCGCACCACGATCTCGTCGTCGGAGGTCAGTCCCTCACCGGTGTCTTTCTCGGTCAGGTACAACCGGCCGAAGATCTCGCCGCGCGCGAAAACCGGTACCCCGAGGTAGCGGCGGGTGGACGAAACACTGGTGGTGAAACCCGCGGAGAAGGGATGAGCCGCCAGGTCGTCCAGCAGGGCCTGCTTGGCCTCGTCGGCGAGTGCGTCGCCCCGACCCAGCTGTTCCGGGGCGTCGCCCAGGATGAAGATGAAGTCGCTCAGCTCGCCGCCGGGCCCGAAGACACCCAGGGCCCCGTACCCGGCGTCCACAAGTTCGATCGCTGCCCTGGTGAGTTGACTCAGCGTGGCATCGAGATCCAGGCCCGACGAGACCGCCATCATGGAGGTCAACAGCACATTCATTTGTTCGCGGGTCGCCCCGATGACCTCGTCAATTCGTTCGTGCACCTCGCCGAGCAATTCCGAGATGCGGCGGCCGGACAGGGTTTCGCCGTCGGATTTGAGGGCGATGGCGCCACTCATTCCACCGTCGTCGGAACCGATGTCGCCCATCCTTCGAGTGTGTCACGGTACGTACGGCACAGCTCTCAACGGCGGCGGGCGCTGAAACTATTCACGCCGACGTGCAGTTTCGACGGGGAATAGCGCAAAAAAATGCCGGTCATCTGACTCGGTGCTCACCATCGTGCGGGCCGGCGGATGACGATGGGTCGAGCGAACCCGGCGATGTGACACTGTGTGACGAGCGCGGTCATCGGTCTGCACGGTGAAGGCGGGGCGGAGCTACGGCGTTATGCTCGATTGACCCGTCTGTTCCGGTAGCGCTGCCCGAAGGGGGTGCCCATGAGTTCGGACGTCGAAGGCCGGTTCGCCCAGGCACGCCCGGAGGTTGCCGGCGTGGCGGAGACGGCGGCGGCCCGGGCGGGCATCGTGACGGCCGAGCCCGACCCGGCGGCCGTGGCGGACCCACCGCCTCCGGCCGTACCCGCGCCGGCGGTCGGCACGGTGGAGGTCGAGCCGCCGCCCGACGTCCCGACGCCATCGGCGAGCCGCCGTGTGCGCGCCCGGCTCACCCGGCGGATGAGCGGCCAGCGGCCCAACGCGACACCCACCCGCACCGTCCTCGAGCCGTTGTTCGCCGTGCATCGCGGGCTGCACCCCAAGGCGGACGTGAAGCTGCTGCAGCGCGCTTACGAGGTGGCGGAGAAGGCTCACACCAATCAGTTCCGCAAGTCCGGTGACCCCTACATCACCCATCCGCTGGCCGTCGCCACCATCCTGGCCGACCTGGGGATGGACACCACGACGCTGGTCGCCGCGCTGCTGCACGACACGGTCGAGGACACCCCTTACACCCTGACCGACGTCACGAACGAGTTCGGCGAGGAGGTCGCTCACCTGGTCGACGGCGTCACCAAGCTCGACAAGGTGCACTTCGGTGACGCCACCGAGGCCGAGACAATCCGCAAGATGATCATCGCGATGGCCAAGGACCCACGGGTGCTCGTCATCAAACTGGCCGACCGGCTGCACAACATGCGCACGATGCGGTTCCTGCCGCCGGACAAGCAGGCGCGCAAGGCGCGGGAGACCCTCGAGGTGCTGGCGCCGCTGGCCCACCGGCTCGGGATGGCGACCGTCAAATGGGAACTCGAGGACCTCGCGTTCTCGATCCTGCACTCGAAGCGGTACGACGAGATCGTCCGGCTGGTGGCCGATCGGGCGCCGTCCCGGGACACTTATCTGGCGGCCGTCACCAGTCAGCTCGAGACCGAACTGTCGGCGGCCAAGATCGATTGTCAGGTCGTCGGCCGCGGCAAGCACTATTACTCGATCTACCAGAAGATGCAGGCCAGGGGCCGGGAGTTCGACGAGATCCACGACCTCGTCGCGGTGCGCATCCTGGTCGGCAACGTGCGCGAGTGTTACGCGGCGATGGGTGTGGTGCACGCGCTCTGGGCGCCGATGCCCGGCCGGTTCAAGGACTACGTCGCACAGCCGCGGTACGGGGTGTACCAGTCGCTGCACACCACGGTGATAGGCCCGGAGGGCAAGCCGCTGGAGGTGCAGATCCGCACCTACGACATGCACCACACCGCCGAGTACGGCATCGCCTCCCATTGGCGCTACAAGGAGACCCGCGGCACGCACACCGGTGCGGGCGCGTCGGTCGACGAGATGGCGTGGATGCGGCAGCTGCTGGACTGGCAACGAGAGGCCGGTGATGCAGGAGAATTTCTTGACAACCTGCGCTACGAGATGGCGCACAGCGAGATCTTCGTGTTCACCCCCAAGGGCGACATCCAGACGCTGCCGGCCGGCTCCACGCCGGTGGACTTTGCCTACGCGGTGCACACCGAGGTCGGCCACAAATGCATCGGCGCGAAGGTCGACGGCCGGCTGGTGCCGTTGGAACGCACCCTGTCGAACGGTCAGTTCGTCGAGATCTTCACCTCCAAGGCGCCGACACAGGGTCCGAGCCGGGACTGGCTGAGCTTCGTCGCATCGTCGAGGGCCAAGACCAAGATCAGGCAGTACTTCGCCAAGTCCCGCCGCGAGGAGGCGGTCGAGCTCGGCAAGGAGGCCATCGCCAAGGCGGCCCGGCGAGCGGGACTTCCGGTGCAGCGGCTGGTGTCGCACGACGCGATGGCCGCCATCGGGCACGACCTCGGTTATCGGGACATCGCGGCGCTGTATGCCGCCGTCGGTGAGAACCACGTCTCCGCAGCAACTCTCGTCGGAAAAGTGGTGTCCTACCTCGGCGGTGAGGAGGAGGCGGGCGACCAGGTCGCGGAGCGTTCCGCACCGTCGGTGGCCCGTCGCCGCAGCCGGCCGACCGGCGACGCCGGGGTACTGGTCAAGGGCATCAGCGACATCCAGGTCAAGCTCGCCAGGTGTTGCACGCCCGTGCCGGGCGACCTCATCCTCGGGTTCATCACCAAGGGTGGAGCGGTGTCGGTCCATCGGGTGGACTGCACCAACGCGGCGTCGCTGCGCGAGGAGAAGGCGCGACTGGTCGACGTGACCTGGGATCCGACGTCCGCCTCGGTCTTCCTGGTGACGATCCAGGTCGAGGCGCTCGACCGGGCCCGGCTGCTGTCGGACATCACCAAGACGCTGGCCGACGTGAAGGTCAACATCCTGTCGGCGAACCTATCGATGTCCAAGGACGGGATGGCGATCTCGCGATTCTCGTTCGAGATGGCCGACCCCAAGCACCTCGGTCACCTGCTGCGCTCGGTGCGCGGCGTCGAAGGCGTCTACGACGTCTACCGGGTGACCAGCGCCTGAGAGGATCTCTCAGGTGTCCCCGCTGGAATTCGCCCTGCTGGTCGGTGCCGGCGTTCTCGGCGGTCTGACCGGCAGCATTGCGGGGCTGGCCTCGCTCGTCACCTATCCGGCGCTGCTCGCCGTCGGCCTGTCGCCCGTGTCGGCCAACGTCACGAACACCGTTGCGTTGGTCTTCGCCGGTGTCGGCTCCGTGCTGGGGTCGAGGCCGGAGCTGAAGGGCCAGGGTCGGCGGCTCCGGGCGCTGATGCCGGTCGCGGCGCTGGGCGGTGTTCTGGGTGCGGTGCTGCTGCTCTCGACGCCCGCCGACGGCTTCCAGAAGGTCGTGCCGTGGCTGCTCGGCCTGTCCTCGCTCACCATCCTGATCCCGCGCCGACCGCCGCCCCCCGAGTCCGCCGGGCCGGTCGATCCGACGCTGCGGGCCCGGGTGCTCGAATCGCTGGCGATCCTGTTGATCGCCGTGTACGGCGGGTATTTCGGTGCAGCGGCGGGGGTGTTGCTGCTGGCCCTGCTGCTGCGGACGACGCACGCGGCGCTGGCCAGGGCGAATGCCTACAAGAACGTGCTGCTCGGTGTGGCCAACACGATCGCCGCGGTGTTGTTCATCGTCCTGGCGCCGGTCAGTTGGGCGGCGGCCATCCCGCTCGGCCTCGGTTGCCTGATCGGGTCCAGGGTCGGCCCGATGGTGGTCCGGCGTGCTCCGGCGACCCTGCTGCGGTACCTGATCGGGGCGGCCGGCGTCGCGCTCGCGATCAGGCTCGGCATCGAGGCGTACGGCTAGTGCCGTCGCCGATTCGGACACCGGAGGTCATAGGGTTTCGGCCATGGCGCAGACGTCCCCGGCAGAACGGCCCCTGTGGGCACGGCGGCATCCGCTCGAAGTCGCGGACGCCGCCCGCCGGACCACCGCCTACGTCTATGGCAACGTGCTGGTGCTGGCGGCCCTCGCGGTTGTCTCGCCCGAGGACGTCAGCACCGGGCGGGGTTTCTGGCTGGTGATCGGGACAGCTGTGTCGACCTTCGTCGCGCACGTGTTTGCCGAGGCGATGGGCGACCAGGTCAAGCATCCGGAGCCGATCAGCACGCGCACGGTGCTGCGGTTGGCGCGTGAATCGTTCCCGGTGTTGACCTCGGGTGTGCTGCCCGCGGCCATCCTGCTGGTGGGCTGGTGGGGTTGGTTGGAACCCGATCCGGCCGTGCTCCTCGCGGACGCGGTGGTGTTGCTGCGCATCGCGGTCGGGTGCAGGCGAATCGTATCCGGCGTTTCTGGTTGGCCGTGTTCCGGAACCCGAACGCGGTTCGCCCGACGTGTTTGACGATGCGGTTGTAGCCCTCGGTGCGGCCGTTGCTGATGCCGGTGATCAGGCCCTCGATGATGGACGTCTGCCAGGCGTTCACGGTCCAGGCGAGGCGGCGGAGCTGGGCGATCTCGGAGTCGGCGCAGTGGACGTAGAAGTCGGTCAGCTTGTTCCAGATCAGGTTCCGGTCTGGGTTGGTACCGGCGAGCGAGAGCAGCTTTCGGAGCATTTCCTTGCCCTGCCAGCACTTCTCGAGCCCACCGGAGGGGTCCGCGTGGCGCATCGCGTCGTGCATCTTCGCCGACTCCTCCTCGGTGAGAGTCTCCGCGGCGCGGAGCAGCCGGTTCCGTTGCGCCCATTCCGGGTCGATCTTCCGGCCCCGTCGGCCGCGGCGCGCCCACGCCAGCTCCCGCCGGTACTCGGTGACCGCGCGATTCGCCAGAGCCACGAGGTGGAACCGATCGACGATGACGATCGCGTCCGGCAGGGCGAGCCGGGCGGCTCGGGCGTAGGTCGCCGAGGTGTCCATCGAGACGTGGGTGATCCGGGATCGCCATTCCGGGTCCTGCGCCTGCAACCAGGCGATCACCGCGGCCGAGGTACGGCCGTTGACCTGCGCGAACAACCCACCAGTGCCGTCGAGATCGACCAGGCCGGTGTCGAACCGGTCCACCCACACCTTCGCCCCGGTCGACGTCTGGATCTCGTAGCGGCCCTTCCCGCGGCGGGTCTCGTCGATGCCCAACACCGTCACCGGCGGCGGACCATCGGGCATCACGTCGTCTGCGTACCCGACAAACGCGTCGTGCGCGATCTTCCAATCCATGCCGAACTCGGCGGCCACCCCGGACACCGGCCGGCAATGGTCGCCGATCGATTGCGCGGCCGCCCGCCGGGCCCGGGTGGTGATCCTCGCCCGCGCCGGAATGTCCTCGGGCAACGCATCGGTGAACACCTTTCGCTCACACTCCGGAACCCGGCAATGCCATTTCCGCTTGTGCCACAACAACACTGGCCGATCCGGCCCGATCCGCACATCCCTCGGCCGGGTCGTCACCCGCTCCTTCGGCGACGACGACTGCTGCCGGCACGCCGGGCACCACCCAGCCAACTCTGGGTCGGTCAAGCAATGCACCACCCGCCGGCCGGCGTCATCGATCAGCACCGACTCGACGACCAATCCGTCGATCCCCAACAGCAGCGAACTACTCTGGTCCATGCTCGTGGTCCTTCGATCTGATTGCCTGAGAACAACCAGTCTCGAAGGGCCACGGGCCCCTCAGCTCACCGACACGCCGCCGCGCGGATCAGGCCCCGAGCCCTACCAAGTCCGAAGAGCCCGCATCGCGGGCACCGGGGTCGTGGTCGCCCGGCTCCGCGATCAGCGGAGTTCTGTGCGGATCTTCGCGGCCGGCATCGGGCTGGCCGTGGTCGGGGCGGCCATCAGCGGCTTGAAGGTGTATCTGACGCACTGATCGGCGATACTCGGGCCGATGAGCAATCCACTCGGTCGGTGGTTCAAGATCCCGACCCTCACCGAGCGGTTGCGGAACCAGGGTGTCCGCGAAGATCTCGTGCAGGCGGCGGACCGGACCGCGTTCGGAAAGCAGACCGACACCGGCATTGCCGCGCTCGGCGAGTTCCTGGACGAGGACGAGCGGGTGATCGCGCTGGTCGAGGCGCGCCTTGACGGCGCGATCGGCCTGTTGACGCTGACCTCCGGCCGGCTGGTGTTCGCGCCGAAGGCCACGGACCGGTCAACGGTTCGTTCGGTCCGGCTCTCGGGTATCAGCAACGTCAGCTGGCACCGGCACCGCGGGCTCGGCGTGCTGGAGATCGGTGCGCAGGACGGCAACCTCACCGTGGACCAGATCCTGGGCAATCAGGCCGAGACGCTGGGCGAGGCCATCAAGCAGGCGACCGCGCAGCCGCCCGACGGCCCGGCGGTGCAGCGGGATCCGCTGGAGGAACTCGCCGAACTCCGGGCCCTGCACCGGGCCGGTGCCGTCTCCGACGCGGAGTTCGAGATCCGCAAGCAGCAGCTGTTCGGGCAGATCTGATCAGGCCAGCGACAGGAAGAGCTTCTCCATCGTCCTGGTATCCAGGGTGTCGACCCCGCCGGACTCGAGCAGGCACTGCTTCAGTCCGGCGGCGATCACGG
The DNA here is from genome assembly GCA_963766015.1 of uncultured Actinomycetota bacterium. Lineage (GTDB taxonomy): Bacteria > Actinomycetota > Actinomycetes > Mycobacteriales > Nakamurellaceae > Nakamurella. The sequence continues at coordinate 57,762 of CAVXYU010000030.1, read as the reverse complement.
CGAAGCCCGCCCGGTCCAGGGCCCGGCTGACCGCCGCCAGTTGGGTGACGACGTCCTGGCAGTCGCGCCCGTCCTCGATCATCTTGAGGATGCCGCCGATCTGGCCCTGGGCGCGGCGTAGCCGGTTGACGACGGCCCCCAGATTCTCGGGTGCGAGTTGCACCATGTCGTCCTCCTCGATCGCGGGTGTCGGCGGGACTGTTGCGACAATACCCCTAAGGGTATCGGTGGTCGTCCGCTCAGCCGGTCGACCCGCCGGCCACCCGGTAGGACCACAACTCACTGCTGACAGCGACCGGCGCAGGAGCATCGCCGCCCTGCCGTTCCGCCGCCGACCGGTGCCCGTGCGCGAAAGCCGGTGACGAGGCCCAGCTCTGGAAGGACTCCTCGTCCCGCCACCGGGTGATCACCAGCCAGGTCGTCCGCTGATCGGTCGGCTGCAGCAGTTCGAAACCCTCGAAGCCGTCCTGGTTGTCGATCGCGCCGGCCCGCGCGGCGAACCGCTTCGCCAGTTCGTCGCCGCTGTCGGCAGGCACCGTGATGGCGTTGATCTTGAGAACAGTCATGCCACCCATGGTGCCTGCCGACCGATCCGTGGGCTCGGTCAGCCCGCTCCGCCGCTGCTGGTGGCCGGCGCCTCGCTCGCGGGCGCCTCACTCGCGGGCGTCTCACTCCCTGGGGCCCCGGTGGCGATGACCTCGCCGGATGCGCCAGGCTCGGCCGACGGGGTGGCGGACTCGTAGGTGCCGGTGCCCTCGAGCGCGTCGGCCGGGACCGTCACCTTCGAGATGGTGGCCTTCTCGACCGGAGGGCCCTCCTGGGCCCCCTTCTCGACACCCTTCGCGGCAATCCCGTCGACAACCTTCATCCCTTCCCCGGTGACCTTGCCGATGATCGTGTACTCCGGGGACAGGGTGGTGTCGCCGTAGACGATGAAGAACTGCGACCCATTGGTATCGGCGCCCGCGTTGGCCAGTGCGACGGTGCCGACCGGGTAGGCGGCGTCCTTCGGTGCCTCGGTCGCGAAGCTGTAGCCCGGTCCGCCATTGCCCTGCCCGGAGGGGTCACCGCACTGCAGGATGTTGAGCTGATCGCTGACCGTCAGCCGGTGGCAGTCGGTGTTGTCGTAGAAACCCTGCGAGGCCAGCGACAGGAACGAGTTCACCCCACACGGCGCGGTCGCCCTGTCGAGGCTGACCGGGACGTCCTTGCCGTTCAGCACGATGGTGGACTCGACGGTGCCGGAGTTCAGCGGTTCCAGGTTCGTCGGCGCGCTGACCTCCTTGGCAGCGGTCCCCGTTGCGGGGTAGGAGCACGGGGTCGTCGGAGCCGCCGATTCGGAGGCAGAGGTGTCCGTCGTCGCGTCGGCCGCCGTGTTGCTGTCCCCGCGGGTGACGAACAACCAGATGCCCCCCGAGATGACCAGCACCGCGGCGACCACACCGATGATCACCAGCCGCTGCCGGCGGGCGCGGTCGAGTTCTTCTCGTCGTGCGAGCTGACGTTGCAGCTTGCGCTTCGCCGCGTCGCGACGCTGCTGGTTGGTGGGCACGCCTGGTCCTCCCGCGATGAGATCGGGCTCCGCGCGACAAGGCGGAACCCGGCCGGAGTCTAGGTGACGGCGCGACAGGCTCCCGGAGGAATCAGTGTGAACGCGCTGTGTGACATCTGCGTCCGCGCCCGACGATAGGGTGGGCCGGTGTTGATCGCAGGGTTCCCCGCCGGCTCGTTCCAGGCGAACTGTTACGTTCTCGCCGCCGGTCCCGGCGCCCCGTGCGTCGTCGTCGATCCCGGTCAGGACGCCACGGCCGGGTTGCAGGAGCTCGTGGCCGAACACCGGTTGACGCCGGTGGCCGTCTTCCTGACCCACGGCCATCTAGACCACACCGCGTCCACCGGCGATGTCTGCCGGTGGGCCGACATTCCCGCCTACATCCATCCGGCCGACGAGTACATGCTGGACGATCCGCTCGCGGCGCTCTCACCCGAACTCCGCTCGCTGCTTGCGGGCCGTCCGATGGACGGGCTGAGGCCGCCGTCGGTGATCGCCTTCAGTGACGGGCAGGACCCCGGCCTGGCCGACCTGCCGCTGACCATCGAGCACATCCCGGGTCACACCGGCGGCTCGGTGGCGATCCGGGTGGCGGCTGACGGCGATCGGCCCGAGGTGCTGCTGACCGGCGACACCCTGTTCGCCGGTTCGATCGGCCGCACCGACCTGCCCGGTGGCTCGACGTCGCAGCAGCTGGTCTCCATCGCCGACCGGTTGCTGAGCCGGCCGGACGGCACGGTGGTGCTGCCCGGGCACGGGCCGTCGAGCACGATCGGCGCCGAGCGGGCCGGGAATCCGTTCCTGACGCCCACAGCCCTGGCGCAGGCCAGGCACGCCGAGAGCCGGTCCGGGAAGAACTGACATGGTCGAGTTCTTTGCCCCCAAGGGCGTCCCCGATTACTACCCGCCGACGTCCAGAACCTTTGCGGCCGTTCGCAACACGCTCATCGGCGCGGCCGACCGGGCCGGATATTCGCCGATCGAGCTGCCGGTCTTCGAGGACACGACCCTCTTCGCCCGGGGTGTCGGCGAGTCCACCGACGTGGTGTCGAAGGAGATGTACACCTTCGCCGATCGCGGCGGGCGCTCGGTGACATTGCGGCCGGAGGGCACCGCGGGCGTGATGCGGGCGGTGATCGAGCACGGCCTGGACCGCGGGCCGCTGCCGGTGAAACTTGTGTACGCAGGGCCGTTCTTCCGCTACGAGCGACCGCAGGCGGGCCGCTACCGGCAGCTGCAGCAGGTCGGTATCGAGGCCATCGGAACCGACGACCCGGCCCTGGACGCCGAGGTCATCGCTGTCGCCGACGAGGGCTTCCGGGACGTTGGACTGTCCGGGTTCAGGCTCGACCTGACCTCGCTGGGCGACACCACCTGCCGGCCCGCATACCGGGAGCGGCTCACCGCGTTCCTGGCCGGCCTGGACCTCGACGAGGCCACCGCTCTGCGTGCCCGGCAGAACCCGCTGCGGGTGCTGGACGACAAGCGCCCGTCGATGCAGGCATTGCTGGCCGACGCGCCGCTGATGATGGATCACCTGTGTGACTCCTGCCGCGAGCACTTCGACAGCGTCCGCGGGGTACTGGACGCGCTCGGGGTCGGTTACGTGCTCAATCCGCGGATGGTCCGCGGGCTGGACTACTACACCCGCACCACCTTCGAATTCGTCCACCCGGGACTGGGCGCCCAGTCCGGGATGGGCGGCGGCGGGCGCTACGACGGGCTGATGGCCGAGCTCGGTGGACAATCCCTGTCCGGCATCGGCTTCGGCATCGGGGTGGACCGCACCCTGCTGGCCGCGCAGGCCGAAAAGGTCCAGGTCGGAACGCTGAGCCGGTGTGAGGTCTATGGCGTCCCGATGGGCGGCCAGGCGTCGCTCCGGTTGGCGGCGTTGGCCGGAGAACTCCGGCGGGCGGGGATCCGCACCGACATGGCGTACGGCGGCCGGGCACTCAAGACGGCGATGAAGGCGGCCGACGCCTCGGGTGCGCGGGTGGCCCTGGTGGTGGGCGAACGCGAACTGGAATCGGACACGGTCGTCGTCCGGAACCTGACCAGCGGCGAGCAGAAGCCCTGCCCCAGCGGGGATGTCGTCACCGCGGTGCGTGCGGTGCTGGAAGGCTGAGACGGTCAGCCGGCGTCGACGTTCGTCAGCTCCACGGGTGCGGTGATGACGTCCACCATCGCGCCGCGCCGCCACACGGTGATGGGCAACGGGCGGCCGATGGCGTCGTCGAAGAGCAATCGCTGCAGGCTCTGGGCGTCGGTGACGGGCAGCCGGGCGGCGGTCAGCAGCAGGTCGCCGCCGGTCAGCCCGGCCCGGTCCGCCGGTGATCCGCTGATCACCTCGACGACCCGCAGTCCCGTCCTGCGCCCGGTCTTCGCGGCGAGTTCCGGTGGTAGCGGGGACGGCCTGCTGACCAGGCCGAGGTAAGCGCGCCGGACCCGGCCGTCGGTCATCAGGGCGGTGATGATCCGTCGTGTGGTTGCGTTGATCGGCACCGCCAGTCCCAGGCCGACGCCGGCCACCGCCGTGTTGATCCCGATCACCCGGCCCGACGAGTCGGCCAGCGCGCCACCGGAGTTGCCCGGGTTCAGGGCCGCGTCGGTCTGGATGACGTCCTCGATCACCCGTCCGGCGCGGCCCGATCGGGTCGGCAGCGACCGGCCCAGACCGCTGACCACCCCGGCGGTGACCGAGCCGGCCAACCCGAGGGGGTTCCCGACCGCGACCACCAGCTGACCGACCTGCAGCCCATCCGCGCTGCCGAGAACCGCCGTGCCGGCGGGGATGTCACCGGTGGCATGGACCACCGCGAGGTCGGACAGCGGGTCGGACCCGGTGATGTCGATGGCCGTTCGGCTGCCGTCGGCGAACTCCGCCCAACCGCCGGTGGCGCCGGCGACGACGTGGGCGTTGGTCAGCAGGTACCCGTCGGGTGCGAAGAGCACCGCCGAGCCGGAACCCTCCGATGACCGGCCCCGCCCGTCGCCCCGGACGATCAGGGCGGCCACGTGCGGGATGAGCGTCTGTGCGACGCCGGTGACGACTCGCGAGTACGCGTCCAGTGCCTCGTCCATGAATTCATTGAACGTCCGGATCGGGCGGCGCAGGGATGTTGCGGTTACGCCGTCCGCGGATTGCACCGCGGCCGAACATGTGTTCGACTGACGGGATGCGATGGGAGAGCAGGACGCTCGAGGTGGAGGACGCGTCGGCGTTGCCGGGGATGGGCCGGCTCGCGGGTCTGGTCCGCACCGTGCGAACACCGGATTTCGCCGGCGTGACGTTTCACGAGGTGCACAGCAGGTCGGCGTTGAACAAGGTCCCGGGGAATTCGCCGATGCCGTTCGGCTGGACGATCAACCCGTACCGCGGCTGCACCCATGGTTGCGTCTACTGCTTCGCCCGCAAGACGCATTCCTACCTCGAATTCGACACCGGCCAGGACTTCGACACCCAGATCGTCGTCAAGGTGAACATCGGAGATGTTCTGCGCAAGGAGGTCTCGGCACCGAAATGGTGCCGGGAGCACGTGGCGATGGGCACGAACACCGACCCCTACCAACGGGCCGAGGGACGCTACCGGCTGATGCCCGGCATCATCTCCGCTCTCTCCGACAGCGGGACACCGTTCTCCATCCTCACCAAGGGAACGGTGCTGTCCCGCGACCTGCCGCTGCTGGCGGCGGCCGGTCGTTCCGTCCCGGTGGGAATCGGCGTCTCGCTCGCCCTGCTCGAGCCGGATCTGCAGGCGACCCTGGAGCCCGGCACGCCGTCACCGCGTGCCCGACTCGAACTGGTACGCAGGATCCGGGACGCCGGATTGCCGTGCGGGGTGTTCATTGCGCCGATGCTGCCGCACCTGACCGACACCCCGGGACAGATCAGCGCGCTGATGGCCGAACTCGCGGACGCCGGCGCCACCGGGGTCAGCGGCATCGGCCTGCACCTGCGGCCGGGTGCCAGGGAGTGGTTCTTCCGCTGGCTGGCCGAGAACCGACCGGACCTGACCGACCGGTACCTGCAGCTGTACTCGAGGGGCTCGAACCTGCCGGCGGACTATCGGCGGCAGCTGGCCGAACGGGTGCGGACGATCAGCAGGCAATTCGGGCTGGGGCCGTCAGCCGGCGATGCGCTGTCGGCCGACAACCCCGTCCGAGGCGTGCCGGGTGACCGGAACACGCAGTTCCCGGCGGGCAGCCTGCCGCCTGCAGCGCCGACGCCCACGCTGTTCTGAGCCGTCAGATGCCGGTGGCGCCGAGCAGCTGACCGATGCCATAGGTGACCAGCATCGCCAGTGCGCCGCCGACAACGATCCGGACGATGGCCCTGGCCTGCCCGGCTCCGCCCAGGCGCGCACTGATCGTGCCGGTGAGGGCGAGGGCCAGTAGGACTGCGACGAACGTGATGGGGATCCGGGCGCTCGCCGGCGGCAACAGGATGGCCAGTAGCGGGAGCACCGACCCGAGGGTGAACGCGATCGCCGAGGCGAAGGCCGCGTGCCACGGGTTGGTCAGCTCGTCGGGGTCGATACCCAGTTCGATGTCGACATGAGCGGCGAAGGCGTCCCGCTCGGTGAGCTCGGTCGCGACCAGCGTGGCCGTGCTCTCGGTGAGGCCCTTGTCGCGGTACATGCCGACGAGCTCCGCGAACTCCTCGTCCGGGCTTTCGAGGAGTTCGCGGCGTTCCTTCTCGAGCAGTGCCTTCTCCGTGTCCCGCTGGGTGCTGACGGACACGTACTCGCCGAGCGCCATCGAGACCGCGCCGGCAACCAGGCCGGCAATGCCCGCCGTCGCGATGACTCCGCGGTCGGTGGTGGCGGCGGCGACGCCGATGACGAGACCGGCGGTCGAGACGATGCCGTCGTTCGCACCCAGCACCCCGGCGCGCAGCCAGTTCAACCGGCCGGCCAGGCCCAGCGTGTGCGGCTCGTCGGTGTGCGCCCCGAGTATGGGGTCGAGCGGTGCCCCGTCGGGGCTTTTGTGGGGATTCACAGGGTCAACGGTAGGCCGGTCACCCGAGACCCTCTCGATAAGGATCGGCTAACGCCGCGGTGGCCTGCCCCCCAACGGCAGGGTGGCTGACCACCGGGCATCGAGCGGTCAACGCCATCGTGACCGTCCTTGCGAATTCCTACCGTCATGGTCATCCCGCAAGACGCGGGACAACAGAAGGAGGAAGTCCGATGACCACCAACCCCAACACCGCGACCACAGCCGGCGACGCCCCGATCCCGCCTGCCTCGGCCGGCTACCTGATCCCGCCCGCGCCGCGACCGGTTTCCCGCCGCGGCAGCACCGCCGCGATGATCATCGGCGTCGTCGTGCTCGTCGCCGGATTCCTGACGGCGGTGTCCGGCGGAGCTTTGCTCGCCCTGTTCGGTGCCGGCCAGACCGTCAGCTCCGGCCAGCACCCGATCTCGTCACCGACATCGGCGGTGGTCGCCGACCTCGGCCTGATCAATGGCGTCGACGAGTTCCGCGGGATCGCCGGATCTCCGACATTGCACCTGTTGGCCGAGAACATTGGTCAGCAGGGCGTTTTCGTCGGTGTCGGACCGACCGACGAGGTGAACCGCTACCTTGCCGGAGTGGCCACCGAACGGGTCGATGACCTGAACCTGTCGCCGTACCGGCTGAGCACCACCCGCACCGACGGATCGGCCGGCGCACCGGCGCCGGGCGACCAGTCGTTCTGGGTGGCGTCCTCCGAGTCGTCGAACCAGGCGGAGCTGACCTGGACGATCGCCGACGGCCGCTACGAGGTCGTCGTGATGAACGAGGACGGATCCGCGGGGATCCTGACGTCGGCGCAGATCGGTGCGTCGCTGCCCGACTCCACCGGGATCTGGCTCACCATTGTGATCGTCGGCGGCGCTGCGATGATCGTCGGCGGTGCGCTGGTGTTCGCCGGGTCCAGGCGGAACCAGATCGGCGCAGCGAGCTGAGGCAGGAGCGAAGGTGGGGTCAGCCCCGGGGCGGAGTGCGGGCAACCGCATCCCGCCCTTCCGCTCGTGCACGGACCGTGTGGGGAGAGAGGAGGTCGGGAAATGGTTCGGGTGCTGATCGTCGATGACCAGTTGCCGTTCCGCCTTGCCGCGGAAGCGGTGGTCGAGGCCACCGACACCTTCGAGGTCGTCGGCGCCGTCGGGTCCGCCGAGGAGGGACTGGCCGCGGTGCCCGCGCTGCGGCCGGACCTCATCCTGATGGACGTCAACCTCCCGGGCCTCGACGGCGTCGAGGCCAGCCGTCGGTTGCGGGACGATCAGCCGGACATCGCGGTGATCCTGCTGTCCTCGTACGACGAGGCGGAGTTCGCCGACCTGACCGACGATTGCGGTGCGGCCGCTTACGTGCCCAAGTCCGCGTTCGGGCCGGATCGGCTGGCTGAGGTATGGGCCGGCATCGTCTCGAGCCGGCGGCTCGAACCGGGCAGCGGGATGACGGCCTGAAGCTCGACGCCGTCCTCGTTGTCCCTGGTCACCGTGATCTCGCCGTCCAGGGCCGCCACCCGGTCGCGCGCATGCTGCCACCTGAACTCGTTCGACGTGTCCCCGGCAGTCCGCACCGTGACGACCAGGTTGTTGTTGTCAAGAGCGAGGCGGACCGAACGAGGTGGGGCCGCAGCGGAGACTTCCGCGACGAAGGCATAGCCCGCCGCTTCGACCGCCCGATCGAGCCGCCCGGCGGCCGCACCGTCGACGGAGAAATCTGCAGCTGTGGAGAAGTGCGCAGAAGCCAGATACGAGCTGACCGCGGGGATCAGCCCCCGTCGCTCCAGCAGCGCGGGGAACACTCCCCGGCACACCTCCCGAAGTTCCTCCAGGGCGCATTCGGTTTCGGCGATCAAGCGGTCGAGGTCTTCGGTGCTGACCTGCGCGCCGACCTCCGGCGGCTGTCCCAGTGCGGCACCCACCGCCATCAGGTGCGGGACCACCCGGCGACGGATTGCCTCGGCCAGCCGCGCCCGTGCCTCGTCCTCCGCACCGACCAGGCGACGCCGGGAGGCCGCGAGCTCGCTCGACCGGCGTTCGCTCTCGGCGACCCGGGCCGCGAGTTCGGCTTCGAGCAGAGCATTGCGGAACGCCATGCCGGCCTGCGCCGACACGTCCTCGATCAGGCGCTGCTCGGCCGCCCGCAGGGTTCTGCCCGCGGGCATGCCGATCTCGATCGATCCGACCACCTCGTCGAAGTTCTTGATCGGCAGTGCAAGGTCGGGTCCGGTGCCGCGGATGGGGTCCTGCTCCGGCGGCCAGCCGGCACCGGTGACCAGCGAGCACACCCCGGGCCTTCTGACGCTGACGCTCACGTGTTCGGCTCCCACCGCCCGTCCGACTGCCTCGGCCACCCTGGCCGGCAGCTCATCCGGCGACGGGCTGTCGGCCAATCGACTGCTCAGCGTCGCCAGCGCTTCGTAGGGGGCGGCCCGCTTGCCGTAGACGAGTTGGTCCGCCAGTCGTAGGACGTGCCGGCGGAGCGGTTGGAAGGCCGCGGCGACCAGGGCGGTCGCGACCAGCGAGGGCCAGTAGAGCGATGCGCCGGGCAGGCCGGTGGCCGTCAGCAGCCAGCCGATGAGCACCACCACCCCGATGTACCCGAGGGTGACGAAGGCAGCCAGCACGCCGAGCACGATCGCTCTGCTCAGGATGATGTCGATGTCGTAGAGCCGGTAACGGAGAATCGCGATCCCCACCGCCACCCAGACGAAAATATAGGCCAGGTAGAGCGTCTCGGCGAGGACCCACGGGACTGGCGTCGCCAGCAGGGCGCCGATGATGTAGGCAAACAGGGCGATCCCGACCACGACCGCCGAGGTCAGGATCCAGCGCAGCTGGGCGCGGTGTGCCCCTGTCGCCTTCTTCATCCGGCGGATCAGCGCCACCGCACCCAGGGTCAGCGACAGCAACAGTGCTACGACATCGGCCAGCAGGAGGGCGACAGCCTGTCCGTCGGGTTCGACGACCGCGCCGGGAATCAGGTCACTGGGCGGCCGACTGAACAGGACCCCGAGCCGCAGGGCCAGCGCCGCGATCGGGACCGCAATCGCGATTCGCCAGCGTCGGGAGAGCAGTCGGCCGTCGGGCGCGATCATGAAGACGACGGCCAGGAACGCCATCGTGTAGGTCGCGTCGAACATCGCCTTGAGGTAGCCGCAGATCTGCCCGGCCAGGGGAGCGTCCACGGTGCCCTCGGCGACCAGGACGGTGAAAGCGTCCGCGGCCAGACCGGTGATGCTGCCCAGCTGCCCGACGACGAAGAGCCAGCCGATCACATTCCCGGGATAGCGGGAGATGATCAGCACGCCGATACCCGCACCGATGACGGCACCCAGCCCGACCAATGGGAAGGCCTGATCGACCAGCACCGTGTGCGAGATCAGCGAATTCGTCGACGCGGCGAGCAGAACTCCCTGCACGACGAACAGCGCGCAGGTGAGCGCGAACAGCGCCCACCCGACCCTGCGCATGTCAGCGGGAACCGGCCGCGACAGCGGAAGCTCGCGCTGGAACGCGGGCCGTGATGGTGGTGCCGGCCGGTCCGGACTCGACGGAGAGCCGGCCGTGCATCGCCTCCACCCGGTCCCGGATGTTGGCCAGGCCGCCGGCCGGGACCGTGCCGAGGTCGAACCCGTGGCCGTCATCGGTGATGGTGAGCTCGAGAACCCCTTCCTCGTCGGTGATGTCGATGGCGATGTGCCGCGCAGCGGAGTGCTTGGTGGCGTTCTGTACCGCCTCGAGGCAGCAGAAATAGACGGCCGCCTCGACCTCCGCCGAGTAGCGGGCCAGCTCCGGGCTGGTCACCCGCACCGGCACCGGGCCGTCGGCCACCGCAGCCCGCAGTGCCGCGATCGGTCCCGACTCGGTCAGCAGCCGTGGGTAGAGGCCCCTGGACAGGACAGTGAGGGTGTCGATTGTTGCCGTGGCCGCGCTTGCCTGGGCTGCCAGCAGGACGGCGGCACGCTCCGGGGCGCGCGGGGCCAGGGTCTGTGCCAGCCGAAGATTCACCAGCAGTGCCAGCACCTGCTGTTGTGCGCCGTCGTGGATGTTGCGCTCCAACCTCTGCCGTTCGGCATCCTGCCGGCTGACCAGATTGCGCCGGGCCAACCGGAGATCATCGGTACGGAGCTCCAGTTCTCGGAGTTGTCGCTCGAGCTCGGTACGCAGACCCGCCACCCGGAGCACCAACCCCGACTGTGCGGCAAGGCCCGCGAACAGCCGTTCCTCGACCGGTGACAACTCGTGGTCGTCGTCGAGGGTCACCGTCAGCGCGCCGAGAAGTTCCCCCCGCTCCTGGACGGGCAGGCTGTGCTGCCGGCCGCCTGTGGGTGACCCGGCACCCGGGGGCCAGCTCGCGGCCAATTCCAGGGTGCCGTTCACTGCCAGCCAGACGTCCGCCCTGCCGGCTGCGGTGCCGCGCGCCAACACGGCGGCCATCCGGGCCGGAAGTTCTTCCATCGGGTAGCGACCGGTCACCGACGTCCCGAAGCCGGCGAGCACCTGATACGGCGAGGTGTCCTCGACATCGAGCAGACGCGACAGTGCCCCGCGGACAATGTTTCTGACCGGTTCGAAGGCAATGGCGACGACTGCTGTGGCCAGCACCGACAGCCAGAGTCCAGGTGTTCCCGGCCGGCCCAGTACGGCACCGCCGAGCGGCACGATCAAGAGGTAGGTCAGGACGACCAGCCCCGCCATCACGGTGCCGGTGAGCAGGCTCAGACTACGCGTGCGCACCATTGGATCAGCATCCTCTACCGGCGGAGCCGCGCAACCGCGCCCGGGACCCCCGATCGGCTGATCCCCGCCGCGCAACCGTGTTCGCCCACCGTCCCTGACCACCGCGCTGGTTCAATGCCACCTTCGGGGTTCCAACAAGGGGGTTGACATGGGTTACTGGAGAAGACTCTTCGTCGGTGCGATGACTGTCGTGCTGGCGTTCGTGCTGATCGCACCGGCCGCATCGGCGGACTCGGTGACCGGTATCGGAACGCTCAACGGAAAGGCCTACCGGGGCGGGGTCGCAGCCAACGGCGGCGTCAGCTATGCGGTCGGCATTCAGGTCTACAAGGACGGGACCGGGCGGATCACCAAGGTTCGTGGCGCTGCCCGAATCACCAAACTGTCCAAGGCGCTGCGTGTGCAGGTGACGAGCGTCGCGGTGGGGACATCGTCGGCCGCCCTGGCCAGGAACGCCACGCCGGCCAATTCCGGGACGGCGTCCACGGTGATCAGCTACACGCCGTGGGTACCCGTGGCCGCGGGCTCGTGTCGCGACTACCGGGCCCGCGGGATCTACAGCGTCCGGTGGACCGACGGCGGGCTGAGCAATCTCAACATCCTGTCCCCGCTGACCAGGGTTTGCGGATCGAGCACAGTCCCGCCGCGACCGGCGGACCGCGACTGCGACGACTTCACCACGCAGGCCCAGGCGCAGGCCTTCTTCGACAAATACTTTCCTTACTACGGTGATTTCGCGCGGCTCGACGCCGACAACGACCGTATTGCCTGTGAGGCGCTTCCTTAACCACTCCTTCGGCGCATCGAGACGCCGCCTCGCCGTTACCCGCTGAATTGCCTGGTCCGCAATCGAGTAATATTTCCCGGGGCGCGCCGATCGGTGACCAGTCCGGTGCGCCGCGGGTCGGGCGAGGCAGTACGGTTCGCCGCGTGAACAGTCTTGTATTGCGCAGCGCCATTGTCGCGGCCCTCGGTGGATTGATCTTCGGCTTCGACACCGCGGTGATCTCCGGGACCACGGCCGATCTCGAAAGAGTCTTCGACATCAGCGGTTTCATGCTCGGCTTCACCGTTGCCACCGCGCTCATCGGCACCATTGTGGGTGCGCTCTCGGCCGGCCGGCCGGTGGACCTCTTCGGCCGTAAGAAAGTGCTGTACGTCATTGGCGTCCTGTACCTGATCGGCGCGCTGGGCAGTGCGCTCGCGCCGAATCTCACGCTCTTCATGCTGTTCCGATTCGTCGGTGGCATCGGGGTCGGCGCGGCCTCGGTCACGGCGCCGATCTACACCGCCGAAGTGTCGCCGCCGCGTTTGCGTGGTCGGCTTGTCGGGCTTGTCCAATTCAATATCGTACTCGGCATCCTCTTGGCCTATATGTCCAATTACATCATTGCGCAGCTACTCCCCGATGAAACCGCCTGGCGCTGGATGTTCGGTGTGATGGCCGTGCCGGCGGCCATTTTCCTGCTGCTCCTGATGACGGTTCCGGAGAGCCCGCGATGGCTGTTGTCCGTCGGTCGGGAGGCGGACGGTGCGGCAACGATTCGTCGGCTGACCTCCAGCGAGGCCGAGGCGGAGCAGGAACTCGACGAGGTGTCGGCCTCACTGCGTGCGGCCGAGAACGCGCCGTCGGTCAAGTTCTTCACCCGCGACCACCGCAAGGTCATCCTGCTCGCCTTCGCCATCGCCGCGTTCAACCAGTTGTCGGGCATCAACGCGGTGCTCTACTACGCCCCCGACGTGTTCCGGATGGCGGGTGCCGGCGAGAACGCCGCCTTCCTCGAGAGTGTCGCCGTCGGTGGGGTCAACCTGATCGCCACGATGGCCGCTCTCACGGTGATCGACCGGATCGGGCGCCGCCGGCTGATGTTGGTGGGCTCGATCGGGTATCTGATCAGCCTCGGCGGCCTCGCCGTGGTGTTCTTCGTCTTCGACGAGAACTTCAGCGGTGTGTCCAGCGCACTGGTGCTGGTCGGCATCATGCTGTTCATCGCTTCCCACGCCTTCGGCCAGGGCGCCGTCATCTGGGTGTTCATCTCAGAGATCTTCCCGAACCGGATCCGCGGCCGCGGCCAGTCGTTCGGCAGCCTGACGCACTGGGTTTTCGCAGCCGTCGTGTCCTGGTCCTTCCCCGGCATCGCTTCCGCGTTGGGCGGCGGTGCGGCATTCCTGCTGTTCGCCATCTGCATGGTGGGCCAGCTGGTCTGGGTCATCAAGGTCATGCCCGAGACGAAGGGCATACCGCTGGAGGAGATGGAACGCGAACTGGGTCTCGTGCACTCCGACGCGATGCGCGCCGAGAAGGAGGCCCGGCCGCGGACCACCTCCGGCGATCACTGAGCGGTCGCCCGCGCGGACCGCAGCACCGCGGCCGCGGAAAGCGCGAGGAGCAGGATCTGGACGGCGCCGGCAGCCCGCTGCAGAAGTCCGGGAGGGAGCATCAACTCCGGCATCCCGATGACGCCCGGCAGCCGGTTGGCGATGAGGGCGGTGCTCAGCACGGCGCCGACGGTCGACGTCACGGTCAGCGGGACGGTGAGCGCGGTGTTCCCGCCGCGGCGCAGCGCCCGGACGAGCATCAACCCGGTGGCGGGCAGCAGTGCGAAGACCACGGCCCCTGCGACGAGATGGATGACCGACGAGGTGGTCTCGGGCGTGCCGGGCATGTTCGTCGGGAAGAGTGCGGTGGCCAGCACGGCGGCCGCCCAGACGATCAACAGGCTGCGCAGTCGTCCGGTGGCCGCCAGGCCCATCAGTGACCGCGCCAGCCAGACACCGCCGATCGCCATGGCGCCGGCTGTCATCGCGTAGAGCGGGATGCCGTTCGGCACTGTGACGACATAGTCGCTGATCGTCCAGCCCGCCGGCTCCAGCGGCCCGGTGGCGCTCAGATGCAGCACGGTGATCGGTGGGACCGACGCGGTGGCCGCCACCATCGCGACCTTGGCGGTGTGGCCGGCCGGCTGATCCTGCCGGACGGCCGGGACGGCGCGCGTCCGGCGTACTTCAATGGTGGTCATCTGCGGCTTCCCGGTGATCAGGTGCCGACGTGTTTGTCGGCGCACAGATGACGTTATGGATTTCTAAAGGCGCAGGTCAGGGCGCTGGCCGACCATTCATCCGGTTCAAGCCCGCCATTTTTCCGCGTAAATTTCCCGGTATCACAGAGGGGAATTCCACCGCCCGGGGGTGGGCTGGGTCCACCGTGGGGGTGTGTTCACCCCACCCGGCTGTCAGTCCGCCGGATGCGCCGCGAGCCAGTCCTTCGCGCGGCGCGCAGATGCCCGGGACAGCCAGCCGTCCTGAATCACCTCGGCCAACTCGGCCACGGTCAGTTCCGCGATCCGGCTCGCCCGCACCAGCACCGAGAGGTGGCCGTTGAAATGCGGCGTGCTGAAGAACGGCGTCCGCGGATCGGAGACGAGCGCCAGCTTGTCCTCGTCGGACGGTACCCAGATCACGATGACGTCGGTGAACCGCGCGCCCGTCTCCGGGTCGACGGCATCCGGTCTGGGGGTGCGGAAGAAGACGAACGACTTGCCGCCGACGGCGTAGACAGGATTGCCGGCGGGCCCGTCGGTGACGGTGACATAGGGCATCCCTGCGGCGATCTCGTGCACGTCCTCGACTCGCGCCGGTCGGTCCGCAGCTGACACCGGCCCAGCGTACGGTCGTACGGTGACCACCACCAGGACAGTGCTGATCTCAGGGACCTCCACCGGGATCGGCGCGCAGACCGCGGTGGCCGCCGCGGCCACCGGCTGGCGGGTCATCGCCACGATGCGCGACACCCGCCGGTCTGCGAATCTCCGCGCCGCCGCCGAGGGGGCGGGGGTCCAGGATCTGATCGACATCCGGCCGATGGACGTGGTCGACCCGTCATCGGTGGAATCGTGCGTATCGGGCGTGATCGACGACTTCAAGATGCTCGACGCGGTGATCAACAACGCCGGGTCCGGCCATGTCGGAACCCTGGAACTGGAGAGCATCGAGGACGTCCGCTCGGTGATGGAGGTCAATTTCTTCGGCGTCCTGAACGTCACCCGCGCAGCACTGCCGCACCTGCGGGCGAGCGGCGGACGGGTGATCAGCGTGACCAGCGTCGGCGGGGTCATCGGGCAGCCGTTCAACGAAGCCTATTGCGCCGCCAAGTTCGCCGTCGAGGGTTTCATGGAATCGCTCGCGCCGGTTGCGGCTGCTGTCGGAGTGACCGTGTGTGTCGTAGAGCCGGGAGCGGTGGCCAGCGAGTTCGTCGCCAACGTCGGGCTCGACGCCGAGCGGTCGACCGCCGAAGCCGGCCCCTACGCGGGCGCCCTGGCGTCGTACCTGCGCCGAACGGCGGGCGCCTTCGCCGCCGCGCAGAGCCCCGCCGACGTCGCCGACGTGATCGTCTCCGCGCTGAACGCGGCGATGCCGGCCTTCCGTCTGCAAACCTCGGACGGGGTCCGTGCATTCGTCGGCGCGAAAATCGCCGATCTGGACGGCAGCAGGATTGTGGGCACGACCTCGCAATGGCTCGACTGACCGAGCGTCAGCGGGGCGGCCCGGAACCGCCGGCATCGAGGAACGCCAGCACTGCCATCACCCGGCGGTTCACCTCGCCCTCCTCCACCAGGCCGAGCTTCTGGAACACCACGCCGATGTGCTTCTCGACCGCCCGATCGCTCATGTACAGCGCCCTGGCGATGGCGGCGTTGTTCCGGCCGGCCGCCATCTCCGCCAGTACCTCGCGCTCCCGCTCGGTCAGCTGGTGCAGCGGCGACTTCGCCTCCCTGGAACGCCGGAACATCAGGCCCTCGACGATCTTCGGATCGAGCGCCGAGCCGCCGCGACAGACGTCCTGGAGAGCGCGGACCAGTTCGTCGACCTGCGAGACCCGTTCCTTCAGCAGGTACCCGAGACCCGCGACGCCGTCGGCGAGCAAATCGAAGGCGAGGTCGTCCTCGGCGTACTGGGACAGCACCACGACCCCCACCGACGGATGGTCGCGCCGAATGCGTTTGGCCGCGTCGATGCCCTCCGAGGTGAAGGTCGGCGGCATCCTGATGTCGGTGAGGACGGCGTCAGGCTGTAATTCACCGACGGACCGCAGTAGCGCCTGCGGCTCGGCGACCACACCGACCAGGTCGATCTCGTCCACCTCGGCCAGCAGTGCCGAGGTGCCTTCCCGGACGAGGAAGTTGTCCTCAGCGAAGACGACGCGGATCGGCACTCAGCGGACTTTAGTCCCGGGACGGTCATCAGGCATCAGGTCGGCGCATCTGATTCGGCCATCAGTTCGGCGGCCACCGCAGTCAGCCACGCCGAGGTCACCACGACGGCCAGAGCGGACCGGATGCTCCCGCCGGATCCCGGCCAGAAGACCAGGCCGATGGCGGCCAGGGCCGTCAGGACCGAATAGGCGGCCCAACCCGGCCTTCCGTTGCGAGCGAATCGCCGCGCGAACAGCACGCACGTTCCGGCAAGGGCACCGAACGCAGCCGGCGGGGCCACCGCGTGGACCGCGCCGTGCCAGCTCAGCAGCGGGGAACCGGCGGCTGTGCCTGGCGGAAAACCTTCACCCGGATCGACCAGGAAGAGTCCGGTGACCACCAGCCCCAGTCCGTACCCCGAGATCAGCACCGGCGCGGCCGTGCCGAACCGCTCGTCGGCGAGCACCCTGCGGACACCGCCGGCGAAGGCGAAGGACAGCGCGCCGGCCACGACGAAGTTGGCGATCTGCAGCCATCCCCGATCGCCCAGGCTCAACAGACTGATCCCGTGCCGCCGGAGGTCGAACCCCCTGCGGCCGATGATCTGCGCAACGGTGACGGTCACGAAGATCGGCCCTGCGGCGACGCCACAGGCCAGCAGGGCCCTGGTCGAGAACGTTCCCGGCATCAGTAGAAGTCTCTGGTGTCCATCACGTTTCGCAGCGGCTCGTCGTCGAGGAAGCGACGGAGGTTGTCCGCGAACAGCTCCGCGATCCGGCGGTCCTCCGCCTCGTTCAGTGCGGCCGTGTGCGGTGAGACAAGCACGTTCGGCAGGTCCCACAGGGGCGAGTCCGCCGGCAGCGGCTCCACGGCGAACACGTCCAGGTACGCGGAGCCCACCTGGCCGGACCGCAGGGCGTCGACCAGGGCCGGCTCGTCGATGACGGTGCCACGCCCCACGTTGACCACAACGAGTCCGGGCCGGGCGGCGTCGAGCACCGCCTTGTCGATCAATCCGGTGGTCACATCCGTGCCGGGCAGCGTGACGACGACGGCGTCGGCACGGCTCATAGCCTCGGCCAGATCCTCGGTGCCGAACACCTCGTCGACATGGTCGACGGGTTCGACGGTGCGTTTCACCCCGAGCACCGTCGCGCCGAAAGCCTTGAGCAGTCTTGCGGTCTCGGTGCCGATACCGCCGAGTCCGACCACCAGCACGGTCTGCTCGCCGACCTGACGCAGCGGCCGGCGCCCCGGCCAAACGCGACGCGCCTGCTGGCGCTGCAGCCCGAACAGGTCCTTCGCCCCGGCCAGCACCCCGAACAGCGCGAACTCTGCGAGCGTCCCGCCGTGCACGCCGGCCGAGGTGGTGAACTGCACCCGGTCGAGCTCGTCTGCCGTCAAACCGGCGGCCTTCACCTGGGACCCGCCGCCGGCCGCCATCGTGTGAACCCAGCGCAGTCCTGGATTCGCCCTGACCGCAGGCGCCAGCGCCTCGGACTTGGTGTCCGGGATGCCGTAGAACACATCGGCTTGCGCCAGCAGGACGTCGAAAGCGGCCTGCTGCTCGGGAGTCCGCCGGAATGCGGGGTCACCGTCGTGATCACCGGGGTGGCGCATCGGCGGAAGCAGATCGTCGTCGACGAGCAGCTCGACCCGCGGGTCGACGTCGGTGATCAGGTGCCGGAGTTCGGCGGGCAGGGGAGTGGCGACGGCCACCCGGATCGGGGTCATGCCGGTGTGTTCCCCTTGGGCTCTGATCCACCAACGGTCTTCGCCGGACCCGGACGCTGCGCACTCCTGCGCTCCAGGGCCCCGACGACGGGATAGATCACCGCCAGGATGATCCAGCACCTCTGCGCCCAGTCGGGCGACGCGAGGTAGGCGACCGGGATCGACCCGAGGAAGACCGCCGGCAGGATCGCCGCATTGATCAGCGCCCATCCGGTCTCGCGGGAGCTCATCCGGCTGCCACGAAGACCGCGCCGATCGGCGTCCAGCACCACGACGAACTGCATGACGTAGGTCCCGGAGATCACCACCGCGTAGACGGCCACCGGGACCGGCAGGTCGAGCTTGCCGATCGCCTCGGTGACGAACGGGATCAGCACGACCCCGAACATCACCGCGCAGTTCAGCAGGATCCCCCGGCCGTCCAGCGCCGAGAAGGTCGTCACCGTCCGGTGGTTGGCCCGCCAGAACGACACCACGACGACGAAGCTGATCGCGAAGGCCAGCAGCGACGGCCCGTTGGTCTCCCACAGCGCGTCGAGGCTGGACCACGCGTCTGGCGAGAAGTCGTCGACGGTGGTGATCAGCAGCGTGACGGCGAACGCGAAGATCGCGTCGAAGAAGGTGACCGCCCTGGAGAACTCCAGCGCGTCCCGGTCGAACCGGACCGGTGTGGTCATCGGGCCATCATGCCGTCCCGATCAGCGTGCGTACGACCGGCGCTCGCGCGTGTTGCCGTGCCGGTCGCTGCCGTGCCGATCGGTGCCGTGCCGTTCGCCGTTGCGGGTCGGGCCCGTCCGGCGCGGTCCGCTCGGGGCCGACCTCGGCACGCCGGCGCGGCGGCCGTCGTAGTCCCCGGAATCCAGCTCCATCCGCAGCGACTGCCCACTGACCTTGGCCGCGGAGATCCGGCCGACGACGGCGGGCGACAGCTGACCGGCGATCTCGACGGTGGAGAACGTGTCGTAGATGTCAATCCGGCCGAGATCCTTGCCGTTCAACCCGCCCTCGGCGGTGATGGCGCCGACGATGCCGCCGGGGCGCACACCGTGGGTGTGGCCGACCGCCACGCGGTAGCGCGGACCGATCGGGTCTCGGCGACGCGCGCCGCGCTCGGCGGTGGACCTGGCCGGCCCGCGCTCGTCCCGCTCGGGGGCGAAGGACGGGGTGGACTGACGCTGCTCGGCGACCGAGCCGTCGTCACCGGCGGCGAGTGCCAGCAGGGTGGCCGCCAACTCGCCGGCGGTCAGGTCCTGCTCGGAGAGGAAGGTGGCGACCGCCTGCCGGTAGTGCGCGAGCGATCCTCCGCCGAGCCGTTCCACGGCCTTTTCGAGCACCCTCGTCGCCTTGTGCGCCGCCACGTCGGCTGCGGTCGGCGGGGTGATCTGCTCCAGGGTGTTGCGGGTGGCCCGCTCGATCGCCCGCAGCCGGCCGATCTCGCGGGGGGTGAAGAACGTCAGCGCGTTGCCGGTGCGGCCCGCGCGGCCCGTCCGGCCGATGCGGTGCACGTACGCCTCGGGCTCGCCCGGTGCGTCGAAGTTCACCACCAAATCGACCCGCTCGACGTCCAGCCCGCGGGCGGCGACGTCGGTGGCGACCAGCACGTCGAGCCGGCCGTCACGCAGCCGTTCGATGATCCGCTCGCGCTCCTTCTGCGGGACGTCGCCGTTCATGGCGGCGGCGGAGACCCCGCGTGCCAGCAGGTCGGCGCCGACCTGGTCGCAGGCGTCCTTGGTGCGGACGAACACGATGGTGGCGTCGCCGTCCGAGACCTGCAGGATGCGGGTCAGGGCGTCGACCTTGTCCCGGAACGGGACGATGGCGTAGGTCTGCCGGACGGCGTCGACGGTCGAGGACTGGCGCGACACGGCGATGTCCACCGGGTCGGTCAGGTGCTTACGGGCGATGTTCCGAATGGCCGGCGGCATCGTCGCGGAGAACAGCGCGGTCTGCCGCTCGCCGGGAGCGTCGGTCAGGATGCGGTCGACGTCCTCCGCGAAGCCCATCCGCAGCATCTCGTCGGCCTCGTCCAGGACCAGGAACTTCAGGCCGGACAGGTCGAGCGTGCCGCGCTCGAGGTGGTCGATGATGCGGCCGGGGGTGCCGACGACGACCTGCGCGCCGGCCCGCAGGGCAGCGCGTTGCGGCAGGAAGCTGGCGCCGCCGTAGATCGGCACCACCTGGACGGCCGGGAGGTGTGCGGCGAAGGTACTGATCGCCTCGGCGACCTGGACCGCGAGCTCGCGGGTCGGGGTCAGGACCAGGGCCTGGACGCCGCGCCGCGGCTCGATCGAGGCGAGCAGCGGCATGCCGAACGCGGCCGTTTTGCCGGTTCCGGTCTGCGCGACGCCGGTGATGTCGCGACCCGCGAGCAGCGCCGGGATGGCGGCCGCCTGGATCGCGGTGGGGATGTCGAACCCGAGATCGGCGGCCGCGCGGAGCAGCTGTGCCGGAAGGTCGAGATCGGTGAAACGGGGGCCGGACTCTGCCATCTCCTCGTCGAGGATCACCTGGTCGGCGGGCAGATCGGAGTCGATCGATTCGGGGTTGATCGATTCAGAAAGGAGCATGGTCGGAGTCGAGAGCAGCAGCGGAGGACATCAAAACCAATCATCGTGGACAGGAGCGTCGGGAACCGGCCCGGTTGGCGGGTTCCTGTCGCAGTCCCGAATGATGAGAAATCCGTCGTCGAGAGCGGCGCGACACACTCCAAGAACGTCTCATCGTAACCGACGGCGACGATCATCCGAAAGTGAGGTCGCCCACGTGCTGGATCTGGAGAAAGATCGCGGGCGTTGTCGAAAAGTCCTCGGGTGCTCCGTCTGGATCGATGACGGCGTCGCAGCGGGCGACCCTTCGAGGCTTTGACATTCGACGCAGTGACGAGGAGAGCACATGCCCAAGTACCTGATGCTGATCGTCGAGCGGGAGTCCGCCTACGCGGAGGCCGGCGAGGCGGCTTTTGCCGAGTCGATGGAGCAGCACAACGCGTTCGCCAAGGAGGTCGCCGAGGCGGGCGCCACGATGCTCGGCGGTGAGGCGCTGCAGCCGACGTCCACGGCAACCTACCTGCGCGGAACCCGGACGGCGCAGGTGCACACCGTCGACAATCCGCTGCCCGAACTCAAGGAGGTCGTCGGCGGCTACTACCTGGTCGAAGCCGCGGACGACGCTGCCGCGGTGGAGCTGGCCAAGCGTTGCCCGGCCCCGTACGGGTACATCGAGTTGCGCCCGATCTGGGAGATCGGCGGCTGACGGTGGTCCCTCCGGCGATCGCGGAGGTGGCGGCGCGGGCGCAGCGGGAACTGTCCGGCCGGGTTCTGGCCGTCACCTTGCGATCGGTGCGGGATCTGGACATCGCCGAAGAGGCGACGGCGGACGCGTTCCTGCTCGCCCTGCAAACCTGGCCGGAACGAGGGGTTCCGGAGTCGGTCGAAGCGTGGCTCATCACGGCGGCCAAGCGGCGCGCGATCGACCGGATCCGGACCGCTCAGGCGGCGCGCCGGGCGCTGATCCGGACGGCCGGTGGCCTCCGGGCCACGGGCGACGCGGCCGATATCGGCACCGAAGTCGGGGTGATCGGCGACGAGGACCTCCGCCTGGTGGTGCTCTGCTGCGACCCCCGGATCTCCGTCGAGGACCAGGTTGCGCTCACGTTGCGACTGGCCTGCGGCGTGCCGACAGCAGCGATCGCCGCCGCCTTCCTATTGCCCACCGCGACCATGGCCGCCCGGATGACGAGAGCGAAGAAGAAGCTCGCCGCGGCTGGGCCCGCTCTCGATCTCCCTGACGACGCCACCGTCGACGCCCGGCTGCCCGCCGTCCGTCGTGTCGTTCACCTCTCGTTCACCCTGGGGCACACCGCGGCCAGTGGCGAGGCCCTCACGGACGACGATCTCGCCGACCGCGCCCAGTACCTGGCGACCGCCCTGCACGCACTGCGGCCCGCCGACGCGGAATTCACCGCGTTGCTGGCGCTGATCCTGCTCACCAGAGGACGGGCAGGGGGCCGGGTCGACGACGACGGTCGGCAGGTGCTGCTCGGCGACGCGGACCGGCGACGCTGGAACCCGGTGCTGATCCAACGCGGCCTGGAGCTGGTCAGCGCTTCGACCACCCCGCCGCAAACCGGCCCGATGAGCCTGCAGGCCGCCATTGCGGCCGAACACGCGAAGGCGCCCACGTTGGAGACGACCGACTGGGCCAGGGTTGTCGAGCTGTACGGGTTACTGCTGGAGATCGAACCGTCGCTCACGGTGGCGATCGGCCGGTCGGTCGCGCTGAGCTACCTGCTGGGGGCCGAGAAGGGGCTCGCCGATCTCGACGAGGTGCTGGCCCTCGGCGGCGTCGAGCGCTATCCCTATGCGTTCGCCGCGCGCGCCCAGCTTCTCGCACGGCAGGGTCGGGGCGCCGAGGCCGCGCAGGAATGGTCGAATGCGGCAGGCTGCGCGCGGACGGTCGCCGAGCGCACGTTCTTCTGCGATCGTGCTGCAGCGGTCGGCGCAACCCGGTGATCTGATCTGGCAGGTGCATGCGGCGAGGGGCAGGATGAAGGGGTTGTTTGCTGAGTACTGACTTCTGGATGGGGATTCGACGATGATCACTGCACGGGGTGTTGCGGTACCCGACGATATGGCGGCCGTCCTGCAGGCCGACGATGCGGCGCTGGCGGCGTTCGAAGCATTGCGACCCGACGACCAGCGGGTGTACGTCGACTGGGTGACCAAATCGGGCGGCAAGGAGCAGCGCGCTGAACGGCTCTCCGGCCTGGCCGACCACGTGCAGGTCTATCAGCGCCGACCCGCCGAGGAACACGGTTCGCCGCATCCGCTGCTCGACGTCTGACGCTTCGGCCGGCACGCCGCCCGGGAACAGCCCGTCACACGGCCCGGTTGGACCTCGGAGAGGGTCTACGAGAGGACGCAAGGGTGACGACGACAAGCGAACGGGCAATATTTCACAAGGATGCCGGACGACGGGATTTCCGGCTGTCGGTGCTCGAATTGGCCGGGGTGGGAGTAGGCAGCTCGGTCGGTGAGGCGCTGGCCACCACCACCGACCTTGCCGTGCATGCGGAACAGCTGGGATACCACCGGTTCTGGGTGGCCGAGCACCACGGGATGCCGGCGGTGGCGTCGTCGGCCCCGGCCGTGCTGCTGGCGCACATCGCGTCCAGGACGAGCACCATCCGGGTGGGGTCGGGCGGCGTCATGCTGCCCAATCACGCGCCGATGGTCGTGGCCGAGCAGTTCGGAACGCTGGAAGCTCTGCATCCCGGGCGGATCGACCTGGGCCTGGGCCGGGCGCCCGGCAGTGACCAGCTGACCGCATATGCGTTGCGCCGCAGGATGGACGGTGCCGGGTCCGATGATTTCGCCGATCAGCTCGCGGAGCTGCAGCACTTCATGAACGGCGACTTCCCGGCCGATCACCCGTTCTCCCGCATCCGCACGACGCCGGCGTCACCGGTTCCGGTGTACATACTGGGCTCGTCCGATTACGGGGCACGGCTGGCGGCGCGGCTCGGGCTGCCGTTCGCCTTCGCGCACCATTTCGCCGGCGCCGGTGGCAACACGGACGCCGCCCTGGATCTGTACCGCTCGCTGTTCCGGCCGTCGGAGACACTGTCCGAGCCGTACGCGATGATCGGCGTGACGGCTCTCGCGGCGGACACCGACGAGGCGGCCGCGTACGAGGCCAGGGCCGGGGCGTTGTCGATGGTTTTGTTGAGAACAGGTCGGCTGCAGGAGATCCCGACCCCGGAGCAGGCGGCGGCGTATCCGTACAGTCCCGCCGAACTCGACCTGATCGGCGGAATGGCCAGCACCGAGGTGGTGGGCTCCGTGGAGACGGTGCAGCATGGCCTTGACGAGTTGGCGGACCGGTTCGGGGTGCACGAGATGCTGATCTCCACCCGCGCGCACGGTGCGGCGGCCAAGCACCGTTCGATGGAACTCATCGCCGAGGCGTACGCCCTGCGAGGTCGGGTCGCCAATTAGCACTTTCTCCCCCGACCGCGAGCAGGTGGTGTCCTGGTTGCTCGACGGTGACCCCGCGATCCGCTGGCAGGTGCTGAGCGATCTGGTCGGTGCTTCGCCGGGGGAGGTGGCGACGGAGCGCGCAGTGGTAGCGGAAAAGGGTTGGGGGGCAGCGTTACTCGCCCTCCAGGATTCCGGCGGCCGGTGGGACGGCTCGCTGTACAGCCCCAAGTGGACGTCGACGACCTACACCCTGCTGCTGTTGCACTGGCTCGGCCTGCCGACCGGCAATCCCCAGGCGGTGGCCGGCTGCCGGCGGCTTTGGGACGGCGCCGGCTACTTCTCCGGGGGCCTGAACATCGCGAAGTCGGCTCGGCTGGCTGAGGCGTGCATCACCGGCATGTTCGTGCTGCTGGCCGCGTCGTTCGGTTATCCCGATGCCCGTGTCGACCCCGCAGTGCGGTGGCTGCTGGGCGAACAATTACCCGACGGCGGCTGGAACTGCCGGTCTGAGCGGGACGGGTCACGGCACGGTTCGTTCCACACCTCCATCACCGTTCTCGATGCGTTGCTCTGCTACCAGGGCGGTGCTGTCGACGTCTCCGGGGCGATGGCGGCGGGCCGCAAGTTCTTCCTCGATCACCGGTTGTACCGATCGCACCGGACTGGTGAGGTGGTCAACCCGGCGATGACGCGATTCCCGTTCCCGCCGCAGTGGCACTTCGATGTGCTGCGCGGACTCGAGCACTTCCGGGCGGCCGGTGCGCCCGCGGACGACCGGCTGTCGGATGCCGTCGGGGTGGTCGAGCGCGCCCGCCGCCCCGACGGTCGGTGGCCGCGCTACCGCGGCTATTCGGGTCGAACCTGGTTCGTGATGGAGGAGCCGGGTCCCAGCCGGTGGGCCACCCTGCGCGCCCTGCGGGTACTGGACTGGTGGGCCCGCTCGCGCTGATGCGGCGTGTCCGGCCGAAACTCAGCAGACGAGTGGGCGCGCCAGAAACGTTCCCGCGGGAACGTTTC
Source organism: uncultured Actinomycetota bacterium (assembly GCA_963766015.1). Classification (GTDB taxonomy): domain Bacteria; phylum Actinomycetota; class Actinomycetes; order Mycobacteriales; family Nakamurellaceae; genus Nakamurella. The sequence continues at coordinate 32,549 of CAVXYU010000030.1, read as the reverse complement.
TTCAGCTCAGCAGTGCGCAGATGTCGGTGGCCGAGCCGCTTCTCTGAGTCACGGTGAACACTCCGTCGCGGTCGACGCTGTACGTCACTTTGCCGATGTACAGGGTCGTTGACGGTCCGGCCGGGACGTCGGTCGGGAACAGGATCAGCACGTTGTGACCGGTCAGGGTCTGCTGGTACGTCGACGCCGCCGTGCTGGTGATCTGCGAGACGGAGCCGCTCGCCGCAACGTCCAAGTCAGCCCCGGACTCGGTGTTGACGAACCGAAGCGTTCTACCCCGCCCGGCCGTCAGTTCGCGGAAGCCGGACGGATCGAGCCGACCGTCGGGTCCCTTGAGTTCGCCTGATGTCGTCACGGTCAGCGGGAACGCGCACGCTTCGCCGGCCTTGAACGGGTAGGTCTGGCCGGTCGCTTCGGCGCCCACAGCGGGGAGCCCGCCGACCAGGGACCCACCCATGAGGAGCGCTGCGGCCAGCAGTGCCGTGATCGGAATCCGTCGACCCATCGGAGTGCCTCCCGGCGGAATTAGTTTCGATCAGAACAAACTGCATCGGTCGAAACGTACATCCAATCCCCGTCAGCGAGCTGCGACACACCGTCAAACGTGATGACAGAGCGCAACCGAGGTGCGGACCAATCAAGACTGTCCGCCCGCGGCCGTAGGATCGCCGGGTCCCTCCGTCCCCTTCCAGAGGAATCCCTGTGCTCCGCGATCGAACTGCCGGCTCCCTGCGCCCCACCGACGACGGCGCGACCGTCACCCTCGCCGGGTGGGTGGCGCGGCGTCGCGATCACGGCGGCGTCATCTTCATCGACTTGCGGGACGCCTCGGGCGTGGCCCAGGTCGTCTTCCATTCCGGTGACGTGCTCGCCGCGGCCCACTCCCTGCGCAGCGAGTTCTGCGTCCGGGTGACCGGGACGGTCGCGATCCGGCCGGAGGGCAACGAGAACCCGGATCTGCCGACTGGTGCGATCGAGGTCGAGGCCACCGACCTGGAGGTGCTGTCCGAGTCCGCGCCGCTGCCGTTCCAGATCGACGACTCGATTTCCGTCGGCGAGGAGACCAGGCTCAAGTACCGCTACCTCGACCTGCGCCGATCCGGCCCGGCGGCGGCATTGCGGCTCCGATCTGCGGTCAACGGTGCGGCCCGGGCAGTGCTGGACGCGCGCGAGTTCGTCGAGATCGAGACTCCGACGCTCACCCGGTCGACCCCGGAGGGTGCGCGGGATTTCCTGGTGCCCGCGCGATTGAAGCCGGGCTCCTGGTACGCCCTGCCGCAGTCCCCACAGCTGTTCAAGCAGCTGCTGATGGTCGCCGGGATGGAGCGCTACTACCAGATCGCCCGGTGCTACCGGGACGAAGACTTCCGCGCCGACCGGCAGCCCGAGTTCACCCAGCTCGACGTCGAGATGTCCTTCGTCGACCAGGACGACGTGATCGCGGTGGCCGAGGACGTCATCGCCGCGCTGTGGCGGCTGATCGGGCACGAGCTCCGCACGCCGATCCCGCGGATCACCTTCACCGACGCCATGAACCGGTACGGCTCGGACAAGCCCGACCTGCGCTTCGACCTCGAGATCACCGAACTGACAAGCTATTTCGCGGGCACGCCGTTCCGGGTCTTCCAGGCGCCGTACGTGGGCGCCGTAGTCCAGAAGGGTGGCGCGAGCACGCCCCGGCGCGGGTTCGACGCCTGGCAGGAGTGGGCCAAGCAGCGCGGGGCACGGGGCCTCGCGTATGTGACGATCGCCGATGACGGCACGCTCGGCGGCCCGGTCGCCAAGAACATCTCCGAGGACGAAAGGGCCGGCCTGGCCAAGGCTGTCGGTGCCGAACCCGGTGACGCCGTCTTCTTCGCGGCAGGCGCGCGCCGGGGAAGTCAGGAACTGCTCGGGGCCGCCCGGGTGGAGATCGGCAAGCGCGGCGGTCTGATCGACGAGAGCGCCTGGGCGTTCTGCTGGGTCGTCGATGCACCGCTGTTCGAGCGCACCGACGAGACCGATGATGTGTCGGTCGGCGGCGCGGGCAGCACCTGGACCGCGGTGCACCACGCCTTCACCTCACCCAAGCCCGAATCGCTCGACACGTTCGACACCGACCCGGGCTCCGCGCTGGCCTACGCCTACGACATCGTCTGCAACGGCAACGAGATCGGCGGCGGGTCGATCCGTATCCACCGCGCGGACATCCAGCAGCGGGTCTTCGCGGTGATGGGGCTGACCGAACAGGAGCAGCAGGAGAAGTTCGGCTTCCTGCTGGACGCTTTCGCATTCGGCGCGCCGCCGCACGGCGGCATCGCGTTCGGCTGGGACCGGATCGTCATGCTGCTGGCCGGAGCGACATCGCTGCGCGAGGTGATCGCGTTCCCCAAGTCCGGTGGCGGGTTCGACCCGCTGACCAGCGCGCCGGCGCCGATCACCGCCGCAGCAGCGCAAGGAGGCCGGGGTGGACTTCGTCCCGCCGAAGCCGCCGCCGGCCGCCTGACGCCACCGTGAATCACCCGAACACCGCCCACAGCGCGACCGCGTCGAGCACAGCCGCCGTCGTGACCGCGAGCACGAGCATCAGCCGGGCGGTCTGCCGGGATCGACGGCCGATCTCCGCTGACCTGCCTGGAATTGCTGCAGCGACTGCGGTGTCGCGGCCAGTCGGTGGCTGCCGTCGGCCGGCCGCAGCCGGCCGCCGTCGAGCACCAGACGACCGATCACGGTGACCGTCGCGCCGATGGGGATCACGTACTCGTCCTGCCGGAGACTGCGGCTGAGCAGGGCCGTTGCGGTCCGGTCGAGGATGCCGGTGCCGGCCGGTCGACGCGGGGTGCTCGTCGACTGGACGAGCCAGCCGCCGTAGTGCTCGACGTCACCCATGGACAGGGTCGCCGACCCGGTTCCGTCGCTGATCACGATGTCGCTGTCGCTGATCAGCTCGCTGACCTTCTCGTACCGGACCGAGGTGTCCAGGCTCTCCCGCCGCCGGAACGAGTTCAGCCGGTACCACGCGCAGTTCTCCCGGCTCAGCGGTGATGTCACCGGCCCGTCCGGACCGGCCGCGACCACGCCGGTAATCGCGGCGGGAGGCGGCGAAGCCGAGGTCAACCGGCTGATCGTCGTCGGCGTCGCCGCGGGGAAACGCGGGCGGATCGAGCGCAAGTACCACCACAGACCGCCGAAGGTGCCGACGATGACGAGGTTGACGACGAGCAGGGTCGCGATCACGGTGGCCGGCGAGGAAGTCACGGAGATGGGAGCGCGGATGACCATCGGTCGATACATCGGACCCGCGCGGCGTCCGTTCCGCCCCCGATGTACCAAGCCGGAAACACGGGCTGAATAGAGTGTGCGACCAACGGCATCCCTGAAACGCGGCACTACCGATGCGGGTGTTCGGCAGTTCCGACTCTTGAGGGGATCAGTGTGGGGATCAAGGTGGCGCTGGAGCACCGCACGACGTACCGCTTCGACCGGTCTGGTCACCATCCATCCGCACGTCGTGCGGCTCCGGCCGGCGCCGCACTCGCGGACCAAGATCGAGTCCTACTCGCTGACGGTCGAGCCCGCGGACCACTTCATCAACTGGCAGCAGGATCCGTTCGGGAACTTCATGGCCAGGCTGGTCTTCCCGGAGCGGGCGACCGAGCTGTCGATCACGGTCGGCCTGGTCGCCGATCTGACCGTCGTCAACCCGTTCGACTTCTTCATCGAGGAGTACGCCGAGCACTACGGGTTCGTCTATCCCGCCGACCTGGCCGGCGACCTCGAGCCGTACCTGCGGCCGGTGGACGAGGGCGACCCCGGCAGCGGCCCGGGACCGCTGGTCACGCAGCTGGCTGGACGAGCTTCACCGATCTGGCCGAACACCGCCCATCGTCGATTTCCTGGTGCAGCTCAACGCCGCGATGCAGCAGCGACGTCGGCTACTCGGTGCGGATGGAACCGGGCGTGCAGACCCCGGACCACACGCTGAGTCACGCGCGATCGGGTCCTGCCGGGACTCGGCCTGGCTGCTGGTCTCGCTGCTGCGCGAGCTGGGGCTCGCCGCCCGGTTCGTCTCCGGGTACCTGGTGCAGCTGACCTCCGACATCGCCTCGCTGGACGGCCCGTCCGGGCCCGTCCGCGGACTTCACCGACCTGCACGCCTGGGCCGAGGTGTACATCCCGGGCGCCGGCTGGATCGGGATGGACCCGACGTCGGGGCTGTTCGCCGGTGAGGGGCACATCCCGCTCTCGGCCACCCCGCACCCGACGACCGCGGCCGCGATCACCGGGTCGACCGGCATCGCGCAGACCACCCTGGAGTACTCGAACGTCGTCCGGCGGATCCACGAGGACCCGCGGGTCACCCTGCCGTACACGCCGCAGCAGTGGGCGGCGGTGCAGCCGGTCGGGTGCGCTGGTCGACAAGCGGCTGGAGGCCGGTGACGTCCGGCTGACGATGGGCGGCGAGCCCACCTTCGTGTCGATCGACGACGGCACCTCGGCCGAGTGGACGATCGACGCGGACGGCCCGAAGAAGCGGGAACGGGCCGGCGTGCTCGCCGAGCGGCTGCGGACCGATCTATGCACCGAACGGGGTCGTGCACCGCGGCCAGGGCAAGTGGTATCCCGGGAGAACCGTTGCCGCGCTGGCAGATCGCCCTGCACTGGCGTGCCGACGGGCTGCCGCTGTGGTCCGACCCGGCGCTGCTGGCCGACCCCTGGGCGCCGACGATGAACCGACGACGAGCCGCGACGCGGCCGCGCCGATCGCCGGAGCCGGCTCGCTGCGCAGGTTCGATCGCGCCGTCGCCGAGTTCTTCGAGTTGCCGGCCAGCCAGGTCCGGCCGGCCTACGAGGACGCGCTCGGCAGGCTGGCCCAGCAGGTCCGGATGCCGGCCGGCGAGCCGGTCACCGGGGATCTGGACGCGGACACCCCGGACGCCCGGGCCGAGCTGCTGGCGCGAGCTGGACGAGTCGGTCACCGAGCCGACCGCCTTCGTGCTGCCGCTGCACCGGCTGGCCGCTCCGGAGCCGGCACCGGAGGCCGCACCGACGACCCGGCACCAGCAAGCGCTGCCGACCGTCGGCTGGGGCAGCGCCGACTGGCGGCTGCGCCGCGGGCGGCATCGTGCTGCTGACCGGTGATTCGCCCGCCGGCCTGCGGCTGCCGCTGGACGCGATCTCCTGGGAGCCGCCGGAACCGCAGCCGTGAGCCGGACCCGCTGGCCGCCAAGCCGCCGCTGCCGGTCGCGGCGGGCCGACGCAGCCGCGGGCCGTCGTCGTCCCCGCCGACGGCGCGCCGACCGACGGCGCTGGTGGCGGAGGTCCGGGACGGGCTGCTGTATGTGTTCCTGCCGCCGGTCGAGGAGCTCGACCCGTGGGTCGAACTGGTCGGCGGCTGTCGAACGCGGCCGCCGCGGCACCGGCGACGCCGGTGGTGCTGGAGGGCTACGGCCCGCCGAACGACCCGCGGCTGCAGACCCTGTCGGTCACCCCCGACCCCGGCGTCATCGAGGTCAACATCCAGCCGCTGGCCAGCTGGGACGAGCAGGTCGCGGTCACCACCACGCTGTACGAGCAGGCCCGGCAGAGCCGGCTCGGCACCGAGACGTTCGCCGTCGACGGCAGCCACCGCGGCACCGGCGGCGGCAACCACATCACCATCGGCGGCCGGACCCCGGCCGAGTCGCCGCTGCTGCGCCGGCCCGACCTGCTGGTCTCGCTGCTCACCCACTGGCAGCGTCATCCGTCGCTGTCCTACCTGTTCTCCGGGCAGTTCATCGGCCCGACCTCGCAGGCGCCGCGGGCCGACGAGGGCCGGGCGGAGACGCTGTACGAGATGGAGATCGCGTTCTCCGAGATCGCGCCGGCAGACCCGCGAGGACGGCACCGTCGCGCCGTGGGTGGTGGACCGCGCGCTGCGGCACCTGCTCACCGACATCACCGGCAACACCCACCGCGCGGAGTTCTGCATCGACAAGCTGTACAGCCCGGACTCGGCCCGCGGCCGGCTCGGGCTGCTCGAGCTGCGCGGCTTCGAGATGCCGCCGCACGCCCAGATGGCCCTGGTGCAAGCGCTTCTCGTCCGGTCGCTGGTGTCCCGGTTCTGGGACGAACCGCTGCAGGCGCCGCTGATCCGGCACGGCGACGACCTGCACGGCCGATACCTGTTGCCGCACTACGTCATCGCCGACATCGCCGAGGTGGCAGCCGATCTGCGTGCGCACGGCATCGATTTCCAGACCAGCTGGCTCGACCCGTTCTTCGAGTTCCGCTTCCCCCGGCTGGGCAGCGCCACCGTCGGCGAGATGGAGCTGGAGCTGCGCTGGGCGATCGAGCCGTGGCACGTGCTGGGCGAGGAGGCGACCGCCGGCGGCACCGCCCGGTACGTCGACTCCTCGGTCGAACGCCTGCAGGTCAGCCTCACCGGGGCGGCGGGTTCGGGCCAGGTCTGGGTGACCTGCAACGGCTTCCCGGTGCCGCTGCGGCCGACGCGCAGTCCCGGGGCTGCAGGTGGCCGGCGTCCGGTACCGCGCCTGGGCGCCGCCCAGCTCGCTGCACCCGACCATCCCGCCGGATTCGCCGCTGGTCTTCGACGTGGTGGACGCCGGCAGCGGGGTCTCGCTGGGCGGGGCGACCTATCACGTGTCGCACCCCGGTGGCCGGTCCTACGACCACCCGCCGGTCAACGCGATGGAGGCCGAGGCGCGGCGGACCCGCCGGTTCGACGCGGCCGGGCACAGCCCGGGCGAGATCGACCTCACCCAGCTGCGGGAACGGGCCGGGCTGCTCGCCGTCGATTCCGCCGCGCCGGGCATGCTGGACCTGCGCCGAGCCCGAGCCATCTGCCGGTGACGCCGCGTCGGAGCGATCCGGCGAGGATCGAGGCTCGGGCCGTCGAGCGGGTAGAACTATGCCATGCGTCCTCGCCCGATCAGCCGCGGCCCATTCGGGTGCGCCGCCTGGATGCCGATGAACGCGCCCGAGGTGGGCGCGCTGCTCGGGCCCGTCGGCCGGGCGCTCGTCGCTGGTCGAGGCGTACCTGGCGCGCAGCGGCATGTTCACCCCGGGCGTCGGCGACCCGCGTCGCTACGACGAGATGACCGGCACCAACGGCAGCCTGCTGCCCGGCTGGTCCGACCTGGCCGCCGAACTGGACGCCATCGGCGGGCCGGGCTGAGCCGGCCTGACCGGCCGGGTGGATCGACTGCTCGAGGACGACGGCGTCACCTACACCCCGGTCGGCGGCGTGAGCGGCGACCCGGATGCCGCGCCGGCGCCGCCCGGAGCGCGTGGCGGCTCGACCCGCTGCCGCTGGTGGTCGAGGACGCCGAATGGACCGCGGCTGGAGGCCGGGCTGATCCAGCGGTCGACGCTGCTGGACGCGGTGCTCACCGACCTGTACGGCCGGAACAAGCTGATCGAGAACGGGCTGCTGCCGCCGGAGCTGATCTTCCAGCACCCCGACTACCTGCGGCCGGCGCACGGGATCACCATCCCCGGTGCGCACCAGCTGTTCTTCCACGCCGTCGACGTCTGCCGGGCCGCGATCGGGGAATTCCACGCGCTGGGTGATCGCACCCAGGCGCCGTCCGGTGCCGGCTACGCGATGGCCGACCGGCGGGTGGTCTCCCGGGTGCTGCCGGACCTGTTCCGGCGCAGCGCGCCCCGCGGGCTGGGCGCCTTCTTCCACACCATGCGGTCGGCGCTGGCCTCGGTGGCGCCGAACGAGGCCGAGGACCCGCGGGTCGTCGTGCTGACCCCGGGCACCCATTCGGAGACCGCGTTCGACCAGGCCATGCTCGCCTCGCTGCTCGGCGTGCCGCTGGTGGAGAGCGCCGACCTGACGATCCGCCGGGGCCGGCTGTGGATGCTGTCGATGGGCCGCTTCGAGCCGGTCGACGTGGTGGTCCGCCGGGTCGACGCCGTCCTGGTCGGACCCGCTCGACCTGAAGCCGGCATCCCGGCTGGGCGTCGTCGGGCTGACCGAGGCGTGCCGGCGGGGCACCGTCACGGTGGTGAACACCCTGGGCAGCGGGGTGCTGGAGAGCCCCGGACTGGCGCCGTTCCTGCCGCAGCTGGCCCGCGCCGTGCTCGGTGAGACGCTGAAGATGGCGTCCGTGCCGACCTTCTGGTGCGGCGACGACACCGACCGCTCCCACGTGCTCGCCCATCTCGACCAGATGGTGCTGCGGCCGACCGGCCGCGGGCAAGTCGGTGTTCCCGGCGATGATGACCCGCGCCGAGCAGGACCCCTGGCGGCTGCGGCTGGAGGCCGAACCGACCCGGTGGGTCGGGCAGCAGGCGGCGCCGTTCTCCGAGGCGCCGATGGCGGCGCCGACGGGCTGGTCGCCGGGCAGGTCAGCATGCGGCTGTTCACCGTCGCGCACGGCTCCGGGTACGTCGCGATGCCCGGCTCGCTGGGCCGGGTGCAGGACGCCGAACTGACCAGCGCCGGCCGCGGGCGCAGCAGCGTCGCCAAGGACGTCTGGGTGCGGTCCGGCCGGACCGACGCCGCCGGACCGCCGGGAGGGCCGGGTCTGGCTGTACGAGGGCCCGCTGGTGCAGCCGGAACGCCCGGAGTCCGACCTCGTCGCCGCGGGTGCTGGAGGACATGTTCTGGCTCGGCCGGTACGCCGAACGCACCGAGGACCTGACCCGGCTGCTGATCGTCGCGCGCGAACGGGTCGACGACTTCCGGTTCCGGCCCGAGCATCTCGGGCGCCGGTTGCGTGCCGGTGTTGCTGTCCGCGGTCACCGAGGTGTCCGGCACCCGCCCGTTCTGCCGGGTGCCGACCCGCTGCCGCGGATCCGCGACCTGATGCTCGACGCCGGCGAGGATCGGCACCGTCGCGCAGTCGCTGTCCGGGCCTGCGGGAGGCCGCGCGGTCGGTCCGCGACCAGCTCTCCGGCGACACCTGGATGGTGCTCGGCGGCAACCGATCGGGCGGTGGCCGAACTCGCCGACGCCCCCGGGCGACGGCGGTCTGGCCCTGTCCTCGACGCAGGCCGCGGTGCTGTCCGGCATGCTCGCGCTGTCCGGTCTGGCGAGCGAGAACATGGTCCGCGATCCCGGCTGGTACTTCATGGACCTCGGTCGGCGGCTCGAGCGGGCGCAGCAGGTGACCGCGCTGCTGCGGGCCACGCTGACCCGATCGCACAGCTCCGCGGTGGATTCGCTGGTGGTCGAGTCGGTGCTGGCGGCCAGCGAATCCGGCGTCACCTACCGGCGCCGCTACCGCGGCCGGATCCAGATCGCCACCATGCTCGAACTGCTGCTGCTCGACGCGGGCAACCCGCGCTCGCTGGCCTACCAGGTCGCCCAGGCCAGGGCCGATCTGCGCGCGCTGCCGGACTCCTCCGGCACCTCCCGGCCGCAGCGCCGGCTGGAGGACCTGGAGGGCACGCTGCGCCGGGCCCGTCCCGAGGATCTGGATCCAGGCCGATTCGGCGGGCCGGCTGCCGGAACTGCTCGAGCTGCTGGACAGCACTGCACGACGCGCTCCGCGGCATCGCCGAAGCCATTGCGGCGCAACACTTCTGGCACCCGAGCCCGATGCAGGCGCTCGGTGTCGTGACGTGCGACGGAGGTGATCTGATGACCCGCCGTTATCGCATCGAGCACCGCACGGTCTACCGCTACTCGCGACGAGGTCGTCGACCTCCTTCGGCCGCGGTTACCTGCACCCCCGGGACCTGCCGGGGCAGCGCTGCCTGCAGCACAGCCTGACCGTCGAACCGCTGCCGTCGGACATGGCGCACGGCGTCGACGTCTACGGCAACACGAACACCTACTTCCACGTCACCGACTCGCACACCGAACTGCGGGTGGTCGGCCTCTCCGACGTCGAGGTGTCGCCGCCGGATCTGGACCGAGCGGGTCGCTGGCGCAGCCGTGGGAGCGCGGCCCGGCCCGTCCGGCGACCGCCGATCCCACGGCCGTCGAGTTCACCCTGGCCTCGCCGCTGGTCCGGATGCCGGCGCAGGTCCGGGAGTACGCCGACGTGTCGTTCATCCCGGGCCGGCCGATGATCGACGCGGTGACGGATCTGACCCACCGGATCTTCACGCGAGTTCAAGTACCAGCACGGCGCGACCTCGGTGTCCTCCACCGTGATCGACGTGCTGGAGGCCAAGGCCGGTGTGTGCCAGGACTTCGCGCACCTGGCCATCGGCTGCCTGCGCTCGGTCGGGCTGGCCTGCCGGTACGTCTCGGGCTACCTGGCCACCTACCCGCCGCCGGGCAAGGAACGGATGATCGGCGTGGACGCCAGCCATGCCTGGGCGGCGGTCCGGCTCGCCGACGGCAGTTGGCTCGGCTTCGACCCGACCAACGACACCCTCGCCGACGAGCGGTACACCGTGCGTGGCCTGGGGCCGGGACTACGACGACGTGCCGCCGCTGCGCGGGGTGATCTACACCGACGCCAAGACCAGCGAGATGGACGTCTCGGTGGACGTCGCGCCGCTGGACTGACAGTGATGTTCGTTGCGTTTTGCCCCACCGGCCATCGGGCACCTCAATGAAATTGGGCAAGCCCATCGCCCCTCAAGGCCCACCACCCCCGACGCTGAGGACTTCCATGCGTGACTTTGCCTGCCCCCACTGCGGCCAACGGCTGGCCTTCGAGAACTCGGTGTGCCTGAGCTGCGGCAACGCGATCGGCTTCGACCTGCCGTGCAGCGCGAGTTCGCGGTGCTCGGGCCGGACGGGCTGACGGCGCTGGCTCCCGCCCGGCAGATATGCGCGAACATGCACGTCGCCGGCTGCAACTGGCTGGTGCCGGCGGCAGGGCGCGCCGCTGTGCCGGTCCTGCTCGCTGACCCGGACCCGGCCGGCCGACGGCGATCCCGCCCTGGCCGCCTTCGCCGAGGCGGAGGCCGCGAAGCGCCGGCTGGTGGTCGAGCTGGTCGACCTGCAGCCTGCCGATCAACGACCGGAACGAGGACCCACGAGCGCGGGCTGACCTTCGACCTGCTCTCCAGCGCGCAGCAGCCGGTGATCACCGGGCACGACGAGGGCGTCATCACCCTCGACCTCGCCGAGGGTGACGACGTGCACCGCGAGCAGCTGCGGGTCTCGATGGACGAGCCGTACCGCACCCTGCTCGGCCACTTCCGGCACGAGACCGGCCACTACTTCTTCTTCGTGCTGGCCGAGTCGGGGCCGGCGCGCCAGGAGTTCGAGACAGCTGTTCGGCGACCCGGATCTGGACTACCAGGCAGCCGCTCGACCGGCACTACTCGCAGGGCGCGCCGCAGGGCTGGGAGCAGAACTACGTCTCCTCCTACGCCACCATGCACCCGGCCGAGGACTGGGCCGAGACCTTCGCGCACTACCTGCACATCCGCGACACCATCGACACCGCAGCCGCTTTCGGCTTCGCACCGGCCGGCGCGACGGCGACCCAGCCGCTGGCCGGCGACGCCGGCTTCGACCGGATGATCGCGCTGTGGCTGCCGCTGGCCTGGTCGCTGAACATGATCAACCGGTCGATGGGCCACAAGGACCTCTACCCGTTCGTGCTGCCGCCGGCGGTGCTGGACAAGATGCGGCTGGTGCACAAGCTGGTGGCCGCCAGCAACGCCCCGGCCGAGGTCAACGCGACGGTCTGAGTTCAGCGGCGGCCGAAGTGTCAGGTCCAGGGGCACCGCGCCGCCGGACACCGCGATGCCGCCGTCCCCCGCCGGGATGTCGACGATGAGCACCCCCGGCCGGCCGATGTGCCTGCCCTGCCGCACCGTCACCGTCGCGGGCGGATCGACCAGGCCAAGGGCGCGGAGGTAGCCGCCCAGTGCGGCGGCCGCGGACCCGGTCGCCGGGTCCTCCCGCACGCCGCCGGGCGGGAACGGGTTGCGCGCCTCGAAGTCGCGCTGTGCCCGGTCCGGCTGACGACGGCCACCGTCGCCCCCCAGCCGTTCGCGGCCATCAGCTGCAGCCAGTCGCTGCTGGTCGTGATCGAGCCGGTCCAGCACCGGCAGCGGCACACCGACGATCGGGTGGTGGTTCCCCGAGTACGACACCCGCACCGGCAGCGCCGGGTCGAGGTCGGCCGGCGTCAGCCGCAGGGCGGCGAGCAGTTCCGCCGTCACCTCGTCCGGCATCTCACTGACCACCGGCGGCACGCTGACCAGGGTGGCTGAGATCCCGTCGGCGGTCTGCGTGGTGGTCACCTCGATCGGGCCTGCCACGGACTCGAGGGTCAGCCGGCCGGGACCGACCCGTTCCGCCCGCGCGACCGCGGCCGCGATGGTCGCGTGCCCGCAGAACGCCACCTCGGCGATCGGCGCGAAGTACCGCACGTTCGCCGTCTCCGGGCCGGTCGGGGTGAGAAATGCCGTCTCGGAGAATCCGACGTCGGCTGCGATGCGCTGCATCTCGCTCTCGTCGAGCCCGTCGGCCGCCAGCACGATGCCCGCCGGGTTGCCGCCATCGGGGCGATCGGTGAAGGCGGCGTAGCGCAGGATCTCCATGGCACCGCAGCCTACTTCTGTGCGCCCGACCGGTAGCGTCGGCCCGGTGAGTCCGACGTGAGCCGGGTCTGTTCGCCGTGGAGCCGGTACCGCCGAGCAGCCGTACGCAGCCCGGCGCCGGCGGCCGCCGACTGGTCGCCGGACCGCCCGGTCGACCCGCACGCACCGCTGGCCGCCCGGATGCGGCCGCGGACCCTGGACGAGGTGGCCGGTCAGGCGCACCTGCTCGGCCCCGGGGCCCCGCTGCGCCGGCTGGTGCAGGGCGGATCGCCGTCATCGATGCTGCTGTACGGACCGCCGGGCACCGGCAAGACGACCCTGGCCACGCTTGTCGCCGGCTCCACCGGCCGGCACTTCGCGCAGCTGTCCGCGGTCTCCGCGGGCGTCAAGGAGGTCCGCGCGGTCATCGCGGACGCCGCCGCCCGGCTGCGGTCCACCGGCGAGCAGACCGTGCTGTTCATCGACGAGGTGCACCGGTTCTCCCGCACCCAGCAGGACTCGCTGCTCGGCGCGGTCGAGGACCGGACCATCGTGCTGATCGCGGCGACCACCGAGAACCCGTTCTTCTCCGTGGTCTCGCCCGCTGCTGTCCCGCTCGCTGGTGCTGCAGCTGCAGCCGCTGACCGATGCCGATATCGCCGTGCCTGGTCGACCGGGCGGTCGACCGACGAGCGCGGGCTGGCCGGCGCGTTCACCATCACCGACGAGGCCAGGGCGCACCTGGTCGCGCTGGCCGGCGGCGACGCCCGGCGGGCGCTGACCGCGCTGGAGGCGGCCGCGGACTCGGTCGGTGAGCTCGCCGACGCCGGACCGCGACCGGCGTCGACGCGCGAGCGCCGGCGGTGATCGACCTGGCCGCGGTGGAGCGGGCGGTCAACCGGGCGGCGGTCCGGTACGACCGCTCGGGCGACCAGCACTACGACGTCACCAGCGCGTTCATCAAGTCGATCCGGGGCAGCGACGTCGACGCCGCGGTGCACTACCTGGCCAGGATGCTGGAGGCGGGGGAGGACCCGCGGTTCATCGCCCGCCGGCTGATGATCCACGCCTCCGAGGACGTCGGGATGGCCGACCCGACCGCGCTGCCGATCGCCGTCGCGGCCGCCCAGGTGGTCCAGCTGGTCGGCCTGCCGGAGGCGCGGATCGCGTTGGCGCAGGCCACCATTCACCTGGCCACGGCGCCGAAGTCGAACGCCGTGATCACGCGCGATCGACGCCGCGATGGCCGACGTCCGGGAGGGCAAGGCCGGATCGGTGCCGCCGCCGCTGCGCGACGGGCACTACCCGGGCGCGGCGAAGCTCGGCAACGCGCAGACGCTACGTCTACCCGCACGACCGGCCGGGAGCCGTTGTGCGCGCAGCAGTACCCGCCGGACGAACTGGTCGGCCGGGACTACTACCAGCCCGACCGGCTACGGCGCCGAACGGGCGCTTGCCGAGCGGGTGCCGAAGCTGCGGCGGACCATTCGCGGGGAAGTCTGACGAGTGACCAGACGACAGCGACGGTGGAGCCGAGAGGATGCGACGATGAGTGACGCAGGCAAGATGCACGGCGATCCAGTTCGAGCGGACCGGTGGTCCCGAGGTGCTCGAGTACACCGAGATCGACGCCCCGGAGCCGGGTCCCGGCGAGGTGGCGATCCAGGTCGCCGCCGCCGGGGTCAATTTCATCGACATCTATCACCGCCAGGGCGTCTACCCGATGCCGCTGCCGTTCGTGCCCGGCCGGGAGGGTGCCGGCCGGGTGATCGCCCTCGGCCCCGACGTCGACGGCGTCGCGGTCGGCGACCGGGTGGCCTGGCTGCAGGTCCCGCGGCTCCTACGCGGAGGTGACGGTCGGGCCGGCCGAGAAGCTGATCCCGGTCCCGGACGGCGCTGTCCGACGAGCAGGCCGCGGCCGCTGGCGTTGCAGGGCATGACCGCGCACGAGCCTGGCCACCGACGTCCTACCGGATCCGAGCCGGGCGACACCGTGCTGATCCACGCCGGTGCGGGCGGGGTCGGCCTGCTGCTCACCCAGATCGCCAAGAAGCTCAAGGGCGCCCGGGTGATCACCACCGTGTCCACCGAGGCGAAGGCGGCGCTCTCCCGCGGCGCGGGCGCCGACGAGGTGCTGATCGGCTACGACGACTTCCCGGCGAAGGTCAGGGATCTCACCGGCGGCAGGGGAGTCGACCGCGGTCTACGACGGGGTCGGAGCGGCCACCTTCGACGGCTCCCTGGACTCGTTGGCGAGTGCGCGGCACCATGGTGCTGTTCGGCGGCGCCAGCGGGCAGGTGCCGCCGTTCGACATCCAGCGGCTCAACCAGGGCGGCTCGCTCAAACTGACCCGGCCCACCGTCGACCACTTCGTGCTCGACCGGGAGGAATTGCTCGGCCGGGCGGCCGACCTTTTCGGCTGGGTCGCCGACGGGTCGCTGCATGTGCGGATCGGCGGCCCGTACCCGCTGGCCGAGGCGGCCGCGGCGCAGGAGGACCTGGCCGGCCGCCGGACCACCGGAAAGCTGCTGCTGCTGCCCTGAGTCAACGCTGGCGTGATCTCAGCTGGTGGGCCACTCGTCGGCGAGGACTCCGAACCACAGGTCATCGGTCCACTCGCCCTTGAGGAAGGTCTGCGAGCGCAACCGTCCTTCGAGGGTGAAACCCGCCCGGGTCAGCAGGCGGCCCGATGCCTCGTTGCGGGCGTCGCACTCGGCGGCGACCTTGTGCAGCTGCCGCTCGACGAGCAGGTGCTCCAGGATGCACCGGACCGCCTCACTACCGAAGCCCTGTCCCTGCTCGGAAGCGGCGAGGGTGAAACCGATCTCGGCCTGCATGCCGTTCGCGTGCAGGTGCACCCCGAGGTCGCCGATCAGGGCGGCGTCAGCCCGGCGTTCGATGCCGTACTGGAACCAGCCCGGGCTCAGCGGATCGGATTGCACCAGCCCAGTGATCAGGTTCTCGGCATCCTGCACGGTGAACGGCACCGTCCACGGCTGGTAGCGGGCGACGGCCGGGTCCGACCGGTACGCCGACAGCGCTGCGGCGTCCCCGCGGGTGAGCGGCCGCAACCGCAGCCGCGGGGTCGTCAGCATCCCGTTCAGACCAGCCACACCGTGACGTCCGCCGGCAGCGTCCCGTCACCCGGGAGGTCCTCGGAGGCCATCAGCACCTCGCCGGCCGGCAGCGCGACAGGTCCGTCGCCCATGTTGGACACCACGGTGACCTCGCCGTTGACATAGCCGATGACGTCGGCGGCCAGACCCGCCAGCCACTGCAGCGAGCCGGCTCCCAGCTTGAACGCCCGGCGCAGGGCGAGCGCCGACTGGTACATGCTCAGCGTCGAGCCGTCCTCGTCGGCCTGCCGGTCGCGGGCCAGATCGGCGTACTCGGCCGGCTGCGGCAGCCAGGTTGCGCCGGTCGGGCCGAAGCCGAGTCCCGGCGCGTCGGCCTCCCAGGGCAGCGGTACCCGGCAGCCGTCACGGCCTGCCTCGGTGTACTCAGAGCGCCACCAGGTGGGGTCCTGACGGAGGTCGTCGTCCAGCGCGGTGTGGTCGGGCAGGCCCAGCTCCTCGCCCTGGTACAGGTACGCCGAGCCGGGCAGGCCCAGCATCAGCAGGGTCGCGGCCCTGGCCCGCCGGAGCCCGAAGTGGTAGTCGGGCTGCGGGTCGTCCGCCCGGATGCCGTTCGGCCGGGGACCCTCGGCCGGCAGGCCCAGGCGCGAGACATGGCGCACCACATCGTGATTCGACAGCACCCAGGTGGTCGGCGCACCGACCGCGTCGTTCGCCGCCAGTCGAGGAGTCGATGGTCCGGCGCAGCGCGGCCGCGTCCCACTCGGTCTCCAGGTAGTCGAAGTTGAAGGCCTGGTGCATCTCGTCGTCGCGGACATACCGGGCCAGCCTGGACAGTGGCTGCACCCAGGCCTCGGCGACCAGGATGCGATCGGGGGTGTAGCCGTCCAGCAGAGCGCGCCACGAGCGGTACACCTCGTGGACCCGGTCCTGGTCCCACATCGGGCCGGTCTGGAAGAAGCCCTCGGGGTCTGCCTCCGGTCCGGCGTCGACCCGCGGGTCCGTGTCGGGCAGCCCGGGGGCCTTGATGAGTGCGTGCGCGACGTCGACCCGGAATCCGTCCGCGCCGCGGTCGAGCCAGAACTTCAGCACGGACAGGAACTCTTCCCGAACCTCGGGGTTCTCCCAGTCCCAGTCCGGCTGCTTGGTGTCGAACAGGTGCAGGTACCACTGGCCGGGCGTGCCGTCAGGGTTGGTCGTGCGGGTCCAGGCCGGTCCGCGGAAGCAGGACTCCCAGTTGTTCGGTGGCAGTTCGCCGTTCTCGCCGCGGCCGTCGCGGAAGATGTACCGCGCCCGCTCCGGGGAGCCGGGTGCTGCCGCCAGCGCCGCCTTGAACCACGGGTGTTCGTCGGAGGAGTGGTTCGGCACCAGGTCGACGATCACCTTGAGGCCGAGCCGGTGGGCCTTTTCCAGGAGCACGTCGAAGTCGTCCAGCGTGCCGAAGACCGGATCCACGTTGCGGTAGTCGGCGACGTCGTAGCCCGCGTCCGCCTGCGGCGAGGTGTAGAACGGCGACAGCCAGACGGCGTCGACGCCGAGATCGGCCAGCGCATCGAGCCGCGAGGTGACGCCCGGCAGGTCGCCGATGCCGTCGCCGTTCGCGTCGGCGAAGGACCGCGGATAGACCTGGTACACCACGGCGGTGCGGCGCCAGTCGTCGGCGGCCCCCGCGGCCGGGTGATGTGCGGTCAGCGGGGCGATCAGGTCGGTGAAGACCTCGTTCGTGGTGGTTTCTCCGATGGACACTCTCCGATGACCTTCCTGTTCCGTGCGGCTTGCCTGGACGAGGGTTGACGCCCGTCGTGCCGGCCGGTTGAGTAATCGCGCCGAGCATGACCCAGGTCACACGAATCGATTCGACTCGACGCCGTTACAGAGTAAGGCCGGGTAGGGGTGGCAGCGCAAGGTATGACCGCGGTCCGTGCGACGGATCACCGCGTGACGGTCACCGTTCGACGTTGTCCGCGCTCCGCAGCCGGCGGCCGGTCAGCTGGGTGGTGGGGATGGCGATGGTGTACACCGATCGTCCGGCGGCCCAGGGCGGCGGGATGCGCTCCTGCAGCGAGCTCAGCCGATCCGGGTTGCTGACGTGGTACGCCTCACCGACCGCCAGCACGCTCCAGCCGCTCCGGGTGGCCACGTCGATCTCGTCGATCTCGAAGGCGACGACGGCGTTCGTCACGGCGAGCTCCATCTTGGTGCCGCCCTCGGTGCGGAAGATGATCTCGTCGCCGTCCATGGCGTAGTTGACCGGCTGCGCGGCCGGCATCGCGCCGGCGGTGTAGACGACCCGCCCGATGACGCCCTGCTCCAGCAGCCGCAGGCACTCGCCGCGGTCAAGGGTGTGCAGGCCGAGGCCGCCATCGGCAGAGCCGCTGCGTGTCGCCGATCGTGACATCGCCATCCTCACTGAGCGCCGGGCTGTGAGGGTCAGCATTCAATGCGCGTGTGCCCGGCTGCCAGGGCCCAAAGTCCCGAGTGGCGCCGCAGACAGGGCGATGTCGGCGAGCTCGGCCCGTCCGGGCCCGGGGTGCAGCCCCGGACGCCAGCCGCCCGCATACACCGCCTTGGCCTTGGGCTCGACGGCGTCCAAGCACGACGGCAGCCCCCGCATCGACAGGTACGGACCCAAGGCGGCGCCGATCGAAGGGTCCCGCTCGGCCGCGGCCATGATGAGGTCCGAGGGCAGTTTTTCCGCGAGGTCGATGTCGTCACCGGCCCAGCGGCTGTTCTGCGCGATGTCCATCCGGACGTGGTCCTCGACCCAGGGCCTCATGTTCGCCTCGCACCAGATGTCGAAGTACTCGCCGATCGTCGCGCCGTCCGAGCCGTACTCATCGATCAGCCGGAGCAGCTCCGCTGCCTGCAGGAAGGACGTGGTGACGCCCCTGCCGAAGTTCGGCGTGGTGGTGCAGACGGCGTCACCCACGGAGATCAGGCCCGGTGCGGCGAGTTCGCCGTCGGCGGCCCGCTGGGAGCGGTAGAGGTTCAGCACGGCGCCGCCCGGCAGCACGTCCGTCAGCGGACGGGCCACCGTCGGATCGGTCCAGGCCGCGAGTCCCGGGATGGCCGCTGCCGCCGCGGCGAAGGACGCGTTGTGCCGCAGTGGGACGAGTGAGCGGTCGTCGGTGGAGCGGATGATCAGCGCGGAGAAGATGCCGCGTTCGTGGATGAAGACGATCACCACATAGCCGTCGTAGTTGCCCTGCCAGGCGATCGGGTTGGTCAGCGGCGGTGTCGGAACTCCCTCACGCAGCTGGTACTGCCGGTCGACATAGGCGATACCGCAACCACCGCCGATCTGCGGCGCTGACCGCAGGGACCTGGTGGCGCGGCTCGACCGCCCGGAGGCGTCGAGCACGAGGTCGGCCTCCAGTTCGGCGCCGCCCACCGACAGTCCGCGAGCCCGGCCGTGGGGGCCGGCGTCGACCAGCACCTGATCGACGTGCCCGCTCCGGATGGACAGTCCGGGCTGCTGCAGAGCGGCGGATCGCAGCGCGGATTCGAATGTCATGCGGCGCGACCGGACCCCCGCCGCGACGACACGCCCGTCGGGCCCGGAGATCTCGATCGGTTCGGCGCCGGCGTCGATCCATGCCTGACGCGCCGCCGGTGCCTCGAGGGTGAGCAATTCCAGCACCTGCCCGCGGAACGCGTGTGCGTGGTGGAACTGCATCACGCCTTTCCGGTCCCAGCTTCCGTCCGCCGACGGGCCCCCGTCCCGATCGACGGCTACCACCCGGTGACCACGCCTGGCAAGGCCCATCCCCATCAGCAGACCGGTCGGTCCGGCCCCGATGATCGCCACCTTCATGGCCCACCCTCATTCGTGTTACCGTCGGTGTAACGAATTGATGTGTCCAGAATGGGAGATAAGTGGCGTGCCGTCAACACCTTTGTCGCCACATTTGTCGCAGAAGCGCGGATATCTGTCCGCGGTGCGGGACGAGCAGGCTCGGGCCACCCGCCGGGCGATCGTCGACGCCGCCGGCCGGCTGTTCATCGCAAAGGGCTACGCGGCGACGACGATCGACGAGATCGCCGCGGCCGCCGGCGTCAGCCGTAAGACCGTCTTCAACGCAGGGGGCGGAAAACTCGCGCTGCTGAAGGACGCCTACGACTGGGCGTTGGTGGGAGACGACGAACCGGTCTCGATGGAGCAGCGGTCGGAAGTCCAGGAAATCCTCGTGACCGACGATCCGGTCGAGGCCGTTCGGCTCTGGACGGTGATGATCACCGGTACCGCGGTCCGTGCTGCGCCGGTGGCGGGCGTGCTGGCCGCCGCGGCACATGTCGACGCGCAGGCGGCCGAGCTGCAGCAGACCGCGGACCGCAACAAGCTCGCCGGTGCCCGCGCCTTCATCGCCCACCTGGAGTCGATCGGCACGCTGCGGGAAGGGCTCACCGGTGCGGAGGCGGCCGACCTGTGTTGGCTGGCCATGGACGCCGGCCCGTACCTGCGGCTGGTGGTCGAACGGGGATGGTCACCCGAGCGCTACCGGCGCTGGTTGACCGCGGCGATGACCACAGAGCTGCTGGGTGGATAGGTCGCGGGGCTCAACCGGTCGCCGGGCAGCTGCCGTCCGCCGCGATCGGTTCCGCACAGAACGAGCCGGTCCACACCGCCTTGGAGCCGGACTCGCCGACGCGGTACACCTGGAAGACGGCCGCGCCGGACAGCACCACGGCGACGATCGCGACGACCACCCCGATCCACGGTGCCGCCGGTTGACCCGACCGCCCGGCGAGCAGGATCGGCACCCCCCAGACGAGCAGCGCCGCAACGAACAACCCCACCGCGAACAGGAACATGTTGCTGCCAAGGCCGGTGTGCTCGGTGATCAGCGGGGTGTTGCGCACGTGGGCCTGCAGCCATTCGCCGGCTTCCTTGGCGGCGAAAGCGGCGCCGAGGGCCAGCAGGGCGGTGAGTGGCGTGATGACGCCCAGCCGGCGGCGCGCCGCCGGCCACACCGCGGACAGCACGGTCAGCAGGGCGGCCAGTGGGATCAGCACGACGACGGCGTGCACCACCAGCACGTGCACGGGCAACCCGTTGATCTCTCCGAACATGACTTGATCATCTCCCATCGTCCGATTCGTGCCGGCTCGCCGCACCCGGGCGTTCCCAGAAAGGACACGCGGTTCGGCTCCTTTCGGTTCACCCCGGCCGCAGCGGCGGTCGATCTACGGATCCGAGCCGGGCGGGTAACCTTCCCTGAACGCTCGCGCGTCCCGGTCACGCGCAGAGCCCACCGAAAGGGATGACGGCAGCCGTGAAGCGCATCTACTACTTCGGCGCGGGCGTTGCGCTCGGCGTCGCGGCCACCAGGCGAACCCGCAGGGCCAAGGAAGCAGCGCGGGAGGCCTTGAAGGCCAAGGTGACGCCGTCGGCGATCGCCGCGGACATCGCCGACGCGATCGCCGAACTGGGCAACGCGGTCGGCGCATTCGCCGCAGATGTGCGCCAGGGCGCCATCAACCGCAGGGCGAGCTACCGGCCGCTGATCGACAGCTCGACCGGGGCGGTCATGCTGGTCGGCCCCGAGGCCATCGGCCCGGCCGTGCCGGTGCCGGTGGAGCCCCGGGCACCGGGTGCACCGCCGAGCCGCCCGGCGGCCGAGCGCCGTGACACCCAGCGGGCGGCCCGTCGTTCGGCCTGATCGACCGAGCGGTCCGTTCTCTCTTCAGTGCAACACCCGTCAGCGAGGACCCATGCAGACCCACGAGATCCGACGCCGTTTTCTCGGCTACTTCGAGAGAACCGGCCATACCGTGGTGCCGTCGGCATCCCTGATCAGTGAGGATCCGACGCTGCTGTTCACGGTGGCCGGCATGGTTCCGTTCAAGCCGTATTTCCTCGGCCAGGTGACCCCGCCGTTCCCGCGCGCGACGAGCGTGCAGAAGTGCGTGCGGACGCTGGACATCGAGAACGTCGGAGTTTCCCAGCGGCACAACACCTTTTTCCAGATGGCCGGCAACTTCTCCTTCGGCGACTACTTCAAGGAAGGCGCCATCGAGCACGCCTGGGCGCTGCTCACCGGGTCGCTGCAGGACGGTGGCTTCGGCCTTGACCCCGACCGGCTGTGGGTCACGGTGTACGACACCGACCACGACGCCGCGCAACTGTGGGAGAAGGTGGCCGGGGTCGCCCCCGACCGGATCCAGCGCCGCGGGATGGCGGACAACTTCTGGTCGATGGGTGTCGCCGGCCCCTGCGGACCGTGCTCGGAGATCTATTACGACCGCGGGCCCGAGTTCGGCATCGAGGGCGGTCCCATCGCCGACGAGGACCGCTACCTGGAGATCTGGAATCTGGTCTTCATGCAGGACATGCGCGGAGATTCCACCGGGTCGGGGAAGAAGGACGATTTCCCCATCCTCGGGCCGCTGCCGCAGCAGAACATCGACACCGGCCTCGGTGTCGAGCGTCTCGCGTTTCTCCTCCAGGGCGTCGACAACGTCTACGAGACAGACCTTCTCCGCCCGATCATCAGCCGGATGGAGGCGCTGTCCGGGCTCACCTACGGCGACGAGCACAGCGCCGATGTCCGGATGCGGATCATCGCCGACCACAGCCGCTCGTCGATGATGTTGATCTCCGACGGGGTGTCACCGGGCAACGAGGGCCGCGGGTACGTCCTGCGCCGGCTGCTTCGGCGAACCGTGCGCAGTGCCCGGCTGCTGGGCGTGACGGACCCTGTGATGCCCGGGCTCACGCAGACCGTGAGCGAGCTGATGAGCCCGTCGTACCCGGAATTGTCGACCGACTTCGAGCGGATCCAGCGGGTCGCGGTGAAGGAGGAGCAGGCGTTCCTCCGCACCATCGCGTCCGGCTCGAAACTGTTCGACGTCGCGGCACAGGAGACGAAGGAGGCCGGCAGTTCGGTCGTCGCCGGTTCCACCGCGTTCCTGCTGCACGACACCCAGGGCTTCCCGATCGACCTGACGCTGGAGATGGCCGCCGAGGCCGGGCTCAGCGTCGACACCGACGAATTCCGCCGGTTGATGGAGGAACAACGGCAACGCGCCAGGGCCGACGCGAAGGCCAGGAAGGGCAGGCTCGCCGATCTGAGCGTGTACCGGCCGCTGCTCGAGGCCGGCCGCACCGAGTTCACCGGCTACTCCGAACTCGAGTCCGAGGCCACCGTCCGGGGCCTGATCCGGGACGGCGAGCGGGTCGGGGTTGCCTCGGTCGGGGACGAGATCGAACTGGTGCTGGACCGGACCCCGCTGTACGCGGAGTCGGGCGGTCAGGACTCGGATGCCGGCGTCATCCTGGGCAACGGGGCCTCGGCGGAGGTGCTGGATGTGCAGAAGGTCGACAAGCGGCTGATCGTGCACCGGGTCCGGATCACCGACGGCGAGTTCACCGAGGGCGCCCAGGTGCTGGCCAAGGTCGACCCGGAATGGCGGCTCGGCGCCCGTCAGGCACACTCCGGCACGCATGTGGTGCACGCGGCGCTGCGTCAGGTCCTCGGACCGGAGGCCCTGCAGTCCGGGTCCTACAACAAACCCGGTTACCTGCGGCTGGACTTCGCCTGGAGCCAGGCACTGTCGGCGGAGACCCGCAGTGAACTCGAGGACGTCACCAACCGGGCAGTCCGGCAGGACCTGCCGGTGCGGGTGCTGTACGGCTCGCAGGCCGAGGCACAGGCGATGGGCGCGATCGCGCTGTTCGGCGAGACCTACGACGAGACGGTCCGGATCGTCGAGATCGGCGGGCCGTGGTCGGTCGAGTTGTGCGGCGGCACCCACGTCGAGCACTCCTCGCAGATCGGGCCGGTGGCCATCACCGCCGAGTCCTCCGTCGGGTCGGGATTGCGCCGGGTCGAGGCGGCGGTCGGCATCGAGGCGTTCCACCGGCTCGCCGCGGAGCGCACCCTGGTCTCCCAGTTGGCGAGTTCGCTCAAGGTGCAGCCGGCCGAGTTGCCCGGCCGGATCGAGGCCCTGCTGGAGCGACTGCGGGTGGCGGAGAAGGAACTGTCCGCCCTGCGGTCGGCCGCGCTGTCCGCATCGGCGGCCACCCTGGTCGACGGCGCGACCGACGTCGGCGGGGTCGCGCTGGTCGCCGCGACCGCGCCGCCGGGCACCGCGCCGGGCGACATCCGCAATCTCGCCACCGACGTGAAGGGCCGGCTGGGCGGCCGCCCCGGGGTCGTCGCGCTGTTCGCCCCGTCGGACGGCAGTGTTGCGTTCGCGGTGGCGGTCACCGGATCGGCGGTCTCCGCCGGCTGGGCCGCGGGCGAGCTGGCCAAGGTGTTCCTGCCGGCCATCGATGGCCGCGGCGGCGGCAAGAAGGACATGGCGCAGGGGGCGGGCAGTCGACCGGAGGGCATCCCGGGCGCCGTCGAGGCCCTCCGCACGGCATTGAGCGCCCAACGCGCCGGTTAGACGCAACCCCGGCGGTGCGGCGGCGTCTCCAAAGGGATTCCCGGATGGATGATGAAGCGGCGATGATGGAGCCGCGATGATTGATACCGGCAGAAACCACCACACGCCCGGCAAAGGCGTGCGTCTGGGGGTGGACGTCGGTACGGTTCGCGTAGGAGTTGCGATGAGCGATCCGCATGGATTGCTGGCGACTCCGGTCGCCACCCTGGCGCGGAACGCGAAGGGCGACGCAGACCTGGCGGCACTCGCCGCGCTGGTCGAGGAACACGAGGTGGTGGAAGTGGTCGTCGGTCTGCCGAAGACACTGCGGGGGACCGACGGACCTGCTGTCGCCGCCGCCCGCGCCTACGGCACCGCATTGGCCGCCCGGATCGCCCCCGTCCCCGTCGTCTACGTCGACGAGCGACTGACCACCGTGTCGGCCGACCGGCAGCTTTCCGAGGCCGGAGTCCGCGGCAAGGCGCGCCGGAAGGTGGTCGACCAGGTCGCCGCGATCCGGATCCTGCAGAACAGGCTCGACAACCTGGCCGGCGGCGGCCGGTGAGCGACCACCTGGGACTGTTCGGCCGGCCCGAGGGCGAGACCGGCGAACTCGACGTCCAGGAGCTGCGCGCCGCACTTGCCGGCTCCCCGGACGACCCGGATCCGCACGAGACGGCCGCACCGCACAAGGCCGTTGCGGTGGAGGACCCCGCCAAGGCGAGCAGGCGACACCGCCGATGGCTGGTGTTCGCGGTGGTCGTCCTGGTGTTCATCGTCGCCGGCCTGATCGCCGGGTTCGTGCTCTGGCGTTCGACGGCCGACGTGGTGCCCGACTATGCGGGTCCCGGCGACACCGAGGTGGTGATCCGGGTCCAGGGCGGGGACGGACTCGAGGACATCGCCAAGACCCTCACCGACGCGGGTGTGGTGGCCAGCGCGGAGGCCTTCGAGCAACAGGCCAGGCTCGACGCGGATGTCCAGGCTCTGCGCCCCGGCTACTACAAGGTGCGGCAGAAGGCATCCGCGCAGGCGACCGCAGATGCGTTGGTGGCCAAGGAGAATCGGGTCGGCCAGGTCAGGTTGATCCCCGGCCGTCAGCTGGCCGACGTCACGGCGGTGTCCACCGATCCGAAGGCTCCGGCAGCTGTTGTCCCGGCTACATCTCCGAGATCACCCGGGCGGCCTGCGTCCCGCTGAACGGGCAGCAGGACTGCTTCACCGCCGACGAGATGTGGAAGGTGGCCGAGACGGCGGATCCGGCCACGCTGGGCGTCGTCGAGTGGGCAGCAGATGGGGTGCGCGCGGCGCCCGACCCACGCAAACGGCTGGAGGGGATGATCCTGCCCGGCGACTTCGACATCCCGCCGGGATCGACGCCCGAAGGCGCGCTGAAGGCCGTCGTCAGTGCCTCGGCCGCGCTGTGGAACGGCACCGACATCATCGCCGACGCCGCGAACCGCGGCATCACGCCGTATCAGGCGGCGATCATCGCCTCGCTCGTGGAGCGGGAGGCCATCGTCAGCGACATGCCCAAGGTCTCCCGGGTGATCTACAACAGGCTCGACGTGCCGATGAAGCTGCAGTTCGACTCGACGGTGAACTACGCCTTGGACCGTGCCTCCATCGCGACCACCGCCAAGGAACGCGCCAACCGCAGTCCGTACAACACCTACGCGACCATGGGTCTGCCCCCCACGCCGATATCTTCGCCGGGCCCTGATGCGATCGCGGCAACGCTCGACCCGGCCGACGGTTCCTGGTTGTTCTTCGTCAAGGTGAACGCCAAGGGCGAATCCTGCTTCAGCGTCACCGACAAGGAGCACAAGGCCTGCGTCGCCAAGGCGAGGGCGGCCGGTGTCTTCGGCTGAGCCGCGCCGCGCCGCTGTTCTGGGATCCCCGGTGGCGCACTCCTTGTCGCCGGCGCTGCACCGGGCCGGCTATGCGGCGTGCGGGTTGGCCGGTTGGAGCTACGACGCCATCGAGTGTGACGCCGAGGCGCTACCCGGGATGATCCGGGGTGCGGGCCCTCAGTGGGCAGGATTCTCGGTGACGATGCCCGGCAAAACCGCCGCGGCAGAGGTGGCGGACGAGCGCACCGCGCGGGTGGCGGCGCTGGGCGTCGCGAATACTCTGGTTCGCCGGGGCGGCGGGTGGCTGGCGGAGAACACCGACGTCGACGGCGTACTCGGCGCCTTGCGGGCGGCCGGCGCCGGCACGCCCCGGAGTGTGCTGATGCTGGGTGGTGGTGGCACGGCCGCCGCGGTGGTCGCGGCGCTGGCGGAGCTCGGCGTCGACCGACTCGTGGCGACCGGGCGGCGCCCGCAGAGCACCGCCGGCGTCCTGGATCTGGCGCGACGGCTTGCCGTGCCCGCGACCGCGATCGGCTGGGATGCGGCTGCGATCGAACGGGCGGCAGGAGCTGCCGACCTGGTCGTCTCGACGGTGCCTGCGGGTGCGGCGGACGGGTTCTCGGATCTGCTGAGCGGGGTGCCGGCGTTGCTCGACGTCGTCTACCACCCGTGGCCAACTCCGCTGGCGGCTGCCGGCCGCCCGGGCCGGATCACCGTCACAGGACTGGACCTGTTGCAGCATCAGGCCTTTCGGCAATTCGAGCTGATGACAGGACTGCCCGCGCCGGTCGCGGCGATGCGCCAGGGGCTGCGGGCTGCGGCGCGCACCGATCTGCCGCTTCCGGTGTGACGGGCCGGCGTGATGGGGACAAACCGGGGTGATGTCGACCCGGCGTGAGACCGTGGGCGGTGCCCACCGGACCAGAGGTCTCCGCAACGGTGGTCGCCGTTCTCGTCGGCCTGCTCGCGGGTGGGGCGGCGGGCGCCGGAATCCGGTTGATGCTGGGCCGACTGCGGCGTGGCGTGCTGGTCCGTCCCTGGGTCCTCGAGGGGTGCGCGGCGGCGATCACCGGGCTGGGGGTCGGCCTGTCCTTTCCTGGTCCGGCGCTGCCGCTGGTGGTATGGCTCGGCTGGCTGGGTGTGGCGTTGAGTGCCGTCGACCTCGTCCATCACCGACTCCCGGATGCCCTGACGCTGCCCGCCGTCCCTATCACCGCAGCCCTGCTGATCGGCGTCGAGTGGCTCGCGCCGGATGCCGGCAGCCTGTTGGGCGCGGTCGTGGCGGCTGTGCTGCTGACCCTGGGGTTCTGGCTTGTGGCGGTGGCGGCACCGCGGGCGATCGGCCTGGGTGACGTCAAGCTGATGCCTTCGCTCTGTTTGGTGACCGGGTACCTGTCGGTGGCGTCGTCACTCCTGGCGGTGGCCCTGGCGTTCGTGCTGGGTGCGGTGATCGCGGCCGCCGGGCTCGTCTCCCGGCGGCTGACGATGACGTCCGCGATCCCGTTCGGTCCGTGCCTGCTGGCCGGGGCATGGCTGGTGACCGCGCTGCCGCAGGTCGTCACCGCAGTGCTGTAGCGACGCGTCCCGGGAGCATGCCTCACGCCCGGGGGAGCGGCCGGACGAACGGGAACGTGAGGACCGACCTGATCGCTTTTCCGGTGAGCATCATCGCGATCCGGTCCACCCCCAGACCCAGCCCACCGGTGGGCGGCATACCGAGCTCCAGCGCCGACAGGAAGTCCTCGTCGACCTCCATCGCGGTGACGTCGCCCGCGGCGGCCCGCAGGGATTGTTCCGTCAGCCGGGCCCGTTGCTCGATCGGATCGGTCAGCTCCGAATACGCCGTCCCGATCTCCATTCCGAAGGCCACCAGGTCCCACCGCTCGGAGAGCCGCGGATCAGCCCGGTGTGGTCGCGCCAGAGGCGAATCCTCCACCGGGAAGTCGGTATAGAAAACGGGCGTCCCGGTTGCCGGTTCGACAAGATGCTCGTACATCCGGACGACGATTTCCCCCGCGGTCAGCCCATCGGGCACGACAATCCCGTGCGCAGCGGCGATGTCCTGCAGCCACTCCGCGCTCGAGCCGGGATCCACCGGCGCGCCGCAGGCCCGGGCCACCGCGCTGTGCACGGGCACCACCGGCCACGGTGCCGAGATGTCAACGGGCACAAGGAATTCCTGCGGTCCGGGGCGCAGTGCGAGCGCGGAGCCGTGCACGGCGACGGCCGTCGCCTTCAGTATTTCCTCGGTCATCCGGCGCATGTCGTGATAATCGCTGAAAGGCAGGTACGCCTCCAGGGACGTGAATTCGGGATTGTGGGTGGCATCGACGCCCTCGTTCCGAAAGCAACGGCCGATCTCGAAGATCGGGCCGGATCCGCCAACGATCAGCCGTTTGAGGAAGAGCTCGGGCGCGATGCGCAGGAACACATCCCTGGAATACGCGTGGAAATGCGTGACGAACGGCCGCGCCGTCGCACCACCGTGGACCGGGTGCAGGACGGGAGTCTCGACCTCCAGGAAACCGCGGTTCCGGAACGCCGAACGAAGGGCGTTCACCGTGACGTCCCGGGTGACGATCATCGCGGACGCCTCGGGGTCGGTGATGAGCCGGGCCGAGCGGTCTCGGACCCGCTTGTCCGCGTCCGGTGGGGTCGCCGAAGGCGTTTCCATGGGGCGAAGACACTTCGCCGCCATCGACCACTGCCGGACGACCAGCGATCGCTCGCCCGTCTTGCTGGCCCCCAGAGTGCCGGTGGCACTGATGATGTCGCCTCGGTCCACCGCGCGACTCCACAGCGCGAGCCGGTCCGGTCCCACCTCCGACCGGTCGAGCAACACCTGCAGACGCCGACCGTCGGCGACCAGGATCGCGAACGCGACTCCGCCGAGATCGCGCAGCCACTCGACCCGCCCGGCCACGCTGACCGGGGACCCATCGGGTCGCTGCAGGACGTCGGCCAACGAGCCCGTTCGTGCCGCCGTGACGGGATATCCGGACATACCGGCGGACTCCAGTTCCGCCAACCGCTCTCGCCGGATCCGTTCCTGCTGGGGACGAGCCGGTTCGGGCACCGGTCGCTGCACCGCCGTCGTCGCCTCCAGTTCCGCGATCGACGTGAGCAGCCAGGTCGGCGAGGTATAGCCGACAGCGCGTCCCGGCAACGGGAGGAAGCCTTCCGCCATGCCGGCCGCGATGGCGACGCGCGGGAGGGAGAGGATCGAATCGATGCACAGGTACCGCGTCACCCAGGTCGGCTGGTACTTGGCGTTCGACCGGTACAGGCTTTCCAATTGGAAGAACCGCGAGAACACACCGAGTACCGCGTTGTTCAACCTGGTGACCGGGCCGGCGCCGAATTCTTCGGCAGCGGCGAACACCGCGCGGAACATCGCGAAATTGAGTGAGATGTGTCGGACCCGCAATTCGCCGCTGCGCTCGATGAGCGTCGTGACCATCAATTCCACGACGCCGTTGACGCCATCACGGTCCCGCCTCATCAGGTCCAGCGACAGGCCGTCGGCGCCCCACGGCACGAGCGAGAGCATGCCCGCAGGTTGACCGCCGGGACCGTGCGCGACCACCATCAGGCAAGCGCCGTCTGCCGGGTCCCCGAGCCGGGACAGGGCCATCGAGAACCCCCGCTCGGGCGCGTCTCCACGCCACCGCTCGGCCAGTCCGGCGAGTCGCGTCATCTCCGCCGGATCGATGTCGCGATGTCGCCGGATGAAGACCGTGTAGCCGGCCCGCCGGACCCGCACGACCGCTTGCCGCACTGCCTTCATCGCCGGCCCGGCGACCGTGAACCGGGCCGTGTCGAGGATGGCTTCGTCGCCCAGTGGGATGGCTTTCAGGCCTGCCTTGACGTAGGCCTGGGCGGCCTCCCTGCCCGGTGAGATGGCCGCTGGTACCCAGCCATAGGTCCTCGCCTCCGTCATCCAGGTGTCGATCACGCCCGGCCATGCCGCGGGGTCACCGATAGGGTCGGCGGCGGCCAGCGACACCGAGGCGATCACCCGGTACCCGATGGCCGCACGCCCGTCGGGGCTGGTGACGATGGTCTTGTCACGCCGGGTCCCGAAGTAGCCCAACGAGTCCTGGTGACGCCCGGTGGCGAGCAACGAGCGGACCGCAAGTTCGGTCTGCGGATCCGCGGAGCGCAGTCGACGACGGCCCGATCGCAGGAAGACGGCCACCGCGGCCACCACGACCAGCGCTGAGACAGCGCTGACCGTGGCGTCGATCCAGGGTGGCAGGTGAGGGGCCGCCGGCCGCGGTGGAAACAGCGCGTCCAGGTCCAGGGCGGCCCGCAAGCTGAGCAGGACAGGGTCCCAACGGGGCAGCGCCGTCGGGCCGAACGTCTCGGCCAGGGCGATCGCGATCCCGACCGACAACGCCATTCCTATGGTGAGGGTGACAAGGGCAGCGCCGAGCGATCCGGGCGAGCGCCGCGCGGGGAAGGCCGGCCGCGCCCGGACGAGACAGATGACGGCGGCGATGCCGAACACTCCGCCCAGGTAGGCGGCGACCTGATCACCGACGGCGCCCGGCAATCCGGCCCAGCTCCTGATGCGATACAGCGATACCGCCTGGCTTGCGGTGGCAACCGCGTAGACGATCCCGGTGGCCTGCACGGCCACCACGATCCACAGCGCAAACCGCTTGCGGCGCAGCAGGGCACCGGTGAGCAGGAACATCAGGACGACACCGAAGATCGAGCGTGCCAGCGGCACGTTGAAGATGTCGCTGAGGACATCCACCCAGGACTGGAGTCGGGGTTCCCGCCGCACCGGCAGGGTGATCAGGCTGAACAACGCAGCGAGCAGGAAAACCAGTGAAGTCCACCGGGCCACCCGCTCCTGTGGTGGCCGGACCGGGTCCACATCGGGGCCACGCCTCACGGGTCGCACCGTAGCGGCGCACCATGCGTGATCGACGTGAGTTTCATGCGCGGGCCCTGGGGTGATTGTCGGTTTCATTCCATGCCGACAGTAGCGGTGGCAGCCTGCAGGCGAGCTGGGAGAAGGGAGAAGCGCGATGTCCCTGACCGCACCGACGGTGCTGTGGGCGCTGACACTCGTCACGGTGGCATTGTTCGGCTGGAACGTGGTGGCCTGGCCGCGGTCCGCGGGGCCGGGCATACCGGCGTTCCTGAGCCGGGTGGGCCGGCAGTTGGCCATTGTCGTGCTGGCGCTGCTCACGGTCGGGGTGGCGCTGAACGATCAGTACGACTGGTACGCCAACTGGGCGGATCTGACCACGCTGTTCTCGGCAGGTGCGCCGGACGGCACCATCCTGGCTGCCGGCGTTGCCGCAGGGGCCGCGGCCGGCGCCGCGGTGGCGCCGGTCGGGGAGTGCGCCAGGAGATCGGCCGCCCGCCACGACCGGAACCCCCGCGGGTTTGCAGCTGGTCGCGTCGCCGGGACCCAACGGTCAGTACCAGCAGTACACCGTGGGCGGCCCCGCCAGCGGTGTCACCGGATCGGTGACGGTGTGGTTTCCTGCCGCGTACACCGATCCCGCCGAGGAGCGTCGCCTTTTTCCTGTACTGGAGGCCTTTCACGGAATCCCGGGCACCCCATCGCAATGGGCGCACGGGCTGCACCTGGGCGACACCGTTGCAGCGTCGGCAGCCGCCGGGCGGATCGCGGATCCGATCCTCGTCCTGCCGAACATCGCGCCGAACGCGATCGACACCGAATGCGTGGACGGCAGCGGGCAGGAGCCGCACATGGAGACCTGGTTGGCCAAGGACGTCCCCGACTGGATCACCACGCATCTGCGGGTTCAGCGCGGCCGTGGATCGTGGGCGACGTTGGGTCTGAGCGCGGGCGCCTACTGCGCCGCGATGGTGACCATGCTGCATCCCGATCGCTTCTCCGCCGCCATCAGCCTGGGTGGCTACTATCAGCCGTCGTTCGACAGGTCGTTCGTGCCGTTCGCACCCGACAGCGCTGCCGCAGCTCGCTACGACCTCGTGCGCCTGGCCCGGACGAATCCACCGCCGGTGGCGCTGTGGCTGCAGACGTCGCAGGCGGACCCGGTTTCGTACGGGACCACCGAGGAGCTTCTGCAGGCTGCCCGGGCACCGATCTCGATCACTGCTGACGTTCTGCAGAACGCCGGCCACCGGCTCGCCGCCGTCTGCTGGGCACCGCTGGTGCCGCAGACGCTGCGATGGCTCGGATCATCCATTCCCGGTTTCCGGCCGAGCGCAGCCGTCCTGGCGGGGCTGCCGTGGGTGATGAACCCGGCCGGTCTCGAACAGTTCGCCGGGTGAACACGGTGACGGTCGGATGGCCGCTGACGGGGGTGCTGTTCGGGTTGGCCGGTTCGGCGGCCCTGGTGACCAGGATCGCCCAACTCGGCCGTCCGGTGGGAGTCCTGTCGGCCGCTGTCCGTGCGGTCGCTCAACTGGCCGTCGTCAGCCTCGTCATCGGTGTGGTGCTGCGTTCGCTGGGGCTGACCGCTGCTTTCCTCATCCTGATGGTGGCGGTGGCGGCGGGGACGTCGGCCCGGCGGGTCACCGGGTCGTCGAGCGGCGTCCTGGTGGACCGTCGCGCCGATCCTGTGCGGCGTCGCGGTGGCCTTGGGCGCGATCTTGGTCAGCGGTGTGATGCCACTGGACCCGGTCGCGATCCTGCCGAGCGGCGAGATGCTGATCGGCGGCGCCATGACGGCGACGTCGATCGCGGGTCGCCGGCTCAGCGAGGAGCTCACTTCGCAGAAGGGATCGTACGAGGCCGCGCTGTCCGTGGGACTGAGCCGGCGGTGTATGCGGTGACGGTGGTCGCCCGCGACGCGGCCGGTCTCGCCCTAC
>CAVXYU010000029.1:0-146682 GCA_963766015.1 uncultured Actinomycetota bacterium | reverse complement strand
CCTGTCGGCCTGACCCTCAGTTGTTCAGTTCCTTGCCCTTTTCGGCAACCTGATCGACGATCGAATCGACGTTGTCCGGCGTCTTCTCCTTGATGGCTGCAGCCGCCTGGTCGATGCGTTCGTCGGTCAGGGCCTCCTTGGCCTTGTTGACGAGATCATCGAATGCCATGGCAAACCTCCGGGTCATCTGAACTGCCCAATCGGCACGGACGTACCGGAAAGGGAGCGTAAGCCCCACATCAGCCTCCAGCAAGGCACGAACGGGCGGTTGGGCCGCTCAGTGCAGGTGGCGCTGCCAGTCCCGCGGCACCCGGTCGGCCGGGCCGGGCACCGTCTGGTTCAGCGGATGATGCTCGGGCGGGGCGAGCGAGGGCCCGTCGTAGAACTCGTCGTCGGTGAAGCTCCAGAACCACGATTCACCTGGTTCGTAGCTGCGAATGAACGGATGGCCCGTCGACGCGGCGTGCTTGCTCCCGTGCTGGGACGGCGAGGTGTCGCAGCATCCGATGTGGCCGCACTCCGCGCAGCGCCGAAGATGCAACCACCATCCGCCGGTCGCTTCACATTCGACACAGCCCGGGCCGCTGGGCGGCACGGCCGGGTTGATCCCCGGGGTCTCGGTCATTGCGCTCCTTCTCGTCGGTGCGGCTCAGTCTGTTCCGGTCCTGGGTCGTTCGGTCTGGGTCGTTCGGTCCTGGGTCGGTGCGTGTCATTCGTCGTCCGGATCAGAGTCGTCGATCGGGTCCGGCGTCGTGCGCGGAAGCGTGACCTGGAAACGGGTGTCGCCGGGCACCGACGTCACCGAGAGGTTGCCGTGATGTTTGTTGACCACGATGCGCCAGGAGATGTCCAGGCCGAGACCGGTGCCCTCGCCGACCGGTTTGGTGGTGAAGAACGGCTCGAAGATCCGCGACTGGATGTCCGGCGGGATACCCGTTCCGGTGTCACCGATCTCGACCGTGATGGCGTCGTCGGCGGTGCTGGTCCGGACGGTGAGGGTGCCGGTTCCGTCCATCGCGGCGACGGCGTTGTCGATCAGGTTGGTCCAGACCTGGTTGAGTTCGGCGGCGTAGGCGGGGACCTTCGGCAGCGCCGGGTCGTAGTCCTTGACGACCGCGATGGCGCCGATCTTGCTGCCGAGCATGGTGAGACTGCTGTCCAGTAGTTCGTGTACGTCCACGATCCGGAACGGTGCCCGGTCCAACTGCGAGTACTGCTTGGCGGCATTGACCAGTGTGGAGATCCGGGTGGTGGAATCGTAGATTTCATTCATCAACAACTCGGTCTCGACCGTGTAGTTGAGCCAACGGATGGCGCCGTCGAGTGCTTCCGCGGGCACACTATCCGCCACCACGTCGAGCCAGTCGACATCCAGACCGGCCTGCACGAAGGTCGGTGCCAGGTCCCAACCGCCCTGAATATTGCGTTCCTCCAACCATTCTCCGATGATGTCCTCGCGGTCACTGGCCTCCATCGGGGACAGTGTCGGCGCCTTGGCGACCCGCTCCACGGCCGCCTCCTGCAAGCCGATCAACGGTTCCAACGCCGCGGCGGCCCACTTGCCGGAGGCGATGAGCTGTAATTTGTGTCGCATCCCGGCCACCCGGTTGCGCAGCGCGGTGGTCGCACTGACCGCGGCCGAAGCGGGATTGTTCAACTCGTGGGTGAGACCGGCGGACAGCGATCCGAGAGCCAGCAATCTTTCTCGC
Source organism: uncultured Actinomycetota bacterium (assembly GCA_963766015.1). Taxonomy (GTDB): domain Bacteria; phylum Actinomycetota; class Actinomycetes; order Mycobacteriales; family Nakamurellaceae; genus Nakamurella. The sequence continues at coordinate 144,973 of CAVXYU010000029.1, read as the reverse complement.
TGGCCGACGACCTCCTGGGTGTTCTGGATGCCGAAGAACAGTCCCTCCAGCAGGTGCAGCGCCATCGGGAACCACTGCTCCATCATCGCCGCGAACACCGGAGCGTCGAGGACGAAGAACCGGGAGCGGACCGTCACCCGCATGGTGCCGTTGTAGGTCTGCGGCGTGCTTTCCTTGAGGTACGCGCGCCACGCGCCGGCGTAGGCGCCGCGGTGTGTGGTCCGTGTCGTCTCGACGTCGTCGGATCCGACCCGCCGGTACAGCACCAGCGACCCGTCCAGCAGGACATAGAAGCAGGTCGCGGGTTCTCCCTCGGTGAAGACCAGGCCCGGCTCGAAAATCTCGACATGCCCTGAGCTGCAGAGCCAGTCGAGCTGCTCGTCGGTCAACTTCTCGAACAGGAACAGGGTGCGCAATTCCTCCGGGCTGCAGGTGGTCGGTGCCGATGTCGCCGGCCGGAGGGAACCGTCGGCATCCGCCGGTGTATTCGGGACCGCGTCGGTCGTCATCGCTTCTCCAGGTATCGGTGGACCAGGGTCACAGCCAGCGCACCCTCGCCGACCGCGCTGGCGACCCGCTTCACCGACTCCGACCGCACATCGCCGGCGACGAAGACCCCGGGAACACTGGTCTCCAGCAGGTACGGATCCCGGTCCAGCGGCCAGTCCGGGCGGCGCTCACCGTTCTCCAGCAGTTCCGGTCCGGCGACGATGAAACCCCGCTGATCGCGGACGACCGTGCCGTCCAGCCAATCGGTGCGCGGAGCCGCGCCGATGAAGACGAACACCGAGCCGGTCTCCACCTTCTCCTCCTCGCCGGTCACGTTGTGCCGCAACGTCAATCCCTCGAGGTGGTCTGTGCCGTGGCCGCTGACGATCTCCGTGCAGGTCTGGACCGAGATGTTCGGGATCGACTCGATCTGCTGGATCAGGTAGAACGACATCGACGCCTCGAGCGACGCGCCGCGGATCAGCATCGTCACCGACTTCGCGTACTTCGCGAAGTAGACGGCGGCCTGGCCGGCCGAATTGGCGCCGCCGACGACGTAGATGTTCTGCCCTGCGCAGCCCGGCGCCTCGGACAACGCAGACCCGTAGTACACGCCCCGACCGGCGAACTCGTCCAGGCCCGGGGCGGTCAACCTCCGATACGACACCCCGGTCGCGAGGATGACGGCGTGCGCGCCGATGGTGTGGCCGTCCGCGAATCGCACCGTCCGCGCTGCGCCGTTGTTCTCCACCGCGACAACGTCGACGGCAGAGAGCATTTCGGCACCGAATTTCAGCGCTTGGCGTCGGGCGCGTTCAGTGAGCTGCGCTCCGGAGACACCGTCCGGGAAGCCGAGGTAGTTCTCGATCCGGGAACTCTGGCCGGCCTGGCCGCCGGTCGCGGTGCGCTCCACCAGGACGGTCCGCAGCCCCTCCGAGGCCCCGTACACGGCGGCGCCGAGACCGGCCGGCCCCGCACCGATGACGACAAGATCGTAGAAGTCGCTGGCCGGGGCCGTGCTCATGCCGATCTTGGCGGCCAGTTCGTTGTCGGTCGGGTCGACCAGCACCTCGCCGTCAGGGGTGACCACCACCGGCAGCCGGGAATCGTCCAGCCCCGCCGCGCCGAGCAGCGTCACGCCCTCCTTCTCATCGGAGAGGTAGGAGATGAACGGCACCTGATTCCGGGCGAGGAAGTCCCTCACCGCGGTCGATCTCGCGGACCAACGGTGGCCGATCAGCTTGGTCTGCGACACCACCCGGTGGTCGGTGCGGCGCCAGGAGTCCAGTTGGGCGTCGATCACCGGGTAGAACTTCTCCTCCGCGGGATCCCACGGTTTGAGCAGGTAGTAGTCCAGGTCGACCACGTTGATGGCGGTGATGGCCGCGTCAGTGTCCGCATACGCGGTGAGCAGCACGCGGCGCGCGGTGGGGTAGACGTCCATCGCCTTCTCGAGGAACTGGATGCCGTCCATCTGCGGCATCCGGTGGTCGGCCAGGAGCACGGCAACCTGGTCGCCCCGGAGCTTCATCTCGCGCAGCGCCTCCAGGGCCTGCTGACCGGACTCCGCGCGGACGATCCGATGGTCCTTGCCGTACCGCCGCCGCAGGTCGCGGGCGACCGCACGGGAAACCCCGGGGTCGTCGTCGACGGTCAGGATCGCCGATCGGGCGTCGGCCGGATGTTGCGGGTCTGCGGTCATCGCACCTCATTTCCCGCCGCATCGTAACCGCGGCATTGATGTGGGGGAACGGGGCTGACTCCCGACTTTGCTGTCGGCTGAACAAATGCCGCTGCTGCGGGTGTCGGATACCGTCCCGAGGATGGTCGTGCCGAGCACCCAGCAGAGCCTGCAGCGGTTGCGTGAGCTGTGCCTGGCGCTGCCCGGCACGACCGAGCGGCTGAGCCACGGAGAGCCGTCGTGGTTCGTCAAGAAGCAGTTCGTGATGTTCGCCGACCACCACCACGACGACCGGGTCGGCTTCGTCGCCGCGGCGCCCGACGGAGCGCAGCAGCGTTGGCTGGCGCTGGACGAGCGCAGGTTCTACCGACCGCCGTACGTGGGGAGCCGCGGCTGGATCGGGGTGTACCTGGACGTCGATCAGGACTGGGACGACATAGCTGACATCGTGGACAGTGCGCACGCGTCGGTCGCGGCCGCACCGGGTCGATCGCGAGAGAAGCGCGGCCGGTAGGCAGGTCAGTTGTATGCCGGTGGTCCTTCGCCACTGTGTCGGCTGCGGACCACCAGTGGCAGCACCACCCACAACACAGCGAGCATTGCCGCCGCGAGGACCGCGGCAACCGCACCGGCGGGAGCGCCGGCGACGACATCGAAGATCAGCAGCACGACACCGACGATCGCCACGGCCAGGAACGCCAGGCCTGTCTGCGCAAGGCGGTGTGCGATGTCGACCGTGGCGCGGCGGGCGTGCCGGCGGAACAGGAAGCGGTGCAGGCTCACCGGTGCGATGAGGAAACCGGTCGCGATCACCGACGCGGCCAGGGTCGCCAGGTAGACGTTCCGGCCGGACTGCGTCAGCTGGTCGAAGCGGGATTGGAAAGGCAGGGTGAGCAGAAAGCCGGTCAGCAGCTGTACGCCCGTCTGCACGACCCTGAGTTCCTGGAGGAGATCGGCCCAGTTGCGATCCAGTCGCTGCAGCGGGGTCTCGCCACGCTCGTCGTCGGCTCCGGAATCCGCATTCTCGTCATGCATCAGGCGATCGTTCCGCTAGCCGGCGGCCGAGGCCACCCGGGATCAGCCGGGGCCTCCGATCGGCGCAGCGACTCTCACGATTGCCCGCCCGCCGGCGCTCCCAGCGCAATCACGGCGTCGATCGAGTCCACCTCCTCGGGTGTCTTGTCGGGCCGGTAGCGCAGCACCCTGGCGAACCGGAGCGCGACACCGCCTGGATACCGTGTCGACGCCTGCACCCCGTCGATGGCGATCTCGGCGACGAGCGGCGGATCGACGTACACGGTGCCGGCGGTCCGACGGGCTTCACGCTCGAGAAACTGCGCCGTCTGCCAGGTCAGCATCTCGTCGGTGAGCCCTTTGAAGGTCTTGCCCAGCATCACCAACACGCCCGTGCGTGGATCCCGCGCCGCCAGGTGCAGGTTCGACAGCCACCCCTGGCGCCGCCCGTAACCCCATTCGGCGGCGATGACGGCGAGATCGAACGTGTGCCGCGGTTTCAGCTTCACCCAGCCGGAGTCCCGCCGGCCCGCTGCATACGGCGCATCGAGCTTCTTCACCACGACGCCCTCGAACCCCGCGGCGACGATGTCGGCGAACACGGCGCTGACCTCGTCCACATGCTCGACGATCTGCCGGCGGACGATCAGCTCCGCGGGCAGTACCTGCTGCATCACCGCGATTCGCACCGAGAGCGGTTCGTCCAGCAGATCGCGCCCGTCGACGTGCAGCAGGTCGAAGCAGAACAGGGACAACGCCGTCCCCGACGGGGTGCCACCCATCGATCCGTTCGTCGTTGCTCCCTTCTCCGCGCGGGTCATCGTCCGGGAAGCGATGATCTGGAAGGCGAGCGGCCGGCCGTCCGGACCGACCGCGAGCACCTCACCGTCGAGCACGATCCGATCGACCGGCAAGTGCCTGACGACGGCGACGATCTCGGGAAGCCGGTCGGTGATGTCGTCGAGGCTGCGGGTGTAGATGGCGACATCGTCGCCGCTCCGATGCACCTGCACCCTGATGCCGTCGAGCTTGCTGTCCAGCACGGCCGGTAGGCCGGTCTTGGCGACCGCCGCGTCGGGCGCGGGTGCGCTGGCCGCCAGCATCGGCCGCACCGGCTGCCCGACCCGCAACGAGACCGCCTGCAGGCCAACCAATCCCGTTGACGCGAGGATATCGGCCGCGGCCGCCGTCGAGCCGAGCAGCATGGCCGCACGCTGCACAGCCTTGGCCGGTACGCCGAACGCCTCGGCGAGCCCGTCCTGCACGAGGGCATCCAGGGCGCCCTGCCGGATCTCGTCGAACACCAGGCCGCGCAGCAGTCGCTGCTCGTCCTCGGTTGCGCGACTGAAGAGCTCGCCGACAGCGGCCGCCCGCAGCACCGCGGAGCCCTGGCCGCCGATGGTCGCGATGTCCTGGAAGGCGGCATCGACGTCGTGCACAGTGAGCGACGCGGTCCCGGCGGGCGGCGGCAATGCGCTGAGCGATGCCCAGCCCACCCCGGTCCGCCGTTGCCGCAGGCTCCCGGACAGGTAGGTGACGACCAGGAAGAGCTCCGACAGTCGCGCAGGCTCGGAGGCCTCTGCGGCGGGTTCGGCCGACCGGAGGGATGCCGCGATCAGTGCGCGCTTGGCCAGCCGCGAGCGGGTGGCGGCCACGTCGGCCGAGGTGCGGGCGAGTTGGGCGAACAACACCCGCCCATGATGACCCGACCCACCGACACCGGCCCGGCGTGTTGCCCGATCGAACCCGACCGATACCGCTTCTCAGGCCGGCGGGCCTAGCGAGAAACTCGCCACCTTGCCCTTGTCGAACCGCAATTCCGCAGCACCGACGACCCGGCCGCCGTCGTCACCCGCCGGTCTGTGGACCCGCCAGCGGACGTGGTCGCCGGCCAGTTGCTTGCGAGTCAGGTCGACCTTCACCGCGGCGGCCAGGAGGTCGGCGGTGAACTGCCGGGCGTCGCGCAGACCGACAGCGGGTCCGCGCTGAACGAACGGCGCCTCCGAGCGCAGCACCGTGGCGTCGGTGAAATGGTCGGCGATCGAATCGAGATCCTCTGCCAGCCAGGCACGCTCGAAACCGAGCGCGGTGATGAAATCGGCGGTGCGCTGCTCGCCCTGCGCGATCAGCTCGTTGAGAAATGCAGGATCCCGGTTGATCTTCGATGCCGCGCCCATCATCATCGACCGGGACGAGCGGTTCATCTGGATGATCCGGATGGTGATCGGCTTGTACTTGCCCGGTGCCAGCAGTTTCTCTTCCAGCATGGTGTCGATCGTCTCGATGAAGTGCAGCTCCTGGTAGAGCGACAGGTTGCCGGACAGCTCGTTGCGCCGGTCGGCGATCTCCACCACCGTCCGAGGCTCGCTGTCCGTCTGCTTGGCGTTGATCTGGATCACCCAGATCTCGTCCGGCGCGGTGCTCGTCGGGCTGCCCGGCGACGACCCCGACAGTGCCGGTGTCGCGGGAGTGCAGAGCGATCCCGCGCTGCGGTTCGGCGGGCCGATGCTGGCGGCGGAGCTGGACGGCACGCAGGTCGCGCTGCTGGGTGGACCCGCGCCGGCGGCGGCCGAATTCGCGGCGCGGGTCGCTGCATCGTCGGGATTCTGGGTGGGGCTGTCCGCGCCGATGGAGTACGACGAGATCGCGTCCGCACACCGGCAGGCGACCCAAGCGGCCGACTTCGGGCGCCGCCACGGCACGCCCGTGACCACCTTCGCCGAGATCTCGATGCCGGGCATTTCCGGGATGCTCGGTCCGGAAGAGCTCTCGCGTTCGCGGAGTCTCTGCTGGCGCCGCTGATCGACCACGACCGGGTCGGCAGAGGCGATCTCGTCCTGTCGTTGCGGACCTGGCTTGCCCATCATGGCCAGTGGGATCCGGCGGCCGCAGCGCTGGGCATCCACCGGCACACCCTCCGGCACCGCATCCGGACCGCGGAGGAACTGCTCGGCCGGAGCCTGGACGCGCCCGGCACCCGCAGCGAGTTGTGGCTGGCGCTGGAGGTCCACTACCCGAGTACAGCGGCGGGTGCGGGGAAGGCTTGAGCGTTCACGACGTCGAGCTGATCGAGCGTGTAGCGGCGGAGCGTGGTCAGCTGCCGCCGGTCGAGCCGGTCGCAGACCCAGTCCCAGTGCAGCGCGCACCACTGTCCGGTCCGGAGCTGTTCGCTGAGCCCGAGCCCGTTCAGGCGCAGCATCGCCATCTCCTCCCGGGGAGCCGCCAACTCGAGCCGATGGCCGTTCCAGGCGAGGGGCCGGGACATCACCCTGGCTGTGCCGTCACCGGTGAGCGCGGTGACCCGGCCCCACCGGATCCGGCAGCGGTCCAGCACCCGCAGCGGTTCGTCGACAGTGCCACCACGCAGCAGGCCGAGCCACGGGTACACCCCGAACACATGAAAGCTGTGATGCGGCACGGCTCCCGCCGGCACAGCGGCGGCGAGCCGGCCGAACACCCGGCGACCGACCCGGGCGCGGAACCGGTCGTCGAGGGACAGGGCCATCGCGCTCGGGCCGACCCGATCCAGCAACTCGTTGCCCACCCAGTACGCCTCGACCACCCGCCGGTCCAGCGGATCGCCGATCCCGGCTGCGCCCGCGATGAGCTCCAGGTACGGCCAGGCACCGTCGAAACCCCTGACCAGGCGGCGCAGGTCACCGTCATCGGCCCGGGCGGCAACCTGCTCCAGCAGCTGCGCGTGCTCGTCGGGACCACAGAAGCCGAGCTCGTTCGGCGGGTATGCGTACCGCCCGAACAGCACGGCACCGCTGGGCGCACCCGTCCGCTGCGCGGCGAACGACCCGGTTGTCACAGCAATTCCGGCTATGTCGCTGCGGGCAGTTCGTGCGGTGCCCGCGGCCATGCCACGACGCACACCAGGGTGCCGCCGGCGACCAGTATCAGCAACCACACCAGTTGCGGCACCAGCGATGTGCGGTTGACGACCGCATTCAGACCCGCAGTGATCAGTGCCGCCAGCACCAGCACTGCGGTGACGTCGACGGCCTGGGCCCTGGCCAGCGCGGCGAACCAGGTGGCGACGTACCCGGCGAGGATGACGCCGGTCAGCAGCACCCAACCCCACTGCGCGGCGTCCATCGTCAGCAGTGCACCACCGGATCCGGTGACCAGCACCCAGCCGATCAGCGCGACCGAGCCGAATCCCATCCGAGCCAGGCCGAGTGTCCAGGACGAGAGCGACCCGAGCAGCCGCTTTGCGACGATCACCTCGACCGCCCACAGCAGCGTCGCGGCCAGAATCAACAACTCACCCGACCCGATGGACGCTGTGAACCCCCCGGACAGCCCGGCCTGCCCGATGAGCAACAGCCCGATCGCGATCCAGTGCCAGACCTGGAGCCGTTCCTTGAGCACGACGACGGCCAGCAGGGCCACCCACAACACCAGGGTCTTGTTCAGGAACGCCGCCTGGGTTGACGACGCCCGTGCCAGCCCTTCGAAGAACAGCACGAACGGCACGCTGCCGCCGATCACCCCGACGGCGATGAGCCCCCACCACTGGACACGGCCCTGCGGGCGGTCGATCTGTACGCCGCGTGTGCGGCCGCGGCGACGACGGCGCACAGCACCATCGCGGCGACAACATTCTTCGCCGTGGTGTAGACGGTGGCGTTGCCGACGGCCTTGACGCCGTACCCGTTCAGGAAGATGGCGAAGCCGCTGATCACCGCGGTCAGCAGGGCCAGCATCAGCCCCGTGCGTCTGGTCTTGGTCATCTGGGTCCTGGTCATCGGCGTCTTGGTCATCAGAGCCCCTCCGTGATCGTCGGTGACGTCGTGCGCAATGCGATGGCCTCGCGGGCCTCCTCGGCGGTGAGCCGGGCGAGCGCGAAACCGGAGTGGATGACGACCCAGTCCCCGGGGGTCAGCGGCTCCGTCAGCGTGAGCAGGCTGACCGTCCGCGTGCGCCCGCCGCCGGACACCACTGCGTTGTCGGTGCCCACCTCGATGACTTCTGCCAGCTCACCCAGGCACATCAACGATCCGCCTCCTTCGAGACCGGGCCGGCCGCCCACCACCCGGTCCAGGGTGGCGATGGCGTGGCTGAAGACCGGCCTCCGACAGCATCCCGAGGACGGCCTCGACCGCCCGGTCGACGGCGGCGCCCACCGCTGCCGACAGCGGCTCGCCGTGCCCGAACCGTGCGGCCTCGATCCCGATGAGCACCAGACGCTCGGGCAGCCGGTCCAGCGCCCGGGACAACTCGACCGCCGCAGCGAGGCCGAAGGCATGCGTTCCGCCGCGCCCGGTGCGGTTCCAGGCGTCGTCCGGCAGCGGAGCGCCGCCGACCCCGGACTCGATGATCATCAGCGTGCCGGGGAACCCGTCGGAGCAGACCGCGTCCACCACGATCGCCAGGTCCCGTCCCGACCACAGGTCGATCAGCGAGGTCGGATCCTCCCGCTCGACCACCTGGACCCCGGGCAGCCGCAACGCCGCGACGCGCCGGGCGACACGTGGGGCCCACCGCGTCGTCCCCGCGATCCGGACTGCCGAGACCGACGACGAGCGCGCGGCCCGGGCCGACCGGTGACGGCGTCATGACCGCTTCACCGTCAGGTCCAGGAAGTGCGTCGCGCAGGAGATGCACGGGTCGTAGTTGCGGATGGCGTGCTCGCATCGGTGGGACAACGCGTGGTCGTCCAGATCGGACCAGGTCTGCACCATCGTGCGCAGGTCGGCCTCGATGCTGGGCTGGTTCTGCGAGGTCGGCGGCACGATCTGGGCGTCGGTGATGATCCCGTCGTCGTCGAGCACGTAACGGTGGAACAGCACCCCGCGCGGCGCCTCGCTCGCGCCGAAACCCTCCCCGGCCCGGGGCGGCACCGGGACGGCCGGGGCCACTCCGTCCCGCCAGCCGTCGATGATCCGGATCGCCTCGTCGTAGGCGTACACCAGCTCCACGGCGCGGACGATGATCGAGCGGAACGGATTGCGGCACGTCGTGCCCAGCCCGACCTCGCGGGCGATGTCCTGGGCGATCGGCGACAGCCGGTCGAAGTTCAGCGTGTACCGGGCGAGAGGGCCCACCACGTAGGGGGATTCGCCGTCCAGCGTGGCGTGCAGCGCGTTCGACCACTCGACGTGCTGTTCCTGGATGTGCCGGGTGAAGTCCTGTACGGCAAACGCCTTGCCGGCCGTGGTGACGACGCTGCCCGACTCGATCGGGTAACCCACGGAGGGACGCAGCGAGAGGTACTCGTACGGCTGCTCCATCTCCGGGAAGTCGAAACCCGCCACCAGGCGGACGGTTTCCACCGCCTCCTCCCGCGCACGTTCGAGAACCGGTCGGATACGGCGCAACTCGGCCACGGTCGGCATCTTGTAGAAGCCGCCGATCCGCACATTGATGGGGTGCACCGAGCGTCCGCCGACCAGGTCCATCAGGTCGTTGCCGGCCTTCTTCAGCCGCAACCCGCGCTCGACCACCGCCGGGTGTTCCGCGGCCATCTCGATCGCCCCGTCGAAGCCCAGGAAATCGGGCGCGTGCAGCAGAAAGATGTGCAGCGCATGGCTCTCGATCCACTCCCCGCAGTACAACAGCCGCCGCATCAGCCGGATCGCCTCGGGAACCGTGACGCCGCAGGCGTCCTCGATCGCCCCGCACGAGCTCATCTGGTAGGCGACCGGGCAGATCCCGCAGATCCGTGCCGTGATGTCGGGCGGCTCGGTCCAGGCCCGGCCGCGCAGGAACGCCTCGTAGAACCGGGGTGGCTCGTAGATGCGCAGCTGGACCTTGGTCACCTGGCCACCGGAGTATTCGATGTGCATGGCGCCCTCGCCCTCCACCCGGGAGAGCGTGCCGACATGCATCACCTGGCCGCCGTCGGTCAGCTTGTGACTCATGACGTCCCCGTTCCGTCGTCGGACACAGCCGGTGACATGACGGCCTCGTGCCGCTCGGACTCCCGCCGGAACGGCTCCGACGCCGCGTTGAAGGTGCGGTAGATGCGCATCACGTCGCCCTGTCGCATCCCGAGGGAAAGCAGCCGGTCGGCGAGCGAGGAGGTGTTCGGCGTGTCCTGCGGGCCGAAACACCCGTAGCAGCCGCGGTCGAAGGCCGGGCACAACGCGCCGCAGCCTGCCTGCGTGACCGGACCCAGGCAAGGAGTCCCGTTCGCCACCGCGACACAGACCGTGCCGCGGCGTTTGCATTCGACACACACGCTGTAGGAGGGGATCCGGGGCTTACGGCGCTGGATCGCCGCCGCCAGGACCTCGAGCAGCTGGTGTTTGTTGATCGGGCAGCCGCGGAGTTCGAAGTCGACACTGACGTGCGCGGAGATGGGTGTCGACCGGGACAACGTCGACAGGTACTCAGGGTGGGCGTAGACGATCGACCGGAATTCGGCAACGTCGCCGAAGTTGCGCAGCGCCTGGATTCCGCCACTGGTCGCGCACGCACCGATGGTGATCAATCGCCGTGACATTGCCCGAATCCGCTGGATCTTCTCCTGCTCCTCCGGTGTCGTCACCGACCCCTCGACCAGCGACACGTCGTACGGTCCTTCGACGACCGCCCGGGTCGCCTCCGGGAAATAGGCGATCTGCACCTGGCCGGCCAGCGGAATCAGCTCGTCCTCGCAATTCAGCAGGGTCAGCTGGCAGCCGTCGCACGATGCGAATTTCCAGACCGCCAGCTTCGGCCTGGTCAGTCCGTGGTCGTCCGGGATCGTCATGGCTACAGCTCCGCTCGAGCCATCAGCGGGGCCAACCGGTCGTAGCCGAGCACCGGACCGTCGACGCACAGGAACAATTCGCGGAGCTGGCAGTGCCCGCACAGCCCCACGCCGCACTTCATGTTCCGTTCCATCGACAGCCGCAGGCGCTCCGGCCGTACTCCGCGGTCGGACAGTGCCTGGGCCGCGTAGCGCATCATCACCTCGGGGCCGCAGACCAGTGCGAAGGTCCGGACGGCGTCGAAACCGGCCCTGGCGACCAGTTGCGTGACGAGCCCGACCCGGCCGCGCCAGGCGTGCTGACCGTTGTCGACAGTGACCTCGACGACGATGCGGTGCCGCTCGGCCCACGTCCGCAGGTCGTCGGTGAACAGGATGTCCTCCGGGGTCCGCGCACCGTAGAGGAGCACCACCCGGCCGTACTCCGCGCGGCGCGCGATCAGCTCGAGAATGGCCGGGCGCAGCGGGGCCAGGCCGATCCCGCCGGCGACGAAGACGACGTCACCGCCCTGCCCGGCGCTCACCCCCCACCCGGTGCCGAACGGTCCCCGCAGGCCGAGCACCGTTCCTGGGCCGGCGGCGACCAGCGCCGCGGTGACCGAGCCGACGTTGCGGATGGTGTGCTCGATCAGACCCGGGCGGCCCGGGTCACCGCTGATGGAGATCGGTGCCTCGCCGACCCCGAAGGCGTGCAGCATGGTGAACTGGCCGGGCGCCCAGGACAGCGATGTCCCGTCGGTGGGCTCGAGCTCGAGTGTGTAGGTGTCCCGGGTGTCCTGCCGGGTGCGGCGGACGACGAACGGGCGGGGCAGCATGGGATCGGCGACCAGGGTCGCCGGGCCGGCTGCTTGGCGGTTCCCGAGGCTAGTCAAGGGAATTCCCGTAGATGTCGAGCAGCCGGATGCGGGAGGACTGCAGTCGTTGGTTCATGACTCCGACGAACCGCTTCGTGAGCTCGTACCCGACCGCGGGGTCAGCCTCGCACTTGGCCCGCAGGCAGGCCGCGTCGAAGGCGACCGCGCTGGTTTCCGCGGTGGCACGGGCGTCGAAGGTCCAGCGGTACGGCGGCACCATCCACGACCAGCCCACGACGTCCCCGTCTGCGAGCGTGTCCAACACCACCCCGCGCACGGGCGTGCGGATCTCGATGGCCACCAGACCATGCCTGAGCACGTAGAAGTGGTCCGCCGGTTCACCCTCGCGGAAGACGAACTCTCCTGCCCGCACATGCACGTTGGTGGCGCAGCCTGCCAGCAGGTCGGTGACCGCGGTGTCCAGACCGTGGAAGAACGGATGCTCCGGCAGGTACTGGTCGATGGTCTTCACGTGATCGCCTCAGATCGGCCGGGCCGACTGTGCCGTGCCGCGGAGCGCTGCAGCCTCGGCGGTGATGTCGATGGCGGCGGGGCACCAGGTGACGCACCGGCCACAGCCGACACAGCCGGACGTTCCGAACTGGTCGATCCAGGAACCGAGCTTGTGCGTCATCCATTGCCGGTAACGGGATCTCGTCGATTCCCGCACCGTGCCGCCGTGGATGTAGGAGAAGTCCGCGTCGAAGCACGAGTCCCACATCCGGTGCCGTTCGCCGACGTCGCCGGTGAGGTCGGAGACATCGTTCACGGTGGTGCAGAAGCAGGTCGGGCACACCATCGTGCAGTTGGTGCAGGCCAGGCACCGGGACGCGACGTCGTCCCAGCGGGGGCTTTCGACGCTCGCGTACAGCAGTTCCTTGAGCCCGTCGGTGTCCAGCGTGCGGCCCATCCGGCCGGCCGCCGAGGCCGCAACCGCATCCGCCGCCGCGAGATCGTCCATCGGTGCCGGCGGTGCGGAGATGTCCGCCAGGACCTCGGCGCCGCGCTCGGATCCGACCTCGACGACGAAGCGGTGGACGCCCCCGTCGAGCAGTTCGGTGAGCGACAGGTCGAAATGAGCGGCGGCGCCGCCCTCGGGTCGGGGGCCGGTGCCCATCGACACGCAGAAACAAGTGCCACCCGGATCGGTGCAGCTCACGGACACGATGAACGCTCCGCTGCGCCGGGTGACGTAATGGGCATCCTTCTGGACCCGCCCGGTGAGAACCCGGTCGTGGATGGCGATCGCGTGCAGGTCGCAGGAGCGGACCCCGAGCAGGGCGTAGGGACCTTCCTCGGTTGTCGTCGCGCCGCCCCCGCCGACGGGCTCCGGTTCCACGGTGAACCCCTCGCGCGAACGGCGGCCGCGCCACAGCAATGCGTCGGTGGGGAAGAAGACCGGCTTGGCCGACTGCGCCCCGGCGGCGAAGCCGAAGAAGGCGTCGTCATCGCGTCGGCGCAGCCGGTAGTGAGCCGATTCCTGCTCGTCGCCCCACCCCCGGGGCAGGTCGTCGACGGTCCGGATGGGCGCATTGAGGATCGCGCCACCGCTGACCGTGGGCCCGACCACCGTGTAGCCGCGCGCGATCAGGGCATCGATCAGTGCCTGCAGCCCCGCGATACCGATTGTTCGCGGTGGGATCGGCTCGCCCTTCGCCGACCGCGCGCCGGCAGGCTGCTCTGCCATGACGCCCTCCTGCCCTGATGTCACCATGAGCCGTACAGCCCGGTGTTGGCTCTGCGCATCGCACTGACGTAGCTGCTGCGCTCCTGGGCGCTGGGATCCGCGCCGGTGGGTGCGGCCAGCAGTCCGCGGAACTGGTCGACGGTGTCGAAGCTCTTGCGCCGCATCCACTCCGCCACGCCGTCCAGCAACACCCCGGCATGTTGCGGTCCCTGCCGGAGGAGCGCCGACGTGGTCATCACCACGTCGGCTCCGGCGAGCAGGTACGACACGACGTCAGCGGCCTCCTCGACGCCGGATGTCGCGGCCAGCGACGCCTGGATCCGTCCACGCAGCAACGAGATCCAGGTCCTCGGCAGCCTGGCCTCCGACGGTCGGGACAGGTTGACGGCCGAGCTCACGCGCAGCGTCTCCGGGTCGATGTCGGGTTGCAGGAACCGGTTGAACAACACCAGGCCGTCGGCACCGGCGCGATCCAGTTGGGTCGCCATCTCGCCCATGGCGCTGAAGTAGGGACTCAGCTTGACCGCCACCGGCACCGAGACGGCGCTCTTCACCGAGTCGAGCACGTCCAGATGTCGCTGCTCGACCTCCCGGCCGGTGATGTGCGGATCACCGGGCAGGTAGTAGATGTTCAGCTCGATCGCCGCGGCTCCGGCATCCTGCATCGCCGTCGCGTATCGGGACCAGCCGCCCGGTGTGACGCCGTTCAGACTGCCGATCACCGGGACGTCGACAGCCTTCACCGAGCGCTCCAGCAGGCTGAGGTAACGGCGTGGGCCCGGATCGGATTCCGAGGGATCGACGTTCTCGGGGAAATACGACAGCGCCTCGGCGAAGCTGCCCGCGCCGGCCGCCGCGAGATCGCTGTCACGCTCGGCCTCCCGCAACAGTTGCTCCTCGAACAGGGAGTAGAGGACCACCGCGCCCACCCCGCCGTCCGCCATGCGACGGACACCGTCGACCGTCTGCGACATCGGTGACGGCGAGGCGACCAGCGGATTCCGCAGGGACAGGCCGAGGTATCGCGTTGTCAGGTCCATGTCATCCCTGCCCACGGGGGTCGGCCGGGAATCGAGCGGCGCCTCGGGTGGCCATTTCCTCGTAGACCGCCCAGCGTTGGTCGACGGACTGCTGCGCCAACTCCAGCAGTCTTTCGGCCTCCACCGGATCGGTGTTGACCAGCGAGCGGTAGCGCAGTTCCCGGTAGATGTAGTCGGTCAGTTTGATCCGCGGCCGGGGCGAATCGAGGAGGAACGGATTGTCGCCCTGGGCGCGAGCGATGGGGTCGTAGCGAACCAGCGGCCAGTAGCCGCTGGCCACGGCCCGATGTTGCTGGTCGAGGCCGTTGCGCAGTTCGATGCCGTGGGCGATGCAGTGGCTGTAGGCGATGATCAGCGATGTTCCGTCGTACGCCTCGGCCTCCCTGAACGCCTCCAGTGTCTGTTGTGGGTCGGCGCCCATGGCAACCCGCGCGACGTAGACATTTCCGTACGAGATCGCCTGCAAGGCAAGGTCTTTCTTCGCGACCTGCTTGCCCGATGCGGCGAACTTCGCGACGGCGCCGAGTGGCGTCGACTTGGACATCTGACCGCCGGTGTTGGAGTAGACCTCGGTGTCGAGCACCAGGATGTTGACGTTGCGCCCACTGGCCAGCACATGGTCCACGCCTCCGGAGCCGATGTCGTAGGCCCAGCCGTCACCGCCGACGATCCACACGCTGCGCCTGACGAGGTGGTCCACCACGCTGCTCAGGTCATCGACGATCGAACCCTTCTGTTCGGCGAGTCGACGTTTGAGTTCGTTCACCCGCTCGCGCTGTGCGCGCAGCTCGGACTCGGTGATCTGCGGTGCGTTGAGGATTTCGTCCACCAGCTGCGCACCGACGACGTCGCGGAGTTCACCGAGTTTCCTGCGCGCCAGGTCGGTGTGGCCATCCGCGGTCAACCGGAAGCCGAGACCGAACTCGGCGTTGTCCTCGAACAGCGAGTTCGACCAGGCCGGCCCGCGCCCCTCATCGTTGGCCGTCCACGGCGTGGTGGGCAGGTTTCCGCCGTAGATGGACGAGCACCCCGTCGCGTTCGAGATCATCAGTCGGTCACCGAAAAGCTGCGACAGCAGTTTCAGATACGGCGTTTCCCCGCAACCGGCGCAGGCACCGGAGAACTCGAACAGCGGAAGCAGGAACTGCGTCCCGCGGACGGTGCCGAAGTCCACCCTGGACCGGTCACTGACCGGCAACGTCTCGAAGAAGTCGATGTTCTCCCGTTCGGCGGCCACCAACGGTTCCCGCAGGCCCAGGTTGATCGCCCTCGTGGCCGGATCATCCGGCGCCACCACCGGGCACGCTTCGACGCACAGCCCACACCCGGTGCAATCCTCGACATAGACCTGCAGGGAGTAACGGGTATCGGGCAGGCCGACCGCGTTCAACGGCGCCGACGCGAATCCGTCGGGTGCACCCTCCAGCTTGTCCTGATTGAACAGCTTGGAACGGATCACGCTGTGCGGGCACACGAAACTGCAGTTGCCGCATTGGATGCACGAGTCCGGATCCCACACCGCGACCAGTTCGGAGATGTTCCGCTTTTCGTAGGCGGCCGTGCCGGTCGGATAGGTCCCGTCGACCGGAAGCATGCTCACCGGCAGCAGATCACCGCGGCCGGCCATCATCTCGCCGGTCACCGTGCGCACGAATTCCGGTGCGTTCGACGGCACCGGCAGTGGCAGACCCCGGGTCGCGCTGGCCATTTCGGGAATCTTGATCTCGACCAATCCGGCGAGCGAGCGATCGACGGCCGCATGGTTCTTCGCCACGACCTCGGGTCCCCGCTTGCCGTAGCTCTTCGTGATGGCCGCCTTGATCTTCGTGATGGCCTCGTCCCGCGGCAGCACGCCGGAGATCGCGAAGAAGCAGGTCTGCAGGACGATGTTGGTCCTGCCCGCCATCCCGACGTCGCGGGCGATGCGTCCGGCGTCGACCACGTAGATGATGATGTCCTTGTCGAGAATTTGCTGTTGCACGGGCAGGGGCAATGCGTCCCAGAGCGTTTCCGGACGATGCCGGTAATTCACCAGCAGCGTCGCGCCGTGCGCGGCCCTGCCGAGCACGTCGGCCTGCTCCAACAGGTTGAACTGATGACAGCCGATGAAGCTCGCACTGGTCACCAGGTAGGAGGCCCGGATCGGCCGGGGCCCGAAGCGGAGATGGGACACCGTCTGCGAACCGGATTTCTTCGAGTCGTAGACGAAATAGCCCTGCGCGAAGAGTTTCTCCTCGGCGCCCAGGATCTTGATGGTGTTCTTGTTGGCGCCGACGGTGCCGTCGGATCCGAGGCCGAAGAAGACAGCGCGCACGCTGTCCGCGGGTTCGATGTCCAGCGTCGGGTCGTAGCTGATGCTGGTGCCGCCGACATCGTCGTTGATGCCGATCGTGAAGCGACTGCGGGGATGGTCACGAGCCAGTTCGGCGAACGTGCCGGCCACCATTGCCGGGGTGAACTCCTTGGAGGACAGGCCGTATCGGGCCCCGGCCACCCGGGGCATGACGGCCAGCTTGCCGTCGGCGTAGGCGTCGTTCAGGGCGGCGACCACGTCCAGGAACAGGGGCTCGCCGATGGAACCGGGTTCCTTCGTGCGGTCGAGTACGGCGATCCTGGTGGCCGTCGGGGGCAGAGCGTCGAGCAGGGCCTGTGCCGGGAACGGCCTGTAGAGCCGGATCTGCACGACGCCGACCCGCTCGCCCTGATCCATCAGGGCAGTTGCGGTGTCCTGCGCCGTCTGCACCCCGGATCCCATCAGGATCACGACCCGGTCGGCCTCGGGGTGCCCGCTGTACTCGACGATGCCCATCGGCCGGCCGGTGCGCTCGGCGAGCTGATCCATCAGATCCTGGACCACCTTCGGCGTGCGGTCGTAGAAGGGGTTCACCGTCTCGCGCGCCTGGAAGTAGATGTCGGGGTTCTGCGCCGTGCCGCGGATGAAGGGGCGTTCCGGTGACAGCGCCCGCTCACGGTGCGCCCGGACCAGTTCTTCGGGGACCATCGCCCGTAGGTCGTCGTCGTCCAGCAACTCGATCGTGTTCAGTTCGTGGGACGTTCGGAACCCGTCGAAGAAGTGCACGAACGGGACCCTGGTGCGCAGCGTTGCCGCCTGTGCGATCAGTGCCAGGTCGTGACATTCCTGGACCGACCCGGCGGACAGCATCGCCCAGCCCGTCTGCCGCACGGCCATCACGTCCTGGTGGTCGCCGAAGATCGACAGTCCCTGCGCAGCCAGGGATCTGGCGGCGACGTGGATGACGGCCGAGGTCAGCTCGCCGGCGATCTTGTACATGTTCGGGATCATCAACAGCAACCCCTGAGACGCGGTGAAAGTCGTTGCCAGCGAACCGCTCTGCAACGCACCGTGCAGCGCACCGGCCGCGCCGGCCTCACTTTGCATCTCGACCACCGTCGGCACTGTGCCCCAGACGTTGGGCTTGCCCTTGCTGGACCATTCGTCGGCCAGTTCGGCCATCGGCGATGCCGGGGTGATCGGGTAGATGCAGCAGACCTCATTGAGCCGGTAGGCCAGGGACGCCGCCGCCTCGTTGCCGTCAATGGTGGACCGCATCATGACTGAATCTCCCGAACCATGTCGATGGCGTGAACTGGGCACTGCTCGTAACAGGCGCCACAGCCGGTGCAGGTGTTGTAGTCGAACCGGTAGCGATTGCCGGGACCGAGTTTGATCACCGAATCCTCCGGGCATGCGCCGAGGCATCCGTCGCACTCGAAACAATTGCCGCAGGACAGGCATCTGGTCGCCTCGTACAGCGCCCCTTCAGCGGTCAGCCCGCGAACGACCTCCGCGAACCCGGTGATGCTCTCCTCGGGGGTGAGCTCGGGGTGCTGCTGACGGGCGGCGTCACCGAAGTACCACAGGTGCAACTTGTCGAAGGTCGCGGTCGGGTGCTTGGGCCGGGCCGACGCAGGCACGGAGCGCAGCCATTCGTCGATGTGCCTGGCGGCCTTCTTGCCATGCCCCACTCCTACGGTCACCGTGCGCTCGCTGGGCACCATGTCGCCGCCCGCGAAGACACCCGGACACCCGGTCATCAAAGACGAGTTGACCTTGACCGTGCCGTCGGATCCGAAAACGACGCCCGGCACGGTCTGCAGGAATCCCGTGTCGGCCACCTGCCCGACCGCCATGATGACGGTGTCCGCCGCCAGGGTTTCGAAGCGCCCCGTCGGTTGCGGGAAGCCGGCCGCATCCAGCTCCATGACCTCGATCTGGAGTTCCTCGCCCTCGAAGGCGGTGATGGTGCGCAACCAGTTGACCCGCACGCCCTCGCGCTCGGCGTCCTGCGCCTCCTCCTCATGGGCCGGCATCTGCCCGCGGGTGCGCCGGTAGACGATCACCGTCTCTTCGGCACCGAGTCGCCGGGCCACCCGGGCGGCGTCGAAGGCGGTGTTGCCGCCGCCGTAGACCGCGACCCGGCGGCCGATCACCGGTTGCCCGCCGGACGCCACCGTGCGCAGGAATTCCACCGCATCCACGATCGGGGCGGCGTCCCTGACCGGAATGTCGACCCGCTTGGCCAGATGCGCACCGATCGCGACGAACACTGCGTCGAAGCCGCCCTGCTGCCGCTCCAGACCCAGGTCCTCGACCCGGTAATCGCAGACGATCCGGACGCCCATCGCGGCGATCCGGCCGATCTCGGCATCGAGCACGTCGCGTGGCAGCCGGTAGGACGGGATTCCGTAGCGCATCATCCCGCCGGGCCGCGGACCGGCGTCACGGATCTCGACGTCGTGGCCGAGTCGGCGCAGATGGTAGGCCGCCGACAGGCCACTCGGGCCGGAACCGATGACGAGCACCCGCTTGCCGGTGACGGTGGCCGGCGGGTCGAACTGCCAGCCCTGCTCAATTCCCGCATCCCCCAAGAACCGCTCCACCGAGTGGATCGACACCGCGCTGTCCAGGTTGGCCCGGTTGCAGACACTTTCGCAGGGGTGATAGCACACCCGGCCGTGAATGGCGGGGAACGGGTTGTCTGCGGTCAGCTCACGCCACGCCTGTTCGGGACGGCCCGCGGTGGTGTGGGCCAACCACGCCTGGATGTTCTCACCTGCAGGGCATCCCGCGTTGCAGGGCGGGAGGAGATCGACGTACACCGGTCGGCGTTCGCGAACCGGTCCGGAACGGGAAACACCGTGCGATCAGATCGGGTAACGGCGTCACGTCCTTGGAGCGATCGATTGCCCGGTCACCATTGACGGCGGGATTGAACTCCATGAAGCCTCCTTCGTCCAGCAGCGCTGCAGAGATTTCGGGGTGATGTGGGGTCAGTTCACGTAGGCATCCATCCCGGCGAACAACGCAGTCAGCGCGACTTTGGCGTCGCCGAAGAGCATCGCGGTCTTGGGATCGGTGTACAGCTCGTTGTCGATGCCCGCATAACCGTGACCCATCGACCGCTTGATGACGATGACGCTCCTGGCCTCGTCGACGTTCAGAATGGGCATGCCGGACACCGAATTGCCGGGCCTGCGCGCGGCGGGATTGGTGACATCGTTCGCGCCGACCACCAGCACCACGTCGGAACGGCTGAACTGCGGGTTCGCCTCTTCCATGTCCTTCATCTGTTCGTACGGGGCGTTGGCCTCTGCGAGCAGTACGTTCATGTGTCCGGGCATGCGTCCCGCCACGGGGTGGATGGCGAATTCGACCTCGATGCCGTGGTTGACCAGTGTCTGCGCGAGTTTGACGATCTCGTGCTGGGCCTGCGCGGCGGCCAGTCCGTAGCCGGGCACGATGACCACCCGGCCGGCATAGGCCAACTGCAGCGCAGCGTCGTCGACGGTGATCTCCCGGACGGTGCCGGAACCGGCATCCATCGGCCCGGCTGTGACGCTGTCTCCGGTGCCGAAGCCGCCTGCGATGATGCTGACCAGGGAGCGGTTCATGGCGTCGGCCATCAGCTTGGTGAGGATGCCGCCGGCAGCACCGACCAGGGCGCCGGCGATGATGAGCGGCGTCGAATCGATGACGAAGCCCGCCATGGCGACGGCCGTTCCGGTGAAGGCATTGAGCAGAGAGATGACAACCGGCATGTCGGCACCGCCGATCGGCAGGGTGGACAACACGCCGAGGGCGAGCGCGCACGCCGAGAGCAGCACCAGGAGCGGCACCCCGCCGAAGCCCGCGATGTAGACGATGCCGCTGGCCACCGCCACCGCGGCCAGGACGACGTTGACGGGCCGGCCGAAGGGCACCACGATCGGCGCCCCGGAGATCTTGCCGGCCAGTTTGCCGGCGGCGATGACGGACCCGGACAAGGTGACGCCGCCGATCAGCAGGTCCAGGCTGATGGACAGGTCGGTGGTGAACGACGACGGGGTCGCCGGAGCCGGCCCGGCAATGTCGATCGCCGTGTAGATCGCGATGAGCGCGGCCGCGCCGCCGCCGACCGCGTTGAAAATGCTGACCAGTTGCGGCATTGCGGTCATCTTGACCCGTCGGGCGGCGACCAGACCGGCGCCGCCGCCGACCAGCAGGCCGGCCACCAGCACGGTCACCGCGACCCCTGTGGGCGCCGGGCCCTGAACGAGCACCACGACGGTGGTGGCCACCGCCAGGATCATTCCCGCGGCGGAGAGCTGGTTGCCGCGTCTCGCGGAGGCAGGTGAATTCATCAGGTGCAGGCCCAGCACGAAGCTGGCAGCGCCGATCAAGTACAGCGTGTGGGTCAGGATGTCCGATCCGCTCACGGCCGGCGCCTTCCTTTGTCTGTGGAATGCGTGCTACGAAACCGTTTTCGCCGGCAACACGCGCGGCTTGAACATCTCGAGCATGCGGTCCGTCACGAGGTAGCCGCCGACCACGTTCATGGCTGCAAAGGCTGCCGCAATGAACAGCAGGACGTAGTCCAAAGTGGTATCGGCGGTCACGGCGAGCAGCATCACGCCGACCACCACGACGCCGTGGATCGCGTTGGCACCGGACATCAGCGGGGTGTGCAGCGTCGCGGGGACCTTGCTGATCACCTCGAAACCGACGAGGAGACTCAGCACGAACACGGTGATGTCAGCGAACAGTAGCGGGGTCATCGGTTCTGCGCCTTTTCGGTCGGATCGGCGGTGGTCGCCGGGCGGGTGGGTTCGGCGGCGGGGGCACTCAGCGGCCCGTCCGCGCCCTCTCCCGCGGCGCCGAGCAACGCCCGGACGGCGGGGTGCACGACCTCGCCGCGGTGGCATGACCAGCACCCCGGCGGTGATCTCGTCGGCCGAGTCCAGCGTGAGCTCCGCAGTCCGGGATCAAGTGCGCGAGCAGTGCACAGATGTTGCGGGAGTAAGCGGTCGACGACGCCTTCGGCACCGCAGACGGCAGGTTGGTGGCGCCGACCACGGTCACCCCGTTGGCCGGTGACGACGCTCTCCCCCGGCTTCGAGCCCTCGACGTTGCCGCCCAGGGGCTGGAGCCGAGGTCGACAACCACCGACCCGGCCCGCATCCCGGCGAGTGCGGTCGAGGACACCAGCAGTGGTGGTCGCCTGCCGGGCACCTGCGCCGTGGTGATGACGATGTCGAACTTGCTCATTGCGGCGTTGAGCGCGTCCTGCTGCGCGCTCCGCTCCTGCGCGGTGAGCTCGCGGGCGTACCCGCCATCCCCGACGGCCGAGACCTCGATGCCCAGGTCGAGGAAGCTCGCGCCGGTGGACAGCACGTCGCTGCGCGCGGCGTCCCGGACGTCGTAGCCGGTGACGATCGCGCCGAGCCGCCGCGCTGTGCCGATCGCCTGCAGTCCGGCGACACCGGCGCCGATGACCAGCACCAGCGCCGGCCGGGTCGTCCCGGCCGCGGTCATGAACATCGGCAGGTAGTTGCTGTAGGTATCGGCGGCGACCAGCGCCGCCTTGTATCCGGCCACATTCGCCTGCGAGCTGAGCGCGTCCATCGACTGGGCCCGGCTCAACGTGCGAGGCAGGCCGTCCAGGCTGATGGCGGTCACCTTGGCCTGCGCCAGAGCCGGCCGCCAGATTGAGGGTCGATCAGCGGCTGCAGCATTCCCACCAGCACCTGTCCCGGGCGCAGCAGCAGTCGGTCGGGCTCGGCGGGTGGCTGAACGCAGAGCACCACCTCTGCCTGTGCGTAGAGCTCATGTGCGCTCACCACCCTGGCACCGGCGGCTTCATATTCGGAATCGGGAAACCAGGCCGCAGTACCGCAATCGCCGGTGACCAGTACTTCGTGGCCGGCCGCGCGCAACCGCTGCACACCGTCCGGGCTCACCGCAACCCGGCGTTCACCATCGGCGCTCTCTTTGGCCACGCCGATCGTCACACCAACCATGACGGCCTCCGCCATTCGCGGCATCGATACATCCGCGCCGTGCCCGCGAGAACTCGACGGCGGCCCGGTCGGCGACATGGCATTGGTACCCCAACCCGTGCTCGCACGACCCGACCGGGCATCGCTGCACGTCATCGCTGCCCCCGTGAACGTGACATCCACTGAAATCAGCCGAAAAATCGAAGTCATCACGCGAGGTGAACAGTAGAAACCCAAGCGCGCGTTGGGCAGTGCCCAAAGTCCTGACCTTGCGGCGGGGACCATGCGGATGTGCGAAGGGCGGGCAGAATTCGAGCCGGCGATCTGCCGGAACGACAACGGGGGTTGGTGTCACGAATGGCTATTCGCCATTTCACGGTGATACCGGAGCTCAGGTACCAACGAGCGCCGACAGCAGTTCGAGCATCTCTTTTCTGATCCGCTCGAGGGCCATTCCGACATCGACCGGATCGGGCGCCGGCGTCGGCGCGGTATCAGGTTGACGCGGCGTCGGATCCACGCCGATCACCGGCACGCCGGCGCGCTGGACCGCTTCTGCTGTGGCAGTTGCCGCGGCCCGCATGGCGTCGTACCCCGCGGTCGTCGAGGTCTGCAGGATCGCGACGAAGTACCGGTCGGTCCAGCCGACCGAATGGACCTGCACCTGTGCGGTCGAGCCGACGTCCGTCCAGCCCTGCTTGGATCCGTGATCGCCGGTCAGCGCGTTGAGGCCGAAGCTCTGGTCGAAGCCGTCCGACGCCGCTCGGTGCGACGTTGGCCATCGCGGCCATCAGCAGCGGCGCCACCTCGCGGATCCTTCGACATCCGGTACAGGAAGTCGGCCTCGTCGTCGGCGGTGATCAGTTCCCAGCCCCAGTCGTGCGGCCCGGTCTTCGGGCCGTTGCTGGTGTTCGCCAGCCCGTATCGCGCGGCCATCGACGGCACGATGTCGATGTTCCACAGCGACGACTCGATCCGGTCGTCCGAGTTGATGATCATGGTGCGCAGTTGTGCCGGCCATCGACCGGTCGGCCGGCCGCCGGCCTGGATCTCGTAGTAGGCGACCGTGAACAGCTTGACGATCGATTCGGAGATGTACTGCTCGCGCCCCCGCTGTCGGCCACTGTCTCGCCGGTCGCCGCGGTCGACCACGGCCACGCTCTGCTCGATGCCGCGCCGGCAGCCGCGGCGGCCGAGGAGTCCACCGCCTGCTGCACTGCGGACAGGGCGCCCGCTGCGGAGGCGGCCACTGCGGAAGCGGCCGCTGCGGAGCCGGGTGCCAGTACGGCGGTCAGGGTGAGGACAGCGCCGGTGAGGGCCGCGCGCGCCCTCACCGCCTCGTCCGTCCTGCGCATCCCATGCTCCCGACCCTGCCATCCCGGGGCGCCGTCCGGAAATCGTCCGCCCCCATCTGTGAGCGATCTCCGGCTCAGCGAGGTGAGGCGGTCCGTGATCGGACGCCGGAGTCGGAACCGGTCCGCAACTCGGGAGTGGTCGGCAGGAAACGTCCTGCGAGAAGCTCACGCACAGGGGGTTCTGGGAGAACAGGCCGTCCCAGTAGACGCCGCCGGCCTCGTGCACCGAACGGAACAGATTGGGGATGGCCGCCGACGCCATCACCGCCTCGGGGGTGATCTCCGCGCGTCGGCTGTCGAAGGCCTTGAAGTCGCCGGACACGACATCAACGGCGCCGAGAAACAGTCGCGGCGCTTCGGGATCGTCGGCGATGGCCTTCAGGGAGGCGAAATCGACAAGCTTGCCCAGCATGGATGTGAGCTGCGCGAAGGCCAGGTCAGATGCGGGACTCTCGTACGGGCTGATGGCCGGGGTGGCCACGTAGTTGGCGAGTTCGCTGACCCAGAGCGTCCAGGCGTTGAGCAGTTGTTCCGGGATCGAGGATGCCGAGTTGTCGTCCCAGAACCTGCGGAGGAGTTCGCCGGCCCTGGTCGGCTGGTCGCCGACGAGTGCCGACCACGCCAGCAGGGCGCAGATTGCGCCACCGGAGGTCCCGCTGAGGCCCACGATGCGGTAGCGGGAAAGCACGTCATCGCTGAAGATGCGACTGAGAACGCCTGCGGTGAAAGCGGTATGGCTACCGCCTCCCTGGCAGGCAATGGCCACCCTCGGCCGGGTCTCCGGCAGCTCCATGTCACTCCTCACCGACAGCGATCGTGAGGCACGCTGACAGCGTGCGGCTCACCGCGAGAATACGGGTGGTCAGTCCCGGGTCGTCCTGGTTCCCCACCGTTGGCCCACGGTGATGCAGGCGGCCGCCAACACGCACAACACAGGCACGATCACGAACGCCGACCGGACGCCGAGCTGATCGGCGAGTGCTCCGAGCAGGAAGGGGCCGAGCCCGGAGGCAAGGCCCACACCGATGCTCATGACGGCGATCGCCCGGTCCGGTTGACCCGCCGACAACGCCATCACCATGGCGGCGCCGAGCGGGTACTGGCCGGCAATCCCGAGTCCGACGATCAGCAGACCGCCGATCGCGGCAACCGGCGAGGCCGAGAGCCACACCAGCAGCCAGCCGCCCGCCGTCACCCCGACGCTGACCAGGAAGAGGATCAGCGGAGACCGTCGGGTGGCCAGCGCGCCGACCAGCAGCCTCCCGATCGCCATGCCGCCGACCACGGCTGACACCGCACCGCTGGCCGTTCCGGGACTCAGCCCCGTCCGGTCGGTGAGCAGGTCCGGGGTCCACGTGACCATGCAGAACTCGATGGCGACCGAGCAGACGACGGCCAGCGCGGCCGGCCAGTAGGCCGCCGGCAAACCCCGGAAGGTGAAGTTCGCGGTACCGACCGGAACGGCCGCATAGGCGGGGACGTGGCGCTGGCGGGTGATCAGGATCCAGGCCACGACGGCGAACGGGATCACCAGCACCATCGCTGCCCGCCAGCTCCAACCGGCGGCCGTCGCTGCGCCCACCGCGAGGGGCGTGATCAACCCGACGCCGGCGGCGGCAGCATTGCCGGTACTGAGCAAAGAAGGTCCGTAGACACCGTTGTGCGCCTGCAGAACGGTCGTCGAGGTGTTCACCGCGACCGCACCGCCGAACCCGATGACGACCATGGCCGGCAGGGTGACGGCCAATTCGGCCCCGGTCAGCAGGGAACCGGCGGTGAACAACAGCACGGCCAGCGTGAACGCGGCGATCCCGCGGCGCGCAACGCCGTACCGCTGCCACCGGCGGGCCAGGTTGACGCCGCTGAACCCTGCGGCGACGACGCCCACCGCCAGCATCAGGCTGTGCAGCCCCGCCACCGCACTGCTGGTGCCCAGCTCGTCGCGGAACAACGGCAGGGCAGGCCCGAGTCCATACAGGAACCAGGTGTAGGTGCACAGGGTCGCGAAGGCGGCCAACGAGGTGGCATCCGGCCTGGCGGTCTGCGGGCGCGCCTGTTCGGACCGTTCGCCGATGGCGCTCACCGGCCGACCGTCACGGCTCGGGCGGCAAGAGGGGACTGAGCAGTGCGCACAGTTTCAAGGCTGACAGATGTTTCGGCGCCCAGATGACACCCGGCTCAGAATCGCGGCATCCGGCCGACGATCCGTCGGGCCGGTGAACTGCGGAATACCTCGGCGCTCACTTCGTTACGGTGACCAGACGATTGTTGCTGCGCCCGATTCGAGGTCTGCATGACGACACCCGACCTGCAGCCCGAATCCGCTCCGCGGACGGGGCGGCGTGTGACGGGCACGGAACGGCCCCGTCGGGTGACGAAGCCCGCCCGCATCCATCCCGCCTGGATCGTGGCGGCGGTGTCCTTCATCGCGCTGATCGGCGCGGCCGGGTTCAGGTCCGCACCCGGGGTGCTGATCGTGCCGCTGCAGGACGAGTTCGGCTGGTCGCGCGCGCTGCTGTCCGTTGCGGTCGGCATCAACCTGGTCCTGTACGGGCTGACCGCCCCCTTCGCGGCCGCACTGATGGACCGATTCGGCATCAGGACCGTCACCACGTGCGCGCTCGTGATGGTCGCGCTCGGCTCCGGGCTGTCGGTCTTCGTGACCGCCGGCTGGCAGCTGGTGTTGCTGTGGGGCGTGCTGATCGGGCTGGGCACCGGCTCGATGGCGCTGGTGTTCGCAGCCACCGTGGCCAACAGGTGGTTCGTCCGGCGCCGCGGACTCGTGATGGGCGTACTGACCGCCGCGGGGGCAACCGGCCAACTGGTCTTCCTGCCGCTGATGGCGTGGCTCGCCGAAGGGTACGGCTGGCGGGCTGCCTCGCTGATGGTTTCGGTGGCCGCCCTGGCAGTGGTGCCGCTGGTGCTGATCTTCATCCGGAACTACCCGTCGGACCGCGGTGTGCTGCCCTACGGCGCGCCGGCCGCAGAGCCGGAGGATGAACCGGCGGGAGCGCCGACCGACGAGCCGTCGGACATGGTGAGCCCCGGCCATCTCGCGCGGGGCGACGACTTCGAGGTCGCCGTCCGGTCCGGCAGCGCGGTCAAGCGCACGCTCCGGACCCTCGTCGAGGCCGCACACACCCGAACGTTCTGGGCGCTGGTCGGTGGATTCGCCATCTGCGGAGCCACCACCAACGGGCTGATCGGAACCCATTTCGTCCCGGCGGCCCACGACCACGGGATGCCGACCACCACCGCGGCCGGCCTGCTGGCCGTCGTCGGGATCTTCGACGTGGTCGGCACCATCGCGTCCGGCGCGCTGACCGACCGGATCAACCCACGCGTCCTGCTGGCGGTCTACTACGCGCTCCGCGGCGTCGGCC
Organism: uncultured Actinomycetota bacterium; assembly: GCA_963766015.1. Taxonomy (GTDB): domain Bacteria; phylum Actinomycetota; class Actinomycetes; order Mycobacteriales; family Nakamurellaceae; genus Nakamurella. The sequence continues at coordinate 117,491 of CAVXYU010000029.1, read as the reverse complement.
TGCTGATGCTGCCGTCCCTGCTGAACGACTCCGTGCACCCGAGCATGCTCGCCTTCGTCATCGTCTACGGGCTGGACTGGGTCGCCACCGTCCCGCCGACCGCGGCGCTGTGCCGTGAGGTGTTCGGCGAGTCGGGGACGATCGTCTTCGGCTGGGTGTTCGCCGCGCACCAGTTCGGCGCCGCCATCGCCTCGGTCGGTGCGGGCGTGATCCGTGACCTGACGAGCGACTACACCGTGGCCTGGCTGTCGGCTGCCGGGCTCTGTGTGGTGGCCGCATTCCTCTCATTGGGGATCAGGCGGCTCCCGACGCTGTCCGAAGCCGGCGGATCGGGCGGATGATCTGACGGATGGACCGACGGGCAGCGGGCGCGGTGGTGCTGATCGCCGCCGTGCTCGTCGCCCTGGCCATCCCGAGCGCGACCGGCCGGCGCATCGCCGGATCCGCCGCACGGTCGTCCGCTCCGGATGCTCCCGAGGTCGGCAACTGCCTGACCGCAGCCCCCGAGCCGACTCTGGCGTACGGGCGGGTGACGGCATTCGCAGCACCGGCCGGTCGGTGCGGGCCGGCCAATTTCGGTGAGATCGTCTTCGTGGCGGCCGATTTCCGGGCTTTTCCATCGAGCATGGTCTTCGACAGGACGTCGTTGGTCGATGCGAGTGTCTGCGATTCACCTGCCCGGGAGTACCTCGGGTGGGATCCCGCGGCCCCCTCGGGCGGTGCCGGCCGGTCGGATGTCGCCCGTGCGCTGGCCGTCTGGCGTCCCGTCCTGACCCAGACGCTGGTGCTGATCGGCCCGGACGCGGACCAGTACTTCGCGGGCCAGCACTGGATCGGCTGTGCGATGTTGCCCCGCCAGGTGCCGTATTCCGGATCGCTGAGAACCGGCGCCGCGTCCGGAGCCTTCCCGGCTGCAGATGCCTACGGGTCCTGCCGTGCCCGCTCGACCAGCACTGCGGGGCGGGAGCTGCCGTGTTCGGTGGCGCACGATGCCGAGATCTTCGGCTGGTCGGCCACCGGCGGTTGGGGAGCGCCCACCGGCGGCCCTGCGGAGCCGGCCGCCGAAGCGCCGGAATCCGTGCTGTCCTCCTGCCGGGCGCTGGTGACGGCGGTGACCGGCATGACCGACCCGAGCGCCCGCGGATCACTGCGGGTCGTCGTGGAGACCGACCGCGCTTCGGATGCGGCCGGCAGCGGCAGGGCAACCTGCCTGGTCGAGGTGGTGGGCAACAGCAGGCTCGGCGGCGGGCTGACCTGGATCGGGACCAGACCTCAGGGTCGGTAGGCCTCGAGCACCGCGGCTGAGAGCCGGGGCCAGCGATCCGCGGCCCAGGGTCCGAACGGTGTGTCTGACACCGTCACGCAGGCCAGTCCGGCGTCCGGATCGACCCACAGGAAGGTGCCCGCCTGGCCGAAGTGCCCGAACGTACGGGGTGAGTTGCCCGGCGCCGTCCAATGCGGAGACTTCCCGTCCCGGATCTCGCAGCCCAGCCCCCACTCGTTGTGCAACTGCCTCCCGAACCCGGGCAGCACGCCAGGAAGACCCGGGAACGCGACGGTCGAGGCCAGCGAGACCACCTCGGGCAGCAGCAGTGTCGGCACCAGCAGGGCGTGTGCGAGTTCCGCGAGATCACTGATCGGACCTCGTACCCCGTGTGCCGGATCGCCCTGCAGTTCCGTGCCGTCCATGCTCAGCAGGTCCAGCACCCGGTCGGACAGTTCCTGGGCGAAGGGCCGCCCGGTGCGCTCTGCGAGATGCTCTGCCGCCAGATCGATGCCGCGGTTGGAGTACGAACGCCTGGTCGCCGGACGGGCGATCACCAGGTCCTCGTCCAGCGCCAGGCCCGAGGTGTGGGACAGCAGGTGTCGCAGCGTCGCGCCCGGCGGACCGACCTCGTCGCCCAGGCTCGACGACGCCTTCGATGGTCGCGTCGAGCACCGTCAGCGCGGTCAGCACCTTCGTCACCGACGCCCACGGGTGGGACTTTCCGTCGTCGGCGATGTCCAGCACACCGCTGGGGCCGACCACCGCGACGTCGGCGTACCCGACCGGCCAGTCGGCGATCTCGGCGCGCAAATCCATGGAGGGAGTGTGCCAGCATCCTCGCCGTGCCCGACACCGACACCGACCGCGCCACCGAGAAGGGGCGGGATGACCCGCCGCGAACCATCAGGCTGATCGACGAGACGGTCGAGCGGGCCGATGCGGGCCGCGATCCCGTTCTCGACGGGGCGCTCGGTGGGGCTCTGCTCCAGCAGGTCGGGGCAGGTGCATCGGAGCTGCTGCGGGTGTACCGGCCGCGGCCGACGCTGGCCTTCAGCGGCCGGGACTGCGCATCGCCGGGTATCGGGGCGGCCGCCGCGGCAGCCGTCGCGCACGGTTTCACGCCGGTGCGCCGCGGTCCCGGTGGACGGGCGGCCGCCTACCACCCCGGAACGGTGTGCCTGGATCACATCGGCCCGATCACCGCCCGCCCGACCCGCCCCGGCAGCGGCCCGGACGTCGACCAGATCCGCCCCAGGTTCACCCTGTTCGCCGACCTGCTGACCGGCGCCCTCCGCTCGCTGGGGGTGGACGCGCAGCTCGGTCCGGTGCCGGGCGAGTACTGCCCGGGCGAATTCAGCATCAACGACGGGCACGGCCACAAACTGGTCGGCACCGCGCAACGGCTGGTCCGCGGCGCCTGGCTGTTCGGCACCGTGATCGTCGTCGAGGACGCCGATCCGGTGCGGTCGGTCCTCGACGAGGTGTACCGGGCGCTGGGGCTGGACTGGAATCCGGCGTCTGTTGGCGCCGTGCGCGATGTCGCGCCCGCGGTCGGACCGGCGGAGGTGGTGACAGCGGTCATCGACGCCTACCGGCAGATCGGTGCTTTGACGCCGGCGGCCCTGCCGGCAGGTGCCCTCGACCTTGCCGCCGCCCGGCGTGACATGCACCTCGTGACGGGCACCGGACGCTGACGATCGGGCTTGTCGGGCACTCCGGGGCACTTATCGTCTTACCCGTGACCCAGACAGTGCCTGGCATCGACACCGACGACCTCGCGACGTGCCTGCGGGTGATCGCCGCGACCGAGCAGCTGCCACCCGAGCATCCCGACGCCGTCGCGGTGCGGCGGGCGACCGCAGGCATCTTCAAGGCCGTCAAACAGGCCCGCCGGGTGGAGCGGCGGGACGCCGTCAGCAACGCCGACCGGGCGGTGGTGGCAGCGACAGCGACGGGGTCGCCGGGCCGGATCGACGACGAGACCGAGGGCATCCCGCTGGTCTCCACGGCGGTCGGCGCCACCGCCGGGACGTTCACCCGGCCGCGGCCGTGCTACATCTGCAAACGGGACTATGTGCAGGTCGACGCGTTCTACCACCAGCTCTGCCCGGCGTGCGCCGCCGTCAACCACGAGCACCGCACCGCCCGCACCGATCTGACCGGCCGCCGGGCGCTGCTCACCGGCGGGCGCGCCAAGATCGGCATGTACATCGCGCTGCGGTTGCTGCGCGACGGCGCCCACACCACCATCACCACCCGATTCCCGACCGATGCGGTGCGCCGGTTCACCGCCCTCCCGGACAGCGGGGACTGGCTGCACCGGCTCCGCGTCGTGGGGATCGATCTCCGCGATCCCGCTCAGGTGGTGGCACTGGCCGACGCCGTCGCCGAAGCCGGTCCGCTGGACATCCTGATCAACAACGCCGCACAGACGGTCCGCCGGTCACCGGGTGCCTACGCGCCGCTGGTCGCGGCCGAATCGGATCCGCTGCCGGACGGGCCGCTGCCCGAACTGCTCACCTTCGACCACATCTCCGACGCCCATCCGCTGGCGCTGGCCGGTTCGCTGTCCGAGCACCCGCTGCCGCACCTGCCGGCGGGACGGACCGGTGCGGAGATCTCCCGGCTGGCCCTGCTCGCGGGTTCGGCGTCCACCGAACTGGTCGCCGCGGGCCGGGCCATCGACGCCGGCGGACTGGTACCGGACCGGGGCCGGGCGAACAGCTGGACCCAGCGGGTCGACGAGGTCGACGCCCTGGAGATGCTGGAGGTGCAGCTGTGCAACACCACCGCGCCGTTCGTGCTGATCAGCAGGCTGCGGTCGGCGATGGCGGCGAGTCGGGCCCGGCGGAAGTACGTGGTGAACGTCTCAGCGATGGAGGGCGTGTTCAGCCGCGGCTACAAGGGCCCGGGCCATCCGCACACGAACATGGCCAAGGCCGCACTGAACATGCTGACCAGGACCAGCGCCGCCGAGATGCTCGGCGACCGGATCCTGATGACCGCTGTGGACACGGGATGGATCACCGACGAACGCCCGCACGAGACCAAGATGCGGCTCGCACGCGAGGGTTTCCACGCACCGCTGGACCTGGTGGACGGTGCCGCGCGGGTCTACGACCCGATCGTCCAGGGCGAGAACGGGGTCGACCTGACCGGGGTCTTCCTGAAGGACTATCGGGAGGCGGCGTGGTGATCGCCCTGCCGGCGCCTGCGGGGACGTCAGAACGCCGCCGCCGCGTCCGCCGGACAGAGCCGGCTCGCCGTTGCATTATCGTGATCTCTGGGTACAGCTCCGTCCTGACGTAAGACGGCTTCCGGACACACCCGCGTGATCCTGCCGCCGGCGGGTTCACAACCGTCTGATCGCCGAAAGGGTCCGTATGGGCGGCAATGCCATTCATCGCTTCCACAACACCTCCGTGCTGGCCGTCTGTGCCATCGACGCCCCCCAGGTCGTCACCTCGACGGAGATGGACGACCGGCTCGGCGAGGTGTACGCCAGGGTCGGTCTGCGGCCAGGGATGATGCAGCGACTGGCAGGAATCCACGAGCGCCGTTGGTGGAATCGCGGAACGACGTTCGCCGACGGCGCCGCGATGGCCGGCGCGAAGGCGATGGCCGAGGCGGGCGTACAACCCGGCGACATCGGGCTGCTGGTGAACACCTCGGTGAGCCGGGCGCACCTCGAGCCGTCCACCGCTGTGGCGGTGCACAATGCGCTCGGCCTGCCGAGCTCCTGCCAGAACTTCGACGTGACGAACGCCTGCCTGGGATTCGTCAACGGGATGCAACTGGCCGCCGCCATGCTGGAATCCGGGCAGATCGACTACGCGCTCGTCGTCAACGGCGAGGACGCCCGCGGTATCCACAACGCCACCATCAGTCGGCTGCAGAACGGCAGCGGTGACGCCAAGGACGTCTTCGCGCAGTTCGCGTCCCTGACCCTCGGGTCCGGCGCTGCCGCCATGGTGCTCGGTCGCAGCGACAAGCACCCCGAGGGACACCGGTTCCTCGGCGGCGCGACCCGGGCCGGCAGTGAGCACCACCTGCTGTGCGTGGGCGACATGGATTACATGCACACCGACAGCACCGGGCTGATGAACGCCGGGCTGGAGCTGTCCCGTGAGCTGTGGGCGGAATCCGCGGCCGAATTCGGCTGGCACGAGGGCATCAGCCGGTACGTGATGCATCAGGTGAGCACGGTGCACACCCGGGCGATCTCGTCGGCGCTGGACATCGACCTGGAACGGGTGCCGCTGACCTTCCCGCAGCGCGGCAACCTGGGGCCGGCGGCGATCCCGTTCACCCTCGCCGGCATCGCCGGGGAACTCTCGCAGGGCGACCGGGTGCTGCTGATGGGCATCGGCTCAGGTCTGAACGCCTCGATCTCCGAACTCGTCTGGTGACCGGGGACCGCTCTCAGCGTCCCTCCCGCTCGGCAGCGGGGTCGACGGTGCATCCGGCCAGGCTGCCGCCGTCGGGGCTCCCCGGAATGGATGCCTCGTGGTCCCGGCTGGTGCCGGTGGTGGACGCCGATGGGATGACCCGCACGTTCCATGTGCTGGACTCCTGGCCGGAGTCAGCCGGACTGCAGCCGGTCGGCACGCTGCTCTGTGTCCACGGCAATCCGACCTGGAGCTACCTGTGGCGGCGGTTGGTGGCATCGCCGCCGCCGGGCTGGCGGGTGATCGCCCCGGATCAGCTCGGGATGGGCTACTCCGAGCGGATCGGGACACCGCGGGTGCTGGCGCAGCGGGTCGACGACCTCGGCCGGCTCACCGAAGCGCTGGGCGTGACGGGACCGGTCGTCACGGTGGCGCACGACTGGGGCGGGATCACCTCGATGGGCTGGGCGGTCGGCCACCGCGACCAGCTCGCCGGGGTGGTGCTGACGAACACCGCCGTTCATCAGCCCGGGTCGTCGGCTGGTCCCGTGCTGATCCGGCTGGTGCACGTCCCGGTGATCAACCGGATGGCGTGCCGGTTGACCCCACTGTTCGTCCGGACCACCACGTCGCTGACCTGGCCACGGTTGCCGAAGGACGTGCGTGACGCGTTCGCCGCGCCCTATCGCTCGGTCCGGCTGCGCGGCGCGGTGGGCGACTTCGTGGCCGACATCCCCTTCGCAGCAGACCATCCGAGCAGACCCGCACTGGATCGGATCGCCGACGCGATGCCGGACCTCGATGTGCCGGCGCTACTGCTCTGGGGTCCACGCGACCCGGTCTTCCTCGAAGAGCACCTGCGGGACCTGCAGCAGCGGCTGCCCGCCGCCAAGGTGCACCGCTACGAGAAGGCCAGCCACCTGCTGCCCGAGGATGCCCCCGGCTACGCCGACGCGGTCCGGGCGTTCGTCGCCGACCTGGAGACCGGCCCGGCGGGCCGCCACCGGGCGGCCGAGGACGGGTCCGGCCGGATCGGGTCGCCGAACCCTCCGGCAGCTGCTCCGCCGTCGGTCTTCGCCCGGCTCAACGCACGGGCCGACGACCGCACCCCGGCGGTCGTCGAGGTGGCTGGTGCAACGATCAGCTGGGCCGACCTGCACCGCAGGGTCCGGGACACCGGCGCCGGCCTGCGAGCGGCCGGGGTGCTGCCGGGACACCGGGTCGCGCTGCTGGTACCGCCGTCCATCGAATTGACGGTCGCGCTGTACTCGGTCTGGCAGGCGGGCGGCGTCATCGTCGTGGTGGACCGGGGTCTCGGCCTCCGGGGGATGGCCAGGGCGCTGCGCAGCGCAAGGATCGACCACGTCATCGCCGATCTGCCCGGTTTGCTGGCCGCCGGGCCGATGAGGGTGCCGGGGACCAGGATCGCCGGCCGGCCGCTGCCGACCGCCCTGCGCCGGATCACCGGGGCCCAGCACTCGCTGCAGGAACTCGAGAGCCTCGGGCAACGGGTAGCACCCGCCGCGCTCGGCACCGAAGACGTCCACGACGACGACACCGCCGAGGCCGCAGTTGTTTTCACCTCCGGCGCGACCGGACCGGCGAAGGGGGTGCTGTACCGACACCGCCAGCTGCGTGCGCAGTTGGCCGTCATCGCGGGTACCTACGGCCTCGGCCCGCGGGATCGGATGGTCGCTGCTTTCGCCCCGTTCGCGCTGTACGGACCCGCGCTCGGCGTGCCGTCCGCCGTCCCGGCGACCGACGTCACGAAGCCGGGGACGCTGACCGCAGCGGCGCTCGGCGACGCGGCGGGCGCGGTTGACGCAACCGTGGTGTTCGCCTCCCCGGCGGCACTGGCCAACGTTCTCGCAACCGCGGACGGCGTGTCCGCAGCGCAGCGAACGGCGCTCGACGGTGTGCGTTTGCTGATGAGCGCCGGTGCGCCCGTGCCCGCCGCGCTGCTCCGCAGCCTGCAGTCGGTGCTGCCCAACGCTGCCATGCACACCCCGTACGGAATGACGGAAGGCCTGCCGCTGACGGACATCTCGCTGCCGGAGATCGAGGACGCCGGCAACGGTGACGGTGTCTGCGTGGGTCGTCCGCTGCCCGGGGTCCGGGTGCTGATCGGCCCGTTCGACGACGTGGGCGTTGCCGGCGTCGATCTCACCGACACGCCTTGCGTCAGCGGCGAGATCTGGGTCAGCGCCGCTCATCTCAAGGACCGCTACGACACCCTGTGGATGACCGACCAGCGCGCAACGGCCCACCCGGGCTGGCATCGCACCGGTGACGTCGGGATGCTGGACGAGCAGGGCCGGCTGTGGGTACAGGGCCGCACGGTGCACGTCATCAGCGGCGCCGACGGCCCGGTGACGCCGGTCGGTGTGGAGCAGCGGGTGCAGCGTGCGCTCCGCGGAGGGCATCCCGTCGCCGGCACCGCCGGCCGGTCGACGGTGGCCGCAGTGGGTGTGGGTCCGGCCGGGACCCAGCAGCTCGTGGTGGTCCTGGCCGGCTCCGGCGGCCCGCTGGCGTCACCGGAGCTGGCTGCGGCTGCCCGGCGCGCGGCGGGCCTGCCGGTCGCGGCCGTGCTGGTCAAGGACGCGCTGCCCGTCGACATCCGGCACAACTCCAAGATCGACCGGGTGGCGGTCGCCGATTGGGCCGCCGATGTGCTGGCCGGGCGGTCCCGCCGCGGATGAAGGTCCTGGTGACAGGTGCCAGCGGGATGACCGGTCGGGCAGTGGCGACCGCGCTGCTGGACCGCGGTGACATCGTCACGGTGCTGCAGCGCCGGCCCGCCGGCATCGACACTGCCGAAGTGCTCGGGGATGTCGCTGATGCAGAGCTCGTCCGGGCCGCGGCGCGCGGCCACGACGCGGTGCTGCACCTGGCGGCGAAGGTGGACGTGGTCGGTCCGTGGGAGCAGTATCTGCACGCCAACATCGAGGGAACCCGGTCCGTGATCGAGGCGTGCCGGGCGGCCGGGGTGCCCCGGCTCGTGTTCGTGTCGTCACCCTCGGTGGCGCACGCCGGGGAGCCGCTGATCGGCGCCGGTGCGGGCGCCGCGGACCCGTCGGCGGCGCGCTCGAACTATTCGCGGTCGAAGGCGGTGGCGGAGCAGCTCGTGCTGTCGGCGGATGGGCCGGAGCTCGCGGTCCTGGCAGTCCGTCCCCATCTCATCTGGGGCCCCGGGGACACCCAGCTCGTCGGCCCCATCGTCGCGCGGGGGCGCGCAGGCAGGTTGCCGCTGATCGCCGGCGGAACCGCGCTGATCGACACGACGTACGTGGCCAATGCAGTGGACGCGCTGGTTGCCGCGGTCGATGCCTGTGGGCCGGCGCACGGTGAGGCCCTGGTGATCTCCAACGGTGAGCCGCGGCCGGTGGCCGAGATCCTTCAGCGGGTCTGCGCGGCTGCCGGCGTCCCGGGTCCCAGGCGGCGGGTCCCGCTGGCGGTGGCGGTGGCGGCGGGCACCGTGGTGGAAGGTGCGTGGCGGGTCGCCCACCGTCCGGGAGTACCGCCGATCACCCGCTTCCTTGCCGAGCAACTCGGCACGGCGCACTGGTTCGATCAGCGTCGGACAAGGGCTGTACTCGGCTGGACGCCGAGGGTATCGCTGGACGCCGGTTTCGCTCGGCTGCGGGAGTCGTTCGGGTCCGACGGCCGCGACCCGGCCGGGCGCTGGAGTTCCCTTTCCGCTCATTTTCAAACCCGCCATTGATGATGAATGCCGGCGTTTTTTCGTCCGAATTGTACGGATGCTCCAAGCGAAAGCCGCGCGTATGTTGGTGGAATGCAAGAATCCGATATCCGCTGGAACGAACCCGCCCGCGCGAAGATCCTCGACGATTCCGATCGCGTTCTGCGAGAAGCAGTGCTGGATCTCGGGAAGTCGATGAAGGGCGAGTCTGCCGACGCAGTGTACGCAGAGTTGTACAAGCGGATGGAGGGCCGTTTCATCGATTTCGAACCGGGTCCCGACATTCGCAAGTATGCGGACGCGATTGCCAATGGCGAATTCGACGGGGCCGCAGGCTGACCCCTCAGGGTTTGTCCGGGCGTTTCGCTATGGACCCCACGTTTCCGCGCTGAGCGCCCTCCCCGCATCTCGGGGCGACCGACATGATCGAGAGTCCGGTGACGTTTCGGGACGGGATCACGTAGGCAGCTACACAAGCATGTCTAACGGAGTCCAGAAACTCTCAAGGACTCTCAATCGCGGTGCGATGGTCGCCGGATGGCCAACCCGTTCCACCCGGGGTTCGGAGCCAGTCCGCCGCTGTTGGTGGGGCGCGAATCCGTGCTGCAGGACTTCGTCGGGGCACGAGGAGTGTCCCGATCAAGGCGCAGGCTGGGCGCGCTGATTCAAATGAGCCGGAGCTGCGGACGGCGTCCGATATCGACAGGGCGTTCCTGCCGGCCATGGCGCAGGACGACGGACCGTCCAAGATGGCTGACATCCGAGCGGCGCCTGGACGTCGATGTGAACTACGCCAGCCAGTACTGGCTGCGGCTGATCGCTGCCGAGCTCATCCACCCCGCCCGTCCTTGCTACGTCGACTTCGCGCTGCCCTACCTGCGGGAGCACGGGCCCGATACACCTGACCGTGAAGACAACGAAGCGAGCATGCCGTGGGGCTGCCCCGGGTCGAGCGCCCGAAACTCTGTCGAATGTCCGATCTTGCGAATGCTGGGGGCCGGGAGGACACTCACCGGGCCTGGACCATGCAGGCCCGCGGCACAGACCGCGGCGACGCAGTGAGACTTGCAGCGGGAGCCGGTCGCTTTCCCTACGTCGCAGAACAACACAACTGCTGGGAGCGTGCTATGCCTGCACTGGTGATCGTCCACGACGTCGATGACGTCGACAACTGGTTGAAGTCCCCGAAACGCGCCGGGCTCTTCGGGCCCCACGGACTGAGCGCGCGCACGTTCGTCGATCCGACAGATTCCCATCGTGTTGCCCTGTTCATCGAGGGAGCCTCGCCTGCCGACTTCGAAAAGATCATGCAGTCGGAAGGAATCGCGGACGCGATGGCGCACGATGGTGTGCGCGGCGACACGCTCCGGATGCTCGAGGAACGCTGAACTGACAGCCCCCGGCCGCAGGCGTCGAGACGCCGAAGGCCGATGGAGAGCGAGTCCTGCATGGCGGGGCAGAACTCGTCCTCCGCGGCCCCCGACAGGGGTGCGGATGTGAACCGGGGGCGAGCGCCGTCACACACCCGGCGCAGGACCGCCATGAGATAGGTCCTGCGGTGCAACGGGTTCGGTCCGGTGTGGGCCCTGACCGGCGGCCGCCCGACGACCGGGCGGTAGGAATCGAAATCCGTCTCCAGCACGGCTTCGCCCCTGGTCAGCTCGGGCAGCGCCCGATAGAGCCGGTGCACCGAAGCGGCCGGAACGAGGCCGCCGAGGCGATAAATCGCGTGTCCGTGTGGGTGCTGCCGGCGTCGACGCTGCCGATGTCGTCCAGAACGCCTGCCTCGAACAGCAGCCGTTCGGTCAGGCTTGTCTTACCGGCGTCGACATGAGCCAGGATTCCCAGGTTGAGCGTGCGCATGCAGCATCGAGTCCTCGCGACAGGTGGTGAGAGGCGGACATCGATGCAGCGCGCACGGTGGATCTCCTTGTCGCTTTCCGGGAGGTCGGACCCCCACGGCACCAGACGAAGCCGGGCGGGCAACTGATTCAGCCCAGATCCATATTCGGGTGGCTCTGCGCCCCTGCAGTAGATGTGGTCACGGTTGTGTATGACGGCGAATTGCTCTGGTGGTCGCGCCACAGAGGGCAGCTGATCCCTACCATTGGCAGATCCGGCGACCGGGAGGCGTTGTGCTGAAGTCCGCTGCTCTTGTTTCTTTCGTCGGTGTTACAGACCTCGTCCGCGCCCGGCACTTCTATGGTGGCCAGCTCGAATTGTCGCTGCGTGATGAATCGCCGTTCGCGCTGGTGGCGGCGGTCGGGGGCGGGATGCTCCGGATCACCGCTGTCGACGACGTTGCACACGTGCCCTACACCGTCCTCGGCTGGAGCGTGCCGGATATCGACGCGGCGATCCATCACCTCGTCTCACGCGGCGTGACATTTACCCGGTACGAAGCCATGGATCAGGACCAACTTGCCGTATGGACGGCACCGAGCGGCAGCCGCATTGCGTGGTTCCTGGATCCGGACGGGAACATCCTTTCCTTGACGCAGTTCGCCACCCGCTGAACCAGCGACTCAGATCACAACGCCTGCCCGTATACACCGTCGCCGGTGTCGACTTATTCGGATCGTCGACTTATTCGGTGTCGACTTATTCGGTGTCGACTTCTTCTTCGTGTCGACTTCTTCTGTGTCGACAAGGACCTCGTTGTGACGAAGGAACCAGGGCTTGAAAGGCGGGTCGTACCGGGCGAAGCGCGGTGCGCCGATGGGGCGCAGGCCCTCGGCGGCGACGGCGTCGAGAAGTTCCGTGCGGTGCCGTTCGTACGACGACTGCGACCAGCGGCCGCTGAAGACCTTCGCGGCGGTGAGACTGGCTGGAATGGTGCAGATCTCGACATCCGGGTTCGTCGGGATCGGTGCGGTATCGGCGGTCAGGGCGGCGGGCAGGACGAAGGCGATCACGTAGTCGCCGTTCTCCGCCGCACGCTGCACGACCGGCGCGGTCATCGCGACCTTCTCCGATGCGGCCGCCGACTGCACGACAGGGGCTGTCATGGCAACCGAGGATCGGGATCGGTTCTGGCCGGTGATGTAACCGAAGAGCGACCTGAAGGCGATGGTGCCGGCGCTGTCGAACGACGAGGAGACGGTCACCTGTGCGACGACGTGCGCGGGGTAGCGCCGCAGTTCGAAGCCGGCGTAGCGCCGCACCACATCGAAAGGCTGCTGTTCGGTCATCGCCCCCGGACGGTACCCGCAATCCCCCTCGACGTCCCTGGTAGGAGTGAGATCCATGCATGGGAATGGAACTTGTCCCGGTGCCGTTACAGCGGCAGAACCGGTTGAACGTTCAACAACCGGGGAGCGACATCGACACCGAGGAGCACGCCATGCAGTTCGGAATCTTCACCGTCGGCGACGTCACCACCGATCCCACCACCGGCAGGACCCCGCCAGAGGCGGAGCGCATCAAGGCGATGGTCACCATCGCGCAGAAGGCGGAAGAGGTCGGGCTCGACGTCTTCGCGACGGGCGAGCACCACAACGCGCCGTTCGTCCCCTCGTCACCGACCACCATGCTCGGCTACATCGCCGCCAAGACCGACAAGCTGATGCTGTCCACGTCCACGACGCTGATCACCACCAACGACCCGGTGAAGATCGCCGAGGACTACGCCATGCTGCAGCACCTCGCCGACGGCCGGGTCGACCTGATGATGGGCCGCGGCAACACCGGCCCGGTCTACCCCTGGTTCGGCAAGGACATCACCAAGGGCATCGAACTGGCCGTGGAGAACTACGACCTGCTCCGCAGGCTGTGGCGTGAGGACGTCGTCGACTGGCAGGGCAAGTTCCGCACCCCGCTGCGCGGCTTCACCTCGACCCCGCGTCCGCTGGACGGTGTGCCGCCGTTCGTCTGGCACGGCTCCATCCGCAGCCCGGAGATCGCCGAGCAGGCCGCGTATTACGGCGACGGCTTCTTCGCCAACCACATCTTCTGGCCGAAGGCGCACTTCCAGCGGTTGATCGAGCTGTACCGCACGCGTTTCGAGCACTACGGGCATGGCAGCGCCGACCAGGCGATCGTCGGCCTGGGCGGCCAGGTGTTCATGCGGAAGAACTCGCAGGACGCCGTCAAGGAGTTCCGGCCCTACTTCGACCACGCACCGGTGTACGGCTACGGTCCGTCCCTCGAGGACTTCACCGAGATGACGCCGCTGACCGTCGGCAGCCCGGCCGAGGTCATCGAGAAGACGCTCAAGTTCCGCGACTACTTCGGCGACTACCAGCGCCAGCTGTTCCTGATGGACCACGCCGGCCTGCCGCTGAAGACGGTCCTCGAGCAGCTCGACCTGCTCGGCGAGGAGGTCGTCCCGACGCTGCGCAAGGAGTTCGACGCCCTCCGGCCGGCGCATGTCCCGGAGGCCCCCACGCACCAGAGCCTGAAGACCGCAGCGGCCGCCGAAGCTGCTGCCGCAGCACGGTTGTCGTCGGTGGGTGATCGGGCATGACGACCTTCACCGTCGTCGTGCTGTCCGCCGGGCTGAGCCGGCCCTCGTCCACCAGGATGCTGGCCGACCAACTGGCGGACGCGACGAAGCGCAGCGTCGCAGAGCGCGGCGGCCGCGTCGAGGTGATCCCGGTCGAGCTTCGCGAACTCGCCCACGACATCACCGACAACCTGCTGACCGGTTTCCCGAGCCTGCCACTGCGGACGGCGCTGGACGCGGTCGGCTCGGCCGACGCGGTGATCGCCGTGACGCCCGTCTTCAGCGCGTCCTACAGCGGGCTGTTCAAGTCGTTCTTCGACGTGCTCGACCCGGCGGCGCTGGACGGCACCCCGGTGCTGATCGCCGCGACCGGTGGATCGGCCCGGCATTCGCTGGTGCTCGACCACGCGCTGCGGCCGCTGTTCGGCTATCTGCGGGCCAGTGTGGTGCCGACCGCCGTCTTCGCGGCGACCGCGGATTTCGGTGCCGACGAGTCGGGTCGGTCGCTGACCGACCGGGTCGATCGGGCCGGCCGCGAGCTCGGCGCGATCCTGACCGCCGCCACCTGGGATGCATCTACCCCGACGGTGGCGGATGCCGGCGCTGTGGCAGTCAAGCCGCGGCGGCAGGGCCGGGACGCCGATCCGTTCGAGCGACTGGTGCCGTTCGAGCAGTTGCTCGCCCAGCACTGAGATCCCGGTTGAACTGCCGCCGCCCCGTCCTCGGGGGGCGGTCGCGCCGCGGAACGAGAGCCCCTAGACTGCTGCCAGTGATAATCAGAATCAACAGCAGTAGGGAGTATGGATGAGTTCGAGGTTCCGGGCGTCGCTGATCGCGGTCACCGCGGCGGCGGCGATGACGTTGACGGCGTGCGGGTCGGAGGCGCCGGCCGGCAGCGCGGAGGACCCAGGCCGCGTTCCGGTGGTGACCTCGACCAACGTCTGGGGAGACGTCGTCGAGCAGGTCGGCGGTGACCAGGTGGACGTCACCGCCCTGGTGAGCGACCCGGCGGCGGACCCGCACTCGTTCGAGCCGACGGCACAGGGGCAGTTGGCGGTCTCGAAGGCGGCCCTCGTCGTCAGGAACGGCGGCGGATACGACGACTGGGCCACCGCCATGGTCGACGCCTCGAACTCCGGTGTCCCGGTCATCGACGCGGTGGCGGTGTCCGGCAAGGATCATCAGGACGACGGCACCACCGCCTCGTCGCAGCCGGCCGCGTCCCCAGCGACCTCGCCCGACGATCACGCCCACGGGGAATTCAACGAACACGTCTGGTACGACCTGCCGTCGGTTGCCGCTGTCGCCGAACAGATCTCGGCGGAGCTGTCCGCGATCCGACCGGACAAAGCCGCGTACTTCGAGGGAAACACCGCGTCGTTCACCGGCAAGCTCGACGGGCTCGGCGAGAAGATCGACGCGATCAAGGCCGCGCACGAGGGCACACCGGTTGCCATCACCGAACCGGTGCCGCTCTACCTGACCGAGGCCGCCGGTCTGGAGAACAGGACACCGGACGAGTTCAGCGAGGCCATCGAGCAGGGCACCGACGTACCGCCGATCGCTCTCGCCGACACCGTCGCCCTGGTCAAGGGCAAGCAGTTGGCCGCGCTGATCTACAACGAGCAGACCTCGTCACCCGAGACGCAGGAGGTGCTGTCCGCGGCGCAGGCGGCGGGGGTTGCCGTCGTGCCCGTCACCGAGACCATGCCCGCTGACAAGGACTACGTCAGCTGGATGGAAGGCACCATCAGCGCGCTGGCGGCCGCGCTCGGATCCTGATCCGCCCCGATCAGCCCAGCGTCGCCCGGATACCCGCTGCCAGCTCCTCGACCTGGACGTCGGTCATCACGAAGGCGGGGGAGATCTGGATGCCACCGGCACCGACCGCCCTCGTTGCGATGCCCTGCCGGCGCAGCGACTTCGCGAACCCGAGCGCCGCGCCGGCGTCCACCAGTTGAACGGCGGCCACCGCCCCGGTGCCGCTGCGCACCTCGGCTACCGCGGGGTGGTCGGCGAGCCCGGCGAGGGCGGTGTGCAGGGTGGTCTCCAGCCTCCCCGCAGCAGCCAGCAGGTTCTCCCGCTCGATGATGTCGAGGTTCGCCATCGCGGCGGCCGCGGCTGCCGCGTGGCCGCCGTAGGTGTATCCGTGGCGCCACCAGACGCCGGCCGACGGGTCGAAGAAGGGCTCGGCAAGGTGCGGGGCGACGAACACGGCGCCCATCGGCACGTACCCCGACGTCAGGCCCTTTGCTGTCGTCATCATGTCCGGTTCCAGGCCGAACCTGGTGGAGGCGAACCAGTCACCGCCGATCCGGCCGAACCCGGTGATCACCTCGTCCGCGACGAACAGGATGTCGTTGTCCCGGCAGATCTGCCGGACCTCGGCGAGATACCCCTCCGGCGGCGGGTAGACACCACCCGCGCCGATCACCGGCTCGCAGAAGAACGCGGCGATGCGGTCGGCGCCCACCGTCTCGATCGTCTCGAGCAGGCTCTTGCCGGAGTTCCATTCGACGGCGCGGACGTCGGCCATCAGCTCGCCGTACCCGTCGTGGTTGCCCGGGATGCCGGCCAGCGCTGTACCGGCGACATGCATTCCGTGGTAGGCCTTTTCGCGGCCGATGACGATGGTCTTGTCGGTGTGCCCGGTCTCCAGCCAGTACCGGCGGGCCAGCTTGACGGCGGTCTCCACCGAATCGGACCCGCCGGAGGTGAAGAAGATCTTGCTGCCGGGCACCGGTGCGATCCCGGCCAGTCGGTCGGCGAGCGCCACCGTGGTATCCACCGTGTAGTCGCCGAACGTCGAGTAGGCGGCGATCCGGCCGATCTGCGCGGCGACCGCGTCGGCGATCTCGGTCCGGCCGTGGCCCGACGTTGGTGAACCACAGGCCGGCGGTCGCATCCAGGTAGCGCCGGCCGCCGTCATCCCAGATGTGGGCGCCTTCGCCGCGGGTGACGACGAACTCGCCGATGGTGGCCACCGCACCCATGTCGGCGAAGCCGTGCCACAGGGACTGCTGCGCGACGGCTCCGTTGGGCTGGCTTGTCGGCGCGGCCACCGCAGATCCGCGGTGGCCGGTGTTCGTCGTCGGCGCAGTCAAAGCGGCCTCCCTGTGTCATCGGGCCCGCTTCGTTGTCCGGAACCCGTCATTCCCGGGTCCGACCGTACGCGGGACCGGATGGCCGACCGTCAGGACATCGGTTGAACCGCTCCCGCGCAGCGCTGGGCGTCCCAACCGTTCCCCGCAAGAGAGGGGTTCAACCGGTCCGTTGCCAGACCGGCCGCACCTCGGCGGCCTCCGCGGCGGTCGCGGTATGGAACGGCGGGTCAACCGGTTCGGCAGGCGAGTGGCGGCTGCTGCCGTGGGTGGCGATCAGGCTCGCGGCCACCGAGCCGCCGATCACCACCGTGATGACCGCCAGCGAGATCGGCGTCGGGATGTACAGCACGTCGACCTTGAGCAGCATCTTGATGCCGACCCAGATCATCACCGAGGCCGGGCCGATCTTGAGGTAGACGAAGCCGCCGAAGGCCACCCCGAAGGCCACCCCAGACGGCCGACCATGCGGCGGCCTCGCGGACTCCGATGACGTGCGCCCTGCGGTGCGCGAACAGATCCACCGCCAGCATCGCGACGATGACGGCGAACCATACCCATACAGCTATGTCCACAGCGGGAACCACCTTCCGGTCGATCGGTCAACCGAAGGTCTCTCCCGGCCCGGTCAGGGCCCGTTCCGCCGGGCTCGATCTGCCGTGCATGACGACGGAACGCGCGGGGGTACTCCCCTTCATCTCGAATGCCTGCGAAATCCGTTGGCATGCAGTGACTCTCAGGTCTCCTTGCTGACCAGCCGGACCCGGCCGTCGGCCGGCCGATAGGTCGCACCGAGCACCAGGCAGTGCGGTCCCGGACCGCCCCGGCCAGGATGCTCGAGCGTTCGAGGAGCAGCCTGACGGTGCCCCTGACGTGCTCGGGGTGGATGTAGTCCATCGGGGTCCGGGTTCCGTCGACGTCCGGCGGGTCTTGGGAACGTTGCACCGCAAGCACACTCGGGGTGATCCGCTCAGTGACGTCCCGGATGTAGCCGGGCGGCACCGCTCCGGTGCGGACCGAGTCAGCGGCGGCGGCGACCGCACCGCAGCTGTCGTGGCCGAGCACGACGATCAGGCCGATCCGCAGCGCGTGGACGCCGAACTCCATCGACCCGAGGACGCCGGCGTCGACCACATGGCCGGCCGTGCGGATGATGAACAGGTCACCGAGGCCCTGGTCGAAAATGATCTCCGCCGCGACCCGCGAATCACTGCAGCCGAAGAGAATGGCGAAAGGCTTCTGCCCGTCGCTGATCTCGGCCCGCCGGGCGGCGTCCTGCCCGGGATGCAGCGGCTCGCCGGCGACGAATCGGCCGTTGCCGTTGAGGAGTTCCTGCCAGGCCAGGTCTGGTGCGGGTTGACCGCCTCCGGCCGGTCGCCGGGTCGGCGCCACCGGTGTGGGGGCGGCGTCGTGCGAAATGCGTTGCATGGGCGGTCCTAACGCTGGGGGCGCACGGTGAGCGCGATCCGGTCGTATCCCGCAAGCGCACCGTCGGAGGTCAGTGCGACCCAGGCGCCGCGCTGCAATGCGAGCTCGATCAGCTCGTCGACAGCATCGTCGATGACGTCAGGTGCACCGATATCGGTTGCGGGCTCGATGAAGTCACCGTCCTCGCTGAGCCGGGCGGGGTAGAACAGGCTCTCTTCCACGGCCAGCATCTCGGGTCGTTCGTGACGGGCGGCCAGCCACGCGGCGGGCAGGCCGGTGACCACCTTCCCTGCCCGGTCACGGGCTGCGAGGTGGCGGAGCGCCTCCTCCTCGCGCGAGTGCAGGTAGGAGTCCAGCACCGGCTGCAGCCGGCGCGCCAACTCGGCCAGCGGCGCCCGCGCCAGGTTGCCGCCGATCGTTCCGGCCAATCGGCCGGTGTTGCGGGACAGCGCGGTGAACGCCGTCACAACCCGGTCAGGCCCGATCAGGATCAGCGGTGCCGGGCGCAGCCGGAGGTACACCCCCAACGCGGTATCGACCCGCCGGAGGAACGACGTGCTCACCCCGCCGGACTGCTTGCCGGCATGTTCCATCGGAAAGGCCTCGGTCGTCGCCGGGCGCAGGACACCCGCTCCGCCGTCGAACAGCCGCGCCTGACCCGCGTTGAAGACCAGCACGACGTGGCGGGGCGTCCGGTGCAGCGCGCGGACGAGATCGCGGGTGGCGAAGGTCGTGTCGACCACCACCCGATCCCTGACCTGGACGGGCAGTGGGATCACCTCCACGTGGTCGGCCTTCGCCAGGACGGCGACCGCGGCACTGGACGGCGCCGAGACCGCCCGCTCGACAGCCTCTGTCAACGACGCCTGGACAGCTCCGATCGGATGCCGATCCGCGCTGCGCCGGAGCCGATCGATGGCCTCGCCGGCCATGGTGCGGAGTCGGGCGGCGTCGGTCGGTGTCATCCGAGGCGCGGGGACGGTGGTGAGCAGCAGGGAGATCGCCGGGTAGCCCTTGATCGCCTGCAGGGTGATCACCTGGTCGACGGTTGGGCCCGGAAGGAAGGCGCCGGAAAGTGCGGGGGACGGTGCTGCGGACATCGGTTTCCTCTCGGCTGAGCCGGCGAGGTCTTCCCCGGGCCTGGCGGCCCCTACGCGCCGGGTTCCTGCGGAGAAACCGTGATGACGACGCGTCGTGTGCGGGGTACTCCCCTCAAGTACGACCGAAGAATACCGAATCAAACTTCGTATGTCTACCGCTCGCGCTGGGTCGGCACCAGCAGCGCGAGCAGTTCGTCGAGGTCATGGCCGGCGTTGAGCGGATGCCGCAGCGGGCGGTGCGACTCGATGGTGTAGCTGTTCCGCCGGCCCTGGCGGGTGCGGACGAGGTACCCGGCGGTGACCAGGTCGCTGACGATGCTCTGGGCCGCGCGCTCGGTGATGCCCACCCTGGCCGCGGCCTCCCGCAGTGTGATGTCCCGGTTCCTGGCGATGGCCAGCAGCACGTGGGCGTGGTTCGTCAGGAAGGTCCATCCGGTCGACCCGGCGGGCGGCGGATTCTCCGGCGACGGCGCGGCCGTCTCTGCAGTCTCCATGCTCCGGACAGTAGCCCGGCCGGCGATCGACGGAACCGGGTGGTTCTTTCGTTCTCACCTGCCAGGGTGAGTCGCAGGGTGTCCGATTTTCCTATTCTTTCCCCTCGTGACCCCTTGTGACCGTCCCGCCGGTAGCGCGCGCCGCGAGTCTGCGGGGGTGCTCCGATGAGCAGCCTGTTGACCCGGCTGACCCCTGATTCCCTCCGCGGGTACAAACCGGCCTGGCTGCGGACCGACATCGTCGCCGGGGTGACGCTGGCGGCCGTCGCCATCCCGGAGACCATGGGTTACACCTCGATCGCCCAGGTGCCGGTCGTCACCGGCCTGTACACGGTGATCTTCCCGGCGCTGGCGTTCGCGTTGCTGGGGTCGTCCCGGCTGCTGGTGGTCGGCGCCGATTCCGCGACGGCCGCCATCCTGGCCGCCGGGTTGGCCGGTCTCGGCATCGCCGGGCTCACCCCGTACTCGCCGGAATGGTTGGCGTTCACGTCGCTCACCGCCCTGGTCTGCGGGGTGCTGCTGTTGCTGGCGAGGTTGCTGCGGCTGGGGTTCATCGGCGATTTCCTGTCCTCCTCGGTCCTCATCGGGTTCCTCACCGGTGTGGGCATCCAGGTGTTCAGCGGCCAGCTCCCCGACATGCTGGGCATCCCGAAGGGCACCGGCACCTGGTTCGAGCAGCAGTGGTGGACCATCACCCATGTCAAGGACGCAAACCTGCCGACGGTGGCGTTCGCGGTCGGCGCGCTGGTGATCATCCTGGGGTTCAAGAAATTCCTGCCGAAGGTACCCGGCGCGATCGTCGCGGTGATCGGATCGATCATCGTGGCGTCCGCCCTGGACGTCTCCGCCGACGGGGTCGCCGAGGTGGGAACGGTGCAGGGCGGCTTCCCGCCGATCGGCCTGCCCGTCCGGAGTGACGCTGTCCGACATTCCCCCGGTGATCGCCGTGGCGTTCTCCTGCTTCGTGCTGATCATTGCCCAGAGCGCCGCGACCTCACGGAGCTTTGCCATGCGGCACGGGCAGAAGGTGGACGTCAACCGGGACATCGTCGGGTTGAGCGGGGCCAACTTCGCTGCGGGTCTGACCGGCACCTTCGTGGTCAACGGCAGCCCGACCAAGACCCAGATCCTGGACGAGCAGAAGGGCCGCACGCAGCTGGCCAACATGACGATGGCCGTGGTGGTGCTGATCGTCGTGCTTTTCCTGACCGGCCTGCTCACCGACATGCCCAAGGCGGTACTGGGCGCCATCGTGTTCCTGATCGGCATCGACCTGATCGACATCGCCGGGCTGCGCAGGGTCTGGACAGCGCGCAGGAGCGAGTTCGTCATCGCGGCACTGACCGGTGTCGTGGTCTTCGCCGTGGGCGTGGAACAGGGCATCATCCTGGCCATCGTCGCGTCGATCGTCGAGATGATCCGCCGGCAGTACCGGCCCGAGCGGTTCGTGGTCGGGGTGGACAAGGCAGGCACGGCGACCTTCACCAGGCCACCCCGGGGATCCAGAGCGCGCCCGGTCTGATCGTCTTCCGGTACGACGCGGACCTGTTCTACGCCAACGCCAACCGGTTCTCCGATGAGGTGCAGGGGCTGATCACCGGCGCGCCGGACCCGGTGCGCTGGTTGGTGCTGGACTGCACCTCGATCCCGGACGTCGACTACTCCGCCGGGCTCGCCATCGACGGCCTGATCGACTTCGTGCACCAGCGCGGAGCGGTGTTCGCGCTGGCCGGACTGGACCCCGACCTGCATGCGACGCTGAAACAGGAGGGCGTGCTGGGGATGCTGAACGCCGACCACGTCTTCACCTCGGTCGACGACGCGATGACGGCGTTCAGGGCCCTCCCGGCCGAACACACGCCGGACCCGAGCAGCGGGGCCGTCGCCAGCAGCTGAATCGCGGCAGACGTGGGCCGGCCGGAGGGTCAGCCGCCCAGTAACGCGCGCAGGCTGATCGGTGGGTGGCCCGTCACGCCCTCGACGTCGTCGGTGACCTCCGCGAGTTCGCCTGCCGCAATCGCCGTGTAGGTGCTCACCCACGCATCGACCTGCCAGGCCGGAGCGCCGTAGCCGGCCCTGGAGGCGTAGGCCTCGTCCAGCGTCTCGTCCTGATAGCTGACCTTCCTGCCGGTCACGCCGCTGATGATCGCTGCAATTTCGTCCAGGGTCAGAGATTGCGGACCGGTCAACGAGTAGCCGACCCCATCGTGGATCGTCGGCTCGGCGCTGGCTGCTGCCGCGGCGGCGAGCACCGTCACCGCGACGTCGATGACGTCGGCGCGGGCGACCGCGGCAAGGCGGCCCTGTCCCGCCGGGCCGCGCAGCACACCCTCGGGTCCGGCCATATCGGGCAGGAAGTCGGCGTAGAGGTTGTCGCGCAGGAAGGTGAAAGCCAAGCCGGAGTCGCGGATGTGCTGCTCGGTGTGCCAATGATCCCTGGCCAGCAGGAAGGTGGAATCCGCTGCTGCTCCGTAGAAGGAGGTGTAGACGATCCGCCGGACACCCGCGGCAGCCGCCGCATCGACGAATGTGAGGTGGTCCGCCAGCCGGTTCGGGTCCTCCGAGCCGGACACCATGAACACGGTGTCCGTTCCGGCCAGCGCCTCTTCGGCGGCGGCCCGGTCGGCGTAGGAGGCCTGGGCGACGGTGGCCGACGGGACGCGCGGTGCTCTGCCCGGATTGCGGACCACCAGCCGCTGCGGCACGCCCAGCGCTGCCAGGCCTTGTGCGACGCCGCGTCCCACCACGCCCGTTGCGCCGGTCACCGCGATGGAAGGAGTTGTATCGGTCGTCACATTGCGGAGTCTGGCATCCCGTCCGGCGCGCCGTGACGGCGGGGACGGGCGGGCTGTCGGTGGGCTCCTACCATCGCCTGATGCTGACTGCGCCCGGAGTCACCGGATGACCGGCCGTGTGGTCGGCACGGTCCTGCGCCTGCTGATGGCGGTGACGGTCCTCGCGGCCATCGCGACCCAACTCGCGAACACCGTCAGCCTGGGCTACAGCGTGATGAACTTCTTCAGCTTCTTCACCATCCAGTCGAACGTCATCGGGGTGATCGCGGTCAGCACCGCTGCGCTGGCCGGCGATGCAGCGAGGAGCAGTGTGTGGCTCAGCCAGCTCCGCGGCGCGGCCACGCTGTACATGGGCATCACCGGAATGATCTTCAGCCTGCTGCTGAGCGGGGCCGATGTGCAGACGCCCATTCCATGGGTGAACTCGGTGCTGCACTACGTGTTTCCGCTGTTCATCGTGATCGACTGGCTGGTCGACAGATCGGTCCGGCCGCTGTCGTTCCGGCAGGGATTGGTCTTCCTCGCCTACCCGGTCGCGTACCTCGCGTACTCGCTGATCCGCGGGCCGATCGTGGACTGGTATCCCTACCCGTTCCTCGACCCGCGGACCAACGGGTACCTCTTCGTCGCCGTGATGAGCGTGTTCGTCGCGGTCGTCGGGCTCGCCCTGGCCTGGGTGCTCTGCTGGGCCTCCCGCTGGGACTTCGGCCGCCGGCCGGAGGCCGTCGCCACCGCCGGCTGACGAGGTCGGTCAGTGGTGCGCGACGTACGCCACCGGCGCCGCCAGATGCGCCTCCTCGCGGACCCGGACGGCGAACCGTTCGATGGACGCCAGCGCGCTGACCACGTCCGCGCTGGTCACCTCGAACGGCATCGAGTGGATCGTCTCGCCGGGCACCGTCGCCGCGTCCGCGATGACGGTGAGGGACTTGATGTCGTCGGCCTGCAGTCCGACCTCGGTGAGCGTGTTCGGCAGTCCGACCCGGGTGGTGAACTCGATGAAGTCGCGGATGTCCGAGGTCGGTGCTCCTTCGAGCACCAGTTGGGTGACCGAACCGATGTTCACCTTCTGGCCGTGCGCCAGGCCGTGGGTCTGCGGAACCGCGGTCAGCCCGTTGTGGATGGCGTGCGCCGCGGCCAGCCCGCCGGATTCGAAGCCGAGACCGGACAGCAGCGTGTTGGCCTCGATCACCTTCTCCACCGCCGGTGTCACCTGGTGGTCGCGCACGGCGTCGATCGCGGGAAGTGCGTTCTCCCACAGCACATCCCAGCTCAGCTGGGCCAACGCGGTCCCGGTCAGCGTGGGCAGCCCGCCGGCCATCGTCTTGGAGTTCGACCGGGCGGTCGCCCGTGCTTCGAGCCAGGTGGCCAGCGCGTCACCGACACCGGCGATGAGCAGCGACACCGGGGCATTCGCGACGATCTGCGAGTCGACCAGGACGAGATCGGGATTGCGCGGGAAGAAGCGGTACTCCTCGAACTCGCCGGTCTCGGTGTAGATGACGGACAGGGCACTGCAGGGCGCGTCGGTCGATGCCACAGTAGGGCAGTTGGCCCAGCGGATCCCGGCCAGGAAGCCGGCCGCCTTGACGGCGTCGATGGTGCTGCCGCCACCGACCGCGACCGCGATGTCCGCCCCGGTGTCCTTGATGACGCCGACGAGCCGGTCGACCTCCTTGGCGCTCGGGATGCCGTTGAACTTCTCCCTACGGACCGGCAACCCGGCTGCGGACAGCGACGCCTCGACGTCATGACCGACGAAGCCCCACACCAGGTCGTCCGCGACGATCAGCGGGGTGGACCCGAGATCGGCCAGGAATGTGCCCAGCTGTGAAATTGCACCCTTGCCCTGCACATAACGTCCGGGGCTGATGACGGTTCTGACGGTGGCGACCACGGGGTCCTCCTCGATGCGATACGGCTTACTCCCCAACGCTATGCCCGCAGCGCCGTGAACGTTTCGCGAGATTTCCTCCCGGGATTCGCGTACCTGTGACGGCCCGGCTGCGACGTCCGCCCGGATACCGACCTGGTCGTGTCAACACGCGCGGCGCCGGGTAGCGTCGCGCCGATGAGCACCGTATTCGGGCGAACCACACACCCGACGGCGAGCCTGGCGGATCGGCTCGACAGCGGACCGGTGGTGCTGGACGGCGGTCTCGCCACACTATTGGAAGCACACGGTCATGACCTCAGCTCGGCGCTGTGGTCGGCCCGGCTGCTGGCAGAGAACCCCGAGGCGATCACCGCCGCCCACCGGGAGTACTTCAGGGCGGGTGCCGAGGTCGCGATCACGTCCTCCTATCAGGCGTCGTATCAGGGATTCGCCGAGCTGGGCCTCGATCGCGCCACCGCCGAAGAGCTGCTCCGCCGGTCGGTCCGATTGGCCCGCGAGGCCGCCACGTCGGTGGACGATCGGGACGGTGTGACCCAGCGGTGGGTCGCGGCATCGGTCGGTCCCTACGGTGCCGCGCTCGCCGACGGCTCGGAGTACCGCGGCGACTACGGGCTGACGGTCGACCAACTGCGGGAGTGGCACCGTCCCCGGCTGGAGATTCTGGCGGACGCCGGCGCCGACGTACTGGCGCTCGAGACGATCCCCTGCATGGCCGAGGCCGAGGCGCTGCTGACGGAGGTCAGAGCGCTGGGCGTGCCTGCATGGCTGTCGATGACCTGCGCCGGCGGCCGGACCAGAGCGGGCGAGCCCGCCGAGGACGCCTTCGCGATGGCGGCAGGCATCGACGAGATCATCGCCGTCGGGGTCAACTGCGTCGACTCGGTGGAGGCGGCAGACCTGATCGCGACCGCGGTCGAGGCCTCACGGAAGCCGGGCGTCGTCTACCCGAACAGCGGCGAGACCTGGGATGCACGGCGGCGCTCGTGGGCCGGCCGGGCGACGTTCGGGCCCGAACACGCCGCGGTCTGGGTGGCATCCGGTGCCCGGCTCGTCGGCGGGTGCTGCCGGGTCGGCCCGACCGCCATCAGGCAGCTCGCGGAATCCGCCCCTGGCTGGCCGATCGGTGATTCCGGGTCGGTATCGACTCGCTGATCGCCCAGCAACCGAGCGCGATGATCGCCAGTACCTCGCTGATCACCAGCCCTCGCTCGACCAGGCCGAGCGGGATCGCCTGCCACCACGGTGTTCCGGTGACCGGGGGCGCCGCCAAGGCCGGCCGCGGCGAGCCACCGCGCGGCGCGAATGCGCGTCGCAGCCACCGCCGTGACCATGGTGACCGACGCAAGCCGGACATCACGGATAGGTGAGGCCGAGGTCACAGGAAAGTGACAGAGGCGCGGGCGCGGCGAAATGTCCGCGATCCTGCGCCGATCGGTGTGCACACTTGGTTCACAAGCAGGGGGTGGAGATGACGCGTCCCATGGGTGGTGCCAGTCCGATGCAGGTCAGGGGTCCGGTTCGACGCGCACGACGTCGAACCCGGTTGCTGATCGCCGCGGTTGCGGTGCTGACGGTTCTGGTGGCCGGATGCACCGCATCCACCGGCGGGTCCACTCTGCCCTCGCTCGCCGGCGCGGAGGATACGGTCGCCGCGACGCCGTCATCGCCCCCGGCCGCGGTCACCGCCGCGCCGGTCCGGACCACCCCGACGACGACCTCGTCCAGCACCCCGCCGCCTCCACCGCCACCGCCGCCCGCCAAGGTTTCGGTCACCCCGAAGGATGGGGCGGAGGGCGTCGACCCGCTGGCGCCGATCACCGTCGCGGTGGCCGCCGGCACCCTGGAGTCCGTCCGGATGACGAATCCCGACGGCAAGGAGATCCCCGGCAAGCTGGCCGCCGACAAACGCAGCTGGAAGGCGGCGACAGAACTCGGCTACGGCAAGACCTACACGGTCGCGACCACAACCAAGAATGTTGCCGGCATGGCGAACAAGACCGACAGCAGCTTCACCACCGTGGTCCCGAACAACCGGGTCGCGGCCAGGTCGCTGCCGACCGACGGCTCGACAGTCGGTGTGGCGCAGCCGATTGCCATCTACTTCGACGAACCGGTGACCGATCGCGCCGCGGCGCTGAAGGCCATCACGGTCACCACCAAGCCGAAGCAGGCCGGCGGCTTCCGCTGGATCACCGACCAGGAGGTCCGCTGGCGTCCGCGGGACTTCTGGAAGTCGGGGACGAAAGTGGCGGTCACCGTGGACATCTACGGCCGGGACCTCGGCGGCGGCGTGTACGGGCAGGAGGACCTGGCGTTCGGCTTCACCGTCGGCCGGGCGATGGTCGCCGAGATCGACAACAACACCAAGATGATGACCGTCAAACAGAACGCCAAGGTCATCAGGACGATCCCGGTTTCGCTGGGCCGCGACAAGTACCCCACCTACAACGGTGTGCACGTGGTCGCCGAGAAGTACGAGAAGAAGATCATGGACAGCTCGACCTGGGGGCTGACCGGCACCGGCGCGTACCGGACGGAGGTCGAATGGGCGACGCGGATCTCGTCGTCCGGCGAGTTCGTGCACGCCGCACCGTGGTCGGTGGACTCCCAGGGCGTGGAGAACGTCTCGCACGGCTGCGTCAACGTGTCCACCGATGCGGCGAAGTGGTTCTACGACACGTTCATCCCGGGGGACCCGGTCATCATCAAGAACACCGTCGGGCCGGCGCTGGAGGTCTGGGACGGTTTCGGCGACTTCCAGCTGCCGTTCGACCAGTACGTCGCGAGTGCCTAGCTGCCCGGATCGGTCCGGTGGCTAGTCCTGGTAGAGCGTGTCCAGCTCCGCCATGTACTTGCGCTCGACCACCTTGCGCCTGACCTTCATCGACGGGGTCAGCTCGCCGTCCTCGACGGTCAGGTCGTGCGGCAGGATGACGAACTTCTTGATCGTCTCCCAGCGTTCGAGGTGTCCGTTCAGCGCGTCGACGTGCTGCTGGATGAGTTCCTGAACCGCGGGTTCCTTGGCCAGCTGTTCCGGGGTGCGGCCCTCGAGCCCGTGCTCGCTCGCCCAGTCGGTGATCATCTCCGGGTCCAGGGTGATCAGCGCCGAGACGAACTTGCGGCCCTCGCCGTGCACGACGATGTGGCCGGCCCAGGCACATTCCGCACTGAAGATGACCTCGACCTTCTGCGGGGCGACGTATTTGCCGCCGGAGGTCTTGATCAGGTCCTTCTTGCGGTCGGTGACCCTCAGGTAGCCGTCGACGAGCTCGCCGATGTCGCCGGTGTGCAGCCAGCCGTCCGGGGTCAGTACCTCGGCGGTGGCCTCGGGGTTGTTGTGATAGCCACGCATGACGCCGCCGCCGCGCAGCAGGATCTCGCCGTCGTCGGCGATCCGGAACTCCGAGCCGGGCAGCGCCGGACCGACGGTGCCGATCCGGATGTCCCCGGGCAGGTTGACCGCCGCGGCGGCGCTGGACTCGGTGAGCCCGTAGCCCTCGAGGATCGGCATCCCGACCGCGTCGAACCATTCCGCGACCTCGGTCGACAGCGCGGCCGAGCCGGAGACGAAGAATCGGATACGGCCGCCGAGGCGCTCGCGGACGGTGCTGAGCACCAGCTTGTCGGCGATGGCCAACTGCGCGGCGAGCAGCTTCGACGGCTGCTTGCGCTGCTGACGGACCCTGGAGCCCTGCAGGCCGACGCCGATCGCCCAGTCGAAGATCTTCGCCTTCAGACCGCCGTGTCCCTGCGCGGTGAGCGTGACCTTGGCGCGCACCTTCTCGAAGATGCGCGGTGCGCCGCCCATGAAGGTCGGCTTGATGACGGCCAGGTTCTCCACGATCCTGGTCAGATCGCCGTCCACCGCGGTGGAGAAGCCGAACTCCAACTGCACCGCGGTCAGCACCTTGCCCGAGCACATGCGACAGCGGTAGCCAGAGGTACTGCACGTCATCGGGACCGAGGATGTTCAGCGCCGCGACGGCCTTGCCCTCGTACGTCCAGTTGTCGTGCACCAGCCGGACACCCTTGGGCCGGCCGGTGGTGCCGGAGGTGTAGATCAGGGTGGCCAGGTCCTCCGGGTCGCAGCCGGCGATGCGCTTGTCGACCACGTCCGGTTCGGCGGCAAGCCGCTGCCGGCCGCGCTCGACGAGCTCGTCCAGGGTCGAGGACACGTGACACGTCGCCGGCGTCCGGCGACGTTCGCGCGGCCGACCCGTCGAACAGCACGATGGCCCGCAGGCACGGCGGGTGGCGTCTCCAGGGCCTTCTCGGCCTGCTCCTTGTTCTCGGCGAACACCACCACCGATTCGGAGTCGCCGAGGATGTAGGCGACGTCGGGGGCGGTGGTGGAGGGGTAGACGGTGGTCGTCGCGGCGCCCGGCGCACAGCATCGCCAGGTCGGACAGGATCCACTCGATCCGGGTGGTGGCGGCGATGGCGACCCGTTGCTGCGGCTGCACACCGAGATCGACCAGCCCGGCGGCGAGCTCGAACACCCGCTCCTTGGTCTGCGCCCAGGTCAGTGACTGTCCAGTCGTCCCCGACCCGGTACCGGAAGGCCTCGCCGTTCGGCGTCTTGCCGACCCGGTCCACAAACAGGTGCCCGAACGACTGCGCTCGCTCGGTCAACGTCGCGGTCATGGCTCGTCCTCCTTGACGGGCCGGACCGCGAGAAACCCGCGGAGCGAGGCGTGCTTCGGCGGATCCGGTTGCACCGACTTTACGTGAGGAACGTCACCACTGTCCGGTGCCCCGACCGGCCCTGTCCCGGATGCGGAGCCGACCGGGCGATGGCAGGGTTCAGCGCAGCCGGGTCACCCGGACGGTCACCTCGTTGCCGGTCGCATCCGGTCCGGCGTAGACGCCCTTCACCGGCGGCACATCGCGGTAGTCGCGGCCTCGGCCGACCACCACGTGGGCCTGCCCCGGCGCGGTCAGGTTCGTCGGGTCGAACCGGTTCCAGGATCCGTCGAACCACTCGATCCAGGCGTGCGACTCCCCGGTGACGGCCTTGCCGATCTCGATGGTGCCGCCGGGATGCAGGTACCCGGAGACATACCGGGTCGGCACGCCCATCGAGCGCAGCATGCCGATCGCCAGGTGGGACAGGTCCTGGCAGACGCCGCGACGGGCGAGGTAGGCCTCGACCGCCGAGGTGCTGACCCCGGTCGCGCCGGCCTCGTAGGTCAGCGTCTGAGTGCACCCACTCGCAGACGGCGGCGCGCTGCTTCGCGACGGGCGTGCCGGATGCCTCCTTGATCTCCGTCGGCGATCCCGGTCAGCTCGTCGTCCAGCGCGGTCAGCGGGGTCGGCGTCAGGAACTCCTCGAACCGGTCGTCGCAGTCGGAGTCGGCCAGCTCCTCCCAGCTCATCGGCGTCGGTCGCCGCCGCCGGCGGCGGTCGACCCGGGGGCACGGCCCCCGGCCAGCTCTCCGTCGGCGGGAACGTCTCGACGGTGGTGGTCGCGGTGACGGCGAGGTGGCGGTGCGGCCGGTGGATGTCGAACGCCGACGACCCTGGTGCCGAAGTAGTCGATGTAGGACAGCACGCCCTCGAACGGGTCGATCTCCAGCCGGGCGGACAGCACGGCCTGGCCGGGCTCGTCCGACGGCTGCATCCGCACCTCGTTGTAGGAGGTGGTGACGGTGTCCGGGTAGGTCAGCACGGTCCGGTGCACGATCAGCAGCCGCCAGATCTCCGGGCATCGGCCGATCGACGGTCGTGCTCTGTGCCTGGGATTGGCCCTGCAGGTCGTTCGCCGCGTCCGTCGTCATGCCGCGCCCCCTTCCGCGCCGATGTTCGCCCAGCTCACAGCGTCCTCCCGACGGAAGAAGGAGCTCGTGACGGCGGTGTGCGCGCTGGCCACCGTCCGTTGCAGGGTGGCCAGCAGGTGGGCGCGGTCGGCGGCGAGTTCGGTGCCGGTGCGGTAGTCCAGGCTGGTCCTGGTGCGGCCGACGATCCGGCGCGCCGATGACGGGTCACGGCGTGGGTCCAGGTACTGGGTGGCACCCACCGCCTCCAGTTCGGCCAGGCAGGTTTCCGCCCGCGGTCAGCGAGCGCAGAACGGATCGCGGGAACTGCCGGTCCAGCAGCACGAACTCGGTGGCGGTGCGCTGGCCGATGGAGCCGCCGTAGGACCGGACGTACGGCTCCCAGCCGCCGCACGCGCTGACCAGAGCACGCCACGGCGGCACCGATCCGGTTTCGGATTCGGCGGCGGCGAGCAGCCGGATGGTCATGTCGGCGCGCTCCAGGGACCGGCCGACGACCAGGAAGTGCCAGCCCTCGTCGTGGCTCATCACCTCGGAGACCAGACCGTTGGCGATCGCGCACCGCTCGCCGACCCAGCGCAGGAACACGTGCGGGCCGGCGCCGTTGCGCCTCCCTGGTCCGCAGCCCGTGCCAGGTGACGTTCAGGCATTCCCAGACGTCCAGCGGGATCGCGTCGCGGACGCCGCGGGCGTTCTCCCGGGCGGCGGTCAGCGCGCCGGCCACCGACGAGGCGCGCTCGCCGTCGAACACCAGGGCGCGGACCAGTTGCCCGGAATCGGCCTGGCTGCCGTCGCCCACGGTGTCGTCGTCGGACAGCCCCATCGAGTCGAGCAGCGAGCGGATCACCTGGTGATCGGCCTGCCAGGATCCGGCGGGCAGCAGGTGCAGGTAGGTGTCCAGGATCCGGGCGGTGCAGTCCGCACGTTCGACGTGCCGGCCGAGCCAGTACAGCGATTCGGCGATGCGGCTCAGCATGTCTGCTCCTCCGTGACGGCCTGTTGCTGCTGACCCTGCTGGGCACGGTAGGTGCCGGTGGCCTCGCTCGGGTGCGGCGGCTGGTCGAACATCAGGTCGGCGACGTCGAGCCGGTGCATCACCTGGGTGGCATCCGCCGGCGGCTCGGGCTCGGCCTCCCCGCCGGACTCCGGGGTGCCGCCCAACACCCAGGTGTCCTTGGAACCGCCGCCCTGCGAGGAGTTGACCACCAGCTCGCCCTCCGGCAACGCGACCCGGGTCAGCCCGCCGGGCAGCACCCAGACCGAGTTGCCGTTGTTCACCGCGAACGGCCGCAGGTCGACGTGCCGGGGGCGCATCTTGTCGCCGATCAGCGTCGGCACCGTGGACAGTGCGATCTCCCGCTGCGCGATCCAGCCGCGCGGGTTCTCCAGGATGGCCGCCCTGGCCCTGGCCGAGCGTCACCGAGTCGGCCTGCGACCCGATGACGATGCCCTTGCCGCCGGACCCGTCCACCGGCTTGAGCACCAGTTCGCCAGGTGTTCCAGGGCGTACTCGCGGTGGTCGGGCACCTCCATCCGATAGGTGTCGACGTTCAGCAGGATCGGTTCCTCGTTCAGGTAGTACCTGATGATGTCGGGAACGTAGGTGTAGACCAGCTTGTCGTCGGCGATGCCGTTGCCCACCGCGTTGGCGATGGTCAGGTTGCCGGCCCGCGCGGCGTTGAGCAGCCCGGGCGAGCCGAGCAGCGAGTCCGGCGCGGAACTGCATCGGATCGAGGAACTCGTCGTCGACCCGGCGGTAGATGACGTGCACCGGCATCTCGCTGGAGGTGGTCCGCAGGAACACCCGGTTGTTCCGGCAGATCAGGTCGCGTCCCTCGACGAGTTCGACGCCCATCTCCCTGGCCAGCAGGGTGTGCTCGAAGTAGGCGGAGTTGTAGACACCGGGGGTCAGCACGACCACGTTGGGATCGGTGACGTTCCACGGCGCGACGGCGCGCAGCGCCGCGCAGCAACCGGCCGGGGTACTCGGAGACCGGCCGAACCCGCTGGTCGGCGCCGGCCTCCGAGAGCACCTGGGTGACGGCCTGCCGGTTCTCCAGCACGTAGGACACCCCGGACGGGATGCGGACGTTGTCCTCCAGGACCCGGAACTCGGCCGTGCTCGTCGCGGATGAGGTCGACACCGGAGATGACGATGCGGGCGCCGTCCTGCGCGTCCATCCCCATCACCTGGCGGTGGAAATGCGGTGAGGTGGTGATCAGCCGCCGTGGGACTACTCCGTCGGCGAAGATCCGGCCCGGCGCCGTAGACGTCGGCGAGGAAGGCCTCGAGGGCGCGAACCCGCTGCGGCACGCCCTTCTCGACTGCCGTCCACTCGGCGGCGGTGACGATCCGGGGGATCAGGTCGAGCGGGAACGGTCGCTCGACACCGCCGAGCGCGAAGGTGATGCCCTGGTCGAGGAAGGTCCGGCCCATGATGTCGGCCCGGGCCTTCAGATCAGCTGGCATCGAGCGTCTGCAGGGCGGCGAAGACCGACTCGTAGGCCGGCCTGATCTCGCCGGGCGCCGAGAACATCTCGTCCCACGCCCGTCCGAACGGGTACTCCTCGAACAGATCCGCCATGGGCGCGACCGTAGGGCCGCCATGTTGCGAGGGCATGAACACGATTGTGTCCGACCACACAGGGGGTGTTGTCACGGGGGGCGCTGACCCCGTCGTCCGGGCGGCGCTGAGCGGCGCGCCGCGAATCGGACATGTCCGTCGCGCTGTCGAGCGACGATCGGAGGCCGATCTCGGCGAAAAGTGTGATTCGCTTCGCTGAATCAGTTCCGAAGACGGCCGCCCGGTGTCGTCGGCGCAGGTCCTCCCACGTTTCGGCGGCGGACACTCGGCAACTTCTAGGGCGGCCGGCGGTCCCGGGGACGTGCACGGTCGCCGCCCCGAGGCACGGACGTTCAACGAGGAGACCAGAGCATGAGCACATCCGGTGGAACCAAGGCGATCTTCGCGGCGTTGTTGGCGAACCTGGGGATCGCCGTGACGAAGTTCGTCGCCTTCCTGTTGTCCGGGTCGTCGTCGATGCTCGCCGAATCCGTGCACTCGCTGGCCGACTCCGGCAATCAGGTGCTGCTGCTGATCGGCGGCAAGCGGGCCGCCCGGGCGGCGACCCCCGATCACCCCTTCGGTTACGGCCGCGAGCGGTACGTCTACGCGTTCCTGGTGTCGATCATCCTGTTCAGCGTCGGTGGCGTCTTCTCGATCTACGAGGGTGTGCACAAGATCCAGCACCCGGAGCCGATCGAGCGGGCGTGGATCCCGATCGGTGTGCTGTTGATCGCGATCGGCCTCGAGTCGTTCTCGCTGCGAACAGCGCTCAAGGAGTCGGCGCCGGATCGGCGGGGCATCTCGATCCTCGAATTCGTCCGCCGGGCGAAGGCACCGGAACTGCCGGTGGTGGTGCTGGAGGACATCGCCGCACTGGTCGGGCTGATGCTGGCGCTGATCGGTGTGTCCGTCGCGGTCGTCACCGACAACGGCGTGTTCGACGGCATCGGCACCGTCTTCATCGGTGTGCTGCTGATCGTGGTGGCCGTGATCCTCGGGATCGAGACCAAGAGCCTGCTGATCGGCGAGGGCGCGTCGGCGACCGACGTCGAGGCGATCCGGAAGGCCGCGGAGTCCGGTGACGACGTCGACCGGATCATCCACATGAAGACGCTCTACCTCGGCCCGGAGGAGCTGATGGTCGCGATGAAGGTCGCCGTGCAGACCACCAAGTCGGCGGCCGATGTGGCGGCGGCGATCAATGCGGTCGAGGAGCGGGTGCGGGAAGCGGTGCCGATCGCCAGGGTGCTGTACATCGAGCCCGACATCTTCCATCCTGAGCAGGCGGCCGCAGTGCCCGGCGCGCAGGTCAGCGCCGGCGACACGCACTGATCACCGCCCGCCGAGTCACCTGTCGTCGGGGAGTCTGCGCGCCAAACCTGCCGAATTATGGTGAGGTCGGGGATACAACGGTGATCTTTACGCCGCAGACTTCGCCCCAGTCCAGCAGGAGGTTGCCCCGTGGCCGGTTCGAAGAAGAAGTCGTCCCAGTCCAAGGACGACAAGAAGTCGGCCAAGAAGGCTGCCGACCGGAGGGCCGCTGACAAGGCCGCGGCCAAGAAAGCAGCGGCCAAGAAGGCTGCTGAGCCAAGAAGGCTGCGGCGAAGAAGGCCGCTGACAAGAAGGCCGCGGTCAAGGCGAAGAAGGCTGACGCCAAGAAGGCGGCCGCGAAGAAAGGCAGCTGTCAAGAAGACGGCCCTCAAGACAAGGGCAAGAAGTCGGGCGGCAGCAAGGCTGACGCCAAGAAGGCCGGCGTGAAGAAGGACGACACCAAGAAGACGGTCAAGGCCGCGAAGGGTGTCGCACCCGGCGATCCGAAGTCGAACGGGGCAGTCGCTGCGGCGTTGTCGCGGAGGCTGTTCCGGTGGCGGGTGCCCCGGCTGCCCTCGCGGAACTCCACGCCGCCCAGGCTCCTGCCGCCCAGGTTCCTGCCACCCAGGTTCCTGCCACCCAGGCTCCTGCCACCCAGGCTCCTGCCCCGCAGGATCCGGCCGCGCAGGACCCGGCCCCGGCCGAGCCGTCACGGCGGACACCGAAGCCGCGTCCGGCACCCCGCCGGGCCGCCACCGCCCGCCCAGCCGTGGCCCGGACAGCCACTGCCCGCACCGCCACTGCGCGCACCGCCACTGCCCGCACCGCATCCCCGAAGGCGTCACCAACTGCTGCGCCGGCGGCACAGGCCAGCCGGGCCGAGCTGTACCGCGCGGCCCAGGAGCTGGACATCGCGGGCCGGTCCACCATGTCCCGCGACGAGTTGGCTGCTGCTGTCAAACGCGCCCGCGGATAGTCGCGACGGGCGGACCGGAACCGTCGAGCGGCACCGGTTGTGGGGCGTTGAACGCGCCGCCGATACGGTAGGCGGATGCTCATCGCGTTCTCGATCGCCCCGTCCGGTGTCGGCGAGCTGGCCGGCGCGGATCAGTCCGGTTCCGTTTCCGAAGCGGTCGCGCAGGCCGTGAAGGTGGTGCGGGAGTCCGGCCTGCCGAATCGGACCGACTCGATGTTCACCACCATCGAGGGTGACTGGGACGAGTGCATGGCCGTCGTCAAGAAGGCGTGTGACGTCGTCGGGCGGTACGGCAGCCGGGTCTCACTGGTGTTGAAGGCGGATATCCGGCCCGGCCACGTTGGCGAGCTCGACGGAAAAGTTGCCCGGGTCGAGGCGGCTCTGGATAAGCGGTCAGAGACCGCCGGGTCGTGACGGCCGAGATCCGGATCGGCGTTTCGGGCTGGACCTACCGGCACTGGCGCGGCCGCTTCTATCCGCCTGGTCTCACCCAGCGGAGGGAACTCGAATTCGCCTCCCGCGCCTTCAACGCGCTGGAGATCAACGGGTCGTTCTACTCGCTGCAACGCCCCAGCAGCTACCGCCGGTGGCGCGACGCCACGCCGCAGGATTTCGTCTTCGCGGTGAAGGGCAGCCGGTACATCACGCACCTCAAGAAGCTCGGCGGCGGCGATCAGGCGCTGGCCAACTTCCTGGCCTCGGGAGTCCTCGCGCTGGGCGACAAGCTGGGTCCGATCCTGTGGCAACTGCCGCCGATGCTGGCCTACCGCGAGGACCGCATGCGCGGAGTTCTTCACCTCCCTGCCCTTCACCGCCGAGCAGGCGGCCACGGTCGCCGCCCGGTGCGACGACCGGATCAAGACCCGGTTCGGCGAGGATCCGGTGATCACGGTGGAGCACCCGGATGCGCCGATCCGCCATGTGGTCGAGGTCCGGCACGACTCCTTCGGCACCGGCGACTTCGCCCGGCTCTGCCGGGAATACGGCATCGGGCTGGTCGTCGCGGACACCGCCGGCAGATTCACCTGGGTCGACGAGGTCACCGCCGACCTTGTCTATGTCCGGCTGCACGGCGACCAGGAGTTGTACGTCAGTGGCTACACCGATCAGGGCATCGACTGGTGGGCGGGCCGGGTGACGGAGTGGGCGCGGACCCCGGGCGTCCGGCAGGTGCAGGTGTTCTTCGACAACGACCACCTGGCCCGCGCGCCCTACGACGCGCGAAGGCTGGCGCAGCGGTTGGGCGTGGCGGTGCCGCTCGATCAGCCGCTGCCGTACGGGTCGGGCTGACCGCGGGCTTCTCTGGCGGCGATGCTCGGGAAGTCGATGGGTTGCTCATGTTGCAGCACGAGTGAGGCGTGGATTCGCGGAGTGAGGCTTGCTGAGGTTCAAGACGCCGAAGGCCCCGGCGTCAGGATCGACGCTGGGGCCCACAGCACGGCGGACAGCAGTTACAGGATGATCAGCCCGCCGGTGTTGGCGCGTGCCGCGTTGAAGCGGGCCGTGGCATCCGCCCAGTTGACGACACTCCACCAGGCCTTGACGTAGTCGGCCTTCACGTTTTTGTACTGCAGGTAGAAGGCGTGCTCCCACATGTCCAGCAGCACGATCGGAATCTGCGCCGCCGGGATGTTCCCCTGCTGATCGAAGAGCTGAAGGATGTTCAGCCGCTGACCGAGTGTGTCCCAGGCAAGGATCGACCAACCGGAACCCTGGATGGCGTTGGCGTTCGCGGTGAACTGACGCTGGAATCCGTCGAACGAGCCGAAGAACTCGTCGATCGCCGCGCCGAGCTCGCCGTCCGGCTTGTCGCCGCCGTCCGGGGACAGGTTCGGCCAGAACACCGAGTGGTTGATGTGGCCGCCGAGATGGAACGCGAGGCTCTTCTCCAGACCGTTGATGGATCCGAAGGAATCCTTCTCCCGGGCCTCGGCAAGCTGATCGAGGGTGGTGTTCGCGCCCGTCACGTAGGCGGCGTGGTGCTTGCTGTGGTGCAGTTCCATGATCTGGCCCGAGATGTGTGGCTCGAGCGCCGCGTAGTCGTATGGCAAATCCGGCAAGGTGTACTGGCCCATGTGATCTCCTTCGACTCTTCTGCTGTCCTGAGGTGGAGGCGGCGCGACATCACGGGTGGTTGCCGCACTCGGCGTCGACCCTATACCTGCCGGTCAGAGGGCCGCAGGGGCGCCTCCGAGACCGGAAAGCAGGGGGCAAATCACCCCCAGGACGGCAGCCAGGTCTCCATCGTCAGCCGTCGTGGGTGATCGGGTCGCCGTTCAGGATCGGCCAGAGCCAGATGAAGTTCGCCACCACCAGACCGACGTAGATGGCGACCACGGCCACCGACGTCAGCCGTCGTTCGCACCCCGACGCCGAGCGCTCGGCCCAGGATGTCGCCGAGCACCAGCGTGATGCCGATGACCAGGAACGGCGCCAGCGGCGTCGCGTAGAAGAAGTACATCTGCCGGTCGAGGTTGGTGAACCACGGCAGGTAGCCGGCGCCGTAGCCGACCAGCACCGCGGCGTACCGCCAGTCCAGCCGGCCGATCGCCTTCCACAGCGCCCAGACCAGCACGAACAGCGCGATCCACCACAGCGCGGGGGTGCCGATCAGGAAGATCCGCTGCACGCAGTCGGTGCGGCCCGTCGCCGCAGCCGGTCGCCGTTGGCGGGCGAGTAGTAGAGCACCGGCCGGGTGCCCAGCGGCCAGGTCCACGGCTTGGACTCCCACGGGTGCCGCTTGGCGGGATCGGTCGGGGTCAGCAGGTGGGAGTGGAAGTCCAGCATCTTCCACGTCCACTGCCACAGCTCGTTCGACCACAGCGACGCCAGGTCGTACAGCGTCGCCGCTCTTCCAGTCCCCGCGGTTGCTCGGCGACGGCCACCAGGTGTGCCGCGGCCAGACCGGTCTCGGAGGCGAACCACGCCCACCAGCTGCGCGATGTAGGTCAGCAGCGGCACGACGCCGAGCGCCCACAGGTTGGGCACCAGATCGCGCCGGACCACCGCCCGGACCGGCCGGCGGATGCCGGCCTCCCGCCGGGCCGTGATGTCCCAGATCACCGTCAGCACGCCGAAGGCGACGATCCAGTAGGCGCCCGACCACTTCACCGCGGTGGTCAGGCCGAGCAGCACGCCGGCCCCGAACCGCCACCAGCGGGCGCCGAGCGCGATGCCGGCCCAGTGCGTCGCGATCGATCCGTCGGCCGACCGCGGCGGCCAGCCGGGCCCGCACCTGGTCGCGGTCGGCGATCAGGCAGGCGAACGCGCCGAGCACGAACACCGCCTGGAAGATGTCCAGCAGCGCCGACCGGGACTGGACGTGGCTGACGCCGTCGCAGATCAGCAGCACCCCGGCGATGCCGCCGAGCAGGGTCGACCTGGTCATCCGGCGGACCACCCGGATGATCAGCAGGACGCTGACGATGCCGGCCACCGCGGACGCGAGCCGCCAGCCGGTCGGGGTGTAGCCGAGCAGCCACTCGCCGATCGCGATCAGCTGCTTGCCCAGCGGCGGGTGCACGACGACCCCGAAGCCCTGGTTGTCCTCGACGCCGCCGTTGCGCAGCATCTCCTGCGGCCTGGATCGCGTAGTACTTCTCGTCGAACAGCGGTGTCCCGCCGTCGGTCGCGGTGCGCCGAGGCCGACCAGCCGGACGACCGCCCCGACGCCGGTGATGAACGCCGTGACGACCCAGCCCCTGGCCCGGTCGGTCGGCATCGGCGGCAGCACGCCGGCGGTTCGCACCGGCTTCGTCAGCGGCGGCACCGCGCCGATCGGCAACCACCGTGTCCGCCGGATCGGGACGTGACGGGTCGGCGTCGTCGACGTCGTGTCGGCTCGTCGACACGTCCGGTCGCCTCCGGTCGTGACGTCGTCGCGACGCGCGGCTGACGATGGAGGTCGGGGCGGGCATGCGCTCGATCGTAGGGTGACCGGGTGACAGCGGATGTGAAGGCGGGGCGGCTGGTGCTCGCCGGCACCCCGCTGGGCCGGCTGTCGGACGCGTCCGAGGGTCTGCGCGACCGCGCTGGCCACCGCCGATGTGATCGCCGCCGAGGACACCCGCCGGCTGCACCGGCTGGCCGCCGAGCTTGGCGTGACCTTGTGCGCGCCGATCGTCTCCTACTACGAATCCGTCGAGCAGTCCCGGATCCCGGCCCTGCTGGACCGCATGCGGGACGGGCAGACGGTGGTGCTGGTCACCGACGCGGGGATGCCGTCGGTGTCCGACCCCGGCTACCGGCTGGTGGCCGCCGCCGCCGAGGCGGGATTGCTGGTCACCTCGGTACCGGGACCGTCCGCCGTCATCACTGCCCTGGCACTGTCCGGGCTGCCGTCCGACCGGTTCAGCTTCGAGGGTTTCCTGCCCCGCAAGCCGGGTGAGCGCGGGCGTGCTCTGGCCGAGCTGGCGGGGGAGCGCCGGACGATGGTGTTCTTCGAGTCGGTGCACCGGTTGACCGAGGCACTGACGGCCATGGCGGCTGCGTTCGGTGCCGACCGGCCCGCGGCGCTGTGCCGGGAACTCACCAAGACGTACGAGGAGGTCCGCCGGGGGACCCTGGCCGAGCTGGTGGCGATGGCGGAGGCCGGTGTTCGTGGCGAGGTGACGCTGGTGGTGGCCGGCGCTACCGCGGACGTCGAACCGGCGGGCGCCGACGAACTTGCCGCGGCCGTGCAAGAACTCTGGACGGCGGCGGTACCCGGCGGGATGCGGTCGACGCGGTGGCCGCCCGGTACGGCCTGGCGCGCCGGGTCGTGTACGCCGCCGCCACCAGGCGGTAGCGGCGCACTTCCCCGAGCGGGCGGCGGGTCGAAAATCGTTGGTCGATACGCCTGCGCGCCGGGATGATCCGAGCAGAGCCGGGTCACCCGCTCGAACACGCCGATCAGCCGGAAGGCAACCGCCGTGACCGTCACCGCCGCCGCATCGTCCGAGTCACGGCGCCCGAGGTCCGTACGGCGGCCGGGTGCTGCGCGGCAGCCGGGAGGCGGGGCTGGCGGTCTTCCGCGGCGTCCCGTACGCCGAGCCGCCGGTCGGCGAGCTCCGATTCGCCGCGCCGCGGCCGGTGCGCGCTGGGCGGGCGTGCGGGCGGCGGTCTCGTTCGGCCCGCCA
This sequence comes from uncultured Actinomycetota bacterium, assembly GCA_963766015.1. Classification (GTDB taxonomy): domain Bacteria; phylum Actinomycetota; class Actinomycetes; order Mycobacteriales; family Nakamurellaceae; genus Nakamurella. Next base: position 77,132 of record CAVXYU010000029.1, on the reverse strand, counting down.
CCGCCGCAGCCCGGCCTGTTCGGGACCGACGGTCCCGCAGGACGGCAGCGGGCGACGACTGGCTGTCGGTCAACGTCTGGTCGCCCGATCCGGCCCCGGGGGCCGGACTGCCGGTGCTGGTGTGGATCCCCGGCGGCGGCTACGTGATCGGCGCGTCCAGCCTTCCGGAGTTCGACGGCGGCACGGCTGGCCGCCGGCGGCGTCGTGCGTGGTGACGCTCAACTACCGGCTGGGCGTGGAGGGTTTCGCGCAGATCGACGGCGCCCCCGCCAACCGGGGACTGCTCGACCAGGTCGCCGCGCTGCAGTGGGTGCGCGACAACATCCGGGCCTTCGGCGGCGACCCGGACCGGGTGACGGTCTTCGGCGAGTCGGCCGGCGGCGGATCGGTCGCCGCGCTGCTGGCCATGCCGCGGGCGGCCGGGCTCTTCCGCCGGGCCATCGCGCAGAGCGTGCCGGGGCCGTTCTTCTCGCCGGAGCTGGCCGCCGACATCGCCGCCGCCTGCGCCGCCGAACTGGGGGTGCGGCCCACGGTGGCCGACCTGTCCGCCGTCGACCCCGGCCCGGCTGCCGGCCGCGGGCGATGGCCGTCTCCGCGAAGATCGACCGGTGGAAGGACCGTTGGGGCCCGATCACCTACCGGCCGATCCCGTTCGCGCCCGTCGTCGACGGCGACGTCCTGCCGGCCACTCCCTGGCAGGCGCTGGCCGCCGGTGCCGGCCGGGACGTCGACCTGCTCGTCGGCCACACCCGTGACGAGCACCGGCTGTTCAGCCTGATCGACGGCGTGCTGGGCCAGGTGACCGAGGAACAGGCCGAGACCGCCCTGCGCGCCCTCGCCCCCGGCCCGGACGGCGCCCGCCGCTACCGCGAGGCCTTCCCGGCCGCCGGCCCGGAGGAGCTGTACGAACTGGTCAACGCCGACTGGCTGTTCCGCATGCCGACGCTGCACCTCGCCGAGGCGCACGCCGCCGCCGGCGGCCGGACCCACCTCTACGAGCTGACCTGGCCCGCCCCGGGTATGGGCGGCGCCCTCGGCGCCTGCCACGGCCTCGACGTGCCGCTCGTCTTCGGCAACCTGAGCAGCGGCGAGCCCGGCCATGCTGATCGGCGAGCCCCCTCCCGCGGAGGCGGAGGCGCTGTCCGCACGGATCCGCGGCCGCGTGGACGGCCTTCGCCGCCGACGGCGACCCCGGCTGGCCCGAGTACGACGCCGAGCAGCGGCTCGTCCAGCTCCTCGACACCCGACCGGCCGTCACCGCCTACCCGGAGGAGGCCTCCCGGTTGCTGTGGCAGGAGCACACCTTCCCGGCTCTCCCGCTGATCGACCGGTGAATCGTCCAACGTATCAGTGGCGGGCGAGCGACGCAGCAAACCCGTCCACCAGCCTCCGGTAGCTCTCGTCCAGGTCCTGGGGTAGCGCGAATCCACCCGCGGCCTCCAACGAGACGAAGCCGTGCATCAGCGCCCGCAGGCCGCGGATGGCGTGGATCGCGTCATCGCCCGTCCAGCCCGTACCCGCGCAGGACCGCGGCAATGGTGCCGACCACCGCGCTCGGCCACCTGCTGGTACTCGATGTCGCCGGGCGGCGGCGCGATCACGCAGGCCTCGTAACGACCGGGGTGCTTCTTGGCGAACGTGCGGTAGGCCCCCGCCATGGCGTGCAGGGCGTCCGCCCCGGACTTGCCGACGGCCGCCGCCGTGAGTTCGTGATGCAGTTCCTGAGCGGCCAGCACCGAGACGTCTCGGCGAAGCTCGCCCAGGCCGGCTACGTGCTTGTACAGACTGGGCTGACGGACACCGAACCTGGCCGCCACCGCAGCGAGAGTGAGCTGATCCCAACCACTTTCGTCGGCAAGTTCGGCAGCGTCGCCGGCGATGACCGCTCGCGACAGACCCGCCCTAGGCATCCGTACGTCCGGCCGCGACCGTCCGTGCGAACTCCAGCACGGCGGGTGTGGTCAGCTCGGGAAACTCGGACTGCGGGTAGTGGCCGGCGTCCGGGAATCATCGACGACGCGCCCGCCGCAGCCGGTCGCGCGATCCACTCCGCCTCGGCCTGCTGATCGGGGAAGTCCGGGTCCTTGCTGCCCATCACCACCAGCACGTTCGTCGACACCTTGTCCAGCGCTGCCTCGGCGGGTGCGTGCGAGACGTGCGTGGTCGCCCGGAATGCCCGGCCGTAGCCGGGGCGGGCCAGTGCCGCGCCGATCGCTGCCCGGTGCTCGGTGTAGTCCGCATCCTTGCGGGTGGGGAAGAAGGCTCGGGTAGTAGGAAAGCCAGGCCAGCCTGGCCCACGGCCCGCCCATCATCGCCCGGAACATCAGGCGCTGCCAGGCCGGCGCCGGCAGGTTGCGGACGAACGGGCCGACCAGCACCAGACCGGCTGACCAGTTCAGGCTGCTCGGCCGCGGCGATGACCGCCGCGGCGGCGCCCATCGAATTTCCGATCACCAGGGCCGGACCGCCCAGGTGTTCGATCAGCGCGATGACGTCGGACGCGGCGGCCGGATCGTCGTAGGCGGCTGAAGGTGGTGTCGCTGTCGCCGTGACCGCGCAGATCCATGGTCGCGACCCGGAAGCCCGCGTCGACCAGCGCCGGCGCCAGGTGCCGGTAGCTGCTGCGCAGGTCGCCCATCCCGGGGACCGCGACGACCAGCGGTCCGCTGCCGGTCACGTCGTAGGCGATCCGGCCCTCGCCGCGGTCGAGGTACTGGGTGGTGGTGTTGGTGGTCATGAGTGGACTCCGTCCGCTTGGCTTGTTGTCATAGCCCTAAAGCTAATGCCATTAGCTTTGACTGTCAAGCGGCATCCTGAAACTGTTCTGGACCAGGCCGCGGCGCACGGTGCCGCTGGTGGCGAACCGGAACCATCGAGGAAATGAGCGACATGACCGACAGCAGCGGCGCGGCAACCCTGAAGGCCCGCCTGCGTGCGGACCTCACCACCGCCATGAAGGCCAGGGACACCCTGACCACCGGGACCCTGCGGATGGCGCTGGCCGCCGTCACCACCGCGGAGGTCGTCCGGCAGCACCGCAAAGGAGTTGACCGACGCCGAGGTGCAGGCGGTGCTGGCCAAGGAGGTCCGCAAACGCGGAGAAGCGGCAGAGGCCTTCGCCGGCGCCGGGCGTGCCGAGCAGGCCGCCCAGGAGGAGGCCGAGGCAGCGGTGCTGTCCGGCTACCTGCCGACCCCGCTGGACCGACGCCGAGCTCGGCTCCCTGGTCACCGCGGCCGTCGAGCAGGTGCGCGCGGACACCGGCGCACCGGTCACCATGCGGCAGATGGGGCCGATCATCAAGCAGGTGCAGGCCGCTGCTGCGCGGGCGCGCCGACGGCGCGCGGATCTCCGCCGCAGTGAAGGCCGCGATCACCGGCTGACAGCCCCGAACGGGCTCGTCCCTCGGGGCGGGCGGCCACGGGTACCCCGCGCGTGCGGCGCTCCCCACGGTGCGGAAGGCTGAGGCTCGTCCGCACCGTCGACCCGCTGCCCGGAGGCCTGGAAATGACCGATCTGCGACCACCGCGACCCCCCAAGGCCGAGATCGGCGTCACCGGTCTCGCCGTGATGGGGTCCAACCTGGCCCGCAACTTCGCCCGCAACGGTTTCGTCACCGCGGTGCACAACCGGTCGCACGCCAAGACCAAGGCGCTGATCGACGAGCATCGGCGGCGACGGCACGTTCGTGCCGTCGGATCGTCGGCCGATTTCGTCGCGTCGCTGGCGGTGCCGCGCAAGATCCTGATCATGGTGAAGGCCGGCGGCCCGACGGACGCCGTCATCGATGAGCTGGCCGAGCTGGTCGAGCCGGGCGACATCATCATCGACGGCGGCAACGCCAAGTTCGAGGACACCCGGCGCCGGCAGGCGGCGTTGCAGGAGAAGGGCATCCACTTCGTCGGCTGCGGTGTCTCCGGCGGCGAGGAGGGCGCGCTGAACGGCCCGTCGATCATGCCCGGCGGGTCGGCCAAGTCGTACGAGTCGCTCGGCCCGATCCTGGAGAAGATCTCCGCGCACGTCGACGGCGCGCCGTGCTGCACCCACATCGGCACCGACGGCGCCGGGCATTTCGTGAAGATGGTGCACAACGGCATCGAGTACGCCGACATGCAGCTGATCGCCGAGGCCTACGACCTGCTGCGCCGCGGCGCCGGGCTGACCCCGGCCGAGATCGGCGACATCTTCGGCGAGTGGAACAAGGGCGATCTGGATTCGTTCCTGATCGAGATCACCGCCGAGGTGCTGCGCGCAGGTCGACGCCGACGACCGGCAAGCCGTTCGTCGACGTCGTGCTCGACGCCGCCGGGATGAAGGGCACCGGCACCTGGACCGTGCAGACCGCGCTCGACCTGGGCATCCCGGTGTCCGGCATCGCCGAGGCGGTGTTCGCCCGCGGGCTGTCCTCCTCGCCGCGGCGCAGCGTGCGGCCGCCGCCGGCAAGCTGCCCGGGCCGAACGGCGCTGGGAGGTCAAGGATAAGGACGGCAGTTCATCGAGGACGTCCGGATCGCGCTGTACGCGTCGAAGATCGTCGCCTACGCGCAGGGTCTGGACGAGATCTTCGCCGGCGCCGCGGAGTACGGCTGGGACATCAATGTCGGTGCGGTGGCGCGGATCTGGCGCGGCGGCTGCATCATCCGGGCCAAGTTCCTGAACCGGATCACCGAGGCCTACGACGTGGCCACCGGGGTCGAGATCCCGGCGTCGCTGCTGCTGGCGCCGTACTTCACCGACGCGATCACCACATGCGCAGGATTCCTGGCGGCGGGTGGTCGCGGGTGCGGCCCAGTCCGGCATCCCGACCCCGGGCTTCGCGGCGGCGTTGTCGTACTACGACGGCCTGCGCTCGGAGCGGCTGCCGGCCGCGCTGATCCAGGGTCAGCGTGACTTCTTCGGCGCGCACACCTACAAGCGGATCGACAAGGACGGGCACCTTCCACACGCTGTGGTCCGGGACCGCACGGAGGTCCGGGAGGACGGCCCCACTCCGGGCGTCAACCAGGCGCCTCCCGCCGGGAGCTGATCAGCGCGGTGGACGCGGCCGGGACCGGACTCGTCGTCATTTGCCGAGCCCGACCCGGACCCGCGGTAGCTGCTCCGATGTTTGTACTGTCGGGCCGGTGAGCGAAGCAGACCTCGATGTCGTGCTGTTCGGTGCGACGGGGTTCGTCGGGCGATTGGTCGCGCAGCGACTCGCCTCGGTGGACCTCGGCGCGGTGCGGGTGGGGCTGGCCGGCCGCTCGAAGGACCGGCTTGCCGAGCTCCAGCGGGACCTGGGCGTCGACTGGCCGGTCATTGTCGCCGACTCCTCGGACGAGGACGCCGTCGGAGCGCTCGCCGCGTCCGCCCGGGTCGTCGTCAGCACGGTAGGGCCGTATGCGCAGCACGGGCTGCCGCTGGTCAGGGCCTGCGCTGCGGCAGGCACCGCCTACGCGGACCTGACAGGCGAACCGACTTTCGTCAGGGACAGCATCGACGCGGTACAGGACGTCGCGACCCGCACCGGCGCCCGGATCGTGCACTCCTGCGGCTTCGACTCCGTGCCATCCGATCTGGGCGTGCAGATGTTGGCGGACCGGGTGATCGCGGATGGTGCCGGCGAACTTGCGCAGGCCACGCTGGTGGTCGTCTCGATCCAGGGCGGGATCAGCGGCGGCACCATCGATTCGCTGCGCGGCATCATCGATGCCGGGCGGGCGGACCCTGCGCTCCGTCGGCGGCTCGCCGATCCGTACCTCTTCAGCCCGGCGCGGGGGGCCGAGCCCGATCTCGGCCCGCAATCCGACGCGTTTCTCACCGAGCGGCTCGACGACGGGAGCTGGGTCGCCCCGTTCGTCATGTCGTCGTTCAATTCCAAAGTCGTCCGGCGCAGCAATGCGCTGCAGGGGCACCGTTACGGACGCGAACTGCGGTACCGGGAGGTCGTCCGGACCGGTACGTCACCGCTCGGTGCCGTCACCGCCGCCGGTGTCGCGCTCGGCACCGGGGCACTGGCGGCCGGCCTGGCGAACCGGCTCAGCCGGCCGGTGCTGGACCGGATCCTGCCGGCCCCCGGTGACGGGCCGAACGAGAAGGCGCGCCGCGAAGGACGTTTCCGGGTGGAGATCCGCGGTGTCAGCACCACCGGCGCCCGCTACACCGCCGTGGTGGCCGCGTCCGGCGACCCCGGTTACCAGGCGACGTCGGTCATGCTGAGCGAATCCGCCCTCTGTCTGGCTGTCGACGACCTGCCTGCGACGGCGGGCGTGCTCACCCCGGCGACGGCGATGAACGGGGCCCTGACCCGGCGGCTGCGTGCCAACGGGTTCACGTTCGAGGTGCATCCGGCCACTGTGTGACGGCGGTGGTGTTCGCGCGGCGTCCTCGGTTGTTGATCATGGCAGAGGTCGCGGTACGTGCGGCGTGTCGCGGCGTGATCGTGCGAGTCTGGTCATGATCAACACCAGTGGGGTGCACCTGCGGCCGGCAAGGATGTCCGCGCCGCGCGAATGCGACCACTAACCTGATCGGAATGAGCTCGCCCGTCCTGACAGCGGTGGCCTGGCCCTACGCCAACGGCCCCCGGCACATCGGCCACGTCTCCGGTTTCGGCGTCCCCGCCGACGTCTTCTCCCGCTACCAGCGGATGGCCGGCAACGACGTCCTGATGGTGTCCGGCACCGACGAGCACGGCACCCCGATCCTGGTGCAGGCCGACGCCGAGGGCGTCCCGGCCCGGGAACTGGCCGACCGGTACAACCGGGTGATCGTCGGCGACCTGCAGGGCCTCGGGCTGTCCTACGACCTGTTCACCAGGACGTCCACCCGCAACCACTACGCGGTCGTGCAGGAGCTGTTCCGCACCGTGCACCGCAACGGCTACTTCGTGCCGAAGACCACGATGTCGGCCATCTCGCCGTCGACCGGCCGCACGCTGCCCGACCGCTACATCGAGGGCACCTGCCCGATCTGCGGGTATGACGGCGCCCGCGGCGACCAGTGCGACAACTGCGGCAACCAGCTCGACCCGATCGACCTGATCAACCCGCGTTCCCGGATCAACGGCGAGACGCCGATTTTCACCGAGTCCGAGCATTACTTCCTCGACCTTCCGGCGCTGGCCGGCGCGCTCGGCGCGTGGCTGCAGACCCGCACCGACTGGCGGCCGAACGTGCTGCGGTTCTCGCTGAACCTGCTCGACGACCTGCGGCCGCGGGCGATGACCAGGGACATCGACTGGGGCATCCCGGTTCCGCTGGACGGCTGGCGGGACCGGCCGGACAAGAAGCTCTACGTCTGGTTCGACGCCGTCATCGGGTATCTGTCGGCGTCGATCGAATGGGCGCGCCGGTACGGCGAATCACGGCAAGCCGGACCCGGAGGCCTGGCAGCGCTGGTGGCAGGGCGGCGACGCGGCGGCCCGTGCGTACTACTTCATGGGCAAGGACAACATCACCTTCCACTCGCAGATCTGGCCGGCGGAGTTGCTGGCCTACGACGGTAAGGGCGAGCGCGGCGGCGCTGCCGGGACGCTGGGTGCGCTCAACCTGCCCACCGAGGTGGTGTCCAGCGAATTCCTGACGATGAGCGGATCGAAGTTCTCCACGTCCCGCAAGACCGTGATCTATGTCGGGGATTTCCTCCGCGAGTACGGGCCCGATGCGCTGCGGTACTTCATCGCGGCGGCCGGTCCGGAGAACCAGGATGCCGACTTCACCTGGGAGGAGTTCGTGCGGCGCACCAACTTCGAGCTCGCCAACGAGTGGGGCAACCTGGTCAACCGGTCGATCTCGATGGCGCACAAGAACTTCGGCGCAGATCCCGCAGCCCGGGCCGCGCACGGATCTGGACGCCGAACTGCTGCAGGCAGCCGAGCAGGCGTTCGACACGGTCGGAGAGCTGTTGGCCCGCAGCCGGTTCAAGGCAGGCCTCCGGCGAGGCGATGCGGGTGGCGGGTCTGGCCAACAAGTACATCTCCGAGTCCGAACCGTGGAAGCTCGGCGACGACCCGGAGCGGCAGGCGACCGTGCTGCACACCGCGCTGCAGGTGGTGGACGACGCCAAGACCCTGCTGACGCCGTTCCTGCCGCATTCCTCGCAGCAGGTGTTCGAGGCGCTCGGCGGCGGAGGCGTCTGGGCCGCGCAGCCGGAGATCCGTGAGGTCACCGACTTCGACGACGACGTCGAGGGCGTCGGGGTGCCCGAGGTCCGGTCGACTACCCGGTGCTCACCGGCGACTACGCCGCCGAGCAGGCGGTCTGGCGGCGGCGCGACATCGAGGTCGGGCGGCCGCTGGCCAAGCCGACCCCGCTGTTCACCAAGCTGGACCCGAAGCTCGGCGAGACCGGCCCCTCCTGGGCGCCGATCGCCTGAGTGCCGGCAGCCCCGATTGCGGAGGTGATCATGCAGCCCAGCAGGCGACAGCCGACGACACGCCCGAGAACCTGTGCTGGGCTGCATGATCACGCAACCGCAGGCAACGCGGGTGGGCGCACTCCCCGGCCGCACCGGGGGAGGAGCGAGTGACCGGCACGCCACACCCGGCGGTCGCGGAGCGACCGATGGTCCCGCCGCCGGAGCCGCTGCCCGGCGCCGGTGGTCGACGCGCACACCCACCTGGACGCCTGCGGGTGCGACAACGCCGACGATGTCGCCGCCGCGATGGCCAGGGCGGCGGCGGTCGGGGTTCGTCAGGTGGTGACCGTCGCCGACGACCTGGCCTCCGCTCGCTGGGTGGTCGACGCGGCCGGGCTGGCATCCGGACCTCTACGCGGCGGTCGCCCTGCACCCGACCCGGGCCGACCAGCTGGACGACGACGGCCCGCGCCGAACTCGAGCGACTGGCGGCCGATCCGCGGGTGGTGGCGATCGGCGAGACCGGGCTGGACCACTACTGGGACGCCGCCCCGCACGCAGTGCAGGCGGAGGCGTTCGCCTGGCACATCGACCTGGCCAAGCGGCTGGGCAAGCCGCTGATGATCCACGACCGGGACGCGCACGACGACGTGCTGGCGATCCTCCGGGCCGAGGGGCCGCCGGACAGGGTGATCTTCCACTGCTTCTCCGGCGATGTCGCGATGGCGCGGATCTGCGTCGAGCCGGGCTACCACCTGTCGTTCGCCGGTCCGGTGAGCTTCCGCAATGCGCGCGACCTGGCCGCGGCGGCGGACGTCGTGCCGGACGAGCTGCTGATGGTCGAGACGGATGCCCCGTTCCTGACCCCGCATCCGCACCGGGGGAAGCGCAACGAGCCGTACGCGCTGCCCTACACGGTGCGCGCGCTGGCCGGCATCCGCGTCCAGGACTGTGGCCCAACTCTGCGAGCAGGTGACGTTCACCACACGCAGTGTGTACGGTTTGCCCGATTTGCCCGTATCGGCGCGAGGTCAGCGACGACTCGTCCAGCGAACGGTCCGAGCCTTGACTAAAGACAGCTTTGGTTGCCGGTTCGTGCTCTCGTCGTTACCCTCCCGTGATGACAGCCGGGATGGGGAAGTCCCGGGTGCGACCTGGGGCAGGACTTGTCGGCGGCGTCGACAGGGTCGGAGATCTGACCGACCATCACGCCGGGGACGGGCCCTGCTTTTTTGGTGCCCTTGACGCCCTTTGACGGCGTCCGGATGCGCCCGGTCGTGCCCGCTGACCCCTGCTCGGGAGCGACGACGTTCGGATCTGACGTGACCACGACGCACGACCAACTCGGCTCCGACGGCTCCCCGGCCGACCCCTCTGCCAGCAACGAATCCGATCCGCAGACCGTTCTCCACCGGCTCGGCTCCGGTGCCGGCGGGGAGCTGTTCACTCACGACGCCCACCTTGCCGATGCCGAATCGGCATCGCCCGATTCGGCATCGCCCGATTCGGCATCCCCCGAACTTGCGGTCGCCGAATCCGACGCCGCCCGCCGCCGGGGTGCCCATCGCCGGCGTGACGACGCTGAAGAGACCGGCGGGTCCGGCGGCGCAACGACCGCCGCAGGCGCGACCGCCATGGCCAGTGATCAGGCATCCGCTGATCAGGCAGCCGCTGATGACGTCAGCACGGACGACGCAACCACCGCGGCCGCCGGCACCGACGACGCCGGCGACGTTCCGCCGGTCACCCCGGTCGCCGGCGGTAGCCGCTGGCGCCGGCCCGTCCTTGTCGCGGCCGCGGCCGTCGTCTGTCTGCTCGCTGCCGGTGGCGGCACCTATGCAGCCATGCACAAGACGGTCACCATTTCTGTCGACGGAGTTCCGCAGGAGGTCTCCACACTCGCCGGGTCGGTCGATGGGGCGCTGGGCGCCGCCGGGCTGACCGTGGCCGAGCACGACTCGCTCGCCCCGACGCCCGATGCGGAGATCACCGACGGATCGCAGATCGTGGTGCAGCGCGGACGGCTGCTGACGCTGACCATCGACGGAAAGACCCGCGAGGTCTGGACCACGGCAACGACCGTCGACAAGGCACTCGCCGAGCTCGGACAGAACCCTTCGGACCTCAAGCTTTCGGCCGATCGCTCCAGGGGCATCCCGCTGGACGGACTGACGATCATCGCGCGACACCCTGCGTTCGGTCACGGTGAAGGCCGGGGCCACGTCGAAGGACTTCGACACCACGGCCAAGACGGTCGGTGCTTTCCTCGCCGAGAACGGGTTGAGCCCTGCGGCGAATCAGCGGGTGTCGGTGGCGCTCACCGCCCCGATCACCGAGGGCGCGTCGATCACGATCCGCACCCTTCCGACCGTCACGGTGAAGGCGGGCACCGATCGTCCCGTCAAGAAGGTGGTCGACGGTTCCACGGTCGCCGATGCATTGACGACGGCGGGTGTGAAGCTGGGTAAGGACGACACCGTCAGCCCGGCGGTCAAGACGCCGCTCAAAGACGGCCTGAACGTCGTGGTGACAAGGATTGCCTACCGCACCGACGTCGTGCAGCAGCCGGTGGCGCAGCCGGCCGACCAGACCCGCGACGACGACTCGTTGCTGGTCGGTAGCACCGAGGTCGTCCAGCAGGGACAACCGGGCGTCGTGGAGGTCACCTACCGGACGACGGTCACCAACGGCAAGGACGGGGCACGCGCCGAGGTCAGCCGCAAGACCGTCGCGGAGGCGACCCCGACGATCACCGCCGTCGGGACCAAGCAGCCACCGCCTCCGCCGCCGCCGGTTCGCGCAGCAGCGCCCAAACCCGCGCCCGCTCCGGCAGATCCTGCCCCGGCGCCGGAACCCGCGCCGGCGCCGGAACCTGCACCTGCCCCCGCTCCCGCACCTGCCCCCGCTCCGGCACCTGCGCCCGCCCCGGCGGCGCCGCCGGCGCCCAGCGGCGGATGGAGCGTCAACTGGGACGCCATCGCGACCTGCGAGTCGGGCAACAACTGGTCGATCAACACCGGCAACGGCTACTACGGCGGCCTGCAGTTCGACATCGGCACCTGGCTCGAGCAACGGCGGCGGCGAGTACGCGCCGCGGGCCGACCTGGCCACCAAGGACCAGCAGATCGCCATCGCCGAGCGGGTCTACGCAGCTCGCGGACTTTCGCCCTGGGCCTGTGGCTACGCGGCCGGCTGAGCCATCGCCCGCACCACGCACCATCACCGCCAGCACCACCTGCCAACGCCCCGCAGGACCGCCGGACGACCGCCGCTGACAGCCCGGCGCACCACTGTTGACCAGCCACGAGCGGACGATTTGCATCAAAGTAAAGGTCTTGGTGATAACGGCCCGTTACCGTCCTGTGATTGGTTCCGGAACAGCCGGGGCGAGCGGGCACAATACGCCATCCGAGGAGGCTGATCGTGCTCAACTGATACCGTGTATCGGTCCTGTAGGGGGTGTCAGCTACGCCACAGTTTGCGTTCGAAGGTCTGTCAAAACGCTGCAGGTCCTTTATCGTTTTGTAATAGCAGCTGGGATGGGAAATCCTCCAGCTCGTCGCATCAGGTTGTAGGGCATAAATACGAAACGGTATTCGGAACACATTCGGAGCCGCGTTGTGGCCCGCCGAAATCGACCTGTGCTGTATCCGGGGATGAAGAACCTGATGCACAACGACGGCCTCGAGCCCCTGCCCGGACACCACCACCCTTATGGATGAAACCTTGGCTTCCAACGACGACCAGTTCGCCTCCGCCGACACCACCGATGGAGCTGCACGCTGCCGCCACCGACACCCTCGAGCCGACCACAGATTCGGTCGACAACGACAGCACCACCCGCACCACCTCGACCGGGCGCAACCTGCGCAAGCCCGTCCTGGTCGGCGTCGCCGCGCTCGTCGTCGCGTTGGTCGCAGGCGGCGGAGTCGCCGCCTCCTCCCACAAGACGGTGTCCCTCACCGTCGACGGCCAGCAGCAGGAAGTCGGCACCCTCGCCGGTTCCGTTGACGGCGCCCTCGAGTCAGCCGGCCTGACCGTCTCCGAGCACGACTCGGTCGCCCCGGCCGTCGACACCGCCATCTCCGACGGCTCGCAGATCGTGGTCGAGCGTGGTCGGTTGCTCACCTTGACCATCGACGGAAAGACCCGCGAGGTCTGGACCACCGCAGACCACCGTCGAAGAGGCGCTCGCCGAGCTCGGCCAGAACCCCGCCGCCTTCAAGCTCTCGGCCGACCGTAACCGCGAGATCCCGACCGACGGCCTGACCGTCAGCGCACTCACGCTGCTACAGCGCCGCGGTTTCCGAGGCCGGCAAGAAGGCCGTCTCGGTGAAGACGCTCCGCCAAGACCGTCGGCGACCTGCTCAAGGAGCGCAAGATCGCGCTCGGGCCGCTGGACACCGTCAAGCCCGCCGCGAACACGCCGGTCACCAACGGGCTCAAGGTCACCGTCACCCGCGTGCCAAGACCAAGATCCGCGAAGCGGTTGCGGTCGCGCAGCCCGCCGACCAGCAGGTCCAGGACGACTCGCTCGACGCCGGCACCACCACCGTCACCCAGCAGGGCACTGCAGGCAAGGACAAGGTCACGTACGAGGTGACCAAGGTCAACGGCAAGCAGACCGCCAAGAAGGAAATCAGCCCGCACCGCCCTCGTCCCCGCGAAGGCCACCGTCGTCGCTGTCGGTACCCGCGAGGTCGTCGTCGCCCAACCCGAGGTCGCGCAGGTCGCGGCAAGCGACTCTTCCAGCGATTCATCGGCCGTTGATTCCAGCAGCCAGGCTCCGGCGGCTGCCGAGCCCGCCCCCGCCGCCGCCGCGGACCCGGCCCCCGCGTCCTCCGGTTCCTCCGGGGTCAACTGGGACGGTATTGCGAATTGCGAGTCGACCAACAACTGGTCCATCAATACCGGTAACGGCTACTACGGTGGCCTGCAGTTCGATATCCAGACCTGGATGAGTGCGGGTGGCGGCGCTTACGCCTCGCGGCCCGACCTCGCTTCGCGTGAGCAGCAGATCGCTGTGGCCGAGAACCTGTACGCCAGCCGCGGAACCTCGCCGTGGGCGTGCGGCGGTGCCGGCTGATCGAGCCGCCGTTGAATGATGCGAACGGCGTCATTCATCAAGAGATGTAGTTCACACCAGAGCCCCGATTCCTACCCGGAATCGGGGCTCTGGTGTATTTGCGCTCAGCACTGTGAGCTAATCGAAGCACCAATGCGTCCGCAAGTATTGTGCATGCACATCGTCCTCGTTACTGTTTCGTGATAGAAGCCGGATGGGTCATTCTCCGGAGTCATGCAGGGCAGCGGTCGAGCAGGAGTGCGGGCGGATTCAGACCCGCGGCGCTCGAGGACCGGCGAGCCCCGAGCGCAGAACCATCAGAATTTCGCGCTGACTCCTGCCCTGCCCGGGAAGAGATCAACGACATCGGATGTGACGTGAACAAACCCGCCGACAACGTTAGCGCCGAGGCGCCGACGACCGCCGACACGAACCTTGACAGCAGCACCGCAGTTGACCCGACCGATTCGAAGCGCCGTCGCGGCCTGGGCCGTAAGGGGCTGCTCATCGCCGCCGCAGCGTCCATCGGATTGCTCGGTGTGGGTGGCGGAACCGCCGCCGCCATGAGCAAGGAGGTCGTCATCACCGTCGACGGCCAGCAGCAGCAGGTCACCACGCTCGCCAGCTCGGTGGACGGCGCGCTGGCCACGGCCGGCCTGCAGGTCGGTGAGCACGACCTTGTTGCCCCCGCTGCCGACGCCACCATCTCCGACGGCTCGCACATCGCGCTCGAGCGGGCCCGCCCGCTCACCCTGACCATCAACGGCCAGCAGCGCCAGGTCTGGACGACGGCTGACACCGTCGATCAGGCGCTGGTCCAGCTCGGCCAGGACCCCGCGGCACTGGACCTGTCCGCCGACCGTTCCCGGGAGATCCCGCTGGGCGGCCTGGAGCTGACCGCGAACGCCCTGCGCACCGTCTCCGCTCTCCGACGCCGGCCGCCCCGCCAAGAAGGTCAGACCGGAGCCAAGACCGTCGCCGACGTGCTGAAGGAGCAGGGAGATCACCCTCGGCTCCGCCGACACCACCGAGCCGGCGCTCACGACCGCGGTCAAGACGGCCAGCAGATCAAGGTCTCCAGGGTCACCGTCAAGACAGTCACGCAGACGGTCGCCATCGCGCCGAAGGACGTTCGCACCGACGATCCGAAGCTGGACAAGGGATCGACGGTGGTCGCGGCCAGGGGAAGCCAGGAAAGCAGAAGGTCGTCATCCAGGTGACCACCGTCAACGGCAAGGTGACCTCTCGTAAGGAGGTCTCGCGTACCACGGTCACCGAGCCGACGCCGAATCAGGTTCACGTCGGGACCAAGTCCGGTCTTGATGTCCAGGGCAGCCGCGTCTTCTTCCACGACACCGAGTTCGGCGTCAACTGGGACGGGCTGGCCTACTGCGAGTCCACCAACAACCCGAAGGCCGTGAACAACCCGGCCGGTTTCCTGTCCACCTACGGCCTCTTCCAGTTCGACCTGCCGACCTGGCAGTCCGTCGGCGGCATCGGCAACCCGGGTGACGCCGGGCCGGAGGAGCAGCTCCAGCGCGCCAAGTTGCTGTATCAGCAGCGGGGGCTCGAGCCCTGGCTGTGCGGTTACGCGGCCAGTGGGCCGCCGGCCGGCTGACCGGTAGCACCAGCCGAGGCGTACAGCTCGTCGAGCGCCAACAGAGCAATGCCAGCACAGGCCCCGACCGCCCGGTCGGGGCCTGTGTTGCGCTCGGCACGGTGGACCGGGCGGACACGGCCGCGGACGGTCCATTCCCGGCAAGGATCCGGGGCGACGCCCGGCGACGCGGCGCGGACGGTCGATGGCGCCCCCGGATCGTGTGAGGATGATCGTTGTGTCCGATCGTTCTCCGGTGAGCCTGCTCGGTGCCGCCGAGATCCGTCGGCTGGCCGAGCAGCTCGACCTGCGCCCGACGAAATCGCTCGGGCAGAACTTCGTGCATCGATGGCAACACGGTGCGGCGCATCGTGGCTGCCGCTGATCTCCGGTCCACCGATCATGTGCTCGAGGTCGGGCCGGGTCTCGGCTCGCTCACCCTGGGCCTGCTCGACGTCGCCGCGGCGGTCACCGCGGTCGAGATCGACCCACGGCTCGCCGAGCTGCTGCCGCACACGATCCGTGCACACGCACCCCGGCACGCGGCTGCGCTGCAGGTGATCACCGAGGACGCCCTGCTGGTCACGGCGGACCGGCTCGCCCTGCCCACCAGCGACCTGGCCGCGCCCGAGTACCCGACCGCGCTGGTGGCGAATCTGCCGTACAACGTTGCTGTGCCCGTCCTGTTGCGCCTGCTCGCCGAGGTCCCGACGCTCCGGCAGGGTGCTGGTCATGGTGCAGGCCGAGGTCGCGGATCGGCTCGTCGCCGGGCCGGGATCCAAGACCTACGGCTCGCCCAGCGTGAAGACGGCCTGGTACGGCACCGCCCGCCGGGCCGGATCGATCAGCCGTTCGGTGTTCTGGCCCGTACCGGGGGTGGATTCCGCACTGGTCGCGTTCGAGCGGCGCCCCGAGGACCGCGCACCGGCGACCGCGCAGCCGTGTTCGCGGTCATCGACGCCGCCTTCGCGCAGCGCCGCAAGACGCTGCGGTCCGCGCTGGCCGGCTGGGCCGGCTCGCCCGCCTACGCCGAGGCGCGTGCTGACCAGGGCAAGTGTCGACCCGTCGGCGCGTGGCGAGGTGCTCGCGGTCGACGACTTCGCCCGGATCGCGCTCACCGCCGAGGCGATCGACGCGGTGGAGCCCGAATGATGGCGCAGTCACCGGAGACCGCGGCGGCCGCGGTTGTCCGGGTTCGGGCGCCCGCGAAGATCAACCTGCATCTCGCGGTCGGCGACGTCCGGCCGGACGGCTACCACGACCTGGTGACGGTGTTCCACGCCGTCGACCTCGCCGACGAGTTGACCATCACGGCGGCCGAGCGGCATTCGGTGCGCACCGTGCCCGCCGACGGGGTCCCGGCCGGCGCGAAGAACCTCGCCGGGGTCGCGGCCCGGCTGCTGGCCAAGCGCACCGCGGCTGGGCGGACCGGTCGCCATCGAGATCGCCAAGCAGATCCCGGTGGCCGGCGGGATGGCCGGCGGCAGCGCCGACGCCGCCGCCGCGCTGGTCGGGTGCGCGGCGCTCTGGGGGCTGGACATCGGCCGCGGCGAGCTGGCGCAGATCGGCGCCGAGATCGGGGCCGACGTGCCGTTCGCGCTGACCGGCGGCACCGCCGTCGGGACCGGCCGCGGCGACCGGCTCTCCCCGGTCCTGGCCCGCACCCCGCTGCACTGGGTGCTGGCGCTGGCCGACGAGGGGTCTGTCCACCCCCGCCGTGTTCGCCGAGCTGGACCGGCTCCGCGCCGATTCGACCCCGCCGCGGGTCGGTGCCGGTCACCGACATCCTGGCGGCGCTGGCCAGCGGCGACCCGGCCGCGGTCGGCGGCCGCGCTCGGCAACGATCTGCAGGCCGCCGCCATCTCGCTGCAGCCGGGCCTGCGCCGGACGCTGCGGGCCGGAATCGCCGCGGGGGCGCTGGGCGGTGTGGTGTCCGGCTCAGGGCCGACCGTGGCGCTGCTCTGCGCCGATGCCGAGTCCGCCGGCGGGGTGGCCGCCGAACTCGCCGGGTCCGGAACCTGCCGGACGGTGCGGATGGCCGTCGGGTCCGGCGCCCGGCGCCAGGCTCATCGGATCGACGCCCGCGGTGCGGCACTGATGGCCAATCTGGTCAACATCGAAGCCGCCAGCGTCACGCATGGCATCCGCACTGTGCTGAGCAGGTGTCCCTCGGCGTGCAGACCGGCGATCGCATCGGCGTGCTGGGATTGAACGGTTCCGGCAAGACGACGCTGCTGCGGCTGCTGGCCGGGCTGGACCAGCCCGACACGGGCCGGGTCTCGTTCAGCCAGCGGGGACCTCGGTCGCGTTCGTCTCGCAGACTTCGGATCTTCGCCGGATGGCATCACGGTGCGCGACGGCGGTGCTGCACTCCTTCGGCGACGCGGAGCACGCCTGGGCGTCCGACAGCGCCGTCCGGGGCGTGCTGGCCGGGCTGGGACTGCGCGACATCGGGCTGGACTCGCTGGTCGGCAGCCTGTCCGGTGGCGAGCAGCGCCGGGTCTCGCTCGGCGCCGCGCTGGTCACCGACGCCGACCTGTTGCTGCTGGACGAACCCACCAACCATCTCGACATCGAGGCCGTGGCCTGGCTCGCCGCGCTACCTGCGGGCGAGGTCGGGCGCCGTCGTCGCCGTCACCCACGACCGCTGGTTCCTCGACGCGATCGCCACCTCCACCTGGGAGGTGGTCGACGCCGCGGTGCTCGGCCGCGAGGGTGGCTACTCGGACTGGGTTTTCGCCCGCGCCGAGCGGCTGCGGCTCGACCAGGCGGCCGAGGAACGACGAAAGAACCTGGCGCGCAAGGAGTTGGCCTGGCTGCGGCGCGGGCCGCCGGCCCGCACCGTCGAAGCCGCGGTACCGGATCGAGGCCGCCGAGGCGATCATCGCCGGCGAACCGGAGCCGCGAAACTCGGTGGAGCTGCACGCCTTCGCCCGGCGCCGGCTGGGCAAGGACGTGCTGGAGCTGAAGGACGTCACCGGCGTCCGGTCACCGCCGTCGACGGCACGCAGCCGCACGCTGCTCGACCACGTCACCTGGCTGGTCGGCCCGGGCGACCGGATCGGCGTCGTCGGCATCAACGGCTCGGGCAAGTCGACCCTGCTGCGCATCCTGGTCGGCGAACGGCCGCCGGCCGGCGGGACCGGTCGAAGATCGGCTCCACCGTGCGCCTCGGCTACCTCTCGCAGGAGGTCGCCGAACTGCCCGGCGAGCTGCGGCTGCTCGAGGCGGTGACGCAGATCGCCGGGGTCGTCGAGCTCGGCGGCAAGATGCTCACCGCGGGCCAGCTGGCCGAGCGGTTCGGCTTCACCAAGACCCACCAGTGGACGAGGGTCGGCGAGCTGTCCGGCGGCGAGCGCCGCCGGCTGCAGCTGCTGCGGATCCTGATGGCCGAACCCAACGTGCTCGTGCTGGACGAACCGACCAACGACCTGGACACCGACACGCTGGCCGCGCTCGAGGATCTGCTCGATTCCTGGCCGGGCACCCTGCTGGTGGTCAGCCACGACCGCTACCTGATCGAGCGGGTCGCCGACACGACGGTGGCGCTGCTCGGGTGACGGCAAGATCACCCACCTGCCGGGCGGAGTCGACGAGTACCTCAGCGTCGCGCCGACGACGAGCTGACGGCCGTGCCGCGCCTGCGGCCGCCGCCGACAGTGACCGTCGGCGGGCGCGACGCCGCCCTCCGCGGATGTGACGCCGCGCCCCGACCCGGCTCGGCAGAGGCTGCTCGCGCAAGGACCTGCAGCGGCTGGAGCGCAAGCTGGAATCGTTGCAGCGCAAGGAGTCCGGCCTGCACGACCGGCTCGCCGCCGCAGGCGCGGACTACGGTGCCGCGGGGCAACTGTCGGCGGAACTCAAGACGCTGCGCGCCGAGATCGCGTCGGTTGAAACGGAATGGCTGATGGCAGCGGAGGATCTCGAGGGCTGACGTGTACCCGATCGGGCCGGCGATCAGAGCCGCTCATCGGAAGTCGGTTTCCGGAGCCAGTCGTTCAGAGCCAGGAGTGCAGGCGAACGGCCGTTCCGGCGGCGCCCGACCTGACCTGCACCAGATCGCACAGCTCGTTGGCAAGCCGGATCCCGCGCTCCGGCCCGTCCGTCGGCATCGTGGTCGACCGGCCGACCAGCGGATCGTCCAGCATCACCGGGTCGTCGACCTGGCACAGCAACGCCGACTGCTCCCGCCAGACCCGCACGGTGACGTCCCGCCCGCCGGCCGTGCTGGTGAGTGCGTCGACCGCGGCCGCGAGCGTCGCCGATCGGCGGGCGGTCAGACCCGCCGCGGCCGCGTGCCGGAGCAGTTGCGCCGCCGGGTCCCCGTCACCCCCGCCCACCGGAACCAGCGTGCTCACCCTTCCCGTCGGTTCCGGCAGCCGGGTGGCGAACATGTCGTGCGCTCGCATGACGCCGCCATAGGCGATGTTGTCCACACTGCCGTCACCCACGGTGTGGGTCGGGTGGCTGCGCCTGGCCTCCTGGATCGCCAGCGGGTCGAGCGCGCCGACGTCGTACGGACACACCAACCACAACGGCGTGGTCTCCGCCGGGGCGAGGTTGAGCAGCGCCTCGTGAAGTTGACTCTCGAGCACCTCGGCGGGCCGTCGTCCGGCCCAGATGGGCTCTCCCACACCGCGACTCGGTCCGCCGGCACGGTCCGCGAAGACCTGCCACGCCGGGATGATCCGCGCCGGGTTGGCGCCGAGTGATGCCATGTCGGCGAAGGTGACCCGCTCGGCGTCCGGTCCGAGCGCCTTCCGCAGCGCCGAGGCGCGCGGTTCGACGACGGCCACCATGACAGGTTGCCGCAGGGCGAGGCCGTCGAGGACGAACGGCAGAAGTGCCTCGACGAATTCGTCGGCACCGTCGTAGAACAGGCACTCGTGCCGGTACCTGTCGTGAACGGCGGACGGATGGCGGGCTGTGGACCCCTGCAGTCCTGACATCTCCGGGTCAGCGTGCGCGCCGGCAGCTGGTGCCCCGGACCGCACCCCGGGGAACGGCAGCACGGCGGCCGACCGGTCGGGAAGTCGGGATGCAGTGGCGGACGAAGGATTACCGGCGGGCGCTCCGGATCGCAGCGCAGCGGATAGCGCCGATCTGCCCTCTTCGCCCATCATTTCGTCGTCGACCGCGATGCCGTTCGCTTCGTCCCCGGCGTCGGTCGGTGCGCCGACCAGTCGAAGATGATTGCGCGGCCGGGTGGGGACGACGGTGTAGGTGGTCGCGACCACCAGCTCCACCAGGGCCAGGGGTGGTTTGAGCAGACCGTGGTCGGCGGCGGCATGGGCGATGACCTGGTCGAGCACGCTCTGGTCATCGTCACCGGTGAAGACGAATTGACACCCGGGGATGACGTCACGGCAGGCGAACCGTTTCATGGTCCTCCGCCCCGAATCGTTGCCCCCGCATCGTCGCCCGGAACCGGGCCCGGCTACGACGCCGCCTCCTGAGCTGTCTTCAGGAGCACCCCTAGTCTGCCCCAAGAACCGGGTGCGTAGCGCACTCGCGGACAGACGTCCGGTATGACCGAACCCCCACAAGGGAGGGCGGTGCCGCGTCAGGCGACCAGGAAGGGCAGCACCGTTGCGGCGAATCCGTCCGGATCACTCGCGTGACCCCGCTTCGATCCCGCGAGGTCGCTGCGGATGCAGCCCGGGATGGCGGACGCCAGCAGGTCGAGCAGGGCGCGATCGGCGGCCACGGTCGCGCCGGTGCCCAGCACCAGGGTGGGCGCGGTGATCCGGGAGAGCGAGTCCCACCACTGCGGGTCCGCCCTGGACAGCTGGTCGAGGACGGCACGGGCGCGGGAGAAGCCGAGGACGTTCTGCTTGATCCGGCCGCGGCGCAACGTGGTGACGGCACCGCTGATGGCCATCCCGGCAGGCATTCTGCTACTGACCGGAGGCCCCGAACGCGGTGGCAGCAAAGGATTCTCCAGCACCAGCCGGGAGATCAGCGCGGGTTCGGCAGCGGCCAGGCTGGCGGCGAGATAGGCGCCGAAGCCGCAGCCGACCAGGTCGATGGGCTCGTCCCCGAGCTGTTGCACGACCCGCCGAAGGTGGTCGACGAAGCTCGACAGATCCGAGCCGCTGACCGGATCGCAATGACCCGTGCCGGGCAGGTCGACGGCCACCAACTGGCGGCCGCGCTCGACCACCCTGCCGGTCAGACACTCCCAGCTTGCCGCCGACGATCCGAGATCCGGCAGCATCAGGACCGGGTCTCCGGTGCCGTTCGAGTAGATGCGGACGTCCCGGTCGTCGATGACCAGGTCGTAGATTGCACTGAAAGCCATGTGTGCATCGTCTCACTGCCGGTGGGCGTCTGTCAGATTTCCGGCTACGGCGGCGGTGTGCCGATCATGGCTTCGATGTCCGCCCGGAACGGAGCGGATCTTCCCGCTCCGGCCCGTGTCGTTGACAGTGCGCCCGCGGCGCAGGCAACCTGCAGCGCCCGTTCCGGGTTGGCGCCCTGCGCCCAGGCAACGGCCAGGGCGCCGGCGAAGGCGTCCCCGGCGCCCGTCGTGTCGACGGACCGGACCCGCGGTGCGCTCGCCGTTGCGCGCCGTCCCTGCGGTCCCCGGTAGCGCGCTCCGGCGGCCCCGAGGGTCGTGACCACATGCGGTACGCGGTCGAGAACCGTTGCGCCGATAAATGTCTCCTCGCCCTCGTTGACGACGGCCAGGGTCACGGCGGCAACCAGCTCGTCGGGCAGCGGCCGGGCGGGCGAGACGGATTCAGCAGCACCGCAACGCCGTGCCCTGCCGCGGCGCGCGCGCCTGCCGTGACGGTCTCGATCGGCACCTCCAGCTGGGTGATCAGCAGGTCACTTGCCACGATCACCGCGAGCTCGTCGTCGGAGAGCCCGGTGAGCTCACCGTTCGCGCCCTGGGCCACCACGATGGTGTTCTCCGCGTCGTCGTCCACGGTGATGACCGCAATGCCAGAGCTGCCACCGACCCGTCTGACCAACCGGGTGGCGACTCCGTCGGCGTCCAGCGCCGCGAGCAGTTCGTCACCGAACCCGTCCGTCCCGACCGCGCCGATCATCGACACGGCAGCCCCGCCGCGGGCGGCCGCGATCGCCTGGTTCGCGCCCTTACCACCCTGCGAGGTGACGAAATCCCGGCCGAGGATGGTCTCACCGGGGGCAGGCAGCCGGGCCGTGCGAACGACGAGGTCCATGTTGAGGCTGCCGAGCACGGCGATCCGGGGCACACCGGGTGAGCGATCGGGAGGATGTCCTGCTGCTGGCCGTGGCACCGGCGAACGATAGCCGACGCGCCCGGGTGGGCGGGAAGAACCGCGCGGCACCGGTCGCCCGGGCCGGTCGCGGCGTGCCTTACCGTGTCGGGAATGAGCGCGTTCACTGATGCACTGCGCAGAGCGGCCGCATGGCGATGCCGGGATGACGACGGGCGAACCGCGGGACCCCGTCCGGACCACCTGGGCACAGGTGCACGCGGCGGCCTGCGCCGGCGCCAGGGTCCTGGTCGAGCGTGGCGTCCGTCCGGGTGACGCGGTCGCGGTGCTCGCCGCCAAGCCGTTCGAGGTGGCACCGGTCGCGCAGGCCGCCTGGCTGGCCGGTGCCTCGGTGACGATGCTGCACCAACCGACCGCCCGGACGAACCTGGCCACCTACGCCGCCGACACCGCGGCCGTGCTGGCGCTGATCGGCGCCAGGGCGATCGTGCTCGGCGACCCGTTCACCGATTTCGTCGACATGTTCGAGGCTCCGGCGTTCGCGCCTTCACCGTCGAGCAGCTGGTCGCCGAACCCGGCGGGCCGGCGCCGGACGATCGCAGATCGGCGAGGACGCCCCAGCGCTGCTGCAGCTGACGTCGGGCTCCACCTCCACACCGAAGGCCGTGCTGATCACCGCACCGGAACCTCTGGGCGAACATCGGCGCCATGTGCGACAGCGCCAGCATCCATCCCGGCGAGGTGATGGTGTCCTGGCTGCCGCTGTTCCACGACATGGGCATGGTCGGGTTCCTGACCCTGCCGATGTGCCAGGGCGTCGAACTGGTCACCGTCACGCCGACCGACTTCCTGTCCTCGCCGCTGCTGTGGCCGACGTTGATCAGCAAGTACTCGCGGAACCATCACGGCCGCACCGAATTTCGCCTACGCGCTGACCGCCAGGGTGCTGGCCAGGGCGGCCAATCGCCGACCTCGAGCTGGACCTGTCCAGCATGCGGTTCGCGCTCAACGGCGCCGAGCCGATCGACGTCACCGCGGTCCGCGCGTTCCTGGACGCCGGCGCCCGGTTCGGCCTGCCGTCGACCGCGGTGGTGTGCGCGTACGGGATGGCCGAGGCGACGCTGGCGGTGTCGTTCCACCCGTGGGGGACACCGCTGAAGGTGGACACCGTGCCGGCCGTCGACCTGGAGGAACGGCAGCGTCGCGGTGCCGGCCGCCGGGTCAGCGACAGTTTCGTCGATCGGAGAGGTGGAGACCCGGACGTTCCCGGTGCTGGGGCCGCCGCTGCGCGGCATCGAGGTCGGTGCCGTCGGCCCGGACGGGCGAGCATCTGCGCGTGAGCGTGAGGTCGGGATGCTGCACCTGCGCGGCGAGTCGGTGACCGACAACTACCTGACGGTCGACGGGCCGGTGCCCACCAAGGGCCCCGACGGTTGGCTGGACACCGGGGATCTGGGCTACCTGGTCGACGGCGAGGTGGTGATCTGCGGCCGGGTGAAGGACGTGATCATCATGGGCGGCCGGAACATCTACCCGACGGATGTGGAGCGGATCGCCGAGACGGTCGACGGGGTGCGCGCCGGCAACGCGGTTGCGGTGCGCTGGACGACCTCGGGCGGCCGGGAGTCCTTCGCGCTGGCCGTCGAGTCCCGGCAGGCGGCGGACGAGGCGGCGGCCGAGCGGATCGCCGCGGACGTGCGTTCCGCGGTCACGGCGGCGATCGGCGTGCGGCCGGCCGCGGTCACGGTGCTGCCGGTCGGCACCTGCCCAAGACGCCGTCGGGGAAGCTGAAGCGTTCCGCGGCAGCCGTTCTCATCAACTGACGCCGATCCCGCAAGCCGCGCTGGTCAGCTCGCGTGCAGGGTGTTCTGGGCGGTCTCCAGCCCGACCTCGATCAGCAGCTCGACGGCGTCCGCCGCGTGCTCGATGTCGACGCCGAGGTCCTTGCGCTCCGCGGCGGAGAAGTCGCGCAGCACGAAGTCGGCCGGATCCATCCGGCCCGGCGGCCGACCGATCCCGAACCGCACGCGTAGGTAGTCCTTGGTGCCCAGCGCCGCGGAGATCGAGCGCAGGCCGTTGTGCCCGCCCTCGCCGCCGCCGGACTTGACCCTGACGGTTCCCGGCGGCAGGTCGAGCTCGTCGTGCACTGCGATGACGCCGGACGGCTCGATGCCGAAGAACCGGGACAGCCCGGCCGTCGCCCCACCCGACAGGTTCATGTACGAGCGGGGCTTGGCCAGGACGACACGGCTGCCGGCCAAGCCGGGTCTCGACGATGTCGGCCCCGGCCTTGTGGCTCTTGAAGTTGCTGCGGGACCGCTGGGCGAGCACGTCGACGACCATGGCGCCGACGTTGTGCCGGTTGCCGGCGTACTGCTTTCCCGGATTGCCAAGACCGACGACGAGGAACGTCCCGGTCGCCACGATCAGTCTTCGGTCTCGGTCTTCTCGTCGCGCACGACGCCGGCGTCGGCCTCGGCCTGCCTCGGTCTCGGCCTCGACCTCTTCCTGGCGTCGGTGCGGTCTGCACGGCGACGACGAGCGCCTCGGGGTCGGTGACCAGCACCGCACCGGCAGGCAGCGCGACGTCGCCGGCCAGGATCTGGGTGCCGGCCTCGGCGCCCTCGAGATCGACGGTCAGGTTCTCCGGGATGCTCATCGCCTCGACCTCGACGGAGAGCGAGTTGGTCTCGGTGAGCACCAGGGTGCCGGGCGCTGCCTCGCCGATGAAGATGCAGCTGGATGTCGACGGTGACCTTCTCGCCGCGGCGGATCAGCAGCAGGTCGACGTGCTCGACGTAGTCCCGCAGCGGGTGGCGGACGACCGACTTCGGCAGCGCGAGCTCGTCGCCGTCCGGGAACTGCAGGGTCAGCACCGTGTTGGCGCCGCCCTTGAGTGCGTGCGAGAAGTCGCGTGCAGGCAGCGACAGGTGGCGCGGCTCGGTGCCGTGGCCGTACAGCACCGCGGGGATCTTGCCGGCGCGGCGGGTGCGACGGGCACCGCCCTTGCCGAACTCGGTGCGGATCTCGGCGGGCAAGCGAACTTCAGACACTGCGGACTCCTCGGACAACGGCCCTCAACAGGCGCTGGGTGCGTGCGGTAGGTGCATCATCTGACCCGGCTCACGGCACGGGGGCAGAACACCCACCGCGCCGATCACGGCAGACCCGCCGGCCGAAGCCGTCCGGATCGCCCTCGCCGAGGCAACCCGACCATCTTACGCGCCGGTCGTCGGCCTCCCAAACCCGTCGTCCCCAACGGGTCGTATCAACCCCGACCTGTCAGTCCTGCCGTCCCGAACCCGTTGTCCCGGATGCGTCGGACTCCAACCAGCCCAGCACCTCGTCGGTGTGCTGGCCCAGCAGCGGCGGCGCGGTGTGCTCGCGCCGCCACTCGTCGCCCGCCGGGTCGAAGAACCGCAGAGGCGGACCCGGCAGCTCGATCTCGCCGAGTACGGGGTGCTCGACCCCGATCAGCAAACCCTGGGAGCGCGTCTGGTCCCACTCGTAGACCTGATGCAGGTTCTTCACCTCGCCGCTCGGCACGCCGATCTCGGCCAGCTTGGCCAGCAGTTCCGACGTGGAGTAAGCGGCGAAGGCGGCTTCGATCGCAGCCCGCACGGCTTCGGCATTGCGGACCCGCTCCTCGTTGCTGGCGAATCCGGGGGCCTGCACCGAGAGCCCGAAGGCGGGCGCGAAGCGTGCCCACAGGCCCTCCGAACCGACGGCGATCTGCACCACGCCGTCCGAGGAATGGAACAGCCCGTACGGGCAGATCGACGGATGGTGCGGTCCCTCGGCCCGGGGCACCTCGCCGGCCACGGTCCACCGGGTGCCCTGGTAGGCGTGCACTCCGACGACGCTGGCCAGCAGCGAGGTGCGGACCAGCCCGCCGGTGCCGGTGCGGGCGCGTTCGTGCAGTTTCGCCACCACCCCGTACGCGCCGTACATGCCGGCCAGCAGGTCGGAGATCGGCACGCCCACCTTGGTCGGTGTCTGCGGATCGGGGCCGGTCATCGACATCAGGCCGGCCTCGCCCTGGGCGATCTGGTCGTAGCCCGCCCGGCCGCCTTCCGGCCCGTCGTGGCCGAACCCGGAGATGGACAGCACCACCAGTGCCGGGGTTCAGCTCGGTCAGGCGCTCCATGGTGAAACCCAGCCGATCCAGCACGCCCGGCCGGAAGTTCTCCAGCAGCACGTCGCTACGGCGGACGAGCTCGGTCAGCGCCTCCTGGCCGTGCTCGCTCTTCAGGTCCAGCACCACCGACTGCTTGTTCCGGTTGCAGGACGAGAAAATACGTGGAGATGGTCTCCGCGTCGGCGGTCGGCGGACCTGACGAAAGGCGGCCCCCAGCCACGGGTGTCGTCGCCCGCGCCGGGGGTCTCCACCTTGATCACCCTGGCGCCGAGGTCGGCCAGCATCATCGCGGCGTGCGGGCCGGCCAGTGCTCGGGTCAGGTCGACGACGGTGATGTCGGCCAGCGGTCCGCCGGTCACGGTGCTCCTTTGCTGAAATGCGCGCATTGGGTGCATCCAGCGCTATTGATCTTGACGTTGATCTGCTTGATCTGGGTGAACGACTCGAGGGCCCCCTCGATGGAGAACTCCCGGCCGATGCCGCTGGTCTTGTAGCCGCCGTAGGACTGGCCGATCACCTGGCCGCCGCCCTGGTTGACCTGGATCCAGCCGGATTCGATGCGGTGCGCGGTGTCCAGCGCGTCGGTCAGATTGTTGCGACCAGATGTAGGCGCCCAGGCCGTAATGCGAATCGTTGGCCATCGCGATGACCTCGTCCCGGTCCCGCCACGGAATGGCGACCAGCACCGGCCCGAAGATCTCCTCCTGGGCGATGCGCCAGGTGTTGTCGACGCCGGCAAAGATGGTCGGGCCGGTGTAGAACCCATCGAGACCCTGAATCGTCGAACTGCGTGCCGTCCAGCGGAACGCTGACTCCCGGCTGTGACTTTCCGTCCGTCGATGTAGCCGAGCACCGACTCGTACTGCTTCTCGTTGATGATCGAACCCATGTCGGTCGCCTCGTCGAGCGGGTCACCGACCTTCAGTGCGCGTGACCTTTTCCACCAGCACGGCCAGGAATTCGTCATAGACGTCGGCGTGCACGAACAGCCGCGATCCGGCGGTGCAGGATTGGCCCTGCCGGGTGAACCGCATCGCGGTGAGCACGCCGGCCGCGGTGGCGTCGATGTTCTCCGGGGTCGCGGCGTCCGGGAAGACGATGTTCGGGCTCTTCCCGCCCAGCTCGAGAGACGACTGCGCCAAACGCTTCCCGGCCGCCTCGGCGACGTGCCGGCCGACGCCGGTCGACCCGGTGAACGACACCTTGTCGACGTCCGGATGCACCAGCAGCGCCTCGCCGATGTCCGAGCCCCGGCCGGTGACGACGTTGAGCACGCCCGGCGGCAGGAACTCCGACGCGATCTCGGCCATCTTCGAGAATGGTGAGCGGCGCCTCCTGGGCGGTCTTCAGGATCAGGGTGTTTCCGGCGGCCAGGGACGCCGGTGTCTTCATGCCGGCGATCATCAACGGCGAATTCCACGGCAGGATTCCGGCGACCACGCCGAGCGGCTCGCGGCGGGTGTACTGGAGCTGGTCGTCACCGGCCGGCAGCACGGTGCCCTTGAATTCACCGGCGACGCCGCCGAAATAGCGGAAGAGATTCACCAGGGTCTGGGATTCCGGTCGAGCCTGGGTGCGCAGGGCATTACCGGTGTCGGCCGCGGTCAATCAGGCCAGTTCCTCGGCGCTGGTCCTCGAGGGCATCGGCGATACGCAGCAGAGCCTTCTGCCGATCCTTGAAATGCAGATGCCCGCCAGGCCGGGAACGCCGCGCGGGCGGCCTCGCACCGCGCGTTCGGCGTCGGCGGCGCCGCCGACCGGAACCCGCGCCAGCACGGTGCCGCGGTGACCGGGCGAGCGGCACCTCGCTCCAACTGCCGTCCAGCGCGGGAACCCATTCGCCGCCGATCAGCATCGGCTGGTCGGGAAGAGTGCTGGCCGGCGCATTGTCGGACGTGTGGGCGTCGGACGTGCGGACGTCAGCGGTGGGCATCGTTGCCATGGATTCCTCCATCGTGGCGTCCGGTGCGTTGGACGCATCCTGGCCCTTCCGGGCTCGGGCGGGTGATGAACAGCGTTGCAGGTTCCGTGCCACAAGGGCGGCGGGCGGGTCGGGCTGTCGGTTCGGGGGATCTCTCGGTTCGGTGGAATCTGTTGGTTCGTCGAATCTGTCGGGAGCGACTGGTCAGTGGTCGACCAGCGTCACCTCGAACGAGTACTGGCTGGCGCGGTAGCAATGACGGCCCCACTCGACGGGCCGCCCGGAATCGTCGTGCGCCGCCCGATCCATGGTCAGCACGGGCGTGCCGCGCTTCTCGCCGAGCAGCGAGCATTCTTCCGGGGTGCCGGTGCGGGCGCCGATCCGCTGCTTGGCGACACGGATGTTGACGCCCTTGCCGCGCATCAGCTGGTAGAGCCCACGGTTCGCGAGGTCCATCCCGCCGATTCTCGATCAGGTCCTCAGGCAGGAAGTTCTCCATGATGGCCAGCGGCTCGCCGTGCGCGATACCGCAGACGTCGAAGGTGCAGCACCCTGCTCCCGGGCGGGACCGCCAGCATCACCGCGACCTCGTCTGTCGCCCTGATCGTCTCGTTGGCCAGCACGGCCGTCGTCGGTGTCTGGTGATGGCTGGTGAGATCGTCGAACAGACTGGTGAGCTCGACGGGCCGGGTGACCTGCCCGTGCACCACCTGCGTACCGACCCCGCGCTTGCGGACCAGCAGGCCCTTGTCGACGAGTTCCTGGATGGCGCGTCGCATGGTGGGCCGTGACAGGCCGAATTGCTCGGCCAGGCTGATCTCGTTGTCCAACCGGTCGCCGGGCGCGAGACCGCCTTCACTGATGGCGTGCTCGATCTGCTGGGCGACCTGAAAGTACAACGGCACCGGGCTCGAACGATCCAGGTCGACGAAGAGCTGGGTCATCGCATCCTCCCGCCGCTGGTGCGTTGATGGTAGTACACGTCAGCCCGACATCAACATGACTGTATGTCCTATCAAAGTCTTGACAGACCAGCGCCGAGACGCCACGCTCTGAAACGTCACGGCAGCGCCGCCGCTCGGAGTCCTTCCGGCCGGCGCCCGTAGGCCCGCGAAACAGGCGGCACGTCCGGTGAGAAGACGGAAGGACCCCGATGGTCGAGCAGCACCTGACCCACCAGGAATCACCCCACCAGAAGTCGGTCGAGCATTTCGAGGTACTGACCATGGGCAGGGTCGGCGTGGACCTCTACCCGCTGCAGGACAACGTCGGCCTGGAGGAGGTCGACACCTTCAGCAAGTCGGTGGGTGGCAGTGCCGGGAATGTCGCGATCGCCGCGGCCAAACACGGTCGCCGTACGGCACTGATCTCCCGCACCGGACCCGACGCGTTCGGCCGGTTCGTCCACCAGGCCCTGCGGCGGATGAATGTCGACGACCGCTACATCACCGACGTGGCTGACCTGCTGACACCCGTGACGTTTTGTGAGATGTTCCCGCCCGACCATTTCCCACTGCTGTTCTACCGCTTGCCGATCGCCCCGGATCTGGTGATCCGACCGGACGAACTCGATCTGGACGCGATCGCCGCCGCGGACATCTTCTGGGCCACGGTGACGGGGCTGTCGGCGGAGCCGAGCAGGTCGGCGCACCACGCGGCGTGGGAGGCACGGGCCCGGCGCCGATTCACGGTGCTCGACCTTGACTATCGGCCGATGTTCTGGAGCGATCCGGCAACCGCTTCGCGGGAGGTTCGCGCGGCGCTGCCGCACGTCACGGTTGCCATCGGCAACAAGGAGGAATGCGAGATCGCGGTGGGCGAAACCAATCCGCTGCGTGCCGGCAAGGCGCTGCTGGATGCCGGCGTCGAGCTGGCCATCGTGAAGCAGGGCCCGAAGGGTGTCCTCGGGATGACGCAGGACGCCGTCGTGGAGGTGCCGCCCACACCGGTCTCGGTGATCAACGGGTTGGGTGCCGGTGACAGTTTCGGCGGCGCGGTCTGCCACGGCCTGCTGTCAGGGTGGGACCTGGAGACGGTGCTCCGCTTCGGTAACGCCGCCGGCGCCATCGTTGCGACCCGCCGGGAGTGCTCCACCGCGATGCCGACGACCGACGAGGTGCAGGCCCTCCTGAAGGAGGTTGAGCATGTCTGACCTTGCGACGGCGAGACCCAGCGACAAGCTCTGCGGCACCGGTGGTCCCGGGTGCAACGAATCGAGAGCGGTACGCCGCGCTCACCGAGATCCGGGTTCAGGACCCGGAGGCCATCAGGCGGGCCGCCGATGCCCGTACCAAGCGCAGCCTGACCGGCGGTGACGGCCGGCTGATGATCATCGCAGCGGATCATCCCGCCCGCGGGGCCAACGGCGTCGGCGACCGCCCGCTTGCGATGGGGAATCGGATCAGCCTGCTGGAGCGCCTCGAGGTGGCGCTGGCCCGGCCGGGTGTCGACGGCCTGCTGGCCAGCCCGGACATCCTGGAGGACCTGCTGCTGCTGGGCGCGCTCGAGGGCAAGGTCGCCATCGGCTCGATGAACCGCGGTGGACTGCAGGGCGCGGCGTTCGAATTCGACGACCGGTTCACCGGTTACGACGCGCAGGGCTGCCTGGAGATGGGCCTGAACGGCGGAAAGACGCTGACCCGTATCGCGCTCGACGACCCGGGGACCGCCTCCACCATGGTGTCCACTGCCCAGGCGATCAACGAACTGGCCGAACGCAAGCTGATGGCGATGGTCGAACCGTTCTGGTCGGCGAGGATCGACGGCAAGGCCCGCAACGACCTCACCGCCGACGCCGTGATCAAGTCGGTCGGCATCTGCAGCGCGCTGGGCAGGACGTCCGCGTACACCTGGATGAAACTGCCGGTCGTCGACGAGATGGAACGCGTCATGGAATCCACCACGCTGCCCACCCTGTTGCTCGGCGGGGACCCGGACACCAGCCCGGAGGAGACCTTCGCCGCCTGGCGGGCCGCTCTGGCGCTGCCATCGGTGCGCGGTCTGGTGGTCGGCCGGACACTGCTCTACCCGGGTGACGACGACGTGGCCGCAGCGGTCGACACCGCCGCTTCCATGGTGCGGTGACCGGCGTGCCCAGATCGTCTGTCAAGCAGCAGGATTCATCGTTGTTCGTGCCCGCGGGATCCTCCGCCGCGGACGGGTTCGCGCTGGTCGTCACCCCCGAATCGGCCGGCTGGGGGTACTCCAGTCTGCGCATCGTGGAACTCGCCGTTGGCGACGCATTCGAGTTCGCCACCGGTCCGGACGAGATGATCGTGCTCCCGCTGTCCGGCGGGGTGGACGTCTCGATCGGTACCACGACCTACCAACTGACCGGCCGGGACAGCGTTTTCACCGCCGTGACGGATACCGCCTATCTGCCGATCGAATCCCATGTGCGGCTGTTCAGTTCCGACGGCGCCACCATCGCGCTGCCCGGTGCGCGGGCCGGCGCGAGTATGCCGTTCCGCTACCAGCCGGCGTCCGGCGTGGACGTCTCGCTGCGCGGCAGCGGCTCGAGTACCAGGCAGGTCAACAACTTCGGCATGGGCAGCGGGATGGAATGTGTCAAGCTGCTGGCGACGGAGGTGCTCACTCCTGCGTCGAACTGGTCGTCCTACCCGCCGCACAAGCACGACGAGGCAAAGGGCAGCGAGACCGAGCTCGAGGAGATCTACCACTACCGGTTCGCCTCGGCCGCCCCGGCTGACCATACCGCCGCGCGCCGCGCCAGAGCCGTTGGCTACCAACGGGTCTACGGCACCGAGGCGCGCCCGATCGAGCTGCTGGAAGAGGTGTCCGACGGCGACACCGTGCTGATCCCGCACGGCTGGCACGGGCCGTCGATCGCCTCCCCGTCGCACCACATGTACTACCTCAACGTGATGGCCGGGCCGGGCGAGGAGCGGGCCTGGGGGATCAGCGACGACCCGGACCACGGGTGGGTGCGGGAGACATGGGCCGACCAGCCCACGGATCCGCGACTGCCTTTCTACCGGCACCGGACGCGACGACATGACCACCGCAGCCCATTCCCAACCGCAGTGTCATCTTGGAACAGTGTCAGATCTTTAGCGAACGAGGAGAGCGCTGGTGACAAGCGCGAGCAACGATGCAGGCGCCCCGACGGGCCGGTTCGTCCGATTGACCGTCGCCCAGGCGATCGTGAAGTTCCTGGGGCAGCAGTACTCCGAGCGGGACGGGGTGAAACGCAAGTTCTTCGCCGGCTGTTTCGGGATCTTCGGGCACGGCAACATCGCGGGCCTGGGCCAGGCGCTCCTGCAGTCCGAACTGCTGGAACCGGGGGAGTTGCCCTATCACCAGGGTCGCAACGAGCAGGCGATGGTGCACATAGCGGTCGGCTACGCCCGCCAGTCGGACCGGCTGCAGTCCTTCGCCGTCACGGCATCGGTGGGTCCGGGTGCCAGCAACATGCTCACCGGCGCCGCGCTGGCCACCATCAACCGGCTGCCGGTGCTGCTGCTGCCCAGTGACATCTTCGCGACCCGGGTCGCCTCGCCGGTGCTCCAGGAGCTGGAACAGCCGTACGGGTACGACATCTCGGTGAACGACGCGTTCCGGCCGGTGTCCCGGTTCTTCGACCGGGTGTGGCGGCCCGAGCAACTTCCTGCCGCTCTGCTCGGCGCGATGCGCGTGCTGACCGATCCTGCCGAAACGGGTGCAGCGACCATTGCGCTGCCCGAGGACGTGCAGGCCGAGGCGTACGACTGGCCGCTGGAGCTGTTCCGCGAGCGGGTGTGGCGGATCGCCCGTCCCGTTGCCGAGCCCGAGGTCCTCGACGCGGCCGCGGCGCTGATCCGGGCATCGACAACGCCGATCATCGTCTCCGGCGGCGGGGTCACCTACGCCGAAGCGAATGACGCGCTGCGCACCTTCGTCGAGGCCACCGGGATCCCGATCACCGAGACCCAGGCAGGGAAGGGTTCACTGCCCTTCGACCACCCGCTGAACCTCGGGGCAATCGGCGCAACCGGCAACCCGGCCGCGAACCTCTTCGCCAGGCAGGCTGATGTGGTGATCGGGATCGGCACCAGGTACTCCGATTTCACCACCGCGTCCCGGACGATCTTCCAGAACCCCGACGTCCGCTTCGTCAACATCAACGTGGCCGCCATCGACGCCGTCAAACACGCCGGGCTGCCGGTGCAGGCCGACGCAAAGCGGACCCTCGAGGCGCTGACCCCGTTGCTGGCCGGCTATTCGACCGCCTCGGAATACCAGCAGGAGGCCCGGCAACGGGCGAAGGCGTGGGACGACGAGGTGGTCGCTTCGTTCCACTCCGGTTACGGGGCGGAGCACGGCGTGCTCGCACAGGCCGAGGTCCTCGGCGCCGTCGACGAGGCCATGGACGCACGCGACGTGGTGGTCTGCGCCGCGGGTTCGCTGCCCGGGGATCTGCACGGCATGTGGCGGACCCGCGACCGTAAGGGCTATCACGTCGAATACGGCTACTCCTGCATGGGGTATGAGATCCCGGGCGGCATCGGCATCCGGATGGCGGCACCCGACCGCGACGTGTTCATCACCGTCGGCGACGGGTCCTACCTGATGATGCCGACCGAGCTGGTGACCGCGGTGCAGGAGGGCATCAAGATCATCGTGGTGCTGCTGCAGAACCACGGATACGCCTCGATCGGGTCGCTGTCGGAATCGCTCGGCGTGCAGCGGTTCGGCACGAAGTACCGCTACCGCAACAGCACCTCGGGCCGGCTGGACGGCGACATCCTGCCGGTCGACCTGGCCGCCAATGCCGCGAGCCTGGGCGTCAAGGTCCTCAAGGCCTCGACGCTGGTGGAACTCAAGGACGCCCTGGCCAAGGCCAAGGCATCGGAGACCGCGGTGCTCGTGCACGTCGACACCGACCTGGAGTACCAATCGCCTGCCGGGGACGGGTGGTGGGACGTCCCCGTCGCGGACGTCTCCGAGCTCGAGGTCACCCGCAAGGCAAAGCGGACCTACGACGGCTTCAAGCCCGACCAGCGGCCGCTGCTGTGATCCCGGCCCGTTCACTCGCCCGCATCGGAAGGATCTGATATGACGACCATCACCGACCCCGACGCGCTACCCACGGCGGAGACCCATCACCCGGCCGGCGAACCGCCGACCGTGTCGCACTGGAAGGCCGGCTCCCCGTTCGCGGGGGACAGCGACCGGTTCTCCGACGTCTTCGATCCGGCCACCGGCCAGGTGACGAGGCGGCTGCGACTGGCGTCGCCCGCCGACGCCGACGCCGTCATCGGTGCCGCGGCCGCCGCCTGGCCAGGCTGGCGGGACATGTCCCTCGCCAGGCGCACGCAGGTCCTGTTCCGCTTCCGTGAGCTGCTCAACGAGCGCAAGCACGAGGCCGCGGAGATCATCACCAGCGAGCACGGGAAGGTGCTCTCGGACGCGTTCGGTGAGGTGACCCGGGGCCAGGAGGTGGTCGAGTTCGCCTGCGGCCTGGCGCATCTGCTCAAGGGCAGCCTCACCGAGAACGCCTCCACCAACGTCGATGTGTCCTCGCTGCGGCAGCCGTTGGGTGTGGTCGGGGTGATCTCGCCGTTCAACTTCCCGGCCATGGTGCCGATGTGGTTCTTCCCGATCGCCATCGCCGCCGGCAACTGCGTCGTGCTCAAGCCGAGCGAGAAGGACCCGTCGACCGCGAACTGGCTGGGTGCGCTGTGGAAGGAGGCCGGCCTGCCCGACGGGGTGTTCAACGTGCTGCACGGTGACAAGGTGGCCGTCGACGCACTGCTGGAAGACCCACGTGTGAAGGCGATCTCGTTCGTCGGTTCGACCCCGATCGCCCGGTATGTGTATGAGACGGGAACCCGCAACGGCAAGCGTGTGCAGGCGCTCGGCGGCGCCAAGAACCACATGGTGGTGCTGCCCGATGCGGACCTGGACCTGGCGGCCGATGCGGCGGTCAACGCGGGCTTCGGCTCCGCCGGCGAGCGCTGCATGGCGATCTCCGCCCTGGTCGCTGTGGATGTCATCGCCGACGAGCTGATCGGGAAGATCACCGAGCGGATCGCCACGCTGCGCACCGGCGACGGGCGCCGGGGTTGTGACATGGGGCCGCTGGTCACCGGCGCGCACCGGGACAAGGTGCAGGGCTACGTCGACGCCGGCGTCACCGCGGGTGCGGAATTGGTGGTCGACGGCCGTGACCCGGTGGTCGACGGTGCCGCCAACGGCTTCTGGCTCGGTCCGACCCTGTTCGACAAGGTCACGACGGACATGTCGATCTACAACGACGAGATCTTCGGCCCGGTGCTGTCCGTCGTGCGGGTCGATTCGTACGACGAGGCCCTCGAGCTGGTGAACAGCAATCCGTACGGCAACGGCACCGCAATCTTCACCAATGACGGCGGCGCGGCCCGGCGCTATCAGAACGAGGTGGAGGTCGGGATGGTCGGCATCAACGTCCCGGTCCCGGTCCCGGTCGGGTACTACTCGTTCGGCGGCTGGAAGGCCTCGCTGTTCGGCGACACTCACGCGCACGGCACCGAGGGCTTCAACTTCTACACCCGCAACAAGGTCATCACGACCCGCTGGCTCGACCCCAGCCATGGCGGTTTGAACCTGGGATTCCCACAGAACGTCTAGCGCCGCACGGGGGTCGATGATGACACGCCCCTCGGGAACGGTTGTGCCGCAGTCAGTCCGTGGCGGCACATGGCGGAACTGCCGACCCCGAGCGCGGGTGTCAGCGACCGCCGCGACCGTGAAGATCACAGGTCGGTTAAGACGTAAGAATGTCAGTACAAAGTCTTGACAACACATGTGGTGCAGGCCACTCTAAGGCGAGCCGGTTCGACCGGTTCTGAACGGAGGAATTGCATGGGCGCCAATGGCGACGCCGGAAACCTGATCATCGGATCAGCACCCGATTCCTGGGGTGTGTGGCACGCAGACGATCCGGTGCAGGTGCACTGGAGCGTCTTCCTGGACGAAGTCGCTGCCGCTGGCTACACATGGATCGAGCTGGGCCCGTTCGGCTACCTGCCGACCGATCCGGCACGGCTGCACGACGAACTCGCGGCAAGAAACCTCAAGCTGTCCGCCGGAACGGTCTTCGAGCACCTGCACAAGCCGGACTCGTGGGACAGCGTCTGGAAGCAGGTCTCGGACGTCGCCGGGCTGGCCAAGACCCAGGGCGCCGAATATCGTCGTGGTGATCCCCGAGATGTGGCGGGACGACACCACGGCGGAGGTCCTGGAGCCACGGGACCTGACGCCGGCGCAATGGGACCAGAAGACCAAGGGCATGGACCGCCTCGCCAGGGCGATCCTGGACGAATACGGCATGAAGGTTGTCTATCACCCCCACGCCGATTCACATGTCGACACCAACGAGCACGTCGGCCGGTTCCTCGAAGGGACCGATCCCGACCTGGTGACCCTGTGCCTGGACACCGGACACATCAGCTACTGCGGCGGGGACAACCTCGCGCTGATCAGGGACTACCCGTCCCGGATCGGGTATGTCCACCTCAAGCAGGTGGATCCTGCGGTGCTGGCGAAGGTCAATGCGGAGGACCTGCCGTTCGGCCCGGCGGTCAAGTTGGGCGCGATGTGCGAGCCGCCGCAGGGCATTCCGGACATGCCGCCGGTGCTCGACGCGCTCGACGCGCTGGGTCGGCCGCTGTTCGCGATCGTCGAGCAGGATCTCTACCCGTGTGCGCCGGATGTTCCGGCACCGATCGCCACCCGCACGCTGCAATACCTGAACAGCTGTCGCCTTCCTGTTTCTTGACCGGAGGCGCCGGCGGCGTGCGGCGAACAATCATCCCGCCCCATCACGTATCCCTCGGGACCTGGTGTCCCGTGACGAAAGGACCAGAATCGAATGACGATTCGCAAGAAGGCCCTCGGGTTCACCGCGATCGCAGTGGTGGCAGCCGTGGCGCTGGCCGGCTGCAGCTCAACCGGCGGCAAGAAGGCGGCCGAGTCCGCTGCAGCCGCTGCCGCAGGCACAGGTGCGGCCGGCGGCGGAGCAGTTGCCGACACACCCCGGTTCACGATCGCAATGGTCACCCACGAGGCGCCGGGCGATTCGTTCTGGGACAAAGTGCGCTCAGGCGCTCAGGCCGCCGCCGCAAAGGACAACATCGACCTGAAGTACTCCAACGATCCGACGGGTCCCGGTGAGGCAACCCTCGTCCAGAATGCGGTTGACAGCGACGTGGACGGTATCGCTGTGACCCTGCTGTCGCCGGATACGATGAAGGATTCGATGGCGGCGGCGAAGGCCGCGGGTATTC
Organism: uncultured Actinomycetota bacterium; assembly: GCA_963766015.1. Classification (GTDB taxonomy): domain Bacteria; phylum Actinomycetota; class Actinomycetes; order Mycobacteriales; family Nakamurellaceae; genus Nakamurella. The sequence continues at coordinate 39,603 of CAVXYU010000029.1, read as the reverse complement.
CGACGGTGGCATTCAACACCGGAATCAAACAATACAAGGATCTCGGCGCGCTCATGTATTACGGCTCCGACGAGGATATCGCCGGACAGGCGGTCGGCGAGAAGATCAATGCAGCTGGTGCCAAGCACCCGCTGTGCGTCATCCAGGAGCAGGGTTCGGTCGCTCTGGAAGCACGCTGCGCCGGTGTGAAGACGAACGCGCCAGGGACCGAGAACCTCCAGGTCGACGGCAAGGACATCCCATCGGTCACCTCGACCATCGGCGCGAAGCTGCAACAGGACCCGTCGATCGACTACGTCGTCACCCTGGGTGCGCCCATTGCGCTGGCCGCCCAGCAGTCGATCGCCGATGCCAGCAGTTCGGCCAAGCTGGTCACCTTCGACCTGAATGCTGACGTGGCCAAGCAGGTTCAGGACGGCAAGATCCTGTTCTCCGTCGACCAGCAGCCATGGCTGCAGGGCTACATGGCGATCGACTCCCTGTGGTTCTACCTCACCAACAAGAACGATCTCGGTGGCGGTGGTCCGGTCCTGACCGGGCCGTCCTTTGTCGACAGCACCAACATCGCCGACATCTCCAAGTACGCGGCCAACAACACCCGATGATGACAGTGCCCGGGAGCGGACTGCCGTCGCGCTTCCGCCCGGGGCCACCCACCCAGCTAGAGGGAGTACGTCATGAGTCAATCTCTCAGCAAGACCCCGGCAACGCCGCCGGATGCCGTGAGCGCGCCTCCGGCCAAGGCACCGGTACCGCTGATGACCAGGTTGTTGGCCCGGCCGGAAATCGGCGCGCTGATCGCGGCAGTTGTCATCTACATCTTCTTCTTTGCCGTTGCCCCGGCGTTTCGGTCGGCTGAAGCCTTCTCCACCATTCTGTACGCGAGCTCGCTCATCGGGATCGTTGCGGTCGGGGTCGGACTGCTGATGATCGGCGGGGAATTCGACCTCTCGGCCGGTGTCGCCGTCGTGACCTATGCGCTGACGGCAGCCATGCTGAGCTACCAGTTCAACTTGAACATGTGGGTCGGCGTCATCCTGGCGATGATCTTCTCGCTGTTCATCGGGTTCATCAACGGTTTCCTGGTGGTACGCACCGGGATACCGAGTTTCCTGATCACCTTGGGGACGTTCTTCGTCCTGCAGGGCGCGAACCTTGGCGTCACCAAGTTGGTCACCGGTGCGGTTTCCACGCAGAACGTCTCTGACATGGAAGGTTTCGACAGCGCCAAGGCGGTCTTCGCGTCGTCATTCGACATCTTCGGGGTGACGGTGAAGATCACCGTGATCTGGTGGATCCTGTTCGTGCTGCTCGCCACCTGGATCCTGAACCGGACGCGGACCGGCAACTGGATCTTCGCCGTAGGCGGGAACGCCGCGAGCGCCCGCGCCGTCGGTGTGCCGGTGAATCAGGCGAAGATCGGCCTGTTCATGGGTGTCGGTTTCCTGGCCTGGTTCTCGGGGATGCACCAGTTGTTCGCCTTCAACACGATTCAGGCAGGCGGTGGCGTCGGCCAGGAATTCCTGTTCATCATCGCAGCCGTCGTCGGCGGGACGCTGCTGACCGGTGGCTACGGATCCGCGTACGGCACCGCGCTCGGCGCGTTCATCTTCGGCATGACCCAGCAGGGCATCGTCTACGCGGGTTGGGACCCGAACTGGTTCAAGGCATTCCTGGGTGTCATGTTGTTGCTCGCGGTTGCGGTCAATCTGTCGGTCAAGAAGTACGCCACCACCCGGAAGGCCTGAGGGAAGAGTCATGACAGACACATTGAACGAGCATGCCGACCCTTCACTGCACAAGGGCGAACCGCTGATCGAGATGACCGACGTCGGCAAAACCTATGGTGCCATCAGTGCGCTCAAGGGCATCAACCTGTCGGTCAGCGCGGGCGAGGTGACCTGCGTCCTGGGTGATAACGGTGCCGGCAAGTCGACGCTGATCAAGATCATGTCCGGGCTGCACGGGCATTCCGAGGGCAGCCTCAAGGTCGACGGCAAAGAAGTCCACTTCGGATCGCCGCGCGAGTCCTTGGACCACGGCATCGCCACCGTTTACCAGGACCTCGCCGTGGTCTCGCTGATGGAGGTTTGGCGGAACTTCTTCCTCGGCTCCGAGTTGCGGGCGGGCAATTATCCGCTGGCACCGATGAAGATCAAGGAAATGCGGGAAATCGCCGACACCGAGCTCAAGAAGATGGGCATCACGGTCAAGGACATCAACCAGCCGATCGGCACGCTGTCCGGTGGGCAGCGACAGTGCGTGGCGATCGCCAGAGCGGTGTACTTCGGCGCCCGGGTGCTGATCCTGGACGAGCCGACGGCCGCACTCGGGGTGAAGCAGTCCGGTGTGGTGCTCAAGTACACCGCGGCCGCCCGCGACGCCGGCCTCGGCGTCGTGTTCATCACCCACAACCCGCACCACGCCTACCTTGTCGGGAACCACTTCATCATCCTCAAGCTCGGCCAGCGGGTGCTGGACAAGAAGCGCTCCGAGGTCACCCTGGAAGAACTCACCGCCGAGATGGCCGGCGGCCGCGAGCTTGCCGAGCTGTCCCACGAACTCCAAGGCCGCTGATCCGCCCCGTCAGCGCCACCTCCAAGGAAGGAACACACGTGACAGTCAGCGTCGGCGTCATCGGCGTGGGAATGATCGGCAAGGACCACATCAGGCGGCTCACCACCGTTCTCGCCGGCGCTGCGGTCACCGCGGTCACCGACGTCAATCTCGATGAGGCCAGGAAAGTGGCCGACGGGATTCCCGGTGCGACCGTGCACTCCACCGGACAGGAACTGATCAACGACGACGCCGTCGACGCCGTCCTGGTCTGTTCCTGGGGGCCGACCCACGAGGAGTACGTGCTGGCCGCGATCGCTGCCGGCAAGCCGGTCTTCTGCGAGAAGCCGCTGGCGACAACGCAGGAGGCTTGCCGGCGGATCATCGACGCCGAGGTGGCCGCCGGCAAGCGTCTGGTCCAGGTCGGCTACATGCGCCGCTATGACCGGGCGTATCGGGCGCTGAAAGCGGTTGTGGACAGTGGTGACATCGGTGCCCCGCTGATCATGCACTGCACGCACCGCAACCCCAGCGTCCCCGGGCACTACACCAAGGACATGGCGATCACCGACACGGCTGTGCACGAGATCGACATGGTGCGCTGGATGTTCGGCGAGGAGATCGTCGGCACCACCGTGCTGACCCCGCGCAAGAGCCGGCTCGGCGGGGACCTGCAGGACCCCCTGGTGCTGCTCCTGGAGATGGAGACCGGTGCGCTCATCGACGTCGAGATCTCGGTGAACATCCGTTACGGGTATGACATCCGCGGCGAGGTGGTCGGTGAGGAGGGCACCGCGGCGTTGGGCGAGTCGAGCCCGGTGACCGTGCGGAAGAACGGCGTGTACTACGGCCGGGTCCCCGAGGACTGGCGGGAGCGTTTCATCTCCGCCTACGACGTCGAATTCCAGGAATGGGTCGATGGCGTGCGGGACGGCTCGACGTCCGGTCCCAGCTCCTGGGACGGCTACGCGGCCGCCGTCGTCTCCGACGCTGCAGTCGAGTCGATCAAGACCGGCGCGCGGACGACTGTGCAGATGGCAGAGAAGCCGGCGCTGTACGGCTGACGGCGCCGCGCACCGCTGTGGTGGGGAGGTGTTACTCATGACCCCTCCCCATCGCCCCTTCACCCCGAAGCGAGAAGGATCGACCCTGTGAAAATCGCACTTGATCCGCACATGATCAGGCACGTCCCGCTGCTCGAGCTCCCGGGTGTTGTCGCCGATCATGGCTACGAGTGGATCGAATTGTCCCCGCGCGAGGACTTCCTGCCGTTCTTCCGGCATCCCCGGGTCGACCTGGCGACGGTCCGCCGATTCCGCAAGGAGTTGGACGCCGCCGGTGTCGGGGTCTCGACGGTGCTACCCCTGTACCGCTGGGCAGGACCGGACGAGGACGAACGTCAGGCGGCGGTCCGCAACTGGAAGCGCGCCATCCAGATCACCGCGGAACTCGGCACCACGAGGATGGTGTCGGAGTTCAACGGTCGCCCCGAGGCCGTGTCGGCCAGCGAGAACAAGTTCTTCGCCTCTCTGGAGGAGTTGCTGCCGGTGTTCGATAGGGAGGGCATCGACCTCGCTCTCGAGCCGCACCCGGACGATTTCATCGAGGACGGCATCGAGGCCATCAACGTGATCCGGGGCCTGGATCACCCCCGATTGTCCTATCTCTACTGCGCGCCGCATACGTTCCACATCGGGAACGACCCGGCCGGGATCATCGCGCACGCGGGCGACCTGCTGACCGACGTACACCTGGCGGACTCGCTGAACTTCCGGGCGTCGTCGGGGCTGCGGTACATCATCAATCCCCCCGGGTCGGCCGCGCGGATCCACCAGCACCTCGACATCGGTCAGGGCGAAGTGGACTTCCCGCAGCTGTTCTCGCTGCTCAAGCAGTACAACTTCGACGGCCAGCTGACCGTGTGCGTGTTCGCCTGGGAGGACCGCGCCGAGGAGTCCAACCGGTTCAACCTGGCCCGCACCACGGAATTGTGGGCGGGAGCCTAGGATTCCTCGCCGGTGCAGGGTGCGGGCCGTCGTGGCCGCCGCGATACTCGCTGCGGCCGCTGGTTGTGCGCCCGCCGCAACCTCCCCCGCTGCCGAGTACCGGCTTCCCTGGTCGGCCGACAACGGCAAACAGGCTGTCCTGCAGGGAATCTTCCGCGCCGATCCGGTTTCAGGTGACTGCCGGAGTGGCTGCCTGACGCACAGCGGTGACGGCCAGCAGTTCGGCTGGGACTTCGCTCTTCCCGAAGGCGCCCCCGTGTTGGCCTCCAGGGCCGGCACCGTCGGGCTCGCTGCGGGTAGTTGGTCGCCGGACCATTGCGGTGGCCTTGCCCCCGTCGAGGATCCACCGCCGGGGTACCTCGTCGACGCGGCGATGGGCAATCAGGCGAACCTGGTCCGCGTCGACCACGGCGACGGCACGTCGGCACTGTATTTGCACCTGCAGGAAGTTTCACCCGGGATCCTGGCGAAGGCGCGCGACCACGGCCCGGTCGCACAGGGTGAGGTGTTGGGGCTCAGCGGAAAGACCGGTCTGACGGGCTGCGTGCCGCATCTGCACTTCCAGGTGGAGACCACCGTCCCTGCCGACTGGTTCACCGACTCGGTGCCTGCCCGTTTCGCCGACCGCGACGTCGTCCGGCAGAACCCGGATGGAATTCCCGCCGAGGGCGGCTCGTACGTCTCCGACAATGTCATGCTGCCGGGCAATCCCTGACTTATCTGACTCATTGTCTTCTGGGTCGAATGCATCACCATCCGGTGAAGACAACGAGGGGGCTTTGATCGACCTGGTTCAGCCGAGAACGGTTCAGGACGGCAGTGTGTCGTAAGGGCTCGCGGGGTACCTTGAAATGTGCCGGCAATGGTCGACGGCGCGTTTCAACAAGACAGCGGAGGCGCAGTCCATGCCTGCAATTGGTAGATATCCGCCGGAGTTCCGGCAGCGATGCGTCCTCCTCGTCGGGCAGGAATTGAGCTCTGACGCGACGTTGTCACTCGCCGCCGCCGCTGAACGGGTCGGCGGCACGCTCGGGGTGCTTCCCGCCTTCGTCCGGGGTTGGCTGCGGGAGGCCGGGGTCGATGCCGGTCAGCCGCTCACCATCGACTCCGGCGACTGCCCCGTCATCGAAGAACTCGAAGCCGAAGTCAGGGCCCTCCAGTCCGTCAACCACATCCTGCGCGGCGCAGTGCTGGAACTTGCGCGCCAGTGGGATCCATCGGCTCGGCTGCCGGTTCAGGCCAATTCCTCCGCGAGCGCCGCCGCGAAGGCATCGATGTCGGCTTCGGTGGTGTCGAACGCGCACATCCACCGCACCTCGCCGGTCGACGGGTTCCAGTCGTAGAACCGGAACTTGCGACGCAGCCGGTCGGCCACCGCCGGATCGATGATGGCGAACACCGCGTTTGCCTGTACGGCCTGGGTGATCTGGACGCCGGGCAGGTCGCGGACGGCGGCGGCCAGTCGCTGCGCCATGGCGTTGGCGTGCTCTGCGGATCGGAGCCACAGATCGCCCTCGAGCAGCGCGATCAGCTGAGCGGACACGAAGCGCATCTTCGACGCCAGTTGCATGTTCATCTTGCGCAGGAACAGCAGTCCGGACGACACCTCCGGCCGCAGCACCACCACCGCCTCGCCGAACAACAGGCCGTTCTTGGTGCCGCCGAACGACACGATGTCCACGCCGGCGTCGGAGGTGAACTGCCGCAGCGGCACACCCAGGCTGGCGGCCGCGTTCGCGATACGGGCCCCGTCCAGGTGCAGCCGCATTCCGAGCGGGTGGATGTGGTCGGCGATCGCCCGGATCTCGTCCGCGGTGTAGGCGGTGCCGAGCTCGGTGGTCTGGGTGATCGAGACGGCCAGCGGCTGCGCCCGGTGCTCGTCACCCCACCCGTATGCCTGGCGGTCGATCAATTCGGGGGTCAGCTTCCCGTCCGGCGTGGGCACTGTCAGCAGTTTCAGCCCACCGACGCGTTCCGGGGCGCCGTTCTCGTCGGTGTTGATGTGCGCGGTCTCGGTGCAGATCACCGCGCCCCATCGCGGCAACATCGATTGCAGCGACAGGACGTTCGCACCGGTCCCGTTGAAGACCGGGAACACCTCGATGTCCGGTCCGAGGTGGCCGGCCAGTACCTCGTGCAGCCGTTCGGTGTAGACGTCCTCGCCATAGGAGATCTGGTGTCCGCCGTTGGCATCGGCCAGGGCCTGCAGGATCTCGGGATGGGCGCCGGCGTAATTGTCGGAGGCGAAACCCCGGCCGGCCGTGTCGTGCAGAGTGCTCACGTCGTGAAGTCTTTCGGTCAGGTGGCTCTCGGGTCAGGGGGTCAGCGGTATCCGGGCACCGTTGAGCGCCGCCGCGTCTTCCGACCATAGCCCGGCAATGCGGGCCGCCACATCCGCGACGTCACTGAACCCGGGGAACTTCCGGTCCGGTGCCTCCGCCCGCATCCGGTCGGTCACCAGCGCCTTGATCACCAGAATGGTGGCCGCCGATGTCTGTGCGACATGTTGATCCTTCTTGCCCGATTGCATTCGGCGGAACGAATCCGCGAGCGCCAGCATCCATGCCTCGGCAGCTGCCTTGGCGGCCGCGTAACTCGCGGCACCTGCGGCCGGCTTCTGCGCGGCCTGTGCCGACACGATGACGGCGCGCCCCGCCGACGAGCGTGCGAGGTCGTCATGAAAGGCGATCGTGACGTGCCGCAGAGTATCGATCAGACCCGCGGACAGGAAACGCCAGTCGTCATCGGAGTTGTCGGTGAACGATGCGCCGCCGCGGAAGCCGCCGACGAGATGCACCAGGCCGTCCGCTGCGCCGAACCGGTCCCGCACCCGGGCGGCCAGGGCGCAGACGGCCGCCGCATCGGTCAGGTCCACGACCTCGCCGGCGAGACCGGGAACCTGCGCCTGCAGGGTGGCCAGCGGCTCGGGCGCGTACTCGACCGCGACGACCGTCGCGCCGGCGGCGACCAGTGCGGAACACGTCGGCGGTCCGAGGGCGCCGGCGGCACCGGTGACGACCACCACCCGCCCGGACAGGGCCGTCATCCGGTGATACCCGCAGTCGAGGTGATCACCGGCGCCAGCTTGCGGCTGAGCGCCTCATAGAACATCGACAGCGGGAACTCGTCGGGCAGGACGGCGTCGGTCATCTCCTTCGGGGGACCCGAGACGGGCAGCGCTGCAGCCCCTTTCGCCCAGGTGGACGCAGGATGCGGTTCGACGGTGCCCGACACCAGCTGGTAGGCGGCGAGCCAGTGGCTCACCTTGGGGCGGTCGATGGAGCGCCAGTACAGGGTCTCGATCTGCTCCCCGAGCTCCAGGACGGCGTCGGCCACCCGGTCCCAGTCGATGGACAGCCGGTTGTCGGTCCAGTGCAGGACGTGGTGCTGGTGCAGCCAGGCGAAGAGCAGTTGGCCACCGAGGCCGTCGTAGTTCCGAACCCGGTTACCGGTGATCGCAAAGCGGAAGATCCGGTCGAAGATGACGGCGTACTGGACGAGGCGGGCATGCGGAACGCCTTGCCGCTCCAGATCGACGGACTCGCGGAACGCCGTCAGATCGCAGCGCAGCTCTTCGAGCGAGTAGAGGAAGTACGGCATGCGCTGCTTGATCATGAAGGGGTCGAACGGAAGGTCGCCGTGCATGTGGGTGCGGTCGTGGATGAGGTCCCACATGACGAACGTTTCCTCGGTCAGCTGCTGATCCTCGAGGAGCCGCGCGGCGTCCGGTGGCAGGGCCAACTTGGTCGTGGCGGCGGCGGCTTCCACCACGGTGCGGAACCGGGCGGCCTCCCGGTCGGCGAAGATGGCTCCCCAGGTGAACTTCGGGACCTCGCGCATCGCAATGGTTTCCGGGAAGAGAACAGCGGAATTGGTGTCGTAGCCCGCAGTGAAATCCAGGAAACGGATCGGCACGAACAGTTTGTTCGAGTACGCCCCCGCCTCCAGTTCTCCGACGAATTCGGGCCAGATCACCTGCACGAGAACGGCCTCGACATGCCGGTCCGGGCTTCCGTTCTGGGTATACATCGGGAAGACGACCAGGTGCTCGCGGCCGTCCACTCGCTGCAGTTCTGGGTGGAATTCCGTCAGCGAGTCCAGGAAGTCCGGCACGCCGAGACCGCCGTCGGACCAGCGGGTGAAGTCCTTGACCAGCGCCGAGAGGTAATCCCGGTCGTGCGGGAAATGCGGCGCGAGATCGGTGACCGCGGTGCTGATGGCGCCGATCAGGTCGGCGGCCCGCGGATGGTCGGCCGGGTCGGTGACGGCCCCGTCCTTCGCCTGGAGAGCCTGAAGATCGGTGACGGCCGCCTTGAGGGACAACCACGCCGGCTCGGAAGTGAGGCCGGATCGGACCGGCTCGCGCCGGTGGCGTAGATGACCGGCCGCGTAGGTGATGGCGTTGAAGAGCAGTTCGTCGGTCGCGTGCCCGGCTGCGGGGGAGACCGCGAGCGTGACGACGCGGCCCGTGCCCAGGTGGGATACGGCGGACACCGGGGCGCCCTGGCCGCGGCCCGCGGTGTGCAGGCGCAGCAGCGGGGCGGCCGGCGAGCTGACCGCCATGCAGCCCACCACGGTCAGCTCCGCGGGGTCGACGCGGGCGAGCAGGTCGAGGTCGGTGACCTCCGCGGTCTCCTCGCGGGTGGCTGCGGCATTCCCGACTGCGACCTCCGCGGGCAGTCCGATGCCGGCCTCACCGAGCAGCGCTTCGAGCTTCTGGTTCTGTCCGGATGCGGTGGGCTCGGCGAGAACCACCAGCCCGGTGCCGCGGCGGACCAGCTCGGTGGTCGCGTCGTCCAGCACGCTGCTGGTGCCGGCTACGAGAACGTCGGCACCCGCCGAGTCGGAGACCGAGTAGCCGCGGGCAACAACGAGGTCGAGCAGGCGGCCGCTCTCCGGTGCGCCGTCCAAGACGGCTACCCGTGGAAACACTGTCATGATCAACCCCTATGCCTAGAGAATCTCCTGCACATGAGGGTATCGGCCGAAAGTTCTGCGGTCAATCGCCACCGTGACCATCCTTCTTGGCGGCGCGGGCGATCTTACGGAGATTCTTCTGCGACAAGCGTCGTCGACAGGAGCATTTGCGGCGGGCGCGCAATCAACGGAACAGTCGAACTCGCGGACCGCTTCGTCCGGTGAAAGGTTCCGCTGGCTCAGTTGTCGAACAGCGAGGTGACGGACCCGTCCTCGAACACCTCGTGAATCGCCTTGGCGATCAGCGGTGCGATCGACAGCGTGGTCAGTTGCTCGAACTGGTGGGCCGGCGGGATGGCGAGTGTGTTGGTCAGCACGACCTCGCAGGCGCCGCTGTTGGCCAGTCGTTCGGCGGCCGGGTCGGACAGCACACCGTGGGTGGCCGCGACCACGACCTTGGTGGCCCCGGCCTCCAGCACCTGTTTGACGGCCTTGGCGATGGTCCCGCCGGTGTCGATCATGTCGTCGACGATGATGCAGGTCCGTCCGCGGACCTCACCGACCACCCGGTTGGCGACGACCTGGTTGGGTCGGGTGGGATCCCGGGTCTTGTGGATGAACGCGATCGGCGCGCCGCCCAGCCGGTCGGCCCAGCGTTCCGCCGTCCGGACGCGACCGGAGTCGGGGGAGACAACCGCGAGGTCGTCCCCGCTGTACTTCTGACCGATGTACCCGCCGAGAAGCGGTTGCGCGAAGAGGTGGTCGACCGGCCCGTCGAAGAAGCCCTGGATCTGGTCGGTGTGCAGGTCGACGGTCATCAGCCGCTGCGCGCCTGCGGTCTTCAGCAGGTCGGCGATCAACCGGGCGGAGATCGGTTCGCGGCCGCGGTGCTTCTTGTCCTGCCGGGCGTATGGGTAAAAGGGCAGCACGACGGTGATCCGCTTCGCCGACGCACGCTTGAGGGCGTCGATCATGATCAGCGTCTCCATCACCCAGGTGTTGATCGGCACACCGCACGACTGGATCAGGAACGCATCCGACCCGCGGACCGATTCCTCGAACCGCACGAAGATCTCACCGTTGGCGAAGTCGTAGGCCGACTGCGGCGTGACGGTCACGTCCAGGTACTTGCCCACCTCCTCGGCCAGTTCGGGATAGGCGCGACCGGAGAAGAGCATCAGGCTCTTGCGGGTCGTGATCGAGAGGGAGCTCACGCCGGACGATCTCCTTGGGACGAGGTGGTGCCGTCCGGCGAACTGCCGGCTGGAAGCTGGACGGGCTCATGGGCTATGGCCGCCTCCGCCGCGATCGCAGACTTGCTGCCGAGGCGTTTGCGCAGGACCCAACCCGACACGGAGTGCTGGCGTCCGCGGGCGATGCCGAGGTCGCCCGGTCCCAAGTCCGCGGTGATGGTGGACCCGGCGGCGACGTAGGCACCGGTCTCCAGGGTCACCGGCGCCACCAGCGTCGAGTCGCTGCCGACGAAGACGTGGTCGCCGATGGTGGTGGGGTACTTGTGGTCACCGTCGTAGTTGGCCGTGATGGTTCCCGCGCCGATGTTGACGCCTGTCCCGATGGTGGTGTCGCCGATGTAGGACAGGTGCGGCACCTTCGATCCGGGGCCGACGGTCGACTTCTTGATCTCGACGAAGGCGCCCACCTTGCTCTTCGGGCCCAGCACGTTGTCAGGTCGCAGGTAGCTGAACGGTCCGATCGTCGCGCCCGCCCCGATGGTCGAACTGATGCAGTGGGAGCGCACAACGTTGGCGCCGTCCTCCACCGTGCAGGCAATGAGCGTGGTGTCCGGGCCGATCGAGCACCCCCTGCCGATGGTGGTGCCGGCCTGGAGCTGGGTGCCAGGCAGGATCTCGGTGTCCGGTCCGATGGTGACGTCCGCGTGGATCCAGGTGGTGGCGGGATCGTGCACGGTGACGCCCGCCAGCTGCGCCTTGCGCACGAGCCTTGCATTGAGCACCTTGGCGAGCTCGGCGAGCTGCACCCGGTCGTTGATGCCTTCGGTCTCGACGGCATCGGCGGCGGTCACGGAACCGACCCTGCGGCCGTCGGAGCGAGCGATGCCGACGACATCGGTCAGGTAGCGCTCGCCGGCGGCGTTGGCGTCGGACAACCGGCCGAGTGCGTCGCCGAGCACTGCGCCGTCGAAGGCGTACACCCCGGAGTTCACCTCGCGGATGCTGCGCTGCGACTCGTCGGCGTCCTTCTGCTCGACGATCCCCACCAGCTCACCGGAGTCGCCGCGCAGAATCCGTCCGTAGCCGGTCGGGTCGGAAACCTCGGCTGTCAGCACGGTGACGGCGTTGCCGCTGCCCGTGTGCTCGGCAGCAAGGGCGGACAGGGTTTCGGTCCGCAGCAGCGGAACGTCGCCGTAGGTCACCAGAACGGTCCCGGTCAGCTCGCCGGTCACCTCGATGGCGCAGGCGCAGGCGTGGCCCGTGCCCTTCTGCTGGTCCTGCACGGCGGTGACGACGGGCGGCAGATCGGCCGAGTCGGCCAGGAACTGCCCCACCCGGTCGCGGCCATGTCCCAGCACGGCGACCAACTGCTGCGGCGCCAGCCCCGCGGCGGACCGCAACGCATGCCACAGCATGGGCTTGCCGGCCAGTTCGTGGAGCACCTTGGGGCGGTCGGACTTCATCCGGGTCCCCGCTCCGGCCGCCAGTACGATCACCGCCGAGATCGGGGCGGCCGGCGATACGCCTGGTCGTTCCGGGTCAGCGGACGCGGGTGGCACGGCTCATCCCTCCTACGAACGTGTCGCGGGGTTATGGCGTTCTGTGCGGTGGTGGCTGCTCTGGCGCGGATCTCGCGGTGGCCGACGCGCGTGCGAAGGCCCCGCGGCTGATCGTAGACCGGGCCTGCTCGTGGTCAGGCCCCGGAACCGCTGGTGAGAACCGCTCCGCCGCCAGGATTCGAACCTGAACCATTGGAACCAAAATCCAAGGTGCTGCCGTTACACCACGGCGGATCGCGCTGAAATTGTCTCACGCCGCACACGGCCGGGCGGTCTTCCCGGCCCGCGTAGGCTGGCGTTCGACAACCCCTCGTCGCGTCGGCGGGGGGTTTCTGGCGTGAGCCGGTGTTGCCTGCCGTTGTCGCGGGGGTCGAGCGGTTCGAAGGATAGGGAGTGTCACAGTGAATTCCGGTGCGCTGCGCGGGCTGCTGACTGCGGCGTTGGACGATCCCTTGTTCGGGGCGATGCGCGCCGCTACCGGCGCCATCACCCACAACGTGACGGGACCGCCGTCGATCCGGCCGTTCGTCGCCGGGGCACTGGCGGCCGAGATAGGATCCGCCCCCGGAGTTCCGGTGCTGCTGGTGGCGGCGACGGGACGGGAAGCCGAATCGGCTGCCGCGGCGATCGGAGACCTCATCGGCGACGACAGGGTCTCCCTGTTCCCGTCGTGGGAAACACTGCCGCACGAACGGTTGTCTCCGCGAGCGGACACGGTCGGCCGCCGGTTGTCAACGCTCCGCCGCATTGCGCACCCCGAGACCCACCCGGCCGGTTACCCATCGGTGATCGTTGCGACCATCCGGTCGATGATCCAGCCGATGGCGCCGCATCTCGGCGAGATGGCCCCGGTGAGGTTGACCGTGGGCGAGGAGGTCGACCTCTCCTCCGTCGTCGAGCAGCTCGTGTCGCTGGCGTACACCCGGGTCGACATGGTCGAGAAGCGCGGCGAGATCGCCGTCCGCGGTGGGTTGCTGGACGTGTTCCCACCGACGGCGGACCACCCGGTGCGGGTCGAGTTCTTCGGTGACGAGATCACCGACATCCGCACCTTCGGCGTCATCGACCAGCGCTCGCTGGAAGCGGTCGAGTCCGTCACCGCGCCGCCGTGCCGGGAGATCTTGCTCACCCCGGAGGTGCGCGCCCGGGCCGCTGCCCTGTCCGCGCAGAACACCGGCGACCCGACACTGGCCCAAATGCTGGACAACCTGTCCAACGGGATCAGCGTCGAGGGGATGGAATCGCTCATCCCGGTGCTGGTCGGCGAGGAGCTCGAACTGCTGCCGAACCTGGTCCGCAAGGGCACCCACGTCCTGCTCGCCGACCCGGAACGCATTCGCACCCGCGCGGCGGACCTGGTCAGGACCGGTAACGAGTTCCTCGCGGCCTCCTGGATGGCGGCGGCCACCGGCGGTCGCGCTCCGATCGACCTCGGCTCGTCCGCCTATCGGAGCCTGGAGGACACGCTGGATGTCGTCCGGGACGCCGAACTGCCGATCTGGCGGATCGCTCCGTTCGACACCGGCGACGCCGTCCCCGACGGCGAGGCGGCCGCCGACGCTGCAGCACCCGCAGTCGTTGCCGCACCCGCGTACCGCGGCGAACTGGCGGTCGCGCTCGACGACGCCCGGGAGCGGCAGGGCGTAGGAGGGTCGACGGTCCTGGTGGTCGCCGGAGCCGGTACCGCCGCGCGCGCCGGCGAACGGCTCGCCGAGGCCGAGATGGGCGTCATCGTCGCGGGCGACGGCCTGACGGAGGCGCCCCGCAAGGACGTCGTGACAGTCGCCTGCGGGCGGCTGGAGAACGGTTTCGTTTTGCGCGACTCAGGTCTGGCGATCCTCACCGAGGCCGACCTGACCGGCACCCGCGGGGTGAACCCGGAGGCGGCCGGCACCCGGCTGCCGACCCGCCGCCGCAACGCCGTCGACCCGGTGTCGCTCAAGCCCGGCGACTACGTCGTGCACGCGCAGCACGGCATCGGCAAGTACATCGACATGGTGCAGCGCACCTCCGGCGGAGCGACCCGTGAGTACCTGGTGGTCGAATACGCCCCGAGCAAACGCGGCCATCCCGGCGACCGGCTGTTCGTCCCGACCGACGCGCTCGACCTGCTGTCCCGCTACGTCGGCGGCGAGGTCCCGTCGCTGAACAAGCTGGGCGGATCCGACTGGGCGAAGACCAAGGGCCGAGCCCGGAAGGCCGTGCGGCAGATCGCCGCGAAGCTCGTGCAGCTGTACGCGGCGCGGGCGTCCGCGCCCGGGCATGCGTTCAGCCCCGATACCCCGTGGCAGCGCGAACTCGAGGACGCGTTCCCGTACACCGAGACCCGCGACCAGATGGCGGCGATCGACGAGGTCAAGGCCGACATGGAGAAGGCGGTCCCGATGGACCGGGTGATCTCCGGTGACGTCGGCTACGGCAAGACGGAGATCGCTGTGCGCGCCGCGTTCAAGGCGGTGCAGGACGGCAAGCAGGTGGTCATCCTGGTCCCGACCACACTGCTTGCGCAGCAGCATCTCTCGACGTTCTCGGATCGGATGGAGCAGTTCCCGATCACCATTCGGGGCCTCTCCCGGTTCACCTCCAATACCGAGGCCGCCCAGACGATCAAGGGGTTGGCCGACGGCAGCGTCGACATCGTCATCGGCACCCATCGACTGCTGCAGCCCAACATCCGCTGGAAGGACCTCGGGCTGGTCGTCGTCGACGAGGAGCAGCGTTTCGGGGTCGAGCACAAGGAGCACATCACCGCACTGCGGGCCCATGTCGACATGCTGACCATGAGCGCGACGCCGATCCCGCGGACCCTGGAGATGAGCCTCGCCGGGATCCGGGAGATGTCGACCATCACCACGCCTCCGGAGGAGCGGCATCCGATCCTCACCTACGTCGGCGCCTATGACGACAAGCTGGTCTCCGCGGCGATCCGCCGCGAGCTGCTCCGCGAGGGCCAGGTCTTCTACGTGCACAACCGGGTGGCCGACATCGAGTCGGTGGCCAGGCGGATCCGGGAGGCCGTGCCCGAGGCCCGGATCGCTGTCGCTCACGGGCAGATGGCCGAGGACCGCCTGGAGAAGATCATCGACGGATTCTGGGCGCGCGAGTGGGACGTCCTGCTCTGCACGACCATCGTCGAGACCGGCCTTGACATCTCCAACGCGAACACGCTGATCGTCGACCACGCCGAGGTGCTCGGGCTTTCCCAGATGCACCAGCTGCGCGGCCGGGTCGGCCGCGGCCGGGAACGCGGGTACGCCTACTTCCTGTACCCGGGGGAGAAGCCGCTGACCGAGACCGCGCACGACCGGCTCGCGACCATCGCGCAGAACTCCGACCTGGGCGCCGGGATGGCCGTCGCGATGAAAGACCTGGAGATCCGCGGCGCCGGTTCGATCCTGGGCGCGGAGCAGAGCGGCCATATCGCAGGGGTGGGCTTCGACCTCTACATCAGGCTGGTCGGCGAAGCGGTGAACGCTTTCAAGAAGGCGGCGTCATCGGCCGACGGCGCTGATGCGGTAGATGAGGAACCCGCCGAGGTCCGCGTCGAGCTGCCGATCGACGCCAACATCCCGCACTCCTACATCCCGGTCGAGCGACTGCGGCTGGACGCCTACCGGCGTATTGCCGGAGCAACGTCGCCGGCCGATGTCGACGCTGTTCGCGACGAGCTGGTCGATCGGTACGGGCCGCTGGGGGAGCAGGTCGAGAACCTGCTGGCAGTGGCCTCGTTCCGCCAGCTCTGCCGCTCGCTCGGCGTGACGGAGGTGGCGATGGGACCGCAGGGTCTGCGGATGTCGCCCATTCACCTACCCGAGTCCGGTCAACTGCGGCTGGCCCGGCTGTACCCGGGTTCGAAGTACCGGGAGCTGACCTCCACGCTGACGCTCCGGCCGCCGACCGAGGGCGGCCGGATGGGCGCTACCGCGCTTCGTGATCGGGAGTTGCTGCGGTACTGCAGCCGGGTGCTCGAGGATCTGGTACCTGCGGCCGCGCTGGTCGGCGGTTAGCGGTCCGACCACTCCAGGTGCACGAAACACAGGAAGGCCACGCGGAATCTCTTCCGCGTGGCCTTCCTGTCAGTTCGGATCAGATGCTGTTGCTCTTCCGCACGCGGTTGCCCGCGACTGCGAGGACCAACCCGACCAGCAGAACAGCGAGGCCGATGGCGACCGCGGTGCCGACACTGAAGCCGGCGCCGGTGCTGGCCAGGCTGGTGGTGGAAGCCGTGGTCGGCGACAGGCGCCCAGACGGTCGACGTCGGGTCGACCGGCGGGGCCTCGTACGGCGGGGTGCCGGCGGAAGCGAAGGCGGGCACGGTCAACAGTCCCATGACGACGAGCGTGAGCGTGGTGGCGATTCGACGGAACATGTGAGCGACCCATTCTCGAAGAGTGACGAGATCGACCACCGTTGCGGTGACGATCACTCTGTTGGCGTGACTTTAACCCATGATCTGCTACTCAGTGCAGCATTCTGCGGCAATCGTGGGGAAATCACCCGTTCGGGATCGAGTGGCTCATGCTCGCAGGTCCGGCAGGTCAACGCCCCGAGCAGCGTGCACGACCCACCCGAATGGCCGTGACGCCGAGGCCACGGTCAGGGCCGCCCGAGCGCCCGGTAGGTCCAGCCGGCCGCCCGCCAGGCGGCGGGATCCAGCGCGTTCCGGCCGTCCAGGATCCGGCGCTGCCCGACGACCTCGCCGAAGGCGACCGGGTCGAGTTGCTTGTACTGGTCCCACTCGGTCAGCAGCAGGACCAGATCGGCGCCTTTCGCGGCCTCTTCCGGCTGTCGCGGCGTAGTGCAGGTCGGGCCACTTGCGGCGCGCGTTCTCGACAGCCTCCGGGTCGGTGACCACCACGGACGCACCCTGCAGCTGCATCTGCGCGGCGACGTTCAGGGCGGGGGAGTCCCTGATGTCGTCGCTGTTCGGCTTGAACGCCAGACCGAGGACGGCGATCCGGCGGCCCGCGATCGATCCGCCGCACACCTCGCGGGCGAGGTCGACCATCCGGACCCGGCGGCGCATGTTGATGGAGTCGATCTCCCGCAGGAACGCCAGCGCCTGGTCGGCCCCGAGTTCGCCGGCGCGGGCCATGAACGCGCGGATGTCCTTCGGCAGGCAACCTCCGCCGAAGCCCAGTCCGGCGTTCAGGAACCGCCGGCCGATGCGGCGCGTCGTAACCGATCGCGTCCGCGAGTTGCACGACGTCCGCGCCGCTGGCCTCGCAGACCTCGGCCATGGCGTTGATGAAGGAGATCTTGGTCGCCAGGAAGGAGTTGGCGGCGGCCTTCACCAGTTCGGCCGTTGAGTAGTCGGTGACAACCAGTGGCACGCCCGAGGCCAGCGGTGTCGCGTAGACCTCGTCGAGCATCGACTTCGCCGTGACCCCGTCCGCGCCGGAGGGAAGTCCGTACACGAGGCGGTCCGGGTGCAGGGTGTCCTCGACCGCGAATCCCTCACGGAGAAATTCCGGGTTCCAGGCCAGCAACGCCCCGGGCTCCGCCGCCGTGACCAGGTCGGCGAGCCGCCGGGCGGTCCCGACCGGCACGGTCGACTTGCCGACCACAAGGTCACCGGCGGACAGGTGCGGGACCAGGGCCGTCACCGCAGCGTCGACGTAGGCCATGTCGGCGGCGTACTCGTTGCGCTTCTGCGGTGTGCCCACGCAGACGAAATGCACCGACCTGCCCTGGGCGGCAGAGATGTCGGAGGTGAAGGACAACCGCCCTGTCGAGATGGAGTCCTGCAGCACGTCGGCGAAGCCCGGCTCGAAGAACGGCGTCTGCCCGGACGAGAGCAGTTCGACCTTGGCGCTGTCGACGTCGATGCCGACGACGTCATGGCCGAGTTGCGCCATGCACGCAGCGTGGACGGCTCCCAGGTAACCGCACCCGATCACGGTCATCTTCGTCATTGAGCTGCAACCCCCGACACTCCGGTCCGCACGACCACCGACATCATGGGGCTGATCGTGCCATGCCTGGCACGGTCCGTTATCCGGTGTTGCGCATGCCGGCGGCCACGCCGTTGATGGTCAGAGACATCGCGCGCTGCAGCTCCTTGTCGACCGGTCCTGACCCTTCGACGGCGCGAATCCGGTCCAGCAGGTCTACCTGCAGATAAGAGATGGGTGCGAGGTACGGCTCCCGGACGGCGAGGGTGCGCTTGAGTTCCGGCTGCTCGTCGAGCAGGTCGGTGCCGCCGGTGATGCGCAGCACCTCGTCCACGGTCAGGTGGTGCTCCGCCCTGATCTGGTCGAACAGGTGCTGCAGTCGGTCCGGAACCAATGACCGCACGTACAGCGCGGCAATCTCCATGTCCGTCTTCGCCAGCGTCATCTCGACGTTGGAGATGAAGGTCCGGAAGAAATGCCACTCGAGGTACATCTCCCGTAGGCCGTCGGCGGCGCCGGCCTCCCGGGCGGCCCGCAGGCCCGATCCGACGCCGAACCAGCCGGGCACGATCTGCCGGGACTGGGTCCAGCCGAACACCCACGGGATCGCGCGCAGGCCCGCGATGCCGCCGCCCGAATCGGGCCGGCGGGCCGGCCGGGACCCGATGTTCAGTGATGCCGAGCTGCTCGACCGGGGTGGAGGCGAGGAAGTACGCGGGCAGGTCCGGGTCGTCGATCAGTCCGCAGTACGCGGCGAAGGCGGCATCGCTGACCGTCTCCATCAGCGCGTCCCACTCGCGCAACTGGTCGGGCGTCTGCCGGGCCTGCTGATGCAGGGCGCTCGCCCGCAGAGTGGCGGCCACGGTCAGCTCGAGGTTTTCCTTGGCGAGGTCCGGCAACCCGTACTTGTCGCTGATCACCTCGCCCTGTTCGGTGAACTTGATCGCGCCGGCCAGCACGCCGTGCGGCTGGGCGAGGATCGAGTCGTAGGTCGGCCCGCCGCCGCGGCCGACGGTCCCGCCCCGGCCGTGGAACAGCGTCAGCGCGACCCCGTGCCGGGCGGCCACGTCACGCAGCACCCGCTGGGTCTTGTGGATCTCCCACTGGCTGGTGGTGATCCCCGACTGCTTGTTCGAGTCGGAGTAGCCGAGCATCACCTCCTGCACGTTGCCGCGGAGCCGCACGATCTCCCGGTAGGTGGGGTCGCTCAGCAGCTCGTCGACGACCTCGGCCGATTTGCGCAGCTCGTCGACGGTCTCCAGCAGCGGCGCGAACCCGATGTGTGCGTACGGCCCGCGTTCGGGATCGCCCGGCGTGCCGTACACGTCGAGCAGACCGGCCTCCCTGGCCAGCACGGCCGCCGCCAGGATGTCGTCGGAGCCCATCGTCATCGAGGTGATGTAGGTGACGATGACCTCCGGGCCGTAGGTGCGCCTGCGCGCTCTTGATCTCGGTGAACACCGAGAAGGTCTTCGCCCCCGCGGCGTCCAGCGGTGCCGGCAGCGAGGTCAGCGGGCGGTGTGAGGTGAGCTCGGCGGCCAGCAGGTCCCGCCGCTCGCTCCTGCTGAGCGTGCGGTACGGGCGGTCCTGCTCGCCGAGCCGGTCGATCAGCTGAGCGAGCACCTGATGGTGCGCCTCGGAGTGTTCGCGGATGTCCATATACGCAGTGGTGAGCCCGCTGACGGCCAGCGTGCGCTGCAGCGGTGGCCAGGACGCCGTTCGCGGCCAGGGCGCCGCCGTTCTCGAGCAGCGACCGGCTGACGATGGCCAGGTCGGCCAGCAGCTCGCCGCTTGTCGGCGTAGTCCCGACCGGGCTCGTGGGCCGGCCGGCGATGACCCGCGCTCGGGTGTTGATCAGCTTGGCCTTGATGCAGGTCAGCTTCAGCCGCATCGGCTCCTCGCTGTTCAGTTCCTTGACCCTGGGATCCAGCTTGGGCAGGTGCTCCAGATCCTCGCTCGATGGACAGCGGCGAGCTCGTCGGACGATCCCGGCGATCACGGTCGAGCTGGACAGCGCCATGATCAGGTCGTCGACCTTGCCGATGGCGATCTTGATCGGCGCTCAGGTGCTGGAGTTCCAGCACCTCGTGGGTGATCGCCGCCGTCACGTTCGGGTTGCCGTCGCGGTCGCCGCCGATCCAGCTGCCGAGCAGGAGCGGTGTGGCCTCGGGTGACAGTTCGACGCCGTGTTCGGCCACTGCCGGCAGCGAGATCGTCCGTGAGCTCGGGGATGGTGTCCGCGACGATCGCCTCCAGGTAGAACAGCGCGTTGCGGGCCTCGTCGACCGGTGTCGGCCGGGACTGCCGGAGCTCGTCGGTCTGCCACAGCAGGTCGATGATCTCGGCCAGCTTGCGGTCCTGCCGGTTGCCGGGCCGGCTGATCCGGGCCGGTGTCCGCACGGCCAGGATGTCGGCCACGGCCCGCAGCTTGAGCAGTACCGAGCGGCGGCTGGCCTCGGTGGGATGCGCGGTGAAGACCGGCTGCACCGCCAGCGCCCCGATGGCCGCCGCGAGCTCTTCGGCCCCAGCGTCTCGGCGATCTCGGCGACGACGGCGGCGAGGTGGCCCTCGGTCGGCGCGGCCGCGGCGCAGCGCCCGCACCCGGTGCACCTGCTCGGCGCCGTTGGCCAGCTGGAAGTAGGTGGCGAAGGCGCGGACCAGGTCCGTGGCCGCCGAGATCGGCAGCGCGGCCAGGATGGCTCTGACCTCGGTGGTGGCTCGCTCCCTCTCCTGCTTCCGGCGGCTTCCCGGGACTGCTTGGTCAGCTTCCTGACCTGCTCGACGAGGTCGAGCAGGTCCTCGGCCGTGCTGCCGGACCAGGGTCCGGCCCGAGCAGCGCACCAACCCTCCTGACGTCAGCGCGTAGCTCGGCGTCGCGGTCGTTGGGCGGCGTGTCGTTTGCGGGCGCATCAGTGTGCATGTGCCCTGCCGCCCGCTCCGACAATGGTCCGCCGGGCATCGCAGCCTGCAGGTTCCCCGTGTTCGTCATGTGTCGATAGTGGCGCATCACCGTGACGGCAATGTGACTTGCCGGCCCGGCGACGACCGCGACCGGCGCCGTAGAGCCGGCCGCATGCTGCTGGTTTCCCCGGAATCGCCCGGATCAAGCATTCAGCACGCCAATTACTACACATGAATCAATTGCCATAGGTCATCTGCATCATGACGGCTAGGTAATGCATCCCGGCATGTGATTCAACAGGTTCATTTGACACTGCCGAGTATGAACCATTCGTCGATGGTGACCGATTGTTCGCGCCTGCATTTTGAAATGCACCCCATTTGTGCGCGATCCAACCCTTCAGGAGATCAGGCCACCGCTGTGGTGAGCGCCCTGTGACGGACCACCGGTGCCACCGAGGGCGCTCGCCAAAAGGGGTGAAGGAGCGGACATTTCGGAGGGAGACGGGCGTGACTCAGAGCGTTGCAAAGCCGAACTACACGGACTGATGCGCCGTTGATAAAACGCTCTGTAACTGTAGCGTTGCTATCAGTAACAAGCCGCAGCGGTGATCAGGGCCCTTCCCCGAAACGGTTGGCATATTCGCTCTGTTCCTTCATCTACTAAGGACCAAGAAACGCAATGATCACTTATCGCCGAGCACCCAGAGGTATTCAGACGGCCGATGCGCCGAATAAGCACAGGTCATTCCTGGCGAGGGTTTTCTGCCTCGTCATGACCCTGGCGGCGGCGCTGTGTCTGACCGTCGTCGCAGCAGGGACGGCCAGCGCCGGCGTCACCCAGTTCGTCATCAATCGCGGCATCGAACGTCCCGCCACCGGTGTCCCGGTCCCGCCGTCCGGGATGGAAGTCTCGCTCACCAACACCGGTTCCTCCGGTTCGACCACCGTCAGCGGCTCCGGTCGGGTTGTCGTCGGCGCCACCGGCAAGGACTGTGAGGGATGGCCGAGCGCCGCCGTCTACGTCGATGGTGTCAACCAGGGGAACCTGACCTTCAGCAGCAAGACCAACTACGGTGCCTACCTCACCCCCAGGGCGCTGGCCGCCGGCAGTCACGCCGTCAAGGTCGTCTTCCTCGATGACCGCTACGTCGCCGGGGTCTGCGATCGCAACATCAATCTGGCCACTGTCCGGATGGAGTTCGCACCGACCACCGTCCTGCAGCGGGCGGACGCGACGACCACCGGCGTGCCGGACGGAACGGCTCTCACCGTCCACCAGGGCGACATCACCGTCACCCAGGCCGGCACCGTCATCGACCGACTGGACGTGCACGGTTCCATCTACGTCAAGGCCAACAACGTCACGATCAAGCGTTCGCTCATCCGCGGCGGTCCGGCCAGCTCCAAGAACAAGGCGCTCATCGCCTCCTGGTGGGGCAACACGAACCTTGTCGTTCAGGATTCGACGCTGCGGGCCGATTTCCCCAGCTACTGGATGGACGGCCTGACAGGCAGCAACTTCACTGCTACCCGGTTGGACATCTCCAGGGTTGTCGACACCGTCAAGGTCGCCGCTGGCAACGCCACCATCACCAATTCCTGGTTGCACGACAACGCCCATTTCTCGCCGGACCCTAACCAGAGTGACAACAAGACCCACGACGACGGCATCCAGGTCTCCGGTGGAAAGAACATCGTCATCAGCGGCAACAACATCCACGGTGCACACAACGCGTCCGTCATGGTCGGCCAGGGAACCGTCGTGGCTGATCTGAAGATCACCGGCAACTGGTTGAGCGATGGCGGTTGTGCCGTCAATGTCAGCCAGGGCGGCACCGGCGGACCGATCCTGGGCAGCAGTGTCCAGAACAACAAGTTCGGCCCGGGCGTCTACGGCACCACCTGCCCGATGCGGCTGCCGAAGACATCACCGATCACGGTCAGTGGAAACACCTGGGCCGCGACCAGCACGGCGGCGGTACCCAACTGGTTCTGATCCCTTCCTGAATGGGCGAGGCAGCAAGCGAAGGATGAAGCTAACAGAGCCGGCAGGGCCCCGTGGATCACATCCACGGGGCCCTGCGCTACTGTGTTGTTGATGTCTCTGTGGGTGCGAAGACTGTAGTGTCAGAAGCGCTGCGGCACGGCTGTCTTCCCGTCGCGTCCCAGACATTGCCGGACAGGGTGATCGGGCGAGGCCGACGGCAACCGCATCGGGCACGACGTGGAATAGCGCCCGGGGCCGAACCTGTTGCTCGTGATGCTCATGCCGAGGATCGGCGTTCCTGTGCCTGCCTGCGACACGTTGATGGCGCAGCCACCGTCACTGAGCCAGTTACCGGCCACCTTGACATTGCCGGTGGTCGTTCCCTGGCCGATCATGATCGCCGAGTTGTGGCCATCTTCGATGTTGTTGCCGGTGACGGTGACGTTCTTGCCCCCGGTCACCTGGACGCCGTCATCGTGTGTCCTGCCGTCGCTCTGGTTCGGGTCCGGCTCGAAGTGAGCGTTCGCGTGCAGCCAAGAATTGGTGACCGACACATTGCCGCCGATCACCTTCACTGAATCGACCACCCGGGAGATGTCGAGCCGATTGGCGGAGATGTTCTTCCCGGAGATGCCATCCACCCAGTAGCTGGGGTAGTCCGCTCGAAGGGTGGAGTCCTCGATCCGGGTGTTGGTGTAGCCCCACCACGAGGCGATCAGCGCCATGTTCTTCGAGCTCGCCGGCCCGCCACGGACCAATGTTCGTTTGATGGTGACGTTGTTCGCCTTGATGTAGACGGCGCCCTTGACGTCAAGGCTGTCGATGACGGCGCCGTCCTGGGTCACATTCAGATCTCCGGCATGCGCCTTCAGAACGGTTCCGTCCGGCACGCCGGTGTTGGTCGCGGTGGGCTTCCCGGTGGTCACCGCCGTCGCCGTCAGGGTCGTTGAGGGAGATTCCATCCGCACACTGGCCAGGTAGGCGTTGCGATCGCACCGACCCGCAGCATAGAGATCGTTGGTGAAGGTCACCTTGACCTGGTGGCTGCCGCCGGCCAACGCAGCCGATGTCAGGTACGCGCCGTAGTTTGTGGTGCTACCGAGATGGACGGTGCCCTGCGACTTGCCGTCGGCGGTCACTGCCAGCACGGGCCAGCCGTCGCAGTTGTTCCCGGTCGCACCGATGACGATGCGGCCGGAGCCGCTGACAGTGGTTGTGGCCGACGAACCGGTCTTGGGGAGGACGACCTCGGCTCCGGAGGCGGGTGCGGGTGTCCCGGTGGCCGCGCGTTCACCCCCCATGTAAACAGTAAATTGCGTCACGCCGGCATTTGCCGATGTGATGGGCCATATGGTGAGTCCCATTGCGAGCATTGCCACGAACGTGGCGGATCGAGCGCGCCTCAATTGACATTCCTCGGGGTAGAAGATTCGAAGGCGGCGCCGTCTCCGATAACCATTGATGCAGGAAGATTCGATTCAGACATGTACAGAGAGGTTACAGCAGACTTAAACATCTGGAGAATGTTGAGTTTAGTGGCCTTACGTATGCCGTTATCGGACCGTGATGAGAAACGGACAAATTCGGGGGATCCTCGAGGCAATCGGGGTTCGAACCGCGCGCATCCACGCCGAAGATCACGGAGCGAGTACTTGCAGGCCAAACAAGCCCGATTGGTGACTGCAATCTCACCCATTCAGAAGCAGGCGGCGCGCTACGACTGCATCTAAGTGCTCCGTAACTGCCAACCCTAGCCTGATCGAGTCATCTGACCCACCCGATGGTGGAGGCACAAGTACCTCGTCCTGCGTCTGATCCGCACGCACGTCCACGTCAAACGGACGACATCGTTCTCCTGGCAACGTTGTCTCGTTGGTCACCGCACCGAGGTCTGGGGCTTGGGCGGCAGCAGTTGGCGGCCGGCCAACCAGATCTCCTGAGTGCGGGAGCCTTGCGGTGTAGTTTGAACCCTCACCTCGCCCAGGGTGACCGCTGATAGTCAATCGCACCGGACCTCCGCCGGACCGATCAGTCCGAGCACGCCTACGCCGACGGAAGGAGCCGTGCGATGCCCGCCACGCTCTCTTTTGTCACCGTAGTTTTCGAATCGGAGTACCTACTGCTGGACCTGCAGGCACGGTCGATGTCGGTGTATCTACCTGCGTCGATGGTGTCCGAGATCATTGTCATCGACAATTCGCGACGTGGGATGTCGAAAGAATTCAAGCACCGCCTGATGACGTCCTACGGTGACCTCAGGCCCCGAGTCAGTTTCGTCCGACCCAAGGAGATCTGTGCGATCCCCGCCACCACCGGCTGGCGGAGTCAGCAAGTCTACAAACTGGTTATTGCCGAGCGAATCTCATGCGAACGGTACGTGGTTCTGGACGCCAAGAACCACTTCGTCGCCGAGGCGCGGCCGCAGTTCTTCCAGTCGCCCAACGGACGGGCCAGGGTCAACGAGTACAGCTTCCGCACTCACCCCCTCCGACCGGCGCTGGAGAATGTGCTCGGTTACCTGGGTCTCGATCCGGCACCGGCGATCGAGAAGTTTCCTGCGACCGTGACACCGTTCGTCCTGGACACCGGCCTGGTCGGGGCGATGATGCACGACATCGAGCAGCGCAGTGGCAATGACTTCGCGACGGAGTTCGTCGACAACAACCTCCTCGAGTTCTTCCTCTACTCGGGTTGGTTGCTGCGCAGTGGTCGGGCCCTCGACCAGGTCTTCGACTTCCACCAGGTGTTCTGTCCCAACATATGGGTCAAGAACGTGGGCCCCGACGTCGTGCGCAACGCGATTGCGAAGGCCGATGACCGGGACCTTCCGCTGTTCAGCATTCACCGCAAGGCGCTCGGCCGGTTGGATGCTGAGAGTGTCCGGTTGCTCGTCGACTTCTGGACGGAGCGCGGGCTCTTCGACTCGGTCGATGCCGGCAGTCGCTTCGTCGCAGACTTCACGGCGGCATTCAACCGCGCCGAGCTGATCAGGAAGGTCCGTGAATCACCGGTGCGGGTGTCCACGAAGCTCGACCGTTGGCGCTCCCAGCTGCTCGGGCGCTGGGCGGCTCGGCGAGGGAAGCACGGGCAGAAGGAGATCTGACGCATGCTGGATCTATTGCGAGACAACTCCCTGGTCTCGTACAACGGTCGCTTCTCGGGCCTGGGCAACCGCATACGGGTGGTGCTGGGCAGCAAGATGCTGGCCCAGGCGGAGGGTCGCGCGTTCTACTATGTGTGGCCGACAGGGCGCACCTTCGGTCCCAGGTTCTCCCAACTCTGGGAGATCAACGACCGCACCCTGCCGCGGGCGGTGTCCAAGGCGTTGTCCATGAAGTACCCGTATCTCGACCACACCCTGGACTGGCTCGACGATCGGCGGCGCGCGAACCGGATCTGGCAGATCCGCACCAGCCATGCCCTCCATCTCCCTGCCGGTACCAGGTCGTGGCACGAAGAACTCCGCTCGATGAGACCGGTCGGCCAGGTGGTCGACCGCATCACCGACTCGTATGACGGCGGTCTGGCCCAGCGCCCCTACGTCGGGGTCATGATCCGCGCGCACGCCGCCTCGCACACCAAGACGATCGAGCACTCACCGGTGGAGTGGTACCTGGACCGGATGCGGGAGATCCGCGCCGGCGATCCGGACGTCCAGTTCTTCGTCTCCAGTGACGTGGCCGAGGTACAAAGCCGGGTCGGTCGGGAGATCGGCGGTTGCCATTCGCTGTCGGACAAGGGTGGGTACAACTCTGTACAGGGCGTCCGGTCCGCGGTCGCCGACCTCTACCTTCTGGCGAGCTCGAGCTACCTCCTGGGTCCGCATTACTCCAGCTTCGTCGAGCTCGCGCGCTACCTCGCCGGAGAAACCATTCCGCTGGAGACATCCATGGCGGCGCCGACCGGAAAGCTCAACCTGACCGCGGCCGGTCAGGTCAGCGATCCGACCCGGCCGCATCTTCGGGCGCACGCGGCGTCGCCGCCGACCTCGACGTCAGGCGGCGGAACAACTCCTTCATGACGATGCCGTAGCCGACCAGAGACCCCCCGAAGGCTGAGGCCAGTGCGCGCGGAGACTTCACCACCTCGCGTCGGCCACCCCTGGAAAGAATGGTCGCGCTCTCGGCAGGCGTGTGCCAGACCCAGCTGAGCATCGAGCGCGTCGACAGGTGCCGGCTTGCGAAGAGCAGTCGGTTGCGACAGTTGTAGTAGTAATAGATGGGCGACTTGCCGGAACCACGAAGCTGGTCCAGCTGGGTTCCACCAGGGTCATGGACTGCCTGTACGTCCTGCGCGACGATCAACCGGCCACCGAGCTCGACGCAGCGGCGAGAGATGTCGACGTCCTCCCAGTACAGGAAGTAGCCCGGCGCAAAGCCGTCGAGTTCCTCCCACATTCCGCGGCTCGTGGCCAGTACCGCGCCGGTCAGCCACTTGTCGGGAGCCGACACGAACGGGCCGCGGACCTTACCCACTCGTCCCGACCTCTGGTTGACCTCAGAACCCGCCGACCACACCGAGCCATCGGGCCTGGTGATCACCGGATTGACCAGGGTGCGCGGATCGGTCCGTACGATGCCGGCCAGTTCCCGGCATGCGGAGGCGTCGATCCAGGCGTCCGGATTGAGCAGGACCACGACGTCGCACCCGAGTGCGATCGCCCTGGCCGCACCGAGGTTGTTGCCGTCACCGAAACCGAGATTGCGCTCAGGGGCGATCAACTCCCAGCCCCGTTCCGCAGACAGGCCCGTCACGGACTCGCGCTCCGCCAGGGAGTGGAAGTTGTCGACCACGACAATCCGAATGCCGGGCTCGCCCTCGAGTGCGGTCAGATTCACCGCCAGCAGTCGGTGGGCACCGTAGTTCACCACCACCACGCCGATCGAGCCGCCGGCCTCCTGGTACGCCGGCCCGGTCATGGAACCTGGTGAGCAGAAGCAGCTGCAGGGGGCGTCCGCCGCGGCCCGTACTCACTGAAGACATATCCGGTGACGCCGGCGACCATCCCGGCCCCGCGTGCCATCGTCCGAACGCCTCGGGCCTGCATGGCCATCGAGTTCGAAACGCTGCCCGTAACCACTCGGGCCAGCCCGCCGATCAGCCGGACGGTGCCGATGCCGACGGACTTCAGACGAACCTTGAGCCGGTCCCGCGGTGCATCGGCGAGCACGAGCGAGGTTCTGGTCCAGGAGTTACCCGAACGAAAAGCTCGCTGGAGCACCCACTTGCGGGTCACCCTCGCTGCCGGCACCCGGTCGACAACGACGGCCTCGTCGCACCAGATGAGGTCCTCGCCGGAAGCGGCCAACTGCCTGCTGAACAGCGTGTCCGAGCCCCCGGTCTGGCCGAATCTGTCGTCGAAGAACAGACCCAGCGGTCTCACTCTTGACATGTCCAGCAGGAGGTTGTTCGTGGCTGCTACGGACACTTTTGTCCCGGTCGGGAGCCTTCGACGATCGAAAAATCGTCCGGCTCGAACCCACGCGTCGGGATCCTCGTCGAATTCGGAGACAACGGCGCCCACCACAGCCGCGCAGGCGTATCGCCGGTGCGTATCCAGCAACTGCCGGAGCCAACCGTCCGCGGGACGCTCATCGTCATCGATGAAGATCAGCAGGCCGTCGTCGGGCACCTCGATCAAGGCGCGGTTCCGGGCGGCTGCGATGCCGGGTCGCGGTTCGTGGACGTAGCGCACCCGCTCGTCGTGGATCGCGTTGACGGTGTCCGCGGCGCTGCCGGCAGGGTCGTTGTCGATGATCAGCAATCCGGCGGTAGTATCGTGGATTTCCGAGAGCTGCTGCAGCACAGCGGGGATGGCCTCCCGAAGATCGTCAGGCCGACGGAACGTGAGCATGGCGACCGTGACAGCGCCGATTCTCCTCGTTCGCCCGACTACCGCGCTTCCCCATCCCGCCAATCCGGAAAGGCGTTCAGCAACAGCCTGGCGGTAGCGCGCCGGACAGTGTCTATCAGCGGCAACCTGTGCATCGCGGATGGCGCGCTCCCGAAACTCGGCCCAATTGGCGTGGACCGCGAGCGCTGCCGCGGACCAGTCTTCCGGTGCGGTGGCGGGTACCTTCTGCGCGCATTCGTAGCCGAAAACGGCCTCGTCGAGGCCGCTACTGGCGCTGACGATCACCGGCCGGGCCGCGAGCACCGCCTCGACAGCCGTGTTCCCGAACGGCTCATCTCCCTGGGAGGGCACCAGCACGAGATCGCAATCGCTCAGGAAGGGCCATACGTCGTCGTGGAAACCGTGGAACGTCACGGCGTCCGACATACCGAGATCGGCTACCAATGCCCGCAGTTCGAGCTCGAACCACTCGTAGCCCTCGAAAGCTGAGCCGACCAGGTCCAAAGTGACGGCGAGGCCGTTCGCGCGCAGCTGAGCTGCAAGCCTGATGGCGACCTGCGGGCCCTTCCGCGGCGCCAATCGACCGACGAAAAGCAAGCGGAACGAGCCGTCCAACGTGTCCCTGGGTGCCGACACTTCCGGTGGGCCGGGGACGGCGTTGTAGATCACTTCCGATTTCGGGCCGAGTGCCTGGAAGGAATTGATCAGCACATTTCGCGAGAATGCGCTGTTGACGATGAGAGCGTCCGCGGAGAGCAGCGGGAACGCGAGCACTTTTCGAACTCCGATCGGCGCGGAACGTTCGGATTCGTGAACGTGACAGATCACCGGGCGACCGAGCAGTCGGGACAGTAGATCCACAACGGAATCGTCAGGGTCGACACATAGACCACCCGCGCATCGGTGCTGCGAAGGAGGCGAAGACCGGGCACAACGCCGGCCGCGCCGGCGGCCATGAGGTGTGCGAATCCGCGGGGGCGAAGTGCTGCCTTCCGTAACACCGGCGACGGCGTGAACGTGACCTCTCCGCCGCGAGCTCGAACCTCCTCGACCAAGGGACCCGGACCGGGCAGTACGACGTGCACCGACCAATCCCCATCGGCCATGGCCGCAACGGTTTCCAGCATGACCCGGTCGGAACCGTAGAGATCAGAACTCGGATGGGCGATGACGACCGATGGTTGTGCCGCTGTCATGACGGCCGGATCACCGCGCCTCGAGCGCGGGAGCGAGATCGATCGCCCGCATGTCGCGGTACCACTTGACCGCGGCCAGGACGAAGAGCGCAAAGAAGAACAGGATGCCGTAGACCGGCGAAGAACACCGACGGCCAGCCCAGGAGCAGGAAGACGAAGCACAACAAGCCATAGTCCGTCGCAGCACCACAAGCGCCCGCAACCGAGACGAGGAATGGGCCCGTGTGATGACCTTCCGGACGCCTTGTTCCGGCGTAACTGATCGTTGAGCGTCATTCCGAAGAATGCACCGCACGCGGACGACGGTGAATCCGACCGGGACAAGCATCCAGGCGTCGGACGGTAGGTCGAAGAAACGATAGGTGGAGATGAGGACCGCCAGATGGAGGCTCGAGATCTTCGTCGCGTCAACCATGTGGTCGAGCCATTCGCCCACGTCCTCCACGCCACGCAGCCGACCAGCCCTGCCATCCCGGCCGAATCCAGGGCATAGCCGATCACCAGTCCCAGTGTGACGGCACCCCGACGAGCAGGGACGGACCGAAGACAGCGAGATAGCGATCGCGGCGAACGAGAAGGCTGCGCTGATCGCCGTGACGTAGTTGGGGGTCATTCCGAGTAGATAGGCGACTGCGGCGAGATGCCTACCGGCCCTGCGGTTCACGAAACGTGAATATGCCGGCGCGCCCTTGGTGTTCTTCTGCGCAGAGCGCAAACGCTGGAGGGCATCGCGGTAGGAGCCTGTACTGGCTGACGTCATCTGTTCGTCCTGGTGACCGTCCGGCTCACGCTGATCGACGTCGGTCATACTGCCTCGCAGGGAGCGGGTCGGCGATGGGTTCGGTGAGTCGTGCCGACGGAGTGGCCTGCGGTGCGTCGGCGAAGTGATCCGGGAGAGTGAGTGCGGCGTCGCCCGTTGCCAGGCGACGGCAGAGGATCTCATACCGGTCGGCGACGTCGTCCAGTCGTAACCCGCTGCTCGCTGAGCCGCCAGCGCACCCACCAACCCGGTGGTGGCCGCGTCCGCCTCGGACTCCTCGATGCGGCGGGCCGCTTCATCCGGCGTGGGAATAGTGCCCGGCGTCACCGAGCACCTCGCGGTCGAAGACCACATCGAATGCCGTCACAGCGGTCCTGGCGCCCATGGCCCGCAACAGTGAGGGATTCGTCCGCCCCACGGAATGGCCATGAACGTAGGTGTACGCGTTTGCATACAGTTGGTCGAGCAATTCCTGATCCAGACGGCACCGACGAATCGCACCCGATCATCGGCTGCAGCGTCACCCTCCGGTGTATCATCTGCATAGGGCGCCGAGCCGACAACGATCAGTGGCTTCGTTGCGGAACTCGCGCTGTAGCCTCGGACAATCATCTCCACATGGTTCTCCGGCTCGAACCGTGCTACAGCCAGGTGATATCCACCGGGCCGCAGGCCGAGCTCGGCAACGCGTCGACCGCCGTCGCTCTTGATGGTCGGAGCTCCGTACGGATCAGGTCCGCTTCGTCGTACCGATCCCGGTAATAGTCTGCGATTCCACGGCATCGGCAATCAGAGCATCGGACCACCTCACGGACAGCCGCTCGGCCAGCTGGTAGTAGCGACGACCGGTGGCGCCCCACTTCTCCCGTTTCCACTCGAGACCGTCGACGTGGGTCGCGAACGGGATACGAGCGGCCCGTAGTAAGGGCATCCAAGGCGCATTGGCGGCGTTGAACACGATCGCGGCGTTTGTCCGGTTCCGAACGAGGATGCGCCCACAAACCGGTGTGGCTCAGCGTTTCCAGGCTCCGCTTGCGCAGCGCACCGAAGTGGACCAATCGCATTCCTTTGTAACGCTTGAGTTCGGCGTCCGCGCCCCGGGTTCGACAATACAACGATGTCGTGGCCCCGGTCGGCCAGTTTGGCGCCAACTTCCTCGACGCAGGTTTCAAACCCGCCATACCGTGCCGGGACACCGCGGGTGCCCACCAGCGCGACGCTCAGAGGTTCATTCACAGCACTCACCTTCGCTCAATGACGCCTCGTCGGCCCATCTGCCAATCAATGGGTCAACGGTGATCTGGCCAAGTGGCCCGGCGTTGTCGTACCGCGCAGGCGTCGAGCGGAATACCGAGGTTAGCAGCCCTCCTGGCGTGTTGCTCAGAGTCACCAACTGGCTACCCGGCATAACTCCAGCTCCTTGCATCCCAGGACACGGACGGCCGTCGCCACGGCAGGTTGCTCCGGTGTCGATGACTGGTTGTCGGCCGCCCCGCTGTCTGGACAGCGAAGAGCCCGGCAACCGCGCTAACTCTAGCCCATAAGGGCACTGTCCGGTCGGGACTTCCTTCGCTGTTCAGTCCCATGACCCCCGAAGGATCACCCTATTGAGTGAGTTGACACCTAACGGGCGTAACGGGTGCGCCTCGGGCACTACGGAATGTTAGTCTGGCTCGGACGGCAAATGGTCGCCGTGAATGCCGCGATCCATTTGGGGGTTTGGATCTTGCAGCGCGTCACGGCGATGGTGGCCGGGGGTGATCGTACAGTAGATCTGTCAGCAAGTTCGTAGGGGGAAGCAAGTGAAGAACCGTTACTTGGCTTTGCGATCGGAGCCGTGTCCTGTCGGCACTCGCAGTGAGCCCTGCGCGGAAGCGCCGGCTCGGAGTCCTCGCAACGTCAGTTTCCCTGGTGTTGTTGCTTGCTGCCTGCACCGCGTCCACGGAGCAGGCCTCAACGACATCGCAGCGGCTGGTAGACGCGTCGACCGGGGCATCTGCCGCAGCAGGTGGGCAATCCGGTGCGACGCAGAGCCGTTCAAGTTCAACCACACCAGCGGCGGACGCCACCGGCGCTCCCGCTTCCGCTTCCGCTTCCGCTTCCGCCGATGCGACCGCGACAGAGACGGCCCCGCCGCCGGCCGTGATCACCACGCCGGTCGCACCGCCCGGCGGCAGCGGCGTCGGCAGCGTTGTCCCTGAGGTCCCGCTGAGCACCGAGAAGGCGATACCGATGGCATCGACGGCCGACTTCGGGGACGTTCTCCGCTGCCATCACGACTGTTTCCGCGGTGACGGCCACCGGCGTCGGACCTGGCCAGATCACCGGTCCCGCCGTAGCGGTGACTGTCAAGATCACCAATGACTCGGCGGACGCCTTCTCTCTCGACTCGGTGTTCGTGAACCTGAACGACTCGACCGGTGCTCCCGGTCAGCCGTCCCTCAGCAGTCCCGCCGCGCCGCTCACCGGTGAACTTGCCCCGGGCGCAACAGCGCAGGGTGTCTATGTCTTCGGTGTTCCGGAATCCGCCCGCAAGCCAGTCACCATTCTCGTCAGCAACACGATGGCCGCCAAGGTCGTCAGCTTTGTGGAGATGCTCGATGACCAGGAGAAACCCATGCACACCAGTCACCTTTCCAAGCGTCTGACGAGCATCGCGACAGCAGTCGCGGTTGCCACGCTGGGCCTTGTGGTGCCTACCGGCAACCTCCGCTTCCGCCGCTGTTCTTCCCACACCGGCGCCGGTCGAGCAGCGGTCGGCATCGACCGTCACCGCAGACGCCCTTCCCACCGTGCAGATCGACAGTGGCATCGTGTGGTCGCAGGTGATCATCAAGGGCAAGGTCTATGCCGGTGGTAGTTTCTCGCAACGCCCGGGCCGCAGGTGCCGCACCCGGCACCAGCCTTACGCCACGGGGGAACCTCCTCGCTTACAACCTGACAACCGGCAATCTCGACACCACCTTTGTTCCCTCGTTGAACGGCGAAGGTCAAGGTGGTCGCCGTCGTCACCGGACGGCAGTCGGCTCTACGTCGGCGGAGCCTTCAATCAGGCAAACGGTCAGACCCGCTTCAACATCGCCGCGTATGACACCACGACCGGCGCGCTGACCACCACCTTCAAGCCGGCCGTCGGTGGCTCTTACGTCAACGCGATCGCGGCGACGAACACGACCGTCTATGTCGGTGGCCTGTTGGGGGCGGGCGCCGGGGTGGCGCGGAAGAATCTGATGGCCTTCGACGCCGCAACTGGCAAGCTCAAGGACTGGGCTCCGGTGACCGACCTGCAGGTCGACACGATGGTGATGACCCCCTCGAACTCGAAGGTGATCATCGGCGGCCGCTTCTCCACCGTCAACAATGTGTCGCAGCGTGGCATGGCCGCGCTGGATCCCATCTCCGGCGCGCTTGTCTCGTGGGCCGCCCCGCAGACCATCCAAAATGGGTTGGGGACCGGAACGACAGCCGGTAAGGCCGGGATCTACTCGTTGAGCACTGACGGAACATCCGTCTTCGGTACCGGATGGGTCTACGCGAACGTGACCACCGGCAATCTGGAAGGCGCCTTCTCGGCAGAGCCCGAGTCCGGCACCATCCAGTGGCTGGAGGATTGTCACGGCGACGCCTACAGCTCCTACTCCGACAAGAACAACGTGTACGTGGTCGGCCATCCGCACGATTGCGTGACAAGCGGTGGTTACCCCCAGGCGAATCCGGCCCCGGGCAACCTTCGCCACGCCATCTCGTTCACGGCTGCCGCCAAGGGCACCTTGTCGCGTAGTCCTTCCACCGGCGCCACTTACAAGGACTGGAGCGGCCAGCCCGCACCGGCCATGATCAACTGGTTCCCCGACTGGGTGACCGGGACCGCTTCCGGTCAGGGTCAAGCTGCCTGGTCGATCACCGGAAGCGGGGACTACGTCGTTTTCGGTGGCGAGTTCCCGTTCGTCAACGGCGCACGCCAGCAGGGGTTGGTCCGTTTCGCGCGGTCGAACGTCGCCCCGGACAAGCAGGGACCACGACTCAGTGGCGCGAACTGGGTACCTAACCTGACGTCGATTGCCCCCGGCAGCGTGCGCATCTCGATGCCGGCGAACTGGGATCGGGACGACCTGTCGCTCACCTACAAGATCATTCGTGACGGCAACACCACGACGCCTGCCTTCACCAAGACGCAGAACTCGACCTTCTGGAATCTGCCGGCCACCGTCTTCACCGACACGAACCTGCAACCGGGCTCAACTCACACCTATCAACTCGTGGCATCCGATCCCGACGGAAACGAGGCCAAAGGCGCCGTCACCAGCGTCACTGTCACCTCGCAGTCGATGAGCCCGTACGCGCAGTCCGTCATCAATGCCGCCCCGTCATTGTTCTGGCGGCTCGGTGAAGCGTCCGGAACTGCCGCGTTCGACTGGGCCAACGCCAATGACGGCCTGGTCAGCAGCACCGTGACCCGTGGTGCCACCGGTGCCATCTCGGGCGACGCCGACAAGGCGTCGACTTTCAGCGGGTCAACCACCGGAATCGTGGCCACCGCCACCGCCGTAGCCGGACCCAACGCCTTCTCGTTGCAGGCCTGGTTCAAGGCACCCATGACCAGTGCAGGCGGAAAGATCGTCGGGTTCGGGTCGAGCGCCAGCGGTGCGTCAGGCTCCTACGATCGGCATATCTACATGCAGAGCGACGGCAAGATCAGGTTCGGTGTCTACAACGGTGCAGCCAAGACCGTGGTCAGCACCGCGTCCTACAAGGACAACGCGTGGCACCAGGTCGTCGGAACCGTGGGCGCCAACGGTCTGGTCCTGTACGTCGATGGCCAGCAAGTGGCGATCGACAGCACGACCAAGACCGCCCAGGCGTACAACGGCTACTGGAGAGTCGGCGGCGACAACCTGAACTCCTGGCCGTCCCGCCCGACCAACGACTACTTCGCGGGCAGCATCGACGACGTGTCGGTGTTCCCGGTCCAGCTGTCCGGAGCCCAGGTGGCGAACTTCCGGTCGCTGGCCGCCGGCGGCGCGAGCGCCGCACCCACCGCGGCTTTCACAGCCACACCGAACGACCTGACGGTCGCATTCGACGCCGGAACGTCCACAGCGAGTTCCGGCCGAGTCGATCTCAGGTTGGGATTGGAACTTCGGGGACGGCTCGGCGCGGGCGACGACCAAGACTGCGTCACACACTTATGACACCGCTGGGACGTACACCGTCACGCTCCAGGTGACAGACAGCCAGGGGATCACCGACTCGATCACGAAATCGGTGACCGTCAAGGCGGCACACGCCAAGCCTGTTGCGGTGATCGGTGCTGCGCCCAACGCGTTGGCAGTGCAGTTCGATTCGTCCGGTTCCACAGCGTCGGACGGGGCGACCATTGCGTCGCAAAGTTGGACCTTCGGTGATGGCGGGACGTCAACCCTGCCCAATCCCTCGCACACCTATACGGCGGCTGGAACGTACAACGTCACGCTCACGGTGACGGACGGCCAGGGAGCGACCAGTACGGCTGCCACCCAGGCGGTGACTGTCTCCAAGGCCAATCCGGTCGCCTCCTTCACGACCAATGCCACCTTGCTGGACGTGGCGGTGAACGGGAGCGCGTCGACAGCACCCCAGGGCGAGACGATTTCGGGATACGCCTGGACGTGGGGTGACGGAACGGCCAACGGTTCCGGCGCCACGGCGAGCCATTCGTACGCGGAGGCCGGCACCTACAGCATCAAACTGACGGTGACCGACACGGCCGGCGGGACAGCATCGACCACCAAGTCGGTCACGGTGCTCGCACCCGGCGGCGACATCGCGGCCGACACCTTCTCCAGGTCCGTAGCGACCGGGTGGGGCACCGCAGAGACCGGAGGGGCATGGAACACCTCGACGGGCTTCAACGTCACCGGTGATGCCGGCAAGTTGGCGTTGACGGCAAAGGGTCAAACCCGAACGAACGTGCTGTCCGGAGTGTCGGCCAGAGACGTGGACGCAACCCTGGACCTGGCCCTCGACAAGGTTGCGGACGGGAGTGGCACCCAGTTCAGCTATCTGATCCGGCGCACCACCGGTGGTGATTACCACCTGAAATCTGCGGTACGCAGCAACCGGGTCGGTCACGGTGTCCGCGGCAAAGCTGGTGGGAACAACCGAGACGCTGCTCTCCTCGGCGACGATCTCCGGACTCACGTACACGCCGAACCAGGTCCTGAAACTGCGGTTCCAGGCGGTCGGTGCCGGATCCACAGCACTGAAGGCCAAGGTGTGGAAGGGATCCGACGCGGAGCCGACCGCTTGGCTCGTATCGGCGACGGATACCGAGCCGACCCTGCAGACCGCAGGATCGATCGGCGTGATCTCCTACCTGACAAGCACCTCGACCAGCGCACCGGTCAGTGTCTCGATCGACAACCTGAAGGTCACAGCACCGTGATCTGATGGGTTCACGGCCGACACCCACCGTTGGAACGAGACACAGTCATTGACGGAAGGGCGTCACCCGGCGAGGCCGCCGGGTGACGCCCTTCTGGGTATCGTCGGGCCGTCATGGGTCAATTCAGGAGGTCACGGTGAAGAAGGCCGCCGCGGCATCCCTAACGGTCCTCGCCTCCTTTCCGGCGCTGCGGGCAACGACCAATCCGTACATCGTCACTCTCGCTCGCGAACTCGCTGCTCAGCCGGATCTCCACCTGCGGTACTTCAGCTGGAAATACGCGCTGGTCGGCCACTATGACGTGTTCCATGCGCATTGGCCCGAGTTGTTCGTGGCCGGGCCGCCGGGTATCAAGGTCGCGGCACGTCAGGTGTTGTTCGCCCTGGTCCTCGTCCGGCTGTGGGCCATGCGTACTCCGGTTGTCCGAACGCTGCACAACGTGCGGCCGCATCAAGGTGGCCGCAGGGTGGAGAAAGTGCTGCTCCGCCGTTTGGATCGGCTGACGACCGCATGGGTCAGGCTGAACCCCCTGACTGAGACACCTGACGCCGCACGAACTTTCACGATCCTGCACGGTGACTACATCGACTGGTTTGCCAAGTATCGACAGCCACCGGCCGAACCGGGACGGGTGCTCTTCGCGGGTTTGATCCGCGACTACAAAAACGTCCCGAGGTTGATCGCTGCATTCGCGGGGATCGACGATCCCACCTTCCGGTTGAGTATTGCGGGGAGCCCGTCAACCGCGGAACTCGCTCACTCCCTGGAGTTGGCGGCGAAAGGCGACGACCGGGTGTCGTTCACCTTCGAATACATCAGCGAGGAAAAACTCGCCGACCTCGTGGGCCGGTGCGAACTGATGGTGCTGCCGTATGCCGAGATGCACAATTCCGGTGCGGCGTTGATGGCGCTGTCCATGCGCAGGCCCGTTCTCACCCCGGACAACGCGGCCACCCGTTCCCTGGCGCAAGAGGTGGGACCAGGCTGGGTCTATCGGTTCGCCGGCGATCTGACAGCGGCGGACGTTCTCGCTGCGATCACCGACCGCCGTGGGCGGTCCGCTGGCATCGTGCCGGATCTGACTCAGCGAAGCTGGTGCGATGCCGGCCGGCGCCACGCCGAGGTCTATCGAGCGGCACAACGGTTCCGGGCCCGACGCCGCCGACGATTCCGACGTCAGGAACTGCACCGCTGACGCCCCTGATTCATTCTTGAGCGAACGCCTGTGAGGCGGCTGGAACCCCGGAGAGACGACTGACGGTGATAGGATTGGTACGGCATTCGGGTGTGTTCGGGGCGGGGAAGCACACCTATGGTGCCGTCAGAGGACGACGACGTCGCTTCGTCATGGAGGCTTGTTTCTTTCGGTCTTCCGTCCGGCAGCCGACCATCCGGTGGCATCGCAGTGAGAACATCATGTTCCTATTCGTTGCACGGGCAGGGGGACGCGCGTTGAAGGGGTTGATCCTCTGGGCCGAGCCGGCATCTCGAATCTGGGGGTCCGCGCGCTGGCTGAAGTGTACGCAGCGCCTTCTTGAGACGACGTTCGGTGACGTCGAGGTGGCCTTCCAGGGCTTCGGTCAGGGCGACGCGCCCGTTCGGATCGGACAGCCTTCCGCTCAGCTGCGCAGGCTGACAGTTCGGCACAGTGAGTTGGTCGATTGGGTTCGCACCTTCGACATCGTCGTCGACAAGGGCCGGCGACAGTTTCGCTGACATCTACGGGGTCCGCCGGCTGGTGGTGATGTCGCTGATGAGTGGGTGCGTTGCCCGCGCGGGGGTTCCCCTGGTCCTGGGGCCGCAGACGATCGGTCCTTTCGGCACCCGCCGGGGCCGGTTCTTGGCCAGGCGATCGCTACGGTCCACACGAGTCGCCATCGCCAGGGTACCCGCAGAGCGCCGAACAGGCATCGCGGACCGGCAGGCCTGTCGATGTTCTGACGACCGACGTCGTTTTCGCGCTGGAGGCGGCTCCTGCGTCGGGGAGGCGCGACGTCGTCATCAATCCCTCCGGTTTGCTCTGGAACGACGGCAATCCGCACGTGAATGCTGCGGCTTACAGACTTCTGCTCCGCGAACTGTGCCGCTCCTTCTCGAGCATGCCGGAAACCGAGCCTTCTGGCCACGTCCTGGATTCACCCCTCTCGGACAACGACGTGCCGGTGGTCGAGCTGCTCGCCGCGGAATTCGGCGATGAGGTCGAGGTCTAGTCCGAAGATCTGAAGCAGGCCAGGTCTTTCCTGTCCTCTGCGGAGGTGGTGATCGGATCCCGGATGCACGCCTGCCTCAACGCTCTATCGGTCGGCCGACCGGCGATCCCAGCACGTCACTGAAACCGAGTAGGTTACACAAC
>CAVXYU010000028.1:0-162351 GCA_963766015.1 uncultured Actinomycetota bacterium | reverse complement strand
CAGCTCCCGACTCAAGGCGGAGCCGAGGCCGCCGGTCGCGCCGATCACCAGGACATGTGCACCGTCAAGGCTCGTCATGTCCACCACGATGCCATCGGCGCGCGGGCGGCTGTGCCGTGTCAGGAGCTGACCCGGTTCCGGCCGTCCTTCTTCGCGGTGTACAGCGCCGAGTCGGCGCGGCCGATACAGGAGGTCAGTGCCTCACCCGGGATCCAGCTGGTGTGGCCGATGGAGCAGCTGAGCCCCGAGGGCACGCTGAGCCGTACCCGGTCGAGGATGTCCGCTGCCTGTGCCGGTGTGCAGTCCGGGAGGGCGACCACGAATTCCTCCCCGCCCCACCGGGCGAAGACGTCCTGCTTGCGCAGGCAGCGGGCGGCGGCGGCCGCGAACTCGGCAAGCAACGCGTCACCCGCCACATGCCCGAATTGGTCGTTGAACGCCTTGAAGTGATCCAGATCGACGACGGCGACCGCCAACGGCTCTCCGGTGAGCTGCGCGAGGTCCATCAGAACGTGCAGTTCGCGGTCCCAGGCACGCCGGTTCAACGAGCCCGTCAACGGGTCGGTGTTGGCGGATCGCTCGAGTTCGTGATGCAGTCGCGCGGCATTCAGCGCAGCCCCCACTTCGTCCGCGACAACCTCGACCACCCGCACCGCTCGATCACCGGGATCGTCGATCCGGCGGCGCCATCCGACGACGATGACCGCCTCCACCCGCCCAT
Organism: uncultured Actinomycetota bacterium; assembly: GCA_963766015.1. Taxonomy (GTDB): domain Bacteria; phylum Actinomycetota; class Actinomycetes; order Mycobacteriales; family Nakamurellaceae; genus Nakamurella. Next base: position 161,630 of record CAVXYU010000028.1, on the reverse strand, counting down.
GGACGGTGACCGGCTCCCAGAGTGCCCCGACCACCCGATCGCAGGTCAGCAGGCCGGGATGTACCCGGGGATCGGAGGTCACGTCGGGGATGAAGACCCGCGCTCCCGACCGCCACACCTCAGCCGTCACCGACGTCTCGTCCAGGGACAGCGACCGCCCCGGCAGGTCCCCACCGTCGGCGGCCGTCACCAGCAGTGCGGCGTCGCCCGCCGCCTCGATCATCGACACCGAATCGGCGCCGGAGAGTGAGCGGATCGTCGCGGCCACCAGGGCTCTGGGGTCGGCACCGGACTGTACGCACCTCGCCACCGCCGCGACGGCCGCCAGGTCGTTCCGGCTCTCCAGGAGAGCCAGTTCGGCAGCCTTCCTTGCCGTGACGTCCTGTGCGACGCCCAGCACCCAACGATTTCCGTGCGGCCCGGCCATCGGCGCGCGATCGAGAGACATCCAACGGATGTCACCGTCCGGGCGCACGAAACGCAGTTCCTGACGAGGCGGCCGGCCCGTCCGCAGATACTGGAGACCGGCGGTCAGGAAGGCGGCCCGGTCGTCGGGATGGACGAAATCGACCGGTCGGGCACCGACCAGCTGAGCCGGTTCGGCGCCCATCAGCGCACCGAGCGCCGTATTGACATCCACCCACCGGCCGTTCTCGTCGGTGATCCCCATCGGCGCCGGACTGTCCGAGAACACGGTGTGGAAGCGCTCTTCGGATGAGCGCAGGGCATCTTCGGCGGCGGCGGCGACGGTCACATCGCGAACCTCCACCAGTACTGCCGGTTCGCCATGGTCGACGATCGCCGCGAGGCTGAACTCCACGGTCCGGTCGACGCCGCTAAGGGTCCGCATCGGCGATCGTCGCGAGAGGATCGCCGGGCCACCGGCGATGACGGTCGACAACCCTGCCATCGCGGCGGCTCTACGGTCCGCCGACACGATGTCCAGGCACGTGCGACCCAGTAGGGACGCAGCGTCCTCGGCGCCCACCAACGCAACCAGTCGAGGATTCACGTATTGGAATCGCGCCTGCCCATCGATGACTGCAACGGCGACCGGGGAGTGGTCGATCAGGGTCAGCCAGCGTTGCTCGGCCTCGTGAGGTGCCTGGCGGGCCGCGGTCAGCTCGGCGACCCGGGTCGCCAGGAGGTCGTTCTGCCGCCGCAGCCCGATCCGGTCGGCACCGAGACGTGCCAGTGCGCGCAGGTCGTCGATCTGCTGTCGGGTGAGCACTGTGGACGCGGGGCCGTAGACGGTCAGCGCCCCGATCGTGTCGCCGCCCGCGGTGATGACCAGGGGCACCTCGGCCAGAGGTGCCGGATGCGGCTCAGCACCGCGTCCCGGGGTCTCGGTCCGGTCGGGCGCCGGTCGTTGCCCGGCCCCGGTGGGTGGCGGACGACGGTGCCGTCGGCAAGCCGGAGCTCCGCGGAGGGCAGATCAAGAATTCGCGCCGACAGGCCGGCCAACTCGTCCAGCATCACGACGGGGGGCACGGAGGCATGCTCGGCGGGCCTCCCGTCCGGACCATGTGCCACGACACCCACCCCCGCGGATGAGTCTTCTTGCAACCCCTTCAACCTAGCGGACTAACGCAATTGTCGCGTTTCGTTCACGTACCGTCACGATCGCCGGTCAATTGACCCATCGACGCTCGGTTCCACTGTCCGAATGGCGGTGACGTCACCGGCGACGTCGGGTGGCAGGGTGAACCGATGGCTCTGCACATCTCCGCTCACCAGCGCAGGGCCCGGCTGGGAGTGCGTCATGGGCTCGCTGCGCGAACGGTGGGTCGGACCCCGGCTGAGCTCGCCGACTGCGTGCTGGCGCTGCACGCCACCGATCCGGCATCGGTCTTCCTGTCCGTCGCAGCGCGTTCCGCCGATCTCCGCGCCGCGGACGTCGCCGCCGCGCTGTACGACGATCGCACCCTGATCAGGATGCTCGGGATGCGCCGGACCATGTTCGTGGTGCCAACCCCCGCCGCCCCGACGGTCCAGTGCTCGGCGAGCATTGCGGTGGCCGCGCGGCTGCGCGCAGCACTGGTGAAGGACCTCGCAGCGGTGATCGCGCAGCCGGACGGCTGGCTGTCAGACGTCGAGGACGCCGTGGTGAAGGTGCTCCACGACACGGGGGGCGCGACCACCGCCGCCCTCGCTGTCGCCGAACCGCGCCTGCGAACACATCTTCTCTACGCGGAAGGGAAGTCCTACGGCGGGCCGGCGGCCATCAGCGGCCGGGTGCTGAACCTGCTCTCGGCACAGGGTCGGATTGTCCGCGGGCGGTCCTCGGGGCCGTGGACCGGCAGCCGGTACGAATGGGCACCGATCGAGCAGTGGCTGCCGGGTGGCTACCGACCCGATGCCCGTTGAGCAGGCGCGCACCGCACTGGTCGAGGCGTGGCTGACCCGGTTCGGTCCGGCCACCGTGGCCGACGTCGTCTGGTGGACGGGCTGGAACCAGGGCGACACCCGCCGGGCCCTGTCCGCGCTGGAGACAGAGCCTGTTGATCTCGACGGGGAGCCGGGCATCGTCCTGGCGGCGGACACGGAACCGGTTTCCGAACCCGAGCCCTGGGTGGCCCTGCTGCCCGCGCTCGATCCGACACCCATGGGCTGGTCGGCGCGCGGGTGGTACCTGAGCCCCGATCATCGGGCCGCGCTGTTCGACCGGACCGGTAACATCGGCCCGACCGTGTGGTCGAACGGCCGGGTGGTCGGGGGCTGGGCGCAGCGCGCCGACGGACGGGTGGTCTGGCGGTTGCTGGACGATGTCGGCGCGACGGCCGCATCCGCAATAGCCGACGAGGCCGCTCGCCTGCAGGCCTGGATCGGCGACGCCAGGGTGATCCCGAAGTTTCGGACGCCGCTCGAGAGGGAGCTGGTGTCCCCGTGACCCCGGCCGACGGGCACGATGAGCCGATGGGCACAATCGCCGTCGGCTCACGGGTGGAGCAGTTGCTGGCCGAACTCGTCTCCCGGGCCGGTCGGGAAGACCCCTATCGGGTCTACGCGGCGCTCCGTGCGGACGCGCCCATCGCGGTCGCCGGTGACGGGTCGTTGCTGCTCACCCGTTATCGGGACTGCTGGTCGGCGCTTCGCGACCCGGCGATCGGACACGGCGATCCGGCGTTGCTGGAGGCCGTTGGCGGGATCACTGAATGGCGCGATCACCTGTCGCTGTGGCAGTTCCAGACCAGCATGCTGGCCCTCGACCCGCCGGCTCACACCCGGCTGCGGGGACTCGTCAGCGACGCGTTCACACCGCGTCGGGTGGCGGCCCTGCGCGGTGCGATCCAGGCAACGACCGATCGGCTGATCGACGGGCTGGCCGACGGCGTGGACTTCATCTCCGGGTTCGCGTTCCCGCTGCCGATCGCCGTGATCGGTGAGTTGCTCGGTGTCCCGGCAGTCGACCAACCACAATTCCAGCACCTGGCCAAGGACTGGACCCAGGTGCTCGATGCCACCACGCCGCGGATCCTCGCGCGGGCCGACGCCGCTGCCGCCGAGATCCGCGGCTATCTGTCGGATCTGGCCGATCAGCGGCGCCGGGATCCGCGCGACGACCTGTTGAGCGCGCTGATCACCGGCGAGGGCGCCGACCGGCTACGGGGCGACGAACTGCTCACGATGGCAGCGCTGCTGTTCGCCGCGGGATTCGAGACGGCGACCCATCTGCTGGGGAACGGCCTCGTGACGTTGCTCCGGCACCCGGCCGAGCTCGACCGGTGGCGCCGATCGACCGACCTGTCCGCGTCGGCGGTCGACGAGCTGTCGCGGTACGACAGCTCCGTCCAGATTGCCAGGCGAGTCGCCCTGCGGGACACCAGGATCGGCGAAACAGAGGTTCGCGCGGGGCAGGCGATCATCGTCTGCCTGGGCGCGGCCAATCGCGATCCGCAGCGCTACCCACACCCCGACCGGCTCGACCTCGGGCGGGCCGACGGCGCGCCCCTGTCGTTCGGCGCGGGCGTCCATTACTGCCTGGGTGCCGCCCTTGCCCGGCTGGAGGGCCAGGTGGCGTTTCCCTCACTGATCGATCGGTTCCGTGATCTGCGCATCGAGGGCGATCTGCGTCACCGGGCCAGCATGACGGTGCGCGGCTATTCACGGATTCCCGTCTCGCTCGGCGCCACCGGGTGACAGGCAATCTCGGATGACCGGCCGGGAAGTACCGCCCGACAAGGGTTTTGGTGACGCGGTGTTCGACCCGACGGCGCCACTGCCGACCGGCCCGCGCATCATGAGCCAGTTCTGGCAGAACCTGGCGTTCCTGCACTGGTTCGTCCCGCCGGCGACGACGGAACGCATGATGCCGGACGGCGCCAGACCGGATGTGGTGCCCACCGGGCGCTTCCAGGGGCTGACGCCGGTCGCGCTCGTGCCGTTCAGAATGGTGGGCGCCGGATTCGGCAACCGGCCGGCCATCCCGTACTTCGGCACGTTCTGGGAAACCAATGTCCGGTTGTACTCCATCGATGCCACCGGCCGGCGCGGCGTCGTCTTCTGCAGCCTGGACGCTTCCAGGCTGTCGGTCGTCCTCGGTGCGCGGCTGACACTGGGCCTGCCGTACCGGTTCTCGCGGATGCGCGGCTATTCACGTGTGCGCGACGGGCGGCCCGAGTTCGGCTGGACAACCACCACCCGTTGGCCCGGGCCGCCCGGGGTGAGCAGCCGGGTGGCCGTCCGGGTCGGTGATCCGCTGCCCGCCGACGACGGCCTCGCCCAGTTCCTCACCGCGCGCTGGGGCCTGCACACCGCGGTGTTCGGCCGGAGGGTGTACGTCCCCAATCACCATGCGCCGTGGGCGCTTCGCTCGGCGGAGGTGTTGCTGCTCGACGACGGGCTGCTGGCGGCGGCCGGTTTCCCGACGCTCGCCGACCGGCCGCCCGACCATGTGAGTTTCAGCGAGGGCGTCCGGACGACGTTCGGGCTTCCGCGCTTCCGGTGATCATCGGACAGGTCCGTCCACCGGTGAACAGAACGACGCCGCCACACCCCTCGGGACTGTGGCGGCGTCTGGTCGTGCCCCTTGCCTGGCGGCGGCCGGCGGCTGGATTCAGCCGCTGAAACCGTGGTAGTGCATGACGTGCTTGATTCGGGTGTAGTCCTCGAACCCGTACATCGACAAGTCCTTGCCGTAACCGGATTTCTTGAACCCGCCGTGCGGCATCTCGGCGATCAGCGGAATGTGCGCGTTGATCCAGACGCAGCCGAAATCCATCTGTGCCGTCATCCGTGCGGCGGTGTCGACGTTCGACGTCCACACCGATGACGCCAGCCCGTACTCGGTGCCGTTGGCATATCCCAGCGCCTCTTCCTCGGTGATGAACTCCTGCACCGTGATGACCGGGCCGAAGACCTCGGTCTGCACGATCTCGTCGCTCTGCTGAACCCCTGCGACGACGGTCGGTTCGAAGTAATAGCCGGGCCGGTCCAGGGTGTGTCCCCCGGCGGTGATATCCGCGGTGCCTGACGCCCGCTGCACCAGCCCGGCGATGTGCGCAAGCTGGTTGGCGTTGTTGATCGACCCGTACAGCACGTCGGCGTCGGGTGAGCCGGTCTTCGTCTCCTTCGCCGCCGCCGTCAATGCCTGCACGAATTCCTTGTAGATGCCTTGCTGCGCAATCACTCTCGTCGCCGCGGTGCAGTCCTGCCCACCGTTGAAGTAACCGGCCGTCGAGATGCCTTCGACGGCCGCCTCGATGTCGGCGTCGTTGAAGACGACCACCGGTGCCTTGCCGCCGAGCTCGAGATGCGCGCGGGTGACGTTTTTCGCGGCCGCTGTGGCCACCGCGATCCCGGCGCCCGTCGACCCGGTGATCGACACCAGGGCCGGTGCCGGGTGCCCGGTCAGGGCCGCGCCGGTGTCCCGATCACCGCAGATGACGTTCACGACGCCCGGCGGGTAGAACTCCTGCAACGCCTTGGCCATCCACACCGAGCTGGCCGGTGTCGTGTCGGACGGCTTGAGAACGACGGAACACCCGGCGGCGAGAGCGGGCGCCAATTTCCAGATGGCCATCATCATCGGGTAGTTCCATGGCGCCACCTGGCCGACGACGCCCACCGGCTCGCGACGGATGGATGACGTGTGGCCGCGCATGTACTCGCCGGAGGAGCGACCTTCCAGAACCCGCGCAGCGCCCGCGAAGAACCGCACCTGGTCCACCATCGGACCGATCTCCTCGGAGAGGGTGAGGGCGGTCGGCTTGCCGGTGTCCTGTACCTCGACGGAGACCAGTTCGTCGGCGTTCGCCTCGAGGTGGTCGGCGAATTTCAACAGGGCCAGCTGCCGCTCTCCCGGGGTCGCCCACCGCCAGGATTTGTAGGCCTCCGTCGCCGCTGCGTAGGCGCGATCGACGTCTTCCCGGCCGGACAGCGGCGAGGTGGCGTACACGGCACCCGTACTGGGATCGATGATGTCCATCGTGGCGCCGTCGGCCGCGGGGACCGACTCGCCGTTGACGATGTTCTCCAGCACGGTCTTGTCGCTCATTGCCTGTCGGCACCTTTCGTCGTGGCTCGGGTGGCTCGGGTGGCTCGGTGGTTGGGGTCGTCGGTTGGGTCTGGAAAATCGCTTGCCCCATCCGCCTTGGACGATAAACCCGCCGGCGTCAGCCCGCTTCGGCCGCGGTGCTGTGCAGCACGCCGACCGGGCACTGGGCGTGGGCCAGCAGTTGCTGACTCACCGAACCCATCACCAGACCGCGGAATCCACCCTTGCCGCGGGCGCCGAAGGCGAGCAGCACGCTGCCCCTGGACTGCTCGACCAGCACAGCGCCGGGTCGCCCGTCGGCTTCCCAGAAGGACACCGGGTGTCCGGATACCCCTGAGCGAGCAGCACCAGCGGAGCCCAGAAGGCGATGGCCGGTGACCCGACTGGCGCGTGCACCGGATCGACCCTGCTGATCGTCGGCGCGCCCCGTTTGTTGTGCACGGTGATGGCCGCGACCCCACAGCCGACCGCGGCGGCGTGCCGAAACGCCAGGGCGGCTGCAGCATTGGACTCGACCGACCCGTCGAACGCGACGACGACCTCACCTGCGTGCGGCACCGGCCCCTCGGCGGCGGCATCGCCGGGACGCCTGCCGTGCAGTACCACCACCGGACATTTGGCGTACGGCACCACGTGCAGGGTGGTCGAACCCACCAACAAACCGGTGAAGCCGTCCCAGCCGCGGGAGCCGATCACCAGCAGGTCCGCCGTCTCCGAGGCCAGCAGCAGCGATTGGACCGGCGGTTCGGGGAAGGTCGCCCCTCTGACGTCGAGTTCGGGGTGCTGCTCCTTGATCTCTGCCACCGTCGCCTGGACCGGGCCGCTCGATGCTGCCCTCGTTCCCGGAAACGACGACGTCGCCCTCGGCGTCGGGTCGGGCGAACAGCACCGTCAGCGGCAGGCCGTACAGCGCGGCGGTGTCGGCGGCCCACTCCAGCGCGAGATGGCTCGACGGCGATCCGTCGACTCCCGCGACGATCCCCCCGACGTCCGGCAGCAGCCCGGTCTGCGTCCGGCTCTGGACATCGGAGAGAGGATCAACCATCGTCGGTCACCATCACATTCCGTCGGCTCGACCTACGTTTCGCCTGAGCTGCCAACTGTCGACGGCTAGTTTACTGTGAGCGACGGTGATTTTGACCACTTCTGCGAGCCTTTGCGAGGTTTGACGATGACGATCGAGGGCTCTCCCACCGGCACCGGCGGCGTCGATCAACCAGGGCGGCCGGCGGCAGGGCACCCGCACCCGCAGGTCGAGAAGGGGCTGGCGGGCAACTCCGTCGGGCTGCTGGGCGGCACGGTCCTCGGCATCTCCTGTGTTGCTCCCGCATACACATTGACGGCGACCATCGGCCTTGTCGCTGCGGTTGCGGGCGTCAAGATGCCGATCATCTTCATCGCCGGATTCATCCCCATGTTGTTCGCGGCGTATGCGTATCGCGAATTCAACAAGGTCGACCCGGACTGCGGCACCTCGTTCACCTGGACGACGCGCGCCTTCGGCCCTTACGTCGGCTGGCTCGGCGGCTGGGCGGCCATCCTCGCGACGATCATCGTGCTGGCCAACCTCGCCGGCATCGGCGTGCAGTTCTTCTACCAACTCCTGGGCAGCGTGTTCAGCAACCCCGACCTCGGGGCGCTGTGGGAGAACCGGCGTCATCAACGTCCTCACCTGCCTGGCGTTCCTGCTGATGGCCACGGCTATCGCCTACCGGGGCATCACGACGACGGAGAAGGTGCAGTTCGTCCTGGTGTTCTTCCAGTTGGGCGTGCTGGTGCTCTTCTCGATCATGGCGCTGGCGAAGTCGGCGTACCTCCGACACCGGACTGGCGTTCTCCTGGGACTGGTTCAACCCGTTCACCGGGCTGTCCATGACGGCGCTCGTGGCGGGTCTGTCTGCATCGATCTTCTCCTTCTGGGGGTGGGACAGCGCCCTGACGGTGAACGAGGAGTCCAAGGATTCCGGGAAGACCCCGGGCCGGGCCGCGCTGCTCGCGGTGGTCTCGATCCTGCTGACCTACCTTCTGGTCTCGGTGTCCACGCTGATGTACGCCGGCGACGGAACGGAGGGTCTGGGCCTCGGCAACGAGGAGATCTCCGACAACGTGTTCGGGGCCCTCGCCGAGCCGGTGATGGGCACACCGTGGAACAACCTGCTGTTCCTCGCGGTGCTGGCCTCGTCCGCCGCGAGCCTGATGACGACGTTCCTGCCCACCACCAGGACCATGCTCGGGATGGCCTCCTACGGCGCACTGCCGAAGCGGTTCGCCAGCATTCACCCGAAGTACCTGACCCCCGGCTACGGCACCGTCGTCGCGGGCATCGTCGCCGGGACCTTCTACGCCGTACTGACCTTCGTCTCCGAGGCGGTCCTGTTCGACACCATCCTGTCGCTCGGCCTGATGATCTGCTTCTACTACGGGCTCACCGCGATCGGCTGTGTGTGGTACTTCCGGCACGAGCTGTTCACCAGCTTCTACAACTTCATCTTCAAGTTCCTGTTCCCGTTCGTTGGCGGACTCGGATTGTGGTTCGTCTTCTTCGTGACGATCCGGGACAGCGCCGATCCGGAGTACTCCGGGTCCAGCATCTTCGGGGTGGGCACCGTGCTGGTGCTTGGCCTGGGGCTGATCCTGTCCGGGGTGGTCGTCATGCTGATCATCCGCGCTCGCCAGCCCGCGTTCTTCCGCGGCCAGACGCTCCGCCGGGACACCCCCTCGCTGATCATCCCGGAGTAGCCCGCTGGCGCGGTTGGTGCGGGCGGCGCCTGTGCTGCGGCCGGCTGCACCTGGCGGCGGCGTGTGCCGCTGCGGAGGTCGTTGCCGCACCCCAGGCCGTTGAACCTGCGCCGTGCATCAGTGGCTCCGGAGCAGGGTTTTCGTGAGTGGTGGTTCAGTGGGTGAGCGCCTGGGCGCGCTCGAGTCTGGCGATCATGGTGCCCACGGCTGCGATGACGCCCTGCGGTCCGGTCGCGAGCTGGGTCGCGGTAAAACGGAGCACGGTCCAGCCCGCCTGAACCAGCTGGTTCTGCCGCCGCCGATCGGATTCGAACGACTCGCGTGAGCTGTGATGAGCATGCCCATCGATTTCTACGAGTAGCCGCAGCTTCTCGAGGACGACGTCAGGGAACCTGATCCCGTCCTCGATGACGACGGGTGCGTTGCCGGTCCAGCCCCGGATCCCCGCCTGGCGGAACAACCGATGCGCGGCCCGTTCCGGATTCGACCAGGGACTGTCGGCGACCGCCGCCCGAGCGATCCGGGCCCTGCGCTGTCCTCGAGAGATTCGCGCCAGAGCAAGCGACCTCTCGAGCTCGGCCTGAGTGACTTTCCGCTGCCGGAGGGCAGTTTCGAGATGATCCTGTTCGCCGAGCCGGGCCAGCTGCAGGCACGTGCTGGCCGGGGACGTCACTGCGACGCGGTCGATCTCGATGCGGTCGAGGTCGTGCACCGCCGCTCTGGTGATGGCGTATCCCCGCTGCCGGGACATGCGCCTCGACGGAGGAATCACCAAATCGATGACCGCGGGCTGGGTCTCGCACAGCCGGTGCCACAGTGCCGCGGCCCTTCCTGCGACGACGGAGTCCTCTCCCGCCCACAACCAGCCGGCTCTGATGCGCACGATCGGATTGTTGAGATCGGCGCCCACCGAATACGTACGCGGCAACACTTTCGACCAGCGGCCACGAGCGACAAGGCTGTCAATGGACGATTCGGCGACACCGGCCGCGAGCGCCTGGTCCCGCCGGATGATGCCCTGCTGGCAGTGAAGGACCGCGTCCAGTCCGCCGATCAACGCCAACGCCACGGGTTGCATCGCCTGATCAGAACCTGCACCGGACGAACATGAGACGCCCAGGGTTTGGATGTGGAGGAAAACGCGCCTTGTGGACAGACGGTCCGTCGGCGCCACAGGTGCGTCGGCTGAACCTGTGCCTCCCAGATGGTGCCGGGGGAGGTGGGTTCTGGGAGGTAGCGGTTCAGTGGACGCTGACGCGCCGCTGTGGACTCGTCCCGCCCGCCCTGTGGACTCCGCCTCGCCCGCCTGGACCCGCCCCGCGCCTCTGAACCCCCGCGCCCGCCAGGACCCGTGCCGCCCGTCAGATTCCGCGTCATCGGTGGCTCCGTACCCTGTGCAGGTGCCGAATCCCGTTCGCCTCTCTGACCTCACCACGCTGCGGCTCGGCGGGCCGGCGCCCGACCTTCGCACGGCGGAAACTGCTACGCAGGTCGCCGACGCTGTAGGGAGCGCGGACCGGGCGGGCTCCGGTGTGCTGGTCCTCGGCGGCGGTTCGAATCTGGTCATCGCGGACGAGGGCATCGACATCCCGGTGGTCAAGGTCGCGATCCCCGGCATCACCATCCGCAACCAGGGGGACCGCTCCGCCCTCGTGACGGTCGGCGCGGGCGAGGACTGGGACGGCGTCGTCGCCGAGCTGACAGCGCAGGGCTTCGGTGAACTTGCGCCGCTCTCCGGCATCCCGGGGTCGACCGGAGCGACCCCGGTACAGAACGTCGGCGCGTACGGCACGGAGATCGCGGAGGTGCTGACGGCCGTCACCGTCTACGACCGGCAAACCGGCTCCATCACCGAACACCCCGCCGTCGACCTGCAACTCAGCTACCGCAATTCGACGCTACGGGGCACGAACCGCGCGGTCATCGTGGACGTCACCATGCGGCTCACCAAGGCGCCGGTGGTCGTGCGGTACGGCGAGCTGGCGCGGACTCTCGGCGTCGCGCCGGGCGAGTCGGCGGAACCGGCCGCAGTGCGGGCGGCAGTCCTGGGGCTGCGGCGGAGCAAGGGCATGGTGCTGGACCCCGACGACCCCGACACCTACAGCGCCGGTTCGTTCTTCACCAACCCCATCCTGGACCCCACGGCAGCAGCGCTTGTCGACAAGCACATCCACGACAGGCTCGGCCCCACCGCGCGCTACCCGTCCTACCCGGTCGATGGCTCGGACGCGGTGAAGCTGTCCGCTGCCTGGTTGATCGAGCGCGCGGGTTTCTGCAAGGGCCACCAGGGCCCCGGCGGACGGGTCGCACTGTCGGGCAAGCACACCCTCGCACTCACCAATCGCGGCGGCAGCACCCGGGATTTGCTCGCGCTCGCGACCGAGATCAGGGACGGTGTGCGCACCGCCTTCGGTGTCACCCTCCACCCGGAGCCGGTGCTGGTGGGCGTGTCGCTCGACGACTGACGATGCGCCGCCCGGCTCGCCGGCCCGGCATGATCAGCACCTCGTCACGAGAACCTCACGTGCTCGGCCTACGGTGGTCTGGTCCGAACACGATCTGGCCCCGTGCCGCAATAACGCCCGATCACGACCAACAAGAACCCGAAGCAGTCCGGCGCCGGCAGGTGCGGGCGCGCTCAGGAAGGGACCATCACGGTGCGACGCTCGCCCATCGGGGGACTGCGTGGCCGGACCGCCGCAGCAATCGCCCTCGCCCTGTCCGCGCTGTTGCTGATCGCCGGCTGTGCAGCCTCGCAAGAGGACGTCGTCGTGACGGTGACGTCCACCGCGGCTCCGGTGGTCACCGTCTCGGGGATCGATCAATCGCAGGCCGCGACGAGCAGTTCTCCGGCGCTGTCCAGTCAAGTGCGGGTGACATCGAAGCCCAAGTTCGGCTCCAAGAACGTCGCGCCCAACGATCCGGTCACCGTCACCGTCTTCTCGGCCACCATCAAGGACATCTCGGTGACGGCCGACGACGGCGTCGTGGTCGAAGGCAAGATCTCCGAGGACAAGGCGACCTGGACGCTGGCCCAGCGACTGGCCTACAACACGAAGTACACCGTCACCGGCACCGCGGTCGACGCCGCCGGCCAGGAGTCGCCGTTCAGCGGAGCGCTGACCACCGTCAAGCCCAAGAAGACGATCCGGGCGTCGTTCCAGATCCCCAGCGGAACGACCGTGGGGGTGGCCGCTCCGGTGATCATCACCTTCGCGGAGCCGGTGGAGGACAAGGCCGCCGCGCAGGAGACTTTCAAGCTGACCACGAACAAGGGCGAGATCAAGGGCTCCTGGGGGTGGCTGCAGGACGAGGACATCCAGGGCACCGGCGTCGAGCAGTCGATCGTGCATTTCCGGCCGGCCGAGTACTGGCCCGCCAACACCAAGGTGCATGTCGAAGCAGACCTCGCCGGGGTGAAACTGGGCGCTGACGCCTGGGGTCGGGAGGACATCGTCACCGACTTCAAGGTGGGTCGCTCGCAGATCGTGAAGGCCGACGTCAAGAGCTTCCACATGGTGGTCCTGGTCGACGGCAAGGTGACGAAGAACTACCCGGTTTCCTACGGCAAGGAGTCGGTCCCTGGCCGGAATACGGTGAGCGGCATCCACGTGGTAACCGAGAAATTCCCCGAGTTCGAGATGTGCAACCCGGAGTTCGACTACTGCAACGTCAAGGAGAAGTGGGCCGTCCGGATCAACAACAACGGCGAGTTCATCCACGAGAACCCGCTCACGGCACCGTTCCTCGGCAAGGCGAACGTCTCGCACGGCTGCGTCAACATGGGGGTCGGTGACGCCGAGGAGTACTACAAGTCAGCGTTGTACGGCGATCCCGTCGAAGTGACCAATACCGGTACACCGATGACGGAAGCGGACGCCATCTACGACTGGATCTACTCCTACGACGACTGGCAGGCGCTGTCCGCGCTGTAGCCGCGCGTATCTTTGCGGTGATCATGGGGACACAGTGGGCGGACGCGCACGCGTCGAACGGGAAGGTGCCGGAACGCATCCGGCGCCTCGCCGCCATCTCACTGCACACCTCCCCGCTGGCGCAGCCCGGCACCGGTGACGCCGGCGGGATGAACGTCTACGTCGACCAGACCTCACGACGGCTGGCGGCCAGGGGCGTCGAGGTGGAAATCTTCACCAGGGCGACGTCATCTGATCAGCCGCCGGTCGCCGAACTGGCGCCCGGCGTGCTGGTCAGGCACATCGTCGCGGGGCCGTTCGAAGGCCTGGAGAAGGAGGAGTTGCCCGGCCAGCTCTGCTCCTTCGCTGCAGGGGTGATGCGGGCCGAGGCGCGCAGCGCGCCGGGGCACTACGACGTCGTGCACTCGCATTACTGGCTTTCCGGCCAGGTCGGCTACCTCGCCCGGGACCGCTGGGGGGTGCCGCTGGTGCACACCGCCCACACGCTGGCCAAGGTCAAGAACGCCGCGCTGGCACAGGACGACGACCCGGAACCGCGCGGTCGGCTGATCGGCGAAGAGCAGGTCGTCGCCGAGGCAGACCGGTTGATCGCGAACACCGGTGCCGAGAAGACCGAGCTGGTGACGCTGTACGGCGCGGACCCGGACCGCATCGATGTGGTGCCGCCCGGCGTCGACACGGACGTGTTCAGCCCTGGTGACACACTCGCCGCGCGGTGGGCCACCGGTATCGACCCGGATGAACTGGTGATCGTGTTCGCCGGCCGCATCCAGCCGTTGAAGGGCCCTGACGTGGTGGTCAAGGCGGTTGAACGCCTGGTGGCGCAGTACCCGGGCCGGCAGTGGCGCGCGGTCATCGTCGGCGGCGAATCGGGCACCGGCAGGCGTTCGGGACACCGGCTGGACGAACTCGCCGCGCGGCTCGGCGTCGAGGTCAATCTGGACTTCCGGCCGCCGATCGCGGCCGCCGGATTGGTGGAGTTGTACCGGGCCGCGGACGTGGTGGCGGTGCCCAGCTACAACGAGTCGTTCGGGCTCGTGGCGCTCGAGGCGCAAGCGTCCGGCACGCCGGTCGTCGCCGCGGCAGTCGGTGGCCTGACGGTGGCCGTCGCTGATGGGATCAGCGGTCTGCTCGTCGGCGACCATGATCCGCAGACCTGGGCGGACGCGATCGCCAGCGTCGCGCTCGACCCGGCCCGACGCGCATGCGCTGTCCCGCGGCGCACCGCTCCAGGCGGCCCGCTTCTCCTGGGAGGTCACGGTCGACGGACTGCTCGACAGCTACCGGCGCGCGCTGCAAGGAACCCGCGTCGACGGGACCTCGCTGTCCATGGCGGACACGCGCCTGCTCCGCACGGTGCAGGGCTGACGGCGGCCGTGACGGCGGACGAACTGGGAGCGGCGCTGGAGGCGTTGGGGGTCCCGGTCAGTAGGGATTCGGCGGACGCCTTCCTCGTCACTCTCGCCGGTGAGCGCCGTCATCGAACGCTGGTCTGGCTGGTCGTGGGAGCGCACCACGTGCTGGTCGAGTCCTTCGTCTGCAGGGCGCCCGACGAGAACGCCGAGGAGGTCTACCGCTACCTGTTGCAGCGCAACGCGAAACTGCGGTCGGTCGCCTATGCGCTCGACACGGACGGTGACATCCACCTGGTCGGTCGGCTGGATCGGCGGAGTCTGTCCTCGGAAGAACTCGACACGGTGCTCGGGGTCGTCCTGCAGACGGCCGATGCGGACTTCAATCCGATCCTCGAGCGGGGTTTCGCCGGTGCGATCCGCAGGGAGTGGGCCTGGCGCACCTCGCGTGGGGAGTCGGTCCGGAACCTCGCGGCTTTCCGTCATCTCGTCGCCGACTCGAGCAACTGAGCACGGCGAAAGACTCCTTCGGAGGAGGTCTGTGAGGGTTGTGACGAAATGACCGCGTCCGCCGGCGCGGACGTCACCCATCCGGGAGTCAAAAACCCTTTCAGGGCAATGCTTCCCAGCACCTACAGTGACTACGATCAATATCACAGTCGGTGCTGACGTCTAGTATCGTCGGACCGGCAGAGCTGGTTGAGGCGGCCGGCTTCAACAGTGGGGGATTGTCCGTGGGCGGGCCGCAATCACGAGCACGAGAAGTGCTGGTGTGCGCCGCAAAGCTGCTGACGATCACCGTGTCCGCCGCCGTCGTCACCACCATGGCAGCCGCGACCGGCGCCGCCGCAGATCCGCCACCCGCGGTCGCTGCTGCGGCGTCATCGATTGCCGCAGCCACCGCCCCGACCACTCCACCGGTCTGCCTTCCGGGGCAGGAACCGACGACGCAATCGGGCTCCGGCACGCCCGCGCCGCTCGGCAACCTGAAAGGCCTGCCGGCGGACCTCAAGAACGGCGGCACCTTCGGGGGCGTCACCCTCGACGGCGGCCAGACCGAGATGGCGGCCGTCATCGTCGCCGTCGGGAAGCAGATGGGCATCACCCGTCGCGGCATCGAGATCGGCCTCTCGGTCGCCACCGAGCAGTCAAGCCTGCGACCCGAGGCGCTGAACAAGGACTGGCTGGGTCTGTTCCAGCAGAACCCCGTCACCTACACCCAGTACCGCCGCACCGAACCCGGCGGTGCCTCGTGGATGTTCTACGACCAGCTGCTCAAGCTGGTCCCTGACTACGACACCGACCCGAGAGCGAACTACGAGATCGGCGACGTCGTCCAGAAGACCACGACCGGCGAGCGGTTCGCCCGTTATCAGGACATGGCCTCGGACCTCGCCGACCGGCTGATGGACCCGGTCGCGTTGCAGCAGGACGACGTCACCTGCACACCGGCGCCCGCGACCGCGGCGGCGACCGGCTCGGCCTTCGACCCGGGCAACATCGTCTCCGACTCGGTCTTCTACAACTCGGCAGCGATGACGGTCGATCAGATCAGGATCTTCCTGCGGGCCGAGGGCGAGGGCTGCACCGGTCCGTACTGCCTCAAGAACCTCGCAGGTCAGCACCCCTGACCTGCCTGCCGACCGTTACTGCGCGGCCTATCAGGGCGGTCTCAACGAGGACGCCGCGACGGTCATCGCGAAGGTGTCCGTCGCCTGCGGGATCAACCCGCAGGTCATGCTCGTGACCCTGCAAAAGGAATCGGCCCTGCTCAACAGGACCGACCCGAGTCGGCGTCCACCTACAACGCCGCGTGGGGCTGGCACTGCCCCGACACGGGACCGGGCGGATCCGCGAACTGCGACCCGGCCTACGCCGGATTCTTCAACCAGGGCTACGGCATGGCCAAGCAGTGGGCCCGCTACCGGCTCGACCCGGAGAAGTACAACTACCGCGCCGGGCAGACCGTCGACATCATGTGGAACGTCGCCGAGACCGGCTGCGGGTCGGCACCGGTCAGCATCAAGAACACCGCGACGGCATCGCTGTACAACTACACGCCGTACCAGCCCAACGCCGCGGCGCTGGCGGCCTACCCGGGCGTCGGCGACCGCTGCTCGGCCTACGGCAACCGCAACTTCTTCTACCTGTTCCGCAAGTACTTCGGATCCACCGGCGGCGGTGCGTCGACCACCACGTCGTCGGCCGTGCTCTCCACGGGCAAGACCGTCACGATCCCGAAGAGCCCGTACGTGTCCGCGGCGCTGGCCGGCCAGACGATCACCGCACCGAACGCCGCTGTGGCAGCCGGGCTGGCCGCCGGGCTTCAGTGCGCTGGGCCTGCCGTACGTCTGGGGTGGCGGCGGGTCCGGCGCCGGACCGAACAACGGCTGCTCCCGGGGCGGCGGCGACTACAACAGCTGCGGCACCGAGGTCGGGTTCGACTGCTCCGGCCTGACGGCGTACGTGCTGGGCATGGCGGGCTACCGCACGCCGGGCGATTCCGGCTCGCAACGTGGTTCCGGTACGTCGATCAGCTGGGCGCAGGCGCTGCCCGGCGACATCGTCGGCTTCCCCGGCCATGTGGCGATCTACCTCGGCACGTTCGGCGGCCGGCCCTACATCCTCGAAGCGTCCTGGGTCGGCACCCCGATCCACATCGTTCCGCTGACCCGGACCGACTTCGACGACCGGGTTCACCGGTACTGGACCGGCCCCGCCGTGAGCGCGCCGAAGGTCGCCGACTTCAGCTCGATCGTGACGGGCGGCTCGGGTCTGCCGCTGGTGTCCTACAGCGGCACAGGGTCGGACGCCGAATCGTCGAGCAGCGTCACCATCGGTGAGCGGACCTACGAGGCCACCATCCCGCGCATCCGGCCCCGGCCTTGGCCCGCCCCCGTCGTGACGCGGCCGGTCGTCGTGCCGCCCGCCCCGCCGACCTCACAGCCGGCACCGCCGAGGACAAAGCCCGCGACGCCGACCTCGCAGCCGGCACCGCCGACCTCAAAGCCTGTGACGCCGACCAAACCGACGGTCAAGCCCCCACCCCCGTCGAAACCGTCCACGTCCACGTCGAGGCCGACGACAACCACACCGCCGAGGACGTCTTCCCCGACAACGACGTCCCCAACGACGTCCCCGGCGACGACCACAACAAGCACACCGACCACGACCACCAGCTCGCTGCCGGCGACCTCGAGCACGCCGCCGGTGACCACGAGCACAGCGACCCCGACAACGGGCACCTCGTCGACCGACCCGTCCGGCACCGGTTCCTCGAGCACTGGTCCCTCGAGGATCGGTTCCTCCGGTACTGACCCGTCCGGCACCGGTTCCTCGAGCACGGGTTCGTCGAGCACCGGTTCCTCGAGCACCGGTTCCTCCGGTACTGACCCGTCCGGCACGGATTCGTCGAGCACCGGTTCCTCCGGTACTGACCCGTCCGGCACGGGTTCGTCGAGCACCGGTTCCTCCGGCACCGACCCGTCCGGCACGGGTTCGTCCGGTACGGGTTCGTCCAGCACAGAGTCCGGGAGCAGCTCGTCGTCGGCGACAAGTGCGTCGATCACTGCCTTGTCCGTCACCGGGTCGGTGATCACCGGGCTGTCGATCTCCGGGCTGGAAATCACCGCATCGGAAGCCGACCCGGTCGCCTCTTCCGCCGAGACGACATCAGCGGTTGCAACGGAAGGTTCGACGTCGACGGTGCCGGCCCCGACAGCGTCCGTCACCACCGGCGCTGCGCCGCCGACCCCGTGAGCCGCTAGCCCGAGGTCCGGTGGCGCGGACACGCATCGGCCGCACCGTTTCCCCGCATTGCCTGGACCGTGCGGGATGTGTCCCGAGGCAGGAGTTCGGTCGCTGTGCCGTGGAAGGAACTCCTGCGGTTGCTCAATCGTGACCTCGCCGCGTGCATCCACGGAGCGTCCCGCTGCCGTCATGCCCATCAGACGGTGCGGACGCATCGCGAGTCGGGCAGGGGAGAAGACCACATGGGCACATCGCTGGTTCGTCGTGCGTCACGGTGCATCTTCGCGATGCTGGCCGCAGGTGTGCTGCTGGCCGGCTGCACGTCAGGGTCAGGCACGGCGAGCAGTGAGTATGCCGCGCAGGCGACGGCCATGGCCGCGGGTGAGGCGCCGGCCGGCCGCGACGGAGCGGAAATCGGGGTCGATTCCGCGGCTGCCGCCGGACAGATCGCGGCACCGAATGCCGCCCCGGAGCAGGCTGCCGACTCCGCTGCGCAGGCCGCCGAGCTGGCTGCGACCGCCGCGGCGGACGGCAAGGTGATCCGGACCGCCGATCTCGACGTTCGGCTCGACGTCGAACCTGTCCCGACGACCGGCGATGGGGCCGCAGATCGGGATGCGGCCGCTGCCGCGCAAGCCGCCGCGGCCGCCGGAGCCGCTGCCTCGGCCCGGGAGATCGCCACCGCCGCCGGCGGTTTCCAGGCTTCGGCAGAGGGTGGAGGATCGCAGTTCACGATCAGCCTGCGGGTGCCCGCCGACCGGTACGACTCCGTCCTGGGCAAGCTGTCCGGCCTCGGCGAGGTGACCAGGCGAACCGAGAGCAGCCAGGACGTCACCGCCCGATCGGCCGATGTCGACAGCAGGGTCAAGAGCATGACCGCGAGCGTCGCGCGGGTGCGGGCGCTGCTGGCGGAGGCAACCACCATCGGCGACGTGATCTCGATCGAGGGCGAACTCGCGGCGCGGGAAGCGGATCTGGAGTCGCTGCAGCAGCAGAAGGCGGCGCTCGACGGCCAGGTCACCCTTTCCACCATCGGTCTGAGGCTGACGGCCGTGTCCACCGACGACGCGCCTCCGCCGGCTGCGGTGGACAGCGGCTTCGTCGCGGGCATCAAGGCGGGGTGGTCGTCATTGCTCGAATTCCTGTCCTGGAGCGGCGGCGTGATCGGTGCCCTGCTGCCCTTCGTGCCGCTCGTCATCGCTGCTGGTGCACTGCTCTGGTGGCTTCTGCGACGACTGTCACGCCGTCATCCCGCGGCGGGCCGAACAGGCCCGGATGCGGGAGAAGATGGCACGCCCGACACCTCGCCCACGGACGCGCCCGAGCCGGTCGGCGCCGGTACCCGCTGATTCGGGACCGAATGCCGGCCGGGTGCCCGCGGGGCCGGTCTCGCAAGCGACGCACCCCGACAGGTGATCACGCACGGACTACGGAACAATGCCGCCATGACCACGACCTTGATCCTGTTGCGCCACGGCGAGAGCACCTGGAACGCGTTGAACCAGTTCACCGGCTGGGTCGACGTGCCGCTGTCGGAGAAGGGCACCGCAGAGGCCATTCGCGGCGGTTCCCTGCTCACCGAGGCAGGGGTGCTGCCCGACGTCCTGCACACCTCCCTGCTGCGTCGGGCGATCACCACCGCCAACCTGGCGCTCGACGCGGCCGATCGGCACTGGATCCCGGTCCGCCGCACCTGGCGGCTGAACGAACGGCACTACGGCGACCTGCAGGGCAAGAACAAGAAGCAGACCCTGCAGCAGTACGGCGAGGAACAGTTCATGCTGTGGCGCCGCTCCTACGACACCCCACCGCCGCCGATCAGCGACACCAACGAGTATCTCCCAGGCGGACGATCCGCGGTACGCCGACCTGGGCGACGCGAACCCGAAGACCGAGTGCCTGGCCGACGTGGTCGTGCGGATGGAGTCCTATCTGTACGGCCCGATCTTCGACGACCTCAAGGCAGGCAAGACCGTGCTGGTCGCCGCGCACGGCAACTCGCTGCGGGCGGTGGTCAAGATGCTCGACGGGATCAGCGACGAGGCGATCGCCAAGGTGAACCTGCCGACCGGCATCCCGCTGCGGTACGACCTCGACGACGACTTCAAGCCGGTCAACGCCGGCGGCACCTACCTCGACCCGGACGCGGCCGCAGCGGCGATCACAGCCGTGGCGAACCAGGGCCGGTAACAGCCTGCAGGTGGCCGCCGGGTGAACGTTGGATGAACACCCCGGCGGCCTTGTGTGGTTTGCCCGGCGCGGGCGGCGGAGAGTTCCCGTTGGTGCTCCTCGCGGACCTACCATCACGGTGTGTCGAGTCTGGGGTACGTCGCCGCCTTTCTGGGCGGCGCTGTTCTCGGCTGGCTCGTGTACTACCTGGTGGACCGTCGCGAGGTCCCGTACTCGATGCCGTCGCCGGTGACCGCCGAACCGCTCGAGGCGGAGGTGCTGCGGCTACTCCAGCACCGGCTACCTGGTGATGGATCCGGCCGGCCGCCCGCTGCTCTACAACCACCGCGCCGGTGATCTGGGTGTCCTGCACGCCGGCATCGTCGATGCTCGGATCGTCGCCGCGGCCGGCCGTTGTGCGGTGTCCGGCGAACGCATCGAGGTCGATGTCGAGCAGGTCAGCAACAGCGCGTCGCTGACCGCGCCGCGAACGACGCCCACCGTGGTCGCCGTCGTTCAGCTGATCGGATCCGATCGCATCCTCGTCTCCGCCACCGACGAATCCGCCGCGCAACGGATGGAAGCGGCACGGCGCGATTTCGTCGCCAATGTGTCGCACGAATTGAAGACGCCGGTGGCCGCCATGGGCCTGCTGGCCGAAGCGACGGTGGATGCCGCCGACGATCCCGAACAGGTCCGCCGGTTCGCCGGGAAGCTGCAGGCGGAGTCGGTCCGGTTGGGCGCACTGGTGAATGAACTCATCGCGCTGTCCCGGCTGCAGGGCGCGGATCCGCTGCCCGATCTCGCTGTTGTCGAGGTCGACGCCGTTGTCGACGAGACGATTGCCCGGGTTGCGACCGCGGCGGAAAGCGCCGGGATCCGGGTGATCAGCGACAACCGTTCCGGGCTGCTCGTGCGAGGCGACCGAGCCCTGCTGGTGACCGCGCTGACCAATCTCGTCGACAACGCGATCAGCTACTCGCCGGCCGGGACCCAGGTGTCGATCAGCCGTAGCAGGGCGCGACGGCCATGTCCAGATCGCCGTCACCGACCGGGGTGTCGGGATCGCACCGGAGTACACAGAGCGGGTTTTCGAACGGTTCTTCCGCATCGACCCCGCCCGATCACGGGCCACCGGCGGCACCGGGCTCGGTCTGGCGATCGTCAAGCACGTCGCCGCCAATCATGGCGGCTCCGCCACCGTCTGGAGCAGGCCCGGCACCGGCTCGACCTTCACCCTGCGGCTCCCCGCGGTCGAAACGTCCACCGACGACCAGGCGCTGGGCACCGCTGCCGCCGCGTCGGCCACTGCAATCCACACCGCACCCCCGAACGCACCCGAACCAGCCTCCAGAGGAGTTTCGTGACCAAGGTTCTGATCGTCGAGGACGAGGAGTCGATGGCCGATCCGCTGGCCTTCCTGCTCCGTCGAGAGGGTTTCAGTACGGAGATCGCCACCAACGGCCCGGACGCCCTTGTCGCCTATGACCGCAACGGGGCCGACATCGTCCTGCTGGACGTGATGCTGCCCGGGATGAGCGGCACCGAGGTCTGCAAGCAGCTCCGCGGTCCGCGGGGCAGTCCCGGTGATCATGGTGACGGCACGCGACAGCGAGATCGACAAGGTGGTCGGACTCGAACTCGGCGCCGACGACTACATCACCAAGCCGTATTCGACGCGGGAGCTGATCGCCAGGATCCGCGCGGTGCTGCGCCGCGGCACGGACGCCGAAGAGGCGGCGTCGCCGATCCTGCAGGCCGGCCCGGTTCGGATGGACATCGACCGGCATGTGGTCAGCGTGCACGGCGTACAGGCATCACTGCCGCTCAAGGAATTCGACCTGCTCGAATACCTGATCCGCAACGCCGGCCGGGTGCTGACCCGCGGACAGCTGATCGACCGGGTCTGGGGGTCGGATTACGTCGGTGACACCAAGACACTGGACGTCCACGTCAAGCGGCTCAGAGCCAAGATCGAGCCCGACCCGGCGGCCCCGCGTTATCTGATCACCGTCCGGGGGCTCGGGTACAAACTGGAGGCGTGAGCGCCCGCAGGTAGCGTTCGAACCCCCGGGTCCGTCGAATTCGGCCGGGACCGAGCGCGAGAGGCGGGACAGTGAGCGGATACGCCGATGACGCCGAATTGGGCGTATCGACGACGACCTCCGCAGTGATCGGCGAAGCCCCCCGGTCCGGACGCAGCCCTGTCATCAGAATTCCCCCGATCAAGGTCGGAATGTCGACGGCGGCCGTCTACCCGGAAGGTACGGCGGAGGCCTTCGCGCTCGCCGCCGAGCTCGGTTATGACGGCGTCGAGGTGATGGTTCAGACGGAGGCGCTCAGTCAGGACGCCGACCAACTCGCCGGCCTGATCCGCGAGTTCGGTATCCCCGTGCTCTCGGTGCATTCGCCCTGCCTGCTGGTCACCGCACGGGTGTGGTCCACCGACCCATTGGTGAAACTCGCCCGCTCGGTGGACATGGCCGAACGGCTCGGCGCGGACACCGTCGTCGTGCATCCACCATTTGTGTGGCAACGAGCTGCCGCTGCCATCTTCGCTCCGTCAATTGCCGAACTCCAGGAACGCACTTCTGTGCGCATCGCGGTCGAGAACATGTTCCCGGTCAAGGTGCGCGGGGCGATCGTCAATAGCTATCGTCCGCACTGGAATCCGGTGTCCGCCGGGTCACCGCTGGTACACGCTCGATCTTTCGCACACCGCCACGTCCGGGACGGACGCTCTCGAACTGGCCGCGATGATGGGCGACCGGCTCGGGCATCTTCACCTTGCCGACGGGTCAGGCTCGACCAGGGACGAACACCTGGTACCGGGCCGCGGCGGCCAGCCCTGCGGCGAAATTCTGGAAATGCTGGCGCACAACGACTTTGGCGGTTCAGTGGTTGTCGAGATTTCCACCAGAGGAGTTGAGCGGAGCCAACGGGAGGACGACCTGGCACAGGCCCTCTCCTTTGCGCGGCTACACCTGGCCGCTGCTGTCTGACCGTGACGGGTAATTGCACAAACAAGTTCGGCTATTATCAGTGCAATCAGGTTCTCATCCTCAGATGAGGGGTTACCCTGGTAGCGCGCGGGAGTTTCCGGCGCGAACCGGTCCATCGGGAGACGTAGCTGACACCCACCCCAGCCAGGAGTACTGCACTGCAGTGCTTCCGCTGCGGGTTGCCGGTCGAGGTGATGTCATCGATGCGCCGGTATGCACATAATGATTCGCACACCAGAAAGGCACAGCGAGATGGCACAGCAGACCACAGTCACCCTGACCGATGATCTGGACGGGGGCAAGGCCGCGGAAACCGTCTCCTTCGGGCTCGACGGCCGCATCTATGAGATCGATCTCAGTAAGAAGAACGCGGCCGCACTACGCAAGGCGCTCGGTGAGTACACCGCATCAGCACGTCGGGTCCGTTCCGGCCGGCCCGTCGTCAAGGCATCCCGCGCCGCCGCCGAGCGGGTTGATGCCAAGGCGATCAGGGAATGGGCTCAGGAACAGGGCTACAAGGTGTCCGCCCGTGGCCGCGTTCCTTCCGACATCGTCGATCGTTTCCAGGAAGCGAACGGCTGATCGAACGCACGGCCGGTCTATTCCGGCCGTGCGTATTTTGTCCGTTTGAGGGAGAACAATTCCGCTCGTGAACAGCACTGACTCCGGCGCGGGCCAGCTGTCCATCGACAGCACGCCTCCGAGCGGCGCCGGCAGCCAGCCATGGTGGAAACAGGCCGTGGTTTATCAGATCTACCCGCGCAGTTTCTCCGATCACGACGGCGACGGAATCGGCGATCTGCAGGGGATCCTCGGGAGGCTGGACTACCTCTCCGAGTTGGGCGTCGACGTCCTGTGGTTGTCGCCGATCTACCCGTCGCCCCAGGACGACAACGGCTATGACATCAGTGACTACACCGACATCGAGCCCACTTTCGGCACTCTCGACGACTTCGACGAGCTCCTCGAGGCAGTGCATCGACGAGGTATGAAACTCGTCATGGACCTGGTGGTGAATCACACCTCGGACGAACACTCGTGGTTCGTCGAATCCAGATCCGACCGGAGCAACCCCAAGAGAGATTGGTATTGGTGGCGTCCGGCGCGTGCGCGGGAATGGAACCGGGTACACCCGGGGCCGAACCGACGAACTGGTCGTCATTCTTCAGCGGCTCTGCGTGGCAATTCGACGAGGCCACCGGCGAATATTACCTGCACCTGTTCTCCCGAAAGCAACCGGATCTCAATTGGGAGAATCCCCTGGTGCGTTCGGCCGTCTACGAGATGATGCGGTGGTGGCTCGACCGGGGTGTTGACGGCTTCCGCATGGACGTCATCAACATGATTTCCAAGGACACCTCGCTCCCGGACGGCTCGACGTTGCACGGCGGCGTTTTCGGGGATGGGTCCGCGCATTTCCTGAGCGGACCACGTATTCACGAATTCCTGCAGGAGATGGATGCCGAGGTATTCGCCGGCCGGCCGAACGCCCTCCTGACGGTCGGGGAGATGCCGGGCGTCACCGTGGAGGATGCTGTGCTGTTCACCGATCCTGCGCGGCGCGAGGTGAACATGGTCTTCCAGTTCGAGCACGTTTCGCTGGATTCCGGCCCGGGCGGCAAGTGGGACGTCCGCCCGCTGCGGCTGCTGGACCTGAAGGCGAGCCTGGGCAGGTGGCAGGCCGGGCTGGCCAACGCCGGGTGGAACAGTCTGTACTGGGACAACCACGACCAGCCGCGTGCGGTGTCACGGTTCGGCGATGTCGGCGAATTCCGGGTGCAGTCGGCCAAAATGCTGGCATCTGTCCTCCATCTGCACCGCGGAACGCCCTACGTGTACCAGGGCGAGGAAATCGGCATGACAAATGTGCCGTTCGCGCGGGCCTGATGATTTCCGCGACATCGAATCGGTCAATCATTACGCCGCTGCTGTCGCGGCCGGTGACGATCCGGAACAGGTGCTTGCTGCGCTCCGCCTCCGTAGCCGGGACAACGCGCGCACACCGATGCAGTGGGATCGGACGCCGTCAGCGGGTTTCACCGCCGGCGAGCCGTGGATCGCCGTCAATCCCAATTACACGGAGATCAACGCGGCCGATCAGCTCGGTGATCCGGATTCGGTGCTCGCGCATTTCAAGGCGGTCATTGCGCTGCGACATTCTGACCCGGTCGTCGCGCACGGCGATTTCGACATGTTGCTCCCCGAGGATCCCCGGGTGTACGCATTCACCCGCAGTTGGGAGGGCAGCACACTGCTGGTGCTGGGCAACTTCTCCAGCTCTGCCGCCCGGGCTGCCGTGCCGGGCGAAGCCCGCTGGGCGGCTGCGGAGCTGGTCCTGGCGAACTACCCGGCCGTGTCGGGCGACACCATCACGCTCCGCCCCTGGGAGACCCGGATCCATCGTCAGCGCGGGAGTGACCAGGCCGAGACCCGTACCATCGTCGGGTGAGCCTGCAGCTGTACGACACCGCCACCAGAACCGTTCGGCCCTTCGAGCCGCTGCGTCCCGGTGTGGTTTCGTTGTACAACTGCGGTGCGACGGTGCAGTGGCATCCCCATATCGGGCATCTCCGCGGCGCCGGGGTCGTGTACGACGTGTTGCGGCGCTGGCTGGAGTTCAGCGGTTACGAGGTGCTGCACGTCCGCAACGTCACCGATATCGACGACAAGATCCTGGCCAAAGCCGCTGAAGCGGGCCGGCCCTGGTGGGAATGGGCAGCCACCCACGAGCGGAGTTTCGACGACGCCTACGACACGCTCGGCTGCCTTCGCCCGGCGATCGAGCCGCGGGCCACAGGTCACATCCCGCAGATCATCGAGATGATCGCCGAGCTGATCGACGAAGGGCCACGCCTATGCGTCGAACGGCGACGTCTATTTCGCTGTTCGAACCCAACCCGATTACGGGTTCCTGTCCGGGTCAGCGGATCGACGAGATGGTGCAGGGCGAGACCGAGGCCGGCGGCAAGCGGGATTCGGCCGACTTCACCCTCTGGAAAGCGGCGAAACCCGGTGAGCCGTTCTGGTCCTCACCCTGGGGTCCCGGCCGGCCCGGCTGGCACATCGAATGCTCCGCGATGGCCCGGACGTACCTCGGCGCGGAGTTCGACATCCATGGCGGCGGGCTGGATCTGGTTTTCCCGCACCACGAGAACGAGGCCGCCCAGTCGCACGGCATCGGTGACGGCTTCGCCCGGTATTGGATGCACTCGCATTGGGTCACCATGCAGCGGCGAGAAGATGTCGAAGTCGCTGGGCAACATTCTGTCGGTGCCGGCGATCACCGAGCACACCCGGCCAATTGCGCTGCGCTATTACCTGATCAGTGTTCACTACCGCTCCTCGATCGAGTACTCCCGGGAATCCCTGGACAATGCGGCGAAGGCGTTCGAGCGGATCGAGGCATTCCTGTACCGGGTGACCGATCAGGACAGATCCGGATCGGGCGCGGAGGTGCCGCTCGGCGACGTGCCGGACGCATTCCGCGAGGCGATGGACGACGATCTCGGGGTGCCGCGCGCGCTCGCCGTCGTGCATGACCAGGTGCGGGCCGGCAACGCGGCGCTGGCCGCCGGCGATGCCGACGACGCGGCCGCGGACTCGGCTCCTCGGTGCGGGCGATGATCGCGGTCCTCGGGCTCGATCCGTGGTCGGCGCCGTGGGTCGGCGCCGCCGCGCGGTCGGCGGTCAGGACCGCCGGCTGATGGAGGCGACCGGAAGCCTGATCGAGCGAATTGCTGGCCGAGCGGGCCGCCGCCCGGGCGGAGCGCGATTTCGCCAGGGCCGATGCGATCCGGGTCCGGCTCGCGGAGGCCGGATTCGCCATCGAGGACACCAGGGACGGACCGATCTGGTCGGTGGCGCCGCCCGCCGAGAAGTGACCTGCTGCGGGAGCTGAGGCGGCGCGGCCGATCGGTCGAGCCGACCGCATTCCGGTGTGCGAACGATGGTGATGAGTTTCAAATGGAGGCGTGATGGCAGGCAATTCCCAGCGGCGGGGCGCAATGCGCAAGCCGGGTACGAAGAAGGGCGCCGTCGTCGGCTCCGGGGGTCAGTCGCGCCGGGCGGTGCAGGGCCGCGGGCCGACGCCGCCGGCCGAGATCCGCAAGGGTCATCCGGCCGCGCGGCGGGCTGCGGCCGCCGCGAAGAGGGACGGCCGGGACGGTCCGTCCCGCAAGCCGCCCCCCGCGGCAAGGGTGAGCTGCCGGAGACCGTGGTCGGCCGGAACCCGGTGGTGGAGGCGCTGCGGGCCGGGGTGCCGGCCACTGCGCTGTACGTCGCAACGGGACTGGCCACCGACGAACGGGTCAACGAGGCCATCGCCGGAGCAGGGGACCGAGGCATCGCGCTCCTCGAGGTGGCTCGCCCGGAACTCGACCGGCTCACCGGCAACGCGATTCACCAGGGTCTGGCACTCGTCGTCCCGCCGTATCAGTACGCGCACCCGTCCGACCTGCTGGCACGGGCAAAGGACTCGGGCCGGCCGCCGCTGATCGTGGCGGTGGACGGGGTGACCGACCCGCGGAATCTGGGTGCCATCGTCCGGTCTGCGGCCGCCTTCGGGGCACATGGGGTTGTCGTGCCCGAGCGACGCAGCGCCGGTATGACGGCGTCGGCCTGGCGGACCTCGGCGGGGACAGCCGCACGCATCCGGGTGGCTCGCTGCACCAACCTGGTGCGGACGCTAAGGACTATGCCGAGCAAGGGCCTGATGATCGCCGGCCTTGACGCCGACGGCACCACGGACACCGACACCTTCGAGCTGGCCACATCGCCGCTGGTCATCGTCGTCGGCTCGGAGGGTCGGGGTCTCGCCCGGCTCACCCGGACCGTCTGCGATGTCACCGTGTCCATCCCGATGGCCCGCTCGGTCGAGTCGCTCAACGCCTCGGTGGCCGCGGGTGTGGTGCTTGCCGAAGTGGCCAGGCGGCGGCGCGTGGAGGCGAACGGCTGACTGGTCTACCGGCAACTGGGCTAGCATGATGAGAGCGATTCTCACTTCAGCGTCCAGGAGCCGTTCCCGCCATGACCCGCCGTGCCACCTTCTCCGAGGCCGGGATCCCGCCCGGTGGCGGAGCCGTGCCCGCGTTGGCAACCGTTCCGCTCACTGACCTGCATCACCTGCCCGCTGCCGTGCGGACCAGAGGTGCCTGCCTCGCACATGGCGCCAGGGTGCTCTGGGACGGGCTCGACCTGGACATCGCCCAAGGCGAGTTCGTCGCCATTCTCGGGTCCAACGGATCGGGGAAGACGAGTCTGCTGAAGGTGCTGCTCGGCGAGCAGCAGCTGACCCGGGGTCGGGCATGGATCGCCGGAGAGCCGGTGCGGCGCGGCTCGACGGCCGTCGGCTACGTCCCGCAACGGGTGGCGATCGACGAGGGACACGATGATCCGGGCAAGGGATCTCGTCCGCATGGGGCTGGACGGCCACCGCTGGGGTCTGCCGATCGGCCGGGCGGCATCCCGTCGCGCCGTGCGGACACGGATCGATGCGCTGCTCACCTCCGTCGACGCGGCTGACCTCGCCGACGCCCCGGTCTCCATGCTGTCCGGTGGTGAGTTGCAGCGCGTCCGGGTCGCATCAGCGCTCGCGTCCGATCCGTCGATACTGCTCTGCGACGAGCCGCTCGCCGCCCTTGATCTGCGCCATCAGCAGGAGGTGGCCGCGCTGCTGGATCGCCGGCGCCGCGACCACGGCACGGCGGTGCTGTTCGTCACGCACGACATCAACGCGGTCCTCGATTACGTCGACAAGGTGCTCTACCTCGCCGGCGGCCAGTTCCGGCTTGGGAACGCCGGACGAAGTGCTCACCTCCGCGGGCCTGACCGAGCTCTACGGTGCGCCGGTCGAGGTGGTCAGGGCACAGGGCCGGGTGATCGTGGTGGCGTCCAACGACCCGAGCACCGGCTACCACCTCGCCGAGAACGACCACAGCGCGGCGACCACAGCGAGAGTGACCGCACCGGCCGGTTCGGGGTCCGGCCGTGACGGACCTCTGGGACAAGATGTTCAACTTCACCGACTACGGCGAGCTGCTGGCCCTGCTCCACAACTCGATCATCGCCGGGGCCCTGCTGGGCCTGATCGGGGGCCTGATCGGCGTGTTCGTGATGATGCGCGACCTCACCTTCGCGGTGCACGGCATCAGCGAATTGTCCTTCGCCGGCGCATCTTTCGCGTTGCTGGTCGGATTCAACGTCGTCGTCGGGTCGATCTTCGGCTCGTTGATCGCGGCGCTGTTGATCGGGGTGCTCGGGGTCCGGGCCCGTGAACGGTCGTCGATCATCGGGGTGCTCATGCCGTTCGGTCTCGGCCTCGGTGTGCTGTTCCTGGCGCTCTACCCCGGGCGGGCGGCGAACAAGTTCGGCGCTGCTGACCGGGCAGATCGTCGCCGTCGACGACCCGCAGCTGCTTCTGGATGCTGAGTGTGAGCGTCGTCGTGACCGTCGCGCTGGCGATCCTCTGGCGACCGCTGATGTTCGCCACCGTCGACCCCGAGATCGCCGCGGCCCGAGGTGTGCCGGTGCGCGCGCTGTCGCCGATCTTCATGATCATCCTCGGGCTGACGGTGGCCATGGCTGTGCAGGTGGTCGGCGCGCTGCTGGTGCTCGCACTGCTGGTGACGCCGGCCGCCGCGGCGATGCGGGTGACGGCGTCCGCGCTGTGGGTGCCGGTGCTGTCGGTGCTGTTCGCCACCGTGTCGGTCGTCGGCGGGATCATGATCGCGCTCGGCGGGAGCCTGCCGATCAGCCCGTACGTCACCACCATCTCGTTCCTGATCTACGTGGTGTGCCGCATCGTCGGCGCCCGCCGGTTGCGCCGGGGCTGGGCGCCCCGGCCGGCACGGGAGCCCGTCGCGGCCTGACGTCGGCCTGCTTTCGGTCCTGGGCGACCCCGGTGTCCGGCCGGGTTCGTACGACGCAAACCGTCCCGCCCCCGGTCGACTGACGTTTCTGCAGGGAGATCGGCCCTCAGGACCCCGCAGGTGTGGCACTGGGCGCCCATGAAACAGCCGCAGGGGCGGCCCGGAGATCCGGGCCGCCCCTGCGGCGGGCTACTTCAACAGAGAGGCAGGTCAGTCCTTCACGTACGCCGAACTTCCGGAGGCCGGGATGTCGTGCGAGACGATCGGCGACGAGTCCGCCGCGACGGCCGACGACGACCGGAACCGCTCGCCGGTGTTCGGGTCGAACAGGTGCATGTGCTCGCTGTCGGTCACGGTGGCCCGAACGGTCGAGCCGTTCTGCGGGTGGACCCGGGCGTCGGTGCGGATGACCATCCGGCCGCCGTCCGGGGTGTGGCCGTGCACGAAGGAGTCCGCGCCGAGTTCCTCGACGAGGTCGATGGTGACCGGCAGGCCCTCGCCGCCCAGCGTCAGGTTCTCCGGGCGGACACCGAAGACGACCTCCTTGAGGTTCTTCTCGGAGGCCTCGGCCAGCAGCTCGCGGGGCAGCGGCACGACGGTCTCGCCGAGCTTCGCGCCCTCGGCTGACCAGCGGCAGCGTCAGCAGGTTCATCGACGGCGAGCCCATGAAGCCGGCGACGAAGACGTTGTTCGGCTTGTCGTACAGGGTCCGCGGGGTGTCGCACTGCTGCAGGATGCCGTCCTTGAGCACCGCGACGCGGTGGCCCATCGTCATGGCCTCGACCTGGTCGTGGGTGACGTAGACGGTGGTGGTGCCCAGCCGGGCCTGCAGTTCGGCGATGTTCGCGCGGGTCTCCACCCGCAGCTTCGCGTCCAGGTTCGACAGCGGCTCGTCCATCAGGAAGACGGAGGGCTCGCGGACGATGGCGCGGCCCATGGCGACGCGCTGCCGCTGGCCGCCGGAGAGCGCCTTCGGCTTGCGGTCCAGGTACTTCTCCAGGTCGAGCAGGCCGGCGGCCTCGCGCACCTTGCTGGCGATCTCGGTCTTGTTGACGCCGCGCAGCTTGAGCGCGAAGCCCATGTTCTCGGCGACCGTCATGTGCGGGTACAGCGCGTAGGACTGGAAGACCATCGCGATGTCGCGGTTCTTCGGCGGAACGTTGGTGACGTCGCGGCCGCCGATGATGATGCGGCCCTCGTTGATGTCCTCCAGGCCGGCAAGCATTCGCAGCGCGGTGGACTTGCCGGAACCGGACGGGCCGACCAGGACGAGGAACTCGCCGTCGGGGATGTCCAGGTTCAAGCTGTCGACAGCGCGGACCGGCGGGTCTCCCGCGTAGATCCGGGAGGCGTCCTCGTACTTGACGTCAGCCATTGTCACGTCCTTCCGTTGGCCGCCGTTGCGGCCAGAGGTGGGCAGGCCCCGCGTCATCGCTGGGCTCGTCAGCCGGTGTCGGCATTGTGTGCGCCTCGACGATAGAACACCTGACGCGCGAAGGGAAGGGTCCGGGAAAACGTTTACCAAGCCTGTCCGGCCTGTCCGTTTTGGGTAGCACGCCGCCATCGGCCGATGTGCATGCCCCTTGAAGAGCGGATGAACGGCGAGCGGTTACCGTGTGACCGTGGAACGATCATCCCGCTCGCGACCGCCGGCAACACTGGCGTCCTTGGCCGCTGAGCTGGGTATCTCCCGCACCACCGTTTCCAACGCCTACAACCGTCCTGACCAGCTGTCTCCGCAGCTCCGGGCCAGGGTGATGGAGGCCGCCCGCCAGATGGGATACCCCGGGCCGGACCCGGTCGCGCGCTCGCTGCGGACCCGCAAGGCCGGTGCCGTCGGGCTGCTTGCTCACCGAGCAGGTCTCGTATGCCTTCCGCGACCCGGGGGCCGTCGCCTTCCTCGAGGGTTTGACACTGGAATGCGACGAGGCCCGGGTCGGTCTGCTGCTGGTGCCCGCGCGCCCCGACGCCGAGGACGTGCTCGGTGTGGCCGGTGCCGCCGTCGACGGCTTCGTCGTCTACTCGATGCCCGACGACGATCCGCATCTGGCCGCCGCGCTGGCCCGGCCGGTGCCGTCGGTCATCTGTGACCAGCCGGCCATCCCCGGTGCGGATCTCGTCGGGATCGACGACGCCGCCGCCATTCGCGGGGTGGCCGACCACCTGCATCGCGCTCGGGCACCGCCGGATCGGCGTCATCTGTATGCGACTGGGCCGTGCCAAGCTGGACGGCCCGGTATCGATCGAGCGGCAGCGGGCAGCGCACTACCACGTGCAGCGCAACCGCCTGGTAGGTCTGGACGAGGCGTTCACCGCGGCCGGCGTCGCCTGGGATCGGATCCCGGTGGTCGAGCGGTTCGAACACTCCGTGGAGGCCGGGGCATCGGCGGCCGCCGAGGTGCTGTCCCTCGATCCCGGCATCACCGCGCTGATCGCCACCTCCGATGTACTCGCGCTCGGTGCGATCGAAGAACTGACCAGGCGCCGGCAACGGGTGCCCGAAGACGTGTCGGTCACCGGGTTCGACGGGATCCGCAGCGCCATCGACGCGCAGTTGACGACCGTGGTGCAGCCGGTCGTGGACAAGGGCCGGCAGGCCGGCCGGATGCTGCTCAACCCGGAGCGGAAGACGCAGGGCCGGCGCATCATGCTCGGCACGACCTTTTTGCCGGGGCGCACCACGGCCCCGCCCCGCATCTGACCCCGCGCCGATCTTCACGGCACCGGGCCGGTGCCGCCGCCGGTCGGCCGGGACTACTGGACGATCCGCGCAGCCGGATGTGTCGATTCCGCCGCACCGGCTCGTATAGAGGGTGAGCGGGATGTCCCACCCCGCCGCCCTGCACGGGAAAGGAAATGCCATGAAGCAGTACCTGCTCAGCGTCCAGCAGCCCGATGGCGATCCGCCGCCGCCCGAGGTGATGGAGCCGATGATGCGTGATCTGGAGAAGTTGAACAACGACATCCGGGCCAGCGGTGGCTGGGTCTTCGCCGGAGGGCTGCATCCGGTCGGCAGTGCGACCGTCGTGCGCTCCCGCAACGGCGAGGTCGTCCTGACGGACGGACCGTACACCGAGGGCAAGGAACACGTCGGCGGTATCTCGATCGTCGAGGCGCACGATCTGGATACGGTACTGGGGTGGGCCGCCAGGATGGCCGCGGTGACGACGCTGCCGATCGAGGTGCGGCCGTTCCAGGGCGGCGACCACCCCTGAGCCAGGACCGTGCGGCGGCATCCGGCCCGGAGATCGAACGCCTGTTCCGGGCCCAGAACGGCCGTGCCGTAGCGGTTCTGGTCCGAATGCTGGGTGACATCGACCTGGCCGAAGAGGCGGTGCAGGACGCTTTCGCCGCAGCCGTGCAGCGCTGGCCGGTCACCGGGCTGCCGGCCAGCCCGGTGGGCTGGATCATCACCACGGCGCGGAACCGGGCCATCGACAGGCTGCGTCGTGAGTCGATCCGTGACGTCCGGCAGGTCGAGGCCGCCCGGTTGCTCGGCCTGGACGGGATCCCTGGAGCCGGCCTGGACGCGGCCGGGACAGCCGGCGATCGGCGGGCCGGTCAGCGTGCGGGCTGGGTCGGTGCCGGTGCCGGTGCCGGGCCGGGCCCGAGGCGGAAGCCGGAGTGGAGGATGTCGTGCCCGATGACCGGCTCAGGCTCATCTTCACCTGCTGCCATCCGGCGCTCGCCGTGGACGCGCGGGTCGCGCTGACGCTCAGGCTGCTCGGCGGTCTGTCGACGCCAGAGATCGCCGCGGCGTTCCTGGTACCGGAATCGACCATGGCGCAGCGGCTGGTGCGGGCGAAGGCCAAGATCCGGGACGCCGGGATCCCGTACCGGATACCGGCCGAGGCGGAACTCCCCGATCGGTTACCGGCGGTGCTCGCCGTCGTGTACCTGATCTTCAACGAGGGCTACACCGCGAGCACGGGTGACGGTTTGGTGCGCGACGATCTCTGCGCCGAGGCGATCCGGCTGGGACGGCTGCTCACCGACCTGATGCCGGACGAGCCGGAGGTGCTGGGACTGCTGGCCCTGATGCTGCTGATCGACGCACGACGTGCCGTCAGGGTCACCGCGGCCGGCGAGCTCGTGCTGCTGGCCGATCAGGACCGCGGACGCTGGGACGCCGGCTCGATCGCCGAGGGTCGGCACCTGGTCCGGCAGTGTCTGCACCGGAGCAGGCCCGGTCCCTACCAGATCCAGGCGGCGATCAATGCGGTGCACAGCGACGCGAACTCGGCCGAAACCACTGACTGGCAGCAGATTCTCGCGCTTTACGATCAGCTGATGGCGGTGGCTCCGAGCGCCATGGTGGAGTTGCATCGTGCCGTGGCGCTGGCCGAGGTGCACGGCCCGGAGGCGGCACTCGCCGTTGTCGACCGGCTCGACGCCGCGGCGACCCGGCTCGACCGTCATCACCTGTATCACGCCATTCGCGCGGACCTGCTGAGGCGATGTCATCGTGACGGCGAGGCGGTCGACACCTACGGAACTGCAATTGCCCTGGCGGGCAACGGCGCCGAGCGGTCCTTTCTCGAGCGGGCCCGTGCGGCCGTGCTCGAAAGGCGGCGCTGACTGCCGGTGCCGCACGGTGATTCCGCGCGGGATGATCGACAATTCGGTCATGACCGACCCTGACAGCACAGTAGCGAGCGATACCGGCCACCCGATCAGGTCCGATCCGTTGCCGGCCACCCTTGCGTCGCCGGCGCCGGGTCGACCCGCTGCGGCCGGCGGCCACCGCGAACCGGCCCCGGGCGCGCCGCCCGGTCGCTACGGCCTGCCCCGGGGATTGATCATCACCCTCGGGCTCGCCGCGGGCGTCGTTGTGGCCATGGGCATGCGGGCGATTCCCGGCATCATCGGTCCGGTTTTCATGGCGTTGGTGCTGACCATCACGGTGAACCCCGTCCGTGGCTGGCTGCTCCGCCGCGGAGCCAACCGGGCGGTCGCCTCCCTGGGGGTATTCCTCACGGCGTTCGCGATCATCGTCGGGTTGTTCGCGGCGACCGTCGTCGGGGTGGTGCAGTTGGCCACCCTGCTGCCGCAGTACTCGGCGCAGATCCAGCAGGAACTCAGCGGTCTCCAGTCATGGCTGGCGGGGATGGGTGTCACCTCGGCGGACATCCAATCGACGTTGAGCGGGGTCAGCAGCAGTCAGATCGCCGCGGTCGCCGAGGGGCTGCTGTCAAGCCTGTCGAGCATCGTCTCCTTCGTGCTGTTGATGGTCGTCGTGCTGATCTTCCTGGCGGTGGACGGCGCGATCTTCGGCGAACGGATGGCCAGGGTGCGTCACGGACGGGAGGCCGTCCTGGATGCGATGGACGTCTTCGCCCGCGGCACCCGCAAGTACTTCGGGGTGGCCACCGTGTTCGGCGGAATCGTCGCGGTGCTGGACGGGGTGGCATTGCTGATCCTGGGGATCCCGGCGGCCGGGCTGTGGGCGCTGGTGGCGTTCGTCACGAACTACATTCCGAACGTCGGTTTCATCATCGGCCTGGTCCCGCCGGCAATTCTCGGTTTGCTGGTCGGCGGGCCGAGCCTGGCCATCGCCGTGATCGTCGTGTACTGCGTGCTGAATTTCATCATCCAATCGGTGTTGCAACCGAAATTCGTCGGCGACGCGGTCGGATTGACCACCACCGTCAGCTTCCTTTCGCTGATCGTCTGGGCATACATCCTCGGGCCGATCGGGGCGATTCTGGCGATCCCGTCGAGCCTTCTCTTCAAGGCGCTGCTGGTCGACATGGACCCCGACGCTCAATGGCTCGGACTCTTCCTGGGCGACAAGCCGGTGTTCAAAGATCGTTCCGCCCAGCGACTCCCGGCCCAGGTCGAGCCCGCTGACGTCACTCCGACCGCAGCTTCGGCGAGCGATCCGGACAGCAGGGAATGACCGATCAGAGGATGTTGATGGCCCGGGCGATCACCAAGGCGGCCAGCGCCAGGGACACCATCGACTGGAAGATCATCATGAGTTTGGCCCAGACCCGGACCGCCGACACGTCTGTGGGACTGAAGGCGAGGGCGGTGTTGAACGACAGGGCGAGGTAATCGGCGAAGGTCGGATACCAGGAATCCGGGACATATTGCGGCATCGTCATCTCGGGAAAGACAAATGCCGGTGCTGCCGGGTGTGAGGCGTCGGCACGCGCCGCTGCACCGCCGGCGTCAAGGTCCCAGTACCACAGGGCGAACGCAATTGCATTGGTGAGCCAGATACACCCCCCGATGATCAACAGTTGACTGGCTGTCGCAAACGTGGCATCTGTGAAGATTCCCGCGACGAGTCGGAGCGCCGACGTCGCCGTGACCAGGGTGATCAACCCGAACATCAAGAATGTCGTCACCCTCAACCAGCGGCGCTCCCGGTCGATCCGCCCGGGATCACCGATCACCAGCACCGCCAGGAAGCAGCCAAGAACCGTCGGGTACACGAACCGCGGCATGATCCGGAAGTCCTCGGGTATGAGTTCCTGCAGGAGCGCGACACTGAGAACGGCGGTGGCCATCGGCCATCGGCGTTCACCCTGCCGAACGGCCCGTGCGGCGACGGGTTCGCCGGCCGGCTGAGCGCGCGCTCCACCGGTGTCCGGTTCGGGCGGGTCGTGTGCGCTCGTCACAGTCCCATCATGGCTCCTGCCGCCGCTCATTTCTGATCAGCGGTGCGCCGCGCCGTGCAACCCGGCGGGCCGCGCCCGCCGTCCTCCTGTCAACGCCGTCTCCAGGCAACGCCGTCTCCAGGAGGACCCATGAGGAAGTCACTGTCCATCACGACCGTCGTCGCCGCCGGGGTACTGGTACTGGCCGGGTGTTCGGGAGCCCCTCAGGAGCAGGGCTCGGGACCCGCCGCATCCTCGGCTCCGGTCGTCGCCGCCGCTGCCGGTCGGACGGCACTGACCGGTGTTGCCGCTTCGGACGCCGACCGGAACACGATCACCGCCCAGGGCACGGGCAAGGTCCTCGGGACGCCGGACATTGCGACGATCGGTCTGGGGGTGGAGACCAACGCCGCATCGGCCAAGGAGGCGCTGGACCAGAACAACAAGATCGCCACCGACCTGATCACCGTGCTGAAGGACAACGGGGTCGCGCCCGAGGATCTGCAGACGAGCCAGCTGTCGGTGAACCCCGTCTATGACGACAAGACGACGATCACCGGGTATCAGGTGACGAACCTGGTGACCGTCACGCTGCGCGACATTCCCGGTGCCGGCGCTTTGATCGACCTTGCGGGACGCACCGCCGGTAACGCCGCTCGGGTGCAGCAGCTGTCGTTCTCCATCGCCGATGACAGCGAACTCAAGGCCAGAGCGCGGGCGGACGCGGTGAAACAGGCGCAGGCGCAGGCCAAGCAGATGGCCGACGCTGCCGGCGTCCAACTCGGGGCAGTCCATTCGATCACCGAGGTGCCGACCTATGACGCGATCCCTTACGCGACGGCCACAGCCGACTCCGCCGCAGCCGGCCCCCCGGTGCCGATCGAGCCCGGCAGCCAGCAGCTCAACGTCGTCGTGCAGGTGGTCTACGACATCGCCCAGTGAACGACCGCATCGCGGAACTCCATGAAGTGAGCGCCGCAGAAGCCCCGCTCTCGGCGGAGGGCGGGGCTTCCTTGCGGGGCCGGGTGGGCCGGCGGCGTGCCGGTCGCTCCCGACCTCTGCCTGCCTGGTACCCGGCTGGTAGGGGCAGAAACCCGCCGCACCGGTTCTGGGCAGAATTCCACCCCTAGGGGTGGGAGGTGTAGTGCCGCAGTACCTCCCGGATGTCGCCGGCATCGACTGAACCGTCAGCAGGCGCCTGACGAACAAAAATGCCGACCACCGGGACGCAGCGGTTCGGTCGATGTGAGCGAGCGCCCAAGTCCCCTGGGTGAACGTCAGCCGCGCTCGGCGGATTCGGCGTCAGCGACGTCGGCCGTGTCCGGCTGACCTTTCAGGAACAGGTACCAGTAGGCGGCGGCCACGAACAGCAATGCGCCGACCAGGTTTCCGGTGCCGGCCAGCAGCCAGTTCATTGCGGCTTCCGGCCAGTCGATGCCGGGAACGCCGGCGAAGATCGCGGCCGGCAGGAAGAACATGTTCGCGACGACGTGATCGAAGCCCATCGCCACGAAGGCCATGATCGGGAAGAAGATCGCCAGGATCTTTCCAGAGATGGTGGTCGCCGCCAGCGACATCCACACGGCCAGGCAGACCAGCCAGTTACAGCCGATACCCCGCAGGAAGGTCTGCCACCCGGAGTGTGCGGTGGCCTTGTCACCGGCGATCTGGGCGAGGCGGTCGTACGTCAGACCGGCGCTGCCGGACGCTCCGGCGTGACCGATCACCCCGGTCTGGACAGCGAGGAAGTAAGCGACGAACAGGGCCCCGACGAGATTGCCGATCAGGACCAGCGCCAGATTGCCCGCGACGTCACCCAGCCCGATCTTGCGTCGCATGGCGCTCAGCGGCACGAGCATCATGTTGCCGGTGGCCAGATCAGAGCCGGCGATCAGGACCAGCACGAGGCCCAGGGTGAACGCGATGCCGGTGAACAGCCTGGACTCAACCGGTCGACGCAACACCGGCTTGAAACACATGCTATCTGTTCGTCGAGTGCCTCAGCTGGTGTCTTCCATTTGAGGACCTTCCGGGGTCGGCCGTTGATGGCCATCGCGACAGCCGCGAGGTCCTCTGCGGTCCCAGCGGGGACAGGTCCGTGCCCTTGGGAAAGTATTGGCGCAGGATTCCATTGGTGTTTTCACTTCGTCCCTCGCTGCCACGGCGAACGCGGGTCGGCGAAGTAGACTATGAGCCCGGTCTCGACCTTGAACTGGGCGTGAGCAGCGAGTTCCCTGCCGCGGTCCCAGGTCAGTGTTGCTTGGTGAGGTTCTGTGGCAGGGTGCTCATCGCCGCGCTGAGCGCATCCTTCATTGCGATAGCGCCGTATCCGCCCAGTGGTGGACCGTTCTTCGTCGGTGCAACGGTGCCGTATCCCGGCGCGCGGGGCAGGTGGACGAGCGTTGTATAGCGGGTCATGCGCTCGACGACCGTGCCGATCGCCGACCGTTCCAGACCGATGATGAGGTCGCCTTCCCAGTGCCCCGGGATGGCCCGATCCGTGACCTCGGCCGGTCGCTCGCTGATCACCACCTCGGCGGTGACGTGACCGCCGGGCTTGTTGCTGGAGCGTGCCTGCGGAACTCGTAGCGCCCGGCCGGTGCGCAGGCACGCGACGAGCTCACGCTTCAACGCGCCGCGCCCTTGGATGTATAGCGCCTGGTAGATCGCCTCGTGGCTGATCCGCATGGACTCATCATCGGGGAAATCGATCGCGCAGCCGGTTAGCGATCTGTTCCGGGCTCCAGGCCGTGGCCCACGCGCCGGTCCGCCCGCCGTGGCTTGTTCCCGCCCGGACCACGACGTTTGCGGCCCGGCCAACACACTGCCGTCCGGGCGGATGAGCTCGCCGGCCAACCGACGCTCAACGTACTCGAGCAGCCGCAGATTGTTCACGAGCTTCGCGACTTTCGGTCGCTTGGCGGCGATCTCGGCCTTCCATTGCGCGGTCGAGGCCCGATACCCCCGGTCTTCGTGGCGCGCGTCGCAGCATTTCGCCTCAACTCGCGCGAGATCGTCGAGGCGTCCCGGCCGATCCGGCGACCGATCTCCCGTGGACCGTGCCCCTGGGCTTCAAGGATCGCGATCTCCTCACGCTCGGAGAAAGACAGAGTACCGGCCCGATGAGCCTTGGTCAAGTTCCTGCGGTGGCATGCCGCCACCCTGACGGAACCATCTGACCCCGATGACGTCCGACACGCCCACCGCTCGGCCGCATCCACGGTGCGCTTCCCGTCCGCGATCAGGCGCCAGAAAGCAGCCTCCACACGCCGTGGATAACCCCACCGACCCGGAGACCTCATCTTTGGCCGCTGCGCACGATCGGCTGCCTGCTGACGGCGAACCATCTAACACCTCCAACTCGAGGTGTTGCGACGACCAGTTGAATCCGCCCAGTGTCGGCAGGGTGCCCCAGATGTCCGGCGCCAGGCCGGACGACACCGTGATCGCAACCAGGCCGCCGAAGGCGATGTAGGCGCCGCCGAGAAACGCACTGACGAGCACCTTGTCCCAGCGCCGGTGCACCTTCTTGGTTCCGACCCCAACGGCGACCTCGGCGACTTCCTGCGGTTCCCGCGCGGACATCTCGGCCTCCGGGTGCTGGCAGCAACGGTGTCGGCAACGGGCCGACCCGGAGCGGGTTGCGCTCCGGCCGGCCCGGCACGCCCTATGGATTCCCGGGTTCGCATCGCCGAAACACCAGGGCGTCTGGCCGGCTGCTATTCGCCGGTGAGGCCGTCCACCGACTCCCGGATGAGGTCGGCGTGACCGTTGTGCCGGGCGTACTCCTCGATCATGTGAACCAGGATCCAGCGCAGGCTGGGCGCGCGGCCGTCCGGCCAGGCCGCGTCGTGCCGGACGGCCGAGGCCGCCGTCGGCCAGCGCCTCGGCGACCAGAGCCCGGGAGCGGGCCACCGCGTCCTGCCAGAGGGCCGCAGCTCCTCGGGGGAGTCGTCGGCGGCCGAGTTCCACTCCCAGTCGGGGTCGGCGTCCCAGTAGACGGTGTCCCACGGCTGGCGCCGTTCCCGGCCGTGCAGCAGCGGGAGAACCAGTGGTCCTCGACGTAGGCCAGGTGCTTGAGCATCCCGCCGAGCGTCATCGACGAGGCGCCGACGGTCGCTGTCAGACCGGCCGTGTCCAGGCCGGAGCACTTCCAGGCGAACGTCGCGCGCTGGTACTCGAGGAAGCCGAGCAGGGTCGCCGTCTCGTCGCCGTCCGAGCGGCGGCTCGGGGCGGCCATGCTCGTCGAGGTCGGTCATCGTGGCCGAGCCTATGGTGCCCGCCCGGTCGCCGCCAGCGGGTTGTCAGCCGATGCCCTCGGTCGGCCGCGGCCGGTGACTGTTGTCCGCCTCCATCCGCTTCCACTCCTTCGACAGGGCCTCCGCCCTGCGCTGCACGTCCGCGGCGAGGTCCTCGTCCGTCGGTCTGCGGGGCGCCGTGCGCAGCGCCGGCAGCGGTGTGCGTGGCAGCAGGTGCTTGCCACCGATCGCGGCGACCGCAGCCGCGTCGGTGACCGGAAGATCCTGCAGCGCAACGGTCTTGCCGCCGCGAAGCGCCAGCATCGGCCAGCCGTCGCCGGCTAGCGGCACCGGTATCCCCTCCACCTCGGACCAATAGACGATCGAGGTTGCCCGCCACGGCCGACGGAGACCGGTGGCCGCCACCACTGTCGGTGGTCGCAGCGCCACCAGCAGCTCTTTTGCACGTCCTGGTCGCCTCCATGGGGTACTTCGCCGTCAGCCGCGTGGCCCACCGCTGCGCAACGTACTCACCCGGACATCGTCGAATTCGGCGGTGAAGGTGCCTGCGGTACCGGCCTGCTGGCCCATCGCGAGCAGGCCGATCCGCGCGTCCGCGCCCAGCGTGTGGGTCCAGGCGCCGCCGCGAACCCAGTGCCGGCCGTCCTGGCTGGTGTAGGAGGTGTAGCGCTCGGTGTCGCCGAGCGCCGCCGCCCGGTCCTTCCCGCGCAGGGTTTCGACAACGATCCGGAGGTAGGTCCAGTCGGCCGATGGTGGCCCGACAACGCTGTTGCCGTAACGGGCCCAACCGTCCGAAACCGGGAACTGCTCCTTGGCGAATTCCGTCTGCCGGGTGTTCCAGATCGACGTGTTGGTCAGTTTGACGAAGTTGTTGTCGTCGCCGTAGACGATGATGCCGGCCTGCGCGAAGTTGAAGCAGCATCCCTTGTCGGGCACGTCCACCCTGACCTTCGCCTGGAAGACGTAGTCTCCCCGAGGTTGATCGCGGAGCAGCACCGACGCGGTGTTGTCGTTCACAAACAGCTCGGCCTTCTGGATCGGCAGCCGCAGCACACCGTTCGTGACGCCGTAGGAGCCTGCTGCAGGTGGGCGCACCCAGGACCAGGCCGGATCAAGACCGTTTTTGAAGTCGTCGGAGTACCGGGTCTGCAGCTTCCCGGGAAGCTGCGGGCGGACCGGTGTCGTGCGATAGCGGCTGTCCTGACCCGGCTGCGCGGCCGGTGCCGGCATCCTGGTGTCGGAGGCCCATTGGCCGCCGCGGACGGTGGGCCAGCCATTGACCCAGTCGATCGGATCGAGCAGGGCGGGGCGCTTGGTGAAGCCCAGCTCCGTCGGGAGTAACGGGCCGGTGTCAAAAAACGGGTCCTCCCGGTCGACGGCGTGGTACATCGTCCACCACTGACCGTCGAAGTCCTTGAAGACACTGTTGTGTCCAGTGCCGACCCAGCGGTTGCCGTTCATGCTGATCACCGGGGTCCCCCCGGCCAGCGGGTGCGTCAGTGAATTGCCCTCGCGGTCGACGTACGGGCCTTCGATCGACCGCGACCGTCCGGCGAAGACGCTGTACCCGGTGAGAGCCCCGTTGCAGCAGTTCGCTGCCGAGACGAAGAGGTAGTAATAGCCGCCGCGCCGGACGACATTGGCGCCCTCGTACTTGTTGTCGATGGCGACCATGGTCGGGTCGTCGGCGACCGTCGCTCCGGACTTGGTGAGGGTGAGACCGTCGACATAGATGCCGCCGTAATAACTGCCGTAGAACAGGTGGCCGGTCGCGCCGATGGTGTCGCCCGGGACCTCGGGATCGAAGGTCCACAGGAAGTCGCAGCCAGTGCGGTCTGCGCCGCGGCGCGGCCCGACGACAGG
Source organism: uncultured Actinomycetota bacterium (assembly GCA_963766015.1). GTDB lineage: Bacteria > Actinomycetota > Actinomycetes > Mycobacteriales > Nakamurellaceae > Nakamurella. The sequence goes on along the minus strand of CAVXYU010000028.1, from coordinate 118,594 downwards.
TTCGTCGGAGAACGTCCACGGTCCGGTGGGTGTCGGCCCGGTCGCGACCCCGATCGCGTTGTCGCCGGCGCATTTCGCCTGGCCGCTGACCGCGTCGGCGGTATCGGTCACGACGAAGGTCATGTAGTACTGCCGAAACGTGCTGGAGTACACGACGTCCGGAGCCCACAATGCCGCGGTCGGTGCCGCCCAGGTTGGCAGCGAGTCGAACGCATCGCCGACGTAGGTCCAGTTCACCAGATCCAGCGAGCGCATCATCGGGATACGGTGGAACTGCAGATCCCCTGCGGCATCGAGATCCTCGTCGTTCAGCGGATCCGTCGTGCAGTACATGTACCAGTACCGGTCGCCCTTCTGCTGCCCGCGCAGGACGGTCGGGTCGGCGCAGCTCTCGACCGCGCTGTCACCGGGGATGGCCGGCAATATGGGGTTGTCGTAGCTACCCGGGCCACGTCCATGACCCGCCGAGCCTGCGGCGGCGCTGCCGGCCGTGCTCGCCGCTGGTCTTCCGGTCGTGTCCGCTGCAGCGTTTCCGGCGGTCGCCGGCAGGCCGGCGGCCAGCACGCCCACCAGTATCGCGATGATCACCGCGATCCGCGCCGGCGTGGTTCGGTGTGCTCCCGCAAACGCGTTCATGGCTGCCTCCGGCCCGGTGGTGCACTGGTCTGCTGAACCGCGGCACCGATGGGACGGGCGGCAGTGAGAGCCTGTATATCCCGTCGAAACAACGTTGTAAACGGATGCACACGAAATACATTCCAACGTTGTACTGGAGTCCGCTTTACCCCGTTTATCGGCGGCGGATTCGCTGGTTGTGACCCTTTCGACCTCCCGGTGCGGAAAGGCCGGGATGCAACGTTGACCCGAATATCACTCCGTTCAGCCGCCGGACTCGGCGTCCTCGGCCGGCAGGGCCGATTTCGGGGCGGGAGGTGCGGCCGTCGGTCACGACTCCGCCGCGGCGAAAGACGCCGCGCGAAGCATGGTCGGCATCTACGCCTCGTCGATGCCGGGGTCAGGTCCCGCAGAACGTCCGATACGCGCCGAAGTCCACCGGCGCACCCTCGGCGTAGCGCTCGAATCCGGGCCGCGGGTCGAACGGCGATGCGACCGCATCCAGCAGCCGCCCGAGCGGTTCGAGGTCCCCGTCGGTGGCCGCGCCCAGTGCCTCTTCGACGAGGTGGTTGCGCGGGATGTACACCGGGTTGACCCGATCCATCGCGTCCGGGTCCGGCGCGAGGGCCTGCCACCGCTGCAGCCAGTCGTCGAACGCCGCGAGGTCGAGGAACAGGCCGCGAGCGGGCTCGGAGTCACCGCGTGCGGCCGTTGCGAGATGCCGGAACAGCGAGGTGTAGTCGACGGGATTGCTCTGCAGCAGCGTGATGAGTTCCCGGACGAGCATCGATGCGACCTCCTGGTCGAGCCCGTCCGGGAGTCCGAGCTTGGACCGCATACCTGCGGACCAGGCCTCGGAATACTGCCTCCCGAACGCGCCGAGGGATTGCACCGCGAGCTCCACCGCCCGCGGCTGGTCGTCGTCGATCAACGGCAACAAGGCCTCGGCCAGCCGGGCGAGGTTCCACTCCGCCGCGACCGGCTGATTGCCGTAGGCGTACCGGCCGCCGGTGTCGATCGAGCTGTAGACCGTTGCGGGGTCGAAGGCCTCCATGAAGGCGCAGGGCCCGTAGTCGATGGTCTCGCCGGAGATCGTCATGTTGTCGGTGTTCATCACCCCGTGGATGAAGCCCACCAGCATCCACTGCGCGACCAGCGACGCCTGTGCGGCGACAACGGCATCGAACAGCGCAAGTGCGGGTCGGTCGGCCCCCGCGGCGCCGGGATGGTGGCGGGCGATGGCGTGATCGGTCAGCCGGCGCAGCAGCCCGGTGTCACCGGTGGCGGCGACGTACTGGAAGCTGCCGACCCGCAGGTGGCTGCTCGCCACCCTGGCCAGCACCGCCCCGGGCAGGACGCTCTCACGGTGGACGTCGCGCCCGGTCGCCGCGACGGCCAGCGACCGGGTCGTCGGGATACCGAGGGCATGCATGGCCTCGCTGATGACGTACTCGCGCAGCATCGGCCCGACCACCGCCAGCCCGTCCCCACCGCGCGAGAAAGGCGTGCGCCCAGAGCCTTTCAGGTGAAGGTCGTGGAGCCGGCCTTCGGTGCCGACGATCTCGCCCAGGAGCAGCGCACGACCGTCACCGAGCCTGGGGGAGTAGCCGCCGAACTGATGGCCGGCGTAGGCCTGCGCCACCGGGGTCGCGTCACCGGGCAGCAGGTTCCCGACGAGCAGCCGCACACCCTCTTCGGTGCGCAGCCAATCGGTGTCGAGGCCGAGATCGGTGGCCAGGGGCTCGTTCAGCACCAGCAACCGTGGATCGGCGACCTCGGCGGCCCGCCACGGCAGCGACAGCTCCGGGAGTTCGCTGGCGAAACTGTTGCCGAGGCTGATGGTCGGGGGCAGGACGACAGTCACGTCATCGAGGGTACGTCGCCCGTTATCACCGCTAGCGTTTGTGGTCACCCGAGGAATGTGCCGCCGCGGAAGACGCGCCGGAGAAGGCCCGCGGGTAGGGACCGGAGCGGGGAGCAACCGTGCCGACCCGCCCCCGACGACGAGTCGAAACAGAGGGTGCTCCCCACGGTTTGACGGTTCCCTCAGCCGGGCGTTCGAAACAGACATAGCCAACGGAACGATCACGGATCCCCGGAGTGCCCGAATCGGGATAGCGCGTTCGCCCGATCAGCCGCGTGCGGTTTGTGCCTTCGCGACCGGCCCCGACGTGCCGGCCGCATGCTGCGACCGTCTCTTCTGGGCGCGGCGGCGATTGTCGGCCAGCACCTGCAGCACGTCGGCGACGCGGCTCGGGTCCGCGATGCGCACGTCGGCAGCGGTGCGGCCGGCTCCGACCTTGATGCCGACGTCGCCCTTCTCCAGCACTCCGAAGGCGTTCTCGTCGGTGATGTCGTCACCGATGTAGACCGTCGCCGTGGCGTGGTGGGCCTTCATCAGGGCCTTCATTGCGCGGCCCTTGTTGGTCGTGACGACCGTCAATTCGAGCACCATCTTGCCGCGCAGCAGGTGCACACCCGGCCAGCTGGCCGGATTTTCCTCGATCTGGGTGGTGACTGCCGCAGCGTCTCCCGGATCCATCCCGCGCAGGTGCACCGCGATGCCTGTCGGCTTGGGTTCCAGGCGGACGCCCCGGTATTCGGCGGTGATCTGCTGCAGTTCCAGGCGCAGCCGGTTGAGCCGCTTGGCGTCCTCCGGGGTGAGCGCCGCCAGCTCGTCGCGATCCTCCGCAGAGGTCTCCGCGCCGTGTGAACCCACCAGGTGCACCCGTTCCACCGGCCCCAGCAATTTCTCGAGGTCGGCGAGCGAACGGCCCGAAACGACGGCGACGATGGTCCCCGGTGTGACGGTCAGCGTGCGGAGCGCCTCCATGGATTCCGGCAGCGCCCGGGCCGCGGCCGGGTCGTCGACGATCGGTGCAAGGCAACCGTCGAAATCGGTGGCGACCAGCAGCCGGCCGGTCTCGCTGACCTCGGCGATGGCAGCGGTGACATCTGCCGGCAACCGCGACATCGCGTCTGCCACATGGTCTCTGGTCTGTTCCAGTGCCGAGAGGAACGCCGCCGCCCAGCGGTCGACGTCGTGGGTCAGCACCTGCCGGCGCAGGGACCGCATGCGGCGGCGGGCCTCGACCGTCGGCATGGTGAGCGCGGACCTCAGTCCGTTCTTCACCCCGTCCGTGTCGTACGGGTTGACCAGCAGGCCGGCGCGCAGCTCCTTGGCCGCGCCGGTGAACTCGGACAGCAACAGGACACCGCCGCCGTCCACCCGGCAGGCGACGTACTCCTTGGCGACCAGGTTCATGCCGTCCCGCAGGGGCGTGACCGTCATGACGTCGGCCGCCACGTAGAACGCGGCCAGCTCTTCCCGGGGCAGTGACTGGTGCAGGTAGTGCACGGCGGGATGGCCGATCTTGCCGTAGTCGCCGTTCAGCGAGCCGACCTGCTGCTCGATGGCCTCACGCATCCGCCTGTACGACCCCAGCCGCTCCCGGCTCGGGGTGGCGATCTGCACCATGACCGCGTTCTCCACGGCCGGGTCGCCCTCGGCCAGCAATTCGCCGAAGGCCCGCAGCCGGACGTCGATGCCCTTGGTGTAATCGAGCCGGTCAACGCCCAGGATGATCTTGCTCGGATGACCGAGGTCGTCCCGCAGCTTCTTGGCGGCGTTGTGGATGCGCGGGGTGGCGGCGAGCGCCGACTGCTCGGCCGAGTCGATGGAGATCGGGTAGGCGCCGGCCTTGATCGTCCGGCCGTCGTGCTCGATCGTGCCGCCGGTGGTGACCGCGCCGGTCAGCGACTTGGCCAGCCTGGCGAAGTTCCTTGCCCCGCCGGGGAGTTGGAAGCCGATCAGGTCGGCGCCGAGGAGGCCGTTGACGATCTGGGCCCGCCACGGGAGCCGCATGAACAGCTCGACCGGCGGGAACGGAATGTGCAGGAAGAAACCGATCCGGACGTCCGGCCGCAGCCGCCGTAGGAACTGCGGCACCAGCTGCAGCTGATAATCGTGCACCCAGACCGTCGCACCGGGGGCAGCCAACTCGGCCGCCTCCTCGGCGAACCGGGCGTTGACCTTCTGATAGGCCTCCCACCACTCGCGGTGGAACTGCGACTCGACGACGGCGTCGTGATACAGCGGCCACAGGGTCTCGTTGGAGAAGCCCTCGTAGTAGTCGTCGACCTCCTGGGCGGACAGTGTCACCGGGTGCAGGCTCAGGCCGTCGGTCGTGGTCGGTTCGAGCGTCACGTCGGCGGTGCCGGGCCAGCCGATCCAGGCGCCGTGCCGCCGGGACAGGATCGGCGCAAGGGCGGTCACCAGGCCGCCCGGGGCCTGCCGGGCCTTGGTGCTGCCGTCGGGCATCTTCTCCATGTCGAACGGCAACCGGTTGGCGACCACCACCATCTGCACCTGGCCGCTCAGCCCGCCGTTCTCGGCGGCCTCGGAGTCGCCGGCCGCCTGTTCGGCGCCGTCCCCGTTCGTGCTGCCGTTGCCACGACCGTCGGCTGTTCCGGCATCGTCGTCCGCGGATCGGGTCTCGATCGATCGGTGTCGATCGATTCGGTGTCGATCGATTCGGTGTCGATCGATTCGGTGTCGATCGATTCGGTGTCGGTTCCGGTGCTCACGCGGCGCATCCGATCGTCAGTGGAAACGCGCGACCCAGGAGAACGGCGGCGGTGGAACGGGACGGTGGGTAGGCGGTCGACACAGGCTCACCTTATCGGCAGCTCACGACACCCCGAGCAGCCCAGCGTGACAAACCCGTGACCTCCGGTGAGTACCTGTCGGCATGTCCGGGAGTGGGCCCGGCGTCCCCTGTCGGTCGGCGGGCGCTCAGTGTCCGAACGGGTCCGGGTCCTTACCGGGCTGCCAGCTCAGGCCCGGCACTCCCCAGCCGTTCGCCTTGACAGCCTTCCGGGCGGCACGGGCGTTCTTACCGATCAGCCGGTCCAGATAGAGGTAGCCGTCGAGGTGATCGACCTCGTGCTGAAGGCATCTCGCAAAGAAACCGGTGCCCTCGACCACGATCGGCTCACCCGCCCGGTCGACGCCGGTGACCTTCGCCCAATCCGCCCGGCCGGTCGGGAAGCTCTCACCCGGCACGGACAAGCAACCCTCCGAGTCGTCGTCCGGGTCTGGCATGTTCGTCGGCACCGCGGAGGTCTCGATGACCGGGTTGACGACGTAGCCCTTCCGTCTGGTGCCGTGATCCGGGCAGTCGTAGACGAACACCCGACGGTCGTCGCCGATCTGGTTCGCCGCCAGTCCGGCACCGTAGGCAGCCTCGTTGGTCTCGAGGAGGTCTTCGATCAGCATGTCGAGTTCGGGGGTGGAGAACTCGGTGACGGGACGGGTCGGGCGGTGCAGGACCGGCTCTCCGCAGATCACGATGGGTCGGATGGTCATCCGAACAGGGTACGGACCACGTCCGCGATGTCCGTTGCTGAGGTGGGGATCACAGCATCGCTCCGGTGTCGCTCCGGTGCCGGACCGGGGTAGGGTCCGGAATCAGGTGAGGTTAGCCTTACCTGCCATCAGCGTCATCGCACATCGCACACCGAGGCTCGGACCGTCCCAGGAGGCACCATGCTCGCGACGTTCGTCATCGGGCTGCGCGAGGGGCTCGAGGCCGCCCTGATCATCGGGATCATCGCGGCCTTCCTGAGGCAGAGCAATCGCGCCGACGCGCTCCGCAAGGTCTGGGCGGGCGTGGCTGTTGCCGTGGCGGTCTGTCTGGCCGTCGGGATTTCGCTGCAGCTGTTCAGCGCCTCGCTGCCGCAACGCGAGCAGGAAATGCTCGAATGCGTCGTCGCGGCCGTCGCGGTGGTGATGGTCAGTTACATGGTGCTGTGGATGAGGGCGCATTCCCGTGGGCTGCGCAAGGATCTGCAGTCCGCAACCGGCAGCGCGCTTGCCAGCGGCTCGGCGGGCGCGCTGGTGGTGATGGCCTTTCTGGCCGTCATCCGTGAGGGTTTCGAGACGGCCGTCTTCCTGCTGGCCGCGTTCCAGTCCGCCATCTCGCCCGCGCAGGCCGTGTTCGGCGTCGTGCTCGGCGTCGCCGTCGCGGTCGGGCTCGGCTATCTGGTCTACCGGGGCGGCGTGCAGCTCAACCTGTCCAGGTTCTTCCGGATCACCGGTGTGGTGCTGGTCCTGGTGGCGGCCGGACTGGTGATGAGCACCTTGCGCGCGGCCTACGAGGCCGGCTGGCTGACCATCGGCCAGCAGACGATGCTCGACCTGTCCGCGGTGGCCCGGCCGGGTTCCGTCCAGGAGTCGCTGCTGACGGGCATGCTCGGCATCCGGTCGAGCCTGCCGGTCGTGGAGGTCGTCGCGTACGTGCTCTACGCGGTGCCCATGCTGCTCGTCGTGCTGTGGCCGGCCAAGCGAACGCCGTCCCGCGCGACCCTCGGGCGGCTGCTGGTCGGCACCGCGACGGCTGCGCTGGCCGTCGCCTATCTGCTGGCACTGCTCGCGCCCGCGACCCCCGGCATCGATGCGGCGCAGCAGGGACCCTTCGAGCTGCAGGGGCCGGGCGCTGCGGGCGCGGGTACCGCACTGGTGACGGTCGGGCCCGCTGTCACGACCGCATCGCTGGAGCTGACGAGGTTGTCGGCCGGCGATCCCGCGGCGCTCACCGGAACCGTCCAGGCGGACACGGTGATCCTGACCGGCCCCGCCGTGACGTCCGCTGTCGACGCCGCGGCGGCGGGCCTGCCGACGTCGCTGACGGCAACGGAACTCGCGGCGCAGAACGGCGGCAGGTTGCCGGTAGGAGTCCGTTCCACGGGCGCCGGCGAGCGTTTCGCCGTTGGCTACGTCGACGGTGTCACACCGACGGTCCGGGTGGACGCCGCCACCGGGGTCGTGACCGCGATCGATCTCCGGCTGGTGCGGAGGCTGCAGGTCACCGTCCCGGGTCGAGGCGTCGTGCAGGCGGGCGTCGTCCTGGACGAACGGGTCGGCGCCACCGACGCGGGCCTCGCCGCGGGCGCCCAGCGGCTTGCCGCCCTCGATGCCGAACGTGCCCGCCATCAGGTCGTCGGTCAGGTCGTCCCGGCCCTGCTGGTGGTGTTCGCGATCGTCCTGCTGGGCTTCGGCGTACCGAAACTTGTTCGGCGACAACCGGTGCCGACCTCGTCCGGCACGCCGGCGCCCACCTCGTCGGATCGGCCGCTGACCGAGTCGGGCCCGGCGCCCGCTCCATCGGATCAGCCGGCGACCGACCGGGTCGATCAGCCTCTCGCGCTCTCCCGGCCGCCGTCGGGCTGACCTTCCGCTGACTCGTCATCCAACCGGCAGGGGCCCGCCATCCCGCGTGACCGTCGGCTTGTGCACGCCATCCGTCCTCATCGCAACTCTGGAGATACCCGTGACCACACCGCTCCGCCGTGTCCGGCCGGCCATCCTCTTGACCGCCGGCGCGCTGCTGCTGGCGGGCTGCGGAACGGCCGCCCCCGCCGCGTCCAGCTCGTCCGGGACAGAGTCCGGATCGGCGTCCCTGTCGGTCGGAACGACGCCTTCCGGGAGTGCCGCTGAGGCAGCCGCGGCGGCCGACGGACAGGTGAACATCACTGTCACGGAGGCGGGTGGGTGCGCGGCCAGCCCGGACACCGTGCCGGCCGGCCAGGTCACTTTCGTGATCACCAACGTCGATGCGCTGAGCGTCACCGAGGTGGAACTCGTCGCGGACCAGCGCATCGTCGGTGAGCGCGAGAACCTCGCGCCAGGCTTCGATTCCACCTTCTCGGCACGCCTGGACGGTGGAAGCTACGAGGTCTTCTGCCCCGGCGCCGGCAGGGAGCGGACGCCCTTCACCGTCACCGGCAAGGCGGCCGCACAGTCGGCCGATCTGACCGCGCTGCTGGACACAGCCACGGCCGACTACGCGACCTACGTCGACGACCAGATCACGTTCCTGGTGGTGCCGGTCAAGGAACTGGCCGCGGCCCTGAAGGCGGGAGATCTTGCCGCCGCGCAGGCTGCCTACATCAAGGCGCGCCCGTTCTACGAGCGGATCGAACCGGTCGCCGAATCCTTCCCCGAACTGGACCCGGCCATCGACCTGCGCGCCGGGGACGTCGAGACCGGCACCGCCTGGACCGGATTCCACCCCATCGAGCAGGGGCTGTTCGAGAAGAAGAGCACCGCCGGGCTGGCCGAGCTGGGAAAGCGGCTGGTGGTGGACATCCAGAGCCTGCAGAAGGAGGCAGGAAAGCTCTCCGCGGCGACCGCGGCCGGCACCGCGGGTGGGTACCGGGCATTCGAGATCGCCAACGGTTCGGCCACCCTGCTGGACGAGGTGCTCGCGTCCAAGATCACCGGCGAGGAGGAGGCTTACTCGAGGATCGACCTGCTCGATTTCGAGGCGAACGTCGAAGGGTCGTTGCAGGCGTTCGCGACCCTGAAGCCCGCCCTCGATCAGATCGATCCCACGCCTGGTGCCGCAGATCTCCGCCGCCTTCGACGCGCTCACCGCAGTGCTCGACGGCTACCGCGACGCGTCCGCACCCGGCGGCTGGATGCCCTACGACAAGCTGACGGCGCAGGACAAGAAGAAGCTCACCGACGCACTGCTGGTCGTGCAGGAACCGCTGTCGGCGATCTCCGCGAAGATCACGAACTGACGGCCGTGGAGCGCACGGACATGGAACATCGGGGACCGTCCAGACGGCGATTCCTCGGCGGGGCCGCGGCCGCCGGCGTCGGGCTCGCTGCCGGCGTCGGCGTGGCCGCCGGCTACGGGATCCGGACCGGCGACGGTGCCGCGGCGCCGGCCGTGGATGCGGCCACGGCCAGGGCGCAAGCTGTCGTTCCGTTCTACGGCCCGCGGCAGGCCGGCATCACCACCGCACAGCAGGAACGGCTGATGTTCGCCGCCCTCGACGTCACCACCACCGACGTCGAGGAGCTGCAGCGGATGCTCGGCCGATGGGCGGCGATCTCCGCCCGGCTGACCGCGGGAAAGCAGGTCAGCGATTCGCCGATCCGCCCTGAGCAGCCGCCGTTCGACACCGGCGAGTCGATGGACCTCGGCCCGCACTCGTTGACCATCACGGTCGGATTCGGTCCGTCGCTGTTCGACGAGAGGTTCGGATTGGCGGACCGCATGCCGGCCGAGCTGACCCCGTTCGGGACCATGCCCGGCGACGCCGTGATGAAGCCTGCGCTGTCCGACGGCGACCTCTGTATCCAGGCCTGCGCGGACGACCCGCAGGTGGTGTTCCACGCCATCCGCAACATGGTGCGGGCCGCCCGCGGCACGGCGGTCCTCAAGTGGTCGCAGCTCGGCTTCGGCCGTGCCTCGGCGACCGGCGCCGGCCAGATCGACACCGCGCAACCTGATGGGCTTCAAGGACGGCACCAACAACATCCATGCCGACGACACCGCGGCGCTGGAAGAGCAGGTCTGGGCACCTCCCGCAGTCGGTTCGTCCCCGACCGGCTGGATGGCGGGCGGCTCCTACCTGGTCGCCCGCAAGATCAGGATGGAGATCGAGTCCTGGGACACCGACCCGCTCACCGACCAGGAGCGGATCTTCGCCCGGCACAAGGCGACCGGTGCACCGCTGACCGGCGGGGAGGAATTCACCCCGGTCGACTACGCGGCCGTCGACGCCACCGGGGCCCCCGTGGTCGACATGAATGCGCACGTCAGACTGGCGTCGCCGGAACAGAACGGCGGCGTGCGGCTGCTGCGGCGCGGCTACAACTACACCGACGGCCAGGATCCGGACACCGGGAAGCTGGCGGCCGGCCTGTTCTTCATCGCGTTCCAGCGGGACCCGCAGAAACAGTTCAAGGCCCTGCAGACGCGGCTCGGCCGCTCCGACCTGCTCAACGAGTACATCGCGCACATCGGCGGCGGGCTGTGGGCCTGCCCGCCGGGGGTCAGCGCGCCTGGCGACTGGTTCGGCCGCGCCCTGTTCCGCTGACGCCGACGACCCGGACCTGGCATTCGCGGCGGGATCATCGCCGGCGGGCCGGTCGCTCGACTGCCGGTTTCCGGCGCAATCACCAACGCTGCGGCGTCGCTCCGACCGCGCAATCGGGGCGGGCGGCTCGTCGCAACGCGGTCCCGGCATCGTCGTGACACGTTCGGGGCAACCGGCGAACACCAATGGGCCGAACGAGTGTAATTCTGATTACCCTGTGGTAGAAAGAGCCAAGGGGTGCGTAGTTCATGCTTCGGTATAGCCCATCCGGCTCACGTCAGCGTTCGAATCGTGACTGTGGGCACGGAGAGTAACCGGGGCATTGGCATCCCGGCGGCCTGAGAGCCTCTCGGTCGTCCCTCCAACGAAGGGGACCAGCGTGTCGCAGGCTTACGACGCACGGTCGCAGCAGGCGTTCGCCGCTGCCGTGTGCCGGGTGATGCGTGAATCGCGACGCCGGCAAAAGCTCACCCAGGCCGAAGTGGCCCAACGGACCGGGGGTCTTGTCAGCAAGGCCGCCCTGGCGAATTACGAAACCGGTCACCGCTCGTTGCGCGTCGACGTGCTGTGGGTGATCGCCGGAGCACTCGGCGAGGACCTCGGCACGCTGCTCGGGGCCGCCGAACAGGGCGTCGCGCTTCGCCCGAGCGCAGGTACCAGCGGGTCCATCACGGTGGACGTCTCCGAAGTAATGGCCACCAACGACCCGCGACTCGCTCCGGTGAAGCGGTGGTTCGAGTTCCGTACCAACGGTGCCTCCTCGGCGATGACGCTGGACGACGGTGCCATCGCGGCCCTTGCCTCGCTGATGAACGTCACGCCGCTGGAATGCCGGCGGATCCTGATCTCCACCATCCGCGGCGTCCGTCACTCACCGCTTCCCGCCCAGGCCCGCTGACCTCTGTTCCTCCGTCAGTGAGCCTTCCAGGCGGTGTCCGGTAGTCCGTTCGGGTGACATGATGACCTGCACAGCAGCGCCCAGCCCCCTCACGCGTCCCAAGGATCGGTGACCCCGATCAGGACAATGGTCCTGAGCGGAGAAGTCCGCCGGATGACGAGCATGAGGGACAGGTGTGAAGGATCTGACGGGCAACAATGCGGCGGAGCCGGCCGGGGGGACCCACGGCGCTGCCGAGCATCCGACCGATCGGATCCGGAACGAAGAACTGGACGCCGAGTCGACCCAGCGCATCCGCACCGGCAGGTCGTCGGGATTTGTCGCGGCCATCGTCGCAGGCGCCGTCCTGGTCGTCCTCGCGGTCGTCTACCTCGTCGACCTGCTCGGGACCAGTGGCGAGATCGAGCGCAACACCACGATTGCGGGAGTCGACGTCGGCGGAATGACGCCGACCGAGGCAACGGCGGCCCTGACCGCACAGGCGGTCCCCGTCTACGGCAGACCCGTGACGGTCGACGTCCACGGCGAACCCACCCAGATCAATCCTGAGGCCGCCGGCCTCACCGCAGATATCGCCGCCACCGTGCAGGAGGTCGGCCTGCGGTCGGCCAGCCCCGTTGCGCGGGTGACCTCGTTCTTCATGTCCACCGACGTGCCCTTGGCGGTGACGACCGACGAGGCCGCGTTGTCCACATTCCTACAGGGCGTGGCCGACAGCACGGATGTCGCTCGGGTCGAAGGCGAGGTCGCCATCGAAGGAACGTCCGTCCGGACCGTCGAACCGGTCACCGGCCGCACCCTCGAGCTGGAGCCGGCAGTCGACGCCGTCGCGTCCGCGTGGGCGGCCGGTGGCCCGACGGCGCTGAACGGCTTGGTGCTGCCGGTCAGTGACGCGCCGGTCCGCGCCTCCGCGGCGAAGGTGGCTGCGGCGGCGGCGGAGGCGACGAAGATCCGCTCCGCCCCGATTCGCCTGGTGGGCGAGGGCGCCACGGTGCAGGTGCCCGTCACCGGGATTGCCGCGGCGACCACGATCGCGCCGGACGACGCCGACGGGTTCACCGTCGCGGTCGACGTTGCCAAGATCCGCGCCCCGTACACCGACCCAATCGAGGCGACGCAGGCCGCGCCGAAGGATGCCGTCATCGCGATCCAGAACGGTGCGCCGGTCATCACGCCCGGCGCGGCGGGCCGCACCGTCGACTGGAAGGCCACCGAGGCGGCCATCGGAACTGCGCTGCGCGGCGACGACCGCGACGCCACCGTCGTCTACGCGACCGCGCAACCCTCGTTCACCACCGAGAAGGCGAAGTCGCTCGGCATCAAGGAGGTCATCGGGGAGTTCACCACCGGCGGCTTCGCGGCTGCGTCCGGTGAGAACATCCGGGTGGTGGCCGAGAAGGTCAACGGCGCCGTCGTCGCGCCAGGTGCCACCTTCGGGCTCAACGAGTTCACCGGCCCGCGGGGTTCCGAACAGGGCTATGTCGAAGCCGCGGTGATCCAGGAGGGTGCGCTCGCCAAGGCGGTCGGCGGTGGCATCAGCCAGTTCGCCACCACGCTCTACAACGCCGCGTACTTCGCCGGGATGGGCGACGTCACGCACACCCCGCACTCCTTCTACATCAGCCGTTACCCACCGGGCCGGGAGGCGACGGTGTACGACGGTGAGATCGAGCTGGCGTTCTCCAACGACTACCCCACCGGGGTCCTCATCGAGACGGTCTTCACCGACTCGGACATCACCGTCCGGCTCTGGGGAACCAAGCGCGTCGAGGTGGAGTCGGTGACCGGTGAGCGTTTCGACAGCACGCCGCCGCAGATCGTGGTCAAGCCCGCCGGCTCGGAATGCATCCCGTCCGAGGGCTCGAACGGGTTCTCCATCGTCGACACCAGGATCATCCGCGACCTGTCCGGCAAGGAGATCCGCCGGGAGGACTTCACCACCGTCTACAACGGCCAGCAGAACGTCGTCTGCTCGTCGGCGGCCGCCCCGACGGACAGTGCCGCGGGTGCACCGGCCTCCGGCACCACAACGGGCGGCTGACCCGGGTCAGGGAGCTGATCGGAGCGGTGCGAAGTTCCGGCTACGCTGATCCACGCCGGGCGTTGACCCGGCAGGCCGGGTCCGCCCGGCCCGCCGCCGTGGCGCAATTGGTAGCGCACCCGACTTGTAATCGGGCGGTTAGGGGTTCAAGTCCCCTCGGCGGCTCTGAAACTGGCTTGACTGGCAGATATCGATGTCAGGCGTCAGGTGAATCCGAACGGACCTCATTCAGGACCACACCCAACAGGTCGGTCAACGTGCCCTCGACCAGAGACAGCGTCGCCCGTGCACGGGTCCGATCGGACAACGCATGCGCGAACCGAGCCACGTCCGCCTGATTGACGACGCCCATCCAGTGACAACACGGAACTGCGCGTATTCACACCGCCACGAACACACTCGGGTGTGATCGGAGCTGTCGTCGACATCGTCCATCTCTTGACGCAACCTGATCCGTTAGAGAAGACTAACCGTTAGTGGATGCTGACAGAGATGGTGATGGGTGGGGCGCGTTGGCCGATGGCACGCGGCGCACGATCGTCGCGCGCCTGGCCGATCAGCCCATGGCAGTCGGGCAGCTCGCCGCGGGATTACCGGTCACCCGGTCCGCCGTGTCGCAGCATTTGAAGATCCTCAAGGACGCCGGCCTGGTCACCGAGACGGCGGCCGGGACGAGAAGGATCTACCGGCTGAACCCGGTGGCCGTTGCCGCGTTACGCGACCAGCTCGACACCTTCTGGCAGCGAGCCCTTGTCGGCTACACCGACATCGCCGCCGAGACAACGGAAAAGACAACCAAGGAAAGGTCATGACGCAAACCGACGCAGCTGTGGTGCGCAAACAGATCATCGTGGACGCCTCGATCGACCGGGCATTCGTCGTTTTCACCGAGCGGTTCGGTGACTTCAAACCACCGGAACACAACCTCCTCCGCGCGCCGATCGCGGAGACGGTGTTCGAACCCCGCGTGGGCGGGAACATCGTCGACCGCGGCGTGGATGGCAGTGAATGCCGTTGGGCAAGGATCCTGGCCTACGAACCGCCACACCGGGTGGTGTTCAGTTGGGACATCAGCCCCCGCTGGGAGATCGTGACCGATCCCGCGCTGGCCAGCGAGGTCGAGGTGCGGTTCTTCACCGACACCCCCGGACGGACGCGTGTGGAACTGGAGCACCGGCACATCGACCGGCACGGACCGGAATGGCGGGCCGTCACCGACGGTGTCGACGGCGCCGAGGGCTGGCCGCTTTACCTGGCCCGCTACGCCGCCCTGCTCACCGGCCCCGAGGAGGCCTGATGGCACCCATCATCACGAGCACCGAGATCGGTTGCTCCGCAACGGAACGGTACGACCTTTCCCTCGACCGACCGGGCTGAAGCTACGCAACCGGCTCGAATTCGCCTCACCGAAACCGCGATCTGGCTCGCTGTGATTTTCGGTGACGGCCGTGACATCCGAGACTGCCTTCGCGGTGACAGCGTCGATGAAGGCTTGCCGGTCAGGAAAATGCATGTCAACAGTGGCCCCTGACAACACCTGCGCGGCGGGTAATCTCGGTCATGCAGGCCTCTGGGTTCCCCGCGAGGACATCCGGTGCCGCGGCCAGGATCGCAGCCATGCTGCGTTCGGCATCGGCACGGCGAGCGGGCCGATCCGGACCGGCGCGATGCCCAGGGGGCTCTTGGCCGGGTGATCACGGCGACGTGGAAGGCCATGGACCGGTTTCACGCCCTGAGGGGACACAGGTCCGCAGCATGCGCACCCGTGGGTCCTGGCTCAGGTCACCGGCGTGCTGCCTGCGGCACCTTCCGCACCGCCCATCTGGGCGCCCGATTGGGGGTGATCTCGGCGACGTGCCGGCGGCGACGCGCGCTGCGCCAGCGGGTACGGCGCCGACCGGGTGTTGCCGGCCGGCGCGCTCCTACGCACCTCGACCAGAGCGGGTCGCTGCAATTCGGAGTGACACGGGTGCTCGCGCGAGTGCGTGAGCCGATGCTGCTGGTGCCAGTTGCCGGTCAGCATGAATTCTCCCACGTAGTGACAGCGGGTCGGCGGTTCCTCCAATGAGCGCACGTCCATTTTTCGCCTGTGTCGGCTTCGCCCGTATACATTCGCCGAGGCACGACCCCCATCAGGGATGATCGCCACGCCCGTGGCCCGAGGAGACGCAGTGGTCCGACTACGCGAGTACTACCAGGATCCGAACGCGCCCCGTGCCGACGACGTGCTGCCTGCGGCGTTCGCAGCGGTCCGCAACGTCGCCGGCGAGGTCCTGTTGGTCCGTCGGATCGATGACGGCTACTGGGAGTTGCCCGGAGGACGCCTGGAAGTCGGCGAGTCCGCCGCCCAGGCGGTGATCCGCGAGGTCGCCGAAGAGTCGGGGATGGCCATAGCGCTCGTCGGGCTCTCCGGGGTCTATAGCGACCCCACCCATGTCCTTCTCGACCCCGACGGCAGCGTTCACCAACAGCTGGCGCTCTGCTTCCACGCCGTACCCGCCACGTCGGAGCACCCACAGCAGCCGCGCCCGGACGGGATTGAAACGCAGGAGGCAGCCTGGTGCGCCCCCGCCGCGCTCGTGGACCTGGCCATGCATCCCGCCATGCGGATGCGTGTCAACGACGCCGTCACCGCGCCGAACCAGCCTCATTTCGAGTAGAGGAAGGGAGTGACGTGATGGATGCGTCGAAAGGAGAAGGAAACCCGAGCGCATAACGGTATAGCAACAAAAAAGTTGGTGGGGCCACGGAGGAGTGCAAGGTTGGCCCCTTTGCAAGTCGGCTTTGTCGCCGACGTGGCCGGCAAAGCAAGGACTTGCTTGACTTCAGCAGACCGTCAATGACCTTTCCACAGTTGAAAGGACCGTCCGGGTCGATGCAAGGAGCGTTTCGTGCGCGTCACCCGATCCAGTGGTGCCTCGGCTTGGCCAGATGAATTTCCCGATTCGGGCGTGCAAATTCTCAACGGATTATCGGCCGTGCCGTCTGACAATGACCATCACGACCGTCACAGTGGCTTGAGATGCCTGACCGCAGGCACCCGGCCACCTCAGCTTCTCGGTCAACGGTGTGGCCGACGTGTCGGCCGTGCCGACCGTCGGTGGATCTCAGGGGTCGAACGACCCTGTTGCCCGGTCCGAAGACCGAGTTGAATGGGCGTATCGGAAAACGCACTTTTCCAGTGCTGTTACGAGGTTCGCCATGCCTTCTATCGTCGTTCGAAGTCTTTCCTCCCGACCTCTCCGACGGGGTCGGTTGAGTCCGCCCGCATCGGCCGCGGGTTCACCGATCACACCGCACCGTGAACGTCGTTCCAAAGGCGTCGTTGACCGGTCGCAGGTCGAGACCTCCTTCGCTGGCGAATGATTCGCCGACGGTTCCTGACTATCGGCCGATCTCACCGCACACCGGTGCAAACGCGAGAAGGAGTGACACGATGAACGAGTGCGACGTGCGAAACGCTGTCGTCAGCATCCAGCAGGCCGGCGCTTCCCCGCCAACGGACCTTGACGGAATGAACCGTGCTCTGGGCGATCTCGACGCCCTGTTGAGCGAGCTCGGCACCTACAGCAGGCAATTGTCCGTCCAGTGCGAACGTCTTCCTGCCACCAGCGACCTTGAGGTGGGTGAACCGGACGGGGACGTCGTCCCCGGCTTCATCTGCAACCAGGTGGCGATCCACGTGCAAGCAGCGGCGGCCGGGATCGACCAGGCACGGACGGCCGTGAGTGTGGCGGGGCTCCTATGCAGTCGACTTCGCCCGCGCACCCACTGAACGGACGATCGCTTGCCGGCGTATGAGGCAGCGTCGACCAGCGCCGGGCGCTGCATTGTGCCGACGGGTTTCAGATCGAAGCTCCTGGTCGGCCCAGCAAACCCCCGTCCCTTCGCACCACGACGACGGGAACATCGGAATGGTTGATCAGCCGCTGACTCGTCGATCCCAGCACGAGGCCAGCGGTGCCGCCCCTGGCGTGCCGTCCGATTGGCGAGGGCCGCTCCTGCGGGATCCTGGGTCGCGAAAGGCCCCGACACAGGCAGCGATGATTTCGACGAGGTCTCCTGCGACGCAGCGGAACTGCATGCTCTTACATGCGGCCTTCAGAGGCCGGGTGAACGGTCAGCGCCCGGCGCCCAAGATCATGACGAACAGAGCAGTTCCGCTTTCAGACGTGCCGGTGCCAATGCCGTCATTTCCTCGATCCAGATGAGCGCGTCGTAGCGGCCACCCATCCAGGTCTTCACGTAGCTACCAGGGTCGCTTTCGGCGCAGTAGATCGCTCCGGCCGCGCGTTGTCCGCGCCAGCTTGATTGCCAGGGCCCGGACCTTTCGTCGCCGAAGATCAGCACCGCCGAGCCGTCGAGAGTGGAATGGAGCAAACCCTCGTGGCTGTCGACCGGTGCCGGCGGCAGCTGTTGCACAGCCTCCACCGAACCCCAGGAATTGGAAGCGAGCACCGTTCCGCGATGGGCGGCGGAGCCGACGAGCAGCACGGTGCCCTCGTGGCGTTCGCGGAGGAGCTGACCGAGGCTCACGACGCCGTGCCTGGCCATATCGGTCCCGCGGGCGTCCCCGAGATGGGTGTTGTGCGCCCAGATGATGCCCTTCGCGGCCGATCCGTGGAGTCGGATGAGCCAGTCGACACCATCGGCCAGGTGATGCTCACGGGCGTTCCAGGCCGGTCGTCCTCCGTGGAGCATGGTTCGGTAGTAGTGTGCCGCCGCGGCCGGTTCTGTTGTGGCACCGCCCGCGGCGCGGCGACCGCCGCCCACGGCGGTGTGCCCGGCGCCGACGAGCATGTCGACGACATCAGATTCGCAGACCTCGGGCACCAACCGGAGTGAGGCCGCGCTGTGGTGGGCGGCGGGCTCATACGGGAGGCAGCACAGTGATCCGCGAAGCGTGATCGCCGGGGCGTCGAGGGCTTGGCCCGCCAGCCAGTCACTGACCCTCCGCAATGACCGCCACAATGAATAGCGATCCAAACCATAGACTCCGATTCGCTCGACGGAGCGCCTTGAACGGTTGCGGTGGTGTAACCAGTCCAGGAATTCGGCCATTTCCTGATTGGCCCATATGGTTGCCGGCCACATGTCGATGGCTGCCAGAACATCTGCGGCTTCGAGATCCTGCTGCTCGTGCCCGCAGAGCCATTGATTGATCCGCCGGCAGTCGAGCCAATCACAGTCCAGTCCGATCCAACGAAAGCCGTAGTCCTCGATGAGCCGGCGGCTCAGAGCAGTACGCCATTGATGACTCTCGTGCGTACCGTCGGCGGCACTGCCGATGCCGACAAGTCGGTGATAGCCGACGTGTTGGGCGAGAACCCGCAGGTCCTTCCCCTGTCCCAAAGCACCTTTCAACCCGGCGATCTGGCCGGACGGATCTGCAGTCACCGGGCCCGTGTGGACATGTGCCGTCATCGGTGCAACTCCCGCCTTCATCAAGTTGAATCACCTGATGGCCGGGCAGATGATGGCCGCTCTGCCATCCTCCGATGACCGGGCCGGTCTCGCTTTCCTGCCTCATGCGGTGCCGGCCCGCGTCGTCCGGCCATTGACGCCGATGGTCCCCGAGGAACAGGACGAAGGACCAGAGGCATTTGTTGTCGGCGGCGCGTTTGTGCTGGTGGGAGCGTGCTCGGGCCTGGCTGGTTCGTCGCCAGGTGGACCAGTGTGTGACGTGGTTTGTGATTCTGATCAGGGGCCAGAGGATTCGATTGAGTAGTCGTCGGATTTCGTTGCACGTGAGGGCGATGAGGCTGTCGTTCTGATTGAGGACCCCCTTTTTTCTTCGGCTGTCTTGATGATCGTGAGGAACGCGAGGGCGATCATGGAGAGTGTCATGTGTTTATACCAGGCGGTGTAGTCGCGGACCTGGTAGTGATCGAGGCCGGCTTCGTTCTTGGCGGTCTGAAAGCACTCTTCGACGGTCCAGCGACTGGCTGCGACGTGGACGAGTTCTTCGAGGTTTATTGGTTTGTTCGAGCAGCAGAAGTAGTAGGCGAGGTCGGTGGTGTCGTCGATGCTTCTTCTTGCGAGGATATACCGGTGGCCTTCGGTATGTGAGTCGTCGGTCAGTTGGGTTGACGACCAATCGGCGACTCGTGGGCCTTTTGTGCCCTCACCGGCGCTCATTCTTTGCCATTGCGTCTCGGGTCCGGCGATGACTACCTCAGCGGTACTGGGACCGGTGTGCATGGTGACCTTTTCGGTGCGACGAACCGCCATCACGTAGCTGATCTTTTCGTGTTCGAGGTAGGCGCGGAGCGGTTCGGCCTGGCCGTAGACTTCGTCGGCCGTGACCCAGCTGAACGGCGTGTCGGCGGCCCTGGCGCGTTCGATCATCCGTTGTGCCAGTTGGTATTTGGTGGAGAACTTTGTGTGCTCCGGGATGCCTGCCGCGGCGCATCGATCGGGGTCGTTGGTCCAGGCAGCGGGCAGGTACAGTTCGCGGTCGATGAGTGCATGACCGGCAGGTGAGGTGTAGGCCAGGAATACGCCGATCTGGCAGTTCTCGGTCTTGCCTGCCGTCCCGGTGTACATTCTGGCGACCCCGGCCGATTTGTTGCCCTTCTTCAAGAACCCAGTTTCGTCAACGACAAGTATTGCGTTCTCTTTGTCGCCGATCGCATCGACGATCACGGTCCGCAGGTCGTCGCGCGCTCCATCTTGGTCCCATTGGCTCGCGTTCAGGAGGCGCTGCATTCCGTCCGGAGTCTTGTCTCCGGCCCCTTCGGCTATGGTCCATCCATTTTTTCGCTCCAGTTCTGATAGGAGGCCGCGGACGTAGGACGCGGCGCGGCGCCTGGGTTCGATCCTGGGGAATCGACTGGAAAATGCCCCCATGAACGCATCGAATCCGGTGCCCCAATGGGAGAAATCGATATCCATTCCACAATTATCGAATGTGAAGGGCCATTGATCGGTGATATCCGAGCGTGTCGCCTCTATTGATTTCACGCCATCCGCGACACTTCAAACCACGCGTGAGAGTAATCCCGTCTGTTCGAACCAGCGCTGGCAGGCTGGCTCCGGGCAGTCAGATCCGGTCACGATCTGCGGTTGTAGTGTTAAGTCCTTTTATCGCACCGTCGACGGGTAGCCGTGCCGGAAGGCGCACCACCACAACGTTTCTGCCCAGCTTCATCCCGGGGCTCGGACCTTCGCCCCTCGAAGGGAAGGAATCGAGCAACTCGAGACCGCCCTGAGTTCTCGCCTGACCATCGAACTGGCCAAGGGCTGCCTCCTCGGACACGACGGCATCGAACCCGGGGGAGGCCTCTGAACGTCTGCGTCAATACGCCCGGAGTCACCACTTCTCCGTCCATGACGTCTCGCGACGTGTGGTCAATGGTGAATTGGTGCTCGATCTCCGATCACGGATCCCAGCGGCGGAAGCGATGATGACCCGACGCCCGCTGGCGGGAGAAGGTAACCCTCACCAAACCCCCAATGCCCACAGTCCGGGCGGGACCCGCTGTAGCACAGATCTTCTCGGACGTGTGTACCCGCTGCCCATAAGCTCACCTTTGTGGCGGCGACTTGCCGGATTGCACCGTGTCACCGCCGGCAGGCGCGAAACCCGATGAGATCAGCGCCCGCTACGCCGACGGCATCCTGACCGTATCGATCGGGATCGGGGAGACGTCGCCGCACACCCGACAGATCGAGGTCCAACGAGCCTGACCGCAGCGGGCGATCCAGCAACTGGTCGTCGATCTCGACTGTGACGTTGCCACAAGGGGAGACGGCGGGAACGTCGCGGAATTGTTCGAGGATGACGGCTGAGAAGTCGCGGAAGCGAGGGTCGCCGCCGAATTGCCCTGGCACCGCTGCACAGGCGACGAGTCCTCGTAGACAATCCCCTGCCGGAGCAGTTTTCGACAGCCGGTGCCGCGAACGCATCAGATCACCCGGGCGTCGTGCTTCACCGGCATCACCCGTACCTGTGTCCTGGCCACCGCGCCCGATCGCGGTGGTGACCCACGTCAACTCACGGCCCAAACGCCGGCCCGGCCCCTTTTGACGGGGTCCGGGCCGGCTGCTGTCTGAAGCTTGATGCTCAGATCGGAAGGCTGGGCAGCAGTTCCTTCGCCACCGCCTTGGCCCCCGCGACCAGATCGCGGAAGTCGTAGGAGACGTGCACCTTCTGCGGTGAACCCTGGAACACCACGCTCGCGTCCAGCGTCACCGATCCGCCGCTGGTGGCGCTGAGACTGCCGTCGAACGACGCCGACCGGACGTCCAGCAGGGCGCCCAATCCGTGCTCGGCGATGTAGCCGGCGACTCCGGCCACTTCACCGACACCCTGCCGCAGCCGCCCCAGTGCGGCGTTCGTGGTCTGCAACACAGGTGGTCGCGTCCTGCGACTGCTTCGCCAGCGCGGTGACCGTTTCTGCCGCGGTCGTGATCGTCGCGGCGGTCCCCTGCTGGGTGGCCGAGAGCATTTCCTGGGCTGCCGCGAAGTGCCAACACCGCCCCATCCCGACTTCGCTGCAGCGCCAGGATTCTGATGTCTTTGTCGATCGGGTAGGTCGCGGCGGCTGACTGCGCGTCATGCAGGTTCTGCACCGTCAGCCTGCAGGAAGGCGTTGGCGGTGCGCCATGGACCCCTGCAAGCGGCGATTCCGGTGGTCAGCGCGGCAACCTTGGTTCCCCGCCAGCCGACCTCGGCGGACAACTGCGCCCAGCGGTAGGCCTTCTGGTACCAGGCTCGAGTTGTTGTACCAGTTGTTCCACCAGCGAATGTCGGAGTTCAGCTGGTTGATCTGCGACTGCAGCGAGGCGATCTGGGAGTTCAGGTCGTCGACCGGTCCCTGTGCCGCGGTGACCTGGGCCTGCGCGTCCCGGATCTTCCGGCGGCGGCATCGCGTTCGGCCTGGATGGCGGCCCGGGTCGACGCGATCTGACCGTCCATCGCGGACAGCGAGTTCTGCGCGGCCGTGACCTGTGCCTGGGCAGCGGCGATCTGCCGCTGGGCATCGGCCTGTTTGGCCGCCAGGTCGGTGCGGGCGTCGGCGGCCAGGGTGTTCAGCCGGGTCACCTCGGCCTGCGCGCTGGTGACGTCGCGTTGCGCGGCGGCGATCTGCGCGGCGGCCTGCGTCCCGGCCTGCTGCAGGACAGCGGCCGCCCTGTTGGTCAGGTCGGACAGGAAGCTCTGCGAGAACTGGGCGTGGACCGCGAACCCGTCGGCCGAGTGCAGGCTTGCCCCCTTGGCGGTCACCGCGGCGTCGAATGCCCCGAACACCTTTCCCGAACAGCCGAAGTCGAAGCCCTGGTCGGACAGCGTGACGTGAGCGCGCCGCGGTGACTCCCAGCAGTGAAGCCTGGCCGGTGATGGCGATCTTCGGCACGGCCGGTTGCCCTGACCTCGATGTCCAGGCTCGGCCCCTGGTCGATGCCGTCCCCGGTGAGCGAGAAGACGTCGCCGATGTGCACCGGGCTGAGCGATCCGGCCACCGCCACGCCCTGGGTCGGGTCGATCTCCACCTTCGCCGCGGCGGTGAAGCCGGCGACGTGCAGGTGCCCGCCGACCCGCAGGCCCTGGTGTAGCTGATCTTCCCGATCGAGGTGTCCTGCGGGACGACGTACAGCTCGACGTCGTCCAGCGAGATACCGGCGAGGGTGCGGCCGACGTCGAAGGGAATGCCGGCGGTCACCGACGGCGGGCAGAAGGTGCCGATGACGTCCATCAGGGACAGGTGGTTGAAGGCGACGATCAGCACGCTCTGGGTCGGGAACTCCGAGTTGAACGACACCGCTGCCTTCCCGGCGAAGGCGCCGATCTGCAGTCCGCCGGTGATCCCGATCGACGGCACGCCCTCGAAGTCCGACCCGATCTCGAGCGAGACGTTCTTCAGTGCAATGCCCCTGGCCCCGAACGGGTCGTTCCAGGTGCCCTTCATGGTGGCGAAGAACGAGATGCCGTTCGGCACCACCCGGACCCCGCCGATGAACTCCAGTGGGCTGGCATCGATGGTGACGTCGACCGCGCCGGCGACGGAGATCGAGATGTTCTCCGGATCCGGCACCAATTCGAACTCGGCGTCCTTGAGGACAACGCCGTCGGTGATCGCGATGTCGCCGATACCGGCCGCCAGTGACAGCTCGCTCAGCCTCGTGCCGACATGCGCCTTGACGTCCAGGTGGCTCTTGCCCGAGGAACTTGTCGGCGCCGAGGCCGGACAGGTCCAGCCGGCCGTCGACGAGCAGTCCGTGTTCGACCCCGGTACCGGCGACGGGCTGCAATCATCGAAGCGTGAACGCGGTGTCGTCGAACGTGGAGATGACGATCAGCGCGTCCGGCAGATGCACGCCGTCCAGGCCGCCCAGCGCCGGTGACAGCGAGGAGAACTTGTAGTCGTCGTCCAGCTCGATGCCGACGGCGAAGCCCCACGAGGTCGCCTTCCGGACCACCGCCTGGACCCGCTTGAAGCCCGGACCCGAGGCCGCGAACGAGACCTCGGAGCGCTCGGCGTCGATCTCAGCTGCAGGTCGGTCAGCGTGATGGCCAGCAGCTCCGGCGGCAGCGCCAGAGACCCGACAACGGCTGCGCCGCAGAGATCCTGCAGCAAGGCGAACGGCGCGAACGTCGGCGCCGTAGCGGTCAGCAGCAGGCCGCCGGGTACCGCGAACGACACCGGGACGGCGATTCCGCCGAGGTGTACCTCGCCGGAGATCGAGCCGGTGAACGTGCGCCCGTCGGCGTCGGGGGCGTGCCGGGCGAAGTCGACCGCCAGGGCTCCGACACCGATGCCGTCCGGACCCACCGGCAGGGTCCACTCGGTGGTCGAGGAGGCGCTGACCGTGATCTCACCGGTGCCGAGTTCCGCGGTGACAGTGAACCCGGACAGCACCAGCTCCGGCAGATGCGGCGGCAGGCTCGCGCCGTAGGTCCTCGCGACGGCGGCAGCGGTGAGCGAGGAACCCGGTTGCAGTCCGCCGGTCAGGGTCCACCGTCCATCCTTGCGCTCGAGCGTCACCGAGATGGCGGCGCCCGAGAAGGTGGCGGCGCCCTCGACCGACACCTGCACCGAGCGGGCCGCCGGGTCGGACGGACGCTGGACCGCGACGGTCAGAGCCAGTTCGTCGACGGACAGGCCGATCGGGTCGGGCAACGGCCAGGACGAGCCGCCCCGCGACCGTCAGCCGCGCCGATTTCACCCCGTCGGCGCCCAGCACCAGCTCGGTGCCGGACAGCACGAACCCGGGCAGCCCGGACAGGCCGGCGGGCAGCGTGTCGACCAGGTCGGGCGCACCGACAAGGCCGGCCAGTTCCGCGAGGCCGGGCACCGCAACATCGGTGCCGTCGGCGCCGTGCAGCGCAACGGTGAAGACGCCGTCATCGCCGCGGAGCACGGTCAGCTCGACCGCGCTGCCCAGAACCGTTCCACCACCGGTCACCTCGACTGTGCACGAGTCACCGGCGCGGGTGTACCTGACCGTGACATGAGCGTCCGCCACGTCGAAGTGCCCGGGCAGCACCGACCACGGCTCATCGGTAGCGACGGTGATCTCCGCCGCTGTGATCCCGTGCGCGGACGCATCGACGGTCACGCCGAGATGCGAGACGGCGATGCCGCTCACGAAGGCCGCCAGCGAGGGCGGGAGGGCGGCGAGCGGGTCCGTTCCGCCGGCCGCCGCCGCGGCCGCGGCCAGTGCTGCGAACGTCAGGGACGCGGGGACCGCGTCGATCCGGACGACGCCGGACGACGGCGTGCTCGCCTGCACCGGCACGGTCACCGTTCCGATGTCGAGGGTGCCGCTCACGCTGCTGTCCGTGGTGCCGGCCAGGTCGACGGCCAGCCACGGAAGGCCCGGCATGGAGTACCGAACCGACGTTGTCCGGGCGGGTGCGGTGGTGGTCGCTGCGGTGGTGTCGCTGGTGATCGTCATCGTGGGTTCCCCCCTGATGCGTTCCGGCCCTGCTGGCCCGAACTGGTGCATCAACGGTCGCGAAATCCGCAGTGCTTTCCGAGGGTGCATGCACGCGAACCCGATAGGGGTGCACGCACCCCCGCGCGAACGTCCGTCGCTGGCAACGATGGGGTCAGGCCCGGAAAGCAGGCAGCCGGTGGTGATCCGGCCGGGTGCGGCCCTTACGAAAACGCGGAAGGAGATGGCGATGTGGATCAGTAGCGGCGCTCCCGCTCCGGCGAGTAGCAACCTTCGACCGTCACAAATGGCCGCTCCCTGCCAGAATTCGGCGGCATGGCACGTGTTGTGCTCGATCGCACCTGGTTCCGCGCCGCCTTCGCCGCTTATGCGGCGGGGCTGGTGCTGTGGCTCACGGTCGGTCTGCTGCCGGTCCTGGTCGATGAGGTGCCGGCGGTGGACAGTGTCGTGTCGGATCTGGCGGCCCGCGGCGGTTTCCTCGCCGAACCGGCGAAGATGCTCCTGCACCCGACGATGACCATCACCGGCGTCAGCGGGAATGCGCTCCTGCAGTACGGTTTCAGCCTGTTGAACCTGGTGCTCGGCGTGCTCCTGATCGTCCGCCGACCCGATGACCTGGTCCCACGACTACTCGCGCTGGGCCTGCTCGGCACCGCCGCGACATTCAATCTGCCGAGCCACGAGGCCTTCCATGTGCTGGGCAGCCCGTGGCCGATCGCGATGGTGCACTTCACCTTTCACATCGTGTCGGGCGTGGCGTACCTGTGGGCCGTGGTGCTGTTCCCGGACGGCCGGCTGCCCGCGCGCATCGCGCTCTCCCGGCGGTCCCTGACCTTCGCGGCGGTGGCAGTCACCGGCGGAACGGCGCTGATCTGCTGGTGGAGTGATTTCCTCGCGCACCCGCAGTTCTTCGTCATCTTCTTCGGTATCGCCATTCCCGTCGCCGGAGTCGGCGTCGCAAATGATCCGGATCACCGATGACGCCACGACCGGACAGGTCCGCAGAAGCGCAAGGCTTGCTGATGGCGGCGCTGCTGCCGGCACTCACCGTGGCGTTGATCTGGTGTGTGGCAACGCTGGGGTCGCGCGCCGGTGGCGGGATCGGTGAATTCGCGGCGGCGGGCGGCGGAGCGGCTGCAGGATCTCTTTCCCGCCGTCTTCGCGATCGTTCCGGTCGTGCTGTTCGCCGGCGTGCTCCGGTACCGGTTGTTCGACATCGACCGGATGCTGAGCCGGGTGCTCGTCTACGGGCTGCTCATCGTCGGGTCCGGCGCTGTGTACCTCGCCGCGGTGATCACGGGCGGTTCCCTGGTGGGCGGCGCCGATTGGTGGACGGTGCTGGTGCTTGCCGCGGCGGCCGTTGCGCTGCAGCCTGCCTGGTCGTTGGCGGAGAGGTGGGCCAACCGGGTGGTGTTCGGGACGGACCTCGGGCCCGCCGCCGCGATGAAGGCACTCATCGCCGGTCTCGAACAGGCGACCCCGACGACGGAGCTCGGTCAGCTCCTCGACGTGAGCGTCCGCACCACCAGGGCCACCCGCGCGGAGCTGTGGCAGCTGGACGGCTCCCGGTGGTCGCTGCGCTCCGCCCGGGGGTCTGCGCCGTCCGGCGGATCGTCGGCCGAGTCGGTGACCGGCACCGCCGCTGCGCCGGCGTTGGTGCCCGGCCGGCACTGGCCGGTGACGTACAAAACCGAGCAGCTGGGCGTTCTCGTCATCGAGCTGTCGGGCAACGAGACCCTGCCTCCGGCGCAACGCATCCTGCTCGCGGACCTCGCGGCACACGCCGGCCTGCTGCTGCACAACACCATGCTCGCCGGCCAACTGGCCGCGCACATCGAAGCGCTGACCGACCGGGCGGCGCAGTTGTCGGCCTCCCGACGGCGGTTGGTGGCCGCGCAGGACCGGGAGCGCCGCAGGGTCGAGCGGGATCTGCACGACGGTGCACAGCAGACGCTGGTCGCGATCATGCTCGGTCTGCGGATGGCGGGCGCACAGCCCGACTCGGCAACGGGGCGGCTGTCCCGTGCCGCCCTGCTACGTCAGCTCAGCCGGGAACTGGAGACGAGTCGCGCCGAACTGGAGGAGATCTCCAGCGGCCAGGGACCGCTGGTGTTGCGCCGCGGCGGGCTCCCTGCCGCGCTGGAACAGGCGGCGGCCACTGCCCGGCGGAGCGGACTGACCGTGGAATTGACCGTCGACGTACCGGGGTCGGGCCCGGCGGTGACCGATACGGACGCCCCCGGGACCCACGCGTCCGGTGCCGCTGCGACCGAACCGGAGGCACCCGACTCCCTGCTCGATCCGGAGGCCGTTGCGGCGGTGTACTTCTGCTGCTCGGAAGCGCTGCAGAACGTCGTCAAGTACGCCCGGGCGTCCTCCGCACACATCGAGGTCCGGGCGGTGGGCGCAGACATCGTCTTCGCCGTCACCGACGACGGGACGGGTTCTGCCGCCGCCCCGACAACCGACCTCGCTGGTGGACTCACCGGCCTGCAGGACAGGGTGTCACTGCTTCGCGGGTGGATCGCGGTGGACTCCACGCCGGGCGGCGGTACCCGGATCCGCGGGGCGGTGCCACGCCGGTCGGCCCCGGAGTCGTTGGTCACCGAGTCGCCGGCGACCGAGTCCTCGGCGAAGGAGTCGGTCCCGATGGGCGTGGGTCCGCGGCAGGCGGTCACGGTGGGCGCTGGAGCACCGGGCCCGGTCGGAAGGGGGCAGGCATGACGGCACCGGGTCCGTTCCTGATGAGGTCGGTTCTGTTGGCCGCGGCCCGGTTTGTCATTGCCGCAGCCATCTTCGGCGTCGCCGAGCTGTTCGCCGGCCAGGTGCTCGGGTCGGGCAGGATGCCGCTCGCACTCGTCCTGATCGCGACCGGCTTGGTCGCTGTCGTTTTCTGGTCGACGAGAGCGGGACTGGAACACCTGGTCGATCGGCTGCTCTTCGGCGAGCGCGCCGCCGGTTTCGAGGCCGGCCGGGCGCTGTTGCAGCGGATGGCCACCACCCTGCCCGTCGACGACATCCTGCCCGCGCTGGCCGAAACGGCCGGGCGCACCACGCATTCCGCGCGGGCCGAGGTCCGGGTACTGCTCTCCGACGGCCGGCCGTGGTCGCAGGTGTGGCCGGTGCAGGCGGTGGCCGACGGCTCGCCGCCGCTGATGATCGGCGTCCGGCACGCCGGTACCGAGATCGGTGAGATCGAGGTGGATCCCACCGACTCGCAGGAGTCGGGCCGCGACCGGATGCTGCTGGACGAGCTCGCGCGGCCTGCCGGGCTCGCCCTCAACACGGTGCGGCTGACCGTCGAGCTCCGGCGCAGAGCCACCGATCTCCGGGATCTGAACGAGCAACTCGAACGGTCCAACAGCCGGATCGTGCAGGCCCGGCGGGACGAGATCGACCGGCTCCGCGGCGAGATGCATCAGCGGGTGTCACCGCACATCGACCGCGCCGACGCGATGGTGCACGACGAGATCACCGTCCTCACCGCCGATGTGGCTGACGGCGGGCCGCCGCCAGGCGAGGGCGCATCGAGATCGGATGCGGGCCGGTTGGATGTCGCCCTGACGGAAGTGGCCGAGGCCCTGGAGTCGTTGCGAACACTGGCTCGCGGGATCTACCCACCCCGGCTCGCCGACGCGGGGCTGGAGGTCTCCCTCGAGGGCTGGCAGCAACGGTCCGGCGTGGCCCTTGATTTCCGGCTGATCGGTGATGACGCGGCGCTGCGCCGGCACAGCGACATCGAGTCCTGCCTGTACTTCAGCCTGGTGACCGTCCTTGCGGCGCTGAGCGGAGAGAGCGGACACCCCGCTGTGGTCGTCGAGGTGTCACCCGGGTACGTGGACGCAGTGATATCGGGCCTGCATGACGGCGGCGGCGGGGGCGAGTGACGACGATGCCGGCGCCGTGCACGCCGCGGCGCTGCGAGCGGTTCGGGACCGGGTCGAGGCCTTCGACGGACAGCTGACGATCGAGGCCCCGCCGCAAGCCACAGCGTCGACCGTCCGGCTGCGGCTGCCGCTGTCCGGCGCACAGGACGCTGCCACGGCGGCGCCGAAGGTTGCCCCGTGATCCGGCGGGTGGTGCTGGCGGAGGACAACTTCCTGCATCAGGGAGGGCGTCCGGGGCATGCTCGCCGGCACACCGTCGATCGAGGTGGTCGCCAGTTGCGGGGATCTCGACGAGGCGATGGTCGCGATCGACGACCTGCTGCCGGACGTGGTGCTCACCGACATCCGCATGCCGCCCCACCGGCGTGACGAGGGCATCCTCATCGCCGCGCATTGCAGGAAACGCCACCCCGACATGGGTGTCGTCCTGCTGAGCCAGTACGCCGAGGCCAGCTACGTCCGCACGCTGCTCGCCGAGGGCACCCAGGGCCGCGGTTACCTGCTGAAGGAACGGGTCGCTGATCTGCACGAGCTCGTCGGCGCGGTCGGACGCGGTCGCAGACGGCGGATCCTGCATCGACCCGAAGGTCGTCGAAACCCTCGTCAGCGGGAGGTCGCTCGCCGGTGACCGGTCGATCGGCCGGCTGACGCCCACGGGAACGTGAGGTCCTGGCGGCCATCGCCCAGGGGCGCACCAACGCCGGCATCGCGGCGGAGCTGTTCCTCACCCAGCACGCCGTGGAGAAGCACATCAACGCCATCTTCACCAAGCTCGGGCTGAGCGGGGACCGGACCAATCACCCCCGGGTGCAGGCCACCCTGATGTACCTGGCCGAGGGGCGGCGATGAGCAAGCCCGAGCCGCCGCACCCGGACATCCGGGTGCTGCTGGTCGACGACCAACCACAATTCCGGCGCGCCGCCGCGCTGCTGATCCGGACTGACGGACGGGCTGGTGCTGGCCGGCGAGGCCGACATCGGGGGAGGAGGCGGTCGCTGCTGGCCCGCTCCTGCGGCCGGATCTGGTGCTGATGGACGTCCGACTGCCCGGCATCAGCGGCCCGCAGGCAACCCGGCAGATCCTCGCCGAACTACCCTCGACCAGGGTCATCCTGCTGTCCACCTACGAGGCCGCCGACCTGCCGGACATCGACCGGTGCGGCGCCGAGAGCTTCCGCCGTAAGCAGGATCTCGATGTGAGCGAGCTGGTGTCCCGTCCGTCGGGCGTGTGAGCGGCGGGTCGGGTCAGCCGGCTGCGCCCGGCGCCCAGGACGGCCATCCGGTACGGCTCCGCCCGCTCGCTCAGCGTCATCCCGTGCCCCGTAGCGCCGTCATCGATGTCCAGGGCCCCGTCCCGCACCGTTGGGGCGCCGTCCACGAGCAGCGGCTCGAGCCGGGCGTGGTCGACGAACCACTCGACGTGCCGCAGGTTCGGCGGCGCCGCGGCGACCGGCGCGTGCAGGGACGGCGCGCAGTGCGCCGACACCTGCAGGTTGTGCGCGAGGGCGAGCGTTGACGCGGCCAGGAAACCGCTGTACCCACCGCAGCGGGTCGCGTCGAGTTGCAGGCAGTCCACGACCGGGCAGAGCCGGGCGGCGTCGTACAGGTCGGCCACGTACTCGCCGGCCGTGACATCGCAGTGCACAGCCCCGCGCACGGTGGACAGCCCTTCCAGGTCGTCGCTGGACACCGGTTCTTCGAACCACACCGCCCCCAGCTCGTCCAGGACCGCACCGACTCGTCGTGCCTGACCGGGGGTGTATCCGCCGTTGGCGTCGACCATCAGCTCTACCGCAGGTCCGGCCAGCTCCCGAAAGGTCTTCATCCGGGCCAGGTCCCGTTGGATGTCGGCACCCGACGACTCGCCGATCTTGATCTTCATCGCTCCGCATGCGGCATCGGTCCAAAGCTGTACCTGACCGGCGAGTTGCTCGTCGGAAAGGCTGGTGAATCCGCCGGACCCGTAGACCGGGACCCGACTGCGCGCCCGCCCGAACAACTGGGTCAGTGAGATATCGAGCGCGCGCCTTGAGGTCCCACAGCGCAATGTCCACCGCGCTGATCGCCTGCATCACCAGGCCGCGCGGGCCGAGATTGCGGCAGGCGCGGTGCATGGCGGACCAGCACCCGGGGATGTCGAAGGCGTCCTGACCCGCGATCGCCGGCTCCAGGTGCTCGGTGATCACCCGGGCCGCGGCGCCGGTGCTGTAGCTCCGCCCGAGCCCCCGGATCGATTCGGCCGATCCGACGGATCCCGCCGTCACGGTGGCGGTGACGGCCGTCGTCGCATCCCAGCTGAGCGTGCCGTCCGCTTCGGCCTGATCGGTGGGGAACCGGAAGCATGCCGTGCCGATTCCGCCGATCACCGGGCCGGTGGCCGTCATGCCGAAACCTCATCTGAGGCAGGTGTTTCGGAAAAGATGCGTGGTATCGCCAGCCGGTCGGCGACCCGGGCGGCCATCCGGGCACCGCCGACGAGATGTGCGTACGGTCGATCGTCGTGACCTCCTGTGCACCGGCTTCGTGCAGGATCCTCTCCATCGATGCCTGCGCCGCGCGCATCAATTTCCTGTCGTTGTCGGTCTGGAATACGCGAAGTGTGCGACAGGAAGGCCGCGGCGGTCCTTCTCGTCGGCGAGGGTGACCCGGTTGTCCGCCGTCGGCTCGAATTCGCACAGCGCGCCGAGGGTCGCCCAGTGCACATAGTCCCGCATGTACTTGCGCAGCGGCCGGCCCCAATGTCCCTGCGCCGTAACATGTTCCGACCAGGTGATGGGTAGCGGGCTGACCGTCTGGATCGACCAGCCGCGCAGATACGGTTTGCCGGGGTCGGTCTCGTAGAACTGCTCGCTGCTGACCTCCGGCGGCGGTCCCTTGTACATCCGGATCTATGGATCGCCCCCGGTCCGCTGGTCGCCACGCACACCCCGACCTCGCCGGAGAACTTGGCGAAGCCGACCGCCTCGAGCGCAGCCATCTCCTCGTGCCTGGCCTGCACGAACTGCGGGTCGTCCTGGGCCCGCGCCCATGCCGCCAGCAATCCGTTGATGCCGTCGCCAGGGAATCCGAACACCTGGCGAACACCCCACTCACGCAACCGGGCGAGAAGTACATCGGCAACCACATCGCTCACAGCGACCTCCTGGGGAAGGGACTGTTGCGGCGGGCGTTCGCCCGTTGGCTTCAGGTGTACGAGCAATGGTTGCGGTCACGCAAGAGTTGCGCCACACTCGCTCCATGAAGGTGCATACCGACCCGGATCCCTTGCTGGAAGCCGACATCGATGCGGTGCTGGCGGGATCAAGGGTGCTGGTCGGTGTGGCCGCGCAATCCCTCGCCGACATCGAGGACGTCGTCACGGTGCCACAGCTGCGGGCCCTGATGATCATCGCCACCCGCGGGCCGCTGTCGCTCACGTCATTGGCCGAGGAAATGGGAATTCATCCCTCGAACGCCACCAGGGCGTGCGATCGGCTGGTCGCGTCGGGGCTGCTGAACCGAGGTGACGACCCGGCCGACCGTAGGCAGTTGCTGCTGGACCTGACTCCGAGCGGGCAGGAGGTGATCGACGGTGTCGTCGCCCGAAGGCGCGCCGCGATCGCGGAGATCCTGCAGCGGATGCCGCGGACCCACCGTCGCTCGGTCGGGAAGGCGCTGGCCCACTTCGCCGCGGCCGGCGGTGAACCCAGGCCGAGCGACCTGTGGGCGCTGGGCTGGATCAGCTGAGAACGCTCTGCATCAGGCGAGAACGACTGGATCAGGCGCGAAAGACAAGGAGAAGACGATGAGTCCGCAGACCGTGGTGGTCACCGGAGCGAGCGGCGGCATCGGACGCGCAGTGGCGGCCGCCTACGGCGCGCGGGGGGCACGCGTGGCGCTGCTCGCGCGCGGTCAGCAGGGCCTTGCCGGAGCCGCCCGTGATGTCGAGAAAGCAGGCGGCACGGCGCTTGTCGTGCCCACCGATGTGGCCGACGCGCAGCAGGTGCACGATGCCGCCGACAGTGTCGAGCGCGAACTCGGTCCGATCGACGTGTGGGTCAACGTTGCCTTCAGCTCGGTGTTCGCCAGGTTCACCGACATCGGGCCCGCCGAGTTCCGCCGGGTCACCGAGGTCAGCTACCTCGGGTATGTCTACGGAACCATGGCCGCGCTGGAGCGGATGCGGACCAGGGATCGCGGGACGATCGTCCAGGTCGGTTCCGCCCTGGCGTATCGAGGCATCCCGCTGCAGACCGCCTACTGCGGCGCGAAGCACGCCATCCAGGGATTCAACGAGGCGCTGCGCTGCGAGCTGCTCCACGACCGATCCGGCATCTCCGTCACGATGGTGCAGATGCCGGCCGTCAACACACCGCAGTTCTCCTGGCTGCTGACCCGGCTGCCGCATCACGCGCAACCGGTCCCGCCCATCTACGAGCCCGAGCTGGCCGCCAAGGCGGTGCTGTATGCCGCCGACCACCCACGGCGCCGGGAATATTGGGTCGGCACCAGCACGGCGTTGACCCTGGCCTCGAACGCGATCGCCCCGGGCCTGCTCGACCGTTACCTGGCCCGCACCGGGATCAAGGCGCAGCAGACCGACCCAACCACAGGACCCGGACTCCCCGGTCAACCTGTGGGAGCCGGCCGACGGGCCCGGCGGCAGGGACTTCGGCGCGCACGGCGTGTTCGACGACCGCTCGCACAGCAAGGACCCGCAACTATGGGCGTCCCAGCACCACGGGCTGCTGGCGGCCACCGGATCCGCCGTCCTGGCCGCCGGCGCCGGCGCCGTCGCCCTCTTGCGGCGGACCTGACGTGCCCGACAGGACCGCGGTGGTAACGCCCGCACGTGTGCTGGCCGCAGCCACCATGGTGGTTGGCGTTGCCATGGCAGCCCGGCCCGACGCCGTCGCGCGGGCGGTCGCCGGACCGGACCACCCACCGCCACCGCCGGTGGTGCGGGTCCTGGGCGTCCGTGAACTGGGGCAGGGCATCGCGGTCGCCGCACGCCCGACCCGGACGGTGATCGGACTGGGGATACTGGTGGACCTCAGCCACGCCGTCACGATGGTGGCCGCAACCCGGGTGTTTCCGCAGTACTGGCGATCCGCCGTCGCGAGCGCCGTGCTCGCGGTCGGGTCCGGGGTCGCCGGGATGCTCTTGCTGCCGCGACGCCCGGGATGAGCCCGTCGGTGCCGCGGCCGCCGAGCACGGCCGGCCGGTTCCTGCCGCAGACCCTGCGGGAGTACGCATTGCTCGCCGACGGCGAGCGCGGCGCGCTGATCGGCCCGCACGGCAACATCGTGTGGTTGTGCGCGCCGCAGTGGCACGACGACGCAGTGTTCAGCGCACTGCTGGGTGGGCAATCCGGGTACGCGATCACGCCGGTCGATCCGTACGTGTGGGGTGGGTACTACGAACCCGGAATGCTGATCTGGCACAGCAGGTGGGTCACCCAGCCCCCGCGGTGGGTCGGCGGGCGGCCCGATGATGGACCTGACCGTCCCGGCCGGCGAACACCGGGACCTGGTCCTGGAGATCAGCGACCAGGCCCTGCCCGAGCGGCCGCCCGACGCCGACCGTGCCTGGGCCGCCACCGAGAACGGCTGGGCGGACGCGGTCCCCGACCTCGGACCTGCCACACCCCGCAGGACGCGCAGCGTCCTATGCCGTCCTGCGTGGCCTGACCAGCCGGAGCGGCGGCATGGTGGCCGCCGCCACCACCAGCCTGCCGGAGCGCGCGGAAACCGGCCGGAACTACGACTACCGCTACGTGTGGATCCGCGACCAGTGCTACGCGGGGCAGGCCGTGGCCGCGGCGGGCGACCACCCGCTGCTGCAGGACGCCGTCGGGTTCGTCACCGACCGGCTGCTGGCCGACGGCGACCGGATGACCCCCGCCTACACCGCGACGCACGCCGGTCCCCGACCAGGTGGAACTCGACCTGCCCGGTTACCCGGGCGGACACAACCGCATCGGCAACTGGGTCAACCGGCAGTTCCAGCTCGACGTGTTCGGCGAGAGCCTGCTGCTGTTCGCCGGCGCCGCCCACCGAGACCGGATGACGACCGATTCCTGGCGCGCCGCCACCGTCGCGGCCAACGCCATCGCCGCTCGCCGGACGGAACCGGACGCCGGCATCTGGGAGATCGACAACCGGCGCTGGACGCACAGCCGGCTGATCTGCGCCGCGGGGCTGCGTGCGCTGGCGGCGCACCTCCCGGCCGGCGGCGCGGCCGCGGGCTGGTTGACGCTGGCCGACGCGATCACCGCCGAGACCTCCGCCGACTCCCTGCACCCGACCGGACGCTGGCAACGGTCGCCCGACGACCCGGGCTGGACGCCGCACTGTTGGCTGCCGGCACTGCGCGGAGCAATGCCCGCCGACGACCCGCGGACCCTCGCCACGCTGGCCGCGTACCAACGGGAGCTCACCGTCAACGGCTACGCCTACCGCTTCCGGCACTACCGGCGTCCGCTCGCCGATTCCGAAGGCGCCTCGGCTCGGCTGGTAGGTGCAAGCCCGGACTCAGCGGACGGAGGCAACGGGCGGCGGCGCCAGGTCCCGGACCGGGGTGGTGTACGGCGGCCCCTGGTTGTCGGAGGCCGACAGCGCCGAGGGGCAGGTTCGGTGACCGCGACCGAGTGGTCGGTCCCGGCTGTGCGCCGCAAAAAGCGAGGGTTCAGGGCCGCTCCGGACGGTTACCTTGGGGAGAGCACAGGAGGGTCGGGGATGAGCGACGGCACGGGCGCAGAAGGGCAGGGCTGCACCGGGCTGGACGGCGCCACCGTTGTCCAGCGGGACGGTACCGTGACCCTGCACGACCTCACCCTGCTGGCCCGCCCCGGCGAATTGCTCGCCGTGTTGGGACCGTCAGGCAGTGGCAAGTCGACGTTGCTGCGAGCCATCGCCGGCCTGGCGAAGCTGCAATCCGGCCGCGTCCTGGTCGCCGGCCGGCCCACCAGTTCCGACCCGGCCCATCGGGACCTGGCGATGGTCTTCGAGCGAACCCAGCTCATGCCGCTGCTCGACGTGGCACGCAACATGGGTTTCGGGCTTTCCACCCGAAAGGTGCCGGCACCGGAGGTCGAGCGCCGCGTCGACCAGCAGTCCCGACGCCTCCGGGTGGGCAAGCTGCTGCGCCGGATGCCGAACCAGCTCTCCAGCGGCGAGCAGGGCCAGGTGGGGATCGGTCGTGCGCTGGTCCGCACCCCCAAGGCGTTCCTGCTCGACGAGCCGCTGGCGCACGTCGACGCCCATGAGCGGGCGCGGATGCGCCGGGTGATCGCGGAGACAGTCAGGGCCACCAAGGTGAGCACCCTGTACGTCACCCACGACCAGTCCGACGCGCTGGCCATCGGTGACCGGATCGCCGTGCTGAAGGCCGGACGGTTGGTTCAGGTCGGGACGCCGCGCGAGCTGTACGACAGGCCGGCCGACCTGTTCGTCGCCGATTTCATCGGTGATGCCGCGATCGGCGCGCTGCCGGGGCGGCTGGTGGCCTCCGGTGGGATGGCCGGTTACCAGGTGGGGGAGCGCACCCTTCCGACCTGGCAACCGGTGCCTCCGGAGTTGGCACCGCACCTGGACGGGAACGTCATCCTGGGTCTTCGCCCGGAGGATGTGCGTGAGGCGGACAATCGCTCCAACCCGGATTCTGTCCGGCTGACCGGGCCGGTGCGGGCGATCGGCCGGAACGGCCGGGACGCGTTCCTGACCGTCGAGATCGCCGGCGCCCGGCTGGTCGCGAGGTTCCCCGGGCGGACCCAGGCACGGCTGGGGGACGTCGTGACGATCACCGCCGATGCCAGCCGCGCGCACGTCTTCGACCGGTCCGGCCGGGCGCTCTACCACCCGCCGACCTGACCTGCTGACGGTGCGGTCCGCTCTTCGTTCGGCGGCGACTGTGGTGCGCCCCGGCTGCGCGTGCGGAGCGCATCGCCGGTCAGCGCCTTCACTGAACCCCCACCTCGCAGTATTGCGGCTGGGCGATGTCCGTCGGGAGGGAGCGGTGCAGTCGATGCGTCCGAACCCGGGCTCGGTCCGGCGACCGTCCGGTCTCAGGTGTGCAGTCCGCCGTCGGAGTACAGCAACTGACCGTTGATCCAGCCACCCTCGGGCGAGCACAGGAACGACACCAGCGAGGCGGTATCGGCCGGCGTGCCCACCCGGCCCAGCGGTGACGCCGATGCGATCTCCGCCATCTGTTCCGGGGTGATCCATCCGGTTTGCACGGGCCCGGGATTGACGACGTTCGCGGTGATCCGGAGGTCCTGGAGCTCGCGGGCCGCGGCGATGACGATCCGGTCCAGCGCGCCCTTGCTCGCCCCGTACGGCAGGTTGTGCACAGTGTGATCGCTGGTCAGCGCGATGATCCGGCCCTGACCTACGGTGCCGCGGTACCGCCGGGCGAACTCGGCGATGAGCAGCCAGCTGGCCCGGGTGTTCACCGCGAAGTGCCGGTCGAAGCTCTCGACCGAGGTGTCCAGCAGGGACGAGTCCACCGATTCGCAGTGGCACATCACCAGGGCGGTGACCGGACCGAGAGTGGCCGCGGTGTCGTCGAAGAGCCGGGCGGGGCTGGCGGGGTCCGTCAGATCCGCCACCAAGGTGACTGCCCGAGCGCCCGCCGCCCGGATCGCAGCCTCGATGGCCGCGGTGTCGTCGTCGCGGGCTCCCCACGGCATCCGCCTGTCGTACGGCACCCAGCCGGCTGTGGCCACGTCCCAACCATCGGCGGCCAGCCGGGTCGCGACCCCGGCACCGATACCGGCGGTCCGGCTCGCCCCGGTGACCAGCGCGACGGGCCGGCTCGGCGAGCCGGCGTCCGACGGCGTCGCCGTGCGGTCGCCCGGTGTCGTCATCGCCCCTCCTTGCGCATGGTGTGGTCCGGCCAGCGCCGCGCCGACACACGTTCGCAGCACAAAGTTAACAGCGCCCGGCTTGCCCGGCCGGTCGCCCGCTGTCTAGGGTCGTAACAGGTCACGCACCGTGCACCGGCGCCGAGGTGAGAACCCGGCGCAAGGTGAGGCACGGATTCGGCCTTCCCGATCACCGCCCACGCACCGGCTCCTGTTGGTCAGCCGGCTGGGTTCTCTCCTTCCGGGTCACCGCCCGATTCCGGTCGCGTCTCCGACGGACCGTTCCACGACACCTACAAGGACGACCTATGAGCGCCCCAGTACCCGCCACCAGAGCGGGACGTTGTGATTGCTGTTCCACCCCCTACCGCGCCGGTACCCCGATCGTCTGGGATTCGGCGGTCGCCGGCTGGGTGCTGGCCGGTCACCGCAGTGCGGCAAGCCGCTGATCGCCAGTCCCTTCGAGGGTCCTCCAGAGAGCCGCGCCTGCCGCTCTGGTAGACCATTTGCATGACGTCCAAGCACCTCGAGCTCGAGCGGAAATACGAAGTCGACGCCGCATTGGCTTGGGTTGATCTGACCGGCCTGCCCGGCGTCACCGGCGTCGCGGCGCCCGAGGTGTTCTCCCTGCACGCCATCTATTACGACACCGAGCGCCTCGACCTCGCGCGGGCGAAGGTCACCCTCCGGCGACGGACCGGCGGGTCGGACGCGGGATGGCACCTCAAGCTGCCGGCCGCGGCCGGAGGCAGGCTGGAGCACGGCGAGCCACTGGGAGACGACGACGGTTCGGTGCCGGAATCGCTGGTGGAACTGACCAGGATGTGGACCAGGGGACGGGAACTCCGGCCGGTCGCCACGTTGAGCACCGAGCGGACCGTGTACCGGCTGCTCGGTGACGGCGACACCGTGCTGGCGGAGGCCGCCGACGACCAGGTCAACGCCGAGGCGTTCGGCACCGACGGCGCCGTGCTGAGTTCGTGGCGCGAGTGGGAGATCGAGCTGGTCGACGGGCCCGTGGAACTGCTCGACGCCGCCGGACCGGTGATGCTGGCGGCCGGTGCCGGTCCGTCCGCGTCGTCGTCCAAACTCGCCCGCGCCCTGGGCGAACGCCTGGACACGCTCCCGAAGAGGCCGACGATTGATCCGCTGAACACCCACAGTCCGGCCAGGGACGTGGTCCAGGCCCACCTGATCGAGCAGTTCGACGCCCTGCTGGTCCGGGGTGAGCAAGCCCGGCACGACGAGGCTGACGGCGTGCACAAGGCGCGCGTCGCGACAAGAAGGCTCCGCAGTGCACTGGCGACCTTCCGTCCGCTGCTGGACAGGGAGATCACCGACCCGCTCCGCGACGAGCTGAAGTGGATCGCGGGCGAGCTGGGCGGCGCCCGGGACGCCGAGGTACTCCGGATGCGGTTGCTCGACGAGCTGGCCGCCGAGCCGGCCGACCTTGTCCTCGGGCCGATCGCCGCCCGCATCGAGGTCGAGTTGCAGAGCGACCACCGCAGGGCCCACGACGAGCTGGTCGAAGGCCTGAACTCCGAGCGCTACTTCACGTTGCTCGACCGGCTGGACGATCTGGTCATCGCCCCACCGTTCACCGAACTGGCCGACGGCCGTGCTGACAAGGTGCTGACCAAGCGGGTCCGGAAGGCTTACGACCGGGTCCACAGCCTCGTCGCGCACGGCGCACCGGAGGACCTGCGCGAGCGCGACGAGTGGTACCACGAGATCCGCAAGGCGGCGAAGCGACTGCGCTATGCGGCGGAGTCTGTCGAGTCCGCTTTCGGCGCGCAGGCCACCACCCTTGCGGAGGCCGCCGAGGACCTCCAGGAGGTGCTCGGCGAGCATCAGGACAGCGTGGTGGCCCGCGAAGCGCTGCGCGGGTTGGGCGTCCGGATGCACCTCGACGGCGACAACGCCTTCACCATCGGCCGGCTCCATGCGCTGGAACAGGTGCGGGGTGACGCCGCGATTGCCGAGTTCGCCGTGGCCTGGAAAGCGTTGACCCGCAAGCAGGTACGGCGCTGGCTGAAGCGCTGATCACCCGCCGCCGGATCGGGCCGGCGACTACTTCGTGCCCGGTCGGACGCCCGCACCCACCTGGTGTTCAGCGGGGACGGCGGCCCACGAAAAGAACCCGGGGCGTGCGATCCTCTGTGGTCTTCTCCCGGACCGTGGTGGCCCGGAAACCCTCGTCGCGCAGGACCCGCAGCCAGACGGGAACGCTGAACAGGCCGGTCCGGTGAGTCTCCTGGACCACGTTCACCGTCCCGTCGCTCTCCCGCAGCAGGAACGCGTACTCGGTCTGTACCCAGCTGTCGGACGGGTCGGGGTCCCACGTCCACTCGAGATACCGGACGGCCCGGCCCGGTGCGGGTCCTGGCTGCCGGGGCGTGTCGGGGTCGTCGATGCCGCCCTGGTCGCTGAAAGGTTCGAAGGTCTCGACAGTGGCGTCGGGGACGAACACCGCTGTCCCGCCCGGACGGGAGTGCTCGAACGCGGTCCGCACCGCCAGTCGCAGATCAGACTCCGTGGTCATGTAGTCGATGGCGTCGTGGATCAGGACGGCGTCGAAGGTCCGGCCCAGACGCACGGTGCGCATGTCGCCCTGCAGATGCTCGCACCCCGGATTGAGCCGACGCGAGACCGCCAGCATGCGGTCGGAGAGATCGACGAGGGTGAGAGTGAAGCGCGACGTCAGGTGGACGGCGTTGTGCCCGCCGCCGCTGCCCAGCTCGAGCACGGACTCGACCGCACCGTCGGCGTCGGCCAGCAGGCCACCGACGAATGCTGCTTCCTCGGCGTACTCCTCCGGCGGTGAGATCAGCGGCCACCAGGCCGCCAGGTCGCCGTAGAACCGGTGGCCGGCCGCAGGTTCCGTCACCCGGCCATGGTGTCGCAGGCCCGGACATCGAGCACTCCAATTTGCCAGGCGTGAGATTGGGCGCTGTGGCACTCTGCCCGAATGGTCACGCTCAACGCCGCTGCACGCGCATTCATCGAAACCGGCCCGCTCGCTCACCTGGTGACGCTGAACGCCGACGGCTCACCCCAGGTGTCGGTGATCTGGGTCGGCCTCGACGGTGACGAGCTGGTCAGCGGTCATCTGGACGGCGACCAGCTCAAGATGCGCAACATGGCGCGTGATCCGCGGGTCGTGCTGTCCTTCGAAGCTCCCGGTGCGACCGCGATGGGGCTGCGCGAGTACATGGTCGTGCACGCCCGGGTGAGGCTGACCGCAGGCGAAGGCCCGGAAC
Organism: uncultured Actinomycetota bacterium; assembly: GCA_963766015.1. GTDB lineage: Bacteria > Actinomycetota > Actinomycetes > Mycobacteriales > Nakamurellaceae > Nakamurella. Next base: position 77,257 of record CAVXYU010000028.1, on the reverse strand, counting down.
TGCTCCACCGGCTTGCTCAGGTCTACATCGGTCCGGGCACGGACTTCCCCCTGATGCCATCGCCGACGCCGGGCTTCGTCGCCCACTACCGGCCGACCAAGATCACCGGCGTCGGCTCGTGGTTGGCCTGAGCTGGTTCGACCGAGCCGGTTGGACGGAGCGGGGTTGAACCGATTGCCGGGCGGGTCGGCCCCCGACCGAGCGGGGCGGACCGAACTCGGCGTGACGCGGGTCACGCCACCGCAGGTGGCATCCCGCGCCAACCAATGCCTGTGACCGGCGTCCCACGAGCATGACTGCTCTGATGGACGACGACCGAACGGCCGAGCACGACGCCGCCTCCGCGATCGACGGGCTCCAGACGCTGCTGGCTGCCGCCGATGACCGCAGGTGCGACGACGACTGCTCGTACTGCTGGGGCCCCGAGACCGACTGAGAGCCGGATCGCCGTCAGCCGATCGGCACCGGCCGCCCGTCGGCGGACACCTTGGCCGGGAGCCCGAACCGCTCGAAGAGTTCGGTATCCAGGAAGTACGTGATCCGGCCGATCCGGTCGCCGCGGAGGTCGAGCACCTGAATGCCGAACGGCACGTGCCCGTCAGGACCCGGACGGTAGTGCGCGAAGGCGGGTGATCCATTTGCCTGCACCGGCACGAGGACCGACCCGTTGCACGACGCGCCCGGCCCGAGGTGCCAACGCCCGATATCGGCACTGCCCTGCAGCCAGAGTTGATAGGGCGGCATCGATGCCGTCGCGTCCTCGTGCAGCAGGGTGACCAGGGACGCGATGTCATAGGCCGTGAACGCCGCGACATACCGCGCCAGGAGTTCCTGCTGGGCGCTGTCGACCGGGTCGAAGCTGTCGTCGTCGGCCAGGTCGGCGGAGGCCAGCGTGGCGCGGGCCCGCTGCAGCGCACTGTTCACCGAGGCCACCGTGGTGTCCAGCAGTTGCGACACCTCGACCGCGCTCCAGCGCAACACCTCCCGAAGGATGAGCACGGCGCGTTGCCGGGGCGGCAGGTGCTGCAACGCGGCCACGAAGGCCAGCCGCACACTGTCCCGTTCCACCGCCACATCGGCGGGATCCCCACCGCTGAGCACAGACCCGTCGGGCATCGGCTGGATCCACAGTGACTCGGCCCGCGGCTCGCCCAGGGATGCCGCGACCGGCGGTGATGAGGGCCCGAAGTCCATCGGCAGCGCCCGCCGGTTCCGGCCGTTCAGCAGATCGAGGCAGACGTTCGTGGCGATGCGATAGAGCCAGGTCCGGAGTGACGAGCGGCCGTCGAACCGGGGCAGCGCCCGCCACGCCCTGACCATCGTCTCCTGAACGGCGTCGTCGGTCTCGAAGGTGGACCCGAGCATCCGGTAGCAGTAGCCGGCGAGCTCGCGACGGTGATCCTCCAGTCGGCTCTGCAGCTCGGTGGTGCGTGCCCGATCGGCCTCTTCGGCCGAATCCGCCGGGGGCGAAGGCAGGTGCCGAGCGGTGGCGAGGTCAGTCATCAGAGTGGGGCCTTCCAGCTTGGCGGTGACGTGTTGCCCACTGTAGAACCGGCTACCGACAGCCGGTTCGTTCGTCACCCGGCCGGCTTTGAGCACTGGCGGCACGTTCGCCCGGTCGGCGGATCAGTACCCGCGTGAGCTGTCGGCCAGTTCACCGGAACCGGACATCGCCTGCAGGAAATCGGAGCTCGCCACCGGCCGGGAGAACATCGGGAAGTCCTTGCTGATGGCGTTCTCATGCTCGTCGACGGAGGTGGCCGCGACGCAGTCGGTGAGCGTGTAGACCTGGTAACCCTTTTCGTAACCGGTGCGCATCGTCGACTCGACACAGCAGTTGGTCAGGAACCCGCCGAGCGCGATGGTGCTGATGCCCTTCGACCGCAGGATGAAATCGAGATTGGTCGACGCGAAGGCATCGAGGCCGCGCTTGCCCTCGACCAGGATGTCGTCCTCCTGGGGCGTCATCTCGTCGACGATCTCCGCGCCCCAGGTTCCCTTGATGAAGGAGTTGGACTCCACGACGCCGGCCAGGATCCCGTACGGCTGGTCGGAGATCTCGCCGTAGCCGCGGGCGAAGGAAATCGGCACGTGCACGATCGTCGCTCCGGCGGCGCGCGCCTTCTCGACCAGATCGACGGTGTTCTGCAGCATGCCGGTGCGCTCCATCACGTCGGAAACCGCGGCGTGCAGGGTGCCGCCCTCGGAGGTGAAGTCGTTCTGGTACTCGATCAGCACCAGCGCCGTGGACGACGGGGAGACGGTGGGAGAGGCAGCTGTCATGACGAACTCCGCTTCGGTGGGGACTCCGACACTAGGACGCCGGAGTTCGCGGCGCATCTGTTCGCGTGACGAAGCGACAAACCCTGCGGAGGTCGATGGAGCTGGTGCCAGATTAGGGTCAGTAGGCCGGGTCGCTGACGATCGCGTTGCCCACCTTGCGGACGAAGAAGCTGGCGATGATGAACACGATGCCGCTGAGAATCGCCCAGATGGCAACCAGCCAGAGCAGGCCCAGGATTCCGGTGCCCGGGTTGACCAGCAGCATGATGCCGAACAGGCCGGCCAGCACACCCCAGGCCAGGAACCAGACCCAGCCAGAGCCGGGTGTCTTCCGGAGTCGCAACCCGGCGGCGATGCCGGCGATCGCCGCGAGGATTGCCCAGAACGCGATGATGTAGACGAAGACGGTCGCGACACCGCGGGGCCAGACCAGCACGACGATGCCGAAGACGATGGCCAGGGCCCCGGACACGAACGACCACCCGGACGGTTCGCCCGACCTCCGCTCCGAGAAGCCCTCGAAGATGTTCATGATGCCGTCGACGAACAGGTAGGCGGCGAACAGCACCACGAAGACGGTGAGGGTCGCCTGCGGCCAGGCGAACATCAGGATGCCCAGGATCACCAGCAGGATGCCGCGCACCAGCAGGACCCACCAGTACTTGGCAGCGATCGTGCCCATTCCTCTGACGGTCGTCATGACTGTTCTCCCTGTGTCGGCACGGGCATGCGCAATCCGACCAAAAGCGGCGAATTCGTGCTGGTGAAAACGGTATCAGCCGGGCGTCATCGATCTCCTCAGTGACAGAACACGTGTCGGATATGAAGGAAGCACGGTGGCCAGCCCCATCAAGACGGTCAGCACAGTCAGCAAGGTGGCATCGGGGCGCCGGATCATGCCGATCCGGACTCCCGATGACGCCGAGAAGACCGGGAAGGTCGCTGATCCGCGCTTCTCCGCTCAGAGCTTCACGGCGCTGGGTAGGGCCGTCGCGGCACTACCCGGGTGGTCGCGGCGCCTCCGATTCGCCGTCGGTCTGGCCACCGACGGCGTGGCCGGCGCGAGGGGCGCCGGCTCCGGAGGCGCCGCCCGCACCACTCAACCCGCCACCACCCAACCCGCCACCACCCAGCCCGCCACCCAACGCACCACCGCACGCAGCACGGTCGACATCGGCGCCGGGCATGCCGCCACGCGCCGCGTCATCAGGCTCAATCGGATCGTGCCGGAGCAAGGCCCTGCACGGGCAGCACCGTCGATTACGGCGAATCGGCGCCTTCGTCGTCCATGATGTCGTCGGCGTCCAGCGCACCGACGCCCATCAGGCTCGAGTCGAGAAATGCCTTCTCGTCGGGCCGGTGGCGGAGCACGTTCTCCAGGTAGGACTTCGTCGCGAGCTCCATGGAGACCTCGTGGCCCGCGGCCTGTGAGAGGAACCAGCGGTGTTCCAACACTTCGTGGAACACCTCGGCCGGTTCCAGCTTCTGGGCCAGCTCCCGGGGGATCGCCTCGATGACCGGGTCGTACACGTCGGTGACGTAGTGGTGCGCGACGGTGTCCTCGTCCACCTCGGTCTGCGGCATGACCGCCTGCGATCGGTACGTGTCGAGATCGTTGAGGATGCGCCGTGCCTGGTTCTCCTGGACGTCGATGCCGGTGAGCGAGAACAGTCGGCGCCGATGGTGACCGGCGTCGACCACCTGGGTCTGGACCATGACGCGCGGGTCGCCGTCCTTCTCGTTGATCTGGATCTGGGCGACGTCGAAGCCGAGCTCGTTGAGCTTGCGCAGCCGCTGCTCGATCCGCCACCACTCGTCCTCGCCCATGGTCTGCGGCGCGGTGAGCAGGTCCCAGAGCTTCTCGTAGCGCTCGACCACCGACACCGCGGTCTCCAGTGGGTCGACGGCCTCCGACAACAGGCCGGACATCTGCAGGTCCAACAGCTCTCCGGCCAGGTTGGTCTCGACGATGTCGAGGTCCTGTGCCCGCTGGCCGTTGGACAGGCTCTCCCGCATCTCGCCGGTCTCGGCGTCGACGAGGTAGGCGGCCAGTGCTCCCGCGTCCCTGCGAAACAGCGTGTTGGACAGCGAGCAGTCCTTCCAGGCGAAGCCGACCAGGTGCAGCCGCACCAGCAGTTCGGCCAACGCGTCCAGCAGCTTCGTCTCCAGGTCGGGGTCGAGCCGGCGGGAGAACAACGCACGGTAGGGCAGAGAGAACCGCAGGTGCTTGGTGACCAGTGCGGCGTCGAGCGGTTCGCCCTCCGGCGTCATCCGGTTGCCGACGACGCCGATGGCCTGGACCACCGGGATCCCGACCTTGGCCAGCTCGCGCAGCAGCTCGTACTCGTGCTCGGCGAGCCCCTGGCTGATCTCCTTGATGGCGTACACGATGCCGCCGATCCGCACGAAGCGGACGACGTGCCGGGAGATGCCGCGCGGCAGCGAGACCAGCTTCTCCTTGGGCCACTGCGCCAACGGCGTCGACCACGGGAGCATCAGCAGGTCGGTGGGGTCGGGGCCGGTGGCGAATTGCATGCGCACCGGGTCAGCCTGACACAGGCTCCGGCAGCGGACGACCCGTGGGACCGGCTGTGTCGGCCCGACCGGTCAGGAGCCCTGCCGCCACTGTGCGGCGGCCGCGGCGAGGGCCTCGAACAGTCGCCGGTCGGCCTGGGTTTCGGGGTGCCATTGGACGCCCAGCCGGAAGCGGTCACCCGGGGTCTCCATCGCCTCGAGCAGTCCGTCGTCGGCGGTGGCCACGGCCACGAAACCGGGGTGATCGACGACCGCCTGGTGGTGGTGACAGGCGACCGTCACGGCGTCACCGATGATGCCGGCCAACCGTGAACCGGGTTCGGTCCGCACCTCGATCGCGCCGTAGATGTCAGGTCCGGGCGAGTGCCGATCCGACCCGGTGACGTCCGGAACATGCTGCAGCAGTGAACCTCCCGCGGTGACGGCCATCAGCTGCATCCCGCGGCAGATGCCCAGGACGGGCAGGTCGATGTCGTCGGCGGCGTTCAGCAGGGCCATCTCCGAGACGTCCCGCTCGTCCCGCCAGTTGATCGTCCATGGTCCCGGCTCCGCGCTGTACCGCGACGGGTTGACGTCCGAACCGCCCGAGACCACCAGGCCGTCGAGCCGGGCGACGATCGCGGACGCCTGGTCGCCGATGCCGAGCGGCGGAATCAGCAGCGGTGTGCCCCCGCCGCCGCGCACCGCGTCGGTGTAGGCGGCGGGGAGCAGTGTCGCGTCGACCCGGTCCCAGCGGCCCCAGGTCGCCGGCTCGCGGTAGGTCGTGATGCCGATCAGCGGGCGGGTCATGGACGAAGATCTTCGTCCGGCCGCGTCACGGCCGGCGGGCGGGTCCGACGATCGGCTTGCCGGACGGCCGGCCGACGGCTTGCAACTTGGCGGTGTCCACCGCGGTCGGGCGGCGCGCGGGCGGGCGGCGGCTGCTCACCGGCAGCAGGTGTGGACCGGTCTGGTCGGCGTTCTCACGCCGGTCGGGGCCGGGCCGATCCGGGCCGGGCCGATCGGGGCCGGGCCGATCGGGGCCGGGGCGGTCGGGGCCGGGGCGGTCGGGGCCGCGCCAGTCGGAGCCGGCGGGCCGTTCGGACGGGGCACGCTCCGGCGCCCGGTTCGGCGCGGTGCGTTCGTGCCCGGCCGGCCGGTGCGCGGCGTGGAACAGCTGGTGGGCCGTCTTCACCATCTCGAACGGGTCCACCCGCATGGCCAGCCTGGCCGCCTGCCGACGCCGGCCGCGTTCGTTGATGTCGAGGTCGCGCAGCACCCGCTCGACGGCCTCCAGCACCGGCTCGCTCAGCTCCCAGCCGTTCTCCTCCGAGCCGATGTCGATCAGCTGCAGGTCGTCGATGCGGTCATGGGCCTCGCTCAGCGCGGCCAGCGCCGCCGCGACCTCCTGCTGGGTCTCCACGATGGTGTCGGTGCCCTCGGCCTTCGCCAGATCGCCGAACGCCTCGATGGTCGCTGCCAGGTCCAGCAGCAGAGCGGCGTACAGCTCGCGCAGCGCCTCACCCCTGCTCGGATCGACCGTCGGGTTGTATCGGACGCCGTCCCGGATCGACCGGAACATGCTCCGTACGGCGACCGTGGTGTGCTCCAGCGCGTCCAGGTCGGCGCGCAGGGTGTTGCTGATGTCGGGGACGACCAGGGCGCGGGGGTTGAGCCGCCTGCTGTCGGCCGCCTGGTCCACTTCGTTGTCGATCTTGGGGACATTGCGGCTGAGCGCCCGGGCCTCGTCCATCCAGCGCTCGGCCTGCTCCTGGGTGATCGGGTCGCGCAGTTCGGCGGCCGACGTCCGGAGCAGCCCGGCGAGCTGCGACGCGAACCGGTGCACGGCCTCGGCCGCGGAATCGGATTGCACCGCAGGCGGGAACAACAGGTTGACGGCCACGCCGACCGCGGCGCCGATCAGCGTCTCGCTGATCCGGTCCACGGCGGCCGCCTCCGCACCGGCTGCTGCCAGCACGAGCATCGCGCTGATCGGCACCTCGAGCGCGTGCGGCCCGAGCCGGAGGATCTGGCCGACCAGGATGGACACGGCGAGCAGGGCGCCGAGGCTCCACCAGCTGAGCCCGACGATGCTGGAAAACGCGACGGCGAGCAACACGCCGGCGGTGACGCTCGCCACCCGCTGGACGCCGCTGGTCACGATGTCCTTAAGGGTGATCTCGACGACCAGCAGCGCGGTCAGCGGAGCCAGGATCGGCACCGTCCCCGGAAAGAGCACCTGTGCGACGACGAACGCGGCGACGGCCGCACCGGTCAGCCGCATGGCACGGGACATGGACGTCCGGCCGCGCTGCCGGAGCCGGACGCGAAGGTTGGCGATCATGCTGTGGAACAGGGCAGACATCGTTCCTGCTCCTTTCGGTGGGTGACTGGAGTGATGAGAGCAATGGGTTGACAAGAAGTTGCAGGTGCCCGCGACGCAGCGCTGCGCCGTCGGTGGCACGTAGGTAGGACGCCCGGCGGCCAAGAAGGGTGCGTTCGGGCCGTTGTGAGCTGGCTATCCCTGTGCCGGTGCGAGCCGCCCGCGAGCGGGTCAGCCGGCAGCGGCTGGTGACGGCGGTGCGGTGCCGCCCTGGGGGGCGCTGCCCATCAGCGCGGTGATCTCCGCACGGTCGGCGGCCGACGGCAGGCCCCAGTCGGGTGCGTAGCCGTACACCTCGCGCAGGGGTGTCGCCGCCGTCCGGCCGTTCAGGATCTCGACGGAGTCCGCGGTGATCAACCCGGGGTGCTCGACGCCACAGACCTCGGCGACCTTCATCAGGTCGCGGCGGAGGGTCTTGATGTAGTTCGCAGCACGGACCGACTTCTGCGCCGGATCGAGCCCGTGGGCGAGCCACGGATTCTGGGTCGCAACACCGCTCGGGCAGAGGCCGGTGTGGCACTTCTGGGCTTGGATGCAGCCGATCGACAGCATCGCCTCCCGGGCGACGTTCACCATGTCGCAGCCGAGCGCGAACGCCACCACGGCATTGTCCGGCAGGCCCAGTTTGCCGGCGCCGATGAAGGTGACGTCTTCATGGAGACCGTGCTCGGCGAAGGCGCGGTAGACCCGCGCGAAGCCCAGCTGGAACGGCAGGGACACGGAGTCGGTGAAGATCAGCGGTGCCGCCCCGGTGCCGCCCTCGCCGCCGTCGATCGTGACGAAGTCGACCCCGCGATCGGTCGAACGCATCATCGCCGTCAGCTGTTCCCAGAAGCCCAGGTCGCCGACCGCGGACTTGATGCCGACCGGCAGGCCGGTGGCGTCGGCCAGCATCTCGACCCAGTCCAGCAGGCTGTCGGTGTCGGTGAACTCGGCGTGCCGGGACGGGCTGATGCAGTCGACCCCGGCCTGCACCCCGCGGGTCGCCGCGATGGATGCGGACACCTTGGAACCGGGCAGCACGCCCCCCAGCCCCGGTTTGGCACCCTGGCTGAGCTTGATCTCGATGGCCTTCACCGGGGCCCCGGCGACCAGTTCCGTCAGCCGGTCCAGGCTGAACCGGCCCTGGTCGTCGCGGCAGCCGAAGTAGGCGGTGCCGATCTGGAAGATCAGCTCGCCGCCGTTGCGGTGGAACGGCGAAAGGCCGCCTTCGCCGGTGTTCTGCAGGCAGCCGGCCAGCGCCGCGCCGCGGTTGAGCGCCTCGACGGCCCGGCCGGACAGTGCGCCGTAGCTCATCGCGGAGATGTTGACCGCCGACTGCGGCCGGAAGGCCCCGGTCCTGCGGCGGGCCCGGCCGAGGACCTTCGCGCTCGGCAGAAGAACCTCGTGGCCGGCCGACGGACTCGACGGTGGGATCGTCCTGCCGAAAGTGCGGTGCTTGATCACCGGGTACCCGGCGGTGTACTCGACGTCGTTGTCGGTCCCGAAGCCGAAGTAGTTGTTCTGCTTCTTGGCAGACGCGTAGACCCACCGTCGCTGGTCGCGGTTGAACGGCCGTTCCTCGTTGTTGGCGGCAATCAGATATTGCCTCAGTTCCGGCCCGGCGGCTTCCAGCAGGTATCGGACGTGCCCGATCAGCGGGAAGTTTCGCAGCACCGTGTGTTCACGCTGGGTGGCGTCCCGGGCGGCGATGCCCACGGCGGCCGACAGGGCAACCGCAGCAGCGATGGAACCGGTCCGTGCAGGACGCTTCATGCAAGCACTATCCACTGCACTGCCGGATCCGGGCGCAGCGTGCGGTCGCGTTGATCGCCGGCCGGCCGAGACCGGTACGGTTCCATCACCGCACTGCGCTGCACCGAGAAGCGCTGCCCTGGAACGAGGACGACGTCGTCATGGATGTGCATCCCGCGCTGCGCCGGCTGGCCGAGGCGTACGGCATCGCCACCGACTTCTGGGATTGGCAGGGACGGCACGTCGACGTCCCCGCCGAGACCATCGTCGCGGTCCTCGCCGCCCTCGACATCGACGCATCCACCCCGGAGTCCGCTGGGCGGGCAGCGAGGGAACAGCAGGATGCTCCGTGGCGGCGAATGCTGCCGCCGGTCAGGGTGGTCCGCGAAGGCATGGACGCGACGATCGACGTGCATGTCCGGCACGGTGACGAAGTCTCGGTCTGGATCGAGCTGGAACGCGGCGGCGTCCGTTCCGATCTGGAGCAGCTGGAGAACAACGCCGGCCCCCGCGAGCTCGACGGCCGGCTGGTCGGCGAGGCGACCTTCCGCCTGCCGGGCGGGCTGCCGCTGGGGTATCACACGCTGCGGGCGTCCGCGCCGGACGCGGCGGCGTCCACCTCGCTGATCGTCACGCCGTCCTGGGTCGGATTCCCGTCCCGGATGGGAGACAACAGGGTGTGGGGCATCGCCACCCAGCTCTACAGCGTGCGGTCGTCACGGTCGTGGGGCGTCGGCGACGTCGCCGACCTCGAGGACCTGGCCGTTTGGGGCGGAGCCGATCTCGGGGCCGGTTTCGTCCTGGTGAACCCGATGCACGCCGCCGAGCCGGTGGCCCGGATGGAACCGTCGCCGTACCTGCCGACCACCCGCCGCTTCCGCAACCCGCTGTACCTGCGGGTCGAGCGCATCCCCGAATACGCCGAGCTGCCGGCGGCCGGGCTGGCCACCGTCGACCTGCTCCGCACCGACCTGCACGGCCGGCTCGACGACCTCGACCGGATCGACCGGGACATCGCCTGGACGGCGAAAAGAGCGGCGCTGCAACTGGTCCACGCGGTCCCGCGGTCGGCGGGTCGGGAGATTTCCTACCGCGCCTACCGCGAACGGGAGGGCGCCGGCCTCGAGGACTTCGCCACCTGGTGCGCACTGTTCGAGGAGCACGGCGAGGACTGGCACCAGTGGCCGGAGGAGCTGCGGTCGCCGGCGTCACCGGCCGTGCAGGCGTTCCGCGCGGCGAACCAGGACGTCATCGATTTCCACCGCTGGCTGCAGTGGGTGCTCGACGAGCAGCTCGCCGCCGCCCAGGCCGCCGCGCTGCGGGCCGGGATGCCGATCGGCGTCATGCATGATCTCGCTGTCGGGGTGCACCGCTGGGGCTCGGACTCGTGGGGGCTGCAGGACGTGTTCGCCGCGGACATCACGGTCGGTGCCCCGCCGGACGCGTTCAACCAGAACGGGCAGGACTGGCAGCAGCCGCCGTGGCGTCCGGACCGGCTGGCCGAGCAGGCGTACGAGCCGTTCCGGGCGCTGGTGTCCACCGTGTTCCGGGCGGCCGGCGGGGTACGGATCGACCACATCATCGGTCTGTTCCGGCTGTGGTGGATCCCGGAGGGCAACGGCCCGACGCAAGGGACCTATCTCCGGTACGACCACGAGGCGCTGATCGGCATCCTGGCCCTCGAGGCGAAGCGGGCCGATGCGGTGGTGGTCGGCGAGGACCTCGGCACCGTCGAGCCGTGGGTCCGCGACTACCTGCGCGAGCGCGGCATTCTCGGTACCTCGATCCTCTGGTTCGAGTTCGAGTTCGACGGCAGTGGGGCACCGCTCCGGCCGGAATGGTGGCGTGAGTACGCCCTGGCGTCGGTGACCACCCACGATCTCCCGCCGACCGCCGGTTATCTGGCCGGTGACCACGTCAAGCTTCGGCACGAGCTGGGTCTGCTGACCCGGACGTTGGAGGAAGAACTCGCCGCCGACGACGCCGAGCGCAGCGCCTGGCTGGAGGAGTTGCGCCGCCGCGGCGCCCTGACCGGCGCGGTGACCGACGCCGCGGAAGCCGCGACGCCACCGGATGCGCCGGACGCGACGGACACCGAGGTGGAGGCGACAGTCCATGCCCTGCACCGGTATCTGACCTGGACCCCGTCCAAGCTGGTCAGCGTCGCGCTGTCGGATCTGGTCGGCGAGCGCCGGACCCAGAACCAGCCGGGGACCACCGATGAATACCCCAATTGGCGGGTGCCGCTGACCGGGCCGGACGGCAAGTTGTTGCTGCTGGAGGACGTGATCGCCGGACCAAGGGCGGCGGCGCTGGCCCGGGTGGTCAACGAGTCCTAGACGTTTCCCGGATGGGCCGACCTGTTCTCGAGGAGGGCGCGGTGACCTCACCTGCGGGTCCGGGGGGCGGACCGGGGCTGGGGGCTGCTCGGGGTGCCCTCGAGTGCGGCAGCGCACTGGCCCGGAATCGAGAAGGCGCCCGCGGCGCTGCGGGCTGCCGGTCTGGTGAAGGCGCTGCGGGCAACGGGTCTGGCTCTCGAAGACCACGGTGACCTACCGGTCACTCGCTGGCAGGCGGCGCGCACCGATGGCGGTCCGAACAACGTCCTCCAGGTGGTGGACGTTCTTCGTGCCACCTCCGGCGCAGTCGGCGACATCGTGGACGCCGGCCGGCGTCCGCTGGTCCTGGGTGGCGAATGCACGGTGCTGATCGGTGTCCTCGACGCCTTTGTCGGCCGCGGTGTGGACGTTGCACTGGTGTACGTGGACGGCGGTCAGGACCTGATGATCCCCGTCGACCACCCGGAGGAGCCGATCCTGGACGGGATGGGGGTCGCCCACCTGCTGGACCTACCAGGCACCGTCGAGGAGATCGCAGCGTTCGGCGCCCGCCGCCCCCTGCTCACCGCCCGGCGGATCGCCTTCGTGGCGTACGCCGACGAGGAGGAGGACGTTCACGGGTTGGTGCCCAGCGCGCGTTTTCCGGTCGCCGAGGTCGTGAAGGATCAGAACGGGACGGCTCGGGCGGCGATCGAGGCCATCGGCGGGGGCCAATTCGTCCTGCACGTGGACGTCGACGTGCTCGATTTCCTGGACACGCCCGCGGCGGACGTGCCGATCTACGGCCGTGGGCTGACGCTGCCGCAGTTGGTCGCGTTGCTGTGCCCACTGGTCGCCGATCCCCGCTGCGCCGCCATGACGTTCGTCGAGCACAATCCGGATCACGGGGAGCCAGGCGGCGGCACGACCCGCGCACTCGTCGCTGCCCTCGCGGACGCCTTCCGTATCGACGACGAACCGGCCCGGGTGAGCGCCCGGCAGCCGACAGGAAGGACGTGACAGCCGCCATGGAATACCGCAAGCTCGGCTCCACCGGGCTGGACGTCTCCCGGATCTGCCTGGGCTGCATGAGCTTCGGCGACCCGGCCCGCGGCAATCATCCCTGGACGCTGCCCGAGGACCAGTCCCGGCCGATGATCGCGCACGCCGTCGAACAGGGGATCACCTTCTTCGACACCGCGAACTCCTACTCCGACGGCAGCAGCGAGGAGATCGTCGGCCGGGCCCTGAAGGACTTCGCCGTCGCGACGAGATCGTCATCGCCACCAAGGTCTTCTTCAGCGATCGCACCGGACCCAACACGGGCAGGCCTGTCCCGCAAGACCATCATGACCGAGATCGACGGCAGCCTGCGGCGTCTCGGCACGGACTACGTCGACCTGTACCAGATCCACCGGTGGGATCCGGCGAACGCCGATCGAGGAGACCCTCGAAGCCCTGCACGACGTGGTCAAGGCCGGCAAGGCCAGCTACATCGGCGCCTCGTCGATGTTCGCGTGGCAGTTCGCCAAGGCGCTGTACACCGCGGACCTGCACGGCTGGACCCGGTTCGTCTCCATGCAGGACCACTACAACCTGCTGCTACCGCGAGGAGGAGCGGGAGATGCACGGGCTGTGCGCCGATCAGGGCATCGCGGTCATCCCGTGGAGCCCGCTGGCGCGCGGACGGCTGACCAGGGACTGGGACGCCGACAGCGCCCGGAGCCGGATCGGATCGCATTGATCGCCAGCCTGTACGCCGCCGATGACGAGCAGATCGTCCGGCGGGTCGCCGACGTCGCAGCCGCGCGCGGCGTGCCGAGCGCGCAGGTCGCGCTGGCCTGGATGCTGTCCAAGCCGGTGGTGACGGCGCCGCTGGTCGGCGCCACCAAGATCGGGCACATCGACGACGCGGTCGCAGCGCTGGACCTGGCGCTGACCGACGACGAGGTCGCCTCGCTGGAGGAGCCGTACTCGCCCCGGCCGATCGCCGGCTTCCAATGAGGCGGTCAGCCGCGGGGCCGGTGTCGTGCGGCCGCCCGGCCGTGAGCCGTGTTGATCAGGGTTCGCGCCAACGCGGCGGTCCGGTCGCCGGGATTGAGAATCGACACCCAGCCCTGGGTGGCGTAGAGCGGATGCGGAATGACGGTATCCAGGGCCGCGTCGTCGACCTCCGCCCGGTGCCCGGCGTGTCCGGCGGGCGGGTAGCCGACGAGCTCCTCGAATTTCCGTCGGCCGACGGCGATGTTCAGGCGGAACACCCCGTCCCGGTTCAGGTCCGAGGACTCGTCGAAGCCCGTGTAGTCCTTCGTCACGATCGTCGCGAACGGCAGCCGGTTGTCCGCCGGGATGTTGCGGTCGGGGTCATAGAAGAAGAACGAGTCGCCCCAGGCAATCTCGGGTGCCCCCGATTCCTCGGTGACGGTGAGCGCCTCGACACCCGGCAGGTTCGCAACGAACTCGATGATCTCGTCTTCGGTCACGTCGGTCGATGATGCCACCAGTGACGGGAGTTGCGGTCGCTGTTCTCGACGACTATCAGGGCGTGGCAACGTCAGTGGTCGACTGGGGGGCGGTGGCCGGCCGCGGGCGTGTGGTGGCGTTCGCCGACCACCTGGTCGATCCGGACGCGCTCGTCGAGCGACTGGAGCCGTTCGACGTGGTGGTCGCGATGCGCGAGCGGACTCCGTTCCCGCGCGAGGTTCTTGCCGGGTTGCCCCGGTTGAGGTTGCTGGTGACCACCGGCATGCGGAACAAGGCGATCGACCTCGCCGCGGCAGACGAACTCGGGATCACCGTCAGCGGAACCTCTCTCGCGGCCGAATCCACCGTCGAGCTTGCCTGGGCGTTGATCATGGCGGTGGTGCGCGACCTGCCGGGGGAGGATCGCAGGACCAGGGAGGGCGAGTGGCAGCGCACCGTTCCGCTGCAACTGGCCGGCAGCACGCTCGGCATCCTCGGTCTGGGCAGGCTCGGGCAGCGCATCGCGGCGATCGCGCGGGTGTTCGGGATGTCCGTGATCGCGTGGAGCGAGAACCTCACGGCGGAGGTGGCCGCCGAACACGGCGCCGAGCTGGTGGGCAAGGCGGAGCTGTTCCGCCGCGGTGACGTCGTCACGCTGCACACCCTGCTGTCGCACCGGACCCGCGGACTGGTCGGCGCCGCGGAGCTGCAGATGCTTGGAACCGACGGGTATCTGGTCAACACCTCGCGTGGACCGATCGTCGACGAGGCAGCCCTGGTGGCCGCTCTGCGGGACGGAACGATCGCCGGTGCGGCGTTGGACGTCTTCGACATCGAGCCGCTGCCGGCCGGTCATCCGCTGTTGTCGACACCTCGAACGATCCTCAGCCCGCATGTCGGATTCGTGTCGCGGCAGGCCTACGAGGTGGCCTACGGCGACGCGGTGCAGGACATCCTGGGCTGGCTGGCCGGTTCCCCGGTCCGCGTCCTGGCCGGCCCTGGGGGTCGTTGATCGCCCGCGCCCAGTTCCTCAGCTCAACCCACACTCAGCTCAACGGCGGCGCGCCACACTCAGCTCAACGGCGGCGCGCCGCCGGCGAGGTTGCGCAGGGTCGAGGTGAGGGCACGGTCGGGATCGGTGACGGTGACCGCGCACAGCGCGAAAGTCGCCCGGAAGGTGCCGGACAGGACGTTGTCGAGCGGGTAGATGGCGCCCGAGACGGTCAGCTCGCCGGCGGCGGTGGGGTCGGGCATCAGCGTCACGGCCTCCACCAGGTCCGTACAGGACGCCTGGAGTTCGGCCTCGGTGGTGCCTGGCTGCACCGTCATCCAGGCGAACACCTCGGCCCGGTGCGGAGACAGGCAACTCAGCGGTTCCTGGCCCAGCTCGTCGAAGCACGCCGAGAGGTTGGCGCTGTCAGTGCCGGGACGGCGCATCACATTTCGGACAGGCCCGTTGAAATGCTGAACGATGCTGTTGCCCGCCAACGGATAGACCACGCAGGCAGCCCAGTGCTGACCTGCCGCCCGCTGCCGCGGGCTGGGGTAGACCAACTGGGTTTCCACCGTGAGCGCCGGCGCCCAGCTGCCGGGTTGCGCCCGGTCGCCCGGCTGGCCGAGGTAGCCGTTGAGCTCATCGGAGCATTGTTCGAGTGGGCTGACCGAATCGGGACTGACGGTGCCGGCCGCCGCATAGTCGGGGAAAACAACCATGACCTCGCCCGACCGTGGTCCGGTGCACGGGGACAGGGCAGCGCTGGGCAAGTTGCTCCCGGTGAACTCCGCCTGCGAGGTGGGCATCAACTGGCAGTCCCCGACCGATGGCGCGGGCGCCACCGGTGCGGCGATGGGTGCGCCCGCGATTCGCTGCCCGGCCAGGCCGGACGCGACCACGACGAGCACCAGCACCCCGCACAGCACCACGACGCCGCGCAGCCGATGCTTCATCGTCGGGAACCCTCTGCGGCGACGCGGGAAGGGTCCACCGGGCGAGTTTAAATGAGCACCCGCGGCGCGAGGAGCTGTGTGTCGATCCGGGCCGACGCTGCGCGTTACCGGCTCTTCTCCTTTACGTAGCTCCCTGGCGCGTCCTCGAGCGGCGGGAATTCGGCGTTGCCGAGCTTCTTCCGGGCGGTGACCAGCCGCCCGGAGTGCTGGGTGAGCCAGTCGTTCCACGCCGGCCACCAGCTGCCCGGCACCCGTTCGGCGTTCTCGAACCAGGCGTCGGGATCAGCGGTGGGTCGCCCCGCGTCCGCGTGCGACCAGTAATTGCGCTTCTTCTTCTCCGGCGGATTGATGACGCCCGCAATGTGGCCGCTGGCGCCCAGCACGAAAGTGGTTTCCCCGCCGAACATCTGAGTGCAGGCATACGCGGATTTCCACGGGACGATGTGGTCCTCCTTGGAGGCATAGAGGAACGTCGGGGCCGAGATCTCGTGCAGGTCGATCGTCTCGCCCAGCTGAACTGTGCCGCCCGGTTGGCACAGCCGGTTCTCCAGGTACGACGCGCGGATGTACCAGCAGAACATCGGCCCTGGAAGGTTCGTGTTGTCCATGTTCCAGTAGAGGAGGTCGAACGGCGGCGGTGGTTTGCCCTTGAGGTAGCCGTTCACGACGTACGGCCAGATCAGGTCGTTGGCCCGGAGCGAGGCGAAGAGCCGGGCCATCTCGCTGCCCTTGACCAGGCCGCCGGCGCCGATGGCCGCCTCGCGGGCCGCAACGCCCTGCTCGGTGACGAGCAACCCCATCTCGCCGCCCTCGGTGAAGTCCAGCATCGCGGTGAACAGCGTCATGCTCGATGCCGGGTGCTCCCCGCGCGCCGCCAGTGCGGCCAGCGCCCCGGTCAGCAGGCTCGCCGCCGATGCAGAAGCCCAGGGTATTGACCTGATCCACCTTGCAGATCTGCTTCGCCGTCTCGATCGCGGGCAGCACGCCGAGCTCGAGGTAGTCGTCCCAGACGAGCTTCTCCTGCTCAGGGCCGGCATTGCGCCAGGACACCAGGAACACCGTGTGCCCCTGCGCCACCAGGTACCGGACGACGGAGTTCTCCGGCCGGAGATCGAGGATGTAGTACTTGTTCACGCACGGCGGGATGATCACCAGTGGGCGCTCCCGCACCTTCGCCGTGGTCGGCGTGTACTGGATCAGCTGGATCAACTGGTTCTGGAAGACGACGCTGCCGGGCGTGATCGCCAGGTTGCCGCCGACCTCGAACGCCGCGTCGTCGGTCATCGAGACCCGGCCCTTGGCAAGGTCTTCGGTGTACAGCCGTAATCCTTCGACGAGGCTCGCACCCCCGGTTTCCAGGGCGAGTTGCAGCGCCTCGGGATTGGTGGCCAGCGCGTTCGCCGGGCTGAGCGCGTCGATCACCTGACGCATCGCGAATTCCCACTGCCCCTTGGTCCGCCCGTCCAACGGCGCGGCCTCCAGCGCCTTGCGCAGCAGATCCGTCTGTGTCAGGTAGGTCCTTGCCAGCGCTGCGTAGCGGGCGTCCTTCGTCCATTGCTCACCGGCGAACCGGCGATCGACGATCGTCGGTTGCCCGGTGCTGCCCGACGTCCACAGGGACGCCCAGGTTGTCGTGAGCTGTGCGAATGTGTCCAGCTGCCACGCTGCCGTCCTGCCGACGGCGTCGCGTCCACAGTGCACCCGTCCGCTCGGCGGTCAGCAGGTCGGTGAACCAACGGGTTGGATCGGAAGTCGAGGGCGCCATGACGAGATCGTCGTATGCCGGCGCCGAATTGTCCCGATCAGGCCCATCGGCCTGCTGACGTCTCCCTGCAGACGTCCGTGCGGTCAGCTGTGCTGCAGTGAATGCCCGCCGGCTCCGGCAGCGGCATGCGGCAGTTGCAGGTACAGCATCTCCGCCAGCCCGTAGGTCACCACGATTCCGGCCATGAAGACCGCGAGCAGGATGTCATTGCCCTCGAACCAGACGGCGGCAATTCCCACGCCGAGCGTGACGACGCCGGCCGACAGTGCGATCCGGTGCCACAGCCCGCTCGCGAAGATGGCCTGGCCGGCCATCGCGGCGGCGATCAAACCCAGGATCAGGCCGGTGGCCGCCATCCCGCGGGTGTCCTTCAGGAAGGGCATCTCGCCGCGGATCAGGTAGCCGATGTACGGCACCACGATGGCGGCGACCAGGAGCGAGGCGATCAGGTTCTTGTAGGTGTTTCTCATGGCGAGTCCTTTCTCCCGCCCCTCAGAATGAACCTGCACGGCGTGCCGGCATAGAGGCGAAGGTCACGTCATCAGCGGGCCGCGGCAGATCGGAGCCGAACTGGAAGATGCAGTAGCGCAGCGTCTTTCACCTCGCCGCCCGATCGCGGGCCGACCGGTCCGGTTGTCCCGGACCCGATAGGTCCAATGGCCCTGACGCTGCCCCCAACCGCGATTCACGCTGGTATCAGCAACGACGGTCAGCAAGGCTCATCGCGTGTGCGAAGGAGTCGGTCCTCCCTCCCGCACGGTCCTTCGGCACCGCACCTCGGTGATCGCCGGCTCCCACCAGCGGCCGGGTTCACGCCGAACGGTGTTGGCGGGAGTGTCGTCCCCGCTGCAAGAAAGGACCGGACCGATGACAGTCCACGAAACCTCCACGATAAAAACACCTTCCCGTCGCGCTGCGGCACCGGACCAGGTGCCGAGGCAGCTGCGGCGGCGCCGTACCGGACCGGTGCTGGTCGTCGGCATCGACGGTTCGCACAGTGCCCGGCACGCGGCCCTGTGGGCGGCTCGCGAGGCGGTACGCCGGCACGCAGCGCTTAACCTCGTCTTTGCCTACTCCCTCCCGGCCGCCGGGTACTCGGGATACAACCCTTATCCCGCGGACATGCTGGCCACCATGTCGGACGACGGCCATGCCGTTCTCGACGAGATCGCGGCCGCCGTCCATGCGGCGCATCCCGAGCTGGACGTGACGATCGACGTCGTTCATGGTGATCCCGCAGCCGCACTGCGCCGTGCTGCCGACGGTGCCGTCCTGACGGTCCTCGGCGGCCATCACCGGAGCCGCGTCGCCACCGCCCTCGGCTCGCTGGCGGCCAAGTTGGTTGCCCGGAACCCGAGTCCGGTCGCGGTCATCCCGGACGGTGAAGAGCCCGTGAACGGTCCGGTCGTGGTGGGCGTGGACGGCTCGCCGGCCAGCGAGGGTGCCATTTCCTTCGCGTTCGAGGCAGCGTCGCTACGGCACGCGCCGCTCACCGCCGTGCACTGCTGGACCGATCCAGCCGGGATGGGCCCGGTGCCGGCGTACACGGCGGTCCTCGGGGAACCGGATCCCACCGAAGAATTCGAGCGGTCACTGCTGGGCGAACGGCTCGCCGGGTGGGGCGAGAAGTACCCGGACGTCACCGTCGAGCGGGTGTTGAGCAGGCAGGGCGCGGCATTCGCGCTCGGTGACCTGGCCTCCACCGCCCAGTTGCTGGTCATCGGAACCCGCGGGCACGCGGGACTCGCGGGCCTGTTGGCCGGCTCGACCGGCCAGACGTTGATCGGCCACAGTTCCGTCCCGGTTGTCGTCGTCCGGCCTCCCCGGTAACCGGCCGCCGCCTTTCCTGTCGACGACGCCCGCGAACACGGCAAGGAGTGAACAGGTGGCTACCGCTCACCGACCGGCGGACCCGCACCGGCCCCGCCGCCTGTCGGTCTGGCGCAACCCGCTGGCCAGAGGGGCCGACCGGTTGGAGGCCGCCGCCGCTGTGGCGATGGCAGTGCTGTGGGCACTGGCCCTACCCGTCGTCGCAACCGGTGGAACCATGCTGTGGCAACAGGTCTCGACGGTCGCGACGCAGCAGGCACGGACCCTCACCGCGACGGTCGCCACGCTCGACGCGGATCCGCCGGTCCCGGGAGTCGGGGTCTACGGGGTCCCGGTTCAGGTCGAGGCCCCGGTGGCAGCCCACTGGCCGGCTCCCGACGGCACGGTGCGCAGTGGAACCGTGACCGTCGGATCCGACACCGCTGCTGACCGTGCCGCGGACGGTGCGATCCAGGTCCCTGTCTGGCTGGACGCCACAGGCAACCCGGCCGACCCGCCGCTGGACCCCGCGGCTGCGGCCTTCCTGGTGGTGATCAGCGCGGTGGGCGCCTGGTGCCTGATCGGATTGTTCCTGCTGGCCGCCTGGCTGACTCTGCGCCGGCGGTCGGACCGGCACCGTGCCGTGGCCTGGGAGCAGGAATGGGCTGTGGTCGAACCGCTGTGGTCGGGTCGGTGACGCGGCCATCAGGACCGGCCCGGCGGTGTCCTGAGTGGTACTCGCGACGATGTTGCCCTTGCCGTTGCGGCTGGCGTCACGGTTGGTGTCATTCGGTGGTGTCATCCGGGCAGGGTTGACGTCACGCGTCATGCAGTAGATAGTCATTGCATGACTAGAGCTGGACGGCCCTCGGTGCGGCCCAGCCCGTTGATGCTGATGGTGCTCGTCCTGCTCGCCGAGGCCCCGATGCACCCGTACGAGATGCAGCGCCTCATGCAGTGGCGCGGCAAGGACCAGGTGGTCCGGGTGCAGCGTGGATCGTTGTACCCGGCCGTCGAGCGGCTGGCCAACGCCGGCCTCATCGAACCGCTGGAAACCGCGCGGGACGGCCGCCGTCCGGAACGGACCGTCTACCAGCTCACCGAAGAAGGACGCGAGACGGCCGAAACCTGGCTCGTGACGATGATCCGCACCGTCCGCAACGAGTACCCCGATTTCCCCGCAGCGCTGTCGTTCCTGCCCATGCTGTCCGCCGGCGACGCGCGCGCGCAGCTCACCGCGCGGCTGCTCAGCCTCGGCCGCGAGATCGCCGCAATGCAGTCCGTTGCCGCCGACCTGCGTCGAGAAGTACGACCTGCCGCGGCTTTTCACGGTGGAGGACGACTACCGGCTGGCGATGCTGCAGGCCGAACACGCGTGGGTGGCGAAGGTCGTCGAGGAGCTGGCCACCGGCAATCTGTACTGGGACCCGCAGACGATCCGCGACTGGGCCGAGGGTCTGCAGCGCGGGATGGGCTCGTTCCCCGGCATCCCCGGATGTCCGCGGCGAGTCCGGACCACCCTGGAACGGAGGTGCCCGGGACTCCTCCGACGCGGATCGCGATCCGCCTTCCTGAAGCGCGACCGTTCTGAACTGCGAGAACAGAAGGGCCGGCGGTGTGCTGCGAACACACCACCGGCCCGGCGCGGGGCAGATGCCCTGCGCCGCACCGCGTCAGCGGTGATGATCCGGAACCCGGCCGAACGGCCGGAGCCCGGAGCGGCATCAACCATCGACAGTGCAAGGAGATGTTCCCATGCCCCCACCCTCGCCGGACTCCCCGGCAACCGGCAATCCGCCGATCACCACCGCTACAGACCATCCGGTCACCACGGTGACCGGAGTGCCGGTGCTCGGCAATCGGCCGGTCCGGCCCGCCCTCGTCATCGCCGTGTTCTGCCTCGGCCTGTTCATGACGCTGCTGGACATCACCATCGTCAACATCGCCATCCCCGATCTGGTCACCGACCTCGACGCGACCCTGGAGACGGTCCTGTGGGTCGGCTCGGCGTATTCGCTGACGTACACGGTGCTGCTGATCACCGCCGGCCGGCTCGGCGACATCTACGGTCCACGAAGGCTTTTCCTCGTCGGTCTCACCCTGTTCACCCTCGCCAGCCTGGCGTCGGGGCTGTCCCAGACCCCCGGTCAGCTGATCGCCTTCCGCGCGCTGCAGGGCGTCGGAGCCGCACTGCTCGCGCCGCAGGGCCTACCGCTGATCACCTCCACGCTGCCGGCGGAGAAGCGCGGACCGGCTTTCGCGGCGATCGGCATCATGTCCGGGCTCGGCGTGCTGCTCGGGCCTACGCTCGGCGGGTTCATCGTCACCAACATCGGCTGGCGGTGGATCTTCTTCCTCAACATCCCCATCGGGATCACCGCGATCGCACTCGCGTTCGCCTTCATGCCCGACGTCCGTCCCGGCGTGCGGCACCGGCTCGACATTCCCGGTGTGCTCCTGCTGACGGCTGGTCTGTTCGGCGTCGTCTTCGGGCTGATCGAGGGGGAGCGGTACGACTGGGGGACCGTTGCCGGATTCCTGACCATTCCGCTGATCATCGCGACAGGGGTCGTCCTGCTCGGGTTGTTCCTGTGGCGCCAGATCCGCACCCAGGACGCCGAACCACTGCTGCCGTTCGACGTCTTCGCCGACCGCAGTTTCACGGTGATGACGCTGGTTCTGCTGGCCCTGGGGTTCGCGATGGTCGGCCTGTTCCTGCCTTTGACGATCTATTACCAGTCGGTCCTGGGGCTGACGGCCGTTGCGGCCGGGCTGGTCATCGGAACGCAGTCGATGGCGATGATGATCACATCGGGAGTGGTCGGCGGACTGTCCGGTTCCGGCAGGATCAGCATGAAGTGGGTGCTGGTCGGGGGCCTGCTGCTGTTCGCCGCGGGGATGGCGTACGTCGTCGCGGTGGCCGCTCCGGACTCCGGGCAATGGGCGTTCGTGCCCGGGCTGATCGCCGCAGGGATCGGCCTGGGCTGTGTCTGGACACCGGTGTTCGGGCTCGCCACCCGCGACATGCCACCCTCCAGGGCAGGTATCGGTGCGGGCGTGCTGGACACCGTGCAGGAGTTCGGTGCGGTGCTGGCGACGGCTGTGCTCGGTGCCGTGCTGGCGAACCGGCTCGGCAGTGCACTGGTGACACAGGCCCAGCTGGTCGCGGACGGCTTGCCGGCTCAGGCCCGGGAACCGTTCCTGCAGGGACTGACGGCCGTGTCCTCCGGCGGCATCGAGGTCGGCGCCGGGCAGGCCGCGGGCGCCGTGCCGCCGGCGGGCGTACCGGCGCCGTTGGTCGAGCAGCTGCATGCAGCGGCGCAGCAGGTGTTCGCGACGGCCTTCACCGAGGCGATGCGGCCGACGATGCTGGTGCCGATCGTGGTGATCCTGCTGGCTGCGATCGCCGTGCTGTTCGTCAGGTCGACTCCAGCCGAGGCAGACGGTGGGTCACGTGCGGTCCCGTCGTCGGGTGCCCGGACGGATGTGCTGGACGGCACCGGCTGAGCAGTCAGGCGGCCGAGCGCGGATGAATCCGGCCGGGCATCGGGCCAACCGCCCTCGGGTCCTGGCACCGTCTGCGGACGTTGGCAGGACACCGACCCGGTTGCTCCGTTTGGCCCGGTGGGGCGCTGGGCATACCGACCGCGTGCAACCGCTACAGACTGCAGAACCGACTCCCGCCAACCAGAGTGCCGAGGCCCGGCAGAGCGCCGATGCCTTGCCGGACAGTCGCCTCACCGGGCTGCTCGAGGACGCCCGCGCGGTGCAGGACCGGACCGTCGCGCTCCGCCGCCGGATCCACCGGCTCCCCGAGGTCGGTCTGACCCTGCCGCGGACGAAGCAGGCAATACTCGACGAGCTCTCCGACCTCGACCTGGAGATCCGCGAAGCCACCGGAACCAGCGCGGTGCTGGCGATCCTGCACGGCGCCCGGCCGGGTCCGACGGTGTTGTTGCGCGGCGACATGGACGCCCTGCCCCTGCAGGAACAGACCGGGCTCGAGTTCAGCAGCGAACTCGACGGTGTCATGCACGCCTGCGGGCACGACACCCACGTGGCCATGCTCGCCTCGGCGGCTCGCGTCCTTGCCGGCCGCCGTGATCAGCTGGCCGGCCGTGTCGCGTTCTTCTTCCAGCCGGGCGAGGAGGGATTCCACGGCGCACGGGAGGCGCTGGAGGAGGGTCTGCTGGGCACCGCGGGTTCCGACGCCGACGGGAACCCGGTCGCCGGTGCGTTCGCGCTGCACATCTCCGCCACCTTCCGCAGCGGCGAGATCAACGTCCGGCCCGGACCGCTGCTGGCCTCCGCCGACCACTTCGTCGCCCGCATCCTGGGCCGCGGCGGGCACGCCTCCGCACCGCACGACGCGCTGGACCCGATCCCCATCGCGGCCGAGGTCGTGCTGGCGTTGCAGAGCATGGTGACCCGGCGGGTCAGCATCTTCGACCCGGCCGTCGTCACCGTCGGCCGGATCACCGCCGGGACGACGAACAACATCATTCCCGCCTACGCCGAGCTGGAGGGGACGATGCGGACCCTGTCCGACGCGACCAGGGCCGACGTCCGCCGCCGGATCCGGCAGGTGCTGGACGGGGTCTCTGCAGCTCACGACACCACTTCGACGTTCGAGCTGTTCGAGGGCTACCCGGTGACGGAGAACGACCCGCGGGTGGCGGCGGAGGTGCTCGCGCTCGCGGCCGAGATGCTCGGCGAGAGCGCGGCTGTCGAGATGCCGGACCCGATCATGGGCGCCGAGGACTGGTCGTACGTCCTGCAGCAGCACCCCGGTGCGATGGCCTTCATCGGCGCCTGCCCGCCGGAGATCGACCTGGCGCAGGCCGTCCCCAACCATTCCAACACCGTGGTGTTCGACGAGAACGCCTTTCCGGCCGGCGTCGCGATGTACGCCGCTGTTGCCCTGCGCACGCTCGGCTGACCCGGCCGTCGGCAGCACCCCGCAGGCAGCCGACCGCACCTTCCGTACCTGGCCGACGCGGGCTCAGCGCCCTGCCGGTACTGCGTTCCCCGAGGGTTCCGCCCGCCCCTTGTCATGCAAGCAGCTACTTGCCTATGCTGGCCGGGTGGGCGACATCTTCAAAGCCCTCGCCGACCCGACCAGGCGCGCCATCCTCGACGAGCTGACGGACCGGGACGGTCAGACGCTGTTCGAGCTGTGCACCCGGTTGATCGGTCACGGCTTCGGCTCGACGCGTCAGGCCGTCTCCCAGCATCTCGACGTCCTCGAGGACGCCGGACTGATCACGACCCGGCGGCAGGGCCGCTACAAGTTCCACCATCTGGACACCGCGCCGCTGAACGTCATCGTGCAGCGG
Source organism: uncultured Actinomycetota bacterium (assembly GCA_963766015.1). Lineage (GTDB taxonomy): Bacteria > Actinomycetota > Actinomycetes > Mycobacteriales > Nakamurellaceae > Nakamurella. Next base: position 52,705 of record CAVXYU010000028.1, on the reverse strand, counting down.
TGGCTGACCCGCACCGACTGACCCGCACCGACTGACCCGACGCAGAAAGGACCACCCATGAGGATCAACCTGGCCAGCGTGCTGGTCGACGACCAGGAAAAGGCACTCCGCTTCTACACCGAGGTGCTGGGCTTCCAGAAGAAGACGGAGATCCCGCTGGGCGAACATCGTTGGCTCACAGTCGTTTCGCCCGACGATCCGAACGGCGTCGAGTTGGTCCTGGAGCCCGACGGGCATCCGGCGGCCAAGCCGTTCAAGGAGGCGCTGATGGCTGATGGGATTCCCTTCACCTCCTTCGCGGTGACCGACGTGCACGCCGAGACCGAGCGGCTCCGCGCCCTCGGGGTGACCTTCACCCAGGAGCCGCTGCAGATGGGCCCGGTCACCACCGCGGTCCTGGACGACACCTGCGGCAACCTGATCCAGATCGCCAGCATGTGATCCCATCCCGGCGGCCTGCGCCGCGCCGCCGCCCGCACCGACTACCGTCTTCGCCAGTCCCCAACGAGCAACGAAGGCGGCGCGGTGAGCGACGAACTTTTCTACCGCTCCGCCACCGAACTGTCGTCGATGCTGCGGGCCCGGCAGGTCAGTGCACGCGAAGTGGTGGGTGCGCACCTGGAGCGCGTCGAGGCCCACAACCCGCGGGTCAACGCGATCGTCACGCTGACCGCCGAGCGGGCACTCGCCCTGGCTGCCGAGCAGGACGACCTCGCCACGCGTGGTGAATTCGCCGGGCCGCTGCACGGACTACCGATGGCGCACAAGGACAATCACCTGACGGCGGGGATCAGAACGACGTTCGGGTCGCCGTCGCAGGGCCGATTTCGTGCCCGATGACGACGACCTGGTGATCGAGCGGATGAAAGCCGCCGGCGTCATCACCATCGGCAAGACCAACATCCCGGAGTTCGCCGCCGGCGGCCACACGTTCAACGAGGTCTTCGGCGTCACCCGCAATCCCTATGACTTGTCCATGACGGCGGGCGGGTCTTCCGGCGGCGCCGCGGCCGCGCTCGCCGCCGGCATGCACGTGCTGGCGGACGGGAACGACATGGGCGGATCCCTGCGACTGCCCGCCGGGTATTGCAACGTCATCGGGCTCCGTCCATCCGCCGGCCGGGTACCGGTCTATCCGGCCACGGACGGGTACGCGGGTCTGTCGGTGCAGGGTCCGATGGCCCGGACGGTCGATGACCTGGCCCTGCTGCTGTCGGTGATGGCCGGACCCGACCGTCGGTCGCCGATCTCGCTGGAGGAGCCGGGCCGGTCCTTCGCCGATGTCGGCGAAGGTTCGGTCGCCGGCCTGCGGATCGCTTTCTCGACAGACCTGGGCGGCGCAGTGGGCGTCGAGGACGAGGTCGCCGAGTCGGTGCGGTCGGCGGCCGCGACCTGCGAAACCCACGGCGCGTTCGTCGAGGAGGCCAGTCCCGACTTCGCCGGTGCCGACGAATGTTTCCGCACGCTGCGGGCATGGCAGTTCGAGGCGACGCTCGGCGAGTTCCTCGAACGGAATTCGTCGACCGTCCGGCCGAGCCTCTACGCCAACATGCTGCTCGGTCGCGACCTCGCGGGGCCCGCGATCGGCCGGGCGACCGTGCTGCGCACCACGCTGTTCCACCGGATGCGCGAGTTCCTGGAGACCTACGACGCGCTGATCCTGCCCGTGGCCCCGCTGCCCGCGTTCGACGCCCGGTACCAGTACCCGCCGATCGTCGCGGGGAGAGCGGTGCCCGACTACCTGGGCTGGATGCAGACCGTCTGCCACGTGACGGCCACCGGTCATCCGGCCATCGCCATGCCGGCCGGTTTCACCGACTCGGGAACACCGCTGGGCGTGCAGTTCGTCGGGCGGCATAGGGGCGAGCGGGACCTGCTGGCGCTGGCAAAGGGATTCGAGGCTGCGACGCACTACGCCGACCGCCGCCCGCACATCCACTGAGGCACATGTTCTGACCCGCGTGCTCAGACCCAGGTGCTGTGACCCATGTGCTCTGACCCGGGGCGCGACACCGGGCGATGCGCTGGACCCTGCGGCGTCGGCCGTGTTGGATGAGCAGGGAATGACAGCCGTGTGATTCGCCGTGCCCGGAACCGGGCTGGGGTGGGGTTGTAGCTGTTTTCCCGATGGACCAATGCTTGTGGGAGGACCTTGATGGAGAACGCCGCGACGTCCGGACACCCGGACGGCAGCCAGCAACCGGGCGGTCAGCCCATCGGCACCGGGCTGTCCCGGCGTGATCGCGACATCCTGGCGTTCGAGCGCCAGTGGTGGCAGTACGCGGGCGCCAAGGAGCAGGCGATCAAGGAGATGTTCAGCCTGTCACCGACGCGGTACTACCAGGTGCTCAACGAGGTCATCGACAACCCCGCCGCGCTCGCCGAGGACCCGCTGCTGGTCCGCCGGTTGCGCAGGCTCCGCACCAGCAGGCAGAAGGCCCGCTCCGCCCGCCGGCTGGGCTTCGAGATCTAGTTTCCCGGCGCTGCCCGGTCCGCTTCACGGTGCGCGAACCCCCAACCCGGCGCGCCCACTGTCACGGCTGCAGGGACTTCCGCCCCAGGGACCCTGCGGAGCCGTCACTCGGCTGTCACTCGGCTGTCACTCGGCTGTGTCACTCGGCTGTGAGCGTGCGGATCGCAGCGGTGGTTTCGGCGTCCAGGACGCGGACAAGCTCGCCCGCCGGCATCGTGCGGGCCATCGGTCCGCCCTGCCCGGCCAGCATCGGCGACTCGGGCAGGAGCGACCGGGGAGCGGGTAGTCCGGCGGGCGCAGTCGGGACGCCGACAATCGGTCCACCAGCGGTGTCCGGACGGCCCGCGCATACCGCCCGGTGAGCACCCTGGTGACGGTCGTCGATCGGTCGAGCGCGGAGCGGTAGTCGGCGCCGGTCGCGGCCTCGGATGTCCGCAGGAAAGCCGTCCCGATCTGAACGGCGGCGGCACCGAGCGCGCATGCCGCGGCAATCCCGCGGCCGTCCATGATGCCGCCGGATGCGATCACCGGGATCGTCACGGCATCCACGATCTGCGGAACCAACGCCATGGTGCCGATCGCGTCGGGCGCTTCGTCGGAGCCGGCTGACGTCAGGAAAGTGCCGCGGTGACCACCGGCCTCGAAACCCTGCGCCACCACCGCATCCACCCCGGCAGCGGCGAGCGCGACCGCCTCGGCAACCGTTGTCGCGGTGCCGACCGTGAAGCAGTCCACGCCGCCCAGCGGCGGGATCCCGAAGGTGAAGCTGAGCACGGGGACCCGCTCGTCCAGCACGACCGCAAGTTGGTCGGCGAACTCGACCCGCGGAACGGGCGCCGAGGGCGGTGAGACACCCGTCAGCGCCGCCCATTCCGTCACGCCGCGATCCGATGGCGCAGGTTGCGGCGCGAACAGGTTCACCGCGAAGGGTTGTGCGGTGAAGGCCCGCACAGCCCGGATCTGTTCCCGCAGTGCGTCGGGGCCGAGCATCGCCCCGGCGATCGAGCCCAGGGCGCCCGCCTCGGAGACGGCGGCCACCAGTGCGGGCGTCGTCCAGCCGCCCGCCATGGGCGCCTGGACGATGGGCAGCCGCACATTCCATCGCCGGGTCAGTTCGGTGTTCCGCCAGCTCATCGCAGACCCCGTCAGGTACCCGGGAGGTGCCAGCCGTGCCAGGACTGCACGGTGATCCAGGCGTTCACCCGGGCCCGGTCACGCGTCGCATAGGCGTGCCCGGTGTAGTGCCGGGACAGCCGGTCGATGCCCGCCAAATCAGGATCGGGGCCCATGTCCAGCACGCCCTGCACGCTGACGTGCTTGTACCAATCGTTCTCGGCCAGGGCGGTCAGGCTGACCCGCGGGTCCTCGCGGAGGTAGCTGAGCCGGCGCCGGCCGGCATCCATGTTCACCAGGATCCGGCCGTCGTCCTCGAGCAGGTACCAGGTGGCGACCGACACCGGCTGGCCATCAGGACGCGAGGAGGCGATCACCGCGGGGTTCGGTGCGCGGAGGAATTCGAGCACGGTGTCCGGCAGTGGCGGCTTGGCCATCGGATCTCCTATCGGTCAGCACCGTGGTGCACGATCGCACGATGAAACAGTAGGCAACGTCCGCGTCACTGCTGTCGGCGGCGCCCGGTGGTGCGTCGGCCGGGGTCACCGCCGCGGCCCTGCCGGTCGATGCCGAGCCGGCGCTGGCGGGGCATCGGGGACCCGTCCGGCATCCGGCCCGCGACCCGCTGCCGACGCGGGATCCGCAGCCGCACCCGGCGGCTGGACCGACGCCGGCGTCCACGCTCGGCGGCCGCGCCACAGCTCGGGGTGGTTCTTGAGGTGCTGGTACTTCCAGCCCGCGTAGGGGATGTGCAGCAGGTAGACGACCATGCCGATGACGGTGACGATCTCCGGCTCGTAGAACAGCGCCGCAACGCCGAGTACCAGCAGGATCAGCATGGGCACGATCAACTGCGGCGGCAGCCGGACGCTACTTGAGCGCGATGGTCGGCACCCGGGACACCATCAGCAGCCCGATGAAGACGATCCAGATCGCGACCACCCACGGCTGCGCCCAGAACCCGTCGTCGCCGAGCCGGATCGGTCAGCAGCAGCGGCGCGGTGACCATCAGACCGCCGGCCGGGGTCGGCACGCCGGTGAAGAAGCCCTTCGCCCAGGGCTTGGGTCGGTGTCCTCGAGCAGCGAGTTGAACCGGGCCAGCCGGAGCGCGGCGCACACCGCGAACAGCAGGCAGACCACCCAGCCGTAGCCGCGGCCCTCGTCCCGCAGGATCCAGACGTACATCACCAGCGCGGGCGCGACGCCGAAGGAGATGCAGTCCGACAGCGAATCAAGTTCGGCGCCGATCCGGCTGGTCGAGCGCAGCAGCCGGGCCGCGGGGCCGTCCAGCGAGTCGAGGATGGCCGCGGCGGCGATGGCACCGACCGCCAACAGCCACTGCCCGTTCATCGCGAACGCCACTGAGGTCAGACCGGCGCACAACGCCAGCACGGTGATGGCGTTGGGCAGGAAGCGCACCCCGGGGACGCCGCCCATCAGGCAGTGTTGATCGACGCAGTGTCGCTGCCGGCCGGGGCGTCGGCAGTGTCGGAGCCGGCAGTGCCGCGCGACCTGGGCGAGCACGGTCTCGCCACCGATCGTGCGCTGGCCCTCCGGATGACCACCTCGGCTGCCGGCAGGCAGGTAGGTGTCGACCCGGGACCCGAACCGGATCAGCCCGTAGGTCTCGCCGGCCAGCGACGGCGCGCCCGCGACGCGTCGCAGACGATCCGCCGGGCGACCAGCCCGGCGATCTGGGTGACGACCACCTGCCGCCGCACGGTCGCCTCGATGACCAGCGAGTTGCGCTCGTTGTCCTCGGACGCCTTGTCCAGGTCGGCGGACAGGAACGTGCCCGGCTCGTAGGCGATGCCGGTGATCACGCCGTCCACCGGGATCCGCTGAACGTGCACGTCGAAGATGGACAGGAAGATCGAGACACGGGTGCGCGGTGTCGGGATCGAGGCCGAGTTCGGCGGCGGCGCGGCCTCCTCGATGAGCGACACCAGCCCGTCGGCGGGCGCGACGACCAGTCCCGTCGGTCCACCGGCCGGACCCGGATCGGGGCGCGGAAGAACGCCGCGGACTCGCGGTGGTGGCGAGCAGACCCGTTGTTCCGACGACCCTGCCGAGCCGTTTCAGTCCGACCGCGCGGAGCAGCAACCGGGCGCCGACGGTGCCGGCCGCGGCGCCGAGGACGATCGGCCGGCCGCCGGGGTGGATCGCCGGGATCGTCGAGCGGATCAGCCCGACCAGATGGGATCGGCGTTGGTCGTCCACCATCGCTCGCTGCTCGCCTGCTCTCTGCGACGTCACTTCGCACCTTCGACGGCGGCAGCATGGTCTCGACACCCCCCCTGATGCCGTTCCGACCCGCCGCCCTTGTTTGCGGACAACCGTAGCCGAGCGGCCGGTGCGCACGGGGTGGCGCGCAGGCGGCCCTGCAGAATCGTCGACCGGGGCCGGATCAGTGCATCGAATGCTTCTGTACCAACGCTGTTTCCTCATCGGGTTGCGGATCCCTGCCCAACCCGAGGCCGACGAGGGTGACGACGACCGCGGCGGCAAGGTAGAGCGTCAGCGGGACCCAGCTGTCCCACTGCTGCAACAGGGCCGTGAACACGATGGGCGCGACCGCGCCGCCGATCACCCCGGCGAGGGTGTACGCGACCGAGCTGCCCGCGTACCGCAGCCGGACCGGGAACTGCTCGGTGATGTAGGCGGCCTGCGGCCCGTACATCAGCGCGTGCAGGGCCAGCCCGACGACAACACCGATGATCAGCATGGCATTCCGACGAACCGTCGATCATGGCGAAGAACACCGGCCCCCAGATGGCCGCCCCGACCGCCGCGACGGCGTACAGCATCCGCCGGTTGATCCGGTCGCTGAGCGCCCCGGCCAGCGGGATCAGGAACAGCTGCAGGCGGAACCGATCAGCACGGCGGTCAGCACCTGCTCCGGCTGAAGCCCAGTATCGGTGGTCGCGTAGGTGATGACGAACACGGTGAACAGCGAATAGAGCACGTCCGGGCCGACCCGGGCCAGCGCGGCGGCGACCAGCGCCGCTTCTGGGTCTGAAGACCTCGCTCGATGCGGCGCCTTCGGCCGTTCGCCGGCCTCCTTATGGCGAGGAAGACCGGGGTGTCCTCCAGCTTGAGCCGGATCCACAGCCCGAACGCCGACCAGCACCGCGGAGATCAGGAACGCCACCCGCCAGCCCCAGGACACGAACGTCCTCGGTGAGCACCGCGGCCAGCACGGCGAGGACGCCGTTGGCCAGCAGGCTGCCGGCGGGCGGGCCGATCTGGGCGGCCGACGACCAGAAGCCGCGCTTGCGGGGGTCGCCGTACTCGCTGGAGAGCAGCACCGCGCCGCCCCATTCGCCGCCGACCCCGACGCCCTGGGCGAAGCGGAGCAGCACCAGCATGATCGGCGCCGCGACGCCGACGGTGGCGTAGCCGGGCAGCAGGCCGATCAGCAAGGTCGCGACGCCGATCAGCAGCAATGTGCTGACCAGGACGTGCTTGCGACCGAGCCGTCACCGAGCCGGCCGAAGACGAAGCCGCCGACCGGCCGGGCGAGATAGCCGACCGCATAGGTCGAGAAGGAGAGCAGGGTGCCGGTCAGCGGGTCCGCGGCGGGGAAGAAGAGCTGTGGGAAGACCAGCGCCGCGGCGGAGGAATACACCGCGAAGTCGTAGTACTCCAGCGAGGTACCGGTCAGGCTCGCGGTGAAGGCCTTGACCAGCGCGCCGCGCCCGACGGCGGGCGGCCCGGCGTCACCGGACCCGGCGCCACTCGACCCTGCAGGCGGGGGCGGTCCTGACGGTGATCGATCGGCCATCTCTTCTCCCAGTCGATCTCGAGTCGAGGGCGCTCCCTTGCGCATGACGTGTGTACTTCGCTCGGCGGCTGCCACCGATCCGCTCGGAGCCAAGAGTTCCCGCGGCCGAGCGGTCCAATCGCAGGTGGACCGCGCGTCCCGGCCCTTACGGCGGGAAGAGGTTCAGCGAACGTCAACCCGGGAACCTGACGGCCGACAGTCCGGCCCGTTCCGGTGCCGGTGGGCGGCGCGCCTGTCGCGCCCGAACGAGGAGAGGAAGTCGCCATGACGACCGAGGACGTGCCCGCGGGTCAGGCTGGCCAGGCCGGTATGCGGGACCAGGCCGAAGGCGGCCCGGATCAGGGCACACCGGATCAGGACCGACCGGGGCGCAGGCATCAGGGGCACAGACCGGTCCCGACGACGGCCAGGCGTCGAGCGCATCGGCACAGGATCCGGCCGAAGGATCTCCCGGAAGCGGCACCGCGTGACTCCTGCTCAACGGGAGTTCGTGTTCGCCTTCGATCCGCGGTACCGCCATCTCGGCCGGCTCTTCGGGGTCGGTCCCGGCAACGCCCGGGTCACCCTGACGGAGGACACATTCTCCGCCCGGTTCGGTCCCTGGCGGGTTGCGACACCACTGGCCAACATCACCGACGTGACCCTGACCGGTCCCTACAATGTGCTGAAAACGATTGGCCCGGCCCACTTGTCGGTCAGCGACCGGGGGTTGACCTTCGCCAGCAATGCGCGGCAGGGTGTCTGCCTGCAATTCGCGGAGCCGATCACCGGCATCGATCCCTGGAAATGGATCCGGCACCCCAATCTGACCGTGACGGTGTGCGACGGGGTCGGCCTCATCGAATCGATCACCAAGCGGCGCTGATCGCGGTGAACGGTGCGACGGTCACCACCCTTTCGGCCAGTTCGGCGAACCCGCGGTCGAGGCTGATCAGCGCATCGGCCTGGAGTTGGGTGAGCGCCAGGTACTCGGCGTCCTCCGTATCCGGCAGGCCGAGCTGGTCCGCAACTCGCCAGGCGAGGTGTTGCAGCACCCGGTCACCGAGCAGCCGTATCCGCAGTGCGCGGATGTGGTCCAGCCGTCTCTCTGCCTGCTCCCGGGATGTCTCCCCGGCGCGCACCTCCCGGTAGAGAAGCGAGAGCACCTGGGAGCGCAGCAGTGTCGGCGCGACGAGCTGGTGCTGGGCGGCGACGACGGTTCTGTCCTGGGCGAGTCGCACCGCGACGTCGGGGCGGATCACGTACCGGGTCAGCAGGACCACCTCCGGGTCGGCGCGTCGGCGAGGGCCCAGCATGACGTCGAACCCGTCCCCGAAGCAAGACGGCGGGCAGCCCAGGGACGCCGGTCCATGCGGCCACCCGCCGTGCCGATTTTGCTTCCTGTCTAGAACGTGCGGATGGCGATCTCCGCGGGCGCGGCCAGCAACCGCTCGATCTCGTCGTCGAGCTTCACCAGGGTGATGGAGGCGCCGGCCATGTCCAGCGAGGTGCAGTACTCGCCGACGTAGCTAGCGGCCGATGGTGATCCCGCGCTCTTCGAGCTGCCGGTGGGCGCGCCCGTACAGCAGGTACAGCTCGCTGATCGGGGTACCGCCGAGACCGTTGATCATCAATGCCACCCGGTCGCCCGACTCGTAGGGCAGATCGCCGACGACGGCCTCCAGCATCTCGTCGATGATGTCGTTGGCCGGCTTGATCTTCGCCCGCCGCCGGCCGGGCTCGCCGTGGATGCCGACGCCCATCTCGATCTCGTCGTCGCCCAACTCGAACAGCGGCGAGCCCTTGGCCGGTGGGGTGCAGGCGGTGAGTGCCATGCCCATCGTTCTGGTGACGCTGTTGACCTTCTCGCCGATCCGGACGACCTCGTCGAGGTCGGCGCCCTCCTCGGCGGCCGCGCCGACCGCCTTCATCACGAAGAAGTTGCCGGCGACGCCGCGCCGGCCGACGGTGTACGTGGAGTTCTGCACCGAGACGTCGTCGTCGATGAACAGCGTCTGACCAGGATGTCCTCGGCCTCGGCCATCTCCTGGGCCATCTCGAAGGCCATCCGGTCACCGGTGTAGTTGTTCACCAGCAGCAGCACACCCTTGGGGGAGGCGACCAGCTTGGTGGTCTCCAGGACGTAGTCCATCGGCGGTGCGGCGAAGACGTCGCCCGGACAGGCGGCGTCCAGCATGCCCTTTCCGACCACCATCACGTGCGCCGGTTCATGGCCGGAACCGGAGCCCTGAACGATCGACACCTTGTTCGCATTCGGCGCGTCGGCCCGCATGATCAGGTTGTATTCAGGGACGTACTTCAGGGTGTCCGGGTTGGCCAGGGCGATGCCCTGCAGCATTTCGGGGACGAACTGCTTGGGATCGTTGACGAACTTCTTCACGGGTTTCCTCCACGACGGTGTGAGCGGATGGTGCGGTGGACAGTGCTGAAAATCAGTGGGTAGCGCTGGATCAGCCGGGGGCCAGTTGTCGGCGATCCGTTCGGCGATGATGGCCAGCGCCATCGCGCCGGCGTCGACGGACCCGATGCTGCGTTCGCCGGTGTAGCTGGCGCGGCCGCGCTTTGCCTCCAGCAGCTTGGTCGCCTCGGCCGCCTCCCGGCGTGGTTTCGCTGTGGCGCGGGCGATCTCGGCCGTCGTCTCGCCCCGGCCGACCGCTGCCTCGATGGTGTCGGTCGCCGGGATCAGCGCGTCCAGCAGGGTCTTCTCGCCCAGCGACCGCCTTCCCGCGGGCCTGATTCCCTCCGCGGCGGCACGCAGCATGGCGACCACGTCGTCGCCGGTGAGTTCGGTCTTGCCCGGCCGCCATCGCGCCCGCCCGCAGGAACGCGGTGCCCCAGATCGGACCGGACGTGCCTCCGATCCGCGAGGTGATGACGACGGCGATCTTCTTCAGGAAGGTGCCGATGTCGGTGCGGTCGTAGCTGTCCCAGTCCTTCAGCACGATCTCGAAGCCGCGGGCCAGGGAGTAGCCGAAATCGCCGTCGCCGACGACGGCGTCGAGGTCGCCGAATTCCTTTTCGTTGTCGACGGCGGTCTGCGCGATGGTTCGCACGACGTACTCGACCTCGTCGAAACTGCTGTCAGTCATGACTTCTCCTTCACCGGGTCGGCACTGTCCGCCTGCTGATCGCCCGGGACCGGACCTTCCGGGCGCCACCGCCCCAGCACCGTCGACAGGTCGGCCAGTCGCACGCCGGCTCCGGGCCGGATGCCGAGCGGGTCGGCCAGCACGGTGGCCCGCTCGCCGTCCGGGTCGCCGAGGCTGGACACCACCAGGGCGGCGCCGGTGAAGTCCTCGTCGACGGTGTAGGTCGACACCGTCACCACGCAGGCCAGACCGGCGCCCAGCGCGGCCCGCAGGCCGTTGCTGCTGTCCTCCACGACGACGACCTGGTCCGGCTGCACCGCCAAGGGATTTCACCGCCAGTTGGTAGATCGCCGGGTCCGGTTTCTTGGCCGGCACGATGTCGCCGGCGAAGACCGCGAAGTCCGCGGCCCGGTCCTCCCCGACGGCATGCTCGAGCACGGCCCGGACCGACGGTTCCGCGGAGGTGGACGCCACGGCGAGTTGCCAGCCCGCCGGCGGCCGCCTCTTCGACGATCCGGGCGATGCCGGGCCGGGCCGGCATACTTCCCGGCGGCGACCATCGTCGGTGTAGGCGGCCGTCTTGTGCCGGTGCCACTGCGCCAGCATCGTCTTGCGGCCATCGTCGTCGGTGGGCAGGCTGTTGGCGGCCACGAACTCCGGCGTCAGCAGCGAGGCCATCCGTTCCTTGCCGCCGCCGATCAGCACCTTCTCGGCGTACTCCGCGTCCGACCAGTGCACGGGAATGCCGAAGGCGGCGAAGGTCTCGTTGAACGCGGGCAGGTGCCCGTAGCGTTCGGTGTCGGCGAGCACCCCGTCGCAGTCGAAGATCAGGGCCGGCACGGCACTCACCCGGCCTTGCCGGCGCTGCCGAAGGTGCGCATCAGGCCAGTCGGTCAGTTCCACCGTCTCGGCCTGTACGGCCGCTGAAAAGCGATGGTGGGTCCCACTTGTCGCGCTGCTCGGCGTCCCGCAGGAACGCCAGGCTGGATTTCATGAACTGCCGCTTCGAGCGCCGTCGAGATGTTCACCTTGGCGCAGCCGCGGGCGATCAGGTCGGCGAACTGCTCGTCGGTCAGCCCGCTGCCGCCGTGCAGCGCGCACGGCACCCCGGTCGCCTCCACGACGTCGCTGACCCGCTGGGCGTCCAGCTTCGGGGTCGATCTTGTAGACCCCGTGCGCGTTGCCGATGGCCGGGGCGAAGACGTCGACCCCGGTGGCTCTCGATGAACCCGACCGAGACGTCCAGGGTCTGCCGGGCGGATTCGGCGTCGGAGCCGATGCCGTCCTCGACGCCGGTGATCGACTCGATCTCGCCCTCGACCTGCGCGCCGTACCGGCGGGCCTCGGCGACGACCTCGACGGTCTGCCGCTGGTTCTCCTCGACCGGCAGCTGCGAGGCGTCGAACAGCACCGAGTTCCAGCCCACCTCAAGGCATTCGGTGATCACGGCGCGGTCGGGGCAGTGGTCCAGGTGCAGCGAGACCGGGCACCTCGATGCCGGCCGTCATCGACGTCCACATCGCGTACAGCACCCGGCTGCCGATCGACCGGACCGTCTTCACCGACGTCTGCACGATCAGCGGCGACCGCTCCTGCGACGGCGGCCAGCAGCACCCCCTCGAGGGTGAGGTCGTTGAGGATGTTGATCGCCGGGACGCCGTAGCGCTGCTTCAGCGCCGGGTCGACGATGTTCTTCAGGGAAACGACGGGCACGCGCACCTCCTTGTGCGATCCGCCGCCCGAGAAGTCGTCGTGACGTCTGGTCACCAGGCGTAGTCAAGGCGGGCGGGTCGGCGCGCATCCGTGCACCGGCCTGCTCGACCGTAGGCGGGCGGCAACCGGTGCGAATCGGGAGAATCCCCCGTCACCGGTGGTAGGGATATCCCTACCTCGCGCGTCGCTGCCTCGCGTGCTGCTCAGGCGAGGCGGGCCGGGAAACCGCCGGTGGCGATGGGTGACCAGTGCCGCGGCGTCACCCGGATCAGGCACTTGCCCTGGTCGATCATCGCCTGCCGGTATTCGTCCCAGTCCGAGTGCTCGCCGGCGATGCTCCTGAAGTAGTCGACCAGTGGCTCGACCCCCTCAGGTACGTCGATCACTTCGGCGTCGCCGTCGACCTGCACCCAGGCATCACCGAAGTTGTCCGACAGCACCAGCACCGAGGCCGTTCCGGTTCGCCGGGCGTTGCGCGACTTGGCCCGTTCCGGGTAGCTGGCGACCACGATCCGGCCGGCGGGGTCGACCCCGCCGGAGACCGGGGAGGACTGCACGGAGCCGTCGGTCCGGGTGGTGAGCAGGACCATGTTGTGCCGTGGCCTGACGAAATCCAGCAACTCGTCGATGCCGACCCTGGTGGTGGTGGCGATGGTTCTCGGCATTGGCTGTCCTCTCGCTGGTGGTTTCTGTGTTCCGGCGGCCGCTGCTGAGAATCGCCCGTTCCGGTCGGAGTTCAGGCCGATTCCCGGCCCGCCATCGCGGCCAGCTCGGTCCGGTTCCGGGCGCCGGCTTTTCGCAGGGCGGCACCGACGTGTTTCTCCACGGTCTTCACCGAGATGTGCAGCTGCTCGGCGATCCGCTTGTCCGGCAGCCCTTGGGCGACCAGCGCGCGTACCTCCCGCTCTCGCGGAGTGAGAGTGGGCTGCTCGTCCGCCAACGGTGCGGGGCCGTCGTACAGACCGTGCAGCACCTCGTCGGTGAACAGCGCGTCGCCGCGCGCTGCTGCCGTCACCGCCCTGCAGAGCGTCGCAGCGTCGGCATCGATCATCACCACTCCGCGGGCGCCGGCCCTGAGCATCTCCCGCACCCGGCGATCACCGGCGGTCTGCTCGCCGATGACGATGACCGCCGTGACGCCCGTCAAGGATGCAGTCAGGGCCGCCCCGCCGGACGGCAGTGCGACGTCGATCAGCACCACGTCCGGAGTCAGCAGCCGGACCGCGTCCATCGCCTCGCCGGCATCGGTCACCTCGCCGACCACCTGCACCAGATCGCCGTGCTCCTGCAGCAGTGAGATGAGGCCCGCCCTGACCAGCGGCCGTTGTTCGACGACCAGAACGGTGGGCCTGCGGCCGGGTTGCGGCGCAGGATTCCCCTCCGCCATCGATCGGAACGGGATGGCGGCCCGGATGGTGGTTCCCCACCCGGGCGTCGCGTCGATCTGCACTGTTCCGCCGAGATCCCGTGCGCGTTCCGAGATCTCGGCCAGCTCAGGAAGTCCGGGACCGCGCGGACCCACCCGGCTGCCGTCGGGCCTCGGCACCTCGGCAAGGTCGAAGCCGACCCCGTCGTCCTGCACCAGCAGCACCGCCTCCGACGCGCCGTACACCAGCCCGACCCTCGCGGTTCGCGCGTCGGCGTGGGCGACGATGTTCGCGATCGCCTGCCTGCCGAGCGCGACCAGCACTCGGCCCAGATCCCCCGGGAGGGGCCGTCTCGGGCCGGCGACGACCAGCCTGATGTCCAGCCCGGTGCCACGCGCCCGGTCGACCTCGGCCCCGATGCCGTCCTCCACCTCGGTGCGGGCGGCCGGGTTCGTCGGGGGTGCGGACAGCGGCTGCGCCGTGTGCCGCAGCGCGAGCCGTGCGGCCTGCCGGGCAAGTTCGATGGGGTCGGCGGCCGCCGGGCCCGCTGTCGTGAGGCGCGGCGCCGGATGACCTGACACCTGCTCCGCCGGGTCGCCCGCGCTGTCCAGATGCAGCACCACCGAGGCCAGCGCCCGGGCGACCGAGTCGTGCACATCCCGCACGACCCGTTCCCGTTCCAGTCCGGTTGCCTCGGCGCGCGCCAACTCGGCGGCCCGCGCGTGCATCCGCGCGTTGACGATCGCGAGCCCGGCATGCCCTGCGAACAGTTCGAGCAGGGTGACGTCCTCGGGCCCGAAGCTCCGGTCCGGGTCCCTGCTGAACACGATGCACGCACCGATCACCGAACCGGCCCAGCGGATCGGCACGCCGATGGTGCCGTGCAGATTCCGGCGGTCCACCGGGTCGATGTGCCCCCCGCGCACCTGCGAGTACTCGGCGAAGGTCACCGGTCCGCCGGCCCGGAGGATCTCCCCGGTGACCCCCTCGGTCAACGGGAACTCGTCCCCGCAGCGACAGGAGACTCCGAGGTCGACCTCCTTGCGGTAGCTGCCCGCCTGCTGGTCGACGGTGCAGATGGATCCGCTGTCGCAGCCCAGCAGTTCGGCGGCGTGCCGCAGGACCCGGTCGAGCAGCGGACGGAGATCGAACTGCCCCGCGAGATCCTCGACGACGCCGGCGAGCGCCTCGAGCTGGTCGCGGGCGACGCCTGCGGATGGGCGGGCGGTCGTCATCCGTTGCGTACCTCCGAGCTGCCACAGAGCTGCCGTCGAGCTGCCATGGAGTTGCCGTCGAGCGTCTTGTCGAGGGTAACCGCCCCGCGCGGGCGGCTGCTGCGGTGCGGGGTTCGGCCCGTTGCTCGACTACCTTGACCGTCATGACGACGGCCGCCAACGGCGCAGCGCACGCTCCCGTGGTCGGCGGCCCGCCGGCGACCGGTGGCGTGGTGATGCCCATCGGCGGCGCCGAGGACAAGATCGGCCGGATGACGGTGCTGCGCGAGGTCGTCCGGTTGGCCGGCGGCTCCGGTGCCCGGATCGTCGTGCTGTCCACCGCGTCCTCGCTGGGTGACGAGATCACCCACGCCTACCTGCAGCTGTTCTCCACCCTCGGAGTGACCGATGTGGTCGGGATCCGCCCGGAGAGCCGCGGCCAGTCCGCCGCACCCGACCTGGTCGCCGCAGTCGACCGGGCGACGGCCGTTTTCATGACCGGCGGCAACCAGGTGAAGCTGGCAACACTGATCGTCGGGACCCCGCTCGGCGCCGCCATCGTTGCGGCGCACCGGCGGGGGGCGCTGGTGGCCGGTACCTCTGCGGGCGCCAGCATTCTGTCGGCGCACATGGTTTCGTTCGGCAGCGGCGGCGCGACGCCGAAGTTCCGCATCGCCCAGGTGTCGCAGGGTCTCGGCCTGCTGCAGGACGTCATCGTCGACCAGCACTTCACCCAGCGGAACCGCTTCGGCAGGTTGCTCGCGCTGATCGCGTCCAATCCCGCACAGTTGGGCATCGGCGTCGACGAGGACACAGCGGCGGTGATCAGGCCCGGTGGCCTGATGGAGGTCAAGGGCCGGGGCGTCGTCACCGTCGTCGACGGCGCGGAGATCATCACGACCTCCTATACGGCCACCGGCACCCAGCCGTTGATGATGTCCGGCGTCAAGCTGCACACGCTGCCCCGGGGCGCCGTGTTCGACCTGGTGGCGCGCCGACTGGTTTCCGCACCCGGCCTCCCCGACACTGCGGACGAGCCGTCGGTGGCGGTGCCGGCGGACGTGCCTGCCGGATCCCGGCCACGGAGCCGACGGATCGCCGCCGAGGGCGCTCACGAGACCACCTCGGAACTGCGGCGCCGCCCGGCCTCCACCTGACGGGCCCCGCCGGAGCGCGACCCCGCGGTGAGGTAGTCCTAAAGGACGCTGTTTGCCGGGCCCGAAGAACGAACTTCGTGTTCTTCGCTCGACATTCGGGACTTTGGGCCTTCTCCTATGTGACCTACGGCGCCAACGATGAAGCCGCGGATCCGGGAGTCTGACGTCATGGAAAGCCCGCCCACCCCGCTGCGCTTTTCCCAGCTCTCAGATCGGATGTGTCCGGACCGGACAACCGACCGCGTCACACCGCCGTCATCCGGCGAATACCACAGCGACGGCACTTTCTCCGCTCCGGTTCTTCCCGAGCAGAGTGCCGCACCGGCAATCGAAGGTCTTGAAATGTCCCGGAAATCTGCCGAGGACATATCCGCGGAAATCCGCCAAGATGGCGTTCGTCACCTACTGACGGGACGAGCGGCCGCCAACCTTGCCGAGTACGGCTACGGCGGGAATGCCTTTGTGCGGTCACTCATCGTCGGCGCGCCACGAGTATCCGGACGAACGTTCGTCCCCTGATCCCGGTCCACCCGCACGTCAACGCCCCAACGAAGGAGCATCGAAGATGACAACGCAAACGCCGGCGTCTCATGCCGCACCTGCGAACCCCCCGGACTACAGCGATCCGACACAGGGCAGCCTTGCCCGGGCGAGGGAGATGGCCTCGGAGTCGGTCAAGTCGATCGCCGACCCGGCACCGCTGGGCCTGGCCTGCTTCGCCCTGACCACCTTCCTGCTCAGCATGGTCAACTCGGGGCTCATCCCCAAGGACACGGGGCCCGTGGTGTTCGGCGTCGCCCTGTTCTACGGCGGCATCGTGCAGATCCTCGCCGGCATGTGGGAGTTCAGGAAGGGCAACGTCTTCGGCGCAACGGCGTTCGCGTCGTACGGGGGATTCTGGCTGTCCTACTGGGCCTACGCCACTCTCTATGTCGGAACGATCAAGGAGGCGAATCCCGCTGACGTGGGTACCGCCACCGGCTGGTTCCTGATCGCATGGGGCATGTTCACCGTCATCATGGTGATCGCATCGCTCCGGACCACCGTGCTGCTGTCCGGGCTGTTCACGATCCTGGCCGTGACGTTCTTCATTCTCGCGTTCGGCGACCTGTCCGGAAATGCGACGCTGGGGAAGATCGGCGGCTACTTCGGCATCGCCACAGCACTGTGGGCATGGCTGCTGTGCCTGGCCGGCGTGGCCGCGGCGACCTTCGGCAAGCCGATCATCCCGAACCGGTCGCTGGCGAAGTAATCTCCCCGGCAATTTCGATCAGCAAACACCACCGGAGGCCTCGGCCCCCGGTGGTGTTTCGCGTTCCAGGCCCAGATCGGTGAATGCCGGACAACGATTGATGCGTCAATCATCGGGTCGCGACCGGATTCCCGGACCGACGTTCATAACACTTTGTTACAAAAGCCCGCGCTGGGTCGCCCGGACAACGGCCTGGAGCCGGGAATCGACACCCAATTTGTCCAGCAGAGCCGCCACATAACCCTTCACCGTGGTTTCCGCGATGAACAGCCGCGCGGAGATCTGCCGATTCGAACAGCCCTCGGCCAGCAGGTCGAGGACCTCCCGTTCGCGCGGTGACAGCACAATGTGCTCGGTGCGGCCACGCAGGGTGTTGACCAGGTCGACCGCCAGGGCCTGGGCGACCCTGCTGTCGATGACCCGGTTGCCCGCGGCGAGCTGACGCAGCTTCACCACCAGGTCCGCCGGTTCGGCGTCCTTGAGCAGCACACCGTCGGCGCCCGCCGCGAGGCACTGCCGGAGCAGATCGATCTCGGCGTACGCCGTCAGGATCCCGATGTGGCCGTTGCGGTTGCGTTCCTTGAGCCTGGCGCACGCGCTGACCGGCCCGGGCGGTTCTGGCGTGCGCAGGTCGAGCAGTATCAGTTGCGGCTGGAAGGTGCTGGCCACCTTGATCGCTTCCGCAGTGGTTCCGGCCTCACGCAGGACGTGGTCGCCGAACGCCTCCGTCAGCAGCGAGGCGACCCCGCGACGGGCCAGCGGATGGTCATCGACGATCAGCACCTTGATCGGGGGGCTCATGAGCCGTATCCCGGGACCGGCAGCGTCAGCCGCTGCACCACGAAGGCGTCCGGGTCAGGGTCGACGGTCAGCTCCAGCTGTCCACCGAGCATCTCCGCCCGGTCGGACAGCATGCCCAGACCCGACCCCGGCGAACCGGGGGCGGTGGTGGTGGACGGGCCGGACTGCTCGGCGGGCCCGCGATCGGCCGTGTCACCCCAGGGCATCTGCAGCAGCAGCACCACTTCCGCTGCGCCCCAGCGCAGGGTTGCCATCACCCGGTCGGAGCGGGTGTGCTTGACGGCGTTCCGCAGTCCTTCGCGAAGCCCGTCGATGATGAGTTCGGACACCTCGGTCGCCAGCGCCCGCGGCGTTCCGCGGTGGCTCCACCACACCGGCACCGAGGTCGCGGCGGTGAAGGTGCGGCCCTCTGCCACCAGCGCAAGGTCGAGTGCGCGCCCGTCGGGCACCCGGGACAGATCGGCCAGCGTCGTCCGCAGATCGGAGCGCGCTGCCGCGGCGATGTTCTCGATCTCCGCGAGACCGCTGGTCAGCAGCACGGGATCGCGGTCCTGACGGTAGCGGTGGGCCAGCACACCGACGGTGAACAGGGTCTGGGCGATCGAATCGTGCAGCCGGCCGGCGATGGTCTGCCGTAGTTGGAGAGCGGACAGTTCCAGCTGGCTCGCCCGGGCCGCGATGTGGTGCAGCGCCGTGCCGGCCTCGGTGGCCAGGCCTTCGAGCCGGACAACGGCGATGTCCCCCGGGGAGCCGGGGCTGCGCAACGCCGCGTACAGCAGGGCCGAGATCCCGTCCGGGCCGAGAACGGGGACGCACACCATGCCGTGCAAGCCCTCGATGTCGACGGCGGCCATGTAGTCGGAGGTGATCATCCGCGAGTGGTGGTAATCGGCGAGCCGGGCGGGCTCGCCGGTGCGGAGCACCAGGCCGCCGAGGCCGGCACCCTCCCGGATCCGCAGCGCCCGGAATTCCTCCGAGCGCACGCCGCGGTACACCCGCATCGGGAACTGGCCGTCCGCGTCCCGCACAGCGGCCGATGCGATGTCCATCCCGGTCACCACGCGGGCACGCGACACCAGGGCGCCGACGATGGACTCGACGTCCTCGTGCAGCCCTACGGTGGGTGCGGTCGTAGCAATAGCACAACGATCACGCGTTCCGGCCCCGACTTCCACTCGAAAGGCCTAATTCACACCTCGAGTGCGCTGGTCGGCGCGGTGACGGCGGCCCTGCGCCGCCGGTGTCCCCGGTAGCGCGGCGGTTCCCGACGGGGGGCAGAATGCCCAGCATTGTCCGGCTGTTGGGAAGGCGCGTACATGACAGAGTCGGCAGAGACCGCGACGACGGCCACCGGGTCGGCACCCGACGGACAGGGCAACGGCTCCGCCGCCGGCGGTCCCGCCGGTGGTGGTCCCGCCGGCCGTGACGTGGCACCCGACGCTCAGGCCGAAGGCAGCCCGCCGGCACCGGTCACCGAGCCCGGCCGGCCCGACATCACCATCCGGGAGACCCGGGTCTACCGCGGCCCGAACTACTACTCCTACGAGCCCGCCGTGCACATGGTGGTGGACATCGGCCGGCTGGAGCAGTTCCCGACCGACACGCTGCCCGGCTTCACCGAGTCCCTGCTGGCACTGCTGCCCGGCCTGCATGACCACCAGTGCTCGCGGGGGCGCGACGGCGGCTTCGTCGAGCGACTGATCGAGGGCACCTGGGCCGGGCACGTCGTCGAACACGTCGCGCTGGAGATCCAGCGGACGGCCGGGCACGAGATCACCCGCGGCAAGACCAGGTCCACCGGCGAGGAGGGCGTCTACAACGTCATCTTCGGCTACCTGGACGAGACCGTCGGCGACGCTCGCCGGGCGGCTCGCCGTCCGGCTGGTCAACTACCTGGTGCCGGGCAACGATCTGTCGGCCGACGACTCGAGTCTTCGATTTCGACACCGAGCACGACGACTTCCTCCGCACCTGCCAGCGGGTCGCCTTCGGGCCGTCCACCCAGGCCATCCTGGACGAGGCCATCGCCCGCGACATCCCCTGGCAGCGGCTGAATTCCGGCTCGCTGGTGCAGCTCGGGCACGGCGTCAACCAGCACCGGATCCGGGCGACGATGACGTCGCTGACGTCCTCGCTGGCCGTCGACATCGCCTCGGACAAGGAACTGACGAACCGGCTGCTGGCCGCCGCCGGCCTGCCGGTGCCGACATCCGAGGTGGTCCGCCGGGCCGACGACGCGGTGCGGATCGCCCGGCGGATCGGCTACCCCGTGGTGCTCAAGCCGCTGGACGGCAACCACGGTCGCGGCGTGGCGATCAACCTGAACAGCGAGGCCGAGGTCCGCGCCGCCTTCGACGAGGCCTACGACCAGTCCCGCCGCGGCTATGTGCTGGTCGAGTCGTTCATCACCGGCAAGGACTACCGGGTGCTGGTGGTCGGCGGCCACATGATCGCGATCGCCGAGCGGGTGCCGGCGCACGTCATCGGTGACGGGTCGAAGACGGTCGCCGAGCTCGTCGAGCATACCAACGCCGACCCGCGGCGCGGGTCGGCCACGAGAAGGTGCTGACCCGCATCGAGGTCAACGAGGCCGCCGTCGAGCTGGTCAGCGACCAGGGCTACGAGATGACCGATGTGCCGCCCCGCGGCGAGATGGTCAAACTCGCGTTGACCGGCAACATGTCCACCGGCGGCATCTCCATCGACCGCACCTTCGAGGCGCACCCGGACAACGTCGACATCGCCGAGGAGGCCGCGCGGGTCGTCGGGCTGGACATCGCCGGCATCGACTTCCTCTGCCCCGACATCACCCAGCCGGTCCGCGAGACCGGTGGGGCGATCTGCGAGGTCAACGCGGCCCCGGGTTTCCGGATGCACTCGCACCCGACCATCGGCGACCCGCAGTACGTGGCGAAACCGGTGGTGGACCTGATGTTCCCGCCCGGCACGAGTGCGCGGATCCCGATCGTCGCCGTCACCGGGACGAACGGCAAGACCACCTGCAGCCGGATGATCGCGCACATCTTCAAGGGCATGGGCCGCAAGGTCGGGCATGACCTCGACGGACGGCATCGTCATCGACGACCGGCTGGTCATCAAGTCCGATGCCTCGGGCCCGCGTTCGGCGCGGATGGTGCTGCAGAACCCGCGGGTGGATTTCGCCGTGTTCGAGGTGGCCCGCGGCGGGATCCTGCGGGAGGGCCTTGGCTACTCCCGCAACGACGTGGCCGTCGTGCTCAACGTCGCGCCCGACCACCTGGGCCTGCGCGGCATCGACACCATCGAGCAATTGGCGCAGGTCAAGCAGGTCATCGTCGAGGCGGTTCCGAAGAACGGCGCGGCGGTGCTGAACGCCGACGACCCGCTGGTCGCGGGGATGCGCCGGGCCTCATCGGGCGAGGTGGTGTGGTTCTCGCTGGTGCCGGACAACCGGATGATCTCCGACCACTGCCGGCGCGGCGGCAAGGCCGTCATCCTCGAACCCGGCGAACTCGGCGACCTGATCGTGCTGGTGCACGGCCGCCGCCGGATGCCGCTCGCCTACACCCACCTGCTGCCCGCCACGTTCGGCGGCAAGGCGATGTTCAATGTGCAGAACGCGATGGCGGCGGCGGGCGCCGCGTACTGTGCCGGCGCCCACCTGCACGACATCCGCGCCGGGCTGCGCTCCTTCACCCCGTCCTACTACTCCGCGCCCGGCCGGATGAACATGACCGAGGTCAAGGGCGTCACGGTCATCGTCGACTACTGCCACAACGCGCCGGCGATGGTGGCGCTCGGCGATTTCGTCGACCGGTTCTTCGAGGACGGCGCGTCGTGGGAACGGCCGCAGCGGATCGGCGTCATCGCCACCGCCGGCGACCGGCGCGATCAGGACATCATCGACCTGGGCCGGGAGGCGGCGAAGCACTTCGACCGGATCATCGTCCGGGAGGACGTCCGGCTCCGTGGCCGGGCGCCCGGCGAGACGGCGGGCCTGGTGGTCGAGGGTGCGAAACAGAAGCAGTCCGAGGGCTGCCGGCTCAAGCAGATCGAGGTGGTGCTCGACGAGATCGAGGCCACCAGGGTCGGTGTCGAGTGGGCGAACCCGGGTGACCTGGTGGTCGTCTGCGTCGATCGGGCACGGGCCGTCTGGGACGAGTTGCAAGCGCTGGGACACCGGGCGCAAGCCGGTTCCGCCGACGAGTTCGACGACCGGGCCTGACGCGCGTGACGCAATGACGGCCACCGAACCCGACGACCTCCCGCCGGTCGACCACGCCGACACCGACACCGGGGGCGACCCGGTGTGCTGGGCCCCGCGGGTGTGCCCGGAGTGCGGCCTGTTCGTGCCCGTCGAGCCGCCGACCACCTGCCCACGGTGCGGCGCAACGGTGGGGGTGGACTGATCATGGACAGTTTCTCGACCGCCGACCTCTACGACAGATACGGGGATCGACTCCAGGTCTGCGACACCCAGTTCCGGCAGTTCGGCGGTCGTGCGGTGTTCGGCGGCGACGTAAGGACCGTCCGCTGCTTCCAGGACAACGCCCTGTTGAAGTCCGATCCTGGGCACCCCGGGAGACGGCGGCATCCTCGTCGTCGACGGCGGCGGGTCGGTGCACACCGCGCTGACCGGTGACCTGATCGCCGGGCTCGCGATCGAGAACGGCTGGGCGGGTCTGGTGATCAACGGCGCGGTCCGGGACGCCGATGTCCTCGCCCGATCGGACATCGGAATCAAGGCGCTCGGCAGCAACCCGCGCAAGAGCACGAAGACCGGCGCGGGTGAGCAGGACGTCGAGGTGACCATCGGCGGTGCGACGTTCAGGCCCGGCGACCGGGTGTGGTGCGACAACGACGGCGTCGTGGTGCTGCCGGGCGGGCTCACCTCCTGATGCCGGAGCCCGAAGCCCGGTGCCCGATCACCCCATCGGCAACGACGCCAGGTCGATGCTGACCTTGATGTCGCCCAGGCCGCGGGCGATCAGCAGCTCACCGCCGGTAGCCAGCTGACGCCACCCGCCGGCCCGCTCGTCCCACCGCCGCCACATCCGCGGGTCCGTGTCGACCCGAACGACAGTCGTTGCGCCGGCGGCAACCTCGGCGTGCTGCCAGCCGACCAGCCGCACCGGTTGGTCGTGCTCGGCGGGCCGGTAATAGACCTGGACGACCTCACGACTGGTCCTCGATCCGATGTTCGTCACCGTCACCGACACCTCGAAACCCTGCTCGGCGCTTCCGCCGGCGATCGTCGCCGACCGGTAGTCCCAGGTCGAGTATCCGAGGCCGTGCCCGAACCAGAACGCGGGCCTCGGTGCGGCGCCGCCGAAGTGGCCGCGATAGCCGATCGACGTGCCCTCGCCGTACACGAGGTCACCGTCGACCGGGGTCACCGACCAGGCCGGAGTCAATCCGTCGTCGGTCGGGAACGTGGTCACCAGCCGGCCGGCGGGCTCGATCGTCCCGAGCAGCGCCGCGGCGATGGCATGACCGCCCTCCTGCCCGGGTAGTCCCGCCCACAGCACGGCGTCGACCTTGTCGAGCCACGGCATGATCACCGGGGTGGCCGAGTTGACCACCACGACCGTCCGGGCCGCCGCGTCGGACACCGCCCTGACCAGGTCGTCCTGACGGCCGGTCAGGTGCAACGTCGACTTGTCGACGGCCTCCGTCTCCTGCTCCTCGGTCAACCCGACGACGACCACCGCAACGTCGGCGTCAGCAGCCGCGGCGACGGCCTCGGCGATCACCTCGTCGGCATCCCGCGGGGCCGGCCTGGCGATCAGTCCCGCTGTTGCGACACCGGCCATCGGGCCTGCGTCGTCAGCGGCGACCGTCAACTCGATCTGCACGACGCCGGTGTGGTTCAGCGTCACGATCTCCGACCGGGACGGGGGTGCCAGCATGTCGTCGCCGAAACCCGTTGACGTGGAGGCGACCTCCCAGTTGATCGTCTGATCACCGTTCTGTACCAACCAGTTTCCCTTGCCGACGACGCCCAACTCGATCTCACCCGAAGCCGCCATTTTGCCGCGCACCACCACCCGACCCACCGGCTGCGGGTAGTTGTCGTCGTAGCCGGCCTGGGCGAGCGCGCCCGGCAGGTGCCTCGCCTCGAGCAGCGCTTCGTCCGCGCCGTAGATCCAGGCATGGGTGCCGTCCGCACCGCTCTCCGGATCGGTGACGAAACCCGGCCGGGCGGGGACGGACCGGGTCCGTACCTCGACGCCATCGGTCACCGTGACGGCGTCGCCGAGCAGCGCGGACAGCCCGTCCGCGACGCTCACTTGATGCGGCGGGTTGACCTGCGCCGAACCGCCGCCCATGCAGATCGTCTGCACGGCATGTCGGCCGATCAGCGCAACGTGGGTGCCGGCGGCGAGTGGCAGGACGTCGTTGCGGTTCGTCAGCACCGTGATGCCCGCCGCCGCGAGCTCGGTCAGCTGCGCCCGCCGCTCGGGGCCACCGGGCGTCGGCAGGTCGGTCGGCCGTTGGGGCTGGGCACCCAGGGCCCCGACCCGTTCGGCCAGCAGCAGGATCCTGGCCAGGTGGTCGTCGATGACGGACTCGTCCACCTCGCCGTCGCGCACAGCCCCGATCAGCGCATCGCCCCACGGGCCGCCCGGACCTGGCATCACCAGATCCAGACCGCCGTTCGCCGCCGGCGCCGCCGTCCTGGTCGCGAACCAGTCAGACATGATGACGCCGTCGAAACCCCATTCGCCCTTGACGATCTCGTTCTGGACGTGGTGATGCTCGGTGGCGGCGACACCGTTGACGTCGTTGTAGGCCGCCATGATCGACCAGGGCTGCGCGTCCTGGACGGCGATCTCGAACGGCAGCAGGTAGAGCTCCCGCAGCGTCGTCTCGTCGACCACGCTGTTCATCGTGTTCCGCGCCGTCTCCGACTCGTTGGCCACCAGATGCTTGAGGCAGGCACCGATTCCGTTGCTCTGCAGGCCGCGCACGTAAGCGGCGGCCAACCTGCCGGTCAGCAACGGATCCTCGGAGTACGCCTCGAAGAGCCGGCCGCCGAGCAACGATCGGTGCAGGTTGATGGTCGGTCCCAGCACCACATCGATGCCCTGCGCGATCGCCTCCTCGGCGAGCAGTTCGCCCACTTGATGCGCGACGCCCTCGCTCCATGCGGACGCCAGCAGGGTCGCGTTGGGAAACAACGCGACGGTGCGGCCGCCGATGAACTTGAGGCCGCGGACCCCTGTCGGCCCGTCCGACAGGGCCACCGTACGGAGGCCGATCGCCGGCTCGGGAGCGAGGGTGAACACATCACCGCCGGTCAGCAACCGCACCTTGGCCTCCAGCGGGAGGCGCTCGATCAGCGCGTGGTGTTCAGCGGCGGTCGACGGGGGAAGTGGTGAGCGGGAGGTGGTGGACACCCGACGATCGTCGACCCCGAGCGGTCCGATCGGCAACACGGCCGCACCGACCGTCCCGCGGTGCTGAACGCGCGGACCCCGTGCGGTGATCAGATGCTCGTGCTCTGTTGCTGCAGATAGCTGGGCGCAAACTGGGCCAGGGCCAGCTGCCTGCCTTCCTCGATCTGCTCGGCACCGGCGGTGCCGGACTCCGTCACCGCGGAAACCCAGGCGGCGATGGACCCCAGCGAGAACTCCTCGGCCTCCGGTGAACTCGCCGCGGCAGCCGGGTCGTCGATGACCTCGCCGGCCAAGAACCGGGCAAGTCCCATCAGGGCGCCGTCCCACCCGGGCCCGACGTAGAAGGCCCCGGCGCCGCTGCCGGCCATCGCGGCCGGCACCGAGTGCTCGAGTACCAGGTCGGTGTGCTCACCATCCGCGGTCAGCCGCACCTGCACCACGCTGGTCGGCCCGCCGAAGCTCACCCGGAGCAGCGCGGGTGGTTCGCACGCCAGGATGTCGCCGCCGGCGTTGCCTTCCAGCTGGAACGAGCCGCCCACCCGCAGGTCGCCGGTCAGCGGCAGGAACCACCGCCGGACCCGTTCCGGGTCGGTGAACGCGCTCCAGACGTCTGCCGCCTCGGCGTCGTAGCGCCGCCGGAGCGTCACGCGGTAGCTGTCCGCCGCGGTCTGGTCGTCCCCGCTGGTGCGGTGGTCGACGCTGCGGTGGATGGCCGCGAGGTGGGCTGCGAGGTCCTTCATCGTTCGTCCTTCCGGTCAGGGGTCGGTGGGCCGGCGGTCGCGTCGTCGGCCGCCAACCGGCGTTCCCGACGACCCCGTGCCAGCTCGGTGGCAAGTGCATCCAGATGTTGGCTCCAGAACCCTCTGAAGCGCTCCAACCAGGCGTCGATCTCCTGCAGGGGCGTGGAGTCGACGGCGTAGAGCCGACGAGCGCCGTCTGCGCGCACGATGGCGAAGCCGCTCTCCCGCAGCACCCGGAGGTGCTGGGAGACAGCGGGTTGCGAGATGCCGAATTCCTGCTGGATCACCGCGGTGACAGTGCCGGAGGACTGCTCGCCATCGGCGAGCAACTCCAGGATCCTGCGCCGAACGGGATCGCCGAGGACGTCGAACGCGTGCACGGGCCAACTATGCCATGTATGACTTATATAAGCCAGACCTGATTTAACCCGTGGGAGCTAACTGGACCCGACGGCAGGGTCGCCTTCCGCCCCCGCGGTCTGCGGTGGCAGGGCCGATGCCGGGTTTCTGGCAGCGAATCCGGCGGCAACGGTGGTGATCGCAATCGTCACCAGAGCGCCAAGGATCAGTGCAGGCGCCTCCCCGGGAGCCAGCAGGTTCGCCTCCGTCGCGAGGGTCGCCGCGGCGACCGGGACACCCAGCTGGGCACAGGCCATCGCGCCGATGTGCAGCGGCTGCCCCGTCACCCGCATCGTGATGTGCGCGAGCAGCGCGCCGATCCCGAGCGCGATCCCGAGCAGGATCAGCGAGGGATGTTCGGCAAGGTCCCGGACGTTGAGGGACGCGCCGAGCCAGACGAAGAACAGCGGACCGAGGAAGCCCTCGGTCAGGGCGAACAGCTGCTTGGTGAGCCTCCTGGGTTGACCGATGGCGGCGACGACGAGGCCGAACGCGAATCCGGCCAGCATGATCGACACGTGGGTGGCGGTGGCGATGGCACACAACCCGAACAGGATCGCGAGGCTGACCCGCAGTTCGATGGTGAACTTGCGCCGCTCCGACAGGCGGTGGACCTTCTTGCGGGATGCAGTGGCCTTCCACCTGCCCAGCGCCACGTACAGCAACCCGGCCGCGCCGATCACGGCGCACGCACCGAGCGATGCCTGCAGCGCGCGGGCGGGATTGCTGACCAGCGGCAGCGCCACGATGCAGGCGGCGTCCGCGATGGCGATCTGCGGCAGCAACTCGAGGATCGGCGGTCCGCCGAGCTGGAGCGAGCCGACGATGGGCAGGATCAGGGCGGCCGAGGACGACGCCATCAGCACGGCGTAGAGCGGTGCGTTGCCGGTGCCGAACAGCGCTGCGATGGCGATCCCGAGGCCGGCCGCGAAGACGGCGACGGCAAGCGCACGGAGGGTGCCGACCTTGATCCCGCGCAGCAGGATCGGGTCCCGTACCGGGACGTGCGAGCCGGCCACGAACATGACCAACGCGAAACCGATCTGCGCAAGGAAACTGAACGTGCCGTCGGACGCGTCGAGCCACCCGAAGCCGGTGACGCCAAGGATCATGCCTGCGACGAGTTCGCCGAGCACGATCGGGATGTTCCACCCGGAGCGGATGGACAGCAAAGGACCGATCAACCCTGCCGCGGCGATGATGGCCAGCGTTCCGAAGCCCATGTGACCTGCCTTCTGCCTGGACGACGTTTCGCGCCGGTCCTGGCGCACACTATGCCGATGGAACTGGACAATGCGCTCATCTTCATCAGAACTCATTCCCGGTCCGTGCTGGCAACCCGCCGAAAGAACGGCCTCGTGCAGATGTCTCCGGTGAACGCCGGGGTGGTCGACGGGGCCGTCTGTGTGTCCAGCCGGGCTCCCTTGGCGAAGGTCCGCAACGTCCGTCGTGACCCTGTGGTGTCGCTGCTGGTCTTCACCGAGGAGTTCTACGGATCATGGGTGCAGATCGACGGCCGGGCCGAGATCGTGGACCAGCCCGAAGCGCTCGAGTTGCTGGAGCGGGTCTACCGGGCCATCGCCGGCGAGCATCCCGACTGGGATGAATACCGCCAGGCGATGATCCGCGACGAGCGGGTCGTGATCCGGGTCGTCCCGGAGCACGCCTCGGGCGCCCTGTGACCGACGGCGGCCGGCCGCGAGGCGGCGCACCGGGTCGGCGCGAGACCGTCGCCCGGGTCAGCCCGATCGGCTGCTCCGGCCCGCCCTGGTGACCAGGTTGATCACCAGCAGCAGGCCCAGCGCGCCCAGGCAGGCGACCCCGAAACTGGCCCAGTCCCAGCCGAAGTTCCACGGCACGCCGGTGGCCCAGCGGTAGATGAAGCCGGCCAGCACCGCACCGAGGATGCCGGTGACCATGTTGGTCAGGCAGCCGCGCCGCTTGTCCCGCAGCACCAGCGAGGCCACCCAACCGGCGAGGGCGCCGAAGAAGACCCAGGACAGCCAGCTCATGACGCGTTGCCTGCCGCGCGTCGGCTCGGCTGCCGGCAGCAGCGCGGTCAGCGCCGCGAGGGCGTGGGACGGCGCCTGCGCCGCGACCGACCGCCACGCCGACCAGGTAGCAGGTCAGCGGGCCGGCGATCCGGGCCACGCCGTGCGCGACGTCCCGGGTCAGATCCAGCAGTTCGTCGCGCAGGTCGGTGGTGACCGAGTCCGGCGGAAGGTCGAGGGCGCCGGAGGCCTGCACGATCCAGTCGTCAAGGGTGCTCATGGCATCCGACGGTAATGGGCCGTCGGCCGCCGGATCAGGGTTCCACCCCGTCGCCGTCACGTGTCAGGCCCTGCGGCTGGTCGGCGGCGGGATGGTTGCGGAGCGAGCCGGCGTGCGCCTTGGCGGTCCGGGTCGTTGCGGCTCTTGATCAGGCTGGCCACCGTCGTGACGGTCAGCACCACCACGATCACCAGCAACGAGAGGTTCGTGCTGATCTCCGGCGCGCCGGGCCAGATGCCGTGCGCCCAGTGCAGGACCAGCTTCACCCCGATGAACGCCAGGATGATGCGCGAGCCCGGTGGACAGGTACACCAGCCGGTCCAGCAGGCCCTTCACCAGGAAGAACAGCGCGCGGAGCCCCAGCAGAGCGAACGCGTTGGCGACGAAGACGATGTAGGGCTCCGCGGTGACGCCGAACACCGCCGGGATGGAGTCCAGCGCGAACAGGATGTCGGTGCTGCCGATCGCGATCAGCACGATGAACAGCGGGGTGGCGAACCGGCGCCCGTCGATCCGGGTGAACAGGCTGCCGCCGTGGTACTCGTCCGTCACCGGGATGGCCTTGCGGGTCAGCTTGACGAAGGCGTTGTCCTGGATGTCGGGGTCCTGGTCGCGGTGCCGGAACAACTGGATCGCGGTGAAGATCAGCAGGATGCCGAACAGCAGGAACATCACCGCGAACAGCTCGAGCAGCGCGGCGCCGAGCACGATGAAGATCGCCCGCAGGATCAGCGCGATGATGATGCCGAAGGTCAGCACCTTGTGCTGGTGCTTCTCGGGTACGGCGAACGTCGTCATGATGATCACGAACACGAAGAGGTTGTCGACCGACAGGCTCTTCTCGACGATGTAGCCGGCGAAGTACTGGGTGCCGAAATCGCCGCCGGCGAATACGATGAAGACGAAGCCGAACGCGATCGCCACGGCGATGTAGAACACCGACCAGGCGATCGCCTCCTTGAACCCGACGGCGTGCGGTTTGCGCCGCGGCGAGGATCAGGTCGAGGGCGAGCAGCCCGACGATCACCGCGATCGTGACCACCCAGCCAAGGGTGCTGATCTCGAGCATGGTGTCGTCTCCGAACTGTCGTCGGGGCGGCTGTCGGATGACCGGTTGGGCGGTGGATCCGCCCTAGCAACTGCCGAGGATGGCGAGCAGTTCCTGCTCCCGGCGATCGGTGAGACCGGCGCCGCGGGACCGGTGCAGTCCCTGTTCCCGTTCCCAATCGAGCAGGTCGCCGACGAGTCGCCGACGGGTGCGGTGCTGCAGTCCCGCGGCGGCCGCCGCGGCCCCTGACCAGCTCGGCCGATGCTGTCCGGCAACCCACAGCGGCAGCGATTCGGCGCCGGCCCACTGGCCGACGCACTGCCGGAGCAGCCATTCCTCCGGCGCACGCACCACCGGCCCGGTGTGGCCGCCGAACTCCCGGGAGAGCCCGATCCAGTCCGACAACCGCTGAGCCGGCCCGACGGCGTTGTAGCTGCCGGTCCGTCCGGCCTCTGCGTTGTCGATCAGCCACCCGGCCAGGTCACGGACGTCGATGACCTGCACGGGGAGGTCCGGCGCGTCCGGGACGAGCATGGGGCCGGCGGTGTCGCGAGCCGACCTGGCCGGCCAGTACCCGGTGCGCCCCGTGTGATCTCCGGGTCCGCCGATCAGACCCACCCGGGCGACCAGCAGGCGGTCACCGGCCAGGTCGGCGCTGAGTTGCTCGCACGCCGCCTTCGCCGCGCCGTACTGCGCCCGGGTCGCCTCCTCGCCGTGGTGGGCCGCCAGCAGGGGCGTCGACTCGTCCGCGTGCACGATTCCCTCTGCCGCATAGGCACTCACCGACGACACATAGGTCCAATGGCCGGCCCGATCCCGCAGGGCGCTCAGCGCGGGACGGACCAGGCCGGGCTGCCAGGAGACCTCCACGACGGCGTCCCAGTCACGACCGCGGACCTCGTCGTACGCATCGGGTCGCCGGCGGTCCGCGATGACCGGGGTGGCCCCGTCGGCAACCGGCCCGCTCGCACCGCGCGCGAGACAGCTGACCCGGTGCCCGCGCGTCACCGCCTGCCGGCTGATCTCCCGGCCGAGCCACGCCGTGCCACCGAGGATCAGCAGGTCCATGCGGTTCTCCGGACGGTTCGCCGCCCGGCCGGCCGGCAACAGTCAGGCATGGTCGTCGTGATGCCCCCGCAGGTGGTGATCGTGCTCGGAATAGCTGTTCGACGGGTCCGGTCGTGACCAGGCGTCCGGCCGGACCGGGAATCGCAGCGTGGCCGGATCGGGTCGGCTGCCGGGACGGGTGACGGCACCGCCGGCCTGCTCCCGTTTCTTGTTGGCCAGCGCGGCCAGGGTCTCCAGAACAACCCGATGAGCGTTGTTGACGGTGCTCTCCGCCTGGTCGTAGGGCGGCGACACCTCGACGACATCCAATGCGACCAAGGTGTCTCGAGGGCGATGGAGCGCACCGCGCGCAGCAGGTCGGCCGGATTCATCCCACCGGGCTCGGGCGTTCCGGTGCCCGGGGCGAACCCCGGATCCAGGACATCGATATCGACCGACAGGTACAGCCAGTCGCAACCGTCGCCCGCCCTGGCGATCGCGTCGGCGATCACCGGCCGCATGCCGCGGTCCCAGACGTCGTGCATCAGGTGCCAGGTCATCTCCTGCTCGCGCATCCAGTCGAAGACCTCTGGCGGCGGCCAGTACCCGCGCAGGCCGACCTGCACGAAGTTCCGCCCGCGGATGGCGCCGGATTCGATCAGCCGGCGCATCGGCGTGCCGTGCGAGTGCAGGTTGCCCTCGATGCTGTCGGCCGTGTCGGCGTGCGCATCGAAATGCAGCAGGCCGACCTTGCCCCAGCCGTATCTGCCGGGCGACCGCGGTGGCGGCCGGATAGGTGATCGAATGGTCGCCGCCGATGATCACCGGGAAGGCGTCCGCGCGCAGCACGTCGGCGACCTTGGCCTCGATGTTGCGGTGCGACGGCGGGGTGAGCCCGTGCGGGCAGTACGCGTCACCGGCGTCGACGACGTCGAGCCACTCGAAGATGTCCAGCCCGAGGTCGAGGTGGTACGTGCCGGGGTCGTAGGCGGCGGAGCGCAGGGCACGCGGCCCGAACCGGGCGCCCGCCCGGTGGGTGGTGTTGATGTCGAACGGGGCGCCGATGATCGCCGCATCCGGCCGCCGCTCGGCCAGGCCGGCGGCGGTGGCGACCCAGTCCCGCGAGCTGAACGTGGGCAGACCCTGGTTGTCGTTGTCGCTGGTGCTGTTGTCGCTGGTGCTGTTGTCGCTGGTGCTGTCTGTGCTGGTGCTGGTGCTGTTGCTGCCGGTGCCGCCGCCCGCCATCACGCCTCCGCCTCGAGCCGGCTCGACCGGCCCCGGGTTGATGGGGCGAACGTACTGCGCCCTATCAGGTGTTGCCGGGGTGGGTGCCGGTCGCGGGGGTGTCACTCGTCGGGGTGGGCAACCAGCAAGGCGGATGACGCGTCCCCGCCACGTGAGCTCTTCCACCATGCCGCTGCCACGTCTTTCCCTCCCGCAACCGGATGCACGCGATTCTCGGCCGCAAAAGCACCGCCGTTCCCTGCGGGGTCTGGGTATCGCGGTGCTGGCGACTGCCGTCGCCGCCGGCATCGCCTTCTCGGCCTCGATCCCGTCGCTCGACGGTGCCGGCGCGGCGTGGACGAGCTTCCTGCCCTGGACCGTGGTGATGCTGGTCCTGCTCGCGGTGGCGGCTGTCGTGCGCCGCGCCTGGTGGGCCGTGTCCGCCGTGATCGTCGCGGCGATGGTGTGGTCGGCGGTGTTCGCGCCCCAAATGATGTCGGCCCAGGTTCCCGCCGGCGCTTCCGATCTCGTCGTCGCCACCCAGAATGTCGGCGCCGGCAACACCGACCAGGGGGCCGCCGCGCGGGCACTGGTGGAAACCGGCGCAGGGCTGGTGTCGGTGCAGGAGATCGTCGGCGACAGCGACGCGACGAGGGTGCTCGATGCCGGCTACGGCCACCACGCGCGGGTCAGCACCGTCGGCCTGTGGTCGCAGTGGCCGATGGAGGATCCGGAGCCGCTGGAGCTCGGGCTGAGCTGGGCACGGGCCTTCCGGGTCGTCGTCCATCACCCGGGCGGCGACATCGCGGTCTACGCGGTCCATCTGCCATCGGTCAGGCCGGGGGACACCGCCGCGCGGGATCGGGCCGTCGCCGAACTCGCAGGCGTCGTCGTCGCGGATCCCTCGGTGCGGGTGCTGGTGATGGGTGACCTGAACACCGCCGGGACCGACCCCGAGTTCGACCGGCTGACCGGTGAGCTCGCCGATTCGCGGGAAACGGTGCGCGGCGGGTTCGGGTTCACCTGGCCCGCCGGTTTCCCGCTGACCCGGCCCGATCATGTGCTCACCCGGGGCGTCGAAACGCTGTCCGACCAGGTGCTGGCCGGCGGCGGCAGCGACCATCGCGCCGTCGTGGTCGGGCTTCGTGTCGGGGCTTGATCCGATACTGGAGCAATGGATCCCCTCGTCGTCGACCTCGCCGGGAAGTTCGCGGCGTTCGCGGAGCACTGGTCGCCGAAGGTGGTTGCCCGGCTCAACGACTACGAAATCAAGGTGGTCAGGATCGCCGGTGAGTTCGTCTGGCACAGCCATGACGAGACCGACGAGCTGTTCCTTGTCATCGCCGGTCGGCTGACGATCCAGCTGCGCGACAGGAACGTCACACTGCTGCCCGGGCAGCTGTTCGTGGTGCCGCGGGGAGTCGAGCACTGCCCGATGGCCGATGGCGAGGTTCAGGCCGTCCTGATCGAACCGACGGGTGTGGTCAACACCGGAGATGCAGGCGGGCCGCTGACTGCCGCGTACGACGATTCCTTCCTGCCGCGCGATCGGGACACCACATAAGCGGTGCAGCCGTCGTTGGGCCTTACGCGTGCAGCGATCGGTATCACTCGATCGATAGAGCTTCGCACCGTATACTTAGAGTGAGAATCGCAGTAGCGTTCGGGTGATGGGGAATCTTCGTCTGGCTGCCTCGAAAGAGGTTCGACCGATTTCCCGTGTGCTGGGGCCGGCGGCGACACCGCCCCGGTGCGGTGTCGAGCACGAATACCGGGTTCTCGACGCGGCCGGCCCGGTCGACTTCCGCGAGTTGATCCACACACTCGACATTCGCGGCCGTCGACTCGATCCGGCGGATGCCAACGCCTACCGCTGCGGCTGGGGCGGCGCCCTGACGGTCGACGGTCGGGAAGCCGAGATCGCGACGCCACCGATCGCTCTCGAGCGGGGATTCGCCGATCGGGTTGTCGAGTCCACCGAACAGGGCCGGGTGTGCCTGCTGACGGCACTGCCGCCCGGGCTTCGCATCGAGGGCTACTCGACCCACCTCAACGTCTCGGTCGCCGAGGATCGCGTGCTGGGGGCGGCGCGGCTGTTCGCTCCCCGCTTCGCCGTCGGCCTCATGCTGCTGATGGACGGACGGAATTCCCCTGGCCTGCTGGTGCGCCCGCGGCCGGGCAGGCTGGAGTTGGGCGGCGAATTCATCCGCGGTGACGGACTGCGTGCCGCGATCCTGATGGCGACCGGTGCCGCACTGGCCTGCAGCCGTCGCGGCGCCGCCATCCGTCGACTCCCCCCGCGGATCGACGCAGCGAGCGTTCCGGCGGTGGAGCGGTTCGGGACCTTCCTGGACCGGCGTGCCTTCGGCGCGGACCTTTACGGCCTCGGTCGCAGCTGCCCGCTCCGGACGGTGGAGAGCCGGAGCCGGACGGCGCAACAACACCTCGAGGAATGTTGGCGGGTGGCCCGGGCCCACGTCCGGCGGATCGCCACGGAGAACGACCTGCAGCTCGTCGACGACCTGGTCGCCGGTCGCCTGCCGCTGCCGACGGAGGTGGATGGTCGTGAGTGAGCCGACCGGACAGATCGATCCACTGCGCCCCCGGCAGCGACCTGGCGTTCGCGTCGAAGCGGAGGCCGCGACCTGGGAGTCGGTTGTCTTCGCAATCATGGTCGGGACGGCCGTTCGCTACCTCGAGGTACCGGCGGCCCAGGTGCAGCCGTTCCTCGACAAGGTC
The DNA here is from genome assembly GCA_963766015.1 of uncultured Actinomycetota bacterium. Classification (GTDB taxonomy): domain Bacteria; phylum Actinomycetota; class Actinomycetes; order Mycobacteriales; family Nakamurellaceae; genus Nakamurella. Next base: position 17,895 of record CAVXYU010000028.1, on the reverse strand, counting down.
GACAGCGGCGAGCTGGACGACGAACTCGTGGCGCTCGCGACCACCCGGACCGGTGCCGCCCTCAACCTGCCCGGTCGGATCCGAACGCTGGCGGCTTTCGACCGCCTGGTGCGCGGAGCAGTGGCGCGCGCCGAACGGGACCCACTCACCGGTGAGCTGACGGGAGCCGGTTGGCGGCCCCGCAAGCGACGGCGTGACGACCGCAGCCGGTCCGAGTCAGACCAGCAGCCCGACCCGACGAGCCAGGTCAACGCCTCGCACGCGCCCACACATCCGCCCGCGGTGACGCCGGTAGCTGTCGGTTCGGCTGTCGGTTCGGCCGCAGGTTCGGCCGTCGGTTCGGTCGGAAAGGCCGGTCTGTTGTCGAGCCCGGCGGTCGCCGTCGGCGCCGTCGTCGCGGTGGTCGTGATGGTCGCGGCAGTGGTGTTCGCCGTCGCCCGCCCCGGCGAAGATCCGCAGGCGGGGGCCGACGCCGCCGCACCTCCCCTGGCCACCTCGTCGGCGCTGTCGTCGGCGGCTGGGGCATCCCAGGGGGCAAACTCGGCACCCGGGACCTCCGCACCCGGGACCTCCCAGGTCGCGACCACCGCCGCCGCGACCCCCGCCGCCGCGACCACCGCCGCGACCGCCGCGCCGGCGGCCACGGCCGGATCGGCGGGCACTGGATCCGCCGGCACCGGTTCCGGTGCGCCGGCCGCGAATCCCATCGCCGGCAAGTACTCGGGGGTCCGGACGATCACCGCGAACAGCGGTCATCCGGAGGCGGCGATCGGTACGAGCGAATCGCTCGACCTCACGCTCACGGCAGCCTGCGCCGCGCCGACCTGCGCTGTCTCGGCGAAGGGCTGGGGGACGGCGGCGGTGGCGGGATCGACCTTGAAGTTCAGCGGCACCGCAACCGAACCGTGCAAGGACAGTCCCGGGATCACCGTCGAGGACGCCTGGTCGGTGACGCTGAAGGCAGGCCCGGCCGACGCGTCCGGCGCCGTCCAGTCCCTCACCGGCGTCGGCACGGTGACGGTCTCGGCGTTGAACGGCTGCAACGCCAAGGTGTACCCGCTCACCTGGTCCTACTCCATCACCAGATCCTGACCCATGGGCGCCGGTGCCCGCGGCACTACGAACAGCGAACACCGCTGATCCAGATCCACCACAGCAACATCGAGGGAGAACGTGATGGGCGAGAAGGGCAACATGCTGGACACCGCCGGCCTGACAGACGTCGGGTCCGGGCTCTCGGGCGGAGCCGGGCTTGCCGGCGGGCTCGCCGGCGACGGTTCGGGCCGTTCCGAGACGGGCGTGATCGGCAGCGTCGCGAAGGCGGTGGACCACGTCAGGTCCATGGGCGACGCGAGCGATGCCGGGGTGTCGAAGGACTCCGGCCTTGCCGGACTCCTCCCATCGGCTCAGGACGAGAAGCCACCCACCGACCGGTAGCCACCCACCGGCCGGTAGCCACCCACCGACCGATAGTCGGCTGGCGTCAGGCGGCTTGCGTCAGACCGCTTGACAGTTCGGGCACCAGAACAGGTTCCTGGCCACCATCGGCGCCGTCAGGATCTCCGTGCCGCAGATCCGGCAGGCTTCACCTGCCCGCCGGTAGACGTAGAACGAGTCGTCCCGGCGCGGCCGTCCGCTCCGGCGCGCGCGGTCCTCGGGGAGAGTGGTGACGATCCGGCCCGCTCTCACGCCGCTGCGCAGCAACACGCACAGGTCGGTCCAGATCGCGTCCCACTCAGCCCGGGTGACCAACCTGCCTTCCCGGTAGGGATTGATCCGGTGCCGGAAGAGCACCTCCGCGCGGTAGACGTTGCCGATGCCCGACAGCACGTCCTGCGACATCAGCAGCGCGCCGATGGCGACCTTCGTCCGGGTGATGCGCGCCCACGCCCGCTCGGGGTCGGCGTCCGCGCGCAACGGATCTGGCCCCAGTCGGCCCAGCAGGACATCCCGTTCGGCGCGGGAGATCAGCTCGCAGGCGGTGGGCCCGCGCAGGTCCGCCCAAGCCGTTTCGTTCTCCAGCCGGAGCCGCAGCGCGCCCCGCGGCGGCTGGACCGGCGTGGCGGCGATGGGCATCTTCCCGTACAGGCCCAGGTGGATGTGCAGCAAGCGATCCGCGGGCCGTTGCTGCCGGAAGACCAGGAACAGGTGCTTGCCGTGCGCATCGGTGCGGGTGAGTGTTGCACCGTCCAGCATCCCGGCGCCGTCCGCGAACCGCGGCTGCAGCGTCGACGCGAACACCGGCCGACGGCCGAACGCCCGCAGCAGATCGCGGGCAAGTCGATGGATGGTGTGGCCCTCGGGCACGCCGATTCCTTCCTTCGGGCCGATGGGCCCAGCACTGCCTCCGCCGCGTCAGGCAAGCAGCCAGACCTCGACCTGCTCGCCGGCGTCGAGGTGCGTCACGTCCTCTTCCACCACGATCATGCAGTCCGCGCCGGCCAGCCAGGACAACAGGTGCGAGCCCGGGCCGCCCCACGGCGCCACCGTGCCCGCAACGGTGTCCAGATGGCCGCGGCGGAACTGCCGTTTCCCGGCGGGCGAATCCAGGGCGGCGGTGAGCGGAGCCTCGAACACCGGCCGGGTAACGTCGGGATGGCCCATGGCGGCCCGGATCGCGGGCCGCAGGAAGACCTCGAACGAGACGTACGAGCTGACCGGGTTGCCAGGCAGCGTCACGATCGGCACGAACCTCCCGGGGGAGATCTCGTACCGGCCCGCGCCCTGCGGCATCCCGGGCTGCATCGCCACCTTCGCGAACTCGATGCCCCGCCCGTCGAGCGCGTCCTTGACCACCTCGTAGGCGCCGGCGGATACGCCACCGGACGTCACGATCAGGTCGACCCCTTCGGCGGCACGGGCCAGCGCAGCTCGGAAACCGGCGACGTCGTCGGCGACGAAGTGCTCGATGGTGGCCAGGGCGGCGACGGCCGTGATCCCGGCGGCCAGCATCGGCGCGTTGGATTCATAGATCTGACCCGCTCCGAGCGGCCGCCCGGGTTCGACGAGCTCGCTGCCGGTGGACAGCACCAGCACGTGCAGTGGCCGGCGAACCGGCAGTTCGGCGAAGCCCAGGGCGGCGGCCACCCCGATCTGCGGCGGCCCGATCACCGTCCCGGCGGGGAGCACGACGCTGCCTTCGGTGACGTCCTCGCCGGGTGTCCGGACATGAACGCCGGGGGCGGGCGCGCTGTCGATCCGTACCGCATCGGTGCCGCCGTCCGTCCGCTCCACCTGGACGATGACGTCGGCGCCGGCCGGCATCGGGGCACCGGTCATGATCCGGGCGGCGGTACCGGGGCGCAACGGTGAAACGTCGGAGCGACCAGCCGGGATGTCTTGGGACACCGGAAGAGTGACGGGAAGCTGTTCGACATCGATCGCCCGGACTGCGTAGCCGTCCATCGCCGAGTTGGCAAACGGTGGCAGGTCGATCGGGGCGACCAGGTCCCTTCCGAGGACCAGTCCGGACGTCGACAGAAGGGATACCGGAGTGACGGGGGTGGGGGACAGGAGCCCCGCGATGACCGCAGCGTGCTGCTCAACCGTGCGCATGCCGGTCATGATGCCTGGTGCGACCAGGGCCGGGTGACGGAGCGCAACCAACAACCGGCACAACCGGGTGGAAACAACGCTCGGCACCTTGCGGGGAAATGCACCTGCGGTACGGTTTCGACCGGGCGCAGCGGGGATCACGCGCCGCCGTTTGGGGAGGTTCAATGGTGAGTTCTCTGCAGTATTCACTTTGCAGCACAGCAGGTCTGGAGACGGTGACCGACACGCCGGATTCCGCGGCGACAACTCTTGTCAGACACCTTTCCGAGGTTGCCGGGGACCGTGCCGTCGAGTGGATGATCGCCGGTCCGGGTGGTCGCATCCATCACGGACGGTTCGAACCGCCTGCCGATCGACCCGCCTCGGCCGCGGTCGCCGACTACGTCGACGCGGTCCACGGCAGGCTGCTGCGTGACGCCGCCCAACTGATGACAGCGGGGCTCATTGCCCGCTGATGGTCGGCTCACCCCGCTGACAGTGGGGTCAGGCCCGGCGCCGCACCCGTTCGGTCACCTGGGCTCAGGCCCGGCGCCGCACCCGTTCGGTCACCGTCAGGCCCGGCGCCGCACCCGTTCGGCCACCTCGTCCGGGGTCATCTCGGAGCCGCCGCGTGCCGCGATGTCCGCCGCCATCTCCGCGCGCTGCTCCAGCGCGCAGACTGCCACCGCGGACCCCGGTGGCAGTGCGGGCGAGGCCTCGTCCAGCAGGTGCACCAACCCCGACAGTTCGTCCGGCGACTCGTCGACCTGCACCACACCCGCCTCGGCGGCACCGGCGCGCCAGATGCGTTCCATCTCGCCGGGCTCCCGGCCGCGTTGATATCTGATCCGGTGGGCGACGACAAGCCGGTCCGCGGCCTGCGCGGCCATCGCGCCCATGGCATGGATGGCCTCGTCGGTGCGGTCGCCGGCCGTGCCCAGCACCACGGCGAGTTCGCCGCCGGGTAGCCGCAGCGCGTCCGCGACCTCCAGCAGCGATGCCAGCGACGCCTCGTTGTGGGCCAGATCCAGCAGCACCGCGATCGAGTCGATGCGGTACACGTTCAGCCGACCGGCGTTCTGCTCGGCGCCGCCGGTGAACGACGCCAACCCGGTGCGGACGGCCTCCAACGAAACGCCGACCGCGAGGGCGGCCGCGGTTGCGGCGAGCGCATTGGAGACGTTCACCCGCGACGCCCCGGCCAGCGTCAAAGGCACATCGGCGACGTCCATCACCACCGTCGGATCGAGCCCACGGCCGAGGACGACGATCCGCCCGTCCACCACGGTGATCGCCCGCCCGCCCGCTTCCAGTGCCTCGTCGAGATATGGGTTGTCCGGATCGGGCGAGTAGAACCACGGCCGCGCCCTCGAGACCAGGCGCATGTCCCTGACCAGCGGATCGTCCGCGTTCAGCACGGTCCAGCCGCTTGGTTTCGTGATCCGGGCGATCACCGATTTCACCTCGGCCAGCTGCTCGACGGTGTGCACGCCGAGGAGTCCGAGGTGGTCAGGGCTGATGTTGGTGACCACGGAGACATCGTTGACGGCGGTCCCGACGCCCCGCAGGAGGATGCCGCCGCGCGCCGTCTCGGTGACGGCGACCTGAACCCGCGGATCCTCCAGCACCCTGGCCGCGCCACCGGGACCCGACCAGTCCCCGGTTTCGACCACCTCACCGTCGATGACGATCCCGTCGGTGGACGACCAGCCGGGTGTGCGTCCACCGGCCTTGACCAGATGTGCGATCAGTCGGGTGGTCGTCGTCTTGCCGTTGGTTCCGGTGACGGCGACCACCGGAATGGCCGGCCGGATCGGCCGCACCGTCTCACCCGGGTCGTGGCCGGCGAGTGCCTTCGGGATCTCGCCCAGCGCCGCCAGTGGGTCCCGGCCTCGGTGGTGATCGCCGCGAACGCTTTTGCCGCCTCGAGTCCGAACAGCTCCGCGGTACCCCGGTGACGGAACGGGTAGGCGACGATCACGGTGTTGTCGTCGCCGGGTCGGGCGACCGCGGCCACCCGGGTACCCAACGCACCCGCAGCCCGCCTGACGACGGCGGCCCCGAGTTCGGCGGCGGCGAGCGCCCTGGTATCCGAATGCGGCAGCCCCACCGTCGGGTTGCGGACCCGCAGTGCCCGCTGCCAGGCGACCACGGCCGACGGCTCGGCGCCGAGGACCCCCTTCGGCGTCCAGCGTCAACTTCACCGCGGGCCGCGCGAAATACAGGTTCGGCCCGGTCAGGACACGGAGTTCGACGGGGCTGACCGGCGTCCGGCGCGAGCTGTTGCATGGGTGAAACCCTAGGTTCGAGGGTCCGTTCGCGGCGCGGTCGGGCGGCCGGTTCGGGCGGCCGCGGTTGTCGCAGGGCCGAGTCGGCCCGCGCCCGGCGTGTGCTCGCAGTTACCGTTCGTGCTGTGTCGGCCGAACCCGCCGTGACCAGCAACGGTGCTGCCGAGCGTCCGGCCGCGAGCGAGCCCGGCGGGAACGCCGGATGGACAACGGGATCGCCGGATCGGCCGCCTACCGGCTGAGGCCAGATCATCGGTCGCGGTGGGACGAGTGTGGTCTACCGCGCGGAGGCCCGACGTCCCTGATGGGCTGACGGGCGCTCTGCCGGGTGATCGGCTGATGCCGACAGGCCTACCGCGGTCGCCGTCAGGCGCCTGCGGATCGGTCCGCCGACCCTGCCTTCCGGGCGCAGTTCCCTCGATCAGGCCTGGGTCGCCGCGGCGCTGGTCGACCATCCCGGTGTGCTCCCGGTGGTGGATTCCGGGCCAGGAGGGCGACCAGCCGTCTCGTGGTGATGCCGCAGGTACCACGGCGACGACCTCGCGCACCGCGCTCCGCGTCCAGCTCGTTGTCGCAGGGCCGGGTGCTGACGCTGCTGCGCGAGGTGGCCGACGCGCCTCGATGCGATGCACGCACAGGGGGGTGCTGCACCTGGATGTGAAGCCGTCGAACGTGTTGGTCGGCCGGCTGCGGTGGGTCCCACGGCAGCGGACGCCGCGGGGTCGCACGCGGCGGTCCGGCGGCAGCGAGCGCCCGCGCAGGGACGGGCGTTCCTCACCGACCTCGGCCTGTGCCGATTCCTTGCGGACGATCCTCCGAGGCGGCCGTCGCCGATTTCGTCGGCTCGCCGCGCTTCGCCTCACCCGAGCACCTGCGTGGTCGGGTGGTCCGCGCCTCGTCGGACGTGTACTCGCTCAGCTGCGTGCTGTTCGCCGCGCTCGCCGGCCGGCCGCCGTATGTCGGCGACATCCCGGCCGTGGTCACCGGCCATCTCTCGGGGGTGGTGCCGTCGCTGTCGGCGCTCGCCTGTCTGCCGCGGCCGCTGGACCGGGTGATCAGCCGGGGGATGCACCCGGATCCGGGGCGCGGTTCGCCAGCTGCCGGGAACTGCTGACCTCGGCGCTGCGCTGGGCCCGACGCGCTGCCAGCCGGTTGCCGCCCGCGCGGCCCGCGCGGCGCCGAGGGCCGGATGGCGGGCGTTGCTCCTGCCGGGTATCCGCTCCCCACGCTGAGAGCCCCGCGGACGAGGCATCGCCCCGCGGACGAGAGCATCGCCCCGCGGACGAGAGCACCCGCCCCCACCGTTCCGGCCTGCCTCGCACCCGGTCCCGCCGCACCGTAAGGCGGAGCCGTCCGGCGCCGAGTTACGTTGCACTCTCAAGGCGAGAGTGCTAAACCTGGTTGGCACTCGGGCTACCTGAGTGCCAGGTCGGTGCGGTGAGAATCCGCCAGGCCCGGGCCACCGATGGTCGCGGGCCTACAGATTCGTCCGTCGCGGGCACCTTCACCGACCAGCTCCATCCCCAAAGCTGAAGACCGAACCACGGTGCCACAGCGCCCGCGGGTCCGGCGAATCTGGAGGACCAACACCTCATGTCCAAGCTGATCGCTTTCGACGAGGAAGCGCGTCGTGGCCTCGAGCGCGGGATGAACATCCTCGCCGACGCCGTCCGGGTGACCTTGGGGCCGCGCGGCCGCAACGTCGTCCTGGAGAAGAAGTGGGGCGCGCCCACCATCACCAACGACGGCGTGTCCATCGCCAAGGAAATCGAGCTCGAGGACCCGTACGAGAAGATCGGGGCCGAGCTCGTCAAGGAAGTTGCCAAGAAGACCGACGACGTCGCCGGCGACGGCACCACGACGGCCACCGTGCTGGCCCAGGCGCTGGTGCGCGAGGGTCTGCGCAACGTTGCCGCCGGTGCGAACCCGATGGCACTGAAGCGGGGCATCGAGAAGGCCGTCGAGGCCATCTCCACCCAGCTTCTGTCCGACGCCAAGGAGGTCGAGACCAAGGAGCAGATCGCTGCCACCGCCTCGATTTCCGCCGCTGACCCGGCCATCGGCGAGCTCATCGCCGAGGCGATGGACAAGGTCGGCAAGGAAGGCGTCATCACCGTCGAGGAGTCGAACACCTTCGGCCTCGAGCTCGAGCTCACCGAGGGCATGCGCTTCGACAAGGGCTACGTCTCGCTGTACTTCGCGACCGACGCCGAGCGTCAGGAGGCCGTCCTCGAGGATCCCTACATCCTGCTGTACGGCTCCAAGATCTCGGCCGTCAAGGACCTGCTGCCGCTGCTCGAGAAGATCATCCAGTCCGGCAAGCCGCTGCTGATCATCGCCGAGGACGTCGACGGCGAAGCGCTGGCCACCCTGGTGGTCAACAAGATCCGCGGCACCTTCAAGTCCGTCGCCGTCAAGGCCCCGGGCTTCGGCGACCGCCGCAAGGCCATGCTGCAGGACATCGCGATCCTGACCGGTGGCCAGGTCATCACCGAGGATGTCGGCCTCAAGCTGGAGAACACCGACATCTCGCTGCTGGGCACCGCCCGCAAGGTCGTTGTCACCAAGGACGAGACCACCATCGTCGACGGTGGCGGCGACGCCGACCAGATCGCCGGCCGGGTCTCCCAGATCCGCTCCGAGATCGAGAAGTCGGACTCCGACTACGACCGCGAGAAGCTGCAGGAGCGGCTGGCCAAGCTGGCCGGCGGCGTTGCGGTGATCAAGGCCGGAGCTGCCACCGAGGTGGAGCTCAAGGAGCGCAAGCACCGCATCGAGGATGCCGTGCGCAACGCGAAGGCCGCCGTCGAAGAGGGCATCGTCGCGGGCGGCGGTGTCGGGCTGCTGCAGGCCGGCATCAAGGCCCTCGGCGACGCTCGAGCTCGTCGGTGACGAGGCCACCGGGGCGAACATCGTCCGGGTCGCCATCGAGGCCCCGCTCAAGCAGATCGCGATCAACGCCGGCCTCGAGGGTGGCGTCGTGGCGGAGAAGGTCAAGGGTCTGCCTTCGGGCGAGGGCCTGGACGCCTCCACCGGCGAGTACAAGGACCTGATCAAGGCCGGGATCATCGATCCCGCCAAGGTCACCCGGTCCGCGCTGCAGAACGCGGCCTCCATCGCCGCGCTGTTCCTGACCACCGAGGCCGTTGTCGCCGACAAGCCGGAGAAGACCCCGGCCGGTGGCGGCGGCGGAATGCCCGGCGGCGGGGACATGGACTTCTGAGTCCTGCTTGTCAGGGACGAAGCGTCGATACTGAGTCCAGCCTTCCGGTACAGCACTTCGCAGCAACGCTTCATCGTTTGATCACGAGGGCGGTCCCACTCCGGTGGGGCCGCCCTCGTGGCATTCCCGGCGCACCGGCTCACCCTCCGGTGTCGCCGCCCTGGTGGCAGTGGCAGGCATCGGCGTCCCCCGCGACGTGCGAAAACGTCGCATCGACGCCTGCCTGTCGGTATTGTCGCCTTCTGGCCAGTGCCCATCCCGACGACGCGATGGGCCGTAGGGGACGGGAGGTACCGACGTGTCCGCCGATCTCGCGCCTGAGTTCTCGTCCGCCTCAGCCGCCACTCCCGCCGCGCCCCCTGTCACTGACAAGCACGCTTCCGCCACGGCGTCGATCACCGCCCGCGAACTCGTGCAGCACCCAGCCCCGATCCTGGAACCACCCATCCCGGCCGACCTCGAACGGCCGCACGGCCATGTGATCGTCTGCGGTCTCGGAGGCATCGGCATGCGGATCGTCGAGCAGCTGCACCGCGCCGGCGAGCCGGTCACCGTTCTCGAGGAGTACGCCGACCACACCCAGTTGGACGTCGTGCACCGGGTGGGGCGTGTCGACGGCCGCGTCCTTCGGCACTTCGGCCGCCACCCTGATCGCCGCCGGCATCCATCAGCGCCCGCGCAGTCGTCTGCGTCCTCGACGACGAGCTGAAGAACCTCGAGATCGCCCTGGTGGCAAGGGAACTGCGTCCCGACGTGCGGGTGGTCACCCAGTTGGGCAACCAGGCGATCGGCCGCGCGATGGCGCGACGGGCAACGGCCCGGGCGCCGTGCTGGACGTCGCCAGCCTGGCCGCTCCCGCCATCGTCGAGGCCTGCTTGAGCCGGCGCATCCACGAGGTCCCGATCGGCGGTGAGTCGTTCCTGGTGGCGACCCTGCCGGTGACCGCGGGCGGCCACGCTGCGCAGCGCTGTACGGCGACCTCGCGCCGATCGCCGTGGTGCGCGGCACCGGCGAGGACAGCGACGACCTATTGGTGATCTGCCCGGACCGTGACTTGCTGGTCGGTCAGGGTGACGTCGCCGCTGTGCTCGGCACCGCGGCGGACTTCGAGAATCACCAGGTCGACCTGCGGGTCCACGCCGACAGGGCCCGACGCCCCGCACCGGATCCGTGCGCCGGCACGGTTGATGGCGGTGCTGTCGGGCCTGCTGAAGGACTTCGACCCGGTGTTCTACCAGGCGTTGACGCGCGGTGCTCGGCGCTGCTCTCGGTCTCCACCCTGCTGTTGTGGCTCACCTACGACCGGCCCGGCATGAGCCTGCTGGACGCCCTGTACTTCAGCACCGAGACCGTGGCCACCGTCGGTTACGGCGACTTCAACTTCATCGACCAGTCGCCGTGGCTGCGGATGTGGGCGATCTTCCTGATGGCCGCCGGCGTCACCACCATCGCGATGATGATGGCGTTCCTGTCCGACATGCTGATCAGCCGCCGGCTCAACGACTCCACCGGCCGGCGGCGGGTGCGCGGTATGTCCAGGCATGTGGTCGTCATCGGTCTGGGCGCCTTCGGCATCCGGGTTGCCAGCGCGCTCGTCGACGCCGGCAAACGGGTGGTGATCATCGAGCGGGATCGGGAGAACCGGTTCCTGCCGGAGGCCCAGGAGCTCAAGCTGCCGGTCATCTTCGGCGACGCGACCCAGCGGTCCACCCTCGACGCGGCTCGGCTGGCGCAGTCGTCGGCGGTGGCGATCATGACCAGCAATGACATGGTCAACATCGAGACGGCCATCGCAGTGCACGATCTCATTCGGCTCTCCGATGGCGACGTTCGCCTCGGTGCCGGTGATCACCAGGGTCTTCGACCGGGCCCTCGGCAGGACAACGGCGCGGCGATTCGGCTTCGAGCAACGTGCAGTCCACCGAGGAGCTCACGGCGCCGTGGTTCGTCGGCGCGGCGCTGGGGCTGGATGTTCTTGGCTCGTTCTCCATCGCCCAGCGGACGTTCATGGTCAGCCGGCTGACGATCGAGCCGGGCAGCCGGCTCGCCGGTCTGGCCATGGACCAGCTGTCCGCGAACACGAGAGTGGTTGCGCTGACGCGGTATTCGACCGGCGTGATGGAACACCCGCTGCACCGTACGACCCGTTTCGAGCCCGGCGACCTGGCGTACCTGATCGGGCCGTACGAGGAGTTGCTCGGAGTGCTCCGGCAGGCCCGCCTGCGATAGGACCGTTGTGCCGTAGTCACCGTAGGTTTCGGACCATGCCCCACGACGTGACCCTGAAGATGATGAACGGCCTGCACCGGGCGGCGCTCAAGATCAGTGGCGGCCGCGTCGGTTGGACAGCCGGCAGGATGCCGGTCCTCGAGCTGACGACGACCGGCCGCAAGACCGGGCGACAGCGGGCCGTGATGCTGACGTCACCGGTCCGCGACGGTGACGCGTTGGTCGTGGTGGCCTCGCGTGGCGGTGACGATCGTTCACCGGCGTGGTTCCTCAATCTCGTCGCGGATCCGGACGTTTTGGTGGCGTTACAGGGCACCGAGCCGGTTCGGATGCGGGCAACGGTGGCAAACTCGGAGCAGCGTGCCCGGTTGTGGCCACAGGTGACGGCGGACCACCGCAACTACGCGGGTTACCAGCTCAGGACGGAGCGCGAGATCCCGCTGGTGCTGCTCAGCCCTTCGGCATGATGACCCAGGCCAGCAGGTAGGCGATCAGGCCGCCGCCGCCGATCAGTGCCAGGACGACGGCGATGACCCGGATCAGAGTCGGGTCGACGTTGAAGTACTCGGCGATGCCGCCGCACACCCCGGCGATCTTCTTGTCGGTGGAGGACAGCGTCAGCCGGCGGTAGGGCGCGGGATTGTTGGACATGAGGGACAGTTTGCTGCCACCGGGTCCGGTCGCACACCAGGGAGACCCCCGATCTTGCCCAGGGTGTTGTCTTCGACGCTCAGGGCAGGTAGTCCTCGATGCCCGACGCAGCCTCCGGCCAGGTCAGCGGGCCGAGACCGGTTTGCGCTGACGGTGTCGCAACCGACATCGCGGACACAAGGGTTGCCGGCCGGCCGTTCTGGGCGGGCAGCGCCGGGTCGGTGGGTCCGAACAACGAGTCGACCGACGCGGGACCGACGGTGCCCATTGCGGTGGTGACGCCGGGCCGGGTGAGGTTCCGTTCCGCGCAGGCGTCGGTCAGCAGCCGGTCCCAGTTCACCCCGGTCGCATATCCGTCGAACAGCCTGGTCGCGGGCGGCACGCCGGTCGATGCTGCCCTCGCCGCAACGCTGACTGCGGCGGGGTAATCAGAGCCGTAGGCAGGTGCCGCTGTACTGAGCAGCACCCTTCCCGCCGCGGCGGCCGCGATCCCAGCTTTGCTCCAGGCGGCCGGGTCATACCCATCGAGGGTCGTGAGGATCGTCGTGTCCGCCGGCGTGGCGGCCGCCAGCAGGCTGGTGGTGGCGGGGTCGGCGAGGGACAACACCGACGTCGCTGACCCCCAGTTCGCCAGGTCGGTGTCCTCGCCGGTAGTTCGCACATCGAGGGTGACGCCCCGGTCGTCGGCCCACCAGCGCGCGCCGTTCAGCGCATCGGTCGCCATTGCCGACCCGTCGGTGAGGACGCCGACCGAGCCTCCCTGACTGACCCGGTCGAGCTGCGCCAGGTACTCCAGACCGTTGATCGCCAGAACGTCCGCGGTCGGGCCGATGACGACCGGCCGGTTGGAGCCCAGTGCGGCCGATGATCCCGCAGGCGTCAGCGTCGGGATCTGGTCAGCCTGGATCCGCGCTTCGAGATCCGCTGAGCCGGTGTCCGACTCGAGCGTGATCAGCCCGAGTGACGATCGGCCGAGTGCGTCGTAGGCCCGGAGCAGGTCGGCGGGAACGCCCGCGTCACCCGAGATCGACAGCTGGACGACGCGACCGCAGAGCCCGCCGGACGTGTTGACCGCTTCCTGCCAGAGCTTGACGCCGGAGATGAATCCGCGGTCGACCTCCGGATCGACGAGGACCCCGAGGGTGATGGAACCGGCGTCAACGCCCGGCCCGGTGAGAAGGCCGTCGGGGGTCACCGGGGTGACCGACACCGTGGTGGTGGCTGTCGGAGTCGCCGTGCTGGGCGCGACAGTCGACGTGGTGGTGTCCGCCCGCGATCCGACGTCACATCCGGCGACGACCGCTGCTGCGACGATCCCCGCCACCAGGGCGGCCGCCGGACGGTGCCGACGTTTCACAGGGAGTCCCGGCCGTTCGCCCCGCGCCTGCCGGCTCGAGGATTCAGGTGGGCGGGCATCTCTCCAGCTTTGCACGGTGATCGTTGCCGGCCGAACTTCGATCGAGGGCTGTTGCGGTTGGTGGTGCCGGGTTGGTGGTGGCGGGTGGCGGGTGGGTGTTTGGGGACCTCTCCGCCGGCGCAGTCAACGAACCGGGATTCTCAGAATGCGAACTCATCCGCCAGCAGGTCCATCAGCAACCCGTTGTGCCACCCGTCCAGTTCCTCGCCGGTGGCCGGGTCGACGTCCTTCTCGTAGCGGCGCATGATGCCGACGGGTGTGAAGCCGGCGGCCCGGTAGCAGCGGATCGCCGGTTCGTTGTCGGCTGCCGGGTCGATGACGAGCCGGTGGTGTCCGCGGTCGGTGATCAGGTGGCGGACCATCGTCCGGACGGCGTCCGTTCCGACGCCGCGCCCGTGGACCGCCGGGTCGACGAAGATGTCGATCGATGCGTGCCGGTATCGGGACTCGTCCTCCTCGGAGAACTGCACCATGCCGCAGACGGTGAGGTCCACGACGATGGCGTAGCGGACGCTCGAGGGGTCGTCGAAAGGCCATGAGTCGGAGGCGGCTTCGTTGCCCCAGCGCGCCCGGACCTCCGGTGTGGTCAGGATTCGGCGCAGGTCAGCGACATGCTCGTCGGTGACGGGTACCAGGACGACGTGTTCGCCGCGAAGGCGCTGGCTCTGGGAGTGATCGGCGGTCACGATGACGATTGTCGCCTCCGGCAACCGGAGCGCCGCCGCCTGTTTCAGGGTGCCTGTTTCAGGGTGCCTGTTTCAGGGTGCCTGTTTCAGGGTGCCTGTTTCCGGTGCCCTTTCAGGAGTGCCCTTTCAGGGGTGCCCTTTCCACTGTGGCGGCGGCGCTCGGTTGCTGTGTCTCTGTGCGATTCCAGCGGCCGACTCGATCGGGCCGCTGTGGGTCAGGCGGCGGTGCGCTTTCCGGTCATGTTGTGCGGATCCAGGACGAACTTGCGGGCCACCCCGGAATCGAATTCGGCGTAGCCCCTGGGGGCGTCCTCCAGGCCGATGACGGTGGCGTTCACCGCGTCACCGATGTGCACCTTGTCGGCCAGGATGGCGTTCATCAGGCCGCGGTGGTACTTCATCACCGGGCACTGACCGGTGAAGAAGGCGTGCGACTTCGCCCAGCCGAGTCCGAGCCGGATGGACGAGCGACCCGACCTTGGCGGCCTCGTCGCCGGCGCCGGGGTCACCGGTCACGTACAGCCCGGGGATGCCGAGCGCCCCGCCGGCCGCGGTGATGTCCATCAGCGAGTTCAGCACGGTTGCCGGCGCTTCCTCGCTGGCGTCCTTGCCGTGCCCGTGTGCCTCGAAGCCGACCGCGTCGACGCCGCAGTCCACCTCGGGGACGCCGAGGATCTGCTCGATCTGATCCCTCGGGTCGCCCTTGGACACGTCGACCGTTTCGCAGCCGATCTTGCGGGCCTGCGCCAGCCGTTCCTCGTTCAGGTCGCCGACGATCACGACGGACGCGCCCAGCAGTTGCGCGGACACCGCCGCAGCGATGCCGACCGGGCCGGCGCCGGCCACGTAGACGGTGGAGCCGGTCTTGGTGCCGGCGGTGTACGCGCCGTGGAAGCCGGTCGGGAAGATGTCGGACAGCATCGTCAGGTCGGTGATCTTCTCCAGTGCCTGGTCCTTGTCCGGGAACACCAGCAGGTTCCAGTCGGCGTAGGGCACCAGCACGTAGTCGGCCTGTCCGCCGACCCAGCCGCCCATGTCGACGTAGCCGTAGGCCGAGCCCGGGCGGTCCGGGTTGACGTTCAGGCAGATCCCGGTCTTGCCTTCCTTACAGTTCTTGCAGCGGCCGCAGGCGATGTTGAACGGCACCGAGCACAGGTCGCCGACCTTGACGAACTCGACGCCGGGGCCGACCTCGACGACCTCGCCGGTGATCTCGTGGCCGAGGACGAGCCCTTCCGGGGCGGTGGTGCGGCCGCGGACCATGTGCTGGTCGGAGCCGCAGATGTTGGTGGTGACCACCTTGAGGATGGCGCCGTGCGGAACCTTTCGGCCGACGTTGGCCGGGTTGACGCCCGGTCCGTCCTTGAGCTCGAAGGTCGGGTAGTCGATGTTCTCCACCGCGACCTTCATCGGGCCCTGATAAGTGACCGCGCGATTACCGGACATGCAGTCTCCTCTTCGTTGAGGTGCCGCACCCGGACGGTGCGACCCGGGACACCGGTGAAGGCGCCCTCCGTTCCCAAGCTACCCGGTGCCGGGGGACGGTTGGGGGCAAACAGATTGCAGCAGAACCGGTTTCGCCTGATTGGTCGCGTCTGCGGCGACTGGTCGAAATGGCCGGTAAGACCTGGACTTCCTGATCCATGGTTCGAACCATTTTGTTACGCATGCTTGTTACCGACGCTTGTTACCGACGCTTGTTACGCACGCTGTTACGTCCGGCTGTCACGTCCGGCTTCACGGGTGGTCGCGCCGGATGGCATGTGCCGCGTCGTTGCCCGAAGCCCGCACGACCGGTAGTTGCCGGCCAGTTGCTGATCGACCAGTTGTTGCCCGGCCAGTTGTTGCCCGGCCAGTTGTGGCCGGGGCGGTGGTGCTGGCTCAAAACCGCTGCGCTGCCTCGGAACGCTGGCGCTCCCTCAGAACGGTGGCGCCGCCTCAGAAAGGTGGTGTGTCGTCATCGATGTCCCCGGTGCCGTCGGTGTCCCCGGTGCCGTCGGTGGTGTCGGTGTCGTCGGTGGTGTGGGGGTGGGTGGGCCAGGGGTCGTTGCCGGGTTCCCATTCGATGGGTGGTTGGTTGAGGTGGTGTTGTAGGAGCAGCATCGCGAGGGTTTCCTCGATGTCGCTGGGTGCGGTCGGGGGTGGGCGGAGCAGGGTGGTGGCGGTGCTGGTGATGGTTTCGAGGTGTTCGGTGATCCCGGTGCCGGGGTGGGTCATCCACAGGTGCGGTGGTGCGGTGATGCGGGGTGGCTTGGTGTAGCCGTGTCCGGTGGGGCTGGTCCAGTGGGTGACCATGTTGTCGGGGTTGACGGTGGTTTTCCAGGCGGTGTGGTGTTTGAACAAGTGATGCCGTCGGCAGGCCGGGCTGGTGTTGTCGGTGGTGGTGGGTCCGCCGTGCTCGGGGTGGGGGTGGTCGAAGGGGTCTCGGTGGTCGATGTCGCACCGCCAGGACGGTTGTCGGCAGGACGGGAATTGGCAGACCGCGGCCATGGTGGTGACCTGGTCGCGGAGGTCTTGGCGGGGTCGGTAGGTGAGGTGGCCGGCTTTGCGGGCGGTACCGGTGGCCGGGTCGGTGCTGATCGCGGTGATGGTGCCGGCGGAGGCGGCGATGCTGCGGGCCAGCCCGGCGGGGATGGCGCCGTATCCGGCGAGGCTGCCGGGTAGCTGGTCGTGACCGGCCAGGGTGCTCAGGGCGATGGTGACCGTGAGGTGGGGTCGGCGGCCCTGCCGGGTGAAGCCGGGACCTGACCCACCGGTCGCTGCGGGAATGACCGCGCCGGCGGGTCCGGCCCCGGTGTTGCCGGCCTCGGCGCTGTCGGCCTCGGTGCTGCCGGCCTCGGCGTTGCCGGTGGTGTCGGCGTGGCCGGTGGTCGTGCCGGCGTCGGTGGTGTCGGTGTCGGTGGTGTCGGTGGTGTCGGTGGTGGTGCCGGTGCGGGCGGCCGGGGGGTTGGTGTGGGGTGGGCGGGGTTGGCCGTGGTCGGGTAGGTGGGTGCCGAGGTAGTGGGTCAGGTCGAGGTGTCCGTGGGTGAGGAGTTGGTCGGCGATGTCGACCAGGGCGTCGACGCGGCGGGCGCCGATACCGCGGTTGTCGCCGATGGCACCGGCGGTGCCGGTGGCCAGCAGGTCGCTGACCTGGAAGATCTTCACGGCGGCGTCGGCGGGCAGGAACGCTTTCAGGCTGGCCATCGCATCCGGCAGCGCGGTCAGGGCCAGTTCCCGCCGGTGGACCGCGCCCTGGTGCCGGTCCTGCGCCCCGTCGGGGTCGACGGTGATCACCGCGAGCCCGGTGAGCTCGCGGAGTTCGCTGGTGCTCAACCCGTCGGCGGTGGGCAGCACCAGTTCCTGCAGGGCGGCGGTGTGGGCGGGGCTGAGGGGTTCGCAGTGTTCGGCGATGACCCGCGCCTTCCCACGGTCCAGCACACCGGTCTGCAACGCGTGCAGGGTCGGCGCCAGCACCGTGGTCATGCTCTGTGCTGCCCGGACCCGGATCCCACCGGTGACCGGGGCGATCCGCAGGGCCGCGGCCACCTCCGCGGCGGCCAGCGACGTCGCGGCCTCCGCGACGTAGGCCTCGATGCTCCCGCTGTCCTCGTCGGTGCCGGCGCACCGGTTCTTCTTCGCGAGCCGGGCGGCCAGGCGCATCGGATCAGCAGCGACGAACGGCACCGCGAACGCGGCCATCAACCGCATCTGCACCGCGGCCAGCAGCGACATGCCCTTCTCCGCAGCCACGATCGCGTCGACCAGTTCGGCACCGGTCAGCCCGGTCGGGTCCACGACGGCCAGCGCCTCCAACGACACCGACCCGGCCGGGCCAGCAGCATGCCCCGCCCACCGCCCCGCCGACGCACACCCGTCACCCGCCAC